>NZ_PPHG01000026.1 GCF_002904295.1 Amycolatopsis sp. CA-128772
GGGCGCCGGGCGGCTGGCCCACCAGCTGGCCACGTTGGACGACGCCGGGCGCGCCGCGCGGGTGGCCGACCTGGTGCGCCGCGAGGTCGCCGCGGTGCTCGGGCACGCCGGCGCCGGCGCGGTCGACCCGGCGCGGTCGTTCGCCGAGCTCGGCTTCGATTCGCTGACCGCCGTCGAGCTGCGCAACCGGCTCGATGCGGCCACCGGCCTGCGGCTGCCGGCCACGACCGCGTTCGACTACCCCACCCCGGCCGCGCTCGCCGGCCACCTCCGCGACCGGCTGCTCGGCGCCGGGACCGGGGGACCGGCCGTCACCCGGATCGCGGCCGCCGCCGACGACCCGATCGTCATCGTCGGCATGAGCTGCCGGTTCCCCGGTGGCATCGCTTCGCCGGAAGACCTGTGGGCGGCGGTGGCCCAGGGGCGTGACACGACGTCGCCGTTCCCGGTCAACCGCGGCTGGGACCTCGGCGCGCTGTACCACCCGGACCCCGACCACGCCGGCACGTCCTACACCCGCGAGGGCGGCTTCCTGCACGACGCGGGCGAGTTCGACGCCGCGTTCTTCGGCATGAGCCCGCGCGAAGCCGAGGCGACGGACCCGCAGCAGCGGCTGCTGCTGGAGGCGTCCTGGACGGCGATCGAGCGCGCCGGGATCGACCCGCGGACCCTGCGCGGCAGCGCGACCGGGGTGTTCGCCGGCGTGATGTACAACGACTACGGCCTGGTGCTGGCCGGCGGTGACTTCGAAGGCTTCCAGGGCAGCGGCACGGCGTCGAGCGTCGTGTCCGGCCGGGTCGCCTACGCGCTCGGCCTCGAAGGCCCGGCGATCACCGTGGACACGGCGTGTTCGTCGTCGCTGGTCGCGCTGCACTGGGCGGCGCACGCGCTGCGGTCGGGGGAGTGCTCGCTCGCCCTCGCTGGCGGCGTGACGGTGATGTCCACCCCGAACTCGTTCGTCGAATTCTCCCGCCAGCGCGGCCTTTCCCCCGACGGCCGGTGCCGGTCCTATTCGGACGACGCCGACGGCGTCGGCTGGTCCGAAGGCGTCGCCGTGCTGGTGCTGGAGCGGATGTCGGACGCGCGCCGGCACGGCCACCGCGTGCTCGCCGTGCTGCGGGGTTCGGCGATCAACTCCGACGGCGCCTCCAACGGCCTGACCGCACCGAACGGGCCGTCGCAGCAGCGCGTGATCCGCGCCGCGCTGGCGGCGTCCGGGCTGGCCGGCGCGGACGTCGACGTCGTCGAGGGGCACGGCACCGGCACGACCCTCGGCGACCCGATCGAGGCCCAGGCGCTGCTGGCCACCTACGGGCAGGACCGGCCGGCGCCGCTGCTGCTCGGTTCGGTGAAGTCCAACATCGGGCACACGCAGGCCGCGGCCGGTGTCGCCGGGATCATCAAGATGGTCCTGGCGATGGCGCACGGCACGGTGCCGGCTTCGCTGCACGCGGGCACGCCGTCGTCCCATGTGGACTGGACGACCGGCGCGGTCGCGCTGGCTTCGTCGGCGACACCGTGGCCGGCTTCGGACCGGCCGCGGCGTGCGGGCGTCTCGTCGTTCGGCATCAGCGGGACCAACGCGCACGTCGTGCTGGAAGCCGCGCCGGAGGTGTCGCTGCCGCCCGCCGAAACCCGCGAGGACGCACCGCTGCTGCTTTCGGCGCGGACCGCGGAAGGCCTGCGCGCGCAGGCGGCGAACCTGGCCCGGCTCGACGTCCCGCGGGGCGATCTCGCGTGGTCGCTGGCGACGACGCGGACGGCGTTCGAGCACCGGGCCGTGCTGCTCGGCCCGGACGTGCCGACGGCCCTCGCGTCGCTGGCGGCCGGCGCTCCGGCACCGGGCGTGGTCCAGGGGACGGCCGCCGGTGGCGGCCTGGCCTTCGTCTTCCCCGGTCAGGGCGCGCAGCGGCTCGGCATGGGCCGGGAGCTGGCTGCGCGGTTCCCGGTGTTCGCTTCCGTGTTCGGCGACGTCCTGGACCGGTGCGACCCGGGCCTGCGCGACGTCGTCCGGGGTGCGGACGCGGCCGCGCTGGACCGGACCGGGAACGCGCAGCCGGCGCTGTTCGCGTTCGGCGTGGCGGCGTTCCGGCTGCTGGAGTCGTGGGGCGTGCGCCCGGACGTCGTCGCCGGGCATTCGGTCGGCGAGATCGCGGCGGCGCACGTTTCCGGGGTGCTGTCGCTCGAGGATGCCTGCACGCTGGTGTCGGCCCGCGCCCGGCTGATGGAGGCGCTGCCGCCCGGCGGGGCCATGGTCGCGGTCCGGGCGTCCGAAGCGGACGTGCGCGCGGTGCTGGTGGACGGGGTCGACCTGGCCGCCGTGAACGGGCCGGAGTCGGTGGTGCTCTCGGGTGCCGAAGAGGCGGTGCTGGCGGTCGCGGCCCGCTTCGGCAAGACGACGCGGCTGTCGGTGTCGCACGCGTTCCACTCGCACCTGATGGACCCGATGCTGGAGCCGTTCCGCGCGGTGGTCTCGTCGTTGCGGTTCTCTTCGCCGGTCCTGCCCTTCGTTTCCCCGGGTGAGGTGTGTTCACCGGAGTACTGGGTCGAGCACGTGCGGGCGACGGTCCGCTTCACCGAGACGGTCGCGGACACCGCGTCCACGTACCTGGAACTGGGACCGGACGGCACGCTCTCGGCCCTGCTCGACCGGCCGGGCACGGTGCCGCTGCTGCGCAAGGACCGCCCGGAGGCGGAGGCGGCGGTGACCGCACTGGCCGCGTTGCACACACGCGGCTGCGCGGTGGACTGGCGCGCGTACCTGGGCGGCGGCCGCACGGTGGACCTGCCGACGTACCCGTTCCAGCGCGAGCACTACTGGGCGGCGCCGGTGCCGCGGCCTTCGGAGCAGGCGGAGGGCCCGCTGTGGGCGGCGATCGGCCGCGGTGACGCGACGGAGCTGGCCGGGTTGCTGGACCTGGGGGAGGAGCAGCGGTCGTCACT
Organism: Amycolatopsis sp. CA-128772; assembly: GCF_002904295.1. GTDB lineage: Bacteria > Actinomycetota > Actinomycetes > Mycobacteriales > Pseudonocardiaceae > Amycolatopsis. The sequence goes on from NZ_PPHG01000026.1 coordinate 2,944, forward strand.
GGAGACGCTGCTCCCGGCGCTGACCGGCTGGCGCGACCGCCGCGCGGCCGAGGAGACGGCGAAGTCCTGGCGGTACCGGGTGGAGTGGACGCCGTTCCGGACCGCGGAGACCCCGGCCCTGAGCGGCCGCTGGCTGCTGGTGACGACGGGCGCGGACGAAGGCGCGGAGGTCGAGGCGGCGCTGACCGCCCACGGTGCCACGGTGACCCGCATCGCCACCGCGGACCTCGCGACGGCGCCGGCGGACGCTGTGACTGCGGAAACCCCTGCGGGGGACGGCGACTCGCGCGCTGTGGATGCGGCCGAGCGCGGGTCTGTCGCGGGCCCCGGCCGCGCTGCCCCCGCCGCGGATTCGGCCGAGCGCGGGCCCGCCGCGGGTCCGGGCCGCGCCACCCTCGCTGCGGATCCGGCCGAGCGCGGGCCCGCTGCGGGCCCGGGCCGCGCTGCCCTCGCCGCAGATCCGGCCGAGCGCGGGCCCGCCGCGGCCCCCGGCCGTGCCGTCCTTGCCGCGGCCCTGACCGCGGCCGGGCCGGTCGAAGGCGTCATCCACCTGCCCGCCTCCGGTGACCGCGGCCTCGAAGACCTCCTCGTCCTCGTGCAGGCCCTCACCGACACCGGCCTCGAAGCCCGCCTCTGGTGCCTCACCTCCGGTGCCGTCGCCACGGCGGGCGACCGCGGCCCCGACCCCGTCGCCGCGCGGATCTGGGGCTTCGGGCGGACCGTCGCGCTCGAACACCCCGCGCTCTGGGGCGGCCTGGTCGACCTGCCCGCCGCTCTCGACCTGCCTGCCGGCCGGCGGCTCGCGGCCGTGCTGGCCGGGACCGGCGGCGAAGACCAGGTGGCCCTCCGGCCCCAAGGCGCCTTCGGCCGGCGCATCACGCGCTACCGGCCCACCGAATCCGCCGGCCGCTTCCACGCGCGCGGCACCGTCCTCGTCACCGGCGGCACCGGCGCCCTCGGCGCGTCCGTCGCCCGGTGGCTCGCGCACGCCGGCGCCGAGCACCTCGTGCTCGTCAGCCGCCGCGGCCCGGACGCGCCGGGCGCCGGAAACCTCCGCGAAGAACTCACCGAAGCCGGCGTCCGCGTCACCATCGCCGCGGTCGACGTCGGCGACCGGGCCGCCGTCGAAGCCCTGCTCCGGCAGCACCCCGGCCTGACCGGTGTCGTGCACACCGCCGGTGTCGCGCAGGCGATGGACCCCGTCCACACGACGGACTTCGCCGGGCTCACCCGCGTCATGGCCGCCAAGACGACCGGCGCGGCGCACCTCGACACCCTCCTCGCCGGCCACGACCTGGACTTCTTCCTGCTCTTCGGCTCGGTCGCCGGCGTCTGGGGCAGCGGTGGCCAGGCCGCCTACGCCGCCGGGAACGCCTACCTCGACGCCCTCGCCGAGGCCCGCCGGAGCACCGGTCGTCCGGCGACCGCCATCGCGTGGGGCGCGTGGGCCGAGGAGGGCATGGCCACCGACGAGCACGTCGCCCGCCAGCTGAGCCGCCGCGGGCTCGGCTTCCTGCCGGCCGGGCACGCCCTCGCCGAGCTGGAACGCGCCCTGGTTCGCGACGACACCGCCGTCGTCGTCGCCGACGTCGCCTGGGACACCTTCCTGCCCGTCTTCACCGCCACCCGCGCCTCCCGGCTGTTCGACGCCTTCGCCGAGGCGCAGCCCGTCGCCGTCACGGCCGCGGTCAGCGCCTTCGCCGCGCGGTTCGCCGGGATGTCCGGGGACGAACGCGACCGCGCGCTGCTCGACCTGGTCCGCACCGAGGCCGCCGCCGTGCTCGGGCACGGCACCGCGGACGCCGTCGCCGAGGAACGCGCCTTCCGCGACCTCGGGTTCGACTCGCTGACCGCCGTCGAGCTCCGCCGCCGCCTCGCCGACGCCACCGGGCTCGCGCTGCCCGCGACGCTCGTGTTCGACCACCCGACCCCGCTCGGCCTGGTCGCGTTCCTGCGCACCGAGATCGACGGCTCGGGCACCGCCGAGGCCGTCGCCGCCGCGACGGGCGCCACCGACGAGCCGATCGCCATCGTCGGCATCGGCTGCCGCTTCCCCGGCGGTGTCGCCACGCCCGAGCAGCTCTGGGACCTGGTCACCGCGGGCGTGGACGCGATCTCGCCGTTCCCCGGCGACCGCGGCTGGGACGCCGCCGGCCTGTTCGACCCCGATCCCGAACGCGGCGGCAAGACCTACTCGACGCTGGGCGGGTTCCTCGAGAACGCCGGCGAGTTCGACGCCGGATTCTTCGGCATCTCGCCCCGCGAGGCGCTGTCGATGGATCCGCAGCAGCGGCTGCTGCTCGAAGTGTCGTGGGAGGCGTTCGAGCGCGCGGGCGTCGACCCGGCGTCCGTGCGGGGCAGCCGGACCGGCGTGTTCGTCGGCTCCAGCTTCCAGGACTACGGCGTCGCGACCGGCGACGGCACCGAAGGCCACCTCGTCACCGGCACCATCCCGAGTGTCCTTTCCGGACGGTTGTCGTACCTGTTCGGCTTCGAAGGGCCGTCGGTCACCGTCGACACGGCGTGCTCGTCGTCGCTGGTCGCGCTGCACCTGGCCTGCCAGTCGCTGCGCTCCGGCGAGTCCGAGCTGGCCATCGCGGGCGGCGTCACGGTGATGGCCTCGCCCGACCCGTTCGTGGCGTTCAGCCGTCAGCGCGCGCTGGCCTTCGACGGCCGCTGCAAGGCGTTCTCCGACGAAGGCGACGGCATGTCCCTCGCCGAAGGCGCCGGGATGCTCGTGCTGGAACGGCTGTCCGAGGCCCAGCGCCACGGGCACCCGATTCTCGCCGTCGTGCGCGGGACCGCGGTCAACTCCGACGGCGCGTCCAACGGCCTCACCGCGCCCAACGGCCCGTCGCAGCAGCGCGTCATCCGCCAAGCGCTGGCCAACGCCGGGCTGGCACCGTCCGAAGTGGACGCCGTGGACGCGCACGGCACCGGCACCGCGCTCGGCGACCCGATCGAGGCCCAGGCGCTGCAGGCCACCTACGGCCGCGACCGCGAACGCCCGCTGCTGGTCGGCTCGGTGAAGTCCAACATCGGGCACACCCAGTCCGCCGCCGGCGTCGCCAGCCTGATCAAGATGGTGCACGCGATGCGCCACGGCGTGCTGCCGCGCACCCTGCACGTGGCCAAGCCGTCCACGAAGATCGACTGGTCGGCCGGGGCGATCGAGCTGCTCGGCGAGCCGGCGGCGTGGCCGGAGACCGGGCGCCCGCGCCGCGCCGGCGTGTCGTCGTTCGGCATCAGCGGCACCAACGCCCACGCGATCATCGAGGCCGCACCCGCGGCCGAAACCGCCCCGGAACCCGGGTCCACCGGTCCGGTGGGGTGGCCGCTGTCGGCCAAGAGCACGCCCGCCCTGCAGGCACAGGCGGCGCGGCTGCTGGATTTCCTGACCGACGAGCATCCGGTCGACGTCGCCCGGACGCTCGCCCGCCACCGCGCGGTGTTCGAGCAGCGGGCCGTGGTGGTCGGCGAGGACCTCGCCGACCTGCGCCGCGGCCTGGCCGCGCTCGCCGGGGGCACCGCCGACCCCGCGCTCGTGCAGGGCACGGCCAAACGGTCCGGCGCACCGGTGTTCGTCTTCCCGGGCCAGGACTCGCAGTGGCTCGGCATGGCCCGGGAGCTGCTGACGACCTCGCCGGTGTTCGCCGGGCGGATGGCCGAGTGCGCCGCCGCGCTCGAGCCCTTCGTCGGGTGGTCGCTCGCGGACGTGCTGCACGACGATTCCCTGACCCGGGTCGACGTCGTCCAGCCCGTGCTGTGGGCCGTGCTCGTGTCGCTGGCCGAGCTGTGGCGCGCGCACGGTGTCGAGCCGGTCGCGGTGATCGGGCACTCGCAGGGCGAGATCGCCGCGGCGTGCGTCGCGGGTGCCCTGTCGCTCGAGGACGGTGCGCGCGTGGTGGCGCTGCGGTCGAAGCTGATCGCCGAGCACCTGTCGGGACACGGCGCCATGCTGTCGGTCGTCGCGGGCCGGGACGAGGTGCTCGCCCTGATCGGGGACCTGGCCGACCGGATCGCCGTCGCCGCGGTGAACGGGCCGCGGTCGGTCACCGTGTCCGGCGAGCCCGCCGCGCTGGCGGAGCTGGAGGTCCGGCTGGCGAAGGCCGGGCTGATGCGCTGGCGGCTGGACGGCGTCGACTTCGCCGCCCACTCGCCGCAGGTCGACGGCATCGCGGCCGAGCTGGCCGAGCTGCTGGCGCCGGTCTCCCCGCGGGCCACCGGCGTGCGGTGCTATTCGACGGTGACCGGCGGGCTGGTCGAGCCGGCCGAGCTGACCGGCGAATACTGGTGCCGCAACCTGCGCGGCACGGTCGAGTTCGCCGCGGCTCTGGGGGCCGCGGTCGCCGACGGCCACTCGGTGTTCGTGGAGTCGAGCCCGCACCCGGTGTTCGGCATGGCGATCGGCGAGCTGGCCGAGGCCGCGGGGGTGCCGGTCACGGCGCTGGGCACGCTGCGCCGCGACGACGGCGGGGTGGCGCGGTTCCTCAAGTCGCTCGCCGAGGCCCACACGCGCGGGGTCGCGGTCGACTGGGCGGACACCCTCACCGGCGGCCGGCGAGTCGACTTGCCGACGTACGCGTTCCAGCACGAGCACTACTGGGCGATCGGCGAAACCGGAACCGGGGCGGCGGCTCCGGCCGACGACGAGCTGTGGCAGGCGATCGCCCGCGACGACCGGGCGGGGCTCACGAGCCTGCTCGACCTCGACGACCGGCAACGGACCGCCCTGGACGAACTGCTGCCCGCGTTGTCGGGCTGGCACGCCCGCCGCGACGAAGCGTCCACTGTGGACTCGTGGCGGTACCGGATCGCGTGGCGCCCGGTCCGCCCGGCGGGGACGACGCTGTCCGGCACCTGGCTGGTCCTCGGCGCCGGCGAGCCGGGCGAGGAGGAGGTCGCGGCGGCCCTGCGCTCCCACGGCGCCCGGGTCCGCCCGGTCGTGCTGGGTGCGGACCAGGTCGGCCGCGACGACCTGGCCGCGGCCCTCGCCGGCGCGGCCGGCCCCGCGGAGGGTGATCCGGGCGAGGTCGCCGGGATCGTCTCCCTCCTCGCCGCCGATCACGCCCCCACCGACCACCCGGGTCTCGACCGCGGCCTGCTCCGCACCCTTTCCCTCGTCCAGGCCGTCGCCGGGACCGAGCCCGCGCCGCGCGTCTGGGCGCTCACCCGCGGCGCCGTCTCCACCGGGCCCGCCGACCCCATCCGCGATCCCGCCCAGGCCCAGGTGCACGGCCTCGGCTGGTCGGCCGCCCTCGAACACCCCGCGCACTGGGGCGGGCTCGTCGACCTGCCCGAAACGCTCGACGCGGCCGCCGCGCGGCGGCTCGTCGCCGTCCTGGCCGGGGCCGGGGACGAAGACCAGCTCGCGATCCGCTCCGGGGGCGTCTTCGCCCGCCGCCTCGTGCCCGCGCCGGTCGGCGGCGCACCGCGGCGCGCCTGGCGGCCCCACGGCACCGCCATCATCACCGGCGGCACCGGCACCCTCGGCCCGCACCTGGCCCGCCGGCTCGCCGCCGAAGGCGTCGAGCACCTCGTCCTCACCGGGCGCCGCGGGCCGGACGCCCCCGGGGCCCAGGCCCTGCTGGCCGAACTCGGCACGTCGGCCGAGGTGGTGTCGCTCGACATCACCGACCGGGCCGCCGTCGCCGCGCTGATCGGCCGCCTCAAGGACGAGGGCCGGCGGATCACCACCGTGGTGCACACCGCCGCGCACATCGCACTGGCCCCGCTCACCGGCACCGACGCGACCGCCTTCGCCGAGGTGCTCGACGCCAAGGTCACCGGCGCGACGAACCTCGACGCCGTCCTCGACGAGCTCCTCGACGAGGGCGAACTCGAACACTTCGTGCTCTACTCCTCGACCGCCGGGCTGTGGGGCAGCGGGGACCACGGTGCCTACTCCGCCGCCAACGCCCACCTCGTCGCCCTCGCCGAGCAGCGGCGCGCCCGCGGGGTCCCGGCCACCACCGTCGCCTGGGGCATTTGGGCCGACGACCGCGAGCTCGGCCGGGTCGACCCCGGCCGGATCCTGCGCAGCGGCCTGCGGTTCATGGAACCGCGGCTGGCGCTGGCCGGGCTCGAGCGCGCGCTCGCCGACGACGAGACGTCGCTGCTCATCGCCGATCTTGACTGGGACCGCTACCACCCGGTCTTCACGTCGGTGCGGCCCAGCCCGCTGTTCTCCGAGCTGCCCGCCGTCCGCGAGCTCGCCGGAGCGGCCGCCGGCCCCGCGGACGCGTCGGCGTTCGCGAGCCGGGTCCGGGCGCTGCCCGCGACCGCCGGACGCCGGCTGGTCGTCGACCTCGTGCGCGCCGAAGCGGCCGCCGTGCTCGGGCACTCCGGCGGGGACGCCGTCGAAGCCGAACGCGCCTTCCGCGAGCTGGGCTTCGACTCGCTCACCGCGGTCGACCTGCGCAACCGGCTCGAGGTCGTCACCGGGCTCGGCCTGCCCAGCACCGTCGTCTTCGACTACCCGAACGCCGGAACGCTCGCCGGGTTCATCCTGTCCACCCTCGACGGCCCGGTGACCGGCGAGACCGCCGTGGTGGCCACCGCCACCGACGAACCCATCGCCATCGTGGGCATGAGCTGCCGGTTCCCCGGCGGGGTCACCTCGCCGGAAGCGTTGTGGGACCTGGTCATCGGCGGCGGCGACGCGATCTCGTCGTTCCCGCCCGACCGCGGCTGGGACGCCGCCGGGCTGTTCGACGCCGACCCCGACCGCAGCGGCAAGACCTACTCGACGCTCGGCGGCTTCCTCGACGGCGTCGCCGACTTCGACGCCGGGTTCTTCGGCATCTCGCCGCGCGAGGCCCTGTCGATGGACCCGCAGCAGCGCCTGCTCCTCGAAGTCGCCTGGGAGACCTTCGAACGCGCCGGGGTCGACCCGGCCGCGGCGCGCGGCAGCCGGACCGGCGTGTTCGTCGGCGCCAGCTACCAGGACTACAGCTCGACCGTGCTCAACGCGGCCGAGGGGTCCGAAGGCCACATGATCACCGGCGCGGTGTCGAGTGTCCTTTCCGGACGGATCGCCTACCTGTTCGGGCTGGAGGGCCCGGCCGTCACGCTGGACACGGCGTGCTCGTCGTCGCTGGTGGCGCTGCACCTGGCGTGCCAGTCGCTGCGCTCGGGTGAGAGCTCGCTCGCGCTCGCCGGCGGGGTCACCGTGATGGCGACGCCGGCGCCGTGGATCGGGTTCAGCCGCCAGCGCGCGATGGCCCCCGACGGCCGCTGCAAGGCCTACTCCGACGACGCCGACGGCATGAGCCTGGCCGAAGGCGTCGGGCTCGTCCTGGTCGAACGGCTCTCGGACGCCCGGCGCAACGGCCACGAGATCCTCGCCGTCGTCCGCGGCTCGGCGATGAACTCCGACGGCGCCTCCAACGGCATGACCGCCCCGAACGGGCCGTCGCAGCAACGCGTGATCCGCCAGGCCCTGGCGAGCGCCGGGTTGTCCGCTTCGGACATCGACGCGGTCGAAGGCCACGGCACCGGCACGCCGCTCGGCGACCCGATCGAGGTCCAGGCCCTGCAGGCCGCCTACGGCCGTGACCGCGAACGGCCGCTGCTGCTCGGCTCGGTCAAGTCCAACCTCGGCCACACGCAGATGGCCTCCGGGATCGCCGGGGTGCTCAAGCTCATCATGGCCATGCGCCACGGCGTGCTGCCGCAAACCCTGCACGCGGGCACGCCGTCGTCGCACATCGACTGGTCGAGCGGCGCGATCCGGCTGCTCGGCGAGGCGACCGCGTGGCCGGAGACCGGCGCGCCCCGGCGGGCGGCGGTGTCGTCGTTCGGCCTGAGCGGCACGAACGTCCACACGGTACTGGAGCAGGCTCCCGAGCCGGTCGCGGTCGACGAGCCGGAGCCGGTGGTGCCCGGGACCGTGCCCGTGGTGGTGTCGGCCCGGACGCCGGAGGCCCTGCGCGCCCAGGCCGCCCGGCTGCGCGGGTGGCCGGGGGAGCCGGCCGACCTCGCCTTCACCCTCGCTACGGCCCGCGCCGACCTGAGCCACCGGGCGGTGATCCTGGCCGCCACTCGCGACGAGATCCAAAGCGGGCTCAAGGCGATCGCCGACGACGAATCCGCCACGCACGTCCTGCGCGGCACGTCGGCGACCCGGCCCACGACGGCGTTCCTCTTCACCGGGCAGGGCAGCCAGCGGCCGGGCGCCGGTCGTGACCTGTACGAGCGGTTCCCGGTGTTCGCCGAGGCCCTCGACGAAGTCCTCGCGCACCTCGGGCTGGATCAGCGGCTGCTCTTCAGCGAGCCGGAAGCGAAGCAGCTGAACGAAACCCGGTACGCCCAGCCCACGCTGTTCGCGATCGAAGTCGCGTTGTTCCGGCTCCTCGAGTCCTGGGACGTGCGGCCCGACCACGTCGCCGGGCACTCCGTCGGCGAGATCGCCGCCGCGCACGTCGCCGGGGTCCTGTCCCTGGCCGACGCGGCAACGCTGGTGCAGGCCCGCGGCCGGCTCATGCAGGCCCTCCCGGCCGGCGGTGCGATGGTCTCGATCCGCGCGAGCGAGGCCGACGTCCGCGCGCAGGTGCCGGACGGCGTCGACATCGCGGCGGTCAACGGGCCTGAGTCCATTGTGGTATCCGGACCCGAAGAAGCCGTGCTCGCCTTCGCGGAGCGGTTCGAGAAGACCAAGCGGCTGACCGTGTCCCACGCCTTCCACTCCGCGCTGATGGACCCGATGCTGGCCGAGTTCCGCGGCGCCATCGCCGGGCTCACCTTCTCGGCACCGGAACTGCCGTTCGTGTCCACTGTCGCCGGCGCGGACCTCGCCGACGGCCCGGACTACTGGGTGCGCCACGCCCGCGAGGCCGTCCGGTTCGCCGACGCGCTCACGACCCTCGACGAAGCCGGGGTCACTGCCTACATCGAACTCGGGCCCGACGCGGTCCTGTCGGCGATGTCCACCGCGAAACCGATGCTGCGCAAGGACCGGCCGGAGGAGGAGACCGTCGCCGCGGTGCTCGGCGACCTGCACGCGCGCGGCTACCGGCCGGACTGGTCCGCGTTCTTCGCCGGGACCGGCGCCCGCCGGATCGACCTGCCCACGTACGCCTTCCAACGGTCCCGCTACTGGCCGGAACCCGCCGCGGCGGCACCGGAGGCCGACACCGGTTTCTGGACCGCGTTGGAAGCGGCCGACGTCGAAGAGCTGTCGACCACTTTGGACGTCGATCGGGACGCGCTCGGCACCGTGCTGCCCGCGCTCACCGCGTGGCGCCACCGCGTGCGCGAAGAGTCCGAAGCCGACGATTGGCGCTACCGCGTGGTTTGGAGCCCGGTCCGCGCCGAGCCCGCCGCGCCCAGCAGGGTGCTGGTCGTGGCCCACGACGACCCGTGGGCGGACTCGGTCGCCGAAGCCATCGGCGGTACCCGGGTCGAGCCGGGCGCCGAGCTGCCTGAAGCCGACCACGTGATTTCGCTGTTGTCCGACCCCGCCGAATCGCTGCACTTCGCGCGGGAACTCGGGGACGAGGCTCCACTGTGGTGGGGCACCCGCGGCGCCGTCAGCACCGGCGCGGCCGACCCCGCGCCCGACCCGCACGCGGCCGCGCTCTGGGGCCTCGGCCGGGTGCTGGGCCTGGAACAGCCGCACCGCTGGGGCGGGCTCGTCGACCTTCCCGAGGTCCTCGACGCCCGCGCGGCCGGCCGCCTCTTCGCCGTCCTGCGCGGAATCGGCGACGAAGACCAGGTCGCCATCCGGCCCTCGGGCGTCTTCGCGCGGCGGCTCACCACCGCACCAGCCGGGCGTATGACGGACTACACCCCGCGGGGCACGGTGCTGATCACCGGCGGCACGGGCGGCCTCGGCGCGGAGGTCGCGCGGCAGCTCGCCGACGCGGGCGCCGACCACCTCGTCCTGCTCAGCCGCCGGGGCTTGGATGCCCCGGGCGCGGCCGAGCTGGCCGCCGAGCTGAACGTGACCGTCGAAGCCTGCGACGTCACCGACCGTGACGCGCTGGCCCGGGTCATCGCGGCGATCCCGGACCTGACCGCCGTGGTGCACACCGCGGGCGTGGTCGACGACGGCACCACGGATTCCCTGACCGCGGAGCAGTTCGCGCGCGTCTTCGAGGCGAAGTGCGTCGGTGCGGAACACCTCGACGAGCTGACCGCGGACCGCGACCTCGACGCGTTCGTGCTGTTCTCCTCGACCGCCGGCACGTTCGGCGCGGCCGGGCAGGGCAACTACGCGGCGGCCAACGCCCACCTCGACGCACTCGCCGAGCGGCGCCGGGCCGCCGGCCGGGTGGCGACCTCGATCGCGTGGGGCCCGTGGGCGGGCGCGGGCATGCTGGGCGGCCACGCGGACGTGCAGGACCGCGTCGGCCGCGGCGGGTTCGCGCTGCTGCCACCGGACCGGGCCGTCGCCGCGATGCGGCGCGCGATCGGCGCCGGCGACACCGCGGTCGTGGTCGCGGACATCGACTTCACGCGGTTCGTGCCGGCCTTCACCCTCGGCCGCCCGTTCCCGCTGCTGGCCGACCTGCCGCGGGCCAAGGCCGTGCTGAGCGAAGCGCGGGAAGCGGGGGAGCGCGGCGACCTGCGCGGCACCCTCGCCGCGCTGCCGCCCGCCGACCGCGAGAAGCACCTGCTCGGCCTGCTGCGCACGCAGGTCGCGCTGGTGCTCGGGCACGCCGACGCCGGCGCGGTCGCTCCGGACGCGGCGTTCGCCGACCTCGGGTTCGACTCGCTCACCGCCGTCGAGCTGCGCAACGGGATCGGCGCGGCGACCGGGCTCGCGCTGCCGTCGTCCCTGGTGTTCGACCACCCGACCCCGCGGGGACTCACCGCGTTCCTGCTCGGCGAGCTGCTCGGCGCCGACGCACCCGTGACCACCCGGGCCGCCGCCCGCGCCACCGCGGACGACCCCGTCGTGATCGTCGGCATCGGCTGCCGCTTCCCCGGCGGGATCACCTCACCCCGCACGTTCTGGCAGCTCCTCGAGGACGGCGGCGACGCGATCGGGCCGTTCCCGGCCGACCGCGGCTGGGACCTCGCGAAGCTCGGCGACGGCCACGGCGGGTTCCTGCCCGACGCGGCCGGGTTCGACGCCGCGTTCTTCGGCATCTCGCCGCGCGAGGCCCTGGCGATGGACCCGCAGCAGCGGCTGCTGCTGGAGACGGCGTGGGAGTCCCTGGAGCACGCCGGGATCGACCCGGCGAGCCTGCGCGGCAGCGCCACCGGCGTGTTCGTCGGCACCAACGGCCAGGACTACACCGGGCTGCTGCTCAACTCCGACGCGGATGTCGCCGGGCACATGGCCACCGGCACCACGGCGAGCGTCCTTTCCGGACGGCTCTCCTACACCCTGGGTCTGGAGGGCCCGGCGGTCACGGTCGACACGGCGTGCTCGTCGTCCCTGGTCGCGCTGCACTGGGCGGCCCGCGCCCTGGCCGGCGGCGAGTGCTCGCTCGCCCTGGTCGGCGGCGTCACGGTGATGACCAGCCCGTTCTCCTTCACCGAGTTCGACGCCCAGGGCGGTCTCGCCGCCGACGGCCGCTGCAAGGCCTTCTCCGACGACGCCGACGGCACGGCCTGGTCCGAAGGCGCCGGGGTCCTCGTCGTCGAGCGGCAGTCCGACGCGCTGCGCCACGGCCACGAGATCCTGGCCGTGGTGCGGGGAAGCGCGATCAACCAAGACGGTGCGTCGAACGGGCTGACCGCCCCGAACGGTCCCTCGCAGCAGCGGGTCATCCGGGCCGCGCTGGCCGACGCCGGGCTGTCCGCCGCGGACATCGACGTCGTGGAGGCGCACGGCACCGGCACGACGCTCGGTGACCCGATCGAGGCGCAGGCGCTGCTGGCCACCTACGGCCGGGACCGCGAGACGCCGGTCCTGCTGGGCTCGGTGAAGTCGAACCTCGGCCACACCCAGGCCGCGGCGGGCGCCGCCGGGGTGATCAAGGTGGTCCAGGCGATGCGGCACGGCGTCGTGCCGAAGACGTTGCACGCCGGCACGCCCTCGTCCCACGTGGACTGGACGGCGGGGTCCCTGGACCTGGTCACCGAGACCACCGCTTGGCCGGAGACGGCCCGCCCGCGCCGCGCCGCCGTGTCGTCCTTCGGGGTCAGCGGCACGAACGCGCACGTCATCCTGGAAGCTCCGCCCGCGCGGGCCGCCGTGCCCGGGACCGCGCCCGCCGTGGTGCCGTGGCCGGTGTCCGCGCGGTCGGCCACGGCCCTGGACGCCCTGGTGTCCACTGTGGACGGCGACCCGCTCGGCACCGGCTACACCCTGGCCACCGGCCGGGCCGCACTCGAGCACCGCGCGGTGCTCATCGGCGGCGAGGTGGTGAGCCGGGGCGTGGCCCGCGAGCGGGTCACCGCCTTCCTGTTCTCCGGCCAGGGTGCCCAGCGCCCGGGCATGGGCCGCGAGCTGTACGCGCGGTATCCCGTGTTCGCCGACGCGTGGGACGAGGTCTGCGCGCACCTCGGGATGACGCCGGCCGACGTCGCCTGGGGCGAGGACGCGGCGGAGCTGGACCGCACCGGGTGGGCGCAGCCCGCGTTGTTCGCGTTCGAGGTCGCCGCGTTCCGGCTGCTGGAGTCGTGGGGTGTCCGCCCGGACTTCGTCGCCGGGCATTCGATCGGCGAGGTCGCCGCGGCCCACGTGGCCGGGGTGCTGTCGCTCGAAGACGCCTGCACGCTCGTCTCGGCTCGGGCTCGGCTGATGCAGGAACTGCCCGAGGGCGGCGCGATGGTCGCCCTGCGCGTTCCCGAAGCGGAAATCCGCGCTCACCTCGTCGACGGGGTGGCGATCGCGGCGGTCAACGGCCCGGAGTCCGTCGTGCTCTCCGGGGACGAAGACGCCGTGCTCGCGGTCGCCGCGAACTTCGGCGGCGGACGGCGGCTCACCGTCAGCCACGCCTTCCACTCGCCGCTGATGGACCCGATGCTGCCCGCGTTCCGGGACGTCGTGACGCGGCTGCGGTTCGCGGCCCCGGTCATCCCGCTGGTCACCGGCGGCGAGGTCACCGACCCCGAGTACTGGGTGCGGCACGTCCGCGAAACCGTCCGCTTCGGCGACGCCCTCGACCGGCTGGCCGAGGTGTCGCTGTTCGTCGAGGTCGGGCCGGACGCCGCGCTGGCCCCCCTGGTCGAACCGGCCGACGACCGGGTGATCGTGCCGCTGGCCCGCCGCGGCCGGTCCGAAGAGGACAGTGTGGCCATCGCGCTGGGCACGCTGTTCACCGCGGGCGTGAACCCGGACTGGGCCGCGTGGTTCGCGGGCACCGGTGCCCGCCGCGCCGAGCTGCCCACCTACCCGTTCGAGCACGAGCGGTACTGGCCCGAAGCCGTCGCCGGCGGCCCGGCCGACGACGGCTTCTGGGCCTCCGTCGATCGCGCCGACACCGCCGGGCTGGCGGACCGGCTCGCCGTCGAACCCGCCGCGCTCGAGGCCGTCCTGCCCGCGCTCGCCGCCTGGCGCCGCAAGCAGGCCGAAGCAGCCGCGGCCGACGAACTGCGTTACCGGATCACCTGGCAGCCGGTCACCGTCGCCGAGCCGAAGGCCGCGAACATCGTGGTCGTCCCCGGCGAAGACGCCGAGTGGGCCGATCGGGTCACCGAAGCCCTCGGGGCCGGCCGCGAGCTGGCCGGTGCCGACCTGGTCGTGTCCCTGCGGGAAACCGTGGCGGGGACCAGGGAACTCCTGCGTGCGGTCGACGTTCCCGTCTGGTGCGTGACGCGCGGCGCGGTCGCGGTCACCCCGGCCGAGCGCGTCGACGGGCCCGCCGCGCTGTGGGGCTTCGGCCGCGTTGCGGCCCTGCACGACCCGCAGCGCTGGGGCGGGCTCGTCGACGTCCCGTCCCTTTCGGACACCCGCGTGGTGGCCCGGCTGCGTGCGGTGCTCGGCGGCGACGAAGACCAGGTCGCCGTCCGCGCGGCCGGGGTCTACGGCCGCCGCCTGACCCGCGCCACCGGGGGCGGCGAACGCTGGGAGCCGCGCGGCACCGTGCTCGTCACCGGCGACGGCCCGGCCGCACTCCTCGCGGACCACCTGCCCGGTGCCGACGTCGTCCGCGATCCGGCCGCGCTGACGTCCCCGCCCGTCGCGGTCGTCCACAGCGGAAGTCTCGACGAGGCCAGGCGGTACGCCGAGTGGCCCCTGGAAGCGTTCGTCCTGCTCACCTCGGTCGCCGGGGTGTGGGGCATCCGCGGCCGCGGTGACGAAGCCGCCGAGGCCGCCGAACTGGAGGCTTTCGCGCGGCAACGGCGTGACCGCGGCGAACCCGCGTCCGTCGTCGCCTGCTCGGCCTGGGCGGGCACCGGCGAGGACGAAGCCCACCTGCGCGAGAGCGGGCTGCCCGTCCTCGACCCGGCCGCCGCCACCGCCGCGCTGCTCGCCGCCGTGCGGTCCGCCGACCTCACCACGGTCGTCGCCGACGTCCGCTGGGACCGCTTCGGCCCGGCGTTCACGGCGGCACGGCCGAGCCCGCTGCTGTCACCGCTGTACACCCCGGCCCCGTCGACCGGGCCCGGCCTGCGCGGCCTGGCGCCGGGCGAGCGGTCCGGCGTCGTCCTGGACCTGGTCCGGACCGCCGCCGCGAGCGTGCTGCGGCACACCGGCACCGACCGGATCGAGCCCGACCGCGCGTTCTCCGCGCTGGGCTTCGACTCGCTCACCGCGATGGACCTGCGCACGGCCCTGAGCGCCGAAACCGGGCTGCGGCTGCCGGCGACGCTCGTGTTCGACCACCCGACCCCGCGCGAGCTGACCACGTTCCTGCTGGCCGAACTGTTCGGCGAGGAAGAAGTCACCACCGAGGCCGCTCCCGCGGCGCTCGCCGACGACCCGGTGGTCATCGTCGGCATGAGCTGCCGCTACCCCGGCGGCATCGGCTCGCCCGAGGACCTCTGGCGCGCGGTCGTCGACGAGCGGGACGTCATCGGCGGCTTCCCGGCCGACCGCGGCTGGGACCTGGCCACGCTGACCGGCGACGGCCCCGGCAGCAGTGCCGCCAAGGAGGGCGGCTTCCTGCACGACGCGGCCGAGTTCGACCCCGGCTTCTTCGGGATCGCGCCCCGCGAAGCGATCGTGATGGACCCACAGCAGCGGCTCGTCCTCGAAGTGGCGTGGGAGGCGTTCGAACGCGCCGGCATCGACGCCACGGCGCTGCGCGGCGGCGACACCGGCGTCTACATCGGCGGCGGCTCGGGCGACTACACCCCGCCCACCGACACCCCCGGCCACCAGGCCACCGCGCAGGCGGCCAGCCTGCTGTCGGGCCGCGTCTCCTACGCCTTCGGGCTGGAAGGCCCGTCGGTCAGCGTCGACACCGCGTGCTCGTCGTCGCTGGTCGCCCTGCACCTGGCCGCGCAGGCGCTGCGGGCGGGCGAGTGCTCCCTGGCCGTCGCCGGCGGGGTCATGGTGATGTCGAGCCCCACCGGATTCGTCGAGTTCGGCCAGATGGGCGCGCTTTCGCCGGACGGGCGCTGCAAGGCCTTCGCCGACGCCGCCGACGGCACCGGCTGGTCCGAAGGCGTCGGCATGATCGTGCTGGAACGCGAGTCCGACGCCCGCCGCCGCGGCCACACCGTCCTCGCCGTGGTGCGGGGGTCGGCGGTCAACTCCGACGGCGCGTCCAACGGCCTCACCGCGCCCAGCGGCCCGGCCCAGCAGCGCGTGATCAAGCGCGCCTTGGCCGTTTCCGGGCTGGCGCCGTCCGAAGTGGACGCCGTGGAGGCGCACGGCACCGGCACGAAGCTCGGCGACCCGATCGAGGCGCAGGCGCTGCTGGCCACCTACGGCCAGGACCGGGAGACGCCGCTGCTGCTGGGGTCGGTCAAGTCCAACCTCGGCCACACGCAGGCGGCCGCGGGCGCGGCCGCGGTGATCAAGATGGTGCTGGCCATGCGGCACGGGCTGCTGCCGAAGACCCTGCACGTCGACCAGCCGTCCGGGCACGTCGACTGGTCCGCGGGCCGCGTCGCGCTGCTGACCGAGAGCACGCCGTGGCCCGAGACGGGGCACCCGCGCCGGGCCGGGATCTCCGCGTTCGGCGCCAGCGGGACCAACGCGCACCTGGTGCTGGAGCAGGCGCCCCCGGCGGACCCGCGCCCGGCCACCGCCCCGGCGACCGTGCCGGTCCGGCTGTCCGCACGCACCGGCGACGGCCTGCGCAACCAGGCCCGGGCCCTGCGGGACCACCTGCTCGCGCACCCCGAACTGGCCCTGCCCGACGTGGCCTTCTCCGCGGCGGCGACCCGCGCGTGGTTCGAGTCGCGCGCGGTCGTCGTGGCCGGGGACCGCGAAGAGCTGCTGACCGGGCTGGGCGCCCTCGCCGCCGGAACGCCGTCGCCGCGGGTGCACACCGGCAAGCCCACGGCGGGCAAGCTCGCGTTCCTGTTCTCCGGGCAGGGTGCGCAGTACCCGGGCATGGGCCGCGACCTGTACGCGCGGTTCCCGGTGTTCGCCGGCGCCTTCGACGAAGCCTGCGCGCACCTGGACCTCGAACTGCCCGGTTCGCTGCGGGACGCCGTCTTCGGCGACGACGCCGAGCTGCTGGCGCAGACCCGGTGGTCGCAGCCGGCGGTGTTCGCCGTGGAGGTCGCGCTCTACCGGCTCGTCGAGTCGTGGGGCGTGCGGCCGGACTACCTGGCCGGCCACTCGATCGGCGAGTTCGCCGCCGCCCACGCGGCCGGCGTGCTGTCGCTGGCCGACGCGGCCCGGCTGGTCGCCGCCCGCGGCCGGCTCATGCAGGAGCTGCCGGGCGGGGCGATGGCCGCGCTGCAGGTCACCGAAACCGAAGCGGAGGAGCTGATCAGCGGGCGGCCGCTGTCGATCGCCGCGGTCAACGGGCCCGAAGCGGTGGTCGTTTCGGGGGACACCGGCGCCGTCGCCGAGGTCGCGGACCTGGTCGCGGCCCGCGGCCGAAAGACTAGGCATTTAAGGGTCAGCCACGCGTTTCACTCGTCGCATATGAACGGGATGAGGGACGAGTTCGAGCGGATCGCCGCGGGGGTGCAGTTCGCCCCGCCGGCGCTCCCGGTCGTGTCCACCGTCACCGCGTCCCCGGTCACCGGCGAGCTCGGCACGGCGGCGTACTGGGCCGAGCACGTCCGCCGCCCGGTGCGGTTCGCCGGCGCCATCGCGACGCTCGACGGGCTCGGCGTCACGAAGTACCTGGAGCTGGGCCCGGACCGCACCCTCGCGGCGCTCACCCGGACGCTCACCGGCGAGGACACCGTCGTGACCGCCGCCCTGCACGCCGGCCGCGCGGACGAGCCGACGCTCCTCTCGGCCCTCGCCCGGCTCGACATCGGCGGCACCCCGGTGAAGTGGGCGGCCCTGTTTGGCGGGGCGCGCCCGGTCGACCTGCCCACCTACCGGTTCCACCACGAGCGGTTCTGGCCGGACACCCCGGCCGGCACCGTCGCCCCGGACTTACTGACCGGGCTGGACGCCGGCGTGCTCGCCAAGGAGATCGACGTCGACCCGGCCGCGCTCGACGCCGTGCTGCCCGCCCTGCTGGACCTCCAGCACCGCCGGGCCCGGCAGTCCACTGTGGACGAACTGCGGTACCGGGTCGCGTGGAAGCCGCTCGGCGGCGCCGCCGGGACGGTGCCGGACGGCAGGTGGCTGGTCGTCGTGCCCGCGGGCTTCGCCGAAGACCCCTGGGTCGCCGGCGTGGTCACCGCGCTCGGCGCCGAGGTCACCGGCCCCGGCACCTTGACCACGGCGCTCGAGGGCGTCACCGGCGTCGTTTCCCTGCTGGGACTGGACGAATCCACGCCGACCGCGGGCGCCGCGGCCACCACCGCGGTGCTGCAGGCCCTCGCGGGCGCCGGCAGCGCGGCCCGGCTGTGGTGCCTGACCCGCGGCGCGGTCACCGCCGTGCCGTCGGATCGGGTCACCTCGGTCGCGCAGGCCGCGCTGTGGGGCCTGGGCCGGGTCGCGGCGCTGGAGCAGCCGCAGCGCTGGGGCGGCCTCGTGGACCTGCCGGCCGACCTGGACGAACCCGCTTTCGCCCGGCTGGGCGCGGTGCTCGCCGGGACCGAGGACCAGGTCGCGGTGCGGACGGCGGGCACGTTCGCCCGGCGGCTCGTGCGCGCGCCGGCCGGTCCGTCGGCGCGGGCGTGGCAGCCGCGCGGGACCGTCGTCGTCACCGGCGGCACCGGCGCGCTCGGCCAGCACGTCGCCCGCTGGGTGCTGGCCGAAGGCGCCGCGCGGGTCGTGCTCACCGGCCGCCGCGGCCCGGACACCCCGGACGCCGTCGCGCTCCTGGCGGACCTGGGCCCGCGGGCCTCGGTCGTCGCCTGCGACCTGACCGACCCGGACGCGGTGCGGGACCTGCTCACCGCGGACGTCACCGCGGTGGTCCACGCGGCCGGCGTCCTCGACGACGGCGTGCTCGAAGGCTACGGCCCGGACCGGTTCGACGCGGTGTTCGCGGCGAAGGCCGGGTCCGCGCTGGTCCTCGACCGCGTCACCCGCGAGCGGGACCTCGACGTCTTCGCGTTGTTCTCCTCGGCGTCCAGCTCGGTCGGCAACGCCGGCCAGGCCAACTACGCCGCGGCGAACGCCGTGCTCGACGCGATCGCCGAACGGCGGCGCGCCGACGGGCTGCCGGGCACCTCGATCGCCTGGGGCGCTTGGCGGGCGGGCATGGCCGAAACCGCCGACGCGGCGGCCCGGGCCCAGCGCACCGGCACCCGCCCGGTGCCGCCGGAGCTCGCGCTCACCGCGTTCGCGCAGGTCGTGGTCGCGGCCGACGCGGCGCCGGTGGTCGCCGACATCGACCACGCGACGTTCCTGCGTACCTTCACCGCGGCTCGCCCGGCGCCCCTGCTGACCGACCTGCCGGAGTACCACCGGCTCACCGCCGAAGTGCCGGTCGAGGCCGGCACGGCGCTGCGGGAGCGGCTGGGCAAGCTGCCGACGGCCGACCGGGAGAAGGCCGCGCTCGACGTCGTCCGCACGCAGGTCGCCGCGGTGCTCGGGTTCGCCGGGCCGCACGCGGTCGACCCGGAGCAGCCGTTCTCCGGGCTCGGCTTCGACTCGCTCAGCGCGATCGAGCTGCGCAACCAGCTGGCCGCGGCGACCGGGCTCGGCCTGCCCGCGACCCTCGTGTTCGACCAGCCGTCCCCCGCCGTGCTCGCCGCCGATCTCGTGCGGCAGCTCGCCGGCGATGAGCGAGTACCCGAGGACCACCTGGACCCCATGGGATTGAACGCTGAGCTGCGGGCCCTGCTCGCGGCCGTTTCCCCGGCACGCCTGCGCGACAGCGGCGTGCTGGACACCTTGCGCCGACTGGCCGGGCCCGGCCCGGCCGGGGACGAGGCCGCCGACATCGACGGGATGTCGGTCGACGACCTGGTCCGCGCGGCGCTCGACGGCGAGGCCACCTGACCCCGATGAACCTACGGAGCTGACACATGTCCACCCCGAGCGACCGGGTCGTCGAAGCACTCCGTGCCGCGATGAAGGAGTCCGAGCGGCTCAAGCGGCAGAACCAGGAGCTGCGGGCCGCCGCCACGGAACCGATCGCCATCGTGGCGATGGGCTGCCGGTTCCCCGGCGGCGTCCGCGGCCCCGAAGCGCTGTGGCGGTTCCTCGAGGACGGCGGGGACGCGATCGGGCCGTTCCCGGCCGACCGCGGCTGGGACGTCGAGGCGGTCACCGGCGCACGAGTCGACGAGCGGGGCATGGGGGTCAGCCAGGCCGGCGGGTTCCTCGACGGCGTCACCGACTTCGACGCGGCGTTCTTCGGGATCTCGCCGCGCGAGGCGGTGTCCCTGGACCCGCAGCAGCGGCTGCTGCTGGAGGTGTCCTGGGAGGCGATCGAGCGGGCCGGCCTCGACCCGAAGCGGTTGCGCGGCAGCCGGACCGGGGTGTTCGCCGGGACGAACGGGCAGGACTACGCCTACCTGATGGTGCGCTCGCTCGCCGACGCGGACGGCTCGGTCGGCACCGGCATCGCGGCGAGCGCGCTGTCCGGCCGGGTGGCCTACACGCTCGGGCTCGAAGGCCCGGTCGTCACGGTGGACACGGCGTGCTCGTCGTCGCTGGTCGCGGTGCACCTGGCCGCGCAGGCCCTGCGCGCGGGGGAGTGCACCCTCGCGCTGGCCGCGGGCGTGAACGTGATGTCGACGCCCGGATCGCTGCTGGAGTTCAGCCGCCAGGGCGGGCTTTCCGCCGACGGCCGCTGCAAGGCGTTCTCCGACGCGGCCGACGGCACCGGCTGGTCCGAAGGCGTCGGCGTGCTGGTGCTGGAAAAGCTCTCGGACGCGCAGCGCAACGGGCACGAGGTGCTCGCCGTGGTCCGCGGCACCGCGGTCAACTCCGACGGCGCGTCCAACGGCTTCACCGCACCCAACGGGCCTTCGCAGCAACGCGTGATCCGGGCCGCGCTCGCCGCGTCCGGACTGTCCGCTTCGGACGTCGATGTCGTCGAGGCGCACGGCACCGGCACGAAGCTCGGGGACCCGATCGAAGCGCAGGCGCTGCTGGCCACCTACGGCCAGGACCGGGAGACGCCCCTGCTGCTGGGGTCGGTCAAGTCCAACATCGGGCACACCCAGGCCGCCGCGGGCGTCGCCGGGATCATCAAGGTGGTCGAGGCGATCCGGCACGGCGTCGTGCCGCGGACCCTGCACGCCGATCCGCCGTCGTCCCATGTGGACTGGACCGCCGGTGCGGTCCGGCTCGCCACCGAGAACCAGCCGTGGCCCGCGGTGGACCGCCCGCGCCGGGCCGGGGTCTCGTCGTTCGGGGTCAGCGGCACCAACGCCCACGTCCTCGTCGAGCAGGCGCCCGCCGCCCCGGTCACCACGACCGAGCGGCTCGAGGTTCCCGCGCCGTGGCTGCTGTCCGGGCGCACCCCGGCCGCGTTGCGCGCCCAAGCCGCCCGGATCGCCGGCGTCGAGGCCGATGCCCTCGATGTCGCGTTCTCCCTCGCCACCACCCGGTCGGCCTTCGAAGAGCGGCTGAGCGTGCTCGGCCCGGATCCGCGCGCGCAGCTGAGCACCTGGCTGGCCGAGGAGGACGCGCCCGGCGTCGTCACCGGTTCGGTCGAGCGGCCGCCCGCGCTGGCCTACGTCTTCACCGGCCAGGGCGCGCAGTGGCTGGGCATGGGCCGGGCGCTCGCCGCGCGGTTCCCCGTCTTCGCCGGCGCGCTCGCCGCGTCGCTGGACCGGCTCGACCCGGGCGTCCGGGCGGCGCTGCAGGGGACCGACGCCGCCGCGCTCGACCGGACCGGGTACGCGCAACCCGCGTTGTTCGCGATCGAGGTCGCGCTGTTCCGGCTCCTGGAGTCGTGGGGGATCCGGCCCGACTTCGTCGCCGGGCACTCGGTCGGCGAGCTCGCCGCCGCGCACGTCTCCGGCGTGCTGTCGCTGGACGACGCCTGCGTGCTGGTCGGCGCGCGGGCCCGGCTGATGCAGGCGCTGCCCGCCGGTGGCGCGATGGTCGCCGTCCGGGCGAGCGAGGAGGACGTCCGGCCGTACCTGGGCGACGACGTCGCCATCGCCGCGGTGAACGGGCCGCGCTCGGTCGTGCTGTCCGGCGCCGAGGACGCGGTGCTGGCCGCCGCCGCGCACTTCGAGCGGCCGCGGCGGCTTGCGGTGTCGCACGCGTTCCACTCGCCGTTGATGGACCCGGTGCTGGCGGACTTCCGGCAGGTCGTGGCCGGGCTGACGTTCGCCGAGCCGGTGCTGCCGTTCATCGCCGCCGGGGACGTCACCACGGCCGGGTACTGGGTGAGCCACGTCCGGGAACCGGTCCGGTTCGCCGACTCCGTGGCGCGGCTCGCCGATGCCGGTGTTTCGGTGATCGCCGAACTCGGCCCGGACGCCGCGCTCACGCCGCTGATCCCGGACGTCACCGCTGTTCCGCTGGCGCGCCGGAACTCCGACGAACTCGCGGTGCTCACCGAAGCGCTGGCCCGGCTGCACACCGCCGGGGTGCGCGTCGACTGGACGACGTTCTACGCCGGCACCGGCGCCCGCACGGTCCTGCTGCCGACGTACCCGTTCCAGAGCGAGCGGTTCTGGCCGTCCACTGTGGACCTGGCGGCCGACGCGGCCGGGCTGGGGCTCGACCCGGTCGAGCACCCGCTGCTCGGCGCGTCGCTCGCCCCCGCGGGGTCCGACGGCCTGCTGCTGACCGGCCGCATCTCCGCGCGCACCCACCCGTGGCTCACCGGCGGGGTGTTCCCCGGCACCGGGTTCGTCGAACTCGCTCTGCGCGCCGGGCTCGACCTCGGCTGCGACCTGGTCGAGGAGCTCACCCTCGGCGCCCCGCTGGAGCTGGCCGCCGACGAGGCCGCCGACCTGCAGCTCACCGTCGGCGAGCCGGACGCGACCGGCCGCCGCCGGCTCGACATCCACACCCGCACCGGAGACCGCTGGATCCGCCGCGCCGAGGGCACCCTCGCCACCGGCGCGCACCACGAGGACTTCACGGGCTCGGACATCGAGGTCGCGTTCGGGGACGACGAAGCCGAGACCGCCCGCTTCGGGCTGCACCCGCGCCTCCTCGCGGATGTCATCGAGGCCGCGGGGATCACCGGGTACCCCACCCGGTGGACGCGGGTTTCGCTGCACGCCACGGGAGCGGCTCGCGTCCGCGTCCGGGCCGGTGCCGACGGGTCCCTGGCCCTTGCCGACCCCGCGGGCCTGCCGGTGGCGTCGATCGGCTCGGTGCGCGCGGACGCCGTGACCACCGAGTCCGAAGTGGACTCGCTGTACGAGCCGCGCTGGGTGCCGGTCGTGCTGCCGTCGTCGGCCGCCACCGACGTCACCCTGGTCCGCCTGACCCACGACGGCGGCCCCCTCGACGGCCTCAGCGCGCTGACCACCCGCGCCCTCGAACTGGCGCAGGACTGGCTGGCCGATGACCGCCGGGACACTTCGCGCCTGGCCTTCGTGACCGAAGCCGGCGACCTCGCCGCGGCGGCGGTGTGGGGCCTGATCCGCACCGCCCAGGCGGAAAACCCGGGCCGGTTCGTCCTGGTCGACGCCGACGCGGAGACCACCGACGCGACCATCGCCCGCGCCCTCGCACTCGACGAACCCCAGCTGCAGCTGCGTGGCACCACCGCCCGCGCGGCCCGCCTCGCCCGCGTGGACCCGTCACTTTCACGTGAAAGTGGCGCCTGGGACCCGGACGGAACCGTCCTGATCACCGGCGGCACCGGGGGACTCGGGGGCGAGCTGGCCCGGCACCTCGTGCGCGAGCACGGTGTCCGGCACTTGCTGCTGCTCAGCCGCCGGGGCCCGGACGCGCCGGGAGCGCGGGAACTACAGGAGGAACTCGGCGCCGAGATCCGCGCCTGCGACGTCGCCGACCGCGCCGACCTGGCCGCCGCGCTCGCCACGATCCCGGCCGACCGCCCGCTGACCGCGGTGATTCACGCGGCCGGGGTGCTCGACGACGGCGTCTTCACCGCCCTCACGCCCGAGCGGCTCGCCCCGGTACTGGCCGCCAAGGCCGCGGCCGCGTGGCACCTGCACGAGCTGACCCACGACCTCGGCGCGTTCGTGCTGTTCTCCTCGGTCGCCGGGACCATGGGCGGTGCCGGCCAGGCGAGCTACGCCGCCGCCAACAGCTTCCTCGACGCCCTCGCCGCGCACCGCCGCGCCGCCGGCCTGCCCGCCCACGCCCTGGCCTGGGGTTCGTGGACGGTCGGCATGGCCGGCTCGCTCGCCGAAGCCGACCGCGCGCGGATGGCCCGCTCGGGCATGCCGCCGCTGGAAACCGACCAGGGCCTGGCGCTGTTCGACACCGCACTGACCCTGCCGCGGGCGCAGCTGGTGCCGGTCGCCGTCGACCTCGCCGCCCTGCGCCTGCTGGAGGAGCTGCCGCCGATCCTGCGCGGCCTCGCCGGCGGCATCCGCCGCTCGGCCGCCACGACGTCCGGAGCGGCCGCCGACCTCGCCGGGCAGCTGCGCGCCCTGAGCGACGAGGAGCGGCTCGCGAAGGTGACCGACCTCGTCCGCGGCCGCGCCGCGACCGTGCTCGGCCACGCCGGCCCGGCCGCCGTCGGCGCCGAAAAGTCCTTCGCCGACCTGGGTTTCGACTCGCTGACCGCGGTGGAACTGCGCAACCGCCTGGCCGCGCGCACCGGCCTGCGCCTGCCCGCGACGCTGGTGTTCGACCACCCGACCCCGCTCGCGGTGGCCCGGCTGGTGCTGGCCGAGCTGTTCGGCGCCGCCGGCCCGGCCACCGCGGTGACCGCCGGACGCCGGGACGACGACCCGATCGTCGTGGTCGGCGTCGCCTGCCGGTTCCCCGGCGGGGTCACGAGCCCCGAAGACCTCTGGGACCTGGTCGCCGAGGGCCGCAGCGGGGTGTCCGGTTTCCCCGCCGACCGCGGCTGGGACGCGGCCGCGCTCGCCGCGTCCGACACCCACGCGGGCGGCTTCCTCCACGACGCCGCCGAATTCGACGCGGGCTTCTTCGGCATCTCGCCGCGGGAAGCCGTCGCGATGGACCCGCAGCAGCGCCAGCTGCTCGAAGTGTCCTGGGAAGCCCTGGAACGCGCGGGGCTGGACGCCACCGGCCTGCGCGGCTCCCGCACCGGCGTGTTCGTCGGCACCAACGGCCAGACCTACTCCGACCTGTTCCTCACCGCCGACGTCGAGCTGCGCGGGCAGACCGGCACCGGCATCGCGGGCAGCGTCGTGTCCGGCCGCCTGTCCTACGTGCTGGGGCTGGAAGGCCCGGCGATGACGATCGACACGGCGTGCTCGTCCTCGCTGGTGGCGATGCACCTCGCGGCGCAGTCGCTGCGGGCGGGGGAGTGCGACCTCGCGCTCGCCGGCGGCGTGACCGTGATGGCGACGCCGGGCGGGTTCGTCGGATTCAGCGGGCAGAACGGCCTCGCCCCGGACGGGAACTGCAAGGCGTTCTCCGACGACGCCGACGGCACCGGCTGGTCCGAAGGGGTCGGCGTCCTGGTCCTGGCGCGGCAGTCCGAAGCGATCCTCGCCGGGCACGAAATCCTCGCCGTCCTGCGCGGTTCCGCGGTCAACTCCGACGGTGCCTCCAACGGGCTCACCGCGCCGAACGGGCCGTCGCAGCAGCGGGTGATCCGGGCCGCGCTGGCCGACGCCGGTCTGTCCACCAGGGACGTCGACGTCGTGGAAGCCCACGGCACCGGGACCACGCTGGGCGACCCGATCGAAGCCCAGGCCCTGCTGGCCACCTACGGTCAGGACCGGGAAACCCCGCTGCTGCTGGGTTCGGTGAAGTCGAACATCGGGCACACGCAGGCCGCCGCGGGCGTCGCCGGGGTGATCAAGGTGATCGAGGCGATGCGGCACGGGATCGTGCCGAAGTCGCTGCACGTCGGCACGCCGTCGTCCCACGTGGACTGGGCGGCCGGTGCGGTCGAGGTGGTTTCCGAAGCCGTCGAGTGGCCCGCCGCGGAGCGCGCCCGCCGGGCGGGGGTGTCGTCGTTCGGCATCAGCGGCACCAACGCCCACGTCATCCTCGAAGCCCCGCAACCGCGGCCGGCGCCGTCGCCGCGGCCGGCGGTCCCGGTCGTGCCGTGGGTCGTCTCCGCCCGGACCGAGAACGCCCTCACCGCCCAGATCGACCGGCTCACCGGGGCCGGGCTCGACCCGCTCGACGCCGGGTACTCCCTGGTCACCACCCGCGCGAGCCTGCCGCACCGCGCGGTGCTCCTGGCCACCCCGGACGGCGTCCGCGAAGTCGCCCGGGGCACCGCGGACGCGCTCTCGATCGGGTTCCTGTTCACCGGCCAGGGTTCCCAGCGGCTCGGCATGGGTCGCGAGCTCTACGCCGCTTCAAAGCCGTTCGCCGACGCGTTCGACGCCGTCCTGCCCCACCTGGACCCCGGCCTGCGCGAAGTCGTGTGGGGCGACGACCCGGGCCTGCTCGCCGAAACCGGCTGGGCGCAACCCGCGCTGTTCGCACTGGAAGTCGCCCTCGCCCGGCTGGCCGAGGCGCACGGCGTCCGGCCCGCGCAGGTGGCCGGGCACTCCGTCGGCGAGATCGCCGCCGCCCACATCGCCGGCGTCCTGACCCTCGAAGACGCCTGCACGCTGGTGACCGCCCGCGGCCGCCTGATGCAGGCCCTGCCGCGCGGCGGCGCGATGGTCGCCGTCGAAGCGTCCGAAGAGGACGTCCGCGCCCGGCTGACCGACGGGGCCGGCATCGCCGCGGTCAACGGCCCCCGCGCGGTGGTGCTGTCCGGCACCGAAGACGCCGTGCTGCGGGTGGCCGCGCAGTTCGAGAAGACCAAGCGGCTCAAGGTGAGCCACGCCTTCCACTCGGCGCTGATGGACCCGATGCTCGACGCCTTCCGCGCGGTCGTCTCCGGGCTGGCGTTCGCGCCGCCGCGGATCCCGGTCGTCACGACCGGCGACGTCACCGACCCGGAGCACTGGGTCCGGCACGTCCGCGACACCGTCCGCTTCGCCGACGTCCTGGCGGCGCTCGATGTCACGGCGTTCGTCGAAATCGGCCCGGACGGTGTTCTCGCGGCGATGGTCGACGAGCCCGGCGCGCTCGTGACGCCGTTGCTGCGCAAGGACCGTCCGGAACCCGACGCCGTCCTCACCGGGCTGGCCCGGCTGCACGTCGCCGGCGCCGACGTCGACTGGACCCCGTGGTTGCCCGGTGGCCGCCGGATCACCCTGCCCACCTACGCCTTCCAGCGGCAGCACTACTGGCCGCGGATCGTGCCGGGCCGCGGCGCCGTCGAGCGCCTCGGGCTGACACCGGCCGGGCACCCGCTGCTGGACTTCGCCGTCGACCTCGCCGACTCCGGCGGTGTCGTGCTGTCGGGGCTGCTGTCGGCGCAGGCGCAGCCGTGGCTGGCCGACCACGTCGTCGGCGGGCACGTGCTGTTCCCCGGCACCGGGTTCCTCGACCTCGCCGTCCGCGCGGCGGACCAGGTCGGCTGCTCGGCCGTGCAGAGCCTCTCGATCGCCGCGCCGCTGTGGCTGCGCCCGGACGAGCCGGTGCTGCT
Source organism: Amycolatopsis sp. CA-128772 (assembly GCF_002904295.1). Taxonomy (GTDB): domain Bacteria; phylum Actinomycetota; class Actinomycetes; order Mycobacteriales; family Pseudonocardiaceae; genus Amycolatopsis. The sequence continues at coordinate 29,910 of NZ_PPHG01000026.1, forward strand.
GCAGATCGCCGTCGGCGGCCCCGACGACGCCGGCCGCCGGGAGCTGTCGATCTCCTCCCGCGGCACCGATCCGCACGCCGAGTGGGTGCAGCACGCGGCCGGGTTCGCCGCGGTCGGTGAGCACCCGCCCGTCACGCTGGACGAGTGGCCGCCGGCCGGCGCCACCGCCCTCGATGTGTCCACTGTGTACAGTGAGCTGGCCGCGACCGGCCTGGTCTACGGACCGGCCTTCCGGGGCCTGACCCGCGCCTGGCTGGACGGCGACACCCTCTTCGCCGAGGCCGAGCTGCCCGGCGAAGCCGACGGCGACTACGGCCTGCACCCGGCCCTGTTCGACGCGGCCCTGCACGCGCTGCGGCGGCTGGACGCGATCGCGGGCGGCCTGCCGTTCGCGTGGTCCGGGGTGTCCCTGCACGCCTCGGGCGCGACCCGCATCCGCGCCCGGATCACCCCGGTGGACCGCGAGTCGGTGGCGATCGCCGTCACCGACGAGACCGGTCAGCCGGTCCTCACCGTCCAGTCGCTGCAACTGCGCGAAGCGGCCCAGCGCGACGCGGACGACGACGCCCTCTTCCAGCCGGCGTGGGTGCCGGCCGCGCTGGCCAAGGACGCCCCCGCGGGCACCTGGGCCCTCCTCGGCGACGACCCGCTGCTGGTGCCGGTCGCCCGCCCGTGCGCCACCCTCGACGAGGCACTGGCCCTCGAACCGGACGTGCTCCTGGTGCCCCTCGGCGCCGGGCACGACGACCTGCTCACCGCCGTCCGGGAGGTCACCGCCACCGCGCTGAGCGTGCTGCAGAACGCCGACGAACGCGCCCGCCGGGTCGTCTTCGTGACCCGCGGCGCCGTCGCCGCCGACCCCGGAGACCGGATCGCCGATCCCGCCGCCGCGGCGGCCTGGGGCCTGGTCCGGTCCGCGCAGTCCGAGCAGCCCGGCCGGTTCGTGCTCGTCGACCTCGAGGCCGGTGCCCCGCTGCCCGGCACCGGGTTCGTCGTCTCGGGCGAACCGCAGTTCGCCGTGCGCGGCGAAAGCGTGCGCGTCGCCCGGCTCGGCCGCCTGGCCGGCAACGGCGACCTCCGGCCACCCGCGGGTCCGGCGTGGCGGCTCACCGCCGGCCCCGCGGGAATCGACGACCTGGGCGCCGAAGCCTGCCCGGCGGTCCTGGACGACCCGCCCGCCGGGCACGTCCGGGTCCGGCTCGAAGCGGCCGGGCTCAACTTCCGCGACGTCCTGTCCGTGCTCGGCATGTACCCGGGCCAGCTCGGCGACCTGGGCGCCGAGGGCGCCGGCGTGATCGAAGCGACCGGCCCGGGCGTCGAGGAGTCCCGCGTCGGCGAGCGCGTCTTCGGCATGCTGCCCGGCTCGTTCGGCACCCACAGCGTCGCCGACCCCCGCTACCTCGCCCCGGTGCCCGCCGGGTGGTCCGCGCGCACCGCCGCGTCCGTCCCGCTGGTGTTCCTGACCGCCTACTACGCGCTGGTCGACCTCGCCGGGCTCAAGCCCGGGCAGAAGATCCTGATCCACGCGGGCGCCGGCGGCGTCGGCATGGCCGCCATCCAGCTCGCCCACCACCTCGGCGCCGAGGTCTTCGCGACGGCCGGCGCGGGCAAGCAGCACGTCCTGCGCGAACTCGGCGTCGCCGACGACCACATCGCCTCCTCCCGCTCGCTGGAGTTCGAAGCCGACTTCCGCCGCGTCACCGGCGGCGCGGGCGTTGACGTCGTGCTCAACGCCCTGGCCGGCGAGTTCGCCGACGCCTCGCTGAACCTGCTCGCCGACGGCGGCCGGTTCCTCGAGATGGGCAAGACCGACATCCGCGACGCCGCCGCGCTGCCGCGGATCCGCTACCGCGCGTTCGACCTCGGCGAGGCCGGCCCCGACCGCACCGCCGAACTGCTCGGCGAGCTGCTGCGCCTGTTCGCCCGCGGGGTGCTCACGCCGCTGCCGATCCGCAGCTGGGACCTGCGCCAGGCCCCGGCCGCCTTCCGGCACATGAGCCGGGCGAAGCACGTCGGCAAGATCGTGCTGACCCTGCCGCCGCGCTGGGAGCCCGACGGCACCGTGCTCATCACCGGCGGCACCGGTGGCCTGGGCCGCGAGCTGGCCCGGCACTTCGTGCGCGTCCACGGCGTCCGGCACCTGGTGCTCACCAGCCGCCGCGGGGCCGCCGCTCCCGGCGCGGCCGAACTGCGCGACGAGCTGGGCGCCGGCGTCACCATCGAAACCTGCGACGCCGCCGACCGCGACCAGCTCGCCGCCGTGCTCGCCCGGATCCCGGCCGCGCACCCGCTGCGGGCCGTCGTGCACACCGCGGGCGTCCTCGACGACGGCGTGGTCGCCTCCCTGGACCCGGCGCGGCTGGACACCGTGCTGCGGCCCAAGGCCGACGCCGTCGTCCACCTCGACGAGCTGACCCGCGACCTCGACCTGTCGGCGTTCATCGTCTTCTCCTCGGTCGCCGGCACGGTCGGCTCGGCCGGGCAGGGCAACTACGCCGCGGCCAACGCCTTCCTCGACGCCTTCGCCCAGCGCCGCCACGCCGAAGGACGGGCCACCCTGTCGCTGGCGTGGGGCGGCTGGGAGACCGGCATGGTCGGCACGCTCTCCGCCGCCGACCGCGAGCGGATGGCCCGCGGTGGCGTGCCGCCGCTGACCGTCGAGCAGGGCCTGCGCCTGTTCGACCGCGCGACCCGCTCGCCGAGCGCCGTCGTCGTGCCGATGCGGGTCGACCTGACGGCCATGCGGGCCCAGGGCGAGCTGCCGTGGCTGCTGCGCCCGGTCGCCCGCCCGGGCCGCCGCCGCGCGGGCGGCGACGCCGAGCACGTGCGCGGCTCGCTGCGCGAGCAGCTGGCCGGGATGCGCCCGGCCGAGCAGCTGCGCCTGCTGGCCGGCCAGGTCGCCACCGAGGTCGGCACCGTCCTCGGCCACGCGCCCGACGACGTCGAAACCACGCGGGAGTTCCGCGAACTCGGCTTCGACTCGCTGACCGCGGTGGAGTTCCGCAACCGGCTCGCCGCGGTGACCGGCCTGCGGCTGCCCTCGACGCTGGTGTTCGACTACCCGACCCCGGGCGCGGTCGCGGAGTTCCTGCGCGGCGAGCTCGTCGGCTCGGCCACCCCCGGCACCGCCGTCGCGACCGCCGGGCCGGTGTCCGGCGACCCGGTCGTGGTCGTCGGCATGGCGTGCCGGTTCCCCGGCGGCGTCACGGGTCCCGGCGAGCTGTGGGACCTGGTCGCCGCGGGCGGCGACGCCGTCTCCGGCTTCCCGGCCGACCGCGGCTGGGACACCGCCGCCCTCGCGGCCAGCGACACCCAGGCGGGCGGCTTCCTCCACGACGCCGCGGAGTTCGACGCCGCGTTCTTCGGGATCTCGCCGCGCGAAGCGGTCGCGATGGACCCGCAGCAGCGGCTGCTCCTGGAGGTGTCCTGGGAGGCGTTCGAGCGCGCCGGCCTGGACGCGACGCGCCTGCGCGGCTCCCGGACCGGCGTGTTCGTCGGCACCAACGGCCAGACCTACTCCGACCTGCTCATGACGACCGACGCCGACCTGCGCGGGCAGACCGGGACCGGCCTGGCCGCGAGCGTCGCCTCCGGCCGCCTGTCCTACGTGCTCGGCCTCGAAGGCCCGGCGATGACGATCGACACCGCGTGCTCGTCGTCGCTGGTCGCCCTGCACCTGGCCGCGCAGTCGCTGCGCGCGGGGGAGTGCGATCTCGCCCTGGCCGGCGGGGTCACCGTGATGGCCACCCCGGGTGGGTTCATCGGCTTCAGCGGCCAGAGCGGTCTCGCCCCCGACGGCCGGTGCAAGGCGTTCTCCGACGCCGCCGACGGCACCGGCTGGTCCGAAGGCGCCGGTCTCCTGGTCGTCGAGCGGCAGTCCGACGCGCTGCGCCACGGGCACCGGATCCTCGCCGTGGTCCGCGGGTCCGCGGTCAACCAGGACGGCGCTTCGAACGGCCTCACCGCGCCCAACGGCCCGTCCCAGCAGCGGGTCATCCGCGCCGCGCTGGCCAACGCCGGTCTGTCCGCTTCGGACGTAGACGTCGTCGAAGCGCATGGCACCGGGACCACCCTGGGCGACCCGATCGAAGCGCAAGCCCTGCTGGCGACCTACGGCCAGAACCGGGTGAAGCCGCTGCTGCTGGGCTCGATCAAGTCCAACATCGGCCACACGCAGGCCGCGGCCGGCGTCGCCGGGATGATCAAGGTGATCGAGGCGATGCGGCACGGGATCGTGCCGAAGTCGCTGCACGTCGGCACGCCGTCGTCCCACGTGGACTGGGAAGCCGGCGCGGTCGAGGTCGTCGCCGAGGCCGTGGCCTGGCCGTCGGTGGACCGGGTCCGGCGCGCGGGTGTTTCGTCGTTCGGGATCAGCGGCACCAACGCCCACGTCATCCTCGAAGCCCCCGAACCACGACCGGAAGCGCCGCGTGACGAGACGGCCGCCATCCCGGTGCCGCTCGTGGTTTCCGGCCGGACCGCCGACGCGCTGCGGGACCAGGCCGCCCGGCTGGCCGCGCAGCTGGAGACGGCCGGCGAGCTGCTCGACGTCGCGTTCGCCGCGGCCACCACCCGCGCGAGCTTCGCCCACCGCGCCGCCGTCGTCGCCACCGAACCCGCGGCGGCGATCCGCGAGCTGCGGGCGCTGACCGGGCCGGCCGAGACTCCCCGCCCGCCCGTGGCGGCGTTCCTGTTCACCGGACAGGGCGCGCAGCGGCTCGGCATGGGCCGCGAACTGGCCGGGGCGTACCCGGTCTTCGCCGACGCCCTCGACGAAGTGCTCGCCTTCTTCGACCCCGGCCTGCGGGACGTCATCTGGGGCTCGGACGCCGAAGCCCTGGCGCAGACCGGGACCGCGCAGCCCGCGCTGTTCGCGATGGAGGTCGCCCTGGCGCGGCTGCTGGCGTCGTGGGACGTGCGGCCGGACTTCGTCGCCGGCCACTCCGTCGGCGAGATCGCGGCCGCCCACGTCGCCGGGGTGCTGTCACTGGCCGACGCGTGCACGCTCGTGTCCGCCCGGGGCCGCTTGATGCAGGCGCTGCCCGCCGGGGGCGCGATGGTCGCCGTCGAAGCGTCCGAAGAGGACGTCCGCCCGCTGCTGACCGGTGAGGTCCACCTGGCGGCGGTGAACGGGCCGCGCTCGGTCGTGCTCTCCGGTGCCGAGGACGCCGTGCTGGCGGTGGCGGCCGGGTTCGGGAAGACCAAGCGGCTCCCCGTCAGCCACGCGTTCCACTCGCACCTCATGGATCCGATGCTCGACGAGTTCCGCCGGGTCGTCACCGGCCTGGCCTTCGCCGAGCCGGAAATCCCGCTCGTCACCGCCGGGGACGTCACCGACCCGGAGTACTGGGTCGGGCACGTCCGCGGCACCGTCCGGTTCGCCGACGCGGTCGCCGGGCTCGCCGGGCGCGGCGTGACGGCGTTCGTCGAGGTCGGGCCGGACGCCGTGCTCAGCGGCCTGGTCGACGTCCCGGGCGCGGCCGTCGTCCCGGTGCTGCGCCGCGACCGCGGCGACCGCGCCGCCGTGGCCACCGCGGTGGCCGCCCTGTACACGGCCGGTGCCCGGATCGACTGGGCGGCCTGGTTCGCCGGCACCGGCGCCCGCCGCACCGACCTGCCCACCTACGCCTTCCAGCGCCGCCGCTACTGGCCGGAACCCGCGGTGCGCACCGCCGCGGACGACTCCTTCTGGTCGGTGGTGGAGAACGGCGACCTCACGTCGCTGGCGGCGGACCTGCAGGTCGACGCCCCGGCCCTGGAGTCAGTCGTCCCGGCCCTGTCGGCCCTGCGGGCCCGCCGGCAGCGGCAGTCCGTTGTGGACGGCTGGCGCTACCGCGTGGAATGGCGCCCCTTGCCCACACCGACCGCGACGGCGGCCGACCGGCTGGTCCTCGTCCCGCCCACGGACGACCCGTGGGTCCGCGAGGTCGCGGACGCGCTGGGCACCTCGCTGACCGTGTCCACTGTGGACCGGGCAGAGCTGGCCGAGCTGCTGCGCTCGCGGGTCGCCCCGACCGTCGTCTCGCTGCTCGGGCTCGAGGGGACCACCGCGCTCATCCAGGCGCTGGACGACCTCGGCGCCGACACCGCGCTGTGGTGCGTCACCCGCGGCGCGGTGTCCACCGGCCCGGCCGACCCGGTCACCGCACCGGCCCAGGCCGCGCTCTGGGGCCTCGGCCGCGTGGCCGCGCTGGAGTACCCGCGCCGCTGGGGCGGCCTGGCCGACCTTCCGGCCGACCTCGACGCCCGGCTCCTCGGCCGCTTCGCCGGGGCCCTCGACGGCGACGACGACCAGATCGCCGTCCGCGCCTCGGGTGTCCACGGCCGCCGTCTCGTCCCGGCGACCGCCGCGGCCACGCCGTGGCGGCCGCGCGGCACGGTCCTCGTCACCGGCGGCACCGGCGCACTCGGCCGCCACGTCACGACGTGGCTCCTGGAGCAAGGTGCCGAGCGGGTCGTGCTGGCCGGCCGGTCCGGCGGCGAGCCCGGTCCGGACGAGCGCGTGGTCGTTGCCCGCTGCGATGTCGCGGATCGTGCGCAGCTCACGGACCTCCTCGAAGCCCACCGGCCCGACGCCGTGGTGCACGCGGCCGGGGTGCTCGACGACTGCGTCCTCGGCAGCCTCACCCCGGACCGCTTCGACGCCGTGTTCCGCGCGAAGGTCGACTCCGCGCTGCTGCTCGACGAATTGACCGGCGACCTCGACGCGTTCATCCTGTTCTCTTCGGTGGCCGGCGCCGTCGGCAACCCGGGCCAGGCCAACTACGCCGCCGCCAACGCGGTGCTCGACGCGCTCGCCGAAGCCCGCCGCGCCCGCGGGCAGGCCGCGACGTCGATCGCCTGGGGCGCCTGGGCCGGGGACGGCATGGCCGCCGGGCTCGGCGGTGGCCTGGAGCCCGGCCTCGCCGTCACCGTGCTCGCCGACGCGGGCGGCCCGGCCGCGCAGCTCGTCGTCGCCGACATCCAGAACGCCGACGTCCTGCGGTCGCTGCTGAGCATCCGCCGCAGCCCGCTGCTGGCCGGCCTGCCGGTCGTGCGCCGGGTGCTGGCCGAACTCGAGACCGCTCCCGCGGCGGGCGGGGCGCTCGCGACCCGCCTGCTCGCGACCCCCGCGGCCGAACGCGCGAGCGTGCTGCTGGACCTGGTCCGCGAGCACGTCGCCACGGTGCTCGGGCACGCGGGCACCGCGGAAATCGGGGCCACCCGGGCGTTTTCGGACCTCGGGTTCGACTCGCTCACCGCGATCGAGCTGCGCAACCGGCTCGACGCCGCGACCGGGCTGCGCCTGCCCGCGACCCTGGTGTTCGACCACCCGAACCCCGTGGCCCTGGCCGGGTTCCTGCTCGCCGAGGTCCTCGGCGGCGATGTCCTCGGTGTCCCGGTGACCGCCGTGGCGGGCCCGGCGAACGCGACCGACGACCCGATCGTCGTGGTCGGCATGAGCTGCCGCTTCCCCGGCGGCGTCCGCACGCCCGAAGACCTGTGGACGCTGCTGTCGGAAGGCCGCGACGCGATCACGGGGTTCCCCGCCGACCGCGGCTGGGACCTGTCCGAGCTGGGCGGCGAGGGCCGCGGCAGCAGCTACGTCGACCGCGGCGGCTTCCTGCCCGACGCCGCCGACTTCGACCCGGAGTTCTTCGGCATCTCCCCGCGCGAAGCCCTCGCGATGGACCCGCAGCAGCGCGTGCTCCTGGAGACGTCGTGGGAGGCCGTGGAGCGCAGCGGCATCGACCCCACCGGCCTGCGCGGCAGCCGGACCGGCGTCTTCGTCGGCACGAACGGCCAGGACTACGCCGGGGTGATCGTCCGCTCCGCCACCGACGTCGAGGCCCACGCGGGCACCGGCGTCGCGGCGAGCGTCGTGTCCGGGCGGCTGTCCTACGTGCTCGGCCTCGAAGGCCCGGCGATGACGGTCGACACCGCGTGCTCCTCGTCGCTGGTCGCCCTGCACCTCGCGGCGCAGGCCCTGCGGGCGGGGGAGTGCGACCTCGCGCTGGCCGGCGGCGTCACGGTGATGGCCACCCCGGTCAGCTTCGTCGGCTTCAGCCGCCAGAACGGCCTCGCGCCGGACGGGCTGTGCAAGGCGTACTCCGACTCCGCCGACGGCACGAGCTGGTCCGAAGGCGCCGGCGTGCTCGTCGTCGAGCGGCTGTCCGACGCGCGCCGCCACGGCCACGACGTCCTCGCGGTCGTCGCGGGCTCGGCCGTCAACTCCGACGGCGCGTCCAACGGCCTCACCGCGCCGAACGGCCCGTCCCAGCAGCGGGTGATCCGGCAGGCACTGGCGAGCGCCGGGCTGCGGCCGTCCGAAGTGGACGTCGTCGAAGGCCACGGCACCGGCACGACCCTCGGCGACCCGATCGAGGCACAAGCCCTGCTGGCCGCCTACGGCCAAGACCGGTCCGCGCCCCTGCTGCTGGGCTCGGTGAAGTCCAACCTCGGGCACACCCAGGCCGCGGCGGGCGTCGCCGGGGTCATCAAGGTGATCCTGGCCCTGCAGCGCGACCGCCTTCCGGCGTCCCTGCACGTGACCGCGCCTTCGACGCACGTCGACTGGAGCTCGGGGGCGGTCGAACTGCTCACCGAGGCCGTCGACTGGCGGGAGAACGGGCACCCGCGCCGGGCCGGCGTCTCGTCGTTCGGGCTGTCGGGCACCAACGCGCACGTGATCATCGAGCAGGCCCCGGCGTTCACTCCGGCTCCGCCGCGGCGCGAAGCCACGCCGCGGGTGGTGCCGTGGCCCGTCTCCGGCCGCTCCGAAGCCGCCCTGGAAGCCCAGCTCGCCGCCCTGCCCCGCGACCTCGACCCGGTCGACGCCGGGTTCTCGCTCGCCACCACGCGCTCGGCGTTCGAACACCGCGCCGTGCTCGTCGATGGCTCCCCGGTGGCTCGCGGGGTCGCGCGGGAACGGTCGGTGGCGTTCCTGTTCACCGGCCAGGGGTCGCAGCGGCTCGGCATGGGCCGCGGGCTCTACGAGCGATTCGGCGTGTTCGCCGACGCCTTCGACGCGGTCTGCGCGCACCTCGACCCGGTCCTGCCGCGTCCGCTGCGGGACGTCGTCTTCGGCGACGACCCCGCCCTGCTCGACGAGACGGGCTGGGCCCAGCCCGCGCTCTTCGCCCTGGAAGTCGCGCTGTTCCGGCTGGTGCGCTCGTGGGGCGTGCGGCCCGCGTTCGTCGCCGGGCACTCCGTCGGCGAGATCGCCGCGGCCCACGCCGCCGGGGTGCTGTCGCTGGCCGACGCGTGCACGCTCGTCGCGGCCCGCGCCCGGCTCATGCAGGCGCTGCCGTCCGGCGGGGCGATGGTCGCCGTGCGCGCCACCGAAGCCGAGGTCCGGCCGCTGCTGTCCGACGACGTCTCGCTCGCCGCGGTCAACGGGCCGTCGTCGGTCGTGCTGTCCGGAACCGAGGACGCCGTCCTGGCCGCGGCCGCGGGCTTCGAGCAGACCAAGCGGCTCACCGTGTCCCACGCGTTCCACTCGGCGGCGATGGACCCCATGCTCGACGACTTCCGCGCGGTCGTCGCGGGGTTGACGTTCAGCGAGCCGGAAATGCCGGTCGCCGGCGACTTCACCTCGCCCGAGTACTGGGTGCGGCAGGTCCGCGACACCGTCCGGTTCGCCGACACGACCGCCCGGCTGCGCGAAGCCGGCGTCACGGCGTTCGCCGAGCTGGGCCCGGACGCGGTGCTCACCGCGCTCGTCGACGGCGAAGTCCTCGCCCCGCTGCTGCGCGCCGGCCGCGACGAAGAAACCACCGCCGTCACCGCGCTGGCCACGCTGCACGTCCACGGCGTGCCCGTCGGCTGGGCGGCGCTGTTCGACGGCACCGGCGCCCGGCGCGTCCCGCTGCCGACCTACGCGTTCCAGCGGCGGCGGTACTGGCCGCGGCTGGTCCCGGGGGCGCACCAGCTGGGCATCACCGCGGCCGGGCACCCGCTGCTCGGCGCGGTCACGGAGGTGGCGGGCTCCGGCGAGGTCGTCTTCTCCGGCCGGCTTTCGGCGGCGTGGGCCGACGAGCACGTGATCGGCGGCCAGGTCCTGTTCCCCGGCGCCGGGTTCCTCGAACTGGTGGTGCGGGCCGGCGACCACGTCGGCTGCGGCCGGGTGGAGGACTTCACCGTGGCGGCGCCGCTGGTGCTCTCGGGCGCGCCGCTCGTCCAGGTCGTCGCCGGCGCCCCGGACGCGGACGGCCGCCGCGAGGTCCGCGTGTCCTCGCACACCGGCGGCGAGTGGGTCCGGCACGGCACCGGCGTCCTGGCCCCCGCCGGCTTGGTGACCGGTCACCAGCGCCCCAATGTGGCGTTCGGTGCGTCAGACGCAACCAACGCCACATTGGGGCGCCGGGGGGAGTGGCCGCCCGCCGGAGCGTCCGAAGTCGACTTGACCGGGTTCTACGACACCTTCGCCGAGGCGGGGTTCGCCTACGGGCCGCAGTTCCGCGGCCTGCGCCGGGTGTGGCTGCGCGACGGCGAGGTCTTCGCCGAAGCCGAGCTGCCGGGCGAGGACCACGAGGACTACGGCCTGCACCCGGCCCTGCTGGACTCGGTGCTGCACGCGATCTCTTTCGCTGAATCAGTGCCGGGCGGGCTCCCGTTCTCGTGGGCGGGCGCGGAACTGCACGCGACGGGCGCGAGCCGGGTCCGGGCGCGGATCACCCGCGCCGGCGACGACTCCGTGACCCTGGACCTGGCCGACGAAACCGGCGCGCCGGTGCTGTCGGTCGACGCGCTGACCCTGCGTGCGGCGACCCCGGTCGAGTCCGGTCCGGAGTCGTTGTTCCGCCTCGACTGGGTCCCGTTGCCCGGCGGTACCCCGGAGGGAAACTGGGCCGTACTGGGTTCCCGGCTCGCGGACCTGGGCACGGAGTACCCGGACCTCCCCACGGCGCTCGCCGCCGAGCCGGACGTCCTGCTGGTCCCGGTGCACGGCGGCACCGACGTCCTCGCCGGCACGCACCGCCTCACCGCCGACGTCCTCACCATCCTCCAGACGGCCACCGAGACCCGGATCGTTTTCGTCACCGAAGACGCCGTCGCCGGGGAAGACCTCGCCGCGGCCGCCGTCTGGGGCCTCGTCCGCTCCGCCCAGACCGAGAACCCCGGCCGGTTCGTGCTCGCCGACGTCGACGACGCCTCCCTGGCCGGGCTGCCCGCCGCCGTCGCCACCGGGGAACCGCAGCTGCTCCTGCGCGACGGCGCCGCCCGCGCCGCCCGCCTCGGCAAAGCGGCACTTTCACATGAAAGCGCCGCCTGGAACCCGGACGGGACCGTGCTGATCACCGGCGGCACCGGTGGGCTCGGGCGGGTGTTCGCCCGGCACCTGGCCGCCGAGTACGGCGTCAAGCACGTCCTGCTCGCCAGCCGCCGGGGCGGGGACGCCGAGGGGATCGTCGAGCTGGTCGCCGAACTCGCCGCGCACGGCACCGAAGTCACCGTCGCCGCCTGCGACCTCGCCGACCGCGCCGCCGCCGCCGACCTCCTCGGCGCCATCCCCGCCGACCGGCCGCTGACCGCCGTCCTCCACGCGGCCGGCGTCCTCGACGACGGTGTCATCGGCTCCCTCGACGCCGGCCGGCTCGACACCGTGCTGCGCCCGAAGGCCGACGCGGCGTGGAACCTGCACGAGCTCGCCGGGGACGTCGCCGCGTTCGTCCTGTTCTCCTCGGTCGCCGGCACCATCGGCTCGCCCGGCCAGGGCAACTACGCCGCCGCCAACGCGTTCCTCGACGCGCTCGCCGTCCACCGGCACGCCCGCGGCCTCGCCGCGACGTCGCTGGCCTGGGGCGCCTGGGAGACCGGCATGACCGGCACGCTCACCGACGCCGACCGCGAGCGGATGACCCGCGCGGGCATGCCGCCGCTGCCGGTCGAGCAGGGCTGCGCGCTCTTCGACCGGGCCGTCGCGCTCGCCGAGCCGGTGCTCGTGCCGGTGCTGCTGGACCTGCCGCGCGTCCGCGGCCTGGCCGAGCCGCCGTGGCTGCTGCGCCCGGTCGGCCGCACGAGCCGCCGCGGCGCGGGCCGGGCCACCCCGGCCGCGAACGCCCTGCGCGACCGGCTGGCCGGCCTGCGCGAGAGTGAACAACACAAGGCGCTGGTGGAGGTCATCCGCACCCAGGTCGCCGCGGTGCTCGGCTTCGACGCCGCGGGCGTCGACGTCGAACGCGAGTTCCGCGGCCTCGGCTTCGACTCCCTCACCGCGGTCGAATTCCGCAACCAGCTCGCCACCGCGACCGGCCTGCGCCTGCCGGCCACGCTCGTGTTCGACCACCCGACCCCGGTCGTGCTGGCCCGCTTCCTGCGCGGCGAACTGGCCGGCGAGGATGTCCCGGTCGCGCGCACCACGGTCAAGGCCCCGGTGTCCGACGACCCGATCGCCATCGTGTCGATGGCCTGCCGCTACCCGGGCGGGGTCACCTCCCCGGAAGGGCTGTGGCAGCTGGTCCTCGACGGCGGCGACGGCGTCGGCCCGTTCCCGGCCGACCGCGGCTGGGACCTCGCCGGGTTGTTCGGCGCCGACCGCGGCCGCTCCTACACCCGCGAAGGCGGGTTCCTCGGCGAGGCCGGGATGTTCGACCCCGGCCTGTTCGGGATCTCGCCGCGCGAAGCCCTCGCGATGGACCCGCAGCAGCGCCTGCTGCTGGAGACGTCGTGGGAGGTCGCCGAACGCGCCGGTATCGACCCGCTCTCGCTGCGTGGCAGCAAGACGGGCGTGTTCGCCGGCGTGATGTACCACGACTACGGCCAGGGCGTGCAGTTCCCGGAGGAGGCGCTCGGCTTCCTCGGCATCGGCACGGCGGGCAGCGTCATGTCGGGCCGCGTCGCCTACGCGCTCGGCCTGGAAGGCCCGGCGGTCACCGTCGACACCGCGTGTTCGTCGTCGCTGGTGGCCATGCACTGGGCGGCCCAGGCGCTGCGGGCCGGCGACTGCGACCTCGCCATCGCCGGTGGCGTCACGGTCATGGCGACCCCGGGCGCCTTCGTCGACTTCTCGGCCCAGGGCGGCTTGGCCGCCGACGGCCGGTGCAAGTCGTTCTCCGACTCCGCCGACGGCGTCGGCTGGGCCGAAGGCGTCGGGGTCGTCCTGCTGGAACGGCTTTCCGACGCCCGCCGTCACGGCCACGAAGTGCTCGCCGTGGTCCGCGGCTCCGCGGTCAACTCCGACGGCGCGTCCAACGGGCTCACCGCGCCCAACGGGCCGTCGCAGCAGCGGGTGATCCGCCAGGCGCTGGCCGTCGCCGGGCTGACGACGTCCGAAGTGGACGTCGTCGAGGGGCACGGCACCGGCACCCCGCTCGGGGACCCGATCGAAGCGCAGAGCCTCCTGGCCACCTACGGCCGCGGCCGCGAAACGCCGCTGCTGCTGGGTTCGGTGAAGGCCAACATCGGCCACACCCAGGCCGCCGCGGGTGTCGCCGGCGTGATCAAGATGGTGCAGGCCATGCGGCACGGCGTCGTCCCGAAGTCGCGGTATTCCGGTGAACCCTCGTCCCACGTGGACTGGAGCGAGGGCGCGGTCGACCTGGTCACCGCCAACACCGCGTGGCCGGGGACCGGCCGCGTCCGCCGTTCGGCGGTGTCGTCGTTCGGGATCAGCGGCACCAACGCCCACGTCATCCTCGAACAGCCGGCCGAACCGCCCGCGCCCCGGCCCGGCGCGCCGGAAACCGGTCCGGTGCCGGTCGTGGTTTCCGGCCGCACCCCCGCGGCCCTGCGCGCCCAGGCCGCCCGCCTGGCCGACCACCTGGAGGAGACGGGCTCGCCGGTGCCCGACCTGGCGCACGCGGCCGCGACGAGCCGGGCGGCCTTCCCGCACCGCGCCGCGGTCGTCGGCGGCGAGCCCGCCGAGATCGTCGCCGGCCTGCGGGCCGTCGCCGCCGGCGAGGCGGCCGTGCAGGGGGAGGCCCGCGTCGCGCCGCCGGTCGCGTTCCTCTTCTCCGGCCAAGGGGCCCAGCGCGTCCACATGGGACGCGGTCTCGCCGCCGCGCACCCGGTGTTCGCGGCCGCGTTCGACGAGGTCCTGGCCCTGCTCGACCCGGAAGTGCGCGCCGCGCTCGACGACGAAGAGCGGATCGACCGCACGGAGTTCGCGCAGCCCGCGCTGTTCGCCTTCGAGGTCGCGCTGTTCCGGCTGCTGGAGTCGTGGGGCGTGCACCCCGACTTCGTCACCGGGCACTCGGTCGGCGAGATCGCCGCCGCCCACGTGGCCGGGGTGCTGTCCCTGCCGGACGCGTGCGCGCTGGTCTCTGCGCGGGCCCGGCTGATGGGCGCCCTGCCGGCCGGCGGGGTCATGGTCGCGGTGCGGGCGTCCGAAGAGGACGTTCTGCCGTTCCTCGGCGAGGGCGTCGACGTGGCCGCGGTGAACGGTCCCGGCTCGGTCGTCCTGTCGGGACGCGAGGAAGCCGTGGCCGCGGTCGCGGCCAAGTTCGCCAAGCAGCGGCGCCTGCGCGTCTCCCACGCTTTCCACTCCGTGCTGATGGAACCGGTGCTGGCCGAGTTCGGCGAGGTCGTCGCGAAGCTGGCGTTCGCCGAGCCGCGGCTGCCGGTCGTGTCCGCCGGCGATGTCACGTCGCCGGCGTACTGGGTCGGCCAGATCCGCGACACCGTCCGGTTCGGTGACGCGGTCGGACGGCTCACCGCCGCCGGCGTGGCGGTGTTCGCCGAGCTCGGCCCGGACGCCACGCTCACCGCGGTCGTCGACGAGCCGGCCGCGCACGTGATCCCGGTGCAGCGCAAGGACCGCGACGAAGCCACCGCCGTGGCCGAGGCGCTCGCCCGGCTGCACGTCGCCGGGGTCGCCGTCGACTGGGCCGCCCGCTTCCCGGGCGCCCGGCGCGTCGCGCTGCCGACCTACGCCTTCCGGCACGAGTGGTTCTGGCCGCGGCCCGCCACCGGCGGCGACGCCACCGGCCTCGGCCTCGCCCCGGCCGGGCACCCGCTGCTCGGCGCGACCCTCGCCCTGGCCGATTCGCCGGGCGTGGTGCTCACCGGCCGGCTGTCCGCGGCCACCCAGCCGTGGCTGCGCGACCACGTCGTCGGCGGCGCCATCCTGTTCCCCGGCGCCGCGTTCCTCGAACTGGCGGTCCGCGCGGCCGACGAGGCCGGCTGCGCGGCGGTCGAGGAGCTGACCCTGGCCGTGCCGCTGGTCCTCGACCCGGACGGCGCCGTCGTCCTGCAGCTGGCCGTGGGCGAGCCGGACGGAAGCGGCCGCCGCGAGCTGACGATCTCGTCGCGCTCGGGCGACGACTGGGTCCGGCACGCGACCGGCACCCTCGGCCCGCGCGCGGTCCCGGCCGCGCCGCTGCCCGAGGCGTGGCCGCCCGCCGGGGCGGTCGAAGCGGACCTCACGGGCTTCTACGCCCAGGCTGCCGACGCCGGGTTCGGCTACGGGCCCGCGTTCCGGGGCCTGCAACGCGTCTGGCGCTCCGGCGCCGAGGTCGGTGCCGAGCTGGCCCTGCCCGACGGCGTCGAAGCCGGGCGGTTCGGGCTGCACCCGGCGTTGCTCGACGCGGCCCTGCAGGCCATCGGCTTCGGCGAGGGCGCCCCGGCCGGGTTGCCGTTCGCGTGGACCGGCGTCACCCTGCACGCCTCCGGCGCGAGCCGGGCCCGCGCCCGGATCACCCCCGCGGGCGGGGGCTCGGTGACCTTGGCGCTGGCCGACGACGCCGGGAACCCGGTCCTCACGGCGACCGGCGTCACCCTTCGCGCGGCCGAGGCGCCCGCCGAGGCCGACCCGCTGTTCGAGCTGCGCTGGACGCCGGTTCCGGTCCCCGAGCCGGGATCCGAGACGTGGGCGGCCGTCGGGGACGAGCTCGCCGCCGCCCTCGGCTGCGCCGCCCACCCGGACTTCGCGACCGCGCTGGCGTCGGGCGCCGACGTCCTGGCCATCCCGGTCACCGGCGGCCCCGATGCGGCAGCTTCGGCCCACGCGCTCAGCGCGCAGGTGCTGGAGTACCTGCAGAGCCCGGCGCGGCGGCTGGTGTTCGTCACCCGCGGGGCCGTCGGCGGCGACGACGTCGCCGCGGCCGCCGTCTGGGGCCTGGTGCGCTCGGCCCAGTCCGAGGAACCCGGCCGGTTCGTCCTGCTGGACGCCGACGAACCCGACGGCGCCACCTTCCGGGCCGCCCTGGCCACCGGCGAACCGCAGCTCCTCCTCCGCGACGGCACGGTGAGCGTCGCCCGCCTCGCCCGAGCGGAGGTTTCCCCGGAAACCCCGGCGTGGGACCCCGGGGGGACGGTGCTCATCACCGGCGGGACCGGCGGGCTGGGGCGGGTGTTCGCCCGGCACCTGGTGGCCCGTGGGGCGCGGAAGCTGCTGCTGCTCAGCCGGCGCGGGCCGGCCGCCGAAGGGGTCGACGAGCTGGTCGCCGAGCTGGCCGGCGCGGACGTCCGGATCGAGGCCTGCGACGTCGGCGACCGGGCCGCGCTCGCCGCCGTGCTCGCCGAGGTGCCCGACCTGACCGCGGTCGTGCACACCGCCGGGGTCGTCGACGACGGCGTGCTCGCGTCGCAGTCGGCGAAGCGGCTGGAGACGGTGTTCGGGCCGAAGCTCGACGCGGCGTGGCACCTGCACGAGCTCGCCGGCGACGTCGCCGCGTTCGTGCTGTTCTCCTCCGTCGCCGGCACCATCGGCACCCCCGGCCAGGCCAACTACGCGGCCGCGAACGCCTTCCTCGACGCCCTCGCCGAGCACCGGCGCGCGCGGGGACTGGCCGGGCTGTCGCTGGCCTGGGGCGCCTGGGACACCGGGATGACCGGCGACCTCACCGACGCCGACCGCGACCGGATGGTCCGCGGCGGGATGCCCCCGCTCGACGCCGGCCGGGGCACGGCGCTGTTCGACCGCGCGGTGGCCGGCGACACCGCGCACCTCGTTCCGGTCCGCGTCGACCTGCCGGCCCTGCGCACCCGCGGCGAACTGCCGTGGCTGCTGCGCCCGGTCGGCCGGCCCGGACGGCGCAGCGCGGCCGCCAGGGCGGACCGGGCCGCCGCGGGCGACCTGCGGGGCCGGCTGGCCGGGATGCGGGAGAGCGAGCAGGAGCGGACGCTGCTTTCCCTGGTCCGCAGCCAGGTCTCGGCCGTGCTCGGGCACCCGGCCGAGCAGGTCGGGGCCGGGCTGGAGTTCCGCGAGCTGGGTTTCGACTCGCTGACCGCGGTCGAGTTCCGCAACCGGCTCGCCGCGGCGACCGGCCTCACCCTGTCGGCGACGCTGGTCTTCGACTACCCGACCCCGGCCGGGCTCGCCGGGCACCTGCGGGCGGAACTGGCCCCGGCGCCGGCCGCCGCGACCTCGCTGCCGGCCGAGCTCGACCGGCTCGAAGAGCTGTTCGCCGCGAGCACGGCGGGCGAGTTCGCGGAAGCGGACGTCGCGGCGCGCCTGCGCCGGCTCCTGGCGAAGCTGCCGGACGCCGAGCCCGCCGGCGAAGACGTCTCCGAGCGGCTCGACGCGGCCAGCACGGACGAGGTGTTCGCCTTCATCGACCACGAACTGGGCCGGCTCGGCGACGGGCCCGGACTCGAGCAGGAGAGCTGAGGCCGTCATGACCGAGGACAAGAAGCTCGTCGAGTACCTGAAGTGGGTCACCGCCGACCTGGCCAAGACGCGCAAGCGCGTCGAAGAGCTCGAAACGGCGGAACCGGAACCCGTGGCGATCGTGTCGATGGCCTGCCGCTACCCGGGCGGGGTCACCTCGCCCGAGGGGCTGTGGGACCTCGTGCTCGACGGCGGCGACGGCATCGGAGCGTTCCCGGGAGACCGGGGCTGGGACCTGGGAGGTCTGTTCGGCGATGAACGAGGACGTTCGTACGTTCGTGAAGGCGGTTTTCTCGACCACGCGGGCCGCTTCGATCCTGGCCTCTTCGGCATCTCCCCGCGCGAAGCGCTGGCCATGGACCCGCAGCAACGGCACCTCCTCGAGGTCGCCTGGGAGGTGATCGAGCGCGCCGGCCTCGACCCGCTTTCGCTGCACGGCAGCAGGACGGGCGTGTTCGCCGGCGTGATGTACCACGACTACGGCCAGGGCGCGCAGTTCCCCGAGGAGGCCCTCGGCTTCCTCGGTGTCGGCACCGCGGGCAGTGTGCTGTCCGGCCGCGTCTCCTACACCCTCGGCCTGGAAGGCCCGGCCGTCACGGTCGACACGGCGTGCTCGTCGTCGCTGGTGGCGATGCACTGGGCGGCGCAGGCGCTGCGCGCCGGGGACTGCGAGCTGGCGATCGCCGGCGGCGTGACCGTCATGGCCACTCCGGGGTCCTTTGTGGACTTCTCCGCCCAGGGCGGGCTCGCGCGGGACGGGCGCTGCAAGTCCTACGCCGAGGCCGCCGACGGCGTCGGCTGGGCCGAGGGCGTCGGGCTCGTCCTGCTGGAGCGGCTCTCGGACGCGCGTCGCCACGGCCACGAGGTCCTGGCGGTGCTGCGGGGTTCGGCGGTGAACCAGGACGGCGCGTCCAACGGGCTCACCGCGCCCAACGGGCCGTCGCAGCAGCGGGTGATCCGCCAGGCGCTGAAGAGCGCCGGCCTGGCAGCGTCCGATGTGGACGTCGTCGAGGGGCACGGCACCGGCACCCCGCTGGGCGACCCGATCGAGGCGCAGAGCCTGCTGGCCACGTACGGCAGGGGCCGGGCGACGCCGCTGCTGCTCGGCTCGGTGAAGTCCAACATCGGGCACACCCAGGCCGCCGCGGGTGTCGCCGGCGTGATCAAGATGGTCCAGGCCATGCGCCACGGTGTGGTGCCGAAGTCGGTGCACCTCGACGAGCCTTCGTCCCACGTGGACTGGACCGCGGGGGCCGTGGAGGTCGTCACCGAAAACCGCGCCTGGCCGGAGGCCGAGCGCGTCCGCCGCGCCGCCGTGTCGTCGTTCGGCATCAGCGGCACGAACGCCCACGTGATCCTCGAACAACCCGAGCCCGCCGAACGGCCCGCCACCGAAGCGCGGCCCGGGGTCCGCGCCTTCGTCGTTTCCGGACGCACCGAAGCCGCGCTCGCCGCGCAGGCCGCGCGCCTGCGCGACCACCTCGAAACCGCGGACGCGCCGGCGGCCGACGTGGCGTGGTCCCTGGCGAAGTCGCGGGCCGCGCTCGACCACCGGGCCGTGATCGTCGCCGAGGACCCGCGCGCCGACCTGGCCGCGCTGGCCTCCGGCACCCCGGGCCCGGCGGTCACCACCGGCGTCGCCGACGTCGACGGCCGGGTCGTGTTCGTCTTCCCCGGCCAGGGCGCGCAGTGGGCGGGCATGGGAGCCCGGCTGCTCGACGAGTCGCCGGTGTTCGCCGCCCGGATCGCCGAGTGCGAGGCCGCACTGGCCCCGTACACCGATTGGTCGTTGACCGAAACCCTGCGCGGCGCGGCCCCGCTCGACCGCGTCGACGTCGTGCAGCCCGCGTCCTTCGCCGTGATGGTCGCGCTGGCCGCGTTGTGGCAGGCCCACGGCATCACGCCGGACGCCGTCGTCGGGCACTCCCAGGGCGAGATCGCCGCGGCCTGCGTGTCCGGCGCGCTCGATCTCGCCGACGCCGCCCGCGTGGTCGCCCTGCGCAGCCAGGCCATCGCCCGGCGGCTCGCCGGCGCCGGGATGATGCTGTCGGTCTCGGTGCCCGCGGCCGATGTCGAAGCCCGCCTCGGCCGGTTCGCGGGCCGGCTGTCGGTCGCCGTGGTCAACAGCCCGTCGTCGGTCGTCGTCGCCGGCGACCCGGCCGCGGGGGAGGAGCTGCTCGCCGAGCTGACCGCGGCCGGCCTGCGCGCCCGCCGCATCGACGTCGACTACGCCTCGCACTCCGCGCACGTCGAGCTGATCTCCGGCGAGCTGGCGACCGCGCTCGCCGGGCTGCGGCCGCGGCCGTCGGAGATCCCGTTCTTCTCCACGGTGGATGGTGACTGGCTCGACACGACCCGGATGGACGCCGGCTACTGGTACCGGAACCTCCGGCAGCGCGTCCGGTTCGAAGAAGCCATTCGAGAGCTGCTTTCCCTCCAGTACAACGCCTTCCTGGAAATCAGCTCGCACCCGGTGCTCACCGTGCCGCTGCAGGAGATCGCCGAGGACGCCGGTGCCCGCGCGGTCGTCACCGGGACGCTGCGCCGCACCGACGGCGGCCTCGACCGGTTCCTGACGTCGGTGGCCAAGGCCCACGTCCGCGGGGTCAGCCCGGACTGGGCGAGCTTGCTGGCCGAGGGCGCACGGGTCGTCCCGCTGCCGACCTACGCCTTCCAGCACGAGAACTACTGGCCCGAGCCCGCCTCGGTGAGCAGCGCGGACCCGGCTGACGCCGAATTCTGGACCGCCGTCGACGACGCCGACTTCGGTAGCCTCAGCAGCACCCTGGACGTCGAAGCGGACGCGCTGACCCGGGTGCTGCCCGCGCTGTCGTCGTGGCGCCGCCGCCGCGGCGAGCAGTCCGTGGTGGACGGCTGGCGCCACCGCGTCACCTGGAAGCCGCTGCCCGCGGGCGCGCCCGCGGCCGGTCGCTGGCTCGCGCTGGTGCCCGAAGGCCTGGACATCCCCCTCGACGCCGACCGCCTGGTGGTGGCGCCGGACGCCGACCCGGTCGGCGTCCTCCGGGACGGCCTCGACGGCGAGTACGCCGGCGTCGTCTCGTTCCTGGAGCTCGACGGGACGACGTTCACCATGACCGCCGCGCTGGTGGAGTTCCTCGCCGCCACTGATCCGGTGGTGCCGCTGTGGGCCGTCACCCGCGGCGCGGTGTCCGTCGGCCGGTCGGACCCGCTCGCCGACCCGGCCCGCGCCGCGCTGTGGGGCGCCGGGCGCGTCCTGGCCCTGGAGCACCCGCGGGCCTGGGGCGGCCTGATCGACCTGCCCGAAACCCTCGACGAGCGGGCGGCGGCCCGGTTCGCCGCCGCCCTCGGCGGCCCGGAAGACCAGGTCGCCGTCCGGGCGTCCGGGCTCTTCGGCCGCCGGCTCGTGCACGCCGCGGCCGGAGGCGCCGCCGAGCCGTGGCGCCCGCACGGCACGGTGCTGGTCACCGGCGCCGGCGAAGGCTTCGGCGCGCGCGTCGCCGAGTGGGTCACCGAGTGCGGTGCCGAAGTCGTGACCGACGTTCCCGGGGACCGGCCGCTGACCGCCGTCGTGCACACCGCCGGGATGACCGGCGACCCCGGCGCGTGGGCCACCGCCGTCCGCCTCGACGAGGCCCTCGCCGATACCGAACTGGAAGCGTTCGTGCTGTTCACGTCGGTGAGCGCGGTGTGGGGGGCCGAAGGGCAGCGCGACCGCGCCGCCGTCGACGCCGGCCTCGAAGCGCTCGCTCGGCACCGGCGGGACCGCGGCCGGACGGCGACCGCGATCGCGTGGAGTGCCTGGGCGGACACCGGCGTCGCCGAAGACGACGAAACCGCCGGGTTCCTGCGCGCCCGCGGCCTTCCGCCGCTGCCGGTCGGGCAGGCGCTGCTCGCGCTCGGCCAGGCCGTCGCCCACGACGACACCGCCGTCGTGCTCGCCGACGTCCGGTGGGACCGGTTCGTCCCCGCGGTCACCTCGCGGCGCGACGGCACCCTGCTCGACGAGCTGCCCGAGGTACGGGCGCTCGACGCGGCGCCCGGCGCCGACGTCACCTCGACCTCGGCCCTGCTGGGCCGCCTGCGCGAGGCCGACCCGCGCGAGCGGGAAACCCTGCTGCTGGACCTGGTCCGCGAGCAGGTCGCCGGCCTGCTCGGCTACGCGGGCGCGGCGGCGGTCGAACCGCGCCGCCCGTTCAAGGAACTCGGCTTCGACTCGCTGACCTCGGTCGAACTGCGCAACCGGATCAACGCCGCCACCGGTCTCACCCTGCCGTCCACTTTGGTCTTCGACCACCCGCGCCCGGACGCCGTCGCCCGGTTCCTGGCCACCGAACTGCTCGGCGACGACGACCAGGTGACGGCCCCGGTCGCGGCCGGGGTGGTGGACGGCGACCCGATCGTCGTGGTCGGCATGAGCTGCCGCTATCCGGGTGGCGTCCGCTCGCCCGAAGACCTGTGGCGCCTGGTCGCCGACGGCACCGACGCGATCACGGAGTTCCCCGGCGACCGCGGCTGGGACCTGCTCGGCCTGCGCGACGGCGCGTCCTACGTCCACGAGGGCGGCTTCGTCGACGGCGTCGCGAACTTCGACGCCGGCTTCTTCGGCATCTCGCCGCGCGAAGCCCTGGCGATGGACCCGCAGCAGCGTCAGCTCCTCGAAGTGGCGTGGGAGCTGTTCGAACGCGCCGGCGTCGACCCCGAAGACCTGCGCGGCAGCACCACCGGCGTCTACGTCGGCGGCTCCGGCAACGGCTACTCGCCGCCGCCGGAACTGGCCGGGCACCTGCTCACCGGCGCCGCCACCAGCGTGCTGTCCGGCCGGATCTCCTACCTGTTCGGCCTGGAAGGCCCGTCGGTCACCGTCGACACCGCGTGCTCGTCCTCGCTGGTCGCGCTGCACATGGCCGCGCGGGCGCTGGCCGCCGGCGAGTGCTCGCTGGCCGTCGCGGGCGGGGTCACCGTGATGGCGACGCCCAGCGCCTTCGTCGAGTTCAGCTACCAGGGCGGCCTCGCCCCGGACGGCCGCTGCCGGTCGTTCGCCGAGACCGCGGGCGGCACCGGCTGGGCCGAGGGCACCGGCCTGCTGCTGCTGGAACGGCTGTCCGACGCGCGCCGCCACGGACACCCGCCGCTGGCCGTGCTGCGCGGCACCGCCGTCAACTCCGACGGCGCCTCCAACGGCCTCACCGCCCCCAACGGCCCCTCGCAGCAACGCGTGATCCGCCAGGCCCTCGCCGCCGCCGGACTGTCCACTTCGGACGTGGACGCCGTCGAGGCGCACGGCACCGGCACGTCGCTGGGTGACCCGATCGAAGCCCAGGCCCTGCTCGCCACCTACGGCCAGGACCGGGAAGAGCCCCTGCTCCTCGGCTCGATCAAGTCGAACCTGGGGCACGCCCAGTCGGCTGCCGGCGTCGCGGGCGTGATCAAGATGGTCGAGGCCATCCGCCACGGCGTCCTGCCGAAGACCCTGCACCTCGACGAGCCGACGTCCCAAGTGGACTGGACGGCCGGGGCGGTTTCGCTGCTCACCGAGGAACGCGCGTGGCCCGAAACCGGGCGACCGCGCCGCGGGGCGGTGTCGTCGTTCGGTGTCAGCGGCACCAACGCGCACGTCGTCCTCGAACAGGCCGAGGCCACCGAGGTGCTTCCCGCCTCGGTGGCCGGCCCGGTGCCGGTCCTCCTCTCCGCCCGGACCCCGGAGCGGCTCGCCGCCCAAGCCGCGCGGATCGCGGACTTCCTCGCCACCGAACCGGATCTCACGGATCTCGCCGCCGCGCTGGCCACGACCCGCACGCACTTCGACCACCGGGCCGCGGTCGTCGCGACCGACCGGGAGTCGCTGCTGGCCGGGCTGCGCGAGCTCGACGGGCCGACCGCGGCCGGGCCGGCAGGCAAGCTCGCGATCCTGTTCGCCGGGCAAGGCAGCCAGCGCCTCGGCATGGGCCGTGAACTGGCCGCCACCTACCCATTGTTCGCCGACGCGCTCGACGCCGTCCTCGCCCACCTCGACGTCGAACTCGACCGCCCGCTGCGCGAGGTCATGCACGGCGAGGACGCCGAACTGCTCAACCGGACCCAGTACGCGCAGGCGGCGATCTTCGCGTTCGAAGTCGCGCTGTTCCGGCTCCTGGAGTCGTGGGGCGTCACCGCCGATCAGCTGGCCGGGCACTCGGTCGGCGAGATCGCCGCCGCGCACGTCGCCGGGGTGTTCAGCCTGGCCGGGGCGTGCCGGCTGGTCGCCGCGCGCGGCCGGCTCATGCAGGCCCTGCCGCCGGGCGGCGCGATGCTTTCCGTGGTGGCGAGCGAAGAAGAAGTCACCCCGCTGCTCGGCGACGACGTCGTGATCGCCGCCGTCAACGGCCCGCGTTCGATCGTCGTCTCCGGCACCGAAGCCGCCGTGCTCGCGGTGGGGGAGCACTTCGCCAAGACCAAGCGGCTCGCCGTGTCGCACGCCTTCCACTCGCCGCTCATCGAACCTGCCCTGGCCGAGTTCGGCCGGGTCGTGGCCGGGCTGGACCTCGCGGCGCCGTCGATCCCGCTCGTCTCGACCGTCGCCGGGGACGCCGACTTCACCTCGCCGGAGTACTGGGTGCGGCAGGCCCGGGAAGCCGTGCGGTTCGCCGACGCCGTCACGACGCTGGCCGAAGCGGGCGTGACGACGTTCCTCGACGTCGGCCCGGACGGCGTCGCCGCCGCGATGGCGGCCGAAAACCTCACCGGCGGCGAAGTGGTCGCCGTCCGTGACGAGCCCCGGACACTGGTCACCGCGCTGACGCGGCTGCACCACGCCCGCGTTCCGGTGGACTGGGCGAAGTTCTTCGGCGGCGGGCGCCCGGTCGCGCTCCCGACGTACCCCTTCGCCCCGGAGCGCTACTGGCCCGAAGGCTTCCACGGCGCGCACGGCGACCTGCGCCTGTCCGGCCTGCACTCCGCGGAGCACCCGCTGCTCGGCGCCGGGGTCGCGCTGCCGGAGTCCGGCGGGTTCCTGTTCACCGGCGCGCTGTCGCCGCAGCTGCAGCCGTGGCTGGCCGACCACACCGCCGGCGGCGTGATCGTGTTCCCGGAGGCCGGGTTCGTCGAGCTGGCCGTCCGCGCCGGCGACGAGGTCGGCTGCGACCTCCTCGAAGAGCTGACCGTCGAGGTCCCGCTCGCGCTGCCGCCGGTCGGCGGGGTGCACGCGCAGGTCGTCGTCGGCCCGGCAGCGCCCGCCGGGACGCGGGAGCTGACCATCTGGACCCGGCCCGAAGCCGCCGGTGAGCAGGTCTGGACGCGGACCGCGGCCGGCCGGCTCGCCCCCGGCGCCCCGGAACCGGCGATCGACCCGGACCGGCCGCCGTCCGCGGTCGAACTGGTCCTCGACGGCTTCCACGAGGACCACCCCGGGATCGGTGCGGCCTTCCGCGGCCTGCGGTCGGCGTGGCGCTCGGGCGACGACGTCTACGCGGAAGTGGCACTGCCCGCGTCGCGCCAGGACGACGCCGCCGCCTTCGGGCTGCACCCGGCGCTGCTGGACGCGGCGCTGCAGGCCGTGACGCTGCTGGACCTGCCCCTTCGCCCGGTGACGGGCTGGACGCGGTTCGCGCTCCACGCCGGTGGCGCGGCGGCCGCGCGGGTCCACCTCCGCCGGACCGGCGACACGGTCACCCTCACCCTGACCGACGCCACCGGCGCACTGGTCGCGTCCGCGGAAGCCGTGTCGTTCGGGGCGGCCGCCACGCCGCCGCGGCAGCAGGGGCACGACTCGCTGTTCCACCTCGAGTGGACCCCGCTGCCGGAGGTCGCGCCGACCGGCCGGCGGTTCGCCGTGCTGGGCGAGGACGCGACCGACCTGGCCGCGCTGGTGGCCGCGGCCAAGGACGGCGGCGTGGCCGTCGTCGGAGTGGACACGAGCGGCGACCCGGTCGCCGCCACCCACCGCGCCACCGCGCTGGTGCTGGACCAGCTGCAGTACTTCCTCGCCGCCGACGACGTCCAGGTCGTGTTCCGCACCGGCGGCGGCCCCGCGGCCGCGGCTGTGCAGGGCCTGGTCCGGGCGGCGCAGTCGGAGAACCCGGGCCGGTTCGTGCTGGTCGACGGGGACGCGGCCGACGCGGCCGACGCGGCCGTCGCTTCCGGGGAACCGCAGATCTCGGTGCGCGACGGCGTGCCGCACCGCGCCCGGCTGGTCCGGGCGCCGGCGGTGCCGCAGCCGGAACCCGGCTTCGGCGACCCGGACGGCACGGTCCTCGTCACCGGCGGCACCGGCGGCCTCGGCCGGCTGCTGGCCCGCCACCTGGTGACCCACCACGGCGTCCGGCACCTGCTGCTCACCGGCCGCCGGGGCCTCGGCGCCGCGGGGGCGGCGGACCTGGTCACCGAGCTGAAGGGCCTGGGCGCGGACGTGCGCGTCGCGGCGTGCGACACCGCCGACCGCGAAGACGTCGCCGACCTGCTCTCGACCGTCCCGGAAGGCCACCCGCTGACGGCGGTCGTGCACGCGGCGGGCGTCCTCGACGACGGTGTCGTGGGCTCGCTGACCCCGGCCCGGCTGAAGAAGGTGCTGCGCCCCAAGGTGGACGGCGCCTGGCACCTGCACGAGCTGACCCGCGGGCTCGACCTGGCCGCGTTCGTCCTGTACTCGTCGGCGAGCGGCCTGCTCGGCGGCGTCGGCCAGGGCAACTACGCGGCGGCGAACTCGTTCCTCGACGCGCTGGCGGCCCGGCGTCGCGCCGAAGGCCTGCCGGCGGTGTCGCTGGCGTGGGGCCCGTGGGCGCAGGAGGACGGCATGGCGGGCGCGCTCGCCGACGTCGACGCCCAGCGCCTGGCGAAGTCCGGCATGCGCCGGTTCACCCCGGAGGAGGGGCTGGCGCTGTTCGACACCGCGGTCGCGTCCCCGGCCGCGGTGGTGGTCCCGGTGGGCCTGGACCCGGCGGTGCTGCGCGGCCACATCGTCCCGCCGGTGCTGGGGGACCTGGTCCCGAAGACCCGCCGCACGGCCCGCATCGACGCCGACGGCGTGCGGTCGTTCGTCCCCCGCCTGGGCGAGCTGGCCCCGGACGCCCGGGACCGCGAGCTGCTCGGCCTGGTCCGCGAGCTGGCGGCGAGCGTCCTGGGCCACGGCTCGCCGGCGGCGATCGACCCGGACACCGGCTTCACGGAGATCGGCTTCGACTCGCTGACGGTGGTGGAGCTGCGCAACCGCCTGGGCTACGCGACCGGCCTGACGCTGCCGGCGACGGTCCTGTTCGACCACCCGAACCCGCGGGCGCTGAGCACGCACCTGCTCGCGCTGCTGAGCCCGGAGCCGGCGGACCCGTCCGCGCAGGTGCTGTCGTCGCTGAGCCGGTTCGAGGCGCTGGCCGACGATCCCGCACTGGCTCCCGAGACCGTCGGCTTCCTGACCACGCGGCTGCGCGCGCTGCTCGACCGTCTCGGCGGGGAGAGCGAGTTCCTGGAGTCCCTGGACTCCGCCGACGACGGCGAGCTGTTCCGGCTGATCGACTCGGAGCTGAGCACCGACTGACCGGGGACATGCGTGAAGGCCACTCCAGGGAACTCCAGGTTCCCCGGGGTGGCCTTCATGCCTGCGCGGGAGACACGAAACCGGGCCGGGGGCGAACCCCGGCCCGGTTTCCGACGGGATCGATCAGGCGGCGACCGACTGGAAGGTGCGCGAGTTCCACCGCACCGCCAGCCCGGTCAGCGCGATGATCACCACCGCGGCCACCAGGGTCGGCACCAGCGGCAGGGTCTCCCGGAAGCTCGCCCGGCTGATGTCCACCACGTACGCCAGCGGGTTGAGCCGCGACAGCACGTACAGCCACATCGGCGCGCGGTCCGGGGTGATCGGCAGCAGGATGCCCGACAGCAGCGTCAGCGGCAGGATCACGATGTTGACGATCGAGGAGAACGTGTCCTCGTTGCGCAGCTTCAGCACGATCGCGTTGGCGCAGCAGGCGATCCCCAGCGCGGTCAGTGCCGTGATCGCCAGGACCAGCACCACGCCCACCACGCTCAGCGCCACGCCGAACACCAGGCTCGCCAGCAGCAGGATGATCACCCCCTGCACCAGCGACAGCGTCACCGACGGCAGGGCCTGGCCGAGGCTCAGCGCCGTGCGGCTGGCCGGGGTCACCCGCAGCCGGTCGACGGCGCCCGCGCGGATGCCCGAGAGCAGGACGAACCCGCAATACACACCGTTGGTCGCCGCGATCTGGATGATCAGCGCCGGGGTCAGGTCCACCCAGGACGTCTGGGCCGGCACGCCCGGCGTCCGGCTGACCAGCACCGCCAGCAACGGCCCGCACAGCACCAGGTACAGCACCGGCTGGATCATGCCGAGCATCAGGTACGGCTTGTTGCGCAGGGTCACCGCCAGCTCGCTGCGGTAGACCAGCATCGCTTCACGCAGCATCGGTCACCTCCCGGGTCTGCTCCCGCAGGCCGTGGCCGGTCAGGGCGAAGAACACGTCGTCGAGCGTCGGGCGCTGCACGCGCAGCGTCACCAGCGGGATGTCCTGCTGGTCCAGCGCCCGCACCAGCGGCGAGAGCACCTCCTCGCTCTGCGCGACCTGGAACCGCAGCGTCGCGTCCTCGCGGCGCAGCCCGCGCACCCCGGGCAGCCCGGCCACCAGCAGTTCCGCGTGGTCCGCGCGTTCCGGCGGCACCGTCACCTCGACGCCGTCGCCGAGCAGCCGAGACTTCAGCGCCTCCGGGGTGTCCTCGGCGACGATCACGCCGTCGTCGATCACCTGGATGCGGTCGGCCAGCGCGTCGGCTTCGTCGAGGTAGTGGGTGGACAGGAACACCGTCACGCCCTGCTCGTCGCGCAGCCGCCGGATGTGGCTCCACAGGTGGGCGCGGCTCTGCGGGTCGAGGCCGGTGGTCGGCTCGTCGAGGAACAGCACCACCGGCAGGTGCACCATGCCCAGCGCCAGGTCGAGCCGCCGCCGCTGGCCGCCGGACATCGCCGACGTCAGCCGGTCCTCCAGCCCGGTCAGGCCGAGCTGGCCGGATACTTCGCGGACGCGTTCGGCGGCGTCGGTCTTGTTGAGCCCGTAGAGGCGGGCCTGCAGCATCAGTTCCTCGCCGACCTTGCGCTCGTCGACCGTGCCGCCGCCCTGGGCGACGTACCCGATGTGCCGCCGCACGCGTTTCGGCTCGGTGAGCAGGTCGGCGCCGGCGATCCGGGCGCGCCCGGCGGTGGGCCGCAGCAACGTCGTGAGCATCCGCATGGTCGTGGTCTTGCCGGCGCCGTTCGGGCCGAGGAACGCCACGATCTCGCCGGCCTCGACCCGCAGGTCGACCCCGCGGACCGCGGCGAGGGCCCGGCCGCCGGCGGTGAAGGTGCGGGCCAGGCCCGCGGCCTCGATCACCGGCCCGACCGGGCCGGCTCGGTCGCCGGCGTGCCGGCGACGAGCGCGAGGACCGCGTCGGCGGCGCCCTCGCGGCCCCGGCCCGGCTCGTGCTGCAGCCGCGCCATTTCCCGGGCCCTGCTGGTGAACGCCGGGTTCTCCAGCACCTCGGTCAGCTTCGCGGTGACGTCGTCGGCGTCGATGCCGTGCGACGACTCGACCACCAGGCCGACGCCGGTGTCCCGCGCGCGCACGGCCTGGTCGTAGCCGTCGACGAACAGCGGGCGCAGCAGCAGCGGCTTGCCGAAGTACAGGCTCTCGATGTAGCCGTTGCCGCCGCCGTGGGTGAAGTGCGCGCGCACGTGCGGGTGGGCGAGGACGTCGAGCTGCGAGGGCAGCCACTTCTCGGCCCGCAGGTTCGACGGCAGTTCGCCGGCCGGCGGCAGCAGGTGCCACGCCTGGGCGGGCAGCCGCCAGAGCACGGCGTGCTTGCCCTCGAGCCGCCGCGCGACCTCGACCAAGCCCTTGATCTCGGCCTCGCTCATCCGCACGACCGTGCCGAATCCGATGTAGACGACCGATTCGTGCCGGTCGAGCCAGCCCTTGACGTCCCGTTCGTCCGGCAGCTCCGGCAGCGGCGGCACGATCGCGCCGAGCATCCGGAAGTGCGCCGGGATGTCGACCGGGTACTCCAGCTCGGCGAGCGAGTAGACCAGCACGAGCGCGGCTTCGTCGATCCGGGAGGTGTACTTGGCGGCCAGGCGCGAGACGCCGAGCTCCTTGTTGGCCTTGACGTACTCGACGACCCGCTTGCGCAGCAGCGAATCGGTGAAGTACAGCGCCTTGCGGCGGAACCCGAACCACGCGTTCGCCAGGCGCTGCCCGGTGGTCATTTCCAGCGGCAGCCCGGAGTGCGGCACGGGGAAGCCCGGCGGCAGCTTCGTCAGGTGGTTGCTCACCGAGAACGGCACGCTCACGACGTGCGGGATCTGCTGCGTCACGGCCAGCTCGAACCCGGCGTGCAACAGCGAGTCGATCACCATCGCGGCCGGCTCGACCTCGCGCACGATCTCGGTGAGCGCGCGGTAGGCCTGGTCGCGGAAGCGGGTGTCGAAGGTGTGGCGCATCAGTGCTTTGTGGGCCTTCCAGCGGGACTTCTGGGTGACCGCGTGGTAGGTCTCGTCGTCCCACTCCCCGGACGACAGCTCGGGGATCGGCGCCCCGAGCGACCGGAACTCGATCCGGCTGCCGGAGCCGTCGGCTCCGATGGCCTCGACCTCGGCGCGGCGGTTGTCGAAGGTGGCGAAGCAGACGTCGGGGACCCCGCGCCGGGACAGTTCCGCCGCCAGCACGAGCAGGGAGTTGACCAGCCCGCTGTCGGGTGAGCTGACGAACAGGATCGGACGCCGTTCTCGGCTCATGGCGAAGCACCTTTCCTCGGCGGGAGCACACGGCCGCCGCGACCGTAACAACGCCGTTTCCGTGATTCCCCTACATTCCGCGGCCCGGCCGCCGGGCGGGCGGCGAAGACTAAGGGTTTGCCGGCGCCGGACGGGGTTGACTCACGCTTTGCGGAACCCGGACCCGCGGTGCCGCGAGTCCCGGCCGGACGACACCGAGAGGCGAGGATGGCCAGCGAGAGCCAGCTGCGTGACTACCTCAAGCGCGTCACCGCCGACCTGCACCGGTCGCGGCAGCGCGTGCGGGAGATGGAGGCCGCCGCCGGGGAGCCCGTCGCCGTCGTCGGCATCGGGTGCCGGTTCCCCGGCGGGGTCTCCACCCCCGATCAGCTGTGGGACCTCCTCGCCGCCGGCACCGACGCGATCGGGCCGCTGCCGGCCGACCGGGGGTGGTCCGCGCTGCTGGCCGGGGTCGACCGCAGCACCATCAGCCTCGGGGACGTCGACGCCTGGCGCGGCGGCTTCGTCGACGGGCCCGAGGAGTTCGACGCCGGGTTCTTCCGCGTCTCCCCGCGCGAGGCCCTCGCGATGGACCCGCAGCAGCGGCTGCTGCTCGAAGTCACCTGGGAAGCCCTCGAACGCGCCCGGATCGTGCCGGCGAGCCTGCGCGGCAGCCGCACCGGTGTGTTCGTCGGCACCAACGGCCAGAGCTACGGCAAGCTCCTGGCCGCGTCCGGGGAAACCGTCGAGGGCCACGCCGGCACCGGCACCACCGCGGCCGTGCTCTCCGGCCGCGTCGCCTACTCCTTCGGCTTCGAAGGCCCGTCCGTCACCGTCGACACCGCCTGCTCGTCGTCGCTGGTCGCCGCCCACTGGGCGACGCAGGCGCTGCGCTCGGGCGAGTGTTCCCTCGCACTCGCCGGCGGGGTCACGGTGATGGCCACCCCCGAGGCGTTCGCCGAATTCAGCAAGCAGGGCGGCCTCGCCCCGGACGGCCGGTGCAAGGCCTTCTCCGACGGCGCGGACGGCGTCGGCTGGGCCGAAGGCGCCGGGATCCTCGTCCTGGAAAGGCTTTCCGACGCCCGGCGCCACGGCCACCCCGTGCTCGCCGTGCTGCGCGGCACCGCCGTCAACTCCGACGGCGCCAGCAGCGGCCTGACCGTCCCCAACGGACCCGCGCAGCAGCGGGTGATCCACGCCGCGCTCGCCGCCTCCGGTCTGTCTACTTCGGACATCGACGTCGTCGAGGCGCACGGCACCGGCACCCGGCTCGGCGACCCCATCGAAGCCCAGGCCCTGCTGGCCACCTACGGCCGCGATCGCGAGCACGACCTGCTGATCGGCTCGGTCAAGTCGAACTTCGGGCACACCCAGGCCGCCGCCGGCGTCGCCGGGATCATCAAGGCCGTCCTGGCCATCCGCCACGGTGAGGTGCCGCGCACCCTGCACGCCGGCCGGCTCTCGTCCGAAGTGGACTGGACCGCCGGGGCGGTCCGGCCGGTGACCGAGCCGCGGCCGTGGCCGGACACCGGCCGCCCACGCCGCGCCGCCGTGTCCTCCTTCGGGGTCAGCGGCACCAACGCGCACACGATCGTCGAGCAGGCCCCCGAGCCCGAGCCGGCCGATCGCGGGCCACGGGCCACCGGGCCGGTGTCGTGGTTCGTCTCCGCCCGGACCGAACCCGCGCTGCGCGCGCAGGCCGAAGCGCTGCTGGCGGCGACCACCGACGAGACGGACGCGGCGGACGTCGCCGTCTCGACCGCCGTCACCCGCACGGCCTTCGAACACCGACTCGCGGTCACCGGCCCGGACACCGTGACCCTGCGTGCGGGGCTGCGCTCCTGGCTCGGACGGGGGGTCACCCCGAACGTGACCACCGGGACCGCGTCGCCCGGCGAAACCGCTTTCCTGTTCTCCGGCCAAGGGGCGCAGCGGATCGGTATGGGCACCCGGCTCGCCGAGGTGTACCCGGTGTTCGCCGAGGCGTTCGCGGACATCGCCGGCCGCTTGGGCGGGGTCGTCACCGACGACCGGCTCGACCGGACCGAGCACGCCCAGCCCGCGCTGTTCGCCTACCAAATCGCCCTGTTCCGGCTCCTCGGATCCTGGGGCGTGCGCCCGGCGTTCCTGGCCGGGCACTCGGTCGGCGAGATCGCCGTCGCGCACGTGGCCGGGGTGCTGTCGCTCGATGACGCCTGCACGCTCGTCTCGGCCCGCGCGAAGCTGATGGGCGCGTTGCCCGGAGGCGGCGCGATGATCTCGGTCCGGGCGTCCGAGGAGGACATCGACGCCGAGGACGTCGACATCGCCGCCGTGAACGGCCCCGAGTCGGTGGTGCTGTCCGGTCCCGAAGACGCCGTCGCCGCGATCGCCGCGCGGTTTCCCGGGGCCCGGCGGCTCCGGGTGTCCCACGCGTTCCACTCGCGCCTGATGGACCCGATACTCGACGACTTCCGCGCTGTCGTAGCGAAACTCTCCTTCGCCGCGCCGGAAATCCCGGTGCTCGCGGGCGGGGACGTCACCGACCCGGAGTACTGGGTCCGGCAGCTCCGCGACACCGTCCGCTTCGGCGACACGGTCACCCGGCTCGCCGAGGCCGGCGTGACGCGGTTCGCCGAGCTGGGCCCGGCCCCCGTCCTTTCCGGACTGGTCACCGGCGCGATCCCCCTCGCGCGCAAGGACCACGACGAGGACACCGCGCTGATCGCCGGGCTGGCCGCCCTGCACGTCGCGGGCGGCACCGCCGACTGGACCGCCGTGCACCCCGGCGCCCGCCCGGTCGACCTGCCCACCTACGTCTTCCAGCGCGAGCGCTACTGGCCGGCGCTCACCCCGCGCACCGGCGACGCGGCCGGGCTCGGCCTCACCCCGGTGCGGCACCCGCTGCTCGGCGCCGCCCTCGACGTCGCCGCGACCACCGAGACCGTGCTCACCGGCACGGTCTCGCCGGCCACCCAGCCGTGGCTCGCCGGCCGGTCGTCGTTCCCCGGCACGGGGTTCCTCGAGCTGGCCCTGCGCGCGGCCCGCAACCTCGGCTGCGCGGAGCTCGCCGAGTTCACCCTCACCACCCCGCTCGGCCTGGCGCCGAAGACCACCGTGGTCCTGCAGGTGCGGGTCGGCCCGCCCGGCCCCGACGGCCGTCGCGCGATCGACGTCCACTCCGCCCCCGCGGCACTTTCACGTGAAAGCGACCACCAGGGGGCGGCGCTTTCACGTGAAAGTGCCGCTTCCGGGGTGGGCTGGACGCACCACGCCACCGGCGTCCTGGCCGCGGCGGCCGGACCGGAACCCGCGGTGCTGGCCGAGGGCGCGTACCTGACCGACGTCACCCTCGAAGGGGACGCGGGCGCCTTCGACCTCCACCCGCTGCTGCTCGCCGAAGCCGTCCGGGCGTGCGGGGCGGACGCCGTCTCCTGGCGCGGGGTTTCGCTGCACGCCCGGGGCCTGACCCGGCTGCGGCTGCGCGTCGCGCCGCTCGGCGGCAGCGCGGTCAGCCTCGCGCTGCTCGACTCCGCCGACCGGCTGGTGTTCGCCGCCGCCGAGGTCGGGTTCAGCAGCGCCGTCACGAAGGTCGAAGCCGCGCCCGCGAGCCCGGTGCGCGTCCCGGCGAGCCCGGTGGCCGGCGACTGGGCCGCGCTCGGCGACGCCGAGCGCGTGCGGGCGGCCGAAGACCTCGTCCGGACCACCGTCGCGGCCGTGCTCGGCCACGGCGACACCGGTGCGGTCGGCACCGGCGACCCGTTCACCGACCTCGGCTTCGACTCGATGCTGGCGGTCGAGCTGCGCAACCGGCTCACCGCCGCGACCGCGCTCGACCTGCCGGCCACGCTCGTGTTCGACCACCCCACCCCGGCGGCCGTCGCCCGCCTGCTGCTGGCCGGGCTCTTCGGCGACGGCGAACGCACCGGCCCGGTCCGCCGGACGCGGGCGCGCACCGACGACCCGGTCGTCATCGTCGGCATGAGCTGCCGCTACCCGGGCGGGGTCCGCTCGCCCGACGACCTCTGGACGATGGTCGCGAACGGCCGCGACGCCGTAGGCCCGTTCCCGGACGACCGCGGCTGGGACCTCGCGACGCTCGCCGCGGGCGCGTCCGCCACCACCTACGGCGGCTTCCTCGACGGCATCGACCGCTTCGACGCCGCGTTCTTCGGCATCTCCCCGCGCGAGGCCCTGGCGATGGACCCGCAGCAGCGGCAGGTCCTGGAGACGTCGTGGGAGGCACTGGAGGACGCCGGGATCGACCCGCTCGGCCTGCGCGCCACCCCGACCGGCGTGTTCGTCGGCACCAACGGCCAGGACTACGCGAGCGTGCTGGCCGGCAGCGACGCCGACGTCGGCGCGCACGCCGGGCTCGGCAACGCCGCCAGCGCGGTCTCCGGCCGGGTGTCCTACGTGCTCGGGCTCGAAGGCCCGTCCCTGACCGTCGACACCGCGTGTTCGTCTTCGCTGGTCGCGCTGCACCTGGCGGCGCAGGCCCTGCGGGCGGGGGAGTGCGAGCTCGCGCTCGCCGGCGGGGTGCTCGTCATGTCCAGCCCCAACTACTTCCTCGGCACCAGCCAGCAGGGCGGCCTGGCCCCGGACGGGCGTTGCAAGGCGTTCGCCGACGCGGCCGACGGCACCGGCTGGGCCGAAGGCGTCGGGATGCTCGTGGTGGAGCGGCTGTCCGACGCCCGCCGCCGCGGTCACGAAGTGCTCGCGGTCGTGCGCGGGTCCGCGGTCAACTCCGACGGCGCGTCCAACGGCATCACCGCCCCGAACGGGCCGTCCCAGCGCCGGGTGATCCGGGCCGCGCTGGCCGACGCCGGCCTGTCCACTTCGGACGTCGACGTCGTCGAGGCGCACGGCACCGGCACCACGCTCGGTGACCCGATCGAAGCCCAGGCGCTGCTGGCGACCTACGGGCAGGACCGCGAGACGCCGTTGCTGCTCGGGTCGTTCAAGTCCAACATCGGCCACACCCAGGCCGCCGCCGGGGTCGGCGGGGTGATCAAGGTGGTGCAGGCGATGCGGCACGGCCTGGTGCCGCCGACGCTGCACGTCGACGCGCCGTCGTCCCATGTGGACTGGATGGCGGGGTCGATCGACCTCGTCACCGAAGCGACCCCGTGGCCCGAGGTGAACCGGCCGCGCCGGGCGGGCGTGTCGGCGTTCGGCGTCAGCGGGACCAACGCGCACGTGGTGCTCGAACAGGCACCCGAAGAGCCCGCGCCGGTGCCGGAACCCGCGCCCGCCGTGGTTCCGTGGGTGCTCTCGGCGCGCAGCCGGACCGCGCTGCACGCCCAGGCGGCCCGCCTGGCCGCCGCGCCGGCACCGCTCGTCACCACCGGGCTCGCCCTCGCCACGCGCCGGGCCGCGCTGGAGCACCGCGCGGTCGTCGTCGGCGCGGACCTGGCGGCGATGCGCTCGGCGCTGACCGGCGGCAACCTCCTCGAAGGCACGGCCCGCGACGGGGGCACGGCGCTGCTGTGCACCGGCCAAGGTGCGCAGCGGCCCGGCATGGGCCGCGGGCTCTACGACCGGTTCCCGGTGTACCGGGCGGCGTTCGACGAGGTCTGCGCCGAATTCGGCGACGGCCTGCGGGACGTCGTGTTCGGCGAGGACGCCGCGTTGCTCGCCACCACCGGCTGGGCGCAGCCCGCCCTCTTCGCCGTCGAAGTCGCGCTGCTGCGGCTGCTGGAGGAGTGGGGCGTGCACGCCGACCACCTGGCCGGGCACTCGATCGGCGAGATCGCCGCCGCCCACGCGGCCGGGGTGCTGTCGCTGGCCGACGCGTGCACGCTCGTCGGCGCCCGGGCCCGGCTGATGCAGGACCTGCCCGGGGGCGGCGCGATGATCGCCCTGCGCGCGAGCGCCGCCGAAGTCGGGCCGCTGCTCGGCCCGGAGGTCGCGCTCGCCGCCGTCAACGGGCCGTCGTCGGTGGTGATCGCCGGGACCGAAGCCGCCACGCTCGCCGTCGCCGGACGATTCGGCAAAGCCCGGCGGCTCGCCGTCAGCCACGCGTTCCACTCGCCGCTGGTGGAGCCGATGCTCGAGGACTTCGCCAAGGTCGTCGCCGGGCTCGACCTGCGGCCGCCGCGCCGCTCGCTGCTGTCCGCGGTCACCGGGCAGCCCGAATCGGAGCTGTTCGCGACGGCCGGGTACTGGGTGGACCACGTGCGCCGGACCGTCCGCTTCGGCGACGTCGTCGCGGACCTGGCCGCGCGCGGGGTCACGCGGTTCGTCGAGGTCGGGCCGGACGCCGTGCTTTCCGGGATGGCCGCCGAGACCGTCGAAGCGACGTGCGTGCCGCTGCTGCGGGCGGGTCGCGACGAAGAGACCACGATCGTCACCGCGCTGGGGCGGCTGCACGTCGACGGCCTCGCGATCGACTGGTCCCGGTTCTTCGCCGGGGCCGACGCGCGCGGCGTCCGGCTGCCGACGTACCCCTTCGACGGCGAGCGGTTCTGGCCGGAGCCCGCGGTCCGGGCCGACGTCGAGCCCGCCGACGGGTTCTGGGCGGCGCTGGAAGGCACCGACGTTTCGGCGCTGGCGGCGGAACTCGGGGCCGACGCCGACGAGCTGGCCCGGGTGCTGCCCGCGCTTTCCGCGCACCGCAGGGGACACGTCGACCGGGCCACGACCGACGGCTGGCGCTACCGCGTCGGCTGGCAGCCCCTGACCGGCACGGCCGCACCGCGCCGCGAGGACTGGCTGATCGCCGTCCCGGCCGCGCTCGACGGCGACGAACGCGTCGAGGTGCTGGTCGAGGTGCTGGGCGCGGACACGGTCCGCGTGCTCGTCGACGGCCCCGATCGCGCGGCGCTGGCCGAGCGCATCACGGCGCTGCTCGAGACGTTCCCCCGCCCGGCCGGGGTGCTGTCCCTGCTGGCGCTGGACGAGACCCCGGCCCCGGACGCCCCTTCGGTGCCCGGTGGCCTCGCCACGACGGCGACCCTGGTGCAGGCCCTCGGCGACGCCGGCGTGGACGCACCGCTGTGGTGCCTGACGACGGGCGCGGTCCGGACGGGCCCGTCGGACGCGGCGGGGCGCCTCGCGCAGGCCGCGGTGTGGGGCCTGGGCCGGGTGGCGGCGATGGAGTACCCGGGCCGCTGGGGCGGGCTCATCGACGTGCCGCCGGACTTCGACCCCCGCGCCCTGACCCGCCTCCCGGGCACGCTCGCGGCAGCGGGCGAAGAGGACCAGATCGCCCTGCGCCCGAACGGCGCCCTGGTCCGCCGCCTCCTCCCCGCCCCGGCCGGCGACAGCGCATCGGGCTCGGCCGGCGACCGAAATGCCGGCTCGGCCGGCGACCGCGCACCCGGCTCGGCCGGCGACCGCGCACCCGGCCCGGCCGGTGTCGCGCCCGCCGGTGGCCAGGTCGGCGGGGACCGTGTGGCAGTGAGCGGGGCGGGCTCGGCCGGCGGCCGCGACCCCGGCTCGGCCGGCGGCCGCGACCCCGGCTCGGCTGTGGCTGTGCCCGCGGGTGGTGAGGTCAGCGGTGACCGTGCCGTGGCGCGTGGAGCCGGCCGCCCGTCGGCCGTGCCCGTTGATGGCACCGTTCTCGTCACCGGGGGTACCGGTGCGCTCGGGGGGAAGCTGGCGCACTGGCTCGCCCGCTCCGGCGCCGGGCACATCCTGCTCACCAGCCGCCGCGGTCTGGATGCCCCCGGTGCCCGCGAACTGGCCGATGAGCTCGCCGCCGCGGGGGCGCGGGTCACCGTTGCCGCCTGTGATGCCGCCGATCGGGATGCCCTGCGGGACCTCATCGGGAACCTGCCGCCGGAGTTCCCGCTGCGTGGGGTCGTTCACGCGGCCGGTGTGCTCGACGACTGCGTGGTCGACGCCGTCGACCCGGGCCGGTTCGAGACCGTTCTGCGGCCCAAGACCACCGCCGCGCTCAACCTCCACGAACTGACCGCCGGGCTCGATCTCGGCCTCTTCGTGCTCTTCGCCTCCATCGCCGGCACCGTCGGCGGGCCCGGGCAGGGCAGCTACGCCGCCGCGAACGCCGTCCTCGACGCGCTCGCCGACCAGCGTGCCGCCGCCGGGCTGCCCGCCCTGTCGGTCGCCTGGGGGGCCTGGGGCGAGGTGGGCATGGCGGCCGACCCCGCGATCCGGGAACGCATGCGCCGCAGCGGCGCGGCCGCCCTCGCGCCCCGGCGCGCCCTGCTCGCCCTCGGCGAAGCGCTGCGGCGCGGGGACACCACGGTGACCGTGGCGGACATCGACTGGACCCGGTACGCGCCCGGCATGGCCCTGATGCGCGCGACGCACCTGCTCGACGGCATCCCCAGCGCCCGCGCGGCCATCGAGGCCGCGCGCCACACCCCGGAGACCGCCGAAGAGCCGCTGGCCGACCAGCTCGCCGGCATGTCCGAACCCGAGCGCGTCAGCACGCTGGCGAAGGCGGTGCGGACGGCGGCCGCGATGATCCTCGGGCACGCCTCGGGCGACGCGATCGAGCCCGAGGCGAAGTTCGGGCTGCTCGGCTTCGACTCGCTGAGCGCGGTCGAATTCCGCAACCTCCTGGCCCGGCGCACCGGGCTGAACCTGCCGCAGGGCCTGGTCTTCGACCACCCGACGCCGCTCGCGCTCGCGCAGTACCTGCGGGCCGAGCTGGTGCCGGCCGACCGGCCCGCGGCCGACCCGCTGGACACCGAGCTGGCCGGCCTGGAACGGGCCGTGGCGGCCGGCGACCTCGACGAAACCCGCAGAGACGACCTGTCCCGGCGGCTGCACCGCCTGCTCGACGGGCTGCGGCCGGGGCGCACGGACGGCGAAGACGTCCTCGCGGCTTCGGACGACGAAATGTTCGACCTGCTCGGCAAGGAGTTCGGGATCTCGTGAGCACGCAGGATGGGCGAGCGCTGATGGACAACGAAGAGAAGCTCCGGCACTTCCTCAAGCGCGTCACCGTGGAGCTGCAGGAAACGCGGGCGAAGCTGCGGGAGGCCGAGACGGCCGACCAGGAACCGATCGCGATCGTCGGGCTGGGCTGCCGCTTCCCCGGCGGTGCGTCGACGCCGGAAGCGTTGTGGGACCTGCTTTCCGAGGGACGCGACGCGATCACGGAGTTCCCGGACGACCGCGGCTGGGACGTCGACCGGCTGCACGACCCGGACGGCGCCGCGCGAGGCACCTCCTACGTGCGCCACGGCGGGTTCCTGCACGACGCCGGCGACTTCGACCCGGCGTTCTTCGGCATTTCGCCCCGCGAAGCGCTGGTGATGGACCCGCAGCAGCGCCTGATGCTGGAGATCTCGTGGGAGGCGATCGAGCGCGCGGGCATCGACCCGGCTTCGCTGCGCGGCTCGTCGACCGGGGTGTTCACCGGCACGAACTTCCAGGACTACATCCACCTCGCCGCGACCGCGGCCGAAGGCGCCGAGGACTACCTGTCCACGGCCAACGCCTCCAGCGTCCTGTCCGGCCGGGTCGCCTACGCGCTCGGCCTGGAGGGGCCCGCGATCACCGTCGACACCGCGTGCTCGGCGTCCCTGGTCGCGATGCACCTGGCCGCGCACGCCCTGCGCCGCGGCGACTGCTCCCTCGCGCTGGCCGGCGGCGCGACCGTGATGGCCACGCCGACGTTGTTCATCGCGTTCAGCCGCCAGCGCGGGCTCGCCCCCGACGGCCGCTGCCGCTCGTTCGCCGAAGGCGCGGCGGGCACCGGCTGGGGCGAGGGCGCGGGTGTGCTCGTGCTGGAGAAGCTGTCGGACGCCGAACGCCACGGCCACCGGATCCTCGCCGTCCTGCGGGGCAGCGCGGTCAACTCCGACGGTGCGTCCAACGGCCTGACCGCCCCGAGCGGCCCGGCGCAGGAGCGGGTCATCCGCGCGGCGCTGGCCGGCGCCGGGCTGTCCGCCGCCGACGTCGACGCCGTCGAGGCGCACGGCACCGGCACCACCCTCGGCGACCCGATCGAGGCCCGCGCGCTGGCCGCCACCTACGGCCGCGACCGCGCCGGCGAACCGCTGTGGCTCGGCTCGGTGAAGTCGAACCTCGGCCACACCCAGGCCGCCGCCGGCGTGGCCGGGGTGCTGAAGATGGTCCTCGCGCTGCAGCACGGCGTCCTGCCGGAGACCCTCGGCGTCGACGCGCCGACGTCGGCGCTCGACTGGGACGGCAGCGGGCTCGCGCTGGTCACCGGCACCCGGGCGTGGCCGGAGACCGGGCGGCCCCGCCGGGCCGGGGTGTCGTCGTTCGGGCTGAGCGGCACCAACGCGCACGTCATCCTGGAGCAGGCACCCGCCCCCGCGGCCGTCGCCGAGCCGTCGCCGCGGGTGCCCGGGGCGCTGAACTGGCCGGTGTCCGGCAAGAACGCCGCCGGGCTGCGGGGCCAGGCCGCACGCCTGCTGTCCTTTTCGGACACCGAGCCGCCGCTCCTGGACCTGGCCTACTCGCTGGGGGTCTCGCGGGCCGCCCTGCCGCATCGCGCGGTCGTCACCGGCTCCACTGTGGACGAACTGCGGGCCGGGCTCGCCGCCCTCGCGGCCGGCACTTCCGAGGGGGCGGCTCCGGGTGCGGTCGCGTTCCTGTTCACCGGCCAAGGCTCGCAACGCGCCGGAATGGGCCTCGGGCTGCGGGACGCGTTCCCGGTGTTCGCCGAGGCGTGGGACGCGGTGTGCGCCCACCTCGATCCCGGGCTCACCGAGGTCGTGCGCTCGGGCGCCGGCCTCGACGAGACGAAACACGCCCAGGCCGCGCTGTTCGCGCTGGAGGTCGCGCTCTTCCGGCTCGCCGAGTCGTGGGGGCTGCGGCCGGACTACCTGCTCGGCCACTCCGTCGGCGAGCTGGCCGCGGCGCACGTCGCCGGGGTGTTCTCCCTCGAGGACGCGTGCGCGCTCGTCACCGCCCGCGGCCGGCTCATGCAGGAGCTGCCCGCCGGTGGCGCGATGCTCGCCGCCGAGCTCACCGAAGCCGAAGCCCTCGACCTGATCACCGGCCCCGAGGTCTCGCTGGCCGCGGTCAACGGGCCGGACTCCGTGGTGTTCTCCGGCGACGCGGCGGCCATCGACGCCCTCGAAACCGCGCTGAGCGGGCGCCGGACCAAGCGGCTGCGCGTCAGCCACGCCTTCCACTCGGCGCGGATGGAGCCGATGCTCGGCGAGTTCGCCGCCGTCGCTCGCCGGATTTCCTACGGCGAAGCGACGTTGCCGGTCGTCTCGAACCGCACCGGCCGCGTCGCGACCGCCGGGGAGCTGCAGGACCCGGCGTACTGGGTTTCGCACGTGCGGGACACCGTCCGCTTCGGCGACGGCGTGCGGTGGCTGGCCGAGCGGGACGTCACCCGGTTCGTCGAACTGGGCCCCGACGGCGTGCTGTCCGCGATGGCGGGCGGCGTGGGCGACGACGTCAAGTGCGTGCCGCTGCTGCGGGCCGGCCGGCCGGAGGAGCAGGCCGCCGCCGCGGCGCTGGGTGCGCTGCACGTGGCCGGGGTACCGGTGGACTGGGCCGGGTTCTACGCCGGCACCGGCGCGCGGCTGATCGACCTGCCGACGTACGCCTTCCAGCACGAACGCTACTGGCCCGAAGCGACGCCGCCGGGGGCCGTGGCGACCGACCCGGGCGGGCTCGGCCTGACCGCGGCCGGCCACCCGCTGCTGGGCGCGGCCACCGGCCTGGCCGACGGCGAGGGCCACCTGTTCACCGGCCGGCTCTCCGCGGCGGCGACGCCGTGGCTGGCCGACCACGTCATCATGGGCGCGATCCTGTTGCCCGGCACGGCTTTCCTGGAACTGGCGATGCGCGCGGGCGACAGCGTCGGCTGCCCGCGCGTCGCCGAGCTGACCCTGGAGGCGCCGCTGGTCCTGCCCGAGCGCGGCGGCGTCCGGCTGCAGCTGCTCGTCGGCGCCCCGGACCACGCCGGGCGGCGTCCGTTCACCGTCCACTCGCGACTCGAAGACGAACTCGAGGACACGGCCTGGGAACGGCACGCCGGCGGCGTGCTCGCCCCGGGCGCGGCGGCTCCGGCACCGGTGGCGTGGCCGCCCGCGGACGCCGAGGAGGTCGACCTCACCGGCTTCTACGACGGCCTCGCCTCGGCCGGGTTCGGCTACGGCCCGGCGTTCCAGGGCCTGGAGCGGGTCTGGCGCCGCGGCACCGAGGTGTTCGCCGAGGTGACGGCTCCGCGGAAGGCGGGCGCGACGGACGCGTACGGCCTGCACCCGGCGGTCCTCGACGCGGCCCTGCACGCCCTCGGCGCGGCGGACCGCGGCGAGGACGCGGACCGGCTGCTGCCGTTCGCGTGGACGGGCGTGACGCTGCACGCGCCGGGCGCCTCGGCGCTGCGGGTCCGGATCGACGCGGCCGACCCGGTGTCGGTGGCGATCGAGGTCACCGACACCGCGGGCGAGCCGGTGGCGTCCGTGGAAGCGCTCGCCTTGCGCCCGGTCGCCGCGGGCACCGGCGCGGGCCGGAAAGCGCGGCACGAGTCGCTGTTCACCGTGGACTGGGTCCCGGTCCCGGCCACCGCGACGGCCGGTCCGGTGGACTGGCCGGTCCTCGAAGAGGCCACCGGGACGCCGTCCCACGTCGTCTACCGGCCGTCCGGGGGCGACACGCCCGGAGCCGTCCGCGAGACGCTGCGCGAGGTCCTCCACACCGTCCGGGCCTTCCTCGCCGACGAGCGGTTCGCGGACTCGCACCTGGTCGTCGTCGCGAGTTCCACCGACCTCGCCACCGCCCCGATCTGGGGGCTCCTCGGCTCGGCTCAGGCCGAGCAACCCGGCCGCATCACGCTGGTCGACCTCGAAGACGACGCTCTCCTCGCCGCGGCCGTCGCCCTGGGGGAACCCAAGGTCGTCGTCCGCGACGGGAAGCTGCACGTCCCGCGGCTCGCCCGGGCCGCCGTCGCGCCCGCCGCCGAAGGCCGCTTCGCCGGGACCGTCCTGATCACCGGCGGCCTCGGCGGGCTGGGCCGCCACCTCGCCCGCCACCTGGTCGCCGAGCACGGCGCCCGCCGGCTCCTCCTGCTCGGCCGCCGCGGCCCGGACACCCCGGGCGCCGCCGAGCTGATCGCCGAACTGGGCGTCGAGGCCACCGCCCTCGCCTGCGACGTCACCGACCGCGAGGCACTGGCCGCGATCTTCGCCGAGCACGAGATCACCGCCGTCGTGCACACCGCGGGCGTCCTCGACGACGCGACTTTCGGGTCGCTGACCGATGACCGGCTCGACGCCGTCCTGCGTCCCAAGGTCGACGCCGCCTGGTACCTGCACGAGCTCGCCGAACACGCCGGGACGTTCGTCCTGTTCTCCTCCGTCGCGGGCGTCCTCGGCGCCGCCGGGCAGGGCAACTACGCCGCCGGCAACGCCTTCCTCGACGCCC
Source organism: Amycolatopsis sp. CA-128772 (assembly GCF_002904295.1). Classification (GTDB taxonomy): domain Bacteria; phylum Actinomycetota; class Actinomycetes; order Mycobacteriales; family Pseudonocardiaceae; genus Amycolatopsis. The sequence goes on from NZ_PPHG01000026.1 coordinate 73,469, forward strand.
TCGCCGCCCACCGGCGCACCCTCGGCCTCCCCGCCGTCAGCCTGGCCTGGGGCGCCTGGGAGACCGGCATGGCCGGCACCCTCACCGACGCCGACCTCGACCGGATGACCCGCGCCGGCACCCCGCCGCTGCCCCTCGACCACGGCCTGAGCCTGTTCGACGCCGCGCTCGGCGCGGACGACGCCCTGCTCGCGCCGGTCCGGCTCGACCTCGACACGCTCTCGGCCGCGCCCGAGGTGCCCCCGCTGCTGCGCCGCCTGGTCCGCGGCACCGCGCGCCGCCGCGCCCGCGCCGACTCCGGCCTCACCGCGCGGCTGGCCGGGCTCGCCCCGGCCGATCGGCAACGCGCCCTCGTCGACCTCGTCCGCACACACGTCGTCGCCCTGCTCGGGTACAGCTCGATCGGCCAGGTCGAACCGGCGCAGTCCTTCGCGGACCTCGGCTTCGACTCGCTGTCGGCGGTGGAGCTGCGCAACGCCGTCCAGGCCGAGACCGGCCTGCGGCTGCCCGCGACGCTCGTCTTCGACTACCCGACCGTCCTCGCCCTCGCCCGCCACCTGCACGACGAACTGGTCGGCGCCCTGGACGCGGTCCAGGCGCCGGTGCGCACGACCCCGGCCGAGGCCGACCCGGTCGTCATCGTGTCCATGGGCTGCCGCTACCCGGGCGGCATCACCTCGCCCGACGAGCTGTGGGACTTCGTCCTCGCCGACGGCGACGGCGTCTCCCGCTTCCCGGGTGACCGCGGCTGGCCGGTCGACGCGCTCTACCACCCGGACCCCGAGCACGCCGGCACCAGCTACACCCGCGAAGGCGGCTTCCTCGACGACGTCGCCGGGTTCGATCCCGGCTTCTTCGGCATTTCCCCGCGCGAAGCCCTGGCGATGGACCCGCAGCAGCGCCAGCTGCTCGAGACGTCGTGGGAAGCGCTCGAGCGCGCCGGGATCCGGCCGGAAACGCTGCGCGGCAGCCGCACCGGCGTCTACGCGGGCATCATGTACCACGACTACCTCGGCGCGAACGTCGAGTTCCCGGCCGACTCGCTCGGCTACCTCGGCACCGGCAACGCGGGCAGCGTGCTGTCCGGGCGCCTGTCGTACGTGTTCGGCCTGGAAGGGCCGTCGGTCACCGTCGACACGGCGTGCTCGTCGTCGCTGGTCGCGCTGCACATGGCCGCGACCGCGCTGCAGCGCGGCGAGTGCGAACTGGCCTTGGCCGGTGGCGTCACGGTGATGGCGACCCCGGGCACGTTCATCGACTTCAGCCGCCAGCGCGGGCTGGCCCCCGACGGCCGCTGCAAGTCCTACGCCGACGCCGCCGACGGGGTCGGCTGGTCCGAAGGCGTCGGGGTCCTGGTCCTGGAACGGCTTTCCGACGCCCGGCGCAACGGCCACCCGGTGCTGGCGGTGGTCCGGGGCAGCGCGGTCAACTCCGACGGCGCCTCGAACGGCCTGACCGCGCCGAACGGGCCGTCGCAGCAACGCGTGATCCGCCAGGCCCTGTCCGCCGCCGGTCTGTCCACATCGGACATCGATGTCGTCGAAGGCCACGGCACCGGCACCACGCTGGGCGACCCGATCGAAGCCCAGGCGCTGGTGGCCACCTACGGCCATGACCGCGACGAGTTCCGGCCGCTGCTGCTCGGCTCGGTCAAGTCCAACCTCGGCCACACCCAGGCCGCCGCGGGGGTCGCGGGCGTGATCAAGTCCGTGTACGCGCTGCGCGCCGGCGTCGTGCCCAGGACCCTGCACGTCGACACGCCCTCGTCCCATGTGGACTGGACGGCCGGCGACATCGAACTGGTCACCGCGACCCGGCCGTGGCCGGAGACCGGGCGGCCACGCCGGGCGGCGGTGTCGTCGTTCGGCATCAGCGGCACCAACGCGCACGTCGTGCTGGAACAGGCCCCGGCCGCCGAGCCCGCACCCGCCCCCGCCGGGCGGCCCGGGCCGTGGCTGCTGTCGGCCCGCACCCCGGAGGCCCTGCGGGAACAGGCGCGCCGGCTGCTGGCGGCCGATCCGGGTGACGTCGCCTGGTCCCTGGCCACCACGCGCACCACGTTCGAACACCGTGCGGTCCTGACCGGCGACACGCTGGCGGCCCTCGCCGCCCTCGCGGACGGCACCGACGCCCCCGGGCTCGCGGTCGGTGAAGCGGTTTCCGGGGTCCGCACGGCGTTCCTGTTCACCGGCCAGGGCGCCCAGCGCGCCGGGGCGGGCCGCGCGCTGTACGAGCGGTTCCCCGTGTTCGCCGACGCGCTCGACGAGGTCTGCGCGCACTTCGGGCCTTCGCTGCGGGAGCGGATGTTCGACGCCGAGTCGTCGCTGGAGCCGACCGACGTCGCCCAGCCCGCGCTGTTCGCGATCGAGGTCGCGCTGTACCGGCTCGTGCGCTCCTGGGGCGTCACCCCGGACCTGCTGCTCGGGCACTCGATCGGCGAGCTGGCGGCCGCGCACGTCGCCGGGGTCTTCTCGCTCGAGGACGCCTGCCGGCTGGTCGCCGCCCGCGGCCGGCTGATGGCCGCCCTGCCTTCCGGCGGGGCGATGGTCGCGATCGACGCGCCGGAAGCGGTGGTGGCGGCCGCGCTGGACGACCGGGTGGCCATCGCGGCGGTCAACGGCCCCGCGTCGGTGGTCGTCTCGGGGCACGAGGACGCCGTCACCCGGCTCGCCGCCGCGTTCGCCGCGGACGGGCACCGCACCCGCCGGCTCGACGTCAGCCACGCCTTTCACTCGCCGCTGATGGACCCGATGCTCGAGGAGTTCCGCGCGGTCGCCGAGACGATCGAGTACGCGCCCGCGGACCTCCCGGTGGTGTCGAACCTGACCGGCGCGGTCGCCGGCCCTGAACTGTCCACAGCGGACTACTGGGTGCGGCACGTCCGCGCCGCCGTCCGGTTCGCCGACGGGATCGCGACCCTGCTCGCCGACGGCGTCACGGCGTTCCTGGAGCTCGGCCCGGCCGGGGTGCTCAGCGCGCTGGCCGCGGAAACCCTGCCGCCGGAGGCGGTTGCGGTCTCGTGCCTGCGCCGCGACCGCGCCGAGGAAGACTCGGTCCTCGACGCGCTGACCGCGTTGCACCTGCACGGAGCCGAGATCGGCTGGGCGTCCTACCTGGACGGTGGCCGTCCGGTCGAGCTGCCGACGTACCCGTTCCAGCACGAGCGGTTCTGGCCGCGGGTGGCCCTGCTGACCGGCGGCACCGGCCTCGACGCCGTCGCCCACCCCCTGCTCGGCGGCGGCATCGAGCTGCCGGAGTCCGGCGGGTTCCTCTACACCGCACGGCTCTCCCTCGCCGGCCACCCGTGGCTGGCCGGGCACCGGATCGCCGGCTCGCTGCTGCTGCCCGGGACCGCGCTGCTGGAGCTGGCGGCCGCGGCCGGCGAGCACGCCGGCTGCCCGGCCGTCGGCGAACTGACCCTGGAAGCGCCGCTGGTGCTGGGCGAAGAGACCGGCACGCACGTCCAGATCGCCGTCGGCGCCCCGGGTGCGGACGGCGAGCGGCCGATCTCGATCTACTCCCGCCGGGAAGACGCGCCCGACGAGCTGTGGATCCGCCACGCCGGGGGCACGCTGCACACCGCCGGCGCGCCCGCCGCGCCGGTGGCGCGCCCGGCCGACGCCACCGAGCTCGACCTCGACGGCCTCTACGACCGGTTCGCCGACCAGGGCTTCGAGTACGGTCCCGCCTTCCGCGGCCTGACGGCCGCCTGGCGGCACGGCGAAGACGTCTACGCCGAGGTAGCCCTGCCCGAGGACGAGCCGGCCGAGCCGTTCGGCCTGCACCCGGCGCTGCTCGACGCCTGCCTGCACGCGACGTCGTTCAGCTCGGCCGTGCGGCCGGGTGCGCTGCCGTTCTCGTGGGAAGGCGTCACCGTGCACGCCTCGGGGGCGACCGCGGTGCAGGTGCGCGTCTCGCTCGCGGGGGACGACGCGGTGTCCCTGCACCTGACCGACCTCGACGGCGAGCCGGTCGCGACCGTGCGTTCGCTGGTCCTGCGGCCGCAGTCCGCGGTCCCGGCCGCCGACCGCGATTCGCTGTTCCAGCTCGGCTGGACCCCGATCGCCGTCGGCGCGCCGGAAACCGGCGCGGTCTCGGTCGCCGGGGCCGACCCGCTCGGGGTGGCCGCCGTTTTCCCGGCCGCCACCCGGCTTTCCGGTCCGCTCGACGCCGAAGACGGCGTCGTCCTGTGGCCGGTTGCCGCCGGCGAGACCGCCGACGTCGTCCGGGAGACGCACGAACTGACCACGCACGTGCTCGGCCTGCTGCAGGACTGGCTGGGCGAAGAACGGCCCGCGCGGCTCGTGCTCGTCACCCGGGGCGCGACGACCGGCGCGGACCTGCCCGCGGCCGCCGTCTGGGGCCTGGTCCGCACGGCGCAGGTCGAGCACCCGGGCCGCGTCGCGCTCATCGACCTCGACGGCACGGACGCGTCCCTGACCGCCCTGCCGAACGCCCTCACCACCGGAGAACCCCAGCTCACCCTGGTCGACGGCGAACCCCGCGCCGCCCGCCTCGCCCGCGCCGACGCGGCACTTTCACGTGAAAGTGCCGCTTGGGAGCCGGACGGGACCGTCCTCATCACCGGCGGGACCGGCGGTCTGGGTGGGTTGCTGGCCCGGCACCTGGCCGCCGAGCACGGCGTCCGGCGGCTGCTGCTGGTCAGCCGCCGTGGCCCGGCGGCGGAGGGGGCCGCCGGACTCGCCGCCGACCTCACCGCGGCCGGCGCCCACGTCGACGTGCGGGCCTGCGACATCGCCGACCGCGACGCACTGCGAGCCCTGCTCGGCGCCGTCCCGGCCGAGCACCCGCTCACCGCGGTCGTGCAGACCGCCGGCGTCCTCGACGACGGCGTCCTCGGCTCGCTGACGCCGGAGCGGCTGGCGGCCGTGCTGCGCCCCAAGGTCGACGCGGCCTGGAACCTGCACGAGCTGACCCGCGACCTCGGCCTCGCGGCGTTCGTCTCGTTCTCCTCGGTCGCCGGCACCTTCGGCGGCGCCGGGCAGGCGAACTACGCGGCCGCCAACGCCTTCCTCGACGCGCTCGCCCTCCACCGCGCGGCCGGCGGCCTGCCGGCGCAGTCGCTCGGCTGGGGCCCGTGGGCCGCGGCGACCGGGATGACCCGCACGCTCGGCGACGCCGACTTCGAGCGGATGGCCCGGCTCGGTATGCCCGTGCTGCAGCCGGAGCAGAGCATCCGCCTGTTCGACCGCGCGCTCGGCACCGACCGGGCCGTCCTGCTGCCGGTCCGCCTCGACCTCCCGGTGCTCCGGACGCAGCCGGAGATCCCGCCGCTGCTGCGCGGCCTCGTCCGCGTCACCGGCCGCAAGCAGGCCGGCCGCGGGGCTGCCGGACTGGCCCGCCGCCTCGCCGGGCTGACGCCGGACGAGCGCGCCGAAGCGCTGCTGACGCTGGTGCGCGAGCAGGTCGCGCTGGTCCTCGGGCACGCCGACGCGACGACCGTCCCGGCCGCCAAGACGTTTCAGGAACTCGGGTTCGACTCGCTCACCGCGGTCGACCTGCGCAACAAGCTCTCGGCCGCGTCCGGCGTCGCCCTGCCGGCCACGACGGTGTTCGACTACCCGACGGTCACCGCGCTGGCCCGCCACCTGGCCGAGCAGTTGGGCGGCGACGGCGACGGCGACCGCGTCGAGGCCGCGCCGATGCCGGCGGCGGTGGCCGACGAGCCGATCGCCATCGTCGCGATGAGCTGCCGCTACCCGGGCGGGGTCAGCACGCCCGAGCAGCTGTGGTCGCTGGTCACCGGCGGCACCGACGCCATCACCGAGTTCCCGGCCGACCGCGGCTGGGACCTCGACGCGCTGTACGACCCCGACCCGGACCACCCGGGCACCTCCTACACCCGCCACGGCGGCTTCCTGCACGACGCCGCCGAGTTCGACGCCGCCTTCTTCGGGATGAGCCCGCGCGAAGCCGTCGCCACCGACACCCAGCAGCGGCTGCTGCTGGAGGTCTCGTGGGAGGCGTTCGAACGGGCCGGCATCGACCCGCGCAGCCTGCGCGGCAGCCGCACCGGCGTGTTCGCCGGCGTGATGTACAACGACTACAACAGCCTGGTCGCGGGCGCGGACCTGGAGGCGTACCAGGGCAACGGCAGCGCGGGCAGTGTCGCCTCCGGGCGCGTCGCGTACGTGCTGGGGCTGGAAGGCCCGGCGGTGACGGTGGACACGGCGTGTTCGTCGTCGCTGGTGGCGCTGCACTGGGCCGCGCAGGCGCTGCGGTCGGGGGAGTGTTCGCTGGCCCTCGCCGGCGGCGTCACCGTCATGTCGACGCCGGGCACGTTCGTCGGGTTCTCGCGTCAGCGCGGGCTGGCCCCGGACGGCCGCTGCAAGTCCTTTTCGGACGACGCCGACGGCGTCGGCTGGTCCGAAGGCGCCGGAATGCTCTTGCTGGAAAGGCTTTCCGCCGCCCGGCGCCACGGCCACCCGGTGCTGGCGGTGGTCCGGGGCAGCGCGGTCAACTCCGACGGCGCGTCCAACGGCCTGACCGCACCCAACGGCCCGTCGCAGCAACGCGTGATCCGCCAGGCCCTGTCGGTCGCCGGTCTGTCTGCATCGGACGTCGATGTCGTCGAAGGGCACGGCACGGGAACCACCCTCGGTGACCCGATCGAGGCCCAGGCCCTGCTGGCGACCTACGGCCAGGAGCGCGGGACACCGCTGCTGCTGGGCTCGGTGAAGTCGAACATCGGCCACACCCAGGCCGCCGCGGGCGTCGCCGGGGTGATCAAGGTGGTCGCGGCGCTGCAGCACGGCGTCGTCCCGGGGTCGTTGCACGCCGGGGAAGTGTCTTCGCACGTCGACTGGGCCGCCGGCGACGTCGAGGTCGTCACCGGGAACCGGCCGTGGCCGGAGACCGGCCGCGTGCGCCGGGCGGCGGTGTCGTCGTTCGGCATCAGCGGCACCAACGCCCACACGATCATCGAACAGGCGCCGGAGCCGGTGCTCGCGGAAGCGCCACCGGACGCCGGGGTCGTGCCGTGGCCGCTTTCGGCCACCACGGACCGCGCGCTGCGGGACCAGGCCGCGCGGCTGGCCGGGCTCGACGTCAACCGCGTCGACGCCGGGTTCACCCTCGCCACCGGCCGGACGGCGTTCGACCACCGCGCGGTGGTGCTGTCCGAACACCGGGCCGAACTGTCCGCGGCCCTGGCCGCGCTGGCCGCGGGGGAACCGCACCCGGCGGTCGTGACCGGGCGGGTGGCCGGGTCCGCGAAGCTCGCCGCGCTGTTCGCCGGCCAGGGCGCCCAGCGGCTCGGCATGGGCCGCCTGCTCTACGCCCGGTACCCGGTCTTCGCGCAGGCGTGGGACGCGATCGCCGAGCAGCTGCCCGGGGAGTGGGCCGGGATCGTCTGGGGCGAGAACTCGCGGCGGCTCGCGGACACGGCCGCGGCGCAACCCGCGCTGTTCGCCCTCGAAGTCGCGCTGTACCGGCTGTTCGAATCGTGGGGCGTGCGGCCCGGCTTCGTGCTCGGGCACTCGGTCGGCGAGATCGCGGCCGCGCACGTGGCCGGGGTGCTGTCCCTGGCGGACGCCTGCACGCTGGTGCGGGCGCGCGCCGAGCTGATGGGCGCGCTGCCGGGCGGTGGCGCGATGGTGTCCGTGCGGGCGAGCGAAGCGCAGGTCCGGCCGCTGCTGGGCGACGACGTCGCCATCGCGGCGGTCAACGGCCTGGACGCCGTGGTGCTCGCCGGGGCCGAAGCAGCCGTGTCGGCGCTCGCCGAGCGGTTCGGGAAGGCCAAGCGGCTGACGGTTTCGCACGCGTTCCACTCGCCGCTGATGGACCCGATGCTCGAGGAGTTCCGCGCGGTTGCCGCCGGGGTGACCCACTCGGCGCCCCGGATCCCGGTGGTCTCGACGGTCACCGGATCGCTCGTCACGGAGTTCTCGGCGGACCACTGGGTGGCCAACGTCCGCCGGACGGTCCGGTTCGCCGACGGCGTGACGGCGCTGCACGAACACGGCGTGCGCGTGTTCGCCGAGTTCGGCCCGGACGGCGTCCTCTCGGCCATGACCGCCGGAACCCTCGCCGACGTGAGCACGGTCCCGTTGCTGCGCAAGGAAACCGCCGAGCCGCGGGCGGTGCTGGCCGGGCTCGCGGGGCTGCACGTGGCCGGCGTCGGCGTCGAGTGGGCGGCGGTGCTGCCGGGCGGACGGCGGACGGAGCTGCCGACGTACGCGTTCCAGCGGGAGCGCTTCTGGCCGCGTGGCGGCGCGACCCCGCGCGGGGACGCGACGGCGGCGGGGCTGGGCGTCGGCGGCCACCCGATGGTCGGGGCCGTGGTGCGCCCGGCCGGGTCCGGTGAAGTGCTGCTGACCAGCCGGCTGTCGGTGCCGGGGCACCCGTGGCTGCGCGGGCACGTCGTCGGCGGCGCGGTGGTGCTGCCGGGGACGGTGTTCACGGAGCTGGCGCTGCGGGCCGGCGACGAGGCCGGGACGCCGTGCCTGGACGAGCTGACCCTGGAAGCGCCGCTGGTGCTGCCCGGGCGCGGGGGAGTCCAGCTGCAGCTGCGCGTTTCGGCGCCGCGCGAAGACGGACGCCGGACCCTGACCGTCCATTCGCGACCGGAGGACGGCGACGACCTGACGTGGACCCGGCATGCGACCGGCGTGCTCGGTCCCCGGCGCGCGGCGGCGGCGTTCTCGTGGCCGCCCGCCGCGGAACCGGTCGAGCTGTCGGGGCACTACGAGCGTCTGGCCGAGGGCGGCCTGGCGTACGACGGCACGTTCCGCGGCTTGACGGCGGCGTGGCAGTCGGGCGACGCGGTGTTCGCCGAGGTGGCGCTGCCCGCCGACGACGCGGGTGACGCGGGCGCCTTCGGCCTGCACCCGGCGCTGTTCGACGCGTGCCTGCACGCCATCGGCCTGCTCGGCGGCGAGGCCGGGCTGCCGTTCTCGTGGGAGGGCGTGCAGCTGCACGCCACCGGCGCGGCCTCGGTCCGGGTGCGGATCACGCGGGTGGGCGCGGGGGTTTCGCTGGCGATCGCGGACACCGCCGGGGAACTCGTGGCCGAGGTGGCCACGCTGCGCCTGCGCCGGCCGGCCGAGGTCCGGCCGGTGAGCCAGGAGCACCTGTACCGGCTCACGTGGACCCCGCTGACCGTGGAGCCGGCGGAACTCACCGGCTTCGGGGTGCTCGGTTCGGCTGAGCTGCTTCCCGGCGCCACCACCTTCGCCGACCTCGAAGCCGCGGCCGCGAGCGCGCCCGGGCTCGTCGTCCTGCCGCTGCTCGACCTGCCGGACGCCGATCCGGCCTCCGCGGCCCTCGACGTCACCACCCGGGTGCTCGACCTCCTCCAGGGCTGGCTCGCCGACGACCGGCTGCGCGAGACCCGGCTCGCCGTGGTCACCCGCGGCGCCACCGGCGGCGATCCCGTCGCCGCGGCGGTGTGGGGCCTGCTCCGGTCCGCCCAGGCCGAACACCCCGGCCGGTTCGCGCTGATCGACCTCGACGAGACCGGCGAACACCTCGGGGCCGCTCTCGCGGCCGACGAACCGCAGGTGGCCGTCAAGAACGGCCGCGTGCACGGCGGCCGCCTGGCCCGGGTCGCGGGCCACGCCGAGGCGCGGAGCTTCGGCGACCCGGACGGCACCGTCCTCATCACCGGCGGCACCGGCGGCCTGGGCGCGGTCTTCGCCCGCCACCTCGCCGCCGAGCACGGGATGCGGCGGCTGCTGCTGGTCAGCCGCAGCGGGGGAGACCCCGCCGAAGTCGCCACCCTCGTCGCCGAACTCGCCGCGCACGGCACCGAAGTCACCGCCGCCGCCTGCGACATCGCCGACCGGGACGCCCTCCAGGCGCTCCTCGACGGCCTCGAGCACCCGCTGACCGCCGTCGTGCACAGCGCGGGCGTCCTCGACGACGGAGTCCTGGACTCGCAGACGCCGGAAAGCTTCGAGCGCGTCCTGCGGCCCAAGGTCACCGGGGCCTGGAACCTGCACGAACTGACCCGCGACCTGCGGTCGTTCGTGCTGTTCTCCTCGGTCGCCGGCACCGTCGGCACCGCGGGCCAGGCCAACTACGCCGCCGCCAACGCCTTCCTCGACGCCCTCGCGCGGCACCGCCACGACCACGGCCTGCCCGCCACCGCGCTCGGCTGGGGCCCGTGGGCCGCCGGCAGCGGCATGACCAGCGCCCTGACCGACGCCGACCTCGCCCGGATGGCCCGCGCCGGCACCCCCGCGATCCCGGCCGAGCTGGGCCCGCGCCTGTTCGACGCCGCCCTCGCCGCCGGGGTCCCCGACGTCGCGCCGGTCCGGCTCGACCTGCCGGTGCTCCGCGCCCTGGGTGACGTCCCGCCACTGCTGCGCGGCCTCATCCGCGTACCGCTCAAGCGGTCGGCGGCGGGCGCCGAAGCGGCCGTCGGGCTGGTCCAGCGGCTCGGCGCGCTCGACGCCGCCGGACGCACCCGGGCCGTCCGCGAGCTGGTCGGCACCCAGGTCGCGCAGGTGCTCGGGCACGCCGACGGCGGCGCCGTCGACGCCGGGCAGACGTTCCAGCAGCTCGGCTTCGACTCCCTCACCGCCCTCGAGCTGCGCAACCGGCTCGACGGCGTGACCGGTGTCCGGCTCGGGGCCACCGCCGTGTTCGACTACCCGACCGTCGCCGCCCTCGGCGAGCACCTCCTGGAGGCGCTGCTCGGCTCGGGGGCCGTCGCCGACGAGCCGCCGTCGCCGGCCGCGGTGGCCGGCGACCCGATCGTCATCGTCGGCATGAGCTGCCGCTTCCCCGGTGGCGTCGCCTCGCCCGAGGACCTGTGGCGGCTGCTCACCGAGGAACGCGACGCGATCACGGCGTTCCCCGTCAACCGCGGCTGGGACATCGCCTCGCTCTACCACCCGGACCCGGACCACCCGGGCACCACCTACACCCGCGAAGGTGGTTTCCTGCACGACGCGGGGGAGTTCGACCCCGAGTTCTTCGGCATGAACCCGCGTGAGGCCCTCGCCACCGACGCCCAGCAGCGGCTGCTGCTGGAAACCGGCTGGGAGGCCGTCGAACGCGCCGGCATCGACCCGGTGAGCCTGCGCGGCAGCCGCACCGGCGTGTTCGTCGGCGTGATGTACAACGACTACGGCCTGACCCTCAACCACCTCGCCGACACCGACGGCTACGAGAGCAACGGCAGTTCCCCGAGCGTCGCTTCGGGCCGGGTCGCCTACACCTTCGGCTTCGAAGGCCCGACGCTGACCGTCGACACGGCGTGCTCGTCGTCGCTGGTCACCCTGCACCTGGCCGCGCAGGCGCTGCGCAGCGGCGAATGCGAGCTGGCCCTGGCCGGCGGCGCGACCGTGATGGCCACGCCGGGCACCTTCGTCGGCTTCAGCCGGCAGCGCGGGCTCGCGCCGGACGGCCGGTGCAAGGCGTTCTCCGACGACGCCGACGGGCTGGGCTTCGCCGAAGGCGTCGGCATGCTGGTGCTGGAACGGCAGTCCGACGCCCTCCGCAACGGCCACGAAATCCTCGCGGTCGTCCGCGGGTCCGCGGTCAACTCCGACGGCGCCTCGAACGGCCTGACCGCGCCGAACGGGCCGGCGCAGCAACGCGTGATCCGCCAGGCACTGGCGAGCGCCGGTCTGTCCACAGAGGACATCGACGCGGTCGAAGCGCACGGCACCGGCACCGCGCTCGGCGACCCGATCGAAGCCCAAGCCCTCATCGCCACCTACGGCCGGGACCGCGAGCAGCCGCTGCCGATCGGTTCGGTCAAGTCCAACATCGGCCACACCCAGGCCGCGGCGGGCGTCGCCGGGATCATCAAGATGGTCCTCGCGATGCGCCACGGCGTGCTGCCGCGCTCGCTGCACACGGCCACCCGGTCGTCCCACGTGGACTGGGACGGCAGCGGCGTCGAGGTGCTGGCGGCCGCCCGCCCGTGGCCGGAGACCGGGCGCGTGCGCCGCGCGGCGGTGTCGTCGTTCGGCATCAGCGGCACCAACGCCCACGCCGTGCTCGAAGCCGGTCCGGCGCCGGTGCCCGCACCGGAACCGGCGCGGCAGCCGTCGATCGTGCCGTGGGTGCTGTCCGGCCGGACCGCCGGCGCTCTCCGCGGTCAGGCCGAACGGCTGCTGACCCACCTCGACGACCAGGACGTCTTCGCGGTCGGCCGGGCCCTGGCGGGCCGGACGGCGTTCGCGCACCGGGCCGTCGTCGTCGGCGAGGACCGGGCCGGGCTCACCGCCGCGCTCGCCGCGGTGGCCGCGGGCGCGGCGGCCCCGGACGTCGTGACCGGCCGGGCCCTCGGGGTGCGCACCCCGGCGTTCGTCTTCCCGGGCCAGGGGTCCCAGTGGGCCGGGATGGCCCAGGACCTCCTGGCCGCGTCGCCGGTCTTCGCCGCGACGATGGCCGGGTGCGCGGCCGCGCTGAGCGAGTTCGCCGACTGGTCCCTGTTCGACGTCCTCGGCGACGCCGAAGCCCTCGAAGAGGTCGACATCGTCCAGCCGGCGCTGTGGGCGGTGATGGTGTCGCTCGCCGCGCTGTGGCGCGAGTTGGGCGTCGAACCCGCCGCCGTGGCCGGGCACTCCCAGGGCGAGATCGCCGCCGCCTGCGTCGCGGGTGGACTGTCCCTTCAGGACGGGGCCAGGGTGGTCGCGCTGCGCAGCCGCCTGATCCGGCAGAAGCTGCCCCGCACCGGCGTGCTGCTGTCGGTGGTCGCCCCGGCCGACGAGGTCCGCGCGCTCGCGGGCGACGACGTCTCCATCGCCGCCGTGAACGGCCCCAAGCTGGTCACCGTCTCCGCCGACGAGACCGCGATGGCGAAGCTGGAGAAGCGGCTCTCGGCCGCCGGCATCATGCGCTGGCGCCTGTCGGGGGTCAACTTCGCCGCCCACTCGCCGCAGGTCGAACTGCTCGAAGACGAGCTGCTGGAGCTGCTGGCGCCGGTGACCCCGCGCAGCTCGGCCGTGCCGTTCTACTCGTCGGTGACCGGCGGCCTGCTCGACACCGCGGAGCTGGACGCCCGGTACTGGTACCGGAACCTGCGCCAGACCGTGCTGTTCGGCGAAGCGGCCGACGCGCTGGTGACCGGCGGGGCGAGCGCGTTCGTCGAGCCCAGCCCGCACCCGGTGCTGAAGCTGGCCCTCGAACAGACCATGGACCGCACCGGCGAACCCCTGGTGTTCCAGGAAACCCTGCACACCGGCGAAGGCGGCTGGCGCCGGATGGTCACCGCGGTCGCCGGGGCGCACGCCCAAGGCGTGCCGATCGACTGGGCCGCGTTCTACGCGCGGGCCGGCGTCACCGCGCGGGTGCCGCTGCCGACGTACGCCTTCCAGCGCAAGAACTACTGGCCGGAGCCCGCGCCCAAGGCCGTCGCCGAAGGCGGCGAGAGCGCCGCCGACGCGCGGCTGTGGGACATGGTCGCCGCGACCGACGGCGACGTGCTGGCTTCGGCCCTGGAGGTCGACCGGGCCGCGCTCGACGCCGTGCTGCCCGCGCTGACGTCGTGGCGGGAGAAGCTGCGCACCGAAGCCGCCGTCGACCGCTGGTGGTACCGCATCGACTGGACCCCGCTGAAACCGCCGGCGGGCCACGCCGAACCGGGACGCTGGCTGGCCGTCGTCCCCGAAGACGCCGGCGCCGCCGACGGCTGGTGCGGCCGGGTCCTCGGCGCGCTGCCCGGCGACGTCACCGTCCTCACGGTCGCCGACCCGGACCCGGCCGCGCTGGCCGCCCGGATCGGGGAGCTGCCGGGGCCGTTCGACGGCGTCGTCTCGCTGCTGGCGCTGAGCACGCGGCCGATCGACGCGGCACCGACCGCGCCGCCGGGCGTCGTGCTGACCGCGGTGCTGGTCCAGGCGCTGGCCCGGGCCGGGGCCGAGGCGCGGCTGTGGTGCCTGACCCGCGAAGCCCTGCCGGTCGAGGACCGGCCCGCCGCGGCGGACACGGTCGACCAAGCCGCCGTCTGGGGCTTCGGCCGCACGGTCGCCCTGGAGCGCGCGGCGGCGTGGGGCGGCATGGTCGAGCTGCCCGCCGACCCCGGCGAGGCCGACCTGCGGCACCTGCCGCACGTGCTGCGCGGCCTCGACGGCGAAGACCAGGTCGCGCTGCGCGGCGGCCGGCTGCTCGGCCGGCGCCTGCGCCGCACCACGGCGGCCGAAACCCCGGCGATCACCCCGGCGCTGGCCGGGCCCGGCACGGTGCTCATCACCGGCGGAACGGGCGCGCTCGGTGTCGAGACGGCTCGCTGGCTGGCCGACGCCGGCGTCCGGCGGCTGGTGCTCACCAGCCGCCGCGGCCCCGCTGCGCCGGGGGCGGCCGAGCTGGTCGAGGAGCTGACCGGCCGCGGCGCCGAAGTCTCGGTGGTGGCGTGCGACGTCAGCGACCGCGACCAGGTGGCCGCCGTGCTGGCGGCCATCCCCGCGGAACACCCGCTGCGCGGGGTCGTGCACGCCGCCGGAGTGGCCCAGGACGGCGCCGACGTCGTCGCGCTGACCCTCGACGAGGTCGAAGGCGTCCTGAAGTCCAAAGTGGCCGGTGCCCGGCACCTCGACGAGCTCGTGGGTGACCGGCCGCTGGACTTCTTCGTGCTGTACTCGTCGGTGTCGGGCATGCTCGGCAGCGGCAAGCTCGCCGCGTACGCGGCCGCCAACGCCTACCTCAACGCGCTGGCCGAGGACCGCGAACGCCGGGGCCTGCCCGGTGTGTCGATCGGCTGGGGCGTGTGGGGCGAAGCCGGCATGGCGCTGCAGGGCGACATGCTGGAACACATGCAGCGGCACGGCCTGGTGCCGCTGGTGCCGGCGGAGGCGATGGTCGCGTTCGGCCGCGCCCTCGGCGTCCGCGGCGCGGTGCTGGCGGCCGACTTCGACTGGAACCGCTTCGCGCAGACGTTCACGCTGCCCCGCGAGAGCGCGCTGCTGAGCGAGCTGCCGGAGGTCCGCCAGGCCCTTTCGGCGGCCGGTTCGGAGCGCGACGCGGTGGTTGCCGAGGCGACCCTGCACGAGGAGCTGGCCGCGCTGGACCCGGCGGAGCGGCGCGACGCGCTGCTGCGGCTGGTCCGGACGGTGGCCGCGGAGCTGCTGGGCTACGGCGAGCCGGGCGACATCGAGCCGTCCCAGGCGTTCCGCGAGATGGGCGTCGACTCCCTGGCCGCGGTGGAGGTCCGCAACGTCCTGGGCGAACGCACCGGCCTGCGCCTGCCGTCGACGCTGGTGTTCGACCACCCGACGGCCCAGGCGGTCGCGGCGCACCTGCACCGCGAGCTGTTCGGCGACGAGGCCGAGGTGCCCGCGTCGGCGGCGGAGGCCCGGGTCCGGAAGTTCCTCGCGTCGGTGTCGTTCGACCAGCTGCGCTCGCTCGGCCTGATGGACCTGCTCGCGGAGGCGGCGGAACGCGCGCAGCGGCCCGAGGAGGACGCGGCGCCGGACGAAGACGGCGACGTGGGCGACATGGACGCCGACGACCTGGTCCGCTTCGTCCTGGGCGGCGGCGAGGACTGACCCCACCCGACCTCACCCACGCCGGAGGCGGCACTTTCACGTGGAAGTGCCGCCTTCGTCCGTGCGGGGCGGGGAACAAGTCTGGGGGTTTCCGGGCTGGGCGTGCGGTTGACTCCCGGCAAGTGGACGTTCGCTCGGCGCCGGTCCGTGAGGGACGCCGTCGCGGTGGCGTCACCCGGGTAGGAACACCCGCTCACCCTGGAGATGTCTATGCCGGCCGGGTCGGATCGAGTCGTCGAAGCACTGCGCGTCGCCGTGCAGGAGAACAAGCAGCTGCGGCGGCAGAACACCACGCTGCTCGCGGCGGCGGCCGAACCCGTCGCCGTCGTCGCCATGAGCTGCCGGTACCCCGGCGGTGTGCAGTCGCCCGAGGACCTGTGGCGGCTCGTGGCCGACGGGGTCGACGCCGTCACCGGGTTCCCCGACGGCCGCGGCTGGCCGGAGTCGGCGCACCGCGGCGGGTTCCTGCACCGCGCCGGGGACTTCGACCCCGCCTTCTTCGGCATCTCGCCGCGCGAGGCGCTCGCGATGGACCCGCAGCAGCGGATCGTCCTCGAGCTGGCCTGGGAGGCGTTCGAACGAGCCGGCATCGATCCGCGCGAGGTCGAGGGCAGTACCGGCGGCGTCTTCGTCGGTGCCGGGTCCATGGGCTACGGCCGCGGGCTCGCCGCGCTGCCCGACGGCGTCGAGGGCTACCTCGTCACCGGCACCGAATCCTCGGTCATCTCCGGCCGCATCGCCTACTTCTACGGCCTCGAAGGCCCCGCCGTCACCGTCGACACGGCGTGCTCGTCGTCGCTGGTCGCGCTGCACTGGGCCGCCCGCGCGCTGCGGGCCCGCGAGTGCTCCTTCGCCCTCGCCGGCGGCGTCGCGGTGATGGCCACCCCGGGCCTGTACGGCGAGTTCGACCGCCAGGGCGGCCTCGCCTCCGACGGCCGCTGCAAGTCCTTCGCCGAGGCGGCCGACGGCGCCGGCTTCTCCGAAGGCGCCGGGCTCCTGCTGCTGGAACGCCTGTCCGACGCCCGCCGCCACGGCCACGAGGTGCTCGCCGTCATCCGCGGCTCCGCGGTCAACTCCGACGGCGCGTCGAACGGCCTCACCGCCCCCAACGGCCCCTCCCAGCAGCGGGTGATCCGGCAGGCGCTGGAGAACGCCGGGCTGACCCCCGACGACATCGACACCGTCGAGGCGCACGGCACCGGCACCGTCCTCGGCGACCCGATCGAAGCCCAGGCGCTGCTGGCCACCTACGGCCGCGAGCGCGCGGGCGCCCCGCTGTGGCTCGGCTCGTTCAAGTCGAACGTCGGGCACACGCAGTCCGCCGCCGGCGTCGGCGGGGTCATCAAGACCATC
Source organism: Amycolatopsis sp. CA-128772 (assembly GCF_002904295.1). Classification (GTDB taxonomy): domain Bacteria; phylum Actinomycetota; class Actinomycetes; order Mycobacteriales; family Pseudonocardiaceae; genus Amycolatopsis. The sequence goes on from NZ_PPHG01000026.1 coordinate 90,283, forward strand.
CAGGCCATGCGCCACGGCGTCCTCCCGAAGACCCTGCACGTCGACGCGCCGACGTCCCACGTGGACTGGACGGCCGGGCGCGTCTCGCTGCTGACCGAGCCGCGCCCGTGGCCGGAGACCGGGAAGCCGCGCCGCGCCGCCGTGTCGTCCTTCGGCATCAGCGGCACCAACGCACACCTGATCCTCGAACAGCCGGTGCCCGAGCCGGCCGGCGCCGCCGAACGCCGTGAACCCCCGGGGTACCTGTGGCCGGTGTCCGGGCGCACCCCGGACGCGCTGCGCGAGCAGGCCGCCCGGCTGCTGGCCCACCTCGACGCCCGCCCGGACCACACCGCGCTCGACGTCGCCCACGCCCTCGCCACCACCCGCGTCGCCTTCCCGCACCGGGCCGTGCTCACCGGCACCGGCCGCGGCGAGCTCCTGGACGCCCTGCACGCGCTCGCCACCTCGGCCGCCGCGCCCGGCGTGCACACCGGTTCGGCGCTGCACCCCGGCGCGTCGGCGTTCCTGTTCACCGGCCAGGGTTCCCAGCGCGCCGACATGGGCGAGACGCTGCCCTTCCCGGTGTTCCGGCGGGCGCACGCCGAGATCCTCGCGCTGCTCGACCTGCCGCAAAGCTCCACTGTGGACGAAACCGGCGTCGCGCAGCCGCTGCTGTTCGCCTTCGAGGTGGCGCTCTTCCGGCTCCTGGAGTCGTTCGGTGTCCGCCCGGACTTCGTCGCCGGGCACTCCGTCGGCGAGATCGCCGCGGCCCACGTCGCCGGCGTGCTGTCCCTGCCGGACGCGGTCAAGCTCGTCGAGGCCCGCGGCCGCCTGATGCAGGCGCTGCCCGCCGGGGGCGCGATGGTCGCCGTCCAGGCGAGCGAAGCGGCCGTTCTCCCGCTGCTCGGCGACGATGTCTCGATCGCGGCGGTCAACGGCCCCGAAGCCGTGGTCGTCTCCGGCACCGAAGACGCGGTGCTCGCCGTCGCCGCGCGGTTCGAGAAGACCAAGCGGCTCACGGTGAGCCACGCGTTCCACTCACCGCTGATGGACCCGATGCTCGACGACTTCCGCGCGGTGCTGGAGACGCTGACCTTCGCCGAGCCGTTCCTCCCGATCGTCGCCGCCGGCGACGTGTCCACTGTGGACTACTGGGTGCGGCACGTGCGGGACGCCGTCCGGTACGCCGGCACCGTGGCCGGACTGGTTTCCCGCGGGGTCACCACGTTCCTGGAGGTCGGCCCGGACGCGACGCTCTCGGCGATGACCGCCGAGCTGACCGGCCCGGACACCGACTGCATCCCCACCACCCGCCGCGGCCGCGACGAGACGGCGACGCTGCTGGCGGCGCTGGCCCGCTGGCAGGTCCGCGGCGGCGGCTTCGACTGGACGGCCTGGCACGAGGGCACCGGTGCCCGGACCGTCGACCTGCCCACCTACGCCTTCCAGCGCCGAACCTACTGGCTCGAAGGCGGTGCCGGCGGCGACCTGGGCCAGGCCGGCCTCGACCCGGCCGGGCACCCGCTGCTCGGCGCGGCCGTGGAGCTGCCCGAATCCGGCGGGTTCCTGTTCGCCGGCGAGCTGTCCGTGCGCCGGCAGCCCTGGCTCGGCCAGCACGAGATCCTCGGCACCACCCTGCTGCCCGGAACGGCGTTCCTGGAGCTGGCGGGCCGCGCGGGGGCGCAGGTCGGCTGCGCCCGCGTCGAAGAGCTGACGTTCGCCGCGCCGCTCGTGCTGCCCGCCTCCGGCGGCGTGCGCGTGCAGGTCGTCGCCGGCCCGGCCGCCGAGGACGGCAGCCGCTCGGTCAGCGTGTACTCCCAGCAGGACGACGGCTGGGTCCGGCACGCCTCCGGCCGGCTCGGCGTCGGCGGCGCGCCCGCCGCGGCGCTGCCGGGGGAGTGGCCGCCCGCCGGCGCCGAACCCCTGGACCTGGATGCCTTCTACGAGAGCCTGGCCGCGCAGGGGCTCGGCTACGGGCCGGCGTTCCAGGGCCTGCGCGCGGCCTGGCGGCTCGGCGACGAGGTGTTCGCCGAAGTCGCGCTGCCGCCCGAGCACGAGGCCGAAGCCGCGTCCTTCGGCCTGCACCCGGCGCTGCTGGACGCCGTTCTGCACGCCTGCGCGCACCTCGATCGCGAGGGCCTGCCGTTCTCCTGGACCGGCGTCGGCGTGCAGCCCGCGCACGCCACGACCCTGCGCGCCCGGCTCACCCCGGCCGGCGAGAACGCCGTCGCGCTCGCCGTCACCGACCCGGCGGGCACGCCGGTGCTCGCCGCCGACGCGCTGACCTTCCGCCCGGTCGCCGCGGGGGAGCTGCGCGCGACCCGGCACGAGTCGCTCTTCCGTCCCGTGTGGACACCGGCGCCCGCGGTGTCCGTGACTCAGCCCGCCGACGACGCCGACTGGGTCGTGCTCGGCACCGGGCTGGGCTTCGCCACCCCGGCCGTGTTCCCCGACCTCGCGACCGTCCGGATCAGCGCGGACCCGCTGCCCGCCGTCGTGCTCGCCCCCGTCCCGGCGGGCGACGGCGACGCGGCCGCCGCCCACGCCGCCACGGCGTGGGCCCTCGAACTCCTGCAGGGCTGGCTCGCCGAACCGGGCTTCGCCCGGTCACGGCTGGTTTTCGTCACCTCCCACGCCGTTCCGGCCGCCGAGGGCGACGTCGTCGACCCGGCCGCCGCCGCGGTCTGGGGCCTGGTGCGCTCGGCGCAGGCCGAGCACCCGGACCGGTTCGTCCTCGTCGACGTCGACGCCGACGAGGACCTCGCCGCCCCGCTGCGGCGCGTCCTCGACTCCGGCGAGACCCAGGCCGCCCTGCGCGACGGCGGGATCGTCCGGCCGCGGCTGGCCCGCCTGCCGGTCGGCGACGGCCCGGGCGCGCGCTTCCCGGACGGCGCCACCGTCCTGGTCACCGGCGGCACCGGCGGGCTCGGCGCGCTGGTGGCCCGGCACCTGGTCACCGCGCACGGCGTCCGGAAGCTGCTGCTGGCCGGCCGCCGCGGCCCCGACGCCCCCGGCGCGCCCGGACTCCGTGACGAGCTGACCACGCTCGGCGCCGACGTCACGATCGCGGCGTGCGACGCCGCCGATCGCGACGCCCTCGCCGCGCTGCTGGCCGAGCACCCGGTCGGTGCCGTCGTGCACGCCGCCGGTGTCCTCGACGACGGCGTCGTCGAAACCCTGACGCCCGAGCGCATCGCGACCGTGTTCCGGGCGAAGGTCGACGCGGCCTGGAACCTGCACGAGCTGACCGGCGACCTCGGCGCCTTCGTCCTGTTCTCCTCGGCCGCCGGCGTGCTCGGCAGCCCCGGGCAGGCCAACTACGCCGCCGCGAACGCCTTCCTCGACGCGCTCGCCCAGCGCCGCCGCGCCGACGGCCGGCCCGCCCAGTCCCTGGCTTGGGGCGCGTGGGCGGGGGACGCGGGCATGGCGGCCCGGCTGTCCGACGCCGACCACCGCCGGCTCGCCGCGGCCGGCCTGCCGCCGCTCGACCCGGCCCAGGGCCTGGCGCTGTTCGACGCCGCCCTGACCGAGGCCGAGCCCGCCGTCCTGCCGATGCGCGTCGACACCGGTGCCCTCCGCAGCCGCCCGGGCGTTCCGGCGCTGCTGCGCGCGCTCGTGCCCGGCGGGACCGCGCCGGCCGCGAGCCGCGGCCCGGCGACCGCGCTGGCCGACCGGCTCGGCGGCCTGACCGAGGCCGACCGCGCCCGGGCCCTCGAAGACCTGGTGCGCACCGAGGCCGGGCTGGTGCTCGGCTACGCGGCCACCGACACCGTCGACGGCCGCAGCGCGTTCAAGGACCTCGGCTTCGACTCGCTGACCGCCGTCGAGCTGCGCAACCGCCTCGACGCGGTGACCGGCCTGCGCCTGCCCGCCACGCTCGTCTTCGACTACCCGACGCCGGAGGCCCTGGCCGCGTACCTGGGCGGGGAGCTGACCGGCACGGTCACCGAGGACACCGCGGTGTCCGTGCGCCCGGTGTCCGACGACCCGATCGTCATCGTCGGCATGGGCTGCCGCTACCCGGGCGGCGTCGGCTCGCCCGAGGACCTGTGGCGCCTGGTCGAGAACGGCGTCGACGCGGTGTCCGGCTTCCCGGGCAACCGCGGCTGGGACGTGGAGGGCCTGTACCACCCCGACCCCGACCACCCGGGCACGTCGTACACGCGCCACGGCGGGTTCCTGCACGAGGCGGGCGAGTTCGACCCGGCCTTCTTCGGGATGAGCCCGCGCGAAGCCCTGGCCACGGACTCGCAGCAGCGGCTGCTGCTCGAAGTGTCCTGGGAAGCGGTGGAACGCGCGGGCGTCGACCCGGTGTCGCTGCGCGGCTCCCGGACCGGCGTGTTCGTCGGCGTCATGTACTCCGACTACGGGATGCTGCTGCAGGGCAGCCCGGAAGCCGAGGCGTACCAGGGCAACGGCAGCGCGCCGAGCGTCGCCTCCGGCCGGATCGCCTACACGATGGGCCTGGAAGGCCCGGCCGTCACCGTCGACACCGCGTGCTCGTCGTCGCTGGTCGCGCTGCACTGGGCCGCGCAGGCCCTGCGGCAGGGGGAGTGTTCGCTCGCGTTGGCCGGCGGGGTCACCGTCATGTCGACCCCCGGTTCGTTCGTCGCGTCCAGCCGCCAGCGGGGCATCGCCGCCGACGGCCGTTGCAAGTCCTTTTCGGACACCGCCGACGGCGTCGGCTGGTCCGAAGGCGCCGGGATCCTCGTGCTGGAACGGATGTCGGACGCGCGCCGCCACGGCCACGAGATCCTCGCCGTGCTGCGAGGCTCCGCCGTCAACTCCGACGGTGCGTCCAACGGCCTGACCGCGCCGAACGGCCCGTCGCAGCAGCGCGTGATCCGCCAAGCGCTCGCCGCGTCCGGTCTGTCCACATCGGACGTCGACGTCGTCGAAGCGCACGGCACCGGAACCACGCTGGGTGACCCGATCGAAGCGCAGGCCCTGCTCGCCACCTACGGCCAGGACCGCGCGCACCCGCTGCTGCTCGGCTCGATCAAGTCCAACATCGGGCACGCGCAGGCGGCGGCCGGGGTCGCCGGGATCATCAAGGTCGTCCAGGCCATGCGGCACGACACGCTGCCGCGCACGCTGCACGTCACCGAGCCCTCGACGCACGTCGAGTGGAGCGCCGGGAACGTCGAACTGCTCACCGACGCCCGGCCGTGGCCCGCCGAGCCGGGCCGGCCGCGCCGGGCGGGGGTGTCGTCGTTCGGCATCAGCGGCACCAACGCGCACGCCATCATCGAGGAGCCGCCGGTCGTCGTCCCGGCCCGCGGCGAGGCCGAGCGCGATCTGCCGTGTGTGCCGCTGGTGCTCAGCGGCCGCACCCCGGACGCCCTGCGCGCGCAGGCCGCCCGGCTCCGGGACGTCACCGCGGACCCCACGGACCTCGGGTATTCCCTGGCCACGACCCGCTCGGCGTTCGACCACCGTGCCGTCGTCTTCGGCCACGAAGGGCTCGCCGCGCTGGCTGAAGGCCGGCCGTCGCCCCTGGTCACCACCGGCGAGGCGAAGGGCGCCCCCAAGGTCGCGTTCGTCTTCACCGGCCAGGGTGCCCAGCGGCCCGGCATGACCCGCGGCCTCTACGACAGCTTTCCGGCTTTCGCCACTGCGCTCGACGCCGTGCTCGACCGCCTCGACCCGCGGGTGCGAGAAGTCCTCTGGGGTGAAGACGCCGAAGCGCTTTCGCAGACGGGGTTCGCGCAGCCCGCGTTGTTCGCGGTCGAGGTCGCGCTCGTGCGGCTGCTGGGCGCGTGGGGCGTCCGGCCGGACTTCGCCGGCGGGCACTCCGTCGGCGAGATCGCCGCCGCGCACGTCGCCGGCGTGCTGTCCCTGGACGACGCTTGCGCGCTGGTCACCGCCCGCGCGTCGCTGATGCAGGACCTCGAGCCGGGCGGCGCGATGGTCGCCGTCCGCGCCACCGAGGCCGACGTCACGCCGTACTTGAGCGACGAAGTGGCGATCGCCGCGGTCAACGGCCCGGATTCGGTCGTGCTGTCCGGTGCCGAGGCCGCCGTGCTCGCCGTGGCGGCGCACTTCGCCGAAACCAAGCGGCTCACCGTGTCACACGCGTTCCACTCGCCGCTGATGGACCCGATGCTGCCCGCGTTCCGGGACGCCATCGCGGACCTGACCTTCACGGCCCCCGCCGTGCCGGTGATCGCCGAAGGCGACGTCACCGATCCGGAACGCTGGGTTGCGCACGTCCGCGAGCCGGTCCGGTTCGCCGACACCGTCACGCGCCTGCGCGAGGCCGGGGCCGGGCTGGTCGTCGAAATCGGCCCGGACGCGGTGCTCTCGGCGATGACCGACGGCATCCCGGTCGCCCGCCGCGGCCGCGACGACGTCGAGACCCTGGTCGGCGCCCTCGGGCGGCTGCACGTCAACGGCGTCCGGATCGACTGGCCCGCCTTCTTCGCCGGGACCGGTGCCCGCCGCGTCGCCCTGCCGACGTACGCCTTCCAGCACGAGTGGTTCTGGCCCTCGCCCGCCGTGCCCGCCGTGCCCGCCGGCGCGACGGCCGACGCGGAGTTCTGGGCCGCCGTCGACCGCGGCGACGCGGCCGGGCTGGCCGCGCGGCTCGACGTCGACGACGCCTCCCTCGGCGCGGTCCTGCCCGCACTGTCGTCCTACCGGCGTTCGCGCCACGAAGAGTCCTTTGTGGACAGATGGCGCTACCGGGCCACCTGGGTCCCGGTCACCGCGGCCCGGCCCGGCAGCGGGAGCTGGCTCGTGGTCGTCCCGGCCGCGCTCGCCGGCGACCCGTGGGTCACCACCGTCGCCGGGTATTTCGACGGCGAGCCGGTGGTCTTCGACGACACCCTCGCCGACCGCCTGCGCGAGCGCGAATTCGACCACGTGCTGTCCCTGCTGGCCCTGGACGAGACCGGCTTCCCGGGCGTCCCGGCCGGGCTCACCGCCACGGCCGCGCTGCTGCAGATCCTGGACGGTACTCCACTGTGGAGCGTGACCCGCGAGGCCGTCGCGGTGACCCCCGGCGACCCCGTGGCCCGGCCCGCGCAGGCCGCCGTCTGGGGCCTCGGCCGCGCCGCCGCACTGGAACTCCCGCAGCGCTGGGGCGGCCTCGTCGACCTGCCCGCCGAGCTCGACGCCGAGGTCCCGCGCCGCCTCGCCGCCGCCTTGACCGGCGCCGGCGGCGAAGACCAGCTGGCGGTCCGGGCGGGCGGGCTGTTCGGCCGCCGGGTCGTCGCCGCGCCCGCCGCGCCGGACCGCAGGCCCGAGGACGGCGAGGGCACCACGCTCATCACCGGCGGCACCGGCGCCCTCGGCGCCGCGGTCGCGCGCCGCCTGGCGAAATCCGGCCGCCGGCTGGTCCTGCTCAGCCGCCGCGGCCCCGCCGCCCCGGGCGCGGACGGCCTCCGCGAGGAACTCACCGCGCTCGGCGCCGATGTCACCATCACCGCCTGTGACGCCGGCGACCGGGACGCCCTCGCCGCCGTGCTGGCCGGCATCCCCGGCCTGACCGACGTGGTGCACACCGCCGGGGTCCTCGACGACGGTGTTCTCACCACCCTCACCCCGGACCGCTTCGAGGCCGGCTACCACGCCAAGGCCGAAGCCGCGTGGCACCTGCACGAACTGACCGGCGGCCTGCGCAGCTTCGTGCTGTTCTCCTCGGTCGCCGGCACGTTCGGTTCGGCCGGCCAAGCCGCCTACGCGGCGGCGAACACGACCCTCGACGCCCTCGCCGAACACCGCCGCGGCCTGGGCCTGCCCGCGACATCGATCGCCTGGGGCCCGTGGGCGGGCGGCGGCATGCTCGCCGCCGACGCGGGCGTCGCCGACCGGGCCCGCCGCGGCGGGCTCACCCCCCTCGACCCGCAGCGCGCGGCCGCCGCACTGGACCGCGCCCTGGCGGACACCACCGTCGTCGTCGCCGACATCGACTGGACCCGCTACTCGCACGTGCTGCGCGCCGGCCCGCTGCTCGACGGCATCCCGGCCGCCGCGCGCGCCGAAGCCCCGCGCGGCGACGAAGAGCTGCGGGCGCGGCTCGCCGCCGTCCCCGAGGACGACCGGTTCGACTTCCTGCTCGGCCTGCTGCTGGAGCAGGTCGCCGTGGTGCTCGGCCACAGCGGCACCGGGGCCGTGGCCCCCGACCGCGCGTTCCGCGACCTCGGCTTCGACTCGCTCACCGCCGTCGAGCTGCGCAACGTCGTCGCGACGGCGACCGGGCTCGACCTGCCGCCGTCGCTGGTGTTCGACCACCCGACCCCGGAGATCCTGACCCGCCACCTGCTCGGCGAACTGGCCGGAACCCTGGCCGCGACCGCGGCGCCGGTGCGCGTGGCGGCCGACGAGGACCCGATCGTCATCGTCGGCATCGGCTGCCGCTTCCCCGGGGGCGTACGCAGCCCCGAGGACTTCTGGCGGCTCCTCGCCGGCGGCGAGGACGGCATCACCGGCTTCCCCGAAGACCGCGGCTGGGACCTCGCGACCCTCGCCTCGGGGTACGAGTACGCGCTGACCGGCGGCTTCCTCGACGGCGTCACCGACTTCGACGCCGATTTCTTCGGCATCTCGCCCCGCGAGGCGATGGCGATGGACCCCCAGCAACGCCTGCTGCTCGAGGTGGCGTGGGAGGCCTTCGAGCGCGCCGGGATCGACCCGGCGAGCTTGCACGGCGGCGACACCGGCGTCTTCGTCGGCACCAACGGCCAGGACTACGGCACCCTGCTCGCCACCTCGGGCGAAGACGTCCAGGGCCACCTGGCCACCGGCACCACCGCGAGTGTCCTTTCCGGACGGTTGTCCTACACGCTCGGCCTGGAAGGGCCGTCGGTCACCGTCGACACCGCCTGCTCGTCGTCGATGGTCGCGCTGCACTGGGCCGCGCAGGCCCTGCGCCGCGGCGAGTGCACCACCGCGCTGGCCGGTGGCGTCACGATCATGGCCACGCCGAACTCCTTCGCCGAGTTCGCCCGCCAAGGCGGCCTGGCCGCCGACGGCCGGTGCAAGCCCTTCGCCGACGGCGCCGACGGCACCGGCTGGTCCGAAGGCGCCGGCATCCTCGTCGTCGAACGCCTGTCGACCGCCCGCGAACAGGGCCACCCGGTGCTCGCGGTGGTCCGCGGCACCGCCGTCAACTCCGACGGCGCCTCCAACGGCCTCACCGCCCCGAACGGGCCCGCGCAGCAGCGCGTGATCCGCCAGGCGCTCGCCGACGCCGGACTGTCCACTTCGGATGTCGACGCGGTGGAGGCGCACGGCACCGGCACGGTGCTCGGCGACCCCATCGAGGCGCAGGCGCTGCTGGCCACCTACGGCCGCGACCGCGACGAACCGCTGTGGCTCGGCGCCGTCAAGTCGAACCTCGGCCACACCCAGGCCGCCGCCGGCGTCGCCGGGATCATCAAGATGGTCCTCGCCCTGCGCCACGGCGAGCTGCCGAAGACGCTGCACGTCGACGAGCCGTCGAGCCGCGTCGACTGGACCGCCGGGGCGGTCCGGGTGCTCACCGAGCACCGCGCGTGGCCGGAGTCCGGGCGGCCGCGCCGCGCGGGTGTTTCGTCGTTCGGGCTGAGCGGCACCAACGCGCACGCCATCCTCGAACAGGCGCCCGCCTTCGACGACGTCGTGGCCGAAGAACCCCCGACGGTGCCGCTGCTGCTGTCCGCGCGCACGCCGCAGGCGCTGTCGGCGCAGGCCAGGCAGCTGCACGCGCTGCTCGGCGACCGCCCGCCGGCCGGGGTCGCCCGGGCCCTCGCGACCACGCGCACCGCGTTCTCCTACCGCGCGGCCATCGTCGGCGACCCCCTCGGGCAGCTGGCCGTCCTCGCCGAGACGCCTCCCACCACACCGGCGCGGACCCGCGCCAAGAGCGCGTTCGTCTTCGCCGGTCAGGGCGCACAGCGGCCGGGCATGGGCGCCGGGCTCCACCGGCGCTTCCCGGTGTTCGCCGAGGCCTTCGACGCCGTGTGCGCCCAGCTGGACCTGCCGCTGCGGGACGTCGTCTTCGCCGGAGACGGCGCGCTGCTGGACCGCACCGACTGGACGCAACCGGCGATCTTCGCCCTCGGCGTCGCGCAGTTCCGGCTGCTGGAGTCGTTCGGGGTCAAGCCGTCCTGGCTCGCCGGGCATTCGGTCGGCGAGATCGCCGCCGCGCACGTCGCCGGGGTGTTGTCGCTGAAGGACGCGTGCACGCTCGTCGCCGCCCGCGGCCGCCTGATGGCCGCGCTGCAGGCCGGCGGCACGATGGCCGCGGTCCGCGCGCCCGAAGCCGTGGTCCGCGAGTTCCTGGCGGACGGCGTGACGATCGCCGCGGTCAACGGCCCCGGCGCGGTCGTGGTCGCGGGCACCGAAGCCGCCGTCACCCGGACCACGGACGCCCTGGCCGGAGCCGGGCACCGCGTCCGGCGCCTCGCCGTCAGCCACGCGTTCCACTCGCCGCTGATGGACCCGATGCTCGACGACTTCGCCGAAGTGCTGGCCGGCCTGGAGTTCGGTGCGCCGCGGCTGCCGATCATCTCCACCGTGACCGGCGAGCCCGCCGACCTGGGCACCCCGGAGTACTGGGTCGCGCACGTCCGCGAGCCCGTCCGCTTCGCCGACGCCGTGCGCGTGCTCGGCGAGCAGGGCGCCGCCGCCGTGGTCGAGCTGGGCCCGGACGGGTCGCTGTCGGCCGCGGCGAGCGAGGTCCTCGGCTCCGGCGTCGCCTGCGTCCCGCTGCTGCGCCGGGACCAGGACGAAGAGACCGCGTTCGTGACCGCGCTGGGCCGCCTGCACGTGGCCGGCGTGCGGGTCGGCTGGCCCGCGTTCTTCGGCCCGGCGGGCGGCCCCGGCCCGGACCTGCCGACCTACCCGTTCCAGCGCGCACGCCACTGGCCGCGCGTGTCCGGCGCGGTGCCCGGCGACCTCGGTGCCGCCGGGCTCGACGCGGCCCGGCACCCGCTGCTCGGCGCGGGCGTCGAACTGCCGGACTCCGGCGGGTTCCTCTTCACCGCCCAGCTGTCGCTGCGCACGCAGCCCTGGCTGGCCGGCCACTTCGTGCTCGGTGCGGCCCTGCTGCCCGGCACCGCCTACCTCGACCTGGCGATCCACGCCGCCGACCGGGCGGGCTGCGACCGCGTCGACGAGCTGACCCTCGAAGTTCCTCTCGTCCTGCCTGCCGAAGGTGCGGTGCGGCTCCAGGTCGTCGTCGGCCCGGCGGGAGCCGCGGGCGAGCGGACCCTGGCCGTGTACTCCAGCCCCGCGGGCGGCGGCGAGCAGCCGTGGACGCGGCACGCGAGCGGCCGCCTCGGCACCGGGACGGCCACCCTGGACGACTCGGGCAGCTGGCCGCCGCCGGACGCCGTAGCCGTTGCCCTGGACGGCTTCTACGAGCGGCTCGCCTCCGGCGGGTTCGCCTACGGACCGCTGTTCCGCGGGCTCAAGGCCGTCTGGCGGACCCCGGAGGCGGTGTACGCCGACGTCGTCCTGCCCGAAGAGGCCGAGCGGGACGCGGCCGCGTTCGGGCTGCACCCGGCCCTGCTGGACGCGGTCCTGCACGCCGCCGAGCACGCCGGGCTGACCGATGTGGACGGTGGACGGCTGCCGTTCGCGTGGAGCGGGATCACGCTGCACGCGGGCGGAGCGGCCGTCGTGCGGGCGAAACTGACCCGGCTCGGCGAGGACTCGGTCGCCATCGCCCTGCGCGACGCGGCCGGCGACCCGGTCGCCACGATCGGCTCGCTGGTGCTGCGGCCCGCGGCCCCGGCCCGGACCCGGCCCGCCGACTCGCTCTACCACCTCGACTGGGTCCCGATCCCGCGGCCGGCCGGGGAAGCCGGGTTCGCCGTGCACCACGTTGCGGCCCGCGGACCGGCGGGGGTGCGCGCCGCGACCGCCGACGCCCTTTCCGTGCTGCAGTCCACAGAGGACGCCCGGCTGGTGTTCGTCACGTCCGGGTTGGACGATCCGGCCGCCGCGGCTGTCTGGGGGCTCGTGCGGTCCGCGCAACGCGAGGACCCGGGCCGCTTCTTCCTATCCGATGTGGACGGCAAACCCGAGTCGATCGCCGCGCTGCCCGCGGTGGTGGCGTCCGGCGAGCCGCAGACGATCGTGCGCGGCGGCGAGATCAGCGCCGCCCGGGTCGCCCGCGTCCCGCGCGCCGGGGACGTCGTCCCGCCGAAGTGGGACGAAGGGACCGTCCTCATCACCGGCGGCACCGGCGGCCTCGGCGCCACGCTGGCCCGCCACCTGGTCACCACGCACGGCGCCCGGAAGCTGCTGCTGGTCAGCCGCCGCGGCCCGGCTGCCCCCGGCTCGGCCGATCTCGTCGCCGAGCTGACCGCGGCCGGCGCCGAGGTCGAGGTCGCCGCGGCGGACGTCGCCGACCGCGCCGAGCTGGCCCGCGTCCTCGACGGCGTCGCCCTGTCCGCCGTCGTGCACACCGCGGGCGTCCTCGACGACGGCGTCCTCGGCTCGCTCACCCCCGAGCGGCTCGGCACCGTGCTCGCGCCCAAGTTCGACGCCGCGTGGCACCTCGACGAGCTGACCCGCGACCGCGACCTGACCGCGTTCGTCGTCTACTCCTCGGTCGCGGGCACCTTCGGCGCGGCCGGGCAGGCGAACTACACCGCGGCCAACGCGGCCGTCGACGCCCTGGTCCGCCGCCGCCGCGCCCGCGGGCAGCACGCGCTGTCCCTCGGCTGGGGCGCGTGGTCGCGGGCCGGCGGCATGACCGCCACCCTCACCGACGCCGACCTGCGCCGGATGGCCGCCGCCGGCCTGCCCGCCCTCGATCCGGACCACGCCCTCGCGCTGTTCGACGCAGCCTGCGCGACCGGCCTCGACACCGTCCTGCCGGTCCGCCTGGACTTCGCCGCGCTCGGCGCCCTGCCCGAGGTCACGCACCTGCTCCGCGGCCTGGTCCGCACGCCCGCCCGGAAGACCGCGGCCACCGTGGCGCGGCTCGACGGCCCGCTGCTCGGGCTCACCGAAGCCGAGCGCTCCCGCGCGGTGCTCGATCTGGTCCGCGCGCAGGTCGCCGCCGTGCTCGGGCACTCCGGCACCGCCGGGGTGGCCGCCGACCGGCCGTTCCGGGAGCTGGGGTTCGACTCGCTCACCGCGGTCGAACTGCGCAACCGCCTGGACGCGGCCACCGGGCTCCGGCTGCCCGCGACGCTCACCTTCGACTACCCGACCCCGGCCGAGCTGGCCGCGTTCCTGCTGGGCGAAGTGGACGTCCCCGAGCCGGTCACCCCGACGGCCGCGGTGGACGGCGACCCGGTCGTCATCGTCGGCATGGGCTGCCGCTACCCGGGTGGGGTCGGCTCGCCCGAAGACCTCTGGACGCTGGTCGACGAGGGCGTGGACGCGGTCACGGACTTCCCGGCCAACCGCGGCTGGGACGTCGAGGGCCTCTACCACCCGGACCCCGACCACCCCGGCACGTCCTACACGCGCAGCGGCGGGTTCCTGCACGAGGCGGGGGAGTTCGACCCGGCGTTCTTCGGGATGAGCCCCCGCGAAGCCCTCGCGACCGACGCCCAGCAGCGGCTGCTGCTGGAGGTTGCCTGGGAGGCCGTCGAACGGACCGGCGTCGACCCGCGTTCGCTGCGCGGCTCCCGCACCGGCGTGTTCGTCGGCGTCATGTACTCCGACTACGGCCTGCTCCTGCAGGGCAGCCCGGACACCGAGGGCTACCAGGGCAACGGCAGCGCGCCGAGCGTCGCCTCCGGCCGCGTCGCCTACGCGCTCGGCCTGGAAGGCCCGACGCTGACCGTCGACACGGCGTGTTCGTCGTCGCTCGTCGCCCTGCACCTGGCGGCCCGCGCCCTGCAGAACGGGGAGTGCTCGCTCGCCCTCGCCGGCGGCGTGACGGTGATGTCGACGCCCAGCACGTTCATCGGCTTCAGCCGGCAGCGCGGCCTGTCCGCCGACGGCCGCTGTAAGTCCTTTTCGGACAGTGCCGACGGCGTCGGCTGGTCCGAAGGCGCCGGCATCCTGGTGCTGGAGCGGATGTCGGACGCGCAGCGCAACGGCCACGAGATCCTCGCGGTCGTCCGCGGCAGCGCGGTGAACTCCGACGGCGCGTCCAACGGCCTCACCGCCCCGAACGGCCCGGCCCAGCAACGCGTGATCCGCCAGGCGCTGGCCGCGGCGAACCTGTCCCCGTCGGACATCGACGTCGTCGAGGCGCACGGCACCGGGACCACGCTCGGCGACCCGATCGAGGCGCAGGCCCTGCTGGCCACCTACGGCCGCGACCGCGAAGAACCGCTGCTGCTGGGCTCGATCAAGTCGAACCTCGGGCACACCCAGGCCGCGTCCGGGGTCGCCGGGATCATCAAGGTGGTGCAGGCCATGCGCACCGGCACCGTGCCGCGCACCCTGCACGTCACCGCGCCCTCGACGCACGTCGACTGGGCCGGCGGCGCGATCGAGCTGCTCACCGAGCCACGGGCCTGGCCCGAGCACGGCCGCCCGCGCCGCGCCGCCGTGTCGTCGTTCGGCATCAGCGGCACCAACGCCCACACCGTGCTCGAAGCCCCGCCGGCCCCGCCGGCCGCGCCGGTGCCGCCGCGGGCCGAACCGGCGCCGCCGGTGGTGGCCTGGCCGTTGTCCGGCCGCACCCCGGAAGCGTTGCGGGCGCAGGCTTCCCGGCTGCTGACGCACCTGGCCGGGCACCGCGGGACGCATCCGGCGGACATCGGGCTGGCGCTGGCCACCACCCGGACGCCGTTCGCCGAGCGCGCCGTCGTCACCGGCGAGACGCGCACCGACCTCGAGACCCGGTTGGCGGTGCTGGCCCGCGGCGGCAGCGTCACCGGCCTGGTCACCGGGACGGCGGGGGAGCAGGTGCCCGCGTTCCTCTTCGCCGGCCAGGGCAGCCAGCGGGCCGGGATGGGCCGCGACCTGCACGCCCGGTTCCCGGTGTTCGCCGAGGCGCTCGACACCGTGCTCGCGCGGCTCGACCGGGAGCTGGACCGGCCGCTGCGGGAGGTGCTCTTCGCCGACGAAGCGGGTGCGCTCGACGAGACGCAGTACGCGCAGCCCGCGCTGTTCGCCCTCGAAGTCGCGCTGTACCACCTGGTCCGCTCGTGGGGGATCACGCCGGAGTACCTCGCCGGGCACTCGATCGGCGAAATCGCCGCCGCGCACGTCGCCGGGGTGCTCACCCTGGACGACGCCTGCACGCTGGTCGCCGCGCGCGGCCGGCTCATGCAGCAGCTGCCCGCGGGCGGCGCGATGATCGCCGTGCAGGCCACCGCGGACGAGGTCCGGCCGCTGCTGGCCGGCCGCGAGGACGAGGTCGCGCTGGCCGCGGTCAACGGCCCGGCCTCGGTCGTCGTCTCCGGCGCCGCCGGCCGCGTCGAGGAGATCGCCGCGCACTTCGCCGCCGACGGTCGCAAGACCCGCCGGCTGCGCGTCAGCCACGCCTTCCACTCGCCACTGATGAACCCGATGCTCGACGACTTCCGCAAGGTCGTCGCCGGGCTGACCTTCTCGGCGCCGGCGCTGCCGATCGTCTCGACGGTCACCGGCGACCTGGTCACGGCGGCGACGCTGGCTTCGGCCGAACACTGGGTCGGGCAGGTGTGGCGGCCGGTGCTGTTCGGGCCGGCCGTGCGGCGGCTGGCCGAGCTGGGCGTCACCGCGTTCGCCGAGCTCGGGCCGGACGCCACGGTGTCCGCCATGGCCGCGGAATCCCTCGACGCCGGCCGGGTGGCCGTCCCGTTCCTGCGTCGCGACCGGACCGAAGCCGACGCGGTGACCGAAGCCCTCGGCCGGCTGCACGTGGCCGGCGTCGCCCTCGGCTGGCCGGCCGTGTTCGGCCCGGACGCGCGGGTCGTGCCGCTGCCCACCTACGCCTTCCAGCACCAGTGGATCTGGCCGGGCGGCGGGCTTTCCGCGGCGGGCGATGTCTCCGCGGCCGGGTTGTGGGCCGCCGGGCACCCGCTGGTCGGCGCCGCCGTCGAGCTGCCCGACTCCGGCGGCCTGCTGTTCACCGGGCGCCTCTCGCTCGCCGCGCAGCCGTGGCTGGCCGGGCACACCGTCGGCGGGACCGTGGTGGTGCCCGGCACGGCGCTGCTGGAACTGGCCGTGCGCGCCGGCGACCAGGCCGGCTGCCCGCGCGTCGGGGAGCTGACGCTGGAAGCGCCGCTGGTCGTGCCGGACGGCGGCCGGGTCGTCGTCCAGGTCGCCGTGAGCGGCGCCGGTGAGGACGGCGCCCGCACGCTGCGTGTCTACTCCCGCGGCGACGGCGAGCCGGGTGCGGCCTGGACCCGGCACGCGAGCGGCACCCTGGTGCCCGCCGTGGACGAACCGGTCGCCGCCTTCGCCGAATGGCCACCCGCGGGCGCGGAAGCCGTTGCGCTGGACGGCTTCTACGACACGATGGCCGACCGCGGCCTCGGCTACGGCCCGGCGTTCCAGGGCCTGACCCGGGCGTGGCGCCTCGGCGACGACGTCTACGCCGAAGTCGCCCTCGCCGAGGACGACCACGAGGCCGCCGGGCGGTTCGTCGTCCACCCCGCCCTGCTCGACTCCGCGCTGCACGCGGCGTCGCTGCTGGACGTCGGCGGCGGCCTGCCCTTCAGCTGGGCGGGTGCCGCCTTCCTGGCCGCGGGGGCGACTGCGCTGCGGGTCCGGCTCACGCCGGCCGGCGGCTCGCTGGCGGTCACCGCGACCACCCCGGACGGAACCCCGGTCGTCGCGGTTCGCTCCCTCGCGCTGCGGGCCGTGCGCACCCCGGCCGCCCCGGCGCCGACCGCCTACCGGCTCACCTGGCCCGCGCTGCCCGAGGCCGCCGCGATCCCGGACGCGCCCCCGGTCACCCTCCTCCAGGTGCCGTCCGCGGCGGGACCGGTCCCGGCCGCCGTCCGCGCGGTGACCGCCCGGGTGCTGGCGGACGTCCAGCGCGGCCTCGACGACGCCCCGGCCCTGGTCGTGGTCACCCGCAACGGCGTCGCGGTCGAACCCGGCGAGCACATCGACCTGGCCCACGCCGCCGTCTGGGGCCTGCTGCGCGCGGCCCAGCTGGAGAACCCGGGCCGGATCGTCCTCGTCGACTCCGACACCGGCGAGGTCCCGGAGACCGCGATCGCGGGCGCCCTCGCCGCCGGCGAACCCCAGGTCGCCCTGCGCGCCGGTCGCCTCCACACCGCCCGCCTGACCCCGGCACTTCCACGTGAAAGTGCCGCTTTCCGGGAGACGGACGGGACCGTGCTCATCACCGGGGGCACCGGGGGGCTGGGTGCGATCTTCGCCCGGCACCTCGCCGGCCGCGGGGTCCGGAACCTGCTGTTGCTCGGCCGGCGCGGGGAAGCGGCACCGGGGGTCGCGGACCTCGTCGCCGAGCTGGCGGACCTCGGTGCGCAAGCGAGGGTGGTGGCCTGCGACGTCAGCGACCGGGACGCGCTCGCGAAGGTCCTGGAAGAGGCCGAGCCGGCCGCCGTCGTGCACGCTGCGGGTGTCCTCGACGACGGCGTTCTCGGGGCCCTGACCCCGGAGCGCCTCGACCGGGTGTTCGCGCCGAAGGTGGACGCGGCCTGGCACCTGCACGAACTCACCGCACCCGGCACCCGGCTGGTCTTCTTCTCCTCGATCGCGGGCACCCTCGGCGCGGCCGGGCAGGCCAACTACGCCGCCGCGAACGCCTTCCTCGACGCGCTCGCCCACCAGCGCGCGGCCGGAGGCAAGGCCGGCGTCTCGATCGCCTGGGGCGCCTGGAACACGGGCATGGCCGGCACGCTCACCGACGCCGAACTGGCCCGGATGCACCGCTCCGGGCTGCCCCCGCTGTCCACTGAGGACGGTATCGCGCTGTTCGACGCGGCCGTGGGCGGCGGTGACCCGGCGGTCGCGGCCCTGCGGCTCGACTTCGCCGTGCTGCGCGGGCAGGACCCGCTTCTGCCTGCCCTGCGCGGCCTGGTCACCACGGCCCCGCGGCGCGCCGCGGCCGTCGAACCCGGCGGCGACCTGGCCGCCCGGCTGGCGCCGCTGCCGTCCGAAGAGCGGCTGCCCGTCACGATCGCCCTGGTCGGCAAGCAGGTCGAAGCCGTGCTCGGCCACGACGGCACGGTCGGCGCCGACGTCAGCTTCACCGACCTCGGGTTCGACTCGCTGACGTCGGTCGAGCTGCGCAACCGCCTCGAAGCCCGGACCGGCCTGCGGCTGCCCGCGACGCTGGTCTTCGACCACCCGACGATCACCCGGGTCGCCGAATTCCTCGTCGCCACCGCGCTCGGCGACGGCGCGGCCGCCCGCCCGGCGCTGACCGAGATCGAGAAACTGGACACCCTGCTCTCCGCCGTCGCCACCGACGACGACGCCCGGGCCGCGATCACCGTGCGGCTGCAAGCCCTGCTCGTCAAGTGGACCGGGCCCGGCGACGCGGGGGAGACCCCGGCCGCCGACGGGCTGGGCGCCGACGAGCTCCTCGCGTTCATCGACAACGATCTGGGGGTGAAGTGACCCGTGGCGACCGAAGCCGAACTGCTCGGCTACCTCCGCCGGGTGACCGCCGACCTGCAGCGCACCCGCGAGCGCCTGGTCGCCGCGGAGTCCGCGGCCGACGAGCCGATCGCCGTGGTCGGCATGAGCTGCCGCTACCCCGGCGACGTCGACACCCCCGAAGCCCTGTGGCGGCTGGTCGACGACGGCACCGACGCCATCTCCGGCTTCCCGGACGACCGCGGCTGGCCCCTGGCCGACCTGCTCGGGGACATCGGCGGCCCCGGCACGTCGGCGACCGCCGAGGGCGGGTTCCTGCACGGCGCCGGCGGGTTCGACGCGGCCTTCTTCGGGATGAGCCCGCGCGAGGCGCTGGCGACCGACCCGCAGCAGCGCCTGCTGCTGGAAACCGCGTGGGAGGCCTGCGAAAGCGCCGGCATCGACCCCCTTTCCCTGCGCGGCAGCGACACCGGCGTGTTCGTCGGCGTGATGTACAACGACTACGCGATCGCGCTGCAGGGCGTCACCGAAGACCTGGAGGGCTACCAGAGCAACGGCAGCGCCGGCAGCGTCGCTTCGGGGCGCATCTCCTACACCTTCGGCTTCGAAGGCCCGAGCGTCAGCGTCGACACCGCGTGCTCGTCGTCGCTGGTCACGCTGCACCTCGCCGCCCAGGCCCTGCGCCGCGGCGAATGCTCCCTCGCGCTGGCCGGCGGCGTCGCGATCATGTCGACGCCGATGGTGTTCGTCGAGTACAGCCGCCAGGGCGCGCTCTCGCCGACCGGCCGCTCCCGGGCGTTCGCCGAGGGCGCCGACGGCACCGGCTGGTCCGAAGGCGTCGGCCTGCTGGCCCTGGAGAAGCTGTCCGACGCGCGGCGCCACGGCCACGAGGTCCTCGCCGTGCTGCGCGGGTCCGCGGTCAACTCCGACGGCGCGTCCAACGGCCTCACCGCCCCCAACGGCCCCTCGCAGCAACGGGTGATCCGCGCGGCACTGGCGGACGCGAAGCTGGCACCGTCCGATGTGGACGTCGTCGAGGCGCACGGCACCGGCACTGCGCTCGGTGACCCGATCGAGGCGCAGGCCCTGATTTCGGTGTACGGCCAGGACCGGCCGGAAGGCCGGCCGCTCCTGCTCGGTTCGCTGAAGTCGAACATCGGGCACACCCAGGCCGCGGCCGGCGTCGGCGGCGTGCTCAAGATGATCCTCGCCATGCGCAACGGCGTCCTGCCGCGCACCCTGCACGCCGAGCAGCCGTCCACGAAGATCGACTGGACCGCCGGCGACGTCGAGCTGCTCACCGCACCCCGGCCCTGGCCGCGGACCGGGGCGCCGCGCCGGGCCGCCGTGTCGTCGTTCGGCGTCAGCGGCACCAACGCGCACGTCGTCCTCGAACAGGCGCCGCCCGCCGAGCCGGCCGAGGCGGCTGCGGAACCGGCCGCCGTGCCGTGGGTGCTGTCGGCGAAGTCGCCGGAAGCGCTCGCCGCACAGGCCGCCCGGCTGCTGGCCCACGTCGACGAGCACCCCACCCAGCCGCTGTCCGGGATCGCCCGCACGCTGCTGGCCCGCAGCCGCTTCGACCACCGCGCCGTCGTGGCCGGGACCGGCCACGCCACCCTGCGCGAGGGCCTGTCCGCGCTCGCGGCCGGCGTCCCGGCGCCGGCCGTGGCCACCGGCACGGTGACGTCCGCGCCCGGCCCGGTGTTCGTGTTCCCCGGCCAGGGTTCCCAGTGGCCCGAGATGGCGATGGCCCTGCTGGACACCCAGCCGGTCTTCCGCGCGCGGATCGAAGAGTGCGCCGAAGCCCTGGAGCCGTACGTCGGCTGGTCGCTGCTGGACGTCCTGACCGGTGTCGAGGGGGCACCCCCGGTCGACCGCGTCGACGTCGTGCAGCCGGTGCTGTTCTCGGTCATGGTGTCGCTCGCGCACCTCTGGCGCTCCTACGGCGTCCGGCCCGCCGCGGTGCTCGGGCACTCGCAGGGCGAGATCGCCGCCGCCTGCTTCGCCGGCGTGCTTTCGCTGCCCGAGGCCGCGCGGATCGTGACCCTGCGCAGCCGCCTGATCGGCGACCGGCTGGCCGGGCACGGCGGCCTGCTTTCGGTGATGGCGTCCGAAGCCGAAGTCGGCGAGCTGCTCGGCGACTTCGCGGGCACGCTGTCGATCGCCGCGGTCAACGGCCCGCGCACGGTCACCGTCGCCGGCGAGCCGGACGCGTTGACCGCGCTGGAAAAGCGCCTGTCGGCGGCCGGGCTCATGCGCTGGCGCGTCGAGGGCGTCGACTTCGCCGCGCACAGCCCCCAGGTGCGCGTGCTGCACGACGAGCTCCTCGACGTCCTCGGCGAACTGCACCCCGGCGAGTCGGCGATCCCGTTCTTCTCCACCGCCGACCGGCGCTGGCTCGACGGACCCGAGATGGACGGCGAGTACTGGTACCGCAACCTGGAACGCACCGTGCGGTTCGACGCCGGGGTCCGCGCCGCGCTCGACCGCGGTGCCCGGCACTTCGTCGAAATCAGCCCGCAGCCGGTGCTCAGCCTCGGCCTGCAGGCCCTGCTGGAGGAGTCCGGCACCGGCGCGACGGCGTCGGCGACCCTGGTGCTCGGCCACGGCGGCCCGGACCGGTTCCTGGCCGCCCTCGGCGCCGCCTTCGCCCGCGGCACCGACGTCGACTGGCAGCTGCCCGACGGCGCCCGCGTCCCGCTGCCGACGTACCCGTTCCAGCGCACGGACTTCTGGCCGCGTGGCACCCTGCAGGCGACCGGCGACATCACCGCGCTCGGGCTGGCTGCCGCCGGCCACCCGCTGCTCGGCGCCGTGACGGCGTTGCCGGACACCGGAGGCTTCCTGTTCACCTCGCGGCTGTCGGTGCCGACGCACCCGTGGCTGGCCGAGCACACCTTCGGCGGTGCGGTCCTGCTGCCCGGCACCGCGTTCCTCGAGCTGGCCGTCCGCGCCGGTGACGAGGCCGGCTGCCCGGTCGTCGAGGAGCTGACCCTGGCCGTGCCGCTGGTCGTCCCGCCCGCCCACGCCGTGCGGACGCAGGTCGTGCTCGGCCCGCTGACCCCGGCCGGCCGCCGCACGCTGTCGGTCTACGCCCGGCCCGACGCCGGCGACGAGCCGTGGACCTGCCACGCCACCGGTGTCCTGCGGGCCGGCGACGTGCCGGAAGCCGGGGAGTTCCCCGCCGAGTGGCCCCCGGCCGGTGCCGAACCGATCGACCTGACCGGGTTCTACGAGACGGCCGCCGGGAACGGCTTCGGCTACGGCCCGCTCTTCCGCGGGCTCGAGAAGGCCTGGCGGCACGGCGAAGAGGTCTACGCCGAAGTCGCGCTGCCGGCGGCCGACCGCCCCGAAGCGGCCGCGTGCGCCCTGCACCCCGCGCTGCTCGACGCCGCCCTGCACGCGGCGTCGTTCACCGGCGGGGCCCGCAGCCGGCTGCCGTTCTCGTGGACCGACGTCGAGCTGTACGCGGTCGGCGCGTCGAAGGCCCGGGTGCGGATCAGCCCGGCGGGCACCGACCGCGTCCGCGTCGACCTCGCCGACACCACCGGCACGCCGATCGTCTCGGTCGGGTCGCTGCTGCTGCGCGCGGCCGGCGCCATCGAGACCGCCCCGGCGTACGGCGACAGCCTGTTCCGCTGGGAGTGGCAGCCGGTGCCGGCCCCGGAGCCCGGCCGGCTCGCCGACGGCACGTGGGTCGTCGCCGGGGCCGACGAATTCGGCCTGACCGGCGCGGTCTACACGCTCGGCCGCGCGGTCGAGACGTTCCTCGGGATCGGCGCGCTGTCCCGGGCCCTCGACGACGGCCTGTTCGCGCCCCGGGTGATCCTGATGCCGCTGGTGCCGGTGCGGCCGGAGAACGACCGGGCGGCCGCCCGCGACCTGGCGAAGTGGGTGCTGGACGAGGTCCAGGCCTTCCTCGGCGAGGACCGGCTGCGCACCACCCGGCTGGTGTTCGTCACCCGCGGTGCCACCGAAGACGCCCTCGCCGGCGCGACCGCGTGGGGCCTGCTGCGCTCGGCGCAGACGGAGAACCCCGGGCGGATCGTGCTGGCCGACCTCGAACGCGACGGCGACCGGTCGATCCGCGACCTGCTGCCGCTGCTGCCCGGCCTCCTCGCCTCGGGCGAGCCCCAGGTGGTGCTGCGCGACGGCGTCCCGCACGTCGGCCGGCTGACCCGCGCCCGCGGCGGAGACTCCACAGTGGACTGGACGGCGGCGGGCAAGGTGCTCGTCACGGGCGGGACCGGCGCACTGGCCCGGGCCGTCGCCCGGCACCTGGTCACCGAGCACGGCGTCCGCGAGCTCCTGCTGGTCAGCCGCAGCGGCCCGGACGCCCCGGGCGCGGCGGAGTTCGCCGCCGAACTGGACGCCACAGTGGACATCCGCGCCTGCGACGTGTCCGATCGGGACGCCCTGGCCCGGCTGCTCGCGTCGGAACCGTCGGTGCGGGCCGTGGTGCACACCGCGGGTGCGCTGGAAGACGGGGTCATCGGTTCTCTGACGCCGAAGAAGCTCGACACGGTGTTCGCCCCGAAGCTCGACGCCGCCTGGCACCTGCACGAGCTGACCCGCGACCGCGAGCTGACCGCGTTCGTGCTGTTCTCGTCGTTCGCCGGGCTGGCGGGCAACGCGGGCCAGGGCAACTACGCGGCCGCGAACGCCTTCCTCGACGCCCTCGCCCGCCACCGCCGGGCCCTCGGCCTGCCGGCGACGTCGATCGCGTGGGGGACCTGGGCCGGCGACCGCAGCGTGATGGCGGCCCGGCTCGACGAGACGAACCGCCGCCGCCAGGAGCGCGGGGGAGCGCTGGCGCTGCCGCCCGAGCAGGGCGTGGCCCTGTTCGACGCCGCCCTCGCGCGGCCGGAGCCGGTGCTCGCCGCGATCCGCCTCGACCTGGCCGCGCTGCGCGCGGCCGGTGAGGTGCCGCGGATGATGCACGCGCTGCTGCCGCCGCCGTCCCGCCGCTCGGCGGCCACGGCGGAGCAGGACACGGGCTCGTTCGCCCGGACGTACGCGCAGCTGCCCGCCGGCGACCGCCCGGCCGCGGTGCGGGACCTGGTCCGCGGCCTGGCCGCCGCGGTGCTCGGGCACCCGGGCGCGGCCGCGGTCCCGGTGGACGGCAGCTTCCCGGAGCTGGGCTTCGACTCGCTGACCGCGATGGACCTGCGCAACCGCCTGCAGGCGGCCACCGGCCTGATCCTGCAGGTCGGCGTGGTGTTCGACCACCCGACGCCGCAGGAGCTGGCCGCGCACCTGGCGGGGGAGCTGGACACCGAACCGGCGTCCGGCGAAGTCGCCACGACGGTCTCGGTGCAGGCCCCGGAGACGATCGCGGGCCTGTTCACCGAGGCGCTCAAGGCCGGGCAGCAGGCGGACGCGATCGCGTTCCTGCGCGCGGCGGCGACGCTGCGCCCGAAGTTCCGCACCTCCGGCGAGCCGACCCGCCCCATCCGCCCGCTGCGGCTGGCCCGCCGCGCCCCGGACGCGCCGCCCGGCCCGCACCTGATCTGCGTGCCGGCGCTGGTGGCGATGGCGGGGGTGCAGCAGTACTCGCTGTTCGCGGCGTCCTGCCGCGGCCGCCACGACGTCTCGGCCGTCCCGATCCCGGGCTTCACCGACGGCGAAGCGCTCCCGGCCGACCGGCAGGCGCTGGTCGCGGCGGAGGCCGACGCGATCTCGGCGTACACCGGCGGCGAACCGGCGGTCGTGCTCGGCGTGTCCACCGGCGGCCTGCTGGTGCACGCGATCGCGACCGAGCTGTGCCGCCGCGGCACGCCCCCGGCCGGTGTCGCGCTGCTGGACCCGTACGCGGTGGACAGCGAGTTCGTCGCGAGTGCCGGCGGGGGGCTGATGCAGGGGCTGTACAAGCGCAACCAGCAGTACACGGAGGTGACGAGCGCGGGGCTGTCGGCGATGGCCTGGTGCTTCGACCTGATGGAGGGCTGGGAACTGGGCCCCCTGCCGTGCCCGACGCTGCTGGTCCGGGCATCGGAGCCGATCGTGGCGGCCCAGGAAGCGGTGGACTGGCGCTCGGCGTGGCCCCACGCGGACCGGGTGATCGACGTGCCGGGCAACCACTTCACGATCGTGGAGGAGCACATCGCGGACGCGGTGGCGGCGGTCCAGGCGTGGCTGCCCGCGGCCGGTTGACTTCGCCCGCGGGCATGGCCTGTAATCAGTGCATGCGCCTCTTTGCCGGGTTGGGCATCGTGGGCGTGCTGTGCTTGGGCGGCTGCGTCACCGGGTCCGACAGCCCTCCCGCCACTTCCGATGCGGCGTCATCGTTCACCGCCACGGATCGCGCGTGGATCGAGATCACCACCGCCATGGACGAGCAGCTCGTTCCCCTGCTCGACCTCGTCGGCAGCCGGACCGGATCCGCGGCCGTCCGCGAGCTCGGTGCACAGGCCGGCGCCGCGACGAAAGCGCAGCTGTCGGATCTGCGGCGGCTGCACGACCAAGCCGGCCTGCCGGCGGAAAACCCGCACCAGGGGATGGAGATGCCGGGAATGGTTTCCCCGGCCCAGATGACGCACGCCGGGGCTTTGCGCGACGCGGAGTTCGACAGCTACTTCAAGAAGTGCCTGCGCGATCACCTGGAGCAGACCGGACGGCTGGCGCTCGGCGAGAAGTCGTCCGGCACGGAGCCGCAGACCGTGAGCTTGGCGGCGCGAGTCCTGCAGGAGCGAGACCGGCTCTCCCCACTGATCGGCTAGCGTTCCGGCACCAGTCAAGACAACGGCCGCCGTGCCGATCGGGACGATCCGGCACGGCGGCCGTCGCTCTCAGCCGCCGGTGAAGCTCGGCGTGGTCCCGCACTTCGCGTTCTGGTTGAGGCAGGTCTTGACCAGCGCGGCCAGGTTGACGTGGTTCCAGCCGTTCATGAAGTCACCGTGCATCGACGACGCCATCCCCGACGACAGCGCGAGGCCGTTGCCCCCCAGGCTGTCGTAGTTGACCATGTACGACAGGTTCGGCACCGCGACCGGGTAGCTGCCCTGGCACTTGCCGGCGACCGGGTCACCCATGTGCGACTTGTGGTCGGGCGAGTCGATGTGCTTGCCGTCCCAGCAGTCCTTGAACGGGAGCTGGAAGATCAGGTTGCCGCCGGGGGCACAGACCGGCCAGTTCCCGTCGGCGCTGCGCCCGACCTCGGCGCTGCCCGCGCACCAGAACTGGTTGCCCTGCCCCTTCTGGGTCGGAACCTGCAGTTTGGCGTCACCCTGCACCATCACCAGCCCGGGCGGGAACGGCCGGACGGCCGACGGGTCGGAGACCCGGGAACCGTAGTAGATGCGCATGCTCTTGAACGGAACGGCCACCCCGTTGCGCTGCAGCTGCGGTACCCAGTAAGCGGCGTTGTCACCCGGGGCGTCGCAGGTGGTCGATCCGGCGGCGAGAAGCGCTTCCGTGGTCACGAAAGCGTCGTTCCTCGGCCCGAAGAACGTGTGCATGTGGGAGGCGCCGGGCAGGCCGGGAAAGATGATCGCGTCGTCCTTGGCTTCGTTCGCGATCGTGCAGTCGGTGTGGAACTCGGGAACCCTCGTCGTCCCGGCCGGCACCGGTGGCGGCACGATGCGCTGGTAGTCGGCCAGTTCACGCTGGTAGCGGGCCTGGTCCACGTCCACCCAGCCGGCTTCCGCCGCGGTGGCCCCGCCCGAGGCCCCGGCGGTTTCGGTGGCACCGGCCACGAAGGCCGTACTCCCGGCCAGTGCCAGCGCGAGGGCTGCGGTCAGGACGGCCCGGGTCCGGAGCCGAGGTGACGTTTTTCGCATGCGGATATCCTCACTTTCGCTGTCGGACTGCAAACCCCGTTTGCATCGAGCTCGGGTGGGATGTCTTTCCCGGTCGGGTTTCGACCGGCACTTCTGCGGGACCTGTCACGAAGAGCCGAAGCGTCGGCGAGCGCGCGGTCAATCGCGGCGCGGAACGGAGAACGTCCTTGATCTCATTCGAGCCCACCTGGTCCGTCGTGATCCATCGTGCCGCGCACGACGCGCGGCATTCGGGTGAGGTAGCTGAAGCAGCGGAGCATCAACCAACCCGAGGTGCTGGAGAGGTCCAGGTGGCGGCCGCGGAACCGGTTCCATCGAGGCAACTGTCAGTAAACCGCGCCAATCGGACAGCGTCAAGACGCTGGACGGCAAGTTTCCCACCACGAAGGTCCGTCGCGAACGCGCCCGCGTCCGGGCGTGCGGAAAACCCCGGCACCTGGGGGGTGTGCCGGGGTTTTCCGCCGCGGGAAGGCAGCCGCGAGACTAGGGGACGGGGTCGGGGGCGGGGCGCTCCAGCACCGGCGTCTTCGTGGCCGTCGCGAGCACCGGCTCGACCGGGACGGGCGGGGTGACGGAGGTGCTCACCTTGGGCTCCTGCTTCGCCGCGGTGCGCTTGGCCGCCTGACGGCCCAGGGCCTTGTACCGGGCCCGGTGGTTGAACCACTCGGCGATCAGCAGGTTGACCACCCAGGGGATCCACGACGTCAGCGTCGAGACCTGGTCCTGCACCGCGGGCGGGCCGTCGACACCCATCGTGAAGACCTCGGGCTCCAGCCACAGGATCGCCGGGCCCAGCCAGAAACGGGACGCGAGGATGGAGAAGCACAGCGCGAAGCTGCGCAGCATCCACTCGCGGTGTTCGACGATCCGGCCCTGCCGCGCCCGCCGGAAGCCGACGATCGTCGTGCTCAGCCACAGCAGGCCCAGCAGCGCGTTGCCCGCTTTCTGGCCCGCGCCGTGGGTCAGGAACGGGGTGATGGTCAGGATCGCCAGGCCCGCCGGCAGCGCGCCGCCCAGGACGTAGACGCGGCCGGAGATCCGGTGCAGCTTCGGGTGGCGGTTGCGCAGCCACGGCCAGACCTGGATCGCCGCGGTCACGAACGCCACCGAGCCGAACAGGATGTGCGCCACCAGCAGCGGGTAGTAGAACGGCAGGTCGAGGCGCGTGGCCGCGGTGGACCGGCTCGGGTCGAAGCCCAGGTAGTTGGGCAACCGGTACGCCAGGAACCCGAACACCAGGAAGTAGAACGGGATGATCCAGGGGCGTCTCAACGCCCGTCCGATGCTTGCCATGGCCTGCCTTCCTTCGGAACATCCGGCGCGACGAGCATGCCGCCGCGAAACCACGGAAAACCGCAGACTTCACGCGCCGCGCCCGGGGTCGGGTGTGGCCGCCCGGCGGGTGACGGCCGGTTCGGGTGATCCCGACGTTGCGGCCGGTGCGGGGCGGGATGCGCGCCGCGGCCGATCGGGCTCCTGCCCGCACCGACGCGGTCCGGGATTCGGGTTCGGCGGCGGGGATGCGCTCGGCCGGTTCGTCCGGACCGGTTCGGGCTGCTGCCCGCACCGACGCGGTCCGGGTGCGGCGGCCTCCGCGCGCCCGGCTCGCCAGGACCGGCCCCCGCTGCCCGGCACCGCGAGCGCACCTGCCCCCGGATCTCTGGGGAAAAACCGGCCACGCCCCCGGCATAGTCGCCTTCGACCTGAACCCCGGCGGTGGCTCCGGCGTCGCGAGGCGGCGGGCGCCCGCCCGAACCGGATCACTGGGAGCGCCGCGGTGGATCGAGCCGAGCACGTTGCCCGCGAAGGGGCCGTTGCGATCGTGGGCCTGGCCTGCCGCCTGCCCGCGGCGCCCGCGCCCGGCGCCTTCTGGACCCTGCTGCGCGCAGGCGCCGACGGCACCTCCGTAGTCCCGGCGCACCGCCGGTCCTCCGTCCCGCCCGGCACCCGGCGCGGCGGGTTCCTGTCCGAAGTGGACACCTTCGACGCCGCCTTCTTCGGCATCCCGGCCCGCGAGGCCGCGACCATGGACCCGCAGCAGCGCCTGGCCCTGGAACTGGGCTGGGAGGCCCTCGAAGACGCCCGGATCGTCCCGGAACGCCTCGAAGGCTCCTCGACCGGCGTCTTCGTCGGCGCGAGCGCGGACGACTACGCCACGCTGCTCAAGCAGGGCGGCGTGCCGGCGATCGGGCACCACACGCTCACCGGGCAGAGCCGTGCGGTCGTCGCCAACCGCATCTCCTACTCCTTCGGGCTGCGCGGCCCGAGCCTGTCGGTGGACACCGGCCAGTCGTCGTCGCTGGTCGCCGTGCACCTCGCCTGCGAAGCCCTGCGCAGCGGCGAGGCCGAGCTGGCGCTGGCCGGCGGGGTCCAGCTGAACCTCGCCCCGGACAGCACCATCGCCGCCGACCGCTTCGGCGGCCTCTCGCCCGACGGGCGCTGCTACACCTTCGACGAACGCGCCAACGGGTACGTCCGTGGTGAGGGCGGCGGCTTCGTCGTCCTCAAGCCCCTGGCCGCCGCGCTGGCCGACGGCGACCGCATCCACTGCGTCATCGAAGGCGGCGCAGTCAACAACGACGGCTTCAGCGAAACCCTCACCACGCCCAGCGCCGACGCCCAGGAAGCGGTCATCCGGGCCGCGCTGCGCCGGGCCGATGTCCCCGCCGGCGCCGTCCGGTACGTCGAGCTGCACGGCACCGGCACCCGCGTCGGCGACCCCCTCGAAGCCGCCGCGCTCGGGGCCGTCTTCGCGCCCGGCCGCGGGGCGGACCCGCTGTGGGTCGGCTCGGTCAAGACCAACATCGGCCACCTCGAAGGCGCCGCGGGCATCGCGGGCCTGCTGAAGGTGGCGCTGTCGCTGTCCCACGGCGAAGTCCCGCCCAGCCGCAACCACGAGCGCCCGAACCCGGCCATCCGGTTCGACGACTGGCGCCTGCGTGTCGCCCGCGAAACCCTTCCGTGGCCCGACGCCGCCTACGCCGGGGTTTCGTCGTTCGGCATGGGCGGCACGAACTGCCACCTCGTCCTGTCCGCCGCGCCCCGCACGCCGGAGCCGCCCCGGCCCGCCCCCGCCGCGACCGCGCCGTGGGTCCTGTCGGCCCGCACCCCCGGCAGCCTGCGGAAGCAGGCCGCCGCGCTGGCCACCGTCGACGCCGACCCGCTCGACGTCGCCCACTCGCTGGTCGCCACCCGCAGCGCGTTCCCGCACCGGGCCGTCGTCCTCGATCCCGCCGCCCTGGCCGCACTGGCGGCCGGCGAACCGTCGGCCGACCTGATCACCGGCACGGCCGGCGAGCACCGCCTCGCGGTCCTGTTCCCCGGCCAGGGCGCGCAACGGCCCGGCATGGGCCGCGCGCTCTACGATCGGTTCCCGGTGTTCGCCGAGGCGCTCGACGAAATCTGCGCGCGCTGCGACACCGAACGCCCGCTGCGGGACGTCCTGTTCGCCGAACCGGGCTCGGCGGACGCCGCCGTGCTCGCCGAGACCGGGCACACCCAGCCCGCGTTGTTCGCCTACGAAGTCGCGCTCTACCGGCTGTTTTCCTCGTGGGGGATCGAGCCGGAGCACGTGGCCGGGCACTCGGTCGGCGAGATCGCCGCCGCGCACGTTGCGGGTGTGCTGTCCCTCGACGACGCCTGCGTGCTGGTCACCGCCCGCGGCCGGCTGATGGGTTCGCTGCCGCCGGGCGGGGCGATGGTCTCGGTCCGCGCCGCCGCCGTCGAGGTCGAGCCGCTGCTCGGCGAGGACGTCGTGCTCGCCGCGGTCAACGGCCCCGCCCACGTCGTGCTCGCCGGGCCGGTGGCGCCGGTGCTGGCGCTGGCGGCCCGGTTCGAGGCCGACGGCCGCAAGGTGACCCGCCTCGACGTCTCGCACGCGTTCCACTCGCCGCTGGTGGACCCGATGCTGGCCGAGTACCGCCGGGTCGTCGAGCAGCTCGACCTGCGCCCGCCGCGGCTGCCGATGGTCTCGACGGTGACCGGCCGCGTGATCCGGCACGCGCAGCTGAGCGACCCGGGGTACTGGGTCCGGCAGGCGCGGGACACCGTGCGCTTCGCCGACGCGGTCACCACGCTGTCCCGCCAGGGCACCACCGCGTTCCTCGAGCTGGGCCCGGACGGCACGCTCACCTCGCTGGTCCGGGCCACCCTGGACGGCGACCCGGTGACCGTCCGGTCGGCGCGCTCCCGGCGCCCGGAGGACGTCGGCGCCCTCGCCGCGCTGGCCGAGCTGCACGTCCACGGCCTCGCCGCCGACTGGACGGCGCTCACCGCCGGCGGCCGGCCGCTCGACCTCCCGACCTACGCCTTCGACCGCGCACGCCACTGGTTCGACGCAGCGGAACCGGAACCCGCGGCGGCGCCCGCCGGCCGCGACCTGCTCGAGCTCGTGCGCGCCGAAGCCGCCGCGGTCCTCGGCGCCGGCGTCGACCCGGGCACGTCCTTCCGCGAGCTGGGCTTCGACTCGGCGATGAACGTCGACCTCGCCGTCCGGCTCGGCGCGGCCACCGGCCGCACGCTGGCCACGACCGTGCTGTTCGACCACCCGACCGCCCGCGCGCTCGCCGAGCACCTCGCCGGCTCCGCGCCGGCGGCCGTCCCCGAGGCCGCCGCCACCGTGGACGCGGACGAGGATCCGGTCGTCATCGTCGGCCTCGGCTGCCGCTACCCGGGCGAAGCCGGTTCGCCCGAGGAACTCTGGCGGCTCGTCGAGTCCGAAGTGGACGCGATCACCGCGATGCCCGCCGACCGCGGCTGGCCCGCCTCCGTGCTCGGGACCGGGCGGCCGGGCGGTTTCCTCGCCGACGTCGCCGGGTTCGACGCCGGCCTGTTCGGCATCTCGCCGCGCGAAGCCCAGGCGATGGAACCGCAGCAGCGGCTGGTGCTCGAAGTCGTGTGGGAGACCCTGGAACGCGCCGGCATCGCGCCGTCGTCGCTGCGCGGCACCCGGACCGGCGTGTTCGTCGGCGCCACCGCGCAGGACTACGGCCCGCGGCTGGCCGAAGGCACCGGCGACGCCGAGGGGTACGTGCTCACCGGTACCTCGCCGAGCCTCGTCTCCGGCCGGGTCGCCTACGTCCTCGGCACCGGCGGCCCGGCCGTCACCGTGGACACGGCGTGCTCGTCGTCGCTGGTCGCGCTGCACCTGGCCGTGCGGTCGGTGCGCTCGGGCGAGACGTCGCTGGCCATCGCCGGCGGCGTCACGGTGATGGCCGAGCCGGGCATCTTCGTCGAGTTCGCCAAGCAGGGCGGTCTCTCGGAAGACGGCCGCTGCAAGGCGTTCGGCGAGGGTGCGGACGGCACCGGCTGGGCCGAAGGCGTCGGCATGGTCGTCGTCGAACGGCTCTCGCGTGCCCGCGAACTCGGCCACGACGTGCTCGCGATCGTCCGTGGCTCCGCGGTCAACTCCGACGGCGCGTCCAACGGCCTCACCGCGCCCAGCGGCCCGGCCCAGCAGCGCGTGATCCGCGAAGCCCTCGGCGACGCGGGTCTCACCCCCGCCGACGTCGACGTCCTCGAAGCGCACGGCACCGGGACCCGCCTCGGCGACCCGATCGAGGCGCGGGCCGCGCTCGCCGTCTACGGGCAGGACCGCGCAACGCCGCTGCTGCTGGGCTCGGTGAAGTCGAACATCGGCCACACGCAGGCCGCGGCCGGCATCGCCGGCGTCATCAAGGTGATCGCGGCGATGCGGCACGGGATCGTGCCCCGCACGCTGCACGCCGACCCGCCGTCGTCCCACGTGGACTGGACGGCGGGGTCGGTCGAGCTGGTCACCGCGGCCCGCCCGTGGCCGGACGCCGGCCGGCCGCGCCGCGCGGCCGTGTCGTCGTTCGGCATCAGCGGCACCAACGCCCACCTGATCCTGGAACAGGCCCCGGCGGAACCCGCCGCCGGGCCCGCCCGCCAGGTCGTCGCCACCGCCGTCCCGTGGATCGTCTCGGCGCAGTCCGAAGCGGCCCTGCGCGCGGCGGTGGACCGGATCCGGGCGGTCGAGGCCGATCCCGTCGACGTCGGCCACTCGCTGGTCACCACGCGCACGTCGTTCGACCGCCGGGCCGTGCTGCTCGGCGGCGCCGAAATCGCCGGCGGCACCGCGCCCGCGGTCGCGCCCCCGATCGCCGCGGTGTTCGCCGGGCAGGGCACCCAGCGTCCCGGCATGGGCCGCGAGCTGGCCGCGCGGTTCCCCGCCTTCGCGGCCGCCCACGCCGAGGTCTGCGCCTGCTTCCCGGCCGAAGTGGCCGACGCGATCGCCACCGGGGACCCGGCCGTGCTCGACCGCACCGGCGTCACCCAGCCCGCGCTGTTCGCCCTCGAAGTTGCGCTGTTCCGGCTCGCCGAATCGCTCGGCGTGCGCGCGGACCGGGTCGCCGGCCACTCGATCGGCGAGCTGGCCGCGGCGCACGTCGCCGGGGTGCTCGACCTGCCGGACGCCTGCGCGCTCGTCGTCGCGCGCGGCCGGCTGATGGAGGCGCTGCCCGAAGGCGGCGCGATGATCGCGCTGCAGGCCACCGAGGACGAGGTCCGCCCGCTGCTCACCGACGGCGTCGCGATCGCCGCCGTCAACGCCCCCGAATCGCTGGTCGTGTCCGGCGAAGAGGACGCGTTGCTGCGGCTGGCGGCCGCCTTCGAAGAAGCCCGGCGGCTCGCGGTGTCGCACGCGTTCCACTCGCCGCTGATGGCGCCGATGCTCGACGCCTTCCGCCGCGTGGCCGAGGGGCTGACCTTCCGCGAACCCGTGCTGCCGGTCGTCTCCACGGTCACCGGCCGCCTCGCCGGGCCCGGCGAACTGACCGACCCCGGCTACTGGGTCGCGCAGGTCGTCGCCACCGTCCGGTTCGCCGACGCGCTCGAATCGCTGCGCGGCACCGGGATCACGACGTTCGTCGAGATCGGCCCGGACAGCACCCTGTCCGGCCTGGTCGCCCGCACGCTGCCGGAAGCGTCGCCAGTGCCGCTGCTGCGTTCGGACCGTCCCGAAGAGACGGCGTTCGCGACCGCGCTCGGCCGCCTGCACGTCCTCGGCGCCGAACCCGACTGGCCGGCGTTCTACGCCGGCACCGGCGCCCGCCGGGTCGCCCTGCCGACCTACGCCTTCCAGCACGAACGCTTCTGGGTCACCGCGCGGCCCGCGGCCCGGCCCTTCGAGCGCTCGGACCACCCGCTGCTCGGCGCACCCGTCGAGCTGCCCGGCGAAGACGGCGTCGTGCTCACCGGGCACGTCTCGCCGGACGCGCTGCCGTGGCCGGCCGATCACGTCGTCGACGGCCGGATCCTGTTCCCCGGCACCGGGTTCGTCGAACTCGCGCTGCGCGCCGGCGCCGAAACCGGCTGCGGCGCACTGGCCGAGCTGACCCTCACCGCGCCGCTCCCGCTGCCGGCCGCCGGGGTGACCGTGCAGGTCCGCGTGGGCGCCGACGACGGCGGCCGCCCGGTCACCGTGCACGCCCGCACGGCCGGCGGTAGCTGGACCGAGCACGCGACCGGACGGCTGGTCCCGGCGGCCGCGGCCCCGGTCCCGCCGCCGGGAGAGCGCGGCGGCGCCCTCGACGTCGAGGAGCTGTACCCGACCCTGGCCGCGGCCGGGCTCGCCTACGGGCCGGCGTTCCGCGGGGTCCGCGCGGCCTGGCACGAGGGCGACGAGCTGTGCGCGGACCTCGTGCTGCCCCCGGAAGCCGGCGACCCGGCGGGCTACCTGCTGCACCCCGCCCTGTTCGACGCCGCCCTGCACCTGGTGCCCTTCCTCGGGCTGGACCCGCACCCGCGCGCCCGGCTGCCGTTCGTCTGGTCGGACGTCGGCCTGCACGCGGTCGGCGCGTCCGCGCTGCGGCTGCGGATCCGCCGCCTCGGCCCGGACACGGTGACCCTCACGGTGACCGACCCCGAAGGCGCGCTCGTCGCCACCGTCGGGTCCCTGGTGCTGCGGCCGCCGGCCGGCGCGGCGCCGGCGGCCCCGCCGCTGCTGCGCGTCGAGTGGACGCCCAAGGACCTCGGCGCCCCGGCCGAGCTGACCTGGGCCGTCGTCGGCGCGGACGACGACGGCCTCGGCGCGCTCCTGGCCGGCCGCCACGCGGTCCCGGCGTCGGCCGACGTGCTTGTCGTCCCGCTCCCGGATCCGGTGGGGCTGCCCGTCCCGGCCGCCGTCCGCCTGGTGACCTCGACGGTGCTGAGCCACCTGCGCGGGCACCTCGAGGACGACACGCGGCTGGTGTTCGTCACCCGCGGCGGCCCGGCCGCGGCGGCGGCCGCCGGGCTCGTGCGCTCGGCCCAGTCCGAACGGCCGGGCCGGTTCTTCCTGCTGTCCGGCGTGCCCTCGGCGGCGGACCTGGCCGCGCTGCCGACGTCCGGGGAGGCCGAGGTGCGCGTCCGCGCCGGCCGGGTCGAGGTCCCGCGCCTCGCTCCCGTTCCCGCGGCCGGGCCGGGCCCGGTGGACTGGGGTGCCGGCGCGGTCCTGATCACCGGCGGCACCGGCGGGCTCGGCGGCCACGTTGCCCGGCACCTGGTGACGGCGCACGGCGTCACGCGGCTCGTCCTGGCCGGGCGCCGGGGCCCGGACGCGCCCGGTGCGCGTGACCTCGCCGGCGAACTGGCCGCGCTCGGCGCCGAGGTGGCCGTGGCCGCCTGCGACGTCGCCGACCGCGAGGCCGTCGCCGCCCTGCTCGCCGCCCACGACGTCACCGGCGTCGTGCACGCCGCCGGTGTCCTCGACGACGGCGTCCTTTCCGCCCTGACCCCCGACCGCCTCGCCCGCGTGCTGGCCCCGAAGGTCGACGCGGCCTGGCACCTGCACGAACTCGCCCCGGAGCTGTCCGCGTTCGTCGTGTTCACGTCGGTGTTCGGCGTGCTCGGCAACGGCGGCCAGGGCGCCTACACCGCGGCCAACGCGGCCCTCGACGAGCTGGTCCGCGTCCGCGCCGCCGCCGGGCAGCCCGCCCGCGCGATCGCGTGGGGACCCTGGGCGCGGGAAGGCGGCATGACCGGCACCCTGTCCGAAGCCGCGCTGCGGCGGATGGCGCGGGCCGGGTTGCCGACGCACTCGGCCGAGGAGGGCCTGGCGTGGTTCGACGCGGCGCTGGCCGGCGCCGAACCCGCGGTCGTCGCCGCGCACGTGGACCGCGCCGCGCTGCGCGCCCTCGACGTCGTGCCCCCGGTGTTCCACCGCCTGGCGCCGCCGCGCCCGCGCCGCGCGGCCGCGGCGGCCGCCGACTTCGGCGCGCTGGTCGTGACGACGGTGGCGAACGTGCTGGGACACGCTTCGGCGGCATCGGTCGACTCGTCGCTGACCTTCCGCGAACTGGGCCTGGACTCGCTGACGTCGGTGGAACTGCGCAACCGCCTCGCCGAAGCGACCGGACGCCGGCTGCCCGCGACGCTGGTGTTCGACCACCCGACGCCCGACGCCGTGACGGCGTTCCTGTCGGCCCGCGACGAGCCGTCCGCGCGCCCGGTCCGGGTGGCGGCGCGCGAGGACGACCCCGTGGTGATCGTCGGCATGGCCTGCCGGTACCCGGGTGGCGTGGCGTCGCCGGAGGATTTCTGGGACCTGCTGACCGAAGGCCGTGAAGGCATCACGCCGTTGCCGGCCGACCGGGGCTGGCACGTCCCCGGCGCCGGCTTCGCGGGCGGTTTCCTGTCCGGGGCCACCGATTTCGACGCCGACTTCTTCGGCATCTCCCCGCGGGACGCGCTCAGCGCCGACCCGCAGCAGCGGCTGCTCCTGGAAGTCTCGTGGGAGGCGGTCGAGCGGGCCGGCATCGACCCGGCGTCGCTGAAGGGTTCCGACACCGGCGTGTTCGCCGGGGTGATGTACCACGACTACGCGGCCCTATCGGTCGGGCCGGACGCGCGCGGCTTCGACGTCAACGGCACCGCGGGCAGCATCGCCTCCGGCCGGGTCGCCTACGCGCTCGGCCTGGAAGGCCCGGCGGTGACGGTGGACACGGCGTGCTCGTCGTCGCTGGTGGCGCTGCACTGGGCGGCGCAGGCGCTGCGGTCGGGGGAGTGCTCGCTGGCGCTGGCCGGCGGCGTGACGGTGATGTCGACCCCGGCGACGTTCCTCGACTTCGCCCGCCAGGGCGGGCTTTCGGGCGACGGCCGGTGCAAGTCCTTTTCGGACGACGCCGACGGCACCGGGTGGTCCGAAGGCGTCGGCGTCCTGGTGCTGGAACGGCAGTCGGACGCCGTCCGCCACGGGCACCGGATCCTCGCCGTGGTGCGGGGTTCCGCGGTCAACTCCGACGGCGCTTCGAACGGGCTCACCGCCCCGAACGGCCCGGCGCAGCAACGGGTGATCCGGGCCGCGCTGGCCACCGCCGGTCTGTCCACTTCGGACGTCGACGTCGTCGAGGCGCACGGGACCGGGACCGCGCTGGGTGATCCGATCGAGGCGCAGGCCCTGCTGGCCACGTACGGCCAGGACCGGGAAACCCCGCTGCTGCTGGGGTCGGTGAAGTCGAACATCGGGCACACCCAGGCCGCCGCCGGGGTCGCGGGGATCATCAAGATGATCCTGGCCATGCGCCACGGCGTGGTCCCGAAATCGCTGTGGGCCGGAACGCCGTCGTCCCACGTGGACTGGTCGGCCGGGGCGGTCGAGCTGCTCGCGGACGCCCGGGAGTGGCCGGTCCCGGACCGTCCCCGGCGGGCGGGGGTTTCGTCGTTCGGCATCAGCGGCACCAACGCCCACGTGGTCCTCGAGGCCCCCGCCGACGTCCCGGCCCGGGACCAGGCCGAACCGCCGGTGGTGCCGTGGGTCCTTTCGGCGCGGTCCGAAGCGGCGCTGGCCGAGCAGATCACGCGTGTCACGCAGGCTTCGCCCGCGCCGCTCGACGCCGGGTTCACCCTGGCGACCGGCCGGGCCCGGTTCGCGCACCGGGCGGTGCTGCTGGCCGGGGCCGGCGGCGTGCGCGAGGTCGCCCGGGGGGTCGTGGCGCCGGGGCCGCTGGCGTTCCTGTTCACCGGGCAGGGCGCCCAGCGGATCGGGATGGGCCGCGAGCTGGCCGCGGAGTACCCGGTGTTCGCCGAAGCCTTCGACGAGGTCCTGGCGTCGTTCGACCCGGCCCTGCGCTCGGTGATCTGGGGTCCGGACGCCGAAGCGCTGGCCGAGACCGGCTGCGCGCAGCCCGCGCTGTTCGCGATCGAGGTCGCCCTGGCGCGGCTGCTGGCGTCGTGGGACGTCCGCCCGGACTTCGTCGCCGGGCACTCGGTCGGCGAGATCGCGGCCGCGCACGTGGCCGGGGTGCTGTCCCTGGAAGACGCCGCCACGCTGGTTTCCGCCCGGGGCGCCCTGATGCAGGCGCTGCCCCGCGGCGGCGCGATGGTGGCGCTCGAAGCGTCCGAAGCGGACGTCCGGGCGGCGCTGCTCGACGGCGTCGACGTGGCGGCGGTGAACGGGCCGCGGTCCGTGGTGGTTTCCGGCGTCGAGGAAGCGGTGCTGGCGGTGGCGTCCCGCTTCGGCAAGGCGCGGCGGCTCGCGGTGTCGCACGCGTTCCACTCGCACCTGATGGAGCCGATGCTGCCGGAGTTCCGCGCGGTCGTGGCGGAGCTGGCGTTCGCACCCCCGCGGATCCCGCTGCTCGCGGCCGGTGACGTGACGTCCCCGGAGTACTGGGTGGAGCACGTCCGCGCGACGGTCCGCTTCCACGACACGCTCGGCTCGCTGGCCGAAGCGGGCGTGACGACGTTCGCCGAGCTCGGACCGGACGCGGTCCTGTCCGGTCTGGTCGGCGACCCGGCCGCGACGGTGGCACCGCTGATGCGCCGCGACCGCCCGGAACCGGTCGCGATCCTGGAAGCATTGGGCCGCCTGCACGTGGCCGGCTCCACTGTGGACTGGCCCGCGTGGTTCGCCGGCTCGGGCGCGCGGCCGGCCGACCTGCCGACGTACCCGTTCCAGCACCAGCGGTTCTGGCCGTCGGCCCCCGGGCACCCGCTGCTCGGCGCGGCCGTGGACCTCACCGACGGCAGCACGGTCCGGACGAGCCTGCTGACGACGGCGACCCAGCCGTGGCTGGCCGGCCACACGGTGCACGGAACCCCGGTCCTGCCGGGCACGGCGTTCGTGGACCTGGCGTCGGCGGCAGGCGAGGACCTCGCCGTCGACGAGCTGACGATCGAGTCGCCGCTGGCGGTGACGGCGGACCGGCAGCTGCAGGTCCGGGTGAACGCCGCCGAGGACGACGGCGCGCGCGAGTTCGCGGTGTCCTCCCGCCCGGACGGGACGGACGAGCCGTGGACGCGCCACGCGACCGGCCGGCTGATCCCGGAGACCGCGCCGGGCGCCGCTCCCTCGACCGGGCCGGCCGCCACCCCGGACCCCTGGCCCCCGGCCGGCGCCGAAGCCCTCGACCTCACCGGCCTCACCGAGCGCCTCGCCGCCGACGGGCTCGGCTACGGCCCCGCCTTCCCCGGGCCCACCGCCGCCTGGCGCCGGGACCACGAGGTCTTCGCCGAAGTCGCCCTCGCCGGCCCGCAACGCGCCGACGCCACCGCCTACGGCCTCCACCCCGCCCTCTTCGACGCCGCCCTCCGCCTGGTCTCCGTCCTGGATCCCGCCCTCGCCGGCCGCGTTCCGTTCTCCTGGCACGGCGTCACCCTGCACGCCACCGGCG
Source organism: Amycolatopsis sp. CA-128772 (assembly GCF_002904295.1). Taxonomy (GTDB): domain Bacteria; phylum Actinomycetota; class Actinomycetes; order Mycobacteriales; family Pseudonocardiaceae; genus Amycolatopsis. The sequence goes on from NZ_PPHG01000026.1 coordinate 129,059, forward strand.
CCCACGCCCTGCGCGTCCGGCTCACCCCGGCCGACGGCGGCCTCCGGATCACCGCCACGGACCCGGCCGGCGTCCCCGTCGTCTCCGTCGAGCACCTCGTCCTGCGCCACCCGGGCACGGCGAAGGCCCCGCAGCCGCTCTTCCGCCTCGACTGGACCCCCGTCACGGCCCGGCCGGCGGCCGACGCCGGCCTCCTCACCGTCGCCGGCGACCACACCGACGTCCCGCGAGCGCTGCGCGAGGTCACCGCCCGCGTCCTGACCGAGCTGCAGCAGGCGCTCGCCGGGGACCGCACGCTGGTCGTGCTGATCCCCGCCGGCGACCCGGTCGCGGCGGCGGCCGGCGGCCTCGTCCGCGCCGCGCAGGCCGAACACCCGGGCCGGTTCGTGCTCGTCGAGACCGACGGCTCCGGCGAGCCGGTCGTCGCGGACGGCGAACCCGTCCTCAAGATCGACGGCGGCCGCGTCTTCGCCGCCCGGCTCGTCCGCGTCACCGCGCCCCCGGCCGAACCGGAGGACCGCGAAGGCACCGTCCTCATCACCGGCGGCACCGGCGGGCTCGGCAGCGCCGTCGCCCGCCACTTCGCCGCCCGCGGCCGCGACCTGCTGCTGGTCAGCCGCTCCGGCGTGGCCGATCCCGCCCTGCTCGCCGACCTCGGCGACGGCGTCGAGGTCGCGGCCTGCGACGTCGGCGACCGCGACGCCCTCGCCCGGCTCCTCGCGGGCCGCGACATCACCACGGTCGTCCACGCCGCCGGTGTCCTCGACGACGGCACCCTCGCCGCGCTGACCCCGGAGCGCTTCGAGCCCGTGCTGCGCGCCAAGGCCGACGGCGCCTGGCACCTCCACGAGCTCACCGCCGTCGGCACCGAACTGCTCTTCTTCTCCTCCGTCGCCGGCACCTACGGGGGCGCCGGGCAGGGGAACTACGCCGCCGCCAACGCGTTCCTCGACGCCCTCGCCCGCCTCCGGCACGCGCAGGGCCGGCCCGCGGTGTCCCTCGGCTGGGGTCCGTGGGCGACCGGCAGCGGCATGACCTCGACCCTGTCCGAGGCCGACCTCCGGCGGCTGGCCGAAGCGGGGCTGCCGCCGGTCGGCGTGGAAGCGGGTCTCGCGCTGTTCGACGCCGCCCGCGCCGCCGGCGAGCCCGCGCTCCTCCCGCTGCCGCTCGACCTCGCCGCCGTGCGGCGGCTGCCCGCGGTCCCGCCCGTCCTGCGCGGCCTGGTCCGGCCCGGCCGCCGCCGCGCCGCCGCCGGATCGGTGCAGGCCGGCGACCTCACCCGCACCCTCGCGCCGCTGCCCGCGGCCGAACGCGAGGAAGCCGTCGCCGGGCTGGTCGCCACGCACGTCGCCCTCGCGCTCGGCCACGCCGACGCCGCCGCGATCGACCCCGCCCGCGCGTTCTCCGACCTCGGTTTCGACTCGCTCAGCGGCGTCGACCTGCGCAACCGCCTCGCCGCCGCCACCGGCCTGCGGCTGCCCAGCACGCTCGTGTTCGACCACCCGACCGTCACCGCGCTGGCCGCGTACCTGCTGGCCGAGCTGTTCGACGCCGGTACCCCGGCCGCCGACGTCCGCCGCCCGGCGGCGACGGCCGGGGACCCGGTCGTCATCGTCGGCATGGCCTGCCGCTACCCGGGTGGCGTCCGCACCCCCGGCCAGCTGTGGGCGCTGGTCCGCGACGGCCGCGACGCCGTCTCGGAGTTCCCCGCCGACCGCGGCTGGGACCTCGACGCGCTTTACGACCCCGACCCCGACCACGCGGGCACGTCGTACACGCGGCACGGCGGGTTCCTGCACGACGCCGCCGAGTTCGACGCCGAGTTCTTCGGCATGAGCCCGCGCGAAGCCCTCGCCACCGACGCCCAGCAGCGGCTGCTGCTGGAGACGTCGTGGGAGGCCGTCGAGCGGGCGGGCATCGACCCGGTGGCGCTGCGCGGCACCGCGACCGGCGTCTTCGCCGGCGTGATGTACCACGACTACAGCCGCCTGCTCAGCGGCAGCGAAGACGCCGAGGGCTACCTGACCAGCGGCAGCGCGGGCAGCGTCGCCTCGGGGCGGGTGTCCTACGTGCTCGGTCTGGAGGGCCCGGCGGTCACCGTGGACACGGCGTGCTCGTCGTCGCTGGTGTCCCTGCACCTGGCCGCGCAGGCGCTGCGGTCGGGGGAGTGCGACCTCGCCCTCGCCGGCGGCGTCACGGTGATGGCCACGCCGTCGACGTTCGTCGAGTTCTCCCGCCAGCGCGGCCTGTCCGCGGACGGCCGCTGCCGCTCCTTCGGCGACGGCGCGGACGGCACCGGCTGGGCCGAGGGCGCCGGGATGCTGCTGCTGGAACGGCTGTCCGACGCGCGCCGCCACGGCCACCCGGTGCTGGCCGTGGTCCGCGGGAGCGCGCTGAACCAGGACGGCGCCTCCAACGGCCTCACGGCCCCGAACGGGCCGTCGCAGCAGCGCGTGATCCGCGCGGCGCTCGCGCACGCCGGTCTGTCCCCTTCGGACGTCGACGCGGTGGAGGGCCACGGCACCGGCACGCCGCTGGGCGACCCGATCGAGGCGCAGGCGCTGATCGCCACCTACGGCCGGGACCGCGAGACGCCGCTGCTGCTGGGCTCGGTGAAGTCCAACATCGGGCACACGCAGGCCGCCGCGGGCGTCGCCGGCGTGATCAAGATGGTGCTCGCCATGCACCACGGCGTGCTGCCGCGCACCTTGCACGCGGACACGCCGTCGTCGCGCATCGACTGGGAGGACGGCGGGGTCGCCCTGCTGGGCGAACCGGCCCGGTGGCCCGAGCACGGCCGGCCGCGCCGGGCGGCGGTCTCGTCCTTCGGCATCAGCGGCACGAACGCCCACGCCATCCTCGAACAGCCCCCGGCCGCCGTGGACGTGCCCGCGCCACCCGCGCCCGCGGTGGTGCCGTGGCCGCTGTCGGCCAAGTCCGAGGCCGCCTTGGGTGCGCAGGCGGCGGCCCTGGCGGCCGTCACCGCGGAGCCGCTCGACGTGGGCCGCACCCTGGCCGGCCGGTCGCGGTTCGCGCACCGGGCCGTCGTGCTGGCCACCGACGCGGCGACCACCCGGGACGCACTGACCCTGGCCCACCCGGCCGCCGTCACCGGGGCCGCCGTCCCGGGCAAGACCGCGTTCCTGTTCGGCGGGCAGGGTGGCCAGCGCGCGGGCATGGGGCGCGAGCTGGCCGGGCGGTTCCCGGTCTTCGCCGAAGCGTACGACGCCGTCCTGGCGGAGTTCGGCCCCGGGATCGCGGCGGCTGTGCGCGGTGCCGACCAGTCCCGGCTGGACCGGACGGAGTTCGCGCAGCCGGCGTTGTTCGCCCTGCAGGTCGCGCTGCTGCGGCTGGCCGGGTCGTGGGGGATCGCGCCGGACTTCGTCGCCGGGCATTCGATCGGCGAGATCGCCGCCGCGCACGCCGCCGGGGTGTTCTCCCTGACCGACGCCTGCCGTCTGGTCGCCGCCCGCGGCGCGCTGATGCAGGCCCTGCCCGGCGGTGGCGCGATGGTCGCGGTCGTGGCGAGCGAGGCCGAGGTCCGGCCGCTGCTCGGCCCGGACGTCGCGCTCGCCGCGGTGAACGGGCCGCGGTCGGTCGTCCTCTCCGGGACGGCGGAGGCCGTCGACGCGGTGGCCGCGCGGTTCGCGAAGACCCGGCGGCTCGCGGTGTCGCACGCGTTCCACTCGCCGCTGATGGAACCGATGCTGGCGGAGTTCGCCGAAGTCCTCGGTGGACTGGAGTTCGCGCCGCCGCGGCTGCCGTTCGTGTCCACAGTGGAACCCGAGGCGGCACCGACGACAGTGGGCTACTGGGTGCGGCACGCGCGCGAAGCGGTCCGGTTCGCCGACGCCGTCACGGCGTTGACCATGTCCGGGGTCACCCGGTTCGTCGAGGCCGGGCCGGACGGCGTGCTGTCCGCGCTGGTGCCCGACGGGCTCGCGGTGCCGCTGCTGCGCCGCGACCGCGGCGAGGAGACCGCGTTCGTGGCGGCGGCGGCACGGCTGTTCGTGGCCGGCGTCGACGTCGACTGGCGGCCCGCGCTGACCGGCGGACGGCGGGTGGAGCTGCCCACCTACCCGTTCCAGCGCGAGCGGTTCTGGCCCGCCCCGCGGCCGGTCCGCGCGGCCGGTCCGGTGGCGCACCCGCTGCTGGACGACGTGGTCGCGCTGGCCGGCGCGGACGAAGTCGTGCTGACCGGGACGTTGTCGGTCGCCGCGCAGCCGTGGCTGGCCGAGCACGTCGTGGCCGGGGCGGCGCTGCTGCCGGGCACGGCGCTGGCCGAGCTGGCCGTGCGCGCGGGCGACGAGTGCGGCTGCCCGCGGATCGACGAGCTGACCATGGCCGTTCCGCTGGTGGTGCCCGCCCGCGTCCAGGTGCGCGTCGGCGAGCCGGGAGCAGACGGCACCCGGCCGGTCGCCATCCACTCGCGACAGTCCGAACAGGATGACTGGACCGAGCACGCCACCGGCACCCTCGGCCCCGCCTCGGCCCCGCCGCCGGCCGCGGCCGACGAGTGGCCGCCCGCGGGCGCGGAGCCGGTCGCGCCGGCGGACTTCTACGCGGACTTAGCGGCCGACGGCTTCGAGTACGGCCCGCGCTTCCGCGGCCTGCGCGCGGCCTGGCGCCGGGGCGGCGAGGTGTTCGCCGAGGTCGCCCTCGACGCCGAGCACCACGCGGAGGCGGCGGAGTTCGGCCTGCACCCGGCGTTGCTTGACGCGGCCCTGCACGCGTTGACGCTGCGGCCGGGCACCCCGCCGCGGGCGCTTCCGTTCTCGTGGCGCGGGGTGTCGCTGCACGCGGCGGGCGCGGTGGCGCTGCGGGTGCACGTGCGCGGGGACGGCCTCGCCCTGACCGCCCCCGACGGCACCCCGGTGGCCACGATCGACGCGCTCGACCTGCGCGAGCACCGCCCGGCGGCCCACCGCAGCGACGCGCTGTTCACCCTGGACTGGCTCCCGGTGCCCGCCCCCGCCGCGGCCCCGGCGGTCCGCTGGGGCGCCGACCCGTTCGGCCTCGCCCTGCCCGCCACCGGCGACCTCACCGGCGCCCCGCTGGTGGTGACGTGCCTGACCGGCGGCGCGGACGTCCCGGCGTCGGCGCACGAGCTGACCTGCCGGGCACTGGAGCTGGCCCAGCGCTGGGTCGCGGAGCCCGGGACGGGCAAGCTGGTCTTCCTGACCCGGGGCGCCACCGACGGAACCGACCTCCCGGCCGCGGCGGTCTGGGGCCTGATCCGCGCGGCGCAGTCGGAACACCCGGGCCGCTTCGGCCTGGTGGACCTGGACGGGTCCGCGTCCACCGAACTCGTCCCGGCCGCCCTGGCGAGCGAGGAACCCCAGCTGGCCGTGCGCGGCGGCACCCTCCTCGCCGCCCGCCTGACCGCGTCGCGGCCACGGGGAAGCGCCGCCTCCTGGGACCCCGGCGGCACCGTGCTCGTCACCGGCGGGACCGGCGGTCTCGGCGCGGTCATCGCCCGGCACCTCGTCGCCGGGGGGACCCGCCGCCTGCTCCTGGTGAGCCGGCGCGGCGCGGACAGCCCCGGTGCCGCCGAGCTGGCCGGCGACCTCACCGCAGCCGGCGCCGACGTGACCCTCGCCGCCTGCGACGTCGCCGACCGGGACGCCCTCGAAGCGCTCCTCCGGGACCGCGAGATCACCGCCGTCGTCCACGCCGCCGGGGTCCTCGACGACGCCCTCCTCGGCGACCTCACCCCGGAGCGCCTCGCCGCGGTCCACCGGCCCAAGGGCCTGGCCGCCTGGCACCTGCACGAACTGGTCGCGGACGACACGCCGCTTGTCCTCTTCTCCTCCGTCTCCGGCACCCTCGGCCTGCCCGGGCAGGGCAACTACGCCGCCGCCAACGCGTTCCTCGACGCACTGGCCCAGCACCGCCCGCACACCGTGAGCCTCGCCTGGGGCCCGTGGGTCGCCACCTCCGGCATGACCGCGGAACTCGGGGACACCGGCCTCGACCGGCTCGCCCGTGCCGGGTTCCCGCCGCTCGCCGTCGAAGAGGGCCTCGCGCTCTTCGACGCCGCCGTCGCCGGCGCCGCGCCCGTGGTGCTGCCGGTGCGGCTGGACCGGGCCGTCCTGCGCCGCCGCGACGACCTCCCGCACCCGCTGCGCGGCCTGGTCCGCGCGCGGGCGCGCCGGGCGGCGGCCCCGGCGCGGGAGCGGCGGCTGCGTGACCGCGCCGAGGCCGTGGCCGTCGTCGCGGCCGAGGTCGCGCACGTCCTGGGCCACCGCGGCACCGAGCGGATCACCCCCGCCAAGTCGTTCACCGAACTCGGTTTCGACTCGCTGACCGCGGTCGAGCTGCGCAACCGGCTCACCGCGGCCACCGGGCTCCGGCTCTCCGCGACGCTCGTCTTCGACTACCCGACCGTCGGCGCACTGGCCGACCACCTCGCCGGCGAAGCACCGGCCGGTCCGGTCCTCACCACGAAGGCCGTCGACGGCGACCCGATCGTCATCGTCGGCATGGCCTGCCGCTACCCGGGCGGCGTCTCCTCGCCCGAGGACCTCTGGCGGCTGGTCGCCGAAGAACGCGACGCGATCAGCGGGTTCCCGGCGAACCGCGGCTGGGACCTCACCGCGCTCTACGACCCCGACCCGGCCCACCCCGGCACGTCCTACACGCGCCACGGCGGCTTCCTGCACGACGCCGCCGAGTTCGACGCCGCCTTCTTCGGCATGAGCCCGCGCGAAGCCGTCGCGACCGACGTCCAGCAACGCCTGCTGCTCGAAACCTCCTGGGCGGCCGTGGAAAGCGCGGGCGTCGACCCGTCGTCGCTGCGCGGCAGCGCCACCGGGGTGTTCGCCGGCGTGATGTACGGCGACTACAGCCGCCTGCTCGACGGCGGCGAAGACACCGAGGGCTACCAGACCAGCGGCAGCGCCGGCAGCGTCGCGTCCGGGCGCGTCGCCTACACCCTCGGCCTCGAAGGCCCGGCGGTCACCGTGGACACGGCGTGCTCGTCGTCGCTGGTCGCGCTGCACTGGGCCGCCCAGTCCCTGCGGTCGGGGGAGTGCGACCTCGCCCTGGCCGGCGGCGTCACGGTGATGGCGACGCCGACGGCGTTCGTCGAGTTCTCCCGCCAGCGCGGGCTCGCCGCCGACGGCCGCTGCAAGCCGTTCTCCGACAGCGCCGACGGCGTCGGCTGGGCCGAGGGCGTCGGCATGCTCGTCCTGGAACGGCTGTCCGACGCCGAACGCCACGGACACGAGGTCCTCGCCGTGGTCAAGGGGTCCGCGGTCAACTCCGACGGCGCCTCCAACGGCCTCACCGCCCCCAACGGCCCGTCCCAGCAGCGCGTGATCCGCGCCGCGCTCGCCGGCGCCGGTCTGTCCACCAGGGACGTCGACGTCGTGGAAGCGCACGGCACCGGCACGACCCTGGGCGACCCGATCGAGGCGCAGGCGCTGCTCGCGACCTACGGGCAGGACCGCGAGACGCCGCTGCTGCTGGGGTCGGTCAAGTCCAACCTCGGCCACACGCAGGCCGCCTCCGGCGTCGCCGGGATCATCAAGGTGGTGCAGGCGATGCGCCACGGCGTCGTGCCGCGGACGCTGCACGTCACCGCGCCGTCCGGGCACGTCGACTGGACCGCGGGCGCGGTCGAGCTGGCCACCGCCGGGACGGCCTGGCCCGACGCGGGGCGCCCGCGCCGCGCCGGCGTGTCGTCCTTCGGCATCAGCGGCACGAACGCCCACGTCATCCTCGAACAGCCCGCGGCCCGCCCGGTGCCGGAGCGGCCCGCGGCGCCGGACGTGCCGTGGCTGGTCACCGCCAAGACCCCCGAAGCCCTGCGGGCACAGGCGAAGCGGCTTAGTGTCCACATCGGACACCACGACGCCCGCGACGCGGCGTGGACCCTGGCCCACGGCCGCGCCCGGTTCGACGAACGAGCCGTCGTGTTCGGCGCGGCCGGGCTGGCCGCGCTCGCCGGCGGCCACGAGCACCCGGACGTCGTCACCGGCGTCCCCGCGCCCGGCCGGACCGCGTTCCTGTTCTCCGGGCAGGGTTCCCAGCGCCTGGGCATGGGCCGCGAGCTGGCCGCGGACCCGGTCTTCGCCGCCGCCCTCGACGCCGTCCTCGCCGAACTCGACCCCGCGGTCCGCGACGTGATGTGGGGTGACGACGCCGCCGCGCTCGACCGGACCGAGTACGCCCAGCCCGCGCTGTTCGCCGTCGAGGTCGCGCTGTTCCGCACCGTGACCGCCCGCGGGGTCACCCCGGCCTACGTCGCCGGGCACTCGATCGGCGAGATCGCCGCCGCGCACGTCGCCGGGGTGTTCTCCCTGGCCGACGCGGCCCGGCTGGTCACCGCGCGCGGCCGGCTCATGCAGGCGCTGCCGCCCGGCGGGGCGATGGTCGCGCTGCGGGCTGCGGAGGAAGACGTCCGGCCGCTGCTGACCGGCGGGGCCGGCCTCGCCGCCGTCAACGGCCCGCGCTCGGTCGTGGTCTCCGGCCCCGAAGCCGCCGTCGCCGCGGTGGCCGCGCACTTCGGCGACGCGAAACGGCTGTCGGTCTCGCACGCCTTCCACTCGTCCCTGATGGACCCGATGCTCGCCGGGTTCGGCGAAATCGCGGCGGGGCTGACCTACCGCGAGCCGACGATTCCCGTGGTGGCGAACGGCAGCGTCACCGACCCGGCCTACTGGGTGCGGCAGGTCCGCGACACCGTGCGCTTCGCCGACGCCCTGCGCGCACTGCGGGCGTGGCACGTCGACAAGTTCGTCGAAATCGGCCCGGACGCCGTCCTCGCCGGGCTCGCCGCCGGCGACGACGCCCTGGCCGTGCCCCTGCTGCGCCGCGACCGCGACGAGCCCCGCACCTTCCGCACCGCGCTCGCCCGCCTCTTCGCGGCCGGCGTCCCGGTGGACTGGGACGGCCTCGCCGACGGCCGGGCGGTTCCGCTGCCGGGGTACGCCTTCCAGCACGAACGGTTCTGGCCGCCGGCCCGCCGGCGCACCGGCGACCCGGCCGGGCTGGGGCTCGGCGCGGCCGGGCACCCGCTGCTCGGCGGCACGGTCGACCTCGCCGACGGCGCGGGACTGCTCTGCACCGGCCGGCTTTCCCCGGCCGCGCAGCCGTGGCTGGCCGACCACACCGTGCTCGGCTCGGCCGTGCTGCCCGGCGCGGCCTTCGCCGACCTCGCGCTGGCCCTCGGCGCCGTCCGCGAACTCACCGTCGTCGAACCGCTTGCCGTCCCGGCCGAAGCCGCCGTGCACCTGCAGGTCCGCGTCACCGACGCGGGCGACGACGGGCTGCGCGACTTCGCCGTCCACGCCCGCCCCGAGGGAAGCGACGGCGGCTGGACCCGGCACGCGACCGGCGTCCTCGAGCCGGATCCCGGAACCGCACCCCGGGACGTCACCCTCCCGGGCGACGCCGAGCCCCTCGACCTGGGCGACGCCTACGACCGGCTGGCCGCGCTCGGCCTCGGCTACGGCCCGGCGTTCCAGTGCCTGCGCCGCGCCTGGCGCCACGGCGACGACGTCTTCGCGGAGCTGAGCCTCGGCGACGAGCCGGCCGGGGCGTTCGGCGTGCACCCGGCGCTGCTGGACGCCGCCCTGCACGCCGTCGCGCTGACCGCCGGGCACGACCGGCCGCACGTGCCGTTCAGCTGGCGGGGCGTCCGGCTGCACGCCACGGGTGCGTCGCTCCTGCGGGTCCGCATCAGCCCGGCCGGGGACAACGCGGTCTCCCTGTCCTTTGCGGACGCCGAAGGCCACCCGGTCGCCGAGGTCGACGCGGTGACCTTCCGGCCCGCGGCCGCCGTCCGCACCCACGTCGGGGACGCGCTGTACCGGCTCGGCTGGGTCCCGGTCACCCCGACCGGCCGCGAAGCCCCGGAGCGGGTGGTCGTCACGCCCGACGGCCCCGCCCACGCCCTGGAGCTGGTCCGCGGCTGGCTCGCCGAACCCCGCGACGCCGAACTCGTCGTCCACACCACCGGCGCCACCGACGGCACCGACCCCACCGCGGCCGGCGTCTGGGGCCTTGTCCGGGCCGCGCAGGCCGAGCACCCCGGCCGGTTCGTGCTCGTCGACAGCGCCGATCCGGCCGACGCCGCCCTGGTCACCGGGGAGCCGCAGGCCCGCGTGCGCGACGGCGTCGTCGAAGTCCCGCGGCTGGCGAAGGCGCCCGCGGCACCGGCACCGCTGGGCTGGGACCCCGACGGCACGGTGGTGATCACCGGCGGTACCGGCGGTCTGGGCCGCCTGCTGGCGAAGCACCTGGTGACCGCGCACGGCATGCGCCGCCTGCTGCTGCTCAGCCGCGGCGGCCGGGCCGACGTCACCGAGCTGACCGACGCCGGGGCCGAGGTGACCGTCGCCGCCTGCGACGTCACCGACCGGGCCGCGGTGGCCGCCGCGCTCGAGGGCCACCGCCTGACCGCCGTCGTGCACGCGGCCGGGGTCCTCGAAGACGGCACCGTGGAGACGATGACCGGTGAGCAGCTGAACCGGGTCTGGCGTCCCAAGGCCGAGGCCGCCCGGCTGCTGCACGAGCTGGCCGGCGACCTCGACGGGTTCGTGCTGTTCTCCTCCGTCGCGGGCACGATCGGCGGCGCGGGGCAGGCCGGCTACGCCGCCGCCAACGCCTACCTCGACGCCCTCGCCGCCCACCGCGCCGCCCGCGGGCTGCCCGCCGTCTCCCTCGCCTGGGGCCCGTGGACCGGCGTCGGCGGCATGACCGCCGAGCTGGGCGGCGCCGAGCTCGCGCGGATGGGACGGGCCGGGATCGCCGCCCTGACCGCCGAAGACGGCCTCGCGCTGTTCGACGCGGCCGTCGGCGCCGGAACGCCGAACCTGGTGCCGGTCCGGCTGGCCGCGACCGCCGCCGGCGAGGTCGCCGCGCCGCTGCGCGGGCTGGTCCGCCCGGCCACGCGCCGGGCCGCCGCGGCGAGCGAGCTCGCCGCCCGGCTCACGGAACTGCCGGAAGCCGAGCGCCACGACGTCGTCGCCGGCCTGGTCACCGCGCAGGTCGCGGCCGTGCTCGGGCACGCCGACGGCACGGCGGTCGAGCCGTCCCGCGCGTTCTCGGCGCTGGGCTTCGACTCGCTCACCGGCGTCGAACTGCGCAACCGGCTGGCCGGCGCGACCGGCCTGCGGCTGCCCACGACCCTGGTGTTCGACCACCCGAACAGCGCGGCGCTCACGGCGTTCCTGCTCGGCGAGCTGACCGGGACCGACGCGGCCGCTGCCACCGGGAGCGGCCCGGTCCGCGCGCGGGACGACGACCCGATCGTCGTCGTCGGCATGGGCTGCCGCTACCCCGGTGGGGTGGCCTCGCCCGACGAGTTCTGGGACCTGGTCGCGGCGGGCCGCGACGCGGTCGGCCCGTTCCCGCCCGACCGCGGCTGGGACCTGGCCGCCCTCTACGACCCCGACCCGGACCACCCGGGCACGACCTACGCGCGGGCCGGTGGCTTCCTGGCCGATGCCGCGGACTTCGACGCCGCGTTCTTCGGCATGAGCCCGCGCGAAGCGGTCGCGACCGACGTCCAGCAGCGGCTGCTGCTCGAAACGTCGTGGGAGGCACTGGAACACGCGGGCATCGACCCGGCGACGTTGCGCGGCTCGGCGACCGGCGTGTTCGCCGGCGTGATGTACAGCGACTACGGCGGCCTGCTCGCCGGCAGCGACTACGAAGGCCAGCAAGGCAACGGCAGCGCGCCGAGCGTCGCTTCCGGCCGGGTCGCCTACGCGCTCGGCCTGGAAGGCCCGGCGGTGACGGTGGACACGGCGTGTTCGTCGTCGCTGGTGGCGCTGCACTGGGCGAGCCAGGCGCTGCGGTCGGGGGAGTGCTCGCTGGCGCTGGCCGGGGGCGTGACGGTGATGGCGACCCCGGCGACGTTCGTCGAGTTCGCCCGCCAGCGCGGGCTTTCGCCGGACGGCCGCTGCAAGGCGTTCTCCGACGACGCCGACGGCACCGGCTGGGCCGAAGGGGTCGGCCTGCTGGTACTGGAACGCCGGTCCGACGCACTCCGCCACGGCCACCGGATCCTTGCCGTGGTCAGGGGTTCCGCGGTCAACTCCGACGGCGCCTCCAACGGCCTCACCGCGCCGAACGGCCCCTCCCAGCAGCGCGTGATCCGCGCCGCCCTCGCCGGCGCCGGTCTGTCCGCTTCGGACGTCGACGTCGTCGAGGCGCACGGCACCGGGACCGCGCTGGGCGATCCGATCGAGGCGCAGGCGTTGCTGGCCACGTACGGTCAGGACCGGGAAACCCCGCTGCTGCTGGGGTCGGTGAAGTCGAACATCGGGCACACCCAGGCCGCCGCCGGGGTGGCGGGGATCATCAAGATGATCCTGGCGATGCGCCACGGCGTCGTCCCGGCGAGCCTGCACACCGGCACGCTGTCGTCCTATGTGGACTGGGCGGCGGGTGCGGTGGAGGTCGTCACCGGGCCGCGCGCCTGGCCGGCGGCGCAGCGGCCGCGGCGGGCCGGGATCTCCTCGTTCGGCATCAGCGGCACCAACGCGCACGTGATCATCGAGCAGGCTCCCGAGACGCCGGTTCCGGCCGAAGCGCCGGACGGGCTCGCGGCCTGGCCGTTGTCCGCGCGTTCGGAGGCGGCGCTGCGGGCGCACGCCGCCCGCTTGGCGTCCACTGTGGATGATTTGGCCGCCGACGCGGTCGGCCGGGCGCTGGCGCGGCGATCGCGGTTCGCGCACCGGGCCGTCGTCGTGTCGGAGCGCCCCGCCGAAGCCCTCGCCGCACTGGCGGCCGGTGAGCCGTCCCCGGACGTCGTCGAAGGCGTGGCGACGACCGGCCCGACCGCGTTCCTGTTCTCCGGGCAGGGCGCGCAGCGGCCGGGCATGGGCCACGAGCTGGCCGCCCGCTTCCCGGTGTTCGCCGCCGCGTTCGACGAGGTCCTCGACCGGCTCGGCCCGGCCGTCCGGTCCGCGGTGGCCGACGACCGGGTGCACCGCACCGAACACGCCCAGCCGGCGTTGTTCGCGTTCGAGGTGGCCGCGGCCCGGCTGCTGGCCTCCCGGGGGGTGCGCCCGGACTTCGTCGCCGGGCACTCGGTGGGGGAGATCGCGGCCGCGCACGTCGCCGGCGTGCTCACCCTCGACGACGCCTGCGCGCTCGTGTCGGCGCGCGCCCGGCTGATGGGCGCGCTGCCCGAAGGCGGCGTGATGATCGCCGTCCGGGCGGCCGAAGCGGACGTCCGCCCGCTGCTGGGCGCGGGCGTCGACCTCGCCGCGGTCAACGGCCCGGAGTCGGTGGTGCTGTCCGGCCTCGAAGACGCGGTCACCGCCGTCGCCGGGAAGTTCGGCAAGCAGCGGCGGCTGCCCGTCTCGCACGCGTTCCACTCGCTGCTGATGGACCCGATGCTGGCCGGGTTCGGCGAGGTCGTCGCCGGGCTGACCTTCGCCGAGCCGGCGATCCCGCTGATCACGTCCGGCGACGTCACCGACCCGGCGTACTGGGTCCGGCACGTGCGCGACACCGTCCGGTTCGCCGACACGCTCGAGCGGCTCGCCGGGGTGACCCGGTTCGTCGAGGTCGGCCCGGACGCGGTGCTGTCCGGCCTGGTCGGCGTGCCGGACGCGGTCGTCGTGCCGGTCGCCCGCCGCGACCGCGCCGAGGACCGCACCTTCACCACCGCGCTGGCCCGGCTGCACGTCTCCGGCCTCGACGTCGAGTGGGCCACCGACGGGCCGCGCGCCGACCTGCCCGCCTACCCGTTCGAGCACCGGAGGTTCTGGCCGCCGGCGCGCCCGGCCGGCGACCCCCGCCGCGGCGGCCACCCGGTGCTCGGCGCGGCCGTCGAAGTGGCCGGGACCGGCACGCTCGTCAGCACCGGCCGCCTGTCGGCGGCCGCGCACCCGTGGCTGGCCGACCACGTCGTCTTCGGCACGGCCCTCGTGCCCGGCACGGCGTTCCTCGAACTGGCCCGGCACGCCGGCGCCCAGGCGGGCTGCGCGCGCGTCGAGGACCTCACGCTGCTGGCGCCCCTGGTCCTCACCGGGGACGTGACGATCCAGGTCTCCGTCGGCGCCGCCGGCGCGGACGGCCGCCGCCCGGTGGACGTCCACTCCGCCGGCGACGACGGCACGTGGACCCGGCACGCCTCCGGCGTCGTCGCCCCGGACGCGGGGCCGGCGGAGGCCGCGGCCGCGGACTGGCCGCCGGCGGACGCCGTTCCGGTGCCATTGGCCGGCGCCTACGACGGGCTGGCCGACCGCGGGTTCGCCTACGGCCCGGCGTTCCAGGGCCTGCGGGCGCTGTGGCGGCGCGGCGACGAGCTGTTCGCTGAAGCCCGCGTCGACGAGGCCGCGGGCTTCGGCCTGCACCCGGCGCTGCTCGACGCCGTCCTGCACGCCCAGCTGGTGGCCCACCCCGACGGGCCGCCCGCGCTGCCGTTCACCTGGCGCGGGGTGTCGGTGCACCGGCCCGGCGCGGCGGACCTGCGCGTCCGGCTGACCCCGGCGGGCCCGGACACGATCGGGCTCGCCATCGCCGACGCGTCCGGGGCCCCGGTGGCCTCGGTCGACGGGCTGACCGTCCGCGCGGCCGGGCAACGGCGGCCTGCGCACCTCTACCGGCTGAACTGGACTCCGATCGCGCCCGCCCCGGCGGACGTCGTCACGGCGCCCGGGCACGCGCTCGCCGGCCCGGGCCGCGCGCTGGCCGAGCTGGTCGCGGTGCCCGGGTTCGTCGAGGTGGTCGTTCCGCCGGGCGCCGAGGTCCGCGCTCTGACGGCCGAAGTGCTGGCCCTCGTCCAGACGTGGCTGCGGGATCCGCGCTTCGGCGCGGCGAAACTCGTGCTCCGGACCCGGGGCGCGCTCGACGGCGAAGACTTCGCCGCGGCGGCCGTGTGGGGGCTGGTGCGCTCGGCCGAGCAGGAGAACCCGGGCCGGTTCGTGCTCGTCGACTCCGACGGATCCGTGGTACCGCGGGACTTCCTCGGCGCCGGCGAAGCCGAACTGTCCATCGTGGACGGTGTGGTGTCGGCCGCGCGCGTCGGACGGGCCACGCCCGGCGACGCCGTCGCCGAGTGGGACCGCGACCGCGCGGTGCTCGTCACCGGCGGCACGAACGGGCTCGGCGCGCTGGTCGCCCGCCACCTGGCCGCCGGCGGCCACCGGCACCTGGTGCTGGTCAGCCGGTCCGGCACCGCCGAACCCGGGCTCCTCGAAGACCTCGCCGCGTCCGGTGCCCGAGCCGACGTGCGGGCCTGCGACGTCGGCGACCGGGCCGCGGTCGCGGCGCTGCTCGACGGCCTCGACCTCACCGCCGTCGTGCACGCGGCCGGGGTGCTGGACGACGGGGTCGTCGGCGCGCTCACCCCGGAGCGGCTCGACACCGTGCTGCGGCCCAAGGCCGGCGGCGCCCGGCACCTGCACGAGCTGACGACCGGGCGCGACCTCGCCGGGTTCGTGCTGTTCTCGTCGCTGGCGGGCACGTTCGGCGGGGCCGGGCAGGCGAACTACGCGGCCGCGAACGCCGTCCTCGACGCGCTCGCCGTCCACCGCCAGCGCCGCGGCCTGCCCGCGGTGTCGCTGGCGTGGGGACCGTGGACGGCCGAAACCGGCATGACGGCGAACCTGCCCGACGCGGAACTCCGGCGGCTGGCCCGCGCCGGCGTCGGGCTGCTGGCCCCGGCGGACGGCCTGGCCGCGTTCGACGCCGTCCGCGCCGGTACCGACGCCGTGGTGGTGCCGGTGCACCTCGACCTGGCCGCGCTGCGCGCCCTCGACGACGTCCCGCCGGTGTTGCGCGCGCTCGTTCCCCGCCGGGCCGCGGCCCGGACCGCGGCGGTACCGGACCTCGCGCCGCGGCTCGCCGGGCTCGGCGCGGCCGAACGCGTCGAGCTGCTCCTGGACGTGGTCGCCGGCGCCGTGGCGGTGGTCCTCGAGCACGGCGACCAGGACAGCGTCGGCCCGGACCAGGCGTTCACGGAACTGGGTTTCGACTCGCTGACGGCGGTCGAGCTGCGCCGGCGCCTCACCGCGGTGACCGGGCTGCAGCTGCCCGCGACGCTGGCGTTCGACCAGCCGACCCCGCGCGACCTCGCCCGGCACCTGGCCGAGCTCCTCGCCCCGGACGAGAAGCCGGAGCAGGCGATCCTGGCCGACCTGGCCCGGCTGGAGCAGGCGTTGCGCGAAACCGTGCTCGACCCGGACGCGCTCGAGGAGATCACCGCCCACCTGGACCGGGTACGCGGCACGTGGACGGCCCGCGACGACGTGGCCGGCACCGGCTTCGACTTCGCCACGGCCAGCGACGACGAGATGTTCGCGCTGCTGGACGAGAAGCTGGGGGACTGACGGCCCGGCGCCGGAGCCGCAGCCCGGCGCCGGGCCGGCATCCGGGGCGCGATCGCGTCCTGCGCGACGACGAGGGCCCGGCGGCCCGCATCGGCGGGCAGGCGCCGAACCGGCATCCGGGCGTGATCGTGTCCCTCGGCAGCAGCGGTGGCCTCGACCGGCGGCAGCTCGGCCCCGGTCTCGACGGCCGGCCCTGTTTCGGTGCCCGGCTCGGCCGCCTCCTCGGCAACGGCTTCGGCTCCGCGCGGACGAGGGCCCGGCGCCGGACCGCCGTCCTCCGAGCGTCAGCCCAGCGACGTGGCCAGCTCGGCGCGGCCGTCGATCTTGAGCTTGCGGTACAGGCTCGTCAGGTGCTTCTCGACCGCCCGGCGGCTGATGCCCAGCTCCTCGGCGATCTCGGCGTTGGTCCGCCCGGCCGCCGCCAGCCGCCCGACGGTCGCCTCGCCCGCGGTCAGCTCCGCCGTGGTGCGGGCCGGCGGCGCGTGGCCGATCGTGCCGTCCTCGCGCGCCTCCAGCCGGCCCGCTCCGCAAGCGGTGGCCAGCTCCTGCGCCCGGGCCAGCAACCGCCGCGCCGCCGCGGGTTCCGTCTCGCGCAGGCGGGTGCCCAGGTCGGCGTAGGCCTTGGCCGCCTCGAGCTCGTCCGGCGCGCCGTCGAGCAGCTCGACCGCCTCCCGCAGCAGCTCGACCGCGCGCCGCCGGTCGGCGAGGGCGGCGAGCACCCGCAGCGACCGTCCGACCGGCGCGGGCGCCCCCCACGCGACGGAGTGGCGGTGGTGTTCTTCGGCCAGCTGCCGGGCCTCTCCGGTACGCCCGAGCCGCCGCGCCAGCAGGGCCGCCGACCCCCGCCAGGGGTGGATCGCCGGGTTGCGCCAGCCCGCCCGGTCCAGCAGGCGGCCGCGGTCGAGGAACTGCGCGAGCGCCGCGTCCGGCTCCTCGCGGGTGGCCAGCATCCCCCGCATGCCCCGGCGGACCGCGAACACGGCGAGGTCGTCGGTGCCGGGCAGGCCCTCCAGCACTTGACGGGCCAGGTCGCGGCGGCGGGCGGCCTCGGCGACCAGCGCGAGGGTGGTGGCCGGCAGCGCCAGTACGTCGTAACCGCCCGGCTCGGCCGCGCGGAACGCCCGCTCCGCCGGTCCGGCGGCGTCGGCGAACCGGCCGCGGGCGAGCAGGGCCAGCGCTTGGTGGACGTCCACGAGCACGCGCGCCGAGGTGGTGAGCCGCGGCCGGTCCGCGGCCGCCAGCCACGACGTGACGGCACCGGGGCGGCCGGCGGCGATCAGCACGAGCGGCACGATCCGCAGCGCCGTCCCGGCCCGGACGGTCCGCGCCGGCTCGAACTCGAGCAGGACACCGGCGTGGCGGGCGGCTTCCGCGGCGGTGACGTGCCCGCCGAGCGTGGCGGCCAGGAGCAGCACCGCGCGCAGTTCCCGGTCGCCGGGGCCGCGCGGCCGGTCGGGCAGCTGCCGCAGCCGGCCGGCCGCCGCGGCCAGCCGCGCCGGCTCTTCGAGGGCGGCGAACCAGTCGCGGGCTTCCAGCCGCATTGCCAGCTCGGGGTCGTCGGGGCGGGGGACGGTCTTGACCAGCTCGGTGACCAGTGGCCCGCGTGCGGCGGCGGTGAGCGGGATCCGCGCGACGGCTTCGGCCCGCGCCCGGCCCGCGGGCAGCAGCGGCACCGCCTGCACCAGGTACCGCACGGCCGCGCGCGGATCGGCCTCGGCGGCGGCCAGCTCGGTGAGCAGCCGGGCCCGGCCCGGCTTGCCGGGCGGCAGGTCCAGCAGCGCCCGCCGCAGGTAGCGCGCGGCGAGGTCCGCGGCGCCCCGGCGCTGCGCCGCGACCGCTGCCGTCCGCAGCGTCGCGACGTCTTCGCGGCCGCTGAGGGTGTCGACGCCCATCAGCTGCGCGGCGACGTGCTCGGGCGGAAACCCCTGCGCGGCCAGCAAAGCCGCCGCGGCCCGGTGCGCGGCCCCGGCGTCGGCGCCGGTCCGCATCTGTTCGACCACCCGCACCAGCGCGGGTTCGGGCACCAGCCGCCCGTCGGCGGCGGTGCTCAGCCACGCGTCCCCGAGCAGCGTGCGGGCTTCGGCGCACGCCTCGCCGTCCAGCCCGGCCAGCCGGGCGACGAGCCCGGGTTCCGCGTGCCGCCCGAGCGTCACGACCGCCCGCGCGAGCGCGGCCACCTCCGGCTCGCGCCGGACCAGCAGCCGCAGCCGTTCCCGGCGCGCGGCGGCGCCGAGCTCGCGCAGCGGCGCGCAGTGGGCGGCCGTGCCGGCCAGCCGGTGGGCGAAGGCCCGGGACAGCAGCTCGTCGAGGTCCCGGGCCCGCCCGCCGGTGAGCTCCTGGCAGGCGGCCGCGAACGCGGGGTCGGGCTCGGCCCCGGTCCGGGCGGCGACGACCCGCCGGGTGCCGTCGGCGGACAGCGGCCGCGCGCAGACCTCGTACGCGGTGGCTCGGGCGATGTCCCGCAGGGCCGGGGTCCGCGGGGAGCCGGGCAGCGCGACGCCGAGCAGGATCCGGGTGCCGCGCAGCCGGCCGGCGAGGAAGGCCAGGGCGCGCACCGAAGGTTCGTCGGCCCAGCGCAGGTCGTCGGCCAGCACCACGACCGGCTGGTGCGCGGCCAGCGAGACCAGCAGGACGTGCAGGCCGTGGAGCAAGGTGGCGCAGGCGTCGTCCGGGGCGGCCCCGGCCAGGGACCGGAGCAGCTTCCCGGCGATCGGCGGCAGGGTGGCTTCGCACGGATCGTCGAGCAGCGGCAGGAAGAGCTGGCGGACGACGCCGAAGGGCAGGTCCCGTTCGGCGGGGGCACCGGCGGCCCGCAGGACCCGGGCACCGCCGTCGGCGGCGAGCCGGCCGAGCCGCCGGAGCAACGCCGAGCGGCCGGCGCCGGCCTCCCCACGCACCACGACGACCCCGCCGGGTGGCTGGGTGGCGGTGTGTTCGCCGGTTTGCCGCGTGGCGGTGTGTTCGCCGGGTTGGTGGGTGGTGGTGTGTTCGCTGGTTTGCTGCGTGGCGGTGTGTTCGCTGGGTTGCTGGGTGCCGGCGTGTCCGCCGGGTCGTCGCGTGGCGGTGTGTCCGCTGGGTTGCTGGGTGGAGGTGTGCCGGCTGGTTTGCTGCGCGGCGGCGTGATCGCCGGTTCGCCGGGCCGCGGTGCCGCCGCCGAGGGACCGCACCGCCTCGGCCAGGACGGCGTCTTCGGCTTCGCGTTCGAACAGCACCGGGTCAGCCACCCGGCGTCCGGGTCGGCCAGTGGCCGGCGAGCGCGGCCCGGCCCTTGAGGCCGAGCTTGCGGTAGACCTTGGTCAGCCTCAGTTCGACGGTCCGCAGCGCGATCGCCAGTTCCCGGGCGATCTCGCGATTGGCGAGCCCGCGGGCGGCCAGCTCGGCGACGTCCCGTTCAGCGGGGGAGAGGACGTCCGGACCGAGGGCCGGGAGCGAGGGCAGCGGGTCGGCGGGCCGCCGCGGGGCGGGGACGGCCCGGCGGAGACCGGCGGCGACCCGCTCGCGCAGGACGTCGAGCCCCGCGGCGGTGCCCCAGCGTCCGGCGAGGTCCTGCTCCTCGGCGGCCAGTGCCTCGGCGCCCTCGCGGTCGCCGAGGCGGCGCAGCGCGAAAGCCGCCGTGGTGCGCCAGGCGGTGATCATCGGGTTGACCCAGCCGCGCGAGCGCAGCACGCGGCCGCACTCGAGGGCCGCGGCCAGGGCCGCCGCCGGATCGTCCTCGGCGAGCGCGAGTTCCGCCTCGGCGTGCAGCCGGAACGCGGCGGCCGCCCCCAGCTCGGCACCCCGGGGCAGCGGCTCGTCGGCGAGGTGCCGAGCCTGGTCGATCCGCCCCAGCCGGATCCGCGCGGTGATCTCGACGGCCGACCGCAGCGGCACGGCGAGCGGGTGCCAGCAGCGCGCGGGCAGCTCCCGCTCGGCGGCGGCGAGGTCGCGCAGGGCCTCGTCCGCCCGATCGTCGCGCACGGCCGCGGCGGCCCGGTGCACGAGCGCCTGCGCGGCCGCGGCCCGCGCATCCCGCCGCCGCGCGGCCGCGAGAACGGCCCCGAGCGCATCGACGGCACCCCCGGCCACCCCGGCGCACAAAAGCGCCCGGCAGGCGGCGATCCGCGGCATGAGCGCCGCCTCTTCCCGCACGACGAGCGCCCGATCGGCCAGCTCCAGCACGGCGGCACGCTGTTCCCCCCGCACGGCAAGCCGGAAGGCGGCGACCCCCGCCGCGGCGGGAGTCGCGGAAGGCCCCCGATCGCCACGGCGGACGCCGGTCCCCGCGGCCACCGAGTGCCACGCGGCCGAGTCGCCGAGGGGCGCTGCCAGGCCCCTCGGGCCACGGGCAGCGCCGGACGCGAAAGATGGCGATGTCGTGGGTCCGGTGAAGGCTGCGGTGCCGGGGGTCGCCCGGTCCCGGCCGGCTCGGTCCGCCTCGGCACCGTCCAGCCAGGACAGCGCGGCCACCGGCATGCCCGGCTCCGGCCCGGTTCGGTTCGCGTCGGGCGTAGCAGTGCTCGCCGCGGCCCTTTCCGCCTCGGCACGGTTCGGCCGGGGTTGGGCGGTTACCGGCGTGCCCAGCTTCGACCCCGTTCGCCCCGCATCGGGCGCAGCAGTGCTCCCCGCGGTGCCTTCCACCCCGCCGTCGTCCAACCAGGACAGCGCGGCCACCGGCATCTCCGGCTCCACCGCCGCCTCCTCCCGGGCCAGACGGCCCAGCGCCACCAAAGCCGGGTCCACAGTGGATTCCCGCTCCGCCACCAGGCGGTGCACCGTTTCCGCGTCGCCGCGGGCGAGGAGGAGGTCCGCCGCCGTCGTGGCCGCCGGGAGGGGTGACAGGGCCGGCTCGGTCAGGACCTGGATCAGCCTGCGGTCCGCGTGGCCCGGGTCGCGGCGGACCACCGTCGCGGCCAGGCGGAGCACCAAAGCCGCCCGCTCGGCCGGGCCGGATGGCTCGGCCAGGGCGCGCTGCAGAGAAGCCGCCGCTGCCACCAAGTTGCCCTGGGCCGCCCACTGCTCCGCCGCCTCCACCAGCGCCGCCCGCGCCCACGGCTCTCCGACCGGCGGCGCCGGAACCAGCAGCTCCGCCGCCACCAGCGCGCCCGCCCCGGTCCGGTGGGCCAGCTCCGCCGCCCGGCGGTGAAGCCCGTTCCGCTCCGGCTCGGCCAGCTCCGCCAGCACGTCCGCGGCCAGGTGCGGCTCGACCGGGCGGCCGTCGGCCACCAGGCCGCTCGCCTCCAGCGCGCCCAGCGCCCCCGGCACCGCCGCCGGCGGCAGGCCGGCGAGGCCCAGCACCGCGACGACGTCCAGCCGCTCCGAGACCGACATCGCCCGCAGCACCGCCAGCGCGGCCGGCGGCAGGCCACGGCGGACCCGCGCCGCCCGTGCCGACGTCACCGCGCGCCCGGCGGCCGCGACCCGCGCCGGGTCTTCCCACCCGGCCGCACCGGCCACCGCCGCCAGCTCGTGCAGGACCGCCGGCCGTCCGCGGACGACGTCGAGCACCGCCGTCAGCGCCTCCGGCGGCAGGTCACCCAGGACCCGGAGCACCAGCGAAGCCGTCTCACCGGTCGTCAACGGGGACAACGGGATCCGGTGGCCGGCGCCGACCGGCTCGTGGCCGGTCGCGACCAGCAGCACGGGGTCGTCCGCGGTGCGGGCGGCCATCTCCCCGAACCAGCGCAGCGACCACTCGTCCGCCCACTGCAGGTCGTCGACGGCCAGGACCAGCGGCCGCCCGGCCGCGAGCCCGGCGAAGGCGTCGCCCAGCCGGGCGGCCGCGCCTTCGCGGTCGTCGAGGCACGCGGTCACCAGATCGGCGAACGCCGGCGGTGGCAGCAGCGCGGCGGCCAGCTGCGTGACCGCGCCGAACGGAACCCCGTCCGGGACGCACGACGCCAGCGCGCCCGGCGCGGCGTCGAGCACCCGGTCCAGCAGGGCCGTCCGGCCCGTGCCCGCGGCTCCCGAAATGTGCGCCGTCGCCCCGCGTCCCCGCCCCAGTCCCGCGGTCAGGTCCCGGAGCACGTTCGTCGCGTGCTCCCGGCCGACGAGACGCGACTCGCGCACGAAACGACCTCCTCCGCCGGCCGGGTCCACGGCGACCGGCCGAGGGGCAGCCTAAGCCGCCGTCCGGGCCGCGGCACCGGACCGCGCGCCGGGACCGGGAGCTCTGCCCGCCCGGCCAGATTTCCCGGGCACTGCCGGGCAATCCGGTGGCCGGCCGCGGCTCAGCGGTCGCGCAGCGCGACCGCCAGGTCGGCCCGGCCGGCGATCCCGAGCTTGCGGTAGACGCTGGTCAGGTGCACCTCGACGGTGCGCTGGGTGATGAACAGCGACTCGGCGATCTCCCGGTTCGTCGCGCCCTCCGCGGCCCGCTGCGCCACCCGGCGCTCGCTGCCGCTCAGCGCGTCCGACGGCGAACCGGTGCCGCGGTGCATCCGGCCGCCCGCCTCGGCCAGCGCCGGCAGGGACAGCGCGAGCTGCCGGCGGTCCCGGCTGAGCACGGAAAGCTCGATCGACCGGCGCAGCCGGTCCCGCGCGCCTTCGGCGTCCCCGCGCGCCAGCAGGCGCCGGCCCAGCAGGTACTCGGCGTTCGCCAGCTCCACCTTCGCCGGCGTGTCCGCCAGAAGCTCGGCGGCGTGGCGCAGCCGCTCGATCGCCGCGTCGCCGGTGGCGAGCACCCCACGCGAGGTCTCGAGCATGCCCAGCCCCCGGCCGGTGCCCCAGCGGCGGACCGCGGGTTCGACGTCGTCGAGCACGGCCTCGCCCTCGGCGGTCCGGCCGAGCCCGGCCAGCAGCCCGGCCGCCTCGTACCACCACGGCGCCAGCACCGGGTTGCCGATCCCGCTGCCCTTGAGGCTTTCCCCGCACGTGCGCAGCACGGCGAGCGCCCCTTCGGCGTCCCCCAGCGCGGCGCGAAGACGGGCCTTCGCGACCAGGTACCAGTGGTACTCCAGCGTGAAGTCCTCCAGCCGCGGCCGGACGATCGCGGCGAGCGCCCGCTCCGCGCCCGCCGGGTCGCCCTGGTACACCAGCAGCGAGCCCAGCACGGTCTGCGGCATGGCGATCCCGGGCGCCCAGTGCTCCTGCGTGATCACGTCGAAGGAGTACTGGGCGTCCGCCAATGCGTCGGTGAGGTTGCCGCAGAACTGGTGGATGCAGGCGCGGACCGTCGCCGCGAGGACGGAGGTCCACGCTTCGCCGCGGCGCTGGGCGTGGTCGAGCACGCCGGTGATCGCCGCGAGCGCGGGTTCGGGCCGGTCGGCGAGGTAGAGGGTGAGCACGGCGCCGAGCACGGCCCAGCCGCCCGGGGCCACGTCGCCGATGCGCAGCACCTGGGCCGCCTGGGCGACGGCTCCGGCCGCCGGGCGCCCCTGCAGGGTGCCCAGCGACGAGAGCATCCCGAGCAGCTCGCGCTCCTCGGCGGTGTCGCCCGGCGGGGGGACGACGTCGCGGAACCGGGCACCGACCTGGGCGACGGTGGCTTTCTCGTCCAGCCCGGACAGCAGCAGCGCCGACTGGCTGACCATGCGCAGCGCCCGGTCGGCGGGGGAGGGGGCCGGCCCGATCACCGGCTCGAGGGCGTCGGACACCTCCGTCGCCAGCGCATAGGCCCGCTGGGCGTTCTGCGCGCTCAGCGACACCATGACGTACTGCATGACGATCGGCACTCGCCGGCGCGGGTCGTGCACCAGCCCGAGCGCGCGTTCGAGGTACCGCAGCGAGGCCGCGGGGTCGATCTGCCCGAGCACCCGGGACAGGTGCACGAGCACGGAGACGTCGTCCTCGTGCGTCCGCAGCACCTGCGCGAGGTACCGCGCGGCTGCCGCCGGCGCACCCCGGCTTTCGGCCGCGGCGGCCGCGTCGCGCAGCACGGTGACCATCCACGGCTGCGGCGGCCCGTCGAGCGCCAGCAGGTGGACGGCGACTTCTTCACCGGCGCGCCCGCTGTCGTTGAGCAGGGTGGCCGCGCGTTCCCGCAGGCGGGCCAGCTCGGCCGCGTCCGCCGTGGCGAGCGCGGCCGTGCGGATCAGGTCGTGGGCGAAGTCGAGCCGGCCCGGTTCGAGCAGTTCGCCCTCGCGCAGCGCCTGCACGGCGGTGCGCGCCGGCCCCGGCCGGGTGCCGGCGAGGGCGGCGATCGTCTCCAGCTCTTCGCCGCCCAGGACGGCGATCGCGCGCGCCACGGACAGCGCGCCGGGGGACAGCCGGTCCAGCAGCGGGCGGATCACCGCTTCCCGGCCGAGCTCGTCGAGCACGGCCGCGTGCCCGGCGTCCGGGGCGACGCGGTCGCGCAGCGCGCCGATGACGCGTTCGAGCAGGAACGGGTTGCCCCCGGTGACGCCGACGGCGCGGCGGACGAACTCCGGGTCCGGGACCGCGCCGAACCCGGCGGCCAGGACGTCGGCCACCGCGGCGGCGGTGAGCGGCGCCAGGTCGACCGCGAGGCAGTTCGCCGCGGCGCCCAGCTCGGCCAGTACCTCCGGGACCGGCTCGCCGGCCCCGGTGCGCTGGGCCAGCAGCACCAGAACCGGCAGGTCCTCGGCCCGGCGCAGCAGGAAACCCAGCCACCGCAGCGAAGCCTCGTCGCACCACTGGACGTCGTCCACCGCGAGGACGACCGGGGCGCGGGCGGCCAGGTCCGCCACCAGCCAGGACAGGCCGTGCATGACCGAGTAGGTGTCGGCGGAGCCGTCGGCGCGCCCCGGGGTGAGGGCCGGCAGCGCCAGCCGGGCGCTGCCGGTGAGCAGGTCGCCCTCGGCGGCGTCCCCGCGGGGCCACAACGGGCCGAACAGCGCGCGGACCGTTTCGTAGGCCGCGGCACCGGTGTCGGCGCAGGAGGCGGAGAGCACGGTGGCGGCGGTCGCGGCCGGCTCGCCGAGCGCGACCGACAGCAGCCCGGTCTTCCCGATCCCGGCGGGGCCGCGCAGCAGCACCGCCTGGCCCGCACCCCGGCCGGCGGCGCGGGCGCGTTCGCCGAGCACCCGCAGTTCCCAGTCCCGGCCCGCCAGGCCCGCCCGCGCCGGTTCCCGTACCCCACTCCGAACAGCCACGTTCCTCCCGTCCGCGATCGCCGGGCGGAGCGCCCGGGCCGGCGCCCTCAGCCTGGCCCATCGGAGGCGCGCCCGCCGCACCCGGACCCGGATTTCCCCCGGAACTGCTTGACCACGGGGACCGGCGGCCGATCCGGATCCGGTTCGCGGGTTTCCGGAAGGCCGCCCCCCGTGCGCTCGGCCAGCCCCCGGTGTCCGGACGACCGCCGGCGGGGAAGCGTTGGCGCGCAACGGAAACGCCCGGCGTCTCGGGACGTCCGAAGCACGCGGCGAAAACCATCGGAACGCTCGGGTAACCCCGATGCTGGGGTTTTCCCCAGTGCCGGGACCGGTAGAACGGGGGGACCGGTCCGGCCGGTGCCCGGTGACGACGTCGTCCCGCTCCGGCCGTGTTCGTCCCGCCGGCCCTTCCCCGAAACCCGAGGCGCGACCCTGTCGTGCGTTGAGGAGAGAAATGACTGCCATCGCCCAAGTCACCGGCCGGGAGATCCTGGACAGCCGCGGCAACCCGACGGTCGAGGTCGACGTCGAGCTGGCCGACGGGTCGTTCGGGCGGGCGGCGGTCCCCTCGGGGGCGTCGACGGGCACCCGCGAAGCCGTCGAGCTGCGGGACGGCGATCCCCGCCGCTACCTCGGCAAGGGGGTGGCCAAAGCCGTCGCCGCGGTCAACGGCGAGGTGGCCCGCGCGGTCGTGGGCCTCGACGCGCGGTCACAGGCCGAAGTGGACCGGGTGCTGATCGAGCTGGACGGCACGCCGAACAAGGCGCGGCTGGGCGCGAACGCGCTCCTCGGCGTGTCGCTGGCGGTGGCGAAGGCGGCCGCGCAGGCCCACGTGCTGCCGCTGTACCGCCACCTGGGCGGGGAGCGCGCGCACCTGCTGCCGACGCCGATGATGAACATCGTCAACGGCGGCGTGCACGCCGACAACGGCATCGACTTCCAGGAGTTCATGATCGCGCCGGTCGGCGCGTCGAGCTTCGCGGACGCGGTCCGGGTCGGCGCCGAGGTCTTCCACACGCTGCGCGGGATCCTGCGCGACGCCGGGCACAACACGAACGTCGGGGACGAGGGCGGGTTCGCGCCGCAGCTGGAGACGGCCGACCAGGCGCTGGACTTCGTGGTGCGGGCGATCGAGCGGGCCGGGTACGTGCCCGGGGACGACGTGGTGCTGATGCTGGACCTCGCCGCCTCGGAGTTCTACGAGAACGGCAGCTACCACTACCGCGGCGAAGGCGTGAAGCGGTCCGCGTCCGAGCACGCCGGCTACCTGCGCGAGCTGGTCGCCCGGTACCCGATCGCGTCGATCGAGGACGCCATGGCCCAGGACGACACCGATGGCTGGCAGCTGGTGACCCGCGCGCTGGGCGAGGAGGTCCAGCTCGTCGGCGACGACGTCTTCTGCACCAACCCGGCCCTGCTGGCCGAGGGCATCGAGCAGGGGGTGGCGAACGCGATCCTGGTCAAGGTCAACCAGATCGGCACGCTGACCGAGACGCTCGACGCGGTCGAGGTGGCCTCGCGCGCCGGGTACGGGGTCGTGTTGTCGCACCGGTCGGGGGAGACCGAAGACACGACGATCGCCGACCTGTCGGTCGCGGTGGGCTGTGGCCAGATCAAGACGGGGTCGCTGTCGCGGGCCGACCGCACGGCGAAGTACAACCAGCTGCTGCGGATCGAGGAGAACCTGGGCCCGGCGGCGGAGTACGCGGGCCGCGCCCCGCTTCGCCGGAAGCGCTGAGGTCCGGGCGCCGGGGCCCGCGGGGTCCCGGCGTCAGGCTCCGGCCGGCGCGGCGCCCAGCGCGTCGACGAGGGCGCAGTGGCGCAGCCCGGCGAACAGCCGTTCGCCGAGCAGGGTGGTGATGAGCGCGGTCTCGGCGGGCCGCCGCGCCGGGCCGACGTCGTCGATCAGCGCCGCGTCGACGGCCGCGACCTCCCGGGCGAGGGCGGCGTACTGGGCGAGCCGGCCGGAAACGGCCTCGTGCCCGAGCCCGTGGCAGACGGCCAGCACGGTGACGAGGTTCGCCACCGCCGCATCGGCGTCGTCCGCGGCTTCCCCGAGCAGCCGTCCGACGTGCGCAAGCGCCCACGCCCGCGCGGCGGCGGGCACGGGCCGCCCGCTGACCCGCCCGTCCTGCGCCACCCCGAGCACGACCCGCGCCGCCCGCCCGGCATCCAGCGCCCCGAGCACATCAGCCACCTCGGCGAGCGACAACCCACCGATCTCCCGCAACGCACAGACGAGCCGCAGCCGCTTGACGTGCCCATCCGTGTAGTCCGCCTGGTTCGGCCCGACCCGCCGCCCGCCGGGCAGCAGCCCCTCGCGCAGGTAGTACTTGACGGTCGCGACCGGAACGCCCGATGCCGCGCTGAGTTCAGCCATCCGCATTGCGCAGGGTTCCCCTTTTCCACCCGTCGAGCCGGGCACCCCAGTCAACCGCTGAGCGGGGCCGGGGCCCAGGGTCGGGCACGAAGTCTGCGAGGATGCTTAGACTTCGCGCCGGCGGCGGTATGGCTGACATTGCCCGGTCCACGAGAGCCGGATGTGTCCCCTTGTCCGGCTTGGCTCGGCTTCGTGCCGCCGACGGTCTGGGCTGATCGGTACTCGAATGGCCGCATTGCCGCCCGTATCACGCCGGGAAGGCGCCGGATGTCGACCTTGGTGCTGCGGGCCGCCGAGGATGCCGGCTGCCGGTCTGGTTCCTGGACTCCGACCGGACGCCGCCGTGGTTCCACGAAGTTCCGGCGCTCGGCTGCACCAAGCTGCCGTGGAGTTCGTTGCCGCCGAGGCGGTCCGCTACCGCGCTGGGGCCGAGCCGGTTCGTCGCGCGCGCTTGTACGGTCACGAACTTCGGGACCTGTCCGAACGGGCGCTGCGGGGTGATGTGCACCTCGTCGCACCCGAGACCTTGACCCGGTTCGAGGAGCTGACCGGGCAGAACGGCGCGTACTGGCCGGACACCGTCGTCCTCGAGGTGGCCGAGCCGCGGAAAGTACGCTCTGCGTCAATCCCGACCACGACCAGCAGATCGTCGAACGATCCTGTTTCATTGCGATCGTGCACCAGCCGGTCCCGGCGGCGTGCTGTGTCTCGCTTGCACGCGCGCCATGGAGAGCCGCCCGGCCCGCGACTGCTACAAGTCGCTGCCGAGTTGAGTCCGCGATGCGGTCCAGCCCGCGAACTCACATGACGTCAAGCCGGGGAGCGGCCGACGCTGCCTCCGCCGCGTCGACGATCGCGTGTGCGTCGGCGGCGTTGTTCACGCGCACCGCCATGGCCGGCACCGCGCGTTTCGTCGGCCGGGTCGTGTACACCGCGAGGAACTTCGTCGAGCGGTTGTAGATCGCGGCCTTGGCCTGGTTCCAGTCGACCTCGAGGACCTGCCTGCGCACTATGCCGACGAACAGGAACAGGAGCCGCTGGTTCGTGCAGGCGAGGACGCCGAAGCCTTCTCCCTGTGCTCCGGTCAGGGCCAGGACCCGCTCCTCGGGACGGAGGTAGCCGGCCAGGAGGTTGACCTCCTTCATCGAACCGACGAGCAGGCCGCGCACGCGGCCCACCGCGTGCGCGATGTCCGGTCGGAGCGCGGGAGCCGTCTCCGCCGGCTTCGTGGGCGCGGGTGGCACGGCTGCCGGTGCCCGAGCCGGCAGCTCGGCGGTGTGGAACGTCCAGCGTCGGCCGTCCCAGTAGCGGAGCAGCAGTTCGTCGAGGGGATCGGTGAACCATCCGGGCGGGCGGACCGGAGTGATCGGTGGCCGGGTCACGCGTCACTCACCCCCGTCGTCGGAGAGATCGCCGTCGGCGTGCAGAGCCATGGCCGGCAGCGCCGGCGCCCCAAGAGGTACTGCCGCGCCGCGGCGGTTCGGCTCGGACGCGCGCCATTCGACGGCCTCGGGCGTGTCGGTGTACTGGAGGACGTGGGCGTCGCGGATCGCGATCAGGTGCTCCTTCACCTCGGCCGGAGTGGCGTAGAAGAACTCGCGCCGCATGTTGACCAGGTTGACCCGCTTGTGGCTGAGCCGCCGGTGGAGTTCGGTCTCCAACGTCACCGCATCCTCGGAGAAAACCAGGGCGTGGACGTCGAAGCGGAAGGGCACGGACGCGTCCCCGAGCTCGCGGACCCGGTCGAGGGGCTCGGACCGTCGTGTCATGCCGATCTTGACGACGTCCGGGCCGAAGGCGCCGATGTTGGAGATCACGTACACGTACCCGACCCGGATGTTGGCCGCTCGCAGTTCGACTCCGGCGATGGCGTCGTCGATCGACGTCAGCTGCTCCTTCGCCCGCGTGGCACCGTCGAAGTCACCCTTCGCTTCGAGCTTGGTGATGGCGGTGGCGTAGTGGGCCCGTTCCTTGGCCAGGCGGGCGCGTTCGCGCTCGATCTCCTTCATCACCTTGGCCTCTTCGCGGAGGCGTTCACGTTCCGCGCGGGCTTCATCTCGCTCGGCCTCGACCTTCACCAGGTAGTCCGCGGTCAGGTCGATTTCCCGGAGCCGAAGGCGGTGGTAGCTGTCGGAGACGGCGATCCGCATCAGCACACCGAGCCGGCCGATGGTGTCCCGTGTGGTCGAAAGCCGCTTCTTCACCGCTTCGCGGGTGTGGGGCTTGACGACGCGGACGGCGTTGTCGGCTTCGGCGTTGTAGGCACGCAGCATCAGCTTGGCCATGTCGCGGCCGAGCTTCTGGCCCTCCTTGACCGACCCGTTGACGGCCCAGTCGACCTGACACGACACCGCACTGCCCCGCGCCTCGACCTTGATCTGTTCGCGCAGCCTCTTCAGTTCGTCCTTGTAGGCGACGGCGTCGTCCAGCGGGTGGGCGTACTCGTAGACGCCGACCTCTTGCAGCAGCGCGAGTTCCCGCGTCTCGACCAGCCTGGATTGCCACGTCGCGGTCTCGGATTTCCGCTGTCCGATCGATGCGTCGAGAGCCGCGCTCTCCTGCTTCGTCTTCTCGACGGTCGAACGTAACCGCCGCAGGTCGGCTTCCAGCGCGGGCGTTTCCGCGCCGCGCAGCTGGGTGACCCATCCGCGCAACTCCGCGATCGTCGCGTGTGCGGCACCGAGCTGCTGCTGCAACGCGGTCAGATCCGCATTCTCCCGACCGCCGAACAGTGCCACTGCCGTTGCCCTTTCACCCGGTGAATTTCGTATCCGGCCACAACGGACCGGATGGCTCACCTGAGATCGGCAACACCCCATGCCCTGTTACAACGTCGCTCCAGGTGCGCCTCTCTGCACTTGATCACAGTTCGGCAGCGCCGTGAGCGCGGACGTAACACGCAGAGTAGCCACCGCGACCCCTCATTCACGCGCATTGTCACCGAGAGGCCCAAGAAACGCGATTCGACTCAGAAAGAGAGAACCACCGTGAAGAAGGTTCTTATCGGCGTCGGCGTCGGCGTCGAGTTCGCCCTGCTCGTGATCGCCACGGCGTGCAGCGGCCCGGCACCTCGGGCGTCCGCGCCGATCGAGCAGCCCGCCGCGGCCACGACCCAGCCGCCTACTACCCAGCCGGTCACCTCCGCGCCCAGCACGCTGTTGCCGACCAGCGCGAGCCACCACAACGAGACCAGCACCGTGGAGGCGGCTGCACAGTTCTCACCGCAGGTGGAGATGGCCCGCGACAAGGCGCAGAGCTACCTCGGTTTCAGCGCGTTCTCCCGCGCCGGCCTGATCCGGCAGCTGTCCTCGGACGCTGGGGAAGGTTTTCCGAAAGCCGTGGCCACCGAAGCCGTGGACAGCCTGTCGGTCGACTGGAACGCGCAGGCCGTCAAGTCGGCCGAGAGCTATCTGAGCTTCACGTCGTTCTCCTGCTCAGGCCTGAAGCAGCAGCTCTCGTCGTCTGCCGGAGAGGGCTACACCAAGGCGCAGGCCGCCTACGGAGCCGGCCGGACCGACGCGTGCAAGTAAGGTCAAGTGCCTGATGTCGCCACCCCCGGGCCGTGCACCTGGGGCACCAGGCTGCCCGCGGCGTCGAGGAAGGCGTCGATCAGCGGTGACCGCCGCGTTGCCAGCCAGGCCAGGGACACCTGGTTCGGCCCGATGTCTTCGACCGGGATGCCGATGACGTCCGGGCGGGTGTAGAACGTGGCCGTCGACAGGGGGATGACGCTGATTCCCGCGCCGGCGGCGACGAGTTCCAGTTTTTCTTCGACGCTGTGGATGCGCGGGACTTCGGGGCGGTCCGGCTTGCGTAGTTCGAGGGCGATGTCCCGCCATTCCGGGACGGCGTCGGGGTCCTGCAGCAGGTGCTCGTCGGCGAGTTCGGTGACCGACACGGACTCCTTCCCGGCCAGCCGATGCCCGGCGGGGACCATCACGACGCGGGGTTCGGTGAACAGCGGCCGCACCGTCAGGCCGCGCTGGTCGACCGGCAGCCTGATGATGCTGACGTCCACGCGGCCGTCGTGGACGACCTCCACCTGGTCGTGCCAGCTGGTGCGCACCTCCCGCTCCCGTCGCCCCCATCATCGCAGGTCTGTGATGCCGTCGCGGCATCACAGCGCACGGAACGGGTCTTGGACGCATCCCGGGTGCCCGGGCCACCGTGGAGGAGGAACCGAACACGAGTGATGGGACAGTGATGAAGATCTTCCTCACGGGCGGCTCGGGCTACATCGGCCGCGCCACGATCGGCGAGCTGGTACGGCAAGGGCACGTCGTCGAGGCGCTCGCGCGCAGCGAGCGGGCCGAGGCGGCCGTGGTCGCCGCCGGGGCGAGCGCGGTCCGTGGTGGCTTGACCGACCTCGACGTGCTCAACCAGGCGGCGGCGAGGGCGGAAGCCGTGATCCACCTCGCCCAGGCCACCGGCGGCGAGCCGGGCAGGGAAAGCGGCGCGATCCCCTACATCGCCGACGGCGGCAACCACTGGGCCCTGATCCACCTCGACGACCTCGCCCGGCTGTACACGGCGGCGCTGCCGGCTCCGGCGGGCTCGGTCTACCTCGGCGTGGGCGGGGTCAACCCGACGGCCAAGGAGGTCGCCGAGGCGTGCGCCCACGCCGCGGGGCCGGCCGGGAAGACCGTCTCCCTGTCCCTGGCCGAGGCCCGTGAGCGGATAAGCCCGATCGCCGACGCGTTCGCCCTCGACCAGCAGCTGACCCCGGCCAAGGCGCAGCGTGAACTGGGCTGGACGCCGGTGCACGCCGATCCGCTGACCGAGTTCGCCGCGGAATGAACCGGGAGCCGGGCATGGACCGCGAGGCGGTGTCGTGGTCCGAAGTGGAGGGTGGTCGCGGGGCACGGCCGCTGCTGGTGATGCTGCACGGCTGGAGCTACGAAGAGACGCACCTGTACCGGCTGATCACGCCGCGCCTGCCGGACGAGGTTGTGGTCGCCTCGGTGCGGGCGCGGATTCCCGAAGGCGGTGGGTATGCGTGGTTCCCCAGCGAAGGCGACCCGATCGGTGATCCCCGGCCGGCGGTCGCGAACGCCGCGGCGCTGGACGTGCTGTCGTGGCTGGAGACCATCGAGGCACCGTCGATCGGGCTGCTCGGCTTCTCGCAAGGCGGCGCCATGGCGCACCAGCTCATGCGGTTGGCGCCGCACCGGTTCGCCTACTGCGTGAACCTGGCGGGATTCGTCGTGCGGGACGAGCAGCCCGGCGACGAACCGCTGAGCGTCACGCGACCACCCGTCTGTTGGGGACGGGGCCGGGAAGACCGGGTCATCCCGGCCGGCGCGCTCGCGCGGACCGAACGGTGGCCGGCTCGCCACGCCACCGCCGAGGTGCGCGTCCATCCCGGGCTGGGGCACGACGTCCGCGGCCCGGAGATCGACGACGTCGCCGCCTTCGTCGGCGAGCAGCTCCGCCGGCGGGCCTTCGAACGGGAATGATGCGTCAGGACATCGGGTCCGGCGGCATGGGCGGACCGGTCAGCCCGGGATCTTCCCGAACAGGTGCGCCGCGGGGGCGTTCGGGTCTTCGCCGTAGAAGAACTCCGTCAGTGCCTGGTGGAATTCGGCTCGGTCCATGCCGCCCGAGCCGTCCAGGTCCAGTGCGGTGAAGACCGCCGCACAGTCCTCCTGGGACACGTTGCCCGCCTGGCCGAAGATCTCCGCGAACTCGGCCTGGTCGACCCGGTCGTCGCCGTCGAGGTCGATCAGGTCGAAGTAGCAGTCGGCCACCGGGCCGACCTGCTGCGCGTACAAAGCGGGGTCGGCCAGCGCCCGGCGGAACCCTTCGGTCATCTCGCGCAGGTCGACTTTGCCGTCGCCGTCCTGGTCCATCGGCGCGATCACGGTGGCCCAGAACGCGTCCAGGCCCTCGGTCAGCTGCCGGGCGGTCGCGATCTGCTGCCCGGTGCCACGGGCCGCGATGTAGCGCTCGCCCATCAACCGGACGTCGTGACGGGTGATCGACCCGTCGCCGTCGACGTCCGCACCCTTGAACCACTGGCGGTACTTGAGATCCCGAATTTCGGTCATGGGCCCGCAACGTATGCACGCCCTTGCCTGATGTCCAGCGGCGTCCCCGAAGGAGGGAACTGGATCATTCGTTCGGGTGGCACGAGGCGGGGTGGTGCGAAGGCGAGCACATCGGGAACGGGACCGTCGTGGCGCTCGACGTCGACCAGCGCGCTGAGGGCACTCGGTCCCTGGGACAGGCGCGAGCACGGCCGGTCCGCGGTGAGGACGTTCGGATTGCCGTGGCGGTCCAGCGTTCCGCTCTGTCCCGGCTCGACCGGATCCCACCACGCCCCCGTGGACAGTTGCACGACGCCCGGCATGACGTCGTCCGACAGGATCACGCCCGCGAGACAGCTGCCCCGGTCGTTGTACACGCGCACGATCATGCCGCTTTCGATGCCGCGCGCCGCGGCGTCCGAGGGGTTGATCGTCGCCGGCTCGCGGCCACGGATCTTCGAACCGAGGCTGTGGCCGCCGTTGTCGTACTGGCTGTGCAGGCGCGAAGCGGGCTGGTTCGAGATCAGGTGCAGCGGGAACCGGTCCGACAGGCCGGCGCGCAGCCACTCCGCCGGCTCGAACCACTTCGGGTGCCCGGCGCAGTCGTCGTACCCGAACGAATCGATCTCCTCGGAGAAGATCTCGATCCGGCCCGACGGCGTCGTCAGCGGGAACCGCTGCGGATCCGCGCGCAGGCTTTCGAAACTGCCGGGATACGGCCCGGTCGACGCCGGGAGCTCAACGGTGGAGCTTCGCCAGAAGTCGTCGAAACCCGGCAGCGCGGCAGCTTCGCCGAGCTTTTCCCTCGTCTGCTCGTAGAGGTGCCGGACCCAGCCGATTTCCGAACGCGACTCCGTGAATTCCCGCTCGAACCCGAGCCGGGCGGCCAAGGCGGCGAAAATCGCGTGATCGGTGCGCGATTCGCCCGCCGGCTCGCGAACTTTCGGCATCGCGATCAGGTGGGGGTCGGAGAACCCGGCGGCGAAATCGTCCCGCTCCAGGCTGGTGGCCACGGGCAGGACGATGTCGGCGAACTTGGCCGTCGTGTTCCACCAGGCTTCGTGCACCACCACCGTGTCCGGGAGCTGCCAGGCGCGGGTCAGCCGGTGGAGGTCCTGGTGGTGGTGGAACGGGTTCCCGCCGCACCAGTAGATCAGGCGGAGCTCCGGCAAGGTGAGGCGCCGGCCGTCGTAGTCGATGACTTCGCCCGGGTGCAGCAGGGTGTCGGCGATCCGCGCGACGGGGATGAAATCCGGAACCGGGTTGGCCACCGCCGGTACCGACGCCACGAAAGCGCGGTCCTCGGCCACGCCGGTCGCGTCCATCGTCGCGTAACCCGTGCCCCAGCCGCACCCGGGCCGCCCCAGGGAACCGGCCATGGCGGCCAGCACGACCGACATCCAGACGGGTTGTTCGCCGTGGTCTCCGCGCTGCACCGCGTAGTTGACCATGATGAGGGACCGCCGGGTGGTGAGTCGGCGAGCGAGGTCGACGAGCACGTCGGCCCCGATGCCCGTGATCTTCGCCGCCCAGGCGGCGTCCTTCCGGACGCCGTCGAGCTCGCCGGTCAGGTAGGCGGCGAAGCGGTCGAACCCGGTGCAGCACCGGCGCAGGAAGTCCTCGTCGTGCCACCCGTTGACCAGCATCGTGTGGGCCATGCCGAGCATCGCGGCGGTGTCGGTACCCGGGATGACGGGCAGCCACTCGGCGTCGGCGAACCCGGCGACGTCGCTGCGGAGGGGGCTGATGTTCACGAACCGCACCCCGGCCGCACGGCACCGGCGCAGCAGCTCCTGCGTGCGGTGCTTGACCAGCCCGCCGGGGTTGATCTGGCTGTTCTTGAGGGCCAGCCCGCCGAACGCCACCACCAGTTCACAGTTCCCGGCGATGGCGTCCCACATCGGCATCCGGCTCTGGTGGCTCCACGGATGACCGCCGATCACGTGGGGGAGGATGACCTCCAGCGCCGCGGTGCTGTAAGTGTTGCGGGAGCCGGTGTAGCCCCCGTCCAGCGCCAGGAACCGGTGGAGCTGTCCCTGCGCGTTGTGGAACCGGCCCGCGCTCGCCCAGCCGTAGGACCCGCCGAACACCGCGCTGTTCCCGTGCTGGGCACGAACCCGGCGGAGTTCCTCGCTCACCAGCGTGATCGCCTGGTCCCAGCTCACCTCCACGAAGGCGTCCGAGCCCCTGGCCGCGCCGGGGGTGCGAGGCTCGCCGTTCAGCCAGCCCCGGCGCACTGCAGGGCGCAGCACGCGGGCGCTGTCGTCGGCGGCGGTCACCATGCCGGGGCCGATGGGCGACGGCGCGGGATCGTCGGGCCTGGGCTCGATGCGCACCAGCCGGCCGGAGTCGACGACGGCGACGAAACTACCCCAGTGCGTCGCCACCGGCACGCGTCTTTCCATCACGCATCAACTCCATTCCTGAAGCGTCCTCGGGTCGCCGGAGTGGTGTGCCGCAACGGAACATACCCCGGCCGGGACGCGGTTGACGACGTCCGCACGGGTCCTGGTCCGAGGCTGCACGCGGTATTCGGCGCCGGATTCGACGTCACCTGTTCGTGGTGGCTCGGGACCCGTTCGGTGCTTGTCCGGGGGCTCGCGGCGGCGGCATCCTGAACACCGTCCGCCGCCACCGATCACGCCGGGAGACCCTCGTGCCGGTCAACGACCTGCTGAAAGCCAAGATCGAGCACGGGTTTTCCCACCTGGACGTCGATGGGGACGGGCGGCTCACCGCACAGGACCACGTCCTGATGGGCCGGCGTGCCGCCGAAGCCCTCGGCCACGCGCCCGGTTCGCCGCAGGAACAGGCCATCATCGACGCCTACCTGCGCATCTGGCGCGAGCTGCACCTGCCCCACATCCCCGGCGGCGGCGACGCCATCTCCCGCGAGCAGTTCATCGCCTCGACCGGTTCCCTGGCCGACGACCCGGATGCGGCGCAAGCCGGCCTCGGCGCGCTCGCCGAGGCGTTCCTGGCCATCGCCGACACCGACGCCGACGGCCGCGTGAGTCCCACCGAGTTCCTGCTGTTCCAGCGCGGCCACTTCCCCGGCCTGACCGAAGCCGAGATCGCCCAGGCATTCACCCACCTGGACACCGACGGCGACGGCCACCTCACGGCCGAGGAGTTCACCCGCGCCTGCGTGGAGTTCTGGTCCAGCACCGACCCCGACGCCCCCGGCAACTGGTGGATGGGCCGCAGCTTCAGCTGACGCCGAAGCCGCACGCGGCCGGACCACGGGCAACGGCAGGCGGTGTCGCGCTTCCGTACCTGAATCCGGATTGCCATGCTGGTCGCGGAGCTGCTGGTGGACGACATTGCTCCGGATGTCGTTCGTGACGTTATCGATCATCTCTTCCTGCGCAGACGTGTCCGCGCCCAAACACCGGAGACCGGGTCCTGCCGGCGTCTTCGCAGCGAGTTCGCCGCCGGCTGCCCGTTACGGCAGGACGAGCAGGGTGATGGAGTTCGCCGGGTAGGTCGTGGTGACGCGGCCGTGGTTCACCGGCAGATCGCCGCCTCGCGTGATCGAGGAGAGGTCGGCCGCACCGTAGGTGAACCGTTGGGCCTTGCTCTTGCCGGCGGCGCCGGTGATCGACAGCGGGGCGCTCACGTCGGCGCCGGTCTTGTTGACCACCATGAGCGTCAGGGCCCCGTCGCAGCGGCGTTGCGCGCCGTAGATCGCGAGCTGTCCCTGGTCGGTGCTGGCCGCCGAGACGCTGATGTCGCCGAACTTGCTTCCGGTGCCGTCGTAGTTGCGGTACATCCGGAACGCGTAGGCGGCGGGATCGGTGGGCTGGGGCTCGCCCCAGATGGTCGCCAGGTCGAGGCCTTCGCGGCCGAAGATGCCGAGCACGTCGGCCTCGGCCAAGGCGCCGTTGATGTCGTCCAGGGCACCCCAGTTGTACTCGGTGATGGCGGTCTTGGTGCCGGGGTTGTACTGGGCGATCCACTGCTTCATCGTGCGGATGAACTGCAGCGGCGGCGCGTTGACGCCGCTCGGGCCGATCCAGGATTCCTCGACGTAGGCCGGGTCCCACAGGGAGCGGGTCGACCGCAGCCGCAGCGCGTTGGCTTCGGGGGTCTTGTCGCCGCTGATCTGGGGGTAGTAGTGCTGGTCGAAGTAGTCGAGCAGCCGCTTGCCCGCGGCGCTGCTCGCGTCCTTCATGTTCTTCAGGAACCATTGGGACAGGTTGAGCCCGCCGTGGGCGGCGGCGTCCGCACCCGGCGCGCACCCGTCCACACCGGACGCAACCCATTCGCAGTAACCCCAGCCCGACGGGCCCAGGACCGCCGCCCGCGGATCGGCGGCCTTGACGGCCTTTGCGGTCGCGGTGCTCTTGCCGCCCAGTTCGTCGTCGGACACGGGCTGGGGGTGGACGTCGCGGTGCGTGGAGTTCCACAGCACCGGTTCGTTGTCGAGTTCGTAGATCGGGACGCCGCCCCGCGCCGCCGGGCCGAATTGGCTCACCAGGTGCGACACCTCAGCACCCGCGAAGGACGCGTCAGCCGGGATCGAGGTGTCGGTGGGCTCGGCCCCGGTCAGGTTCGTGTTGTCCAGCCGTCCGTTGCCGCAGTTGGCGTCCCACTGGTCGAACGCGTCCTGGGCGGGGAAGCGGGTGGCCGGGAAACCGCAGGCGTGTGGCGACGACGGCGAGTCCTTCGCCACCCAGCCGGACATCGGCAGCGTGACCACCTGCTTGATTCCGCGGTCGCGGTTGCGCTGGACGTACGCTTCGAGCGTGTTGTCCGGGCCGGCGACGATGTTTTCGAAGTACCAGTCGCTGCCGGTGTTGTAGGTGTGGTTGGTGAAGTTGTAGCGGCTGCTCGCGTTGCCGCCCCAGCGCGAGACCGGGGTGCCGAGCTCGGCGACCAGCGCGGGATCGCCGCCGTTCATCCCGTAGATGTCGGGGCTGATCGCGTGCCGGGCCGCGAAGAGGTCCACCGACAGGCTGACCCCGGCGGCGGAAGCCGGTGGTGCTCCGGTGGTCAAGAGCGCCGCCACCAGGCAACCGCCCGCGGCGAGGGGCGTGCCGGACCGTACGCGATTCCGCCGCTGAGCAGCCACGGGGAGACTCCTGACGTCGATGTGTGGGAGCGCTCCCACACGATACCGGTCAGGTGCCGGTCGTCAATCGGCCGGGTGGAAGGACCGGCTGCGCCTACGCCCGGTGGCGGTCATCCGCTGGGCGCAGGTTCAAGGTGCAGCATGGGGGGGCCGCCGCCGGAGGCCCGGAATCCGGACAGGTCGACGGACGGTGACTCCGAGCGGCGGGACTTCGCTCAGGGCCGCCATCATCGCCACCTGGTAGCGGTCGTGCTCGAAGATCCGGCCCTCCGCCGGGTGTTGCCGGCCGGCGATCTCTTCGGCGTTCGAGCCGTCGGCGTCGGCGATGACCCGGCAGCCGGGGTCCGTGTCGATCGTTTCGTGGCCGCAACCTTTCAGGATGAATCGGCCGGCATTTCTTGTCGATGTCGTGTCGCGAGGTCCACCCGTCAGTGTGGCGCCGGGACGGCCACCCGGACCCCGGGCAGCGCGATGCGCACCTCGATGTCCGGAGCGATGCGGGCGACGGCGTCGGCGTAGTGGCGCGGGTCCTGGTCGGCCTGGGTGATCATGCGGTCGCCGAGGTAGCCGCTGTGGAACGCGTAATGGTGGGGGATCGCCAGCGCCGGCCGCAGGACGGCGGTCAGCTCCGCCGCCTGCTCGGCGTCCATCACCACCTGGCGCAGGTTCGCCGGCCGGACGCAGAGGCCGTTGGTGGGCAGGATCGTCAGGTCGACCGGTCCTAGGCGGCCGGGAATTTCGTCGAGTCCGGGCACCCGCAGCGAGTCGCCGCCGAAGAACACGGTCCGGCCGCCCGCCTGGAGGACGAACGTCACCTCGTGGACGCCGTGCTCGCCGGGGGTGGCGGTGACCGTGAGGTCGCCGACCCGGGCCGACTCCCACGCCTCGATGGTGTGCAGGACGCGGAACCCCTTCTCCCGGGCGAGGGCGGTCACGGTGCCCGGCCCGATGAGCGGGGTGCCCGGGTCGAGGCCGCCGGCGAGGAGGGCGTCGAGGTCGCAGTGGTCGTAGTGCTCGTGGCTGATCACGACCGCGTCGAGCCGGCCGAGGGCGGACACGGGTGCCGCGAGCCGCTCGCCCGGGTGGTAGGTGGCCGTCTCGGTGAACCAGGGGTCGGTGAGGACCCGCAGGTCGCCGAACTCGATCAGCTGGCACGCGTGGGCGATCCGGGTGACCGCGAGGGGAGTGCTCATGCCGGGTGCTCC
The DNA here is from genome assembly GCF_002904295.1 of Amycolatopsis sp. CA-128772. Lineage (GTDB taxonomy): Bacteria > Actinomycetota > Actinomycetes > Mycobacteriales > Pseudonocardiaceae > Amycolatopsis. The sequence goes on from NZ_PPHG01000026.1 coordinate 169,068, forward strand.
TTTCCGGGAACGGTCAGCCGGTGATGGCGCCGAGGAGTTCTTCGGGCGTCTCGACCTGCGGCAGGTGGCCGGACCGGGGGAGCACGGTGAACTTCGCCATCGGGATCGCCGCGGCGTAAGCCTTGCCGTACTCGGTGCTGACGATCCCGTCGCTCTCGCCCCAGATGACGTGGACGGGCAGGTCGTCGAGCGTGCGCAGCCGGTCCAGCAGGGTCGGGTCGGACATGGCCGGGCCGGTGTACGAGATCAGCGCCTGGACGTCCGGGCCCGGCCCGGTCCCACCGCCGGCGGGCGGCGCCGGAGCCTTGCGGGGGTCGTGGAAGGACAGTTTGCCCAGTTCGGCGGGCGCGAGGCCGGCGACGCTGGTCACGGGGTGCCCTTCGACCTCGACCCCGATACCGTCGACGATCACCGCACCGCTGACGCGCGGGCTGCCCAGCAGCGCGATCTCGGCGGCCAGCCAGCCGCCGAAGGAGTTGCCGATCACGGTGACGTCGTCGAGGCCGAGTTCGTCGAGCAGGCCGGCGTAGGCCGCCGCGAGCGCACGGGTCGAGTCCACGCCCGGCAGCCGCGGGGTGCCCGCGAAGCCGGGGTGGGTCGGGGTCAGCACGCGGGAGTGCGTGCGCTGGGCGAGCAGGTCGGCGAAGCCGGTCACCGTTGCCGGTCCGCCGCCGCCGTGCAGGAGCAGGAAGGGCCGGGTGTGGTCGCGATCTTCGACGGTCACCGCGCCGCCGGCGGCAGGCGCGGTGAGGGTGCGGGTGGGCCGGAGGGTTCCGGCGGGGACGGAGTTGCGCATCGGATGGCTCCTTGTGGGCTATGCTGTCTAAGCAACCTTATATAAATATCCTTATTTCGCCAAGGGTGAGGAGGCCGCCGGTGGTGGGTTACGCTGCGTCGGTGTCGCCGTCGCTTCAGGAGATCGGGCTCGCTGTGAAGCGGCTGCAGTGGCGCCACCACCGCGAGGCCAACCGCCGCCTCGCCGGGCACGGGCTTTCCCTGGTGCAGTGGGACGTTCTCCGGCACCTGCACCAGCAGCCGGACGCCACCCTGCACACGCTGGCGGAACTGACCTTCCAGACCGACCAGTCGATGGGCACCCTCGCCAAACGCATGATCGAGCGAGGCCTGCTGAAACGGGCCGACGGACCCGGCCGAGCCACCCGCCACGAGCTGACCGGCGAAGGCGAGCGCGCCTTCGAAGCCGGATCGCTCGTCCTCGAATCCGTCTTGGCCGAGACCGTCGGCGCACTGACCGATGCCGAGCGGGTCACCCTGCACGAGCTACTGCTCAAAGCCGCCGGACAGCGGTGACCGGCGCGGCCTCGGCTTCGTCCACCGACACGCGTGACCCGGTGAACATCAGCGCGGGCGCGTAGCCGGCCTCCGGCGGCTGGTCACTGCTCGGCAATCCACGCGCCGGCGCGGCCGTCCCGCCGGATCGGGATGCGCAGCACGGTGCCCCGGTCGAGGTTCGTGGCCCACACCGCGCCGCCGCGCAGCTTCAGGCCGTTGGCGCTGCCGGGGGCCTGCCCAACGGCCTGGCCCTCGACCAGGACACCGGCCCTGTACGTCACGGACTCGGTGCTGGCACCACGCGGCGCTCGACGACCCCGGCGAAGGTGGCCCTCGTCCGGCCCGACGGGAGCCACTCGATCGTGCTCACCCCGGCCGACGGCCTGCAGAACCCCACTTCGGTGGCCGTCCGCGGCCGCACCGTCCACGTGTTCAGCGCCGCGTACGTGACCGGGCGGGATCCGAACCTCGTCGTCGCCTACCTCGGCTGCTGACCGACCTCCTTCGTCGCCCGGCCGGTCCTTCCCCCGACCGTCGTCCACACCAGCAGCGCCGCGGTGACGTAGGCCGCCGTCATCGTGGCGCTCATCGACAGCGCCCCCGGGCCCTTCAGCGACACCAGGGGGCCGACCAGCGGGCCGACCGCGAAGGCCGACATCCCCAGCAATGCCGCGGCCGCACCCGCGCGGGGGCCGTGGTCGGTCAGGGCCAGGGCCGAACCGTTGGGCTGGGTGGCGCCGCCGGTGAACAAGATGACCGCCAGCGGGATCAGCACTCCCGCCAGGCCCGCGCCGAGGAGGGCCGCCGACAGCATGGCCGCCGCGGCCAGGGCCGTGACCGTGGTGGCGATGAGGTACATGCGGGCCGGTCCGAGCCGGCGCACCACCGCGCGGTTGACCTGTGCGCCGAGGATGGACATCGCCGCGTTCGCCGCGAAGCACAGGCTGAAGGTGCGGGCTGACAACGAAAAGCCGTCTTGCAGGACGAAGCTGACCGACGTCAGGTACGTGAAGAAACCGGCGCCGCCGCAGGCGCCGACCAGCAGGTAGCGGACGAACAGCCGGTCGCGCAGGAGCACGCCGAACTCGGCCGGGCGGCCCCGGGCGCCCGGGGACAGCGTCTCCGGCAGGGAAACCAGCGCCAGGAGGAACAACGCCGACCCGATGCCGGCGAGGACGACGAAGATGCCCCGCCAGCCGATCCACGCCTCCAGCTGGCCGCCCGCCAGCGGTGCGACGATCGGGGCCAGCGCGCCGACCGTGGTGAGCAACGCCAGCAGCTGGACCAGCTCGATCCCGGACGCGACGTCGCGGGCGATCGCCAGGGACAGCACGATCCCCGCCGAGCCGCACAGGCCCTGCAACAGCCGGGCCACCAGCAGCACCTCGATCGACGGCGCCACCGCGCAGACCAGCGACAGCACGGCGAACAACGCCGTTCCGGCCAGCAGCGGGCGCCGCCGGCCGAAGCGGTCGCTGAGCGGGCCCACCGCCAGCTGGCCGAACGCCAGGCCGAGCATGCAGATCGACATCGTCGCCTGGGCGAGGCTCGTCGACGTGTGCAGGTCGGCCGCCAGGCGGGGCAGGGCGGGCAGGTAGAGGTCCATCGAGATCGGCCCGAAGATCTCCAGCAGCCCGAGGACCACCGCCAGCCGGCGCCGGTTCACGAGAGGAGTCGCCGCAGCCAGGAAAGCCGGGCCGCGGCGGCGGCGCGCGACACCTCCGCGCCGGGGGAGAAGCCGGCGAACGCGTGGTAGCCGCCGTTCCAGACGTGCAGCTCGGCCGGCCCGCCGGTGGCCCAGATCCGCAGGGCGTACTCGGTCGCCTCGTCGCGGAACACCTCCGCCGCGCCCACGTCGATGAAGGCCGGCGGCAGGTTCGAGAGGTCCCGGGCGCGGGCCGGGACCGCGTACGGCGACGCCTCCTCCGTGCCGCGCAACGGGCCGAGCAGCGCGTTCCAGCCGGTGTCGTTGTTGGTGCGGTCCCACGCGCCGATCCCGTCGTACTGGCGGGCCGACGCCGTCGCGTTCCGGTCGTCGATCATCGGGCACAGCAGCACCTGCCCGAGCAGGTGCGGGCCGCCGCGGTCGCGGGCCATGAGCGCGACGCCGGCGGACAGGCCGCCGCCCGCGCTGGCCCCGGTCACGACGATCCGCGCCGGGTCGGCGCCCAGCTCGGCCGCGTGCTTCGCCAGCCACACCAGGCCCGCGTAGCAGTCCTCGACCGCGGCCGGGGCGGGGTGCTCCGGCGCCAGCCGGTACTCCACCGAGACGCCGACCGCGCCGAACCGCAGCACGTCGTCGACCAGGCCGTCGATGCCGAAGAACCGGTTGCCGAGGATCATGCCGCCGCCGTGGATGGCGTAGAACGCGGGTGCTCCGGTGACGCCGCCGCGCGGCCGGATGATCGTCAGCGTGATGTCCGGCGCGCCCGGCGGTCCGGGGACCGTGCGCTCCTCGACGTCGACGGGCCGGTCGCCGACCTGCTGCGCCAACGGCGGGACGATGGTGGCGAAGTGGGCCCGGTTCTCCAGGATCGTGTCCGCGCGCAGCGGGATCCGCTCGACCAGCTCGAGGAACGCGGCCAGGCCCGGCTCGAGTTCCGGGTCGTAGGGGACCGGCTTCACCGCGCGATCCCGAGGATCCGGCGCAGCCACGAGCTGCGCGTGGCCAGCGCGTCCGCGGTGACCGGCCAGCCGGGCGCGTAGATGTCGAACCCGTGGCACGCGCCGCTCCAGACGTGCAGCTCGGCCGGCCCGCCGGTCGCCCAGATCCGCAGCGCGTACCGGACGTCTTCGTCGCGGAACGGCTCCGCGCTGCCGACCTCGACGAACGCGGGCGGGAGCCCGGAGAGGTCGGCGGCGCGGGCCGGGGCCGCGTAGGGGGACACCGCGTCCGTGCCGGCGGCGTCGCCGAGCAGGGACCGCCAGCCGGCCTCGTTCGCCTCCGTCGTCCACGTGCCGAGCCCGCGGTACTGGCGGCTCGCGACGGTGGTGTTCGTGTCGTCGATCATCGGGCACAGCAGCAGCTGCCCGGCCGGCTGCGGGCCGCCGCGGTCGCGGGCCAGCAGGGCGACGCCGGCGGACAGCCCGCCACCGGCGCTGCCGCCCATGACGACGACCCGCTCGGGGTCGACGCCCAGTTCGGCCGCGTGCTCGACCGTCCACAGGAGACCGGCGTAGCAGTCCTCCACCGGCGCCGGGTGCGGGTGCTCGGGCGCGAGCCGGTACTCGACGTTGACCGCGACGACGCCCAGCTCCAGGACCAGGGCGAGCAGCCGGGGCGTGTCCATCGCCCGGCAGCCGACCATCATCCCGCCGCCGTGGATGTTGTACAGCGCGGGCACCGCGCCGGTCCGCTCCCGCGGCGAGAGGACGGTGACGGTGAGGTCGGGGGCGCCTTCGGGACCCGGGATGGTCCGCTCTTCGACGTCGACGGGCGCGTCGCCGACGACCTCGGCGGCCGGCGGGAACTGCGCGGCCATGGCCCGGCGCAGCTCCGGGATCGTCTCCGGGGTGAAGGGCGGCGCGTCCGGCTGGGTCACCTGGGCCAGCACCGGCAGCAGCGCCGGGTCGAAGGGGACGGGAATCTGCTCGGACATGGTCACGGTCCTTCCGGGTCGACGATGCCGCGGTCGGCCCAGAACGGCTCGACCAGGGCGCGCAGCTCGTCCGCGCCGACCCGCTCGACCAGTTCGAGCGCGGCCAGGTTGTCCTCGACCTGGGCCGTCGTGCTCGTGCCGACCAGCGTGGTGACGTTCGCGGGGTGGGTCAGGGTGAAGGCGACGGCGAGCCGCGCCGCGCTGGTGCCGAGCTTCTCCGCGGTCGCGACGAAGTCGGCGGCCGTGCGGCTGATGGCTTCGCGGACGCCACCGGGGTCGCGGCCGATCTCGCGGGTCAGCTCGGTGCGCCCGGCGAGGATGCCGCCTTCGAGCACGTCGGAGGCCTGCATGGTGAAGCCCTCGGCGAAGAGCCGGGCGAACGGCTCACCGTCCGGAATGGACCGCCGGGCGACGCTGTACTTCAGCTGCGCGATCTGCGGTCCGGCTACCCCGCGGGCCGCGGCGATTTCGCGGAGCCGCTGGATGTTGCCGGCCGACCAGTTGTTGACGCCCCACGCCCGGATCAGCCCGGCGCGGGCCAGCCCGGCGAGGTCGTCGACGAGGTCTTCGAGCGCGACGTCGTCGCGGCGCAGGTCGCCGAGGATCACCAGATCGGCCCGGTCGAACCCGCCGCGGGAGAAAGCGTTCTCCAGCTGCGGGCGGAAGCCGTCGTCGCCGAACGCCTCGATCCACAGCTTGGCCGAGACGAGGTACTCCTCGCGCGGGATCCCGGACGCGCGCATGACCGCGCCCCAGAGGACGTCGGTGTACGCCGGCGGCATGCCGGGGCCGCCGTAGACGCCGACGTCGAACAGGTTCACGCCCGCGGACACCGCGGCGCGGACCATGGCGACGGCGTCGTGGAAGTGGATCCGGTCGTAGATGTGCCACGAACCGAGGGAGAGCGCGGAAACCTCGACTTCGGACGATCCGACGCGGCGGCGGGGCAGGGTGGGCACGGAAAACCTCCTCCGGTGGTCAGGGAAGACGGGGGTCGATGACGGCTTTGACTTCGTCGAGCCGGTGCATGGCGGCAATCCGCTCGGAGGCCGAGGACAACCCGGACGGCGTGCCGAAGAGCTTGTCCCACGGCATCCGGCCGGCGAAGGTGCGGAAGAACGCGATCGCCTCGTGGTAGTCGGCGATGTCGCCGTTGAGCGAGCCGACGACGGTGAGTTCCTTGCCCATCACCGCACCCAGCGGCACGGGCACTTCGGCGGGCCCGGTGCTGCCCACGACCACGACCGTGCCCCGCTGCGCGGCCATCGCCACGGCTTCGCGGCCCACCGAAGGGGCGCCGGCGAAGTCGAGCACGAGGTCGCCGCCGTGGCCGCCGGTGAGGTCCCGGACCCGCTCGGCGATCTCTTCGGAGCCGAGGTCGCCGACGTCCACCGTGGCGTCCGCGCCGAACTCCGCCGCCAGGGCGAGCCGGGACGCGGGCGCGCCGACCGTGAGCACCGTGCCGGCGCCGGAGATCCGGGCGACGGCGGTGGCGAACAGGCCGAGCGCGCCGGAACCCTGGACGACCACGTTCGAACCCGGACGCACCCCGCCCGCGCGCCCGTAGGCGCGCAGCACCGTCTTGGCCGCGCAGCCCGCCATGGCTGCCCACGTGTCCGGGACTTCGTCCGGCAGCAGCAGTTTCGCCGCGCCCGGGACGACGTAGGCGTACTCGCTCAGCCCGGCCGTGGCGTACGGCGGGACGTCGGAACGCTGCAGGAACCCGTAGCCCCGCCGGGAACACGCGACCGGCTGGCGCAGCACGGTGCAGCCGTAGCACTCGCCGCACGTCGACTCCGACCAGCCGATCCGGGCGCCCACCGGGATTTCGCGGCCGAGCGCGTCCCGGGTGGACTCGCCGACGGCGACGACTTCGCCGGCCATTTCGTGGCCCAGCACCATCGGCAGCATGCCCGGGAAGGACATCTTGCCCGACCAGATCTCCACGTCGGTGCCGCAGAGCGTGGCGCACGAGAGGCGCACGAGCGCGGCGCCGGGCTCGAGCTCGGCGGGCAGCGGGAGTTCGGTCAGGCGCAGCGGTTCGCCGTGCCCGGTCAGCACCGCCGCGCGGGTGGAGGTGGGGATGCTCATCGCGCTCCTTCCGGCGCAGCCGTAGGAGATCGGCCGCGTGATGGGTTAGTCTACGGGTGTCGACGAAAATGTCGAGACCTCACACGAACTTCGGGGAGCGCCTGTGCCGACACCTGTCGCTGATCTGGTCCTGCGGGGCGGTGCCGTCCACACCTTCGCCGGCCCCGGCGGCGCGACCGCGCTGGCCGTCCGGGCGGGCCGGGTCCTGCGCGCGGGCACCGACGCCGACGTCCGCGCGCTGACCGGCCCGCGCACCGAGGTGGTGGACCTGGCCGGCCGGGCGGTGCTGCCCGGCATCAACGACGCCCACCTGCACGCCACCTGGCTCGGCGCGCTGTGGCCGGACACCCTCTTCGGCGACCACGGCGCACCCGGCCCGGGGCCGGAGCGCCCGCTGCGCACCGGTGCCGAACGCCGGGCCGCGATCCTCAAGGCGGGCGACCTGCTCGCCCGGCTCGGCATCACCAGCTACACCGAGCCCGGGCTCGGCCCCGGCGAAGACGCGGGCACCACCGGGGCGTTCGGGACCTCCGTCGTCCAGGAGTACCGGGCGCTGGCGGCGGAGGGGCTGCTGCGGGCGCGCGTCACGGCGTTGTGGCTCTACGGCGAACTGGACGGCCCGAGCACCGTCGAGGACTACCGGGCCGGCTTGGCCGCACTGGACACGTCCAGCCCCGACGAGCGGGTGCTGCGGTTCGCCGGGGTGAAGATCTTCGCCGACGGCATCCCGCCGATGCGCTCGGCCTACACCCACCGCTGCTACGCCGACGGCAGCCGGGCGCAGCTGCTGGTGCACGGCGAGAGCGACGCCGACCGCGAAGCCAACCTGACCGCCATGGTCCTCGCCGCCCACCGCGCCGGGCTGCAGGTCGGCGTGCACGCGACCGGCGACCGCGCGGTCGACCTGGTCCTGGACGCGGTGGCGCAGGCCCGGGCCGAACACGACACCGACCTGCGCCACTACGTCATCCACGGCGACCTGGTGAGCGCGGCGCAGCTGACGCGGATGGCCCGGCTGGGGGTCGGGCTGTCGGCTCAGGCGGGCATCGCCGTCCGGACCGTCGGTGCGGTGGACGCGGCGCTCGGGGCGGGCCACGCCGAGGGCGCGTGGCCCCTGCGGGCGGCGCTGGAGTCGGGTATCCCGCTGTGTCTGACGTCGGACGCCCCGGTCCTCGCCCCCGACTGGCGGCGCGAGATCGCGGCGGCCGACACCTGGATGGGCCCGGCCGCCGACCCGCGCGCGCGGATGACGGAAATGCTGCGCTGCTACACCGTGCACCCGGCGCGCCAGGACGGCGCCGAGACGTGGAAGGGCACCCTGGCCGAAGGCATGGTGGCCGACCTCTGCGTGCTGGCCGCGGATCCGCTGACCCTGACCCCGGCCGAGCTGCCCGACGTCGAGGTGGACCTGACGGTGCTCGGGGGACGGGTGGTGCACGAGCGCTGACCCCGGCCAAAACGCCCCAATGTGGCGTTCGGTGCGTCGGACGCACCGAACGCCACATTGGGTGCGTCGGACGCAACCAACGCCACATTGGGGCGTTGGGGGACCGGGCGTCAGGTGAGCAGCTGGCCGCCGTCGACCGGGACGCTCGTGCCCGTCATGTGGGCGGCGCGGTCGCTCGCCAGGAACACCACCAGCCCGGCCACGTCTTCGACCGAGGCCATGCGCCGCAACGGGATCCGGTTCACCCAGGCGTCCCGGGCCGGCGAGCCCTCCGGCAGGCCCGCGGCCAGCATCGGCGTGAGGACCGGGCCCGGGGCGACGGCGTTGACGCGGATTCCGTGCCCGGCCAGCTCGATGGCCGCCCAGCGGGTCAGGGCGTCCACGGCCGCCTTGCTGCTTTCGTAGCCGCCCATGCCCGGGGTCGGCTGGCGGCCGCCGATCGAGGACAGGTTGACGATCACCCCGGGCCGGCCGCCGGCGACCATCTGCCGCGCCACCTGCTGGGTCACCAGGAACGTGCCGTGGACGTTCGTGCGGAGGATGCCGAGCATGGCGTCGCCGGGCAGGTCCAGCAGCGTGCCGTGCACGCTGAGCAGGCCCGCGTTGTTGACCAGGACGTCGACGGGACCGGCTTCGCCGAGTGCGCGGGCGATGGAGTCCTCGTCGGTGATGTCGGCGTCGACGCCCCGCACGCCCAGGTCCGCGGCCGCCTCGCCCGCGCCGTGGACGTCGGCGAGCACGACGTCGTCGCCCTCGTCGCGGAACGCCGTGGCGATGGCGCGGCCGATCCCGCCCGCCCCTCCGGTCACCGGCACGGTACGGGGAGTGCTCATCAGCGATTCCTTTCGCGCAAGGGGGTTTATAGTATACAACCGTAGAAAATAAACCATCGGCGCGCAGGAGGAAACAGTGCGACAACGACACCTTGGTGACCGTGCGGTCCCGGTCCTGTCGCTGGGCTCGTGGAACACCTGGGACCGGGTGGAGTTCGGCGAGGCGGTGACCATGATCGCCCGCGCGGCCGAGCTCGGCTGCGCGTTCTTCGACGTCGCCCAGTACGACATGGGCCCGCACGCCGAGAACGCCCGCACCGACCTGATCTTCGGCGAGGCGGTGCGCGAGGCGGGGCTGGCCCGCGAAGACTGGCTCTACTGCGGGAAACTCTGGCTCTGGGACTACCCGCGCACCGGGTTCGGGCCGCAGCTGCGCACCGCGCTCGAGCGGGTCGGGACCGACCACGCCGATTTCGTCGTGGTCGGCGACTACTTCGGCGAGCTCGACGTCGAACGCGTGGTCGCCGACGTCGCCGAGCAGCTCGACGCCGGCCGGTTCACCGCCTGGGGCGTCAACAACTGGCGGTTCGCCGACGTGCGCGCGGCGATCGACGTCGCCCGCCGCCGTGGTCTGGTGCCGCCGTCCTTCGCCCAGCTGAAGTACAGCCTGGTGCGCCGGTCGATGGCCGAAGGCGGGTACTACGCGCCCCTGTTCGCCTCCGGGGAGCTCGCCCTGCAGGCGTCGGACATCTTCGAAGGTGGTCTGCTGGTCGGTAATTTGCGGCCCGGCCGCAAGATCGGCGCGGACGTCGGCGGGATCCGCGAGCGGATCGCCGGCGCGTGGCCCGCGGTGCGGCGCGCGGCCGGCGAGCTCGGCGTGTCCCCGGCGCAGCTCGGCATCGCCTTCTGCCTCGCGAATCCGGCGACGGCCAACGTGCTCGTCGGGGCGTCCCGGCTGGCGCAGCTCGAGGAAAACGCCGCCGCCGTCGAGCTGGCGGACACCCTCGGTGCGGAGCGGATCCGCGCGCTCACCGAAGAATTCCGCCTCGATCGCGAAGTTGCGGCCGACGGGACCTGGTGACGGCGCCGGTTTATGTCTACAGTCGTAGAAACTTCCCGCCCTCCCGAGAGGAGTTCCCCGATGACCGCCCCCGTCCCGGACCGCATCGTCGACATCGCGATCGGCTACATGGGAGCCAAGCAGTTGTTCGCCGCGTCGCGGATCGGGTTGTTCCCGGCGCTGGCCGACGGTCCCCGGACGGCCGGCGAGCTCGCCGGCGTCACCGGCGTCAGCCCCCGCCTGGCCCGGATCCTCGCCGACGCGATGAACGCGCTCGGGCTGCTCGACCGCGAACACGGCCGGTACCGCCTCGCCGCCGACGCCGAGGCGTACCTCGGTGGCCGGGGAACCACCGATCTGACGCCGTTCGTCCAGTTCCTCAACGAAATCAGCTACGGGCACTGGCTGCAGTTCGACACCGCGGTGGACTCGGGTGAGCCCGGCGACCTGCAGATGGACGACGGGCGCTGGGCCACGTTCATGGGCGGGGTGATGCGGTACAACGCGCTGCACGCCGCCATGCTGGCCCGGGCGTTCGACTTCGCGCCCTACCGCTCGCTGCTCGACCTCGGTGGCCTTTCGCCCGAGTTCTCGCTCGGTGCGTTGCGCGCCAACGACGGCCTGGCGGTGCGGTTCGTCTTCGCGCCGGACTTCACCGAAGGCGTCACCAACGCCGTGAAGTCGGCCGGGTTCGACGACCGCGTGCGCGTCGAGCCGGCCGAGACCGAAACGGCCGCCCCCGGCGGCGACCACGACCTCGTTCTGCTCAACCACGTGATCCACCGGTTCACCGCCGGGCAGAACCGGGCGATCGTGGCGAACGCCCGCGCCGCCGCCGCGCCCGGCGCGACGTTGCTGCTGCTCGACTTCTTCCTCGACGACGACGAGCGGCAGCGGCCCATCGACGCGCTGCACGCGGGGGAGTACTTCGTCATCGACGGCACGGTCGTCTACCCCGAGGCCGAGGTGCGCGGCTGGCTGGCCGACGCCGGCTGGCGGGTGCGCGAAGTCCTGGCCCTGCCGGGAAGCCCGCGCGTCCTCGTCGCCGAAGCAGTCTGACCCGAAAGTGTGCAACGCCGTGGCGGCGGCCCGTTGATTTTATAGCCGACAGTCGTAGACTAACCCCGGTCGAGGGTGAGCCCGGTCTCACCCGCACGCCGGGAGTACCCGAAAGAAGGACTCAATGACGAGGACACGGAGAGCGGCGTTCGCCGCGGCGGTGGCGCTGGTGGCCGCCGCGGTGGCCGGGTGCACCGGATCCGGTGGGGCCACCGCGTCCGGGGCAGGCGGCACCGACGAGCTGAAGGCGGGGGTGTTCCTGGACGTCACGTCCTGGGACCCGGCCAACGCCGACATCGGCTTCGACGGGCCGTACCTCTCGGCCGTGTACGACCCGCTGGTCGCGCTGGACAAGGACGCCAAGCCGGTGCCCGCGCTGGCCACCTCCTGGGACTGGACGCCCGACCGCCGGACGCTGACCCTGCACCTGCGCCCGGGCGTCACCTTCGACGACGGGCAGAAGTTCGACGCCGCCGCCGCGGTCGCGAACCTGAAGCACCTCAAGTCCGGTGTCCGGTCCGGGCAGGCGTACCTCAACGTCGCGAGCATCGACGCCAAGGGCACCGACACGGTCGAGCTGCACCTGTCCAAACGCGACGACGCGCTGCTGTACTTCATGGGGCTCGGCCGCAGCTGGATGGCCTCGCCCGCGGCCATCCAGGCGAACACGCTGGCGAACGGCCCGGCCGGCTCGGGGCCCTACACCTACGAAAAGGCGCAGTCGACGCCGCAGTCGCAGTACGTGTTCGCCAAGAAGGCGAACCACTGGGACAGCGCGACCTACCCCTTCCCGACCGTGCGGCTGTTCCCGATCACCGACCAGACCGCGGCGTTCAACGCGATGCTCTCGGGCCAGCTCAACGTCCAGTTCGCCAACGCGGCCAACCTGCCCAAGGCGCAGCAGAACGGCTGGAACGTCGCGAAGAAGGCGGCCTCCTGGGTCGGCGTGCAGTTCGCCGACCGGACCGGCGAGCAGGTCAAGGCGCTCGGCGACCCGCGCGTCCGGCAGGCGATCAGCCACGCCTTCGACGCCGCGGGCATCCTCAAGGCGGTCGGCAACGACGCCGGGACGGTCACCGGCCAGCTGTGGCCGGTCGGCAGCGCGACCTACGACGAGGGCCTCAACGGCAAGTACCGGACGGACCTCGCCCAGGCCAAGCAGCTGCTGGCCGAGGCGGGCTACCCGGGCGGCTTCCCGGTGAAGATGCCGATGTCGCCGATCTTCCAGGCGTGGCAGCCCGCCGCCAACCAGACGTTCGGCCAGCTCGGCATCAAGGTCGAGTGGCAGGACATGGCGATGGCCGACTACCAGAAGAACGCGCCTACCTACCCGATGTTCCTCGCGGTCATCGCCATGGACGGCAACGACATGGCCACGCTCACCGACCAGGTCACCTCGGCCCAGTGGTACAACCCCAAGCCTTCGGTCGAGGCGTTCCCCGACGTCAAGGCGCTGGTCGAGCAAGCAGAGCAGGCGGAGCCGGGGCCGGCGCAGACCGCCCTGCTCAAGCAGCTCAACACGAAGCTCGTGGACCTCGCCTGGTGGGACGTCTGGTACCAGGCCGACAACCTCTACTACAGCGTCAAGGGCATCACGGTCACCCCGGTCACCGGCATGATGTTCCCGACCCTGCGGTTCATCCAGCGCGGCTGACGCGCCCGTCCCGCGGCGGGTTCGTCCACACCGGACGCACCCGCCGCCGAGGGAGCCGGAAATGCTGACTTTCGTCCTCAAGCGCCTGGCGTCGGGGGTCCTGCTGCTCGTGCTCGTCACGAGCGGGACCTTCTTCCTCGCGCACCTCGCCGTGGGCGACCCGACCGCCGGGTTGCTCGGCAACAGCGCGACCCCCGCCCAGCAGGCGGCGTTGCGCGCCAAGATCGGCTACGACCAGCCGCTGCTGACCCAGTTCTGGACCTGGTTCTCCCACGCCGTCACCGGGGACTTCGGCACGTCGTGGCGCAGTTTCCAGCCGGTCGGGGACCAGATCGCGCTGCGCGTGCCGGTGACGCTCTCGGTGGTCGTGGCCGCCACCGTGCTGGCCGCGGTGGTCGGCGTCGCCGCGGGCGTGGCGTGCGGGCTGCGCCCGGGCGGCCTCGGCGACCGCGTGCTCAAGCTGGCGTCGGTGGTGCTGTTCGCGCTGCCCGGGTTCTGGCTCAGCCTGGTGCTGGTGACGTGGTTCGCGCTGCGGCTCAGGTGGTTCCCGGCGGTCGGGTACGTGTCGCCGGAGGAGTCGGTGGGCGGCTGGCTGCAGTCGATCACGCTGCCGGCGATCGCACTGGCCCTCGGCGCGATCGTGATGATCGCCGAGCAGCTGCGCAACAGCTTCCTGCAGGTCGCCGGCCAGGACTTCGTCCGGACCCTGCGGGCGCGCGGCCTGTCGAAGGCCCGGGTGACCGCCCACGTGCTGCGCAACGCCTCCCCGGCCGCGCTGACCGTGCTGGCGCTGCTGTTCGTCGGGCTGCTCGGCGGCGCGATCGTCGTGGAGATCGTGTTCAACCTGCCCGGCATCGGCAGCCTGACGCAGTCGGCGTCCCAGATCGGCGACATCCCGGTGCTGCTCGGCCTGACCGCCGTGACCGTGGTGTTCGTCGTCATCGTCAACTTCCTGCTCGACCTCGTGCTCGGGTGGGTCAACCCGAAGGTGCGCCAGCGATGACCGCGGTTCCGCTCCCCGTCGGCCCGGCGCCCGTCAAGCGGGTGTCGCTGGGCCGGCGCTACCTCCGCCGCCCCCTCGGGGTGGCCGCCCTCGCCGTGTTCGCGATCGTGGTGGCGGTCGCGGTGCTCGCCCCCTGGCTGGCGCCGTTCGACCCCGACCACCTCGACTTCGCGCTGTCGCACGCCACCCCGGGCAACGGGCACCCGCTCGGCGGCGACTCGGCGGGGCGCGACATCCTCAGCCGGTTGCTCTACGGCGCCCGGACCACGCTCTACGGCGCCCTGATCACCTGCCTGACCTGCGTGGTGCTCGGCGTCCCCGCCGGGGTCGCCGCGGGCTACTTCGGCGGGGTGACCGACCGCGTTGCGTCGTGGATCAGCGACGCGCTGCAGTCGGTGCCGGTGATGATCGTGCTGCTGGTGGTCGCCGCGGGCACCGGCCAGAACTTCGCGGTCCTGATGGTCACTCTCGGCGTGCTGCTGGCCCCCGGCCACTACCGGATCGCCCGGGCGCGGGCGCTGACGGTCTGCCGGGAGCCCTACATCGACGCCGCGCGCGTGTCCGGCGTGACGACCCTGCGCATCCTGCGCACGCACATGCTGCGCGCGGTGTACGCCCCGGTCATCGTGCAGACGGCGCTGACCGCCGGGATCGCCATCGGCCTGCAGGCCGGGCTGCAGTTCCTCGGCGTCGGGTCGGCGTCCACGCCCAGCTGGGGCCAGATGATGAACGACGGCTTCCAGACCATGCTCAGCTACCCGCTGATCCTGCTCTGGCCCTCGATCGCCCTCGGCCTCACGATCGCCGCGCTGGCGTTCATCGGCTCGACGCTGGCGGACCTGGTCAGCGTCCGGGTCGAGCTGCCCACCGCCCGCCGTCGCGCACGCGTCCGCCGTGAGCTGGCCGCCGCCCCGGAGCTTTCCCCGGAAGGTTCCGGGCCGAGCGGGGCGCACGTGCACGAGGCCGGCGACAGCGCCCTGCGCGTCGAAAACCTCCGGGTGGGCTACGCGACGCGGGAGGGAGTCGACGAGGTCGTGCGCGGGGTGTCGTTCGACGCGGCGCCCGGTGAGGTGCTGGGCATCGTCGGCGAGTCGGGCTCCGGCAAGACGCAGACCATCTTCTCCGTGCTCGACCTGCTCCCGGCCGGGGGAACCGCGGTCGCCGGCGGCATCTGGGTCGGCGGCGAGGAGGTCGGGCACCGGTCGCCGAAGGAGCGGGCCGCCCTGCTCGGCCGGGCGATCGGGTACGTGCCGCAGGAGCCGATGACCAACCTCGACCCGAGCTACCCGATCGGCCACCAGCTCGCCGAGCCGCTGCGGCGCGTGCACAGGCTGTCGAAGGTCCAAGCCCGGCAGCGGGCCCGGGACGTCCTCGTGCGCGTCGGGATCCACGACCCGGACCGGGTGCTCAAGGCCTACCCGCACCAGATCTCCGGCGGCATGGCCCAGCGCGTGCTCATCGCCGGGGCCGTCGCCGGGCGGCCGTCGCTGCTGGTCGCCGACGAGCCGACGACCGCGCTCGACGTCACGGTCCAGGCGGAAGTCCTCGAGCTGCTGCGCGAGCTGCAGCGCGAGTACGGGATGGCGCTGGTCATCGTGACCCACGACTTCGGGGTCGTGGCCGACATCTGCGACCGCGTCGTCGTCATGAAGGACGGCCGGGTCGTGGAGACGGGCCCGGTCGAGCGGATCTTCCGGCGGCCGGAGGACCCGTACACCGCGGAGCTGATCGGTGCCTCGCTGGACGACGCCGCCTGCCGCGACGAACTCGACGAAGCGTGTTCCCCGGACGGGGTGCGCGGAGAGGAGGCCACCCGATGACTGCCCTGCTGGAGGTCGACGACCTGGTGGTGGACTACCGGCTGCGCCGCGGCGTCGCCTTCCGCGCGTTGACCGGCATCTCGCTGTCGGTCGGGCCGGGGGAGTGCCTCGGCCTGGTCGGCGAGAGCGGCTCGGGCAAGTCGACGCTCGGGAAGGCCGTGCTCGGCCTCGCCGGGGTCACCTCCGGGCGGATCACGTTCGCCGGCCGGGACATCACGCACCTGCGCGGCGCCGCCCGCCGCCGGCTGGCGGGCGACGTCCAGGTCGTGTTCCAGGACCCGTACGGCTCGCTGGACCCGACGATGACCGTCGGGGAGGTGCTGGCCGAGCCGCTCGTGGTGGCCGGGACGTCGCGCGCCGACGCGCGCACGCTCGTGGCCGGGATGCTCGACCGCGTGCGGCTGCCGGCCGGCGCGGTGCACCGGTACCCGAGCGAGTTCTCCGGCGGGCAGCGCCAGCGCGTCGCGATCGCGCGGGCCCTGGTGCGCCGGCCCCGGCTGGTCGTCTGCGACGAGCCGGTCAGCGCGCTGGACCTGACCACCCAGGCGGCCATCCTCGACCTGTTCGTCGACCTGCAGCGCGAAACCGGGGTGTCCTACCTGTTCGTCTCGCACGACCTCGGCGTCGTGCGGCGGGTCTGCCACCGGGTTTGCGTGCTGTACCAGGGAAAGATCGTGGAATCGGGGCCGACCCGCGCGGTGACCGAGGTGCCCGAGCACCCGTACACGCAGCGCCTGCGCCTCGCGTCCCCCGTCGCCGACCCGGCTCGCCAGGCCGAACGCCGCGCCACGTGGCTCAGCCTGCGCGAGCCGGCATGACCTAGAGTCGGTAGCCATGCCGAAGGTCATCGACCACGACGAACGACGCCGCGAAATCGTGGCCGTCGCCAAGAAGCTGATCATCGAAGGCGGCTTCGAGGCGGCGACCATGCGCAGCATCGTCACCGCCGCCGGGTTCGCCAACGGCGCGCTCAAGCACTACTTCGCCAGCAAGGACGAAATCATCGCGGCGACCTTCGAGAGCGTGCTGCGGGAAACCGAGGCGCTGCTGGCCGGCCTGGACCCCGGGCTCGGGCCGGCCGAAGCACTGCGGGGATTCGTCGAAGGCGCGTTGCCGCTGACCCCGGACCGGATCGCGGCCGGGCGCGTGCTGCTCGCGCTGTGGGACCACTCCGTGGCCAACCCCGGCCTCGCGGCGCAGTACCGCGAGCTGCTGACGAGCTGGCGGGCCGAGCTGTGCCGCCGCCTCGCGGCCGCGCGGGGCAAGGGGGAGCGGCCGAACGCGCGCGCGGTCGGCGTACTGGCCGACGAGATCATCTCGGTGACCATCGGGGCCACGGTGTCGAGCCTGATGTACCCGGTCGGCGAGCTGGTCACCCGGTACCGCGCCTACGTCGACAGCCTGCTCGCCCGGATCACCGATTGAGCGGTTTTCGTCTACACTCGTAGAATGAACGCTCTCCCCGTCACCCGCACCACGCCGGCCGGCGCGGCCGGACCGCCCGTCGTGCTGCTGCACGGCTTCGCCTCCAGCGGAACCGCCGACTGGCCCGCGCGGCGGTGGGCCGCGCCCCTCGCCGAAGCCGGCCGCGAGACCTTCGTCGTGCACCTGCCGGGCCACCCGGACGGACCCGCCGTCGCGGCCGTCGAGGACGTCACGACGGGGGTGTTGCTGCGCCGGCTGGCCGACGCCGTGCCCGGCGGCGAGGTCGACGTCGTCGGCTACTCCCTCGGCGCCCGGCTGGCGTGGAGCCTGGCGGCCGAGGAGGTGCTGCCGGTCCGCCGGCTGGTGCTCGGCGGCCTGAGCGGAATGGACCCCTTCGCCGCGGTCGACCCGGCGGCGCTGCGGGCCGCGATCGGCACCGGGGCGGCGGAGGACCCGCTGACGGCCGGGATCGCGGGGGTGATCCGAGGCGGGGACGCGGACTCCCTGCTGCGGCTGGTGGAAGGCCTGGGCCGGGAGCCGTTCGACCCGGCGGGCGCGGTCCCGAAGGTTCCGACGTTGTTCCTCGCCGGTGCGGCCGATCCCATGACGGCGGGCCTCGAGGCGGTGGCCGCCCGCCTCCCGGACGCCCGGCTGCAGCACGTGCCCGGCGACCACCAGGGCGCACTGGCGGCCGACGAGCTGCGCACAGCGGTGTTCGGCTTCCTCCTGGACTGACGGCGTGCTCCGAACGGCGTCATAACACCTGGCGACGGCAGAAGTGATGCCCCCGCCGACCGGCGGCGATACCGCCGACCCGCCGAAAGTCGGTGCCGCAGCACGGAAAGCGCGTCCTAGCATCCGGATCCCCGTGGGCGGGCACCCGGCCGCCCCCTGTCGAGGGAGACGCGCCGATGCGGAAGCTGCTCGCCGTTCTCTGCTGTGCCTTGGTGACCACGATCGCGGTGGCCGTCCCGGTGTCCGCGGCACCGGGCGGCACCGTGCCCGGCCTGACCGGCGCCGCCGCGAAAGCGGCGGCCGGGCCGATGGCCGAGAAGTTCCGCCGGCTGCGCCAGCCGGAGTCCCTGGCGCAGCGGCACACGTTCTGGGGCCCGGAACCCCAGCTGTCCTCGGGCGCCGACGGCGTGGTCGTGACCCAGAGCATCACGCCGGGCCTGCGGCTCTCCAACACCAACGACGTCGTCTACGCCCCGACGATGAAGCCCACCGGGCACTCGTGCATCGAAGTCGTGACCGCGTACGGGCTCGGCGAAGCCGCGCAGGTCTGGGCCTGGGACTGGTGCCGTTCGGTGTCGCCGGCGAAGGTCGTCCCGATCGACAGCGCTTTCCTGGCCACCTACACCAGCACGGCGGACGGGCACCCGGCCTACACCGTCCAGGAGGTCCGGACCAGCTCGTCGGGCAACGGCTGGACGGCGTCGCTGCGCAACGTGAAGACCGGAGCGTGGGACACCCTGTTCAGCCAGAGCGGCAGCGACCAGAGCTCGCTGAACGAAGGCTGGGACATCTTCGAGCTCTATGCGACCCGCAATCCCGCCACCGGCAACGCGTATTACTGCTCGGACGCGCGCGGCGCGGTGTTCGAGTCGAGCGCGCTGCAGCTGCGGATCGGCGGCCGCTGGGTCGCCGC
Organism: Amycolatopsis sp. CA-128772; assembly: GCF_002904295.1. Lineage (GTDB taxonomy): Bacteria > Actinomycetota > Actinomycetes > Mycobacteriales > Pseudonocardiaceae > Amycolatopsis. Next base: position 187,940 of record NZ_PPHG01000026.1, read on the forward strand.
GTCGCCGTCGAACTCACCGCTGCAACCGACGGCGAACCCGCGTCCGGCCGACTACGACTGCTCGACCCTGCGGTTCGAGGTGCCGTCGCCGAACAGCACCTGGCGCGTGACCGTCTGAGCTCAACCGGCCGGCAGCGCCGGACGATCCTGGTCCGGCGATCGGCGGGTCGAGGGCGCGGCCCCGCCGGCCGTGGCCGGTGCCTGCGCGCGGGGGAAGCGGGTCGGCACCTCCCTCGAACGTCCACCGTCTGAGCTCAACCGGCCGGCAGCAGCTCGCGGCCGCCCGCGTGCCACCAGGTGTCGAACGCGGTGCTGCAGCCCTGCCGGCCGGCGTAGCTCGCGACCACGGCCGCGTGGATCTCCTCGGCGTGCGCCGCCACCGGCGTGCCCGGCCGGTAGCACAGGCGCAGCTCCTGCCACAGGGGCGCGCCCTCGATGGCCCGCACGGTGATGGTCGCGGGCCGATCTCGGCGCGTCGCCAGCGCGGGGGCGACGGCCATGCCCGCGCCGACGAGGTCCAGCAGCGTCGCCAGGCACTGCGGCCGGTGCGGCTGGTCGAGGGCCACGCCGCGGCGGCGGCACACCCGCTGCAGGTACGCCGACCACCGCGTGGTGCCCGGCGGGTCGTCGGCCCACGGGTGCTCGCCGAGGCCGGCGAACGGCACCGCGCGGGTCCCGGCCAGCGGGTGGTCGGGCGAAAGGATGACGAAAACCGGCTCCCGCGGGTGCACCACCAGCGTTTCGACGCCGTCCGGGATCACCGCGCCGGGCAGCGGCGGCAGGTAGACCAGCGCGAGGTCCAGCCCGCCGGCGGCGAGCTGGGCGAGGGTGGCGGCCTCGTCCGGGTCCTCGTGCACGCTGACCCCGTGGCTCCACGGCCGTTCCCGCAGCCAGCGCGACACGGCGAGGTGCAGGAAACCGCAGTACCCGCCGACGCGCACGGGCCCGGTGGGCGCCCGCCGCTGCCCGGCCCGCTCGGTCAGCGCGGACACCCCGGCCAGCACGGCCCGCGCATCGCCCACGACGTCGGCCCCGAGCCGGGTGGGCACGCACCCGCTGGGCGACCGGACGAACAGCGCCCCGCCGACGGCCTGTTCGACCCGGCGCAGCAGCCCCGAGAGGGCGGGCTGCGAGACGTGCAGAAGCCGCGCGGCCCGGCTGAGGCTCCGCGCATCGGCCACGGCCACGAGCGCGCGCAGGTGGCGCAGTTCCAGCTCCACGCGTTCACTGTAGGCGGCTTGATCAGCCGGGACATCCGACTCGAGTCGGGCGGTCCCGCGCAACGCGTGCCGGTCTTCAGCCTGACGGTGGCCGAAGACCTCCTGGACCCGCCCTGGGCCACGTCATCGGGGCGGTGCCCGCGCCCGGGCCGGCCTCGGCCGAAAGTACGAGACGCGCTCGCCCCAGCCGGTGCCGGGGTCCGGCCGGTCCTAACTTCCCCGGTATGACTACCGAAACGCTGCGGGAGAACCCGCCCAGCACGATCATCGCCGCCTTCTTCGGCTTCCTGGTGTCCACCGTGTCCGCCATCGCCGGCGGGCTGCTCGTCCTGGGTGCGCGCGACGAAATCGCCGCGACCCTGCGCCGGGCGAACCCCGCGCTGACGCCGGAGCAGCTCGACCGGCTCACCCTGCTCGCGCAGGCCGTGCCGGTCGCCATCGCCGTGGTCGTCGCGCTGGTCTACCTCTGGCTGTCGTTCAAGCTCAAGGCCGGCCGCAACTGGGCCCGCGTCACGCTGACCGTCTTCACCCTGCTGCAGGCCGCCTCGCTGCTCGCCACCGAACCCTCGTGGGCGGGCTACCTGAGCTGCGGGGTGGCCGTCGTCGCGACCGTGCTCAGCTACCTGTCTCCGTCCAGCCGCTACTTCGCCCGGGCTCGGCGCGCGGGCTGATCCGGGACGCGGGATCATGACGGCCATGCGCAGAGCGGGGGTCCGGCGCGGCACGCTCGGCGCCGAGCTCGCGGTGCTGGCCGCGGCGATCGTCGCCGACGTGGTGCTGGTGCTGAACGCGCCCGGCGGCGGTGGTGGCTGGGCCGCGCCGCTGACCGGGGTCCTGGCGTCCACCGGGACGGCAATCCCGGTGCTCGCCGTGCTGCGGCGGCGCTTCCTGCGCCACGTCGGCGTGCTGGGGAGCGTCGTCGCCGCGCTGTCGGCGATCGGCACGGTCGTGGCGGTCACCGCGCACCCGCAGCCCCCGCCGCCGATCGCCGAGATCGTGGCCGCCGGGCTGCTCACGGCTTCGGCCGGCCGCAAGCTCGAGCCGAAGCACGCGGCCGCGCTGGCGCCGGCCCTCGGCGTGGTGATGATCGCCGCGCCCCTGCTCCGCTACGGCGCCGGCGAGCCGGAGACGCTGCTGGCGGTGGCCGCCGCGGCGTACTGGGGTGCCTGCCTCGGGGTCGGGCTGATCCTGCGCGCGGCGGACGGCAGGCAGCGCGACGCGCTGGACCGGGTCCGCAGCCAGGAACGCCTGCAGCTGGCCAGGGAACTGCACGACCTGGTGTCCCACCACGTCAGCGGGATCGTCGTCCGCGTGCAGGCCGCCCGGGCGATCGCCGAAGCGAACGCCGACGTCGGCGGGCACGCGGCGGTCTACCGCGAGATCGAGGAAGCCGGCGGTGCGGCTTTGGCCGCTGCGCGCCGGCTGGTCGGGATGCTGCGGAACACCCGGGACGTGCCCCCGTTGTCCGGTGCCGTGCTCGGGGACGCGGTGCGCGCGGCCGCCGGGTCCGCCGCCCGGGTGGCCGTCGCCGAGGAACTGGACCAGCTGCCGGTGCCGTCCCAGGTGGCCACCACCGTCCACCGCGTCGTGACCGAAGCGCTGACCAACGCCCGCCGGCACGCGCCGGCCGCGACCGAGGTGGTCGTCTCCGTCCGCGTCGAGGCCGACGACCTCGTGCTCGAGGTGGGCAACGACGGCGTTCCCGCGGCCTCCCGTGCCGCACCCGGCGGGTTCGGGATCATCGGCATGACCGAGCGGCTGGCCATGCTCGGCGGCAGCCTGACCGCGGGGCCGGAACCCGGGGCGCGCTGGACCGTCACGGCGCGGATCCCGCTCGGCGGCGAGGACGCGCCCTTCGACGCCTTGCCGAGGGGGCTCTGATGACCATCCGGGTGCTCGTCGCCGACGACCAGGTGCTGGTGCGCACCGGGTTCCGGCTGGTGCTGGACGCCGCGCCGGACATCGAAGTGATCGCCGAAGCCGCCGACGGGGAGGCCGCGGTCCGGCTGGCGCGGCAGCTGCGGCCGGACGTCACGCTGATGGACATCCGGATGCCCGAAGTGGACGGTCTGCGGGCCACCGAGCTGCTGGCCGGCCCGGCCGTCGCGCACCCCCTGCGCGTGGTCGTGGTGACGACCTACGACGCGGACGAGAACGTCTACGCCGCCCTGCTCGGCGGGGCCAGCGGGTTCCTGCTCAAGGACGCCGGTCCGCGGCTGCTGGTGGACGCGGTCCGGGCGGCGGCCGGCGGGGAGGCGATGGTGTCGCCGTCGGTGACCGTGCGCCTGCTCGCCCGGTTCACCGAAAAGGCGCGGCAGCGCGCGCAGGGGACACCGGGCCTGCTCACCGAGCGCGAGTCCGACGTGGTGCTCGCGGTCGCCCGCGGGCGGACCAACACGGAGATCGCCGACGACCTCCGCGTCTCCCTTTCGACGGTCAAGACGCACCTGGCGAGCGTGCAGCGCAAGCTCGAACTCCGGAACCGCACGGAAATCGCCGTCTGGGCGTGGCAGCGGGGGTTGCTGGGATGACGTTGACGGGTGGGCAAGGCTCGCTGCGGATGGCGGGACGCCGGGTGGTGCAGGCGGCGCTGGACCAGGCGCTCGCCACCGGCGTGGGGGTGTTCGCCGCGCTCGCCGCCGGCCTCGTCGTCATTCCCTTGCTGCAGTGGGGGTGGGTGCCGCCGAAGGCGATCCTGTGGGCCCCGGCGATCACGTTCTTCGCGGTCAGCTACGCCTGTGACGCGGTGATCCAGATCTGGATCCCGGTGCGCCGGGGCGGGGTCACGCCGGGCATGCTGGTCATGGGGCTGCGCGTGGAAACCCTGCGCGGCGGGCCGCCGAAGGTGCGCGCCTACGTCCTGCGGTGGCTCCTGTGCACGGTCGACGGGCTGTTGTTCGGGCTGGTGGCCGTCGTCAGCATCGTGGTGACCCGGCGCCGGCAGCGGATCGGCGACCTGGTGGCGCGGACCCTCGTGGTGCGGGCCGGTCCTCGTACTTTCGGTTGATCCCGGCGCCGGGAATGCGCGCCATACTCCGGGTGATCATTCACCCGGAGGAGGGGTATCCCGTGAAAAAGAAGACAGTGAGCCGGTTCCTGGCCACCGCCGTGCTGCTCGCGGTGCCGGCCGTTCCCGCGGGAACGGCCGCCGCGGCCACCCCGGACCGCTACACCGGCCAGCAGGTGGCCTGGGGAGCGTGCCCGTTTCCCGTTGCCGCCGGGGCGAAGCCGGCCGAATGCGCGGTGATCACCGTGCCGCGGGACTGGGCGGACCCGGATTCCGGGGTGGACCTGAGCGTGTCCATCAGCCGCGTCGCGGCGACGGGCGAACGTCTCGGTGCGCTCCTGGTCAACCCCGGTGGTCCCGGCGGGCAGGGCAGCTCGCTCGCGGGTGCGCTGGCGGGCCTCGAACCGAGCGTGAACGAGCGGTACGACTTCATCGGCATGGACCCCCGCGGCACCGGGCACGAAGGGACCGCGGACGCCGGGTTCGTCTGCCAGGTACCGGCGGGACGGCTGCCGCAGGGGCCGCTCGACGCGCGTGACCGCTCGGCGGCAAGCATCGCCGAACACCGGAAGACGCCGCGGGCGGTCGCGGAGGCGTGCCAGAGCGACGCGGTCGCGCCGTTCGTCACGACGTGGCAGACCGCGCACGACATGGACCTGATCCGGACCCTGCTCGGCGACGAAAAGCTCAACTACCTCGGTTATTCCTACGGCACCTGGCTCGGCGCCAAGTACGCGTCGGTGTTCCCCGGGCACGCCGGCAAGGTGGTGCTCGACTCCAGCGTCGACTTCGAAGGCCGGCTCCAGGCCGCCTTCGAGGCGTTCCCGAAGATCGGCCAGCGCCAGACCGACGAGGTCTTCGTGCCGTGGCTGGCCCGGCAGTTCCCCGGCCAGCTGGGCGCTTCGCCGGCCGAGGTGAAGCAGAAGATCGAGCGGCTGCGCGGGTTCTACGCCGGGCTCGGCGTCGCACCGGACCAGTTCGACGCCCTGTTCGTCGGCAACGGCAACGAGATCCGCTGGATCCTGGTGGCCGTCGCGCTCGTCGCCGGCGCGGGTGAGCTGGACGGCAAGCCGGTGCAGCCCCCGGCGTCGCTCGCCGGACAGCTGGACACGTGGTCGACTGCGGTGTTCGGCAAGCGGCTGGGCCAGCTGACCGGCGCCGACGTCGCCGCCGGACTGGCCGCCGCCGAACCCGACTACCGCAAGGTTTCCGGGACGCGTTACGCGGTGGCGTGCGGCGACCAGCCGGCCCGGACCGCCGACTGGTACAAGCGGTTGTCCGACCGGCAGGGCCCGCAGTACCCGATCTTCGGCTGGGCCTACGGTCTGACCGAGCCGTGCGGGTTCTGGTCCGACCTTCCCCGGCAGCCCCTGGCCGGGCTCCCGCCCGAGGTCGCCGGGAACGTGCTGGTGGTCCAAGGCGAGTTCGACCCGCAAACCGGTTACGAGCAAGCACGTTCGGCGGTCCGCGCGGCCGGGGTCCCGCTGGTTTCGGTCGACGACGCGGCGTTCCACGGCCAGTACGCCCTGGGCGGCAATCCGTGCGTCGACGGCATGGTCAACGTCTTCCTGGTCGCGAATTCCCGGCCGGGATCAGTGACCTGCCCGGGCGTCCCGCTGCCCGGCGAGGACCGCGTCTTCCCGGTGGCCGGCCCGGTCACCGGCAGCCACGCGGCGACGGTCGGTGCCGCCGACACCCGTGACCCGGCGTTGCGCACCGCCGTGCGGCGCACCATCGGTGAGCTCAACGACGGGCGTTGACGCCGCGGCGCTACCGGGTGAGGGTGCTTTCCGCCTCCTGCCACAACTGCAGCAGCCGGTCGAGTTCCCCTTGGTCGAACGCGCCCGCGGCGCCCACCAGCAGCAGTTCCGTCCGGGACGGGTGGTCCGTGACGTGGATGCGCAGCTCGTTGGCGGCTTGGGTGCGTTCGATCTCCATCGGCTTCACCTCCAGGCCGTCGAGGGCCCAGCCGCGGCCCGGATCCTCCGTCGAATGGATGAGGACGACCTGGTACAGCGGGTTGCGGTACCGCTTCCCGGCGCGTTTCGCCGCCGCGTGGGTGACCAGGGAGGAGATGGGGTAGTCGCGGCGGCGGAAGGTTTCGCGCATCAGCGAACGACATTCGCGGAGGGTCTGGGCCAGGCCCGCCGCCCGCGGCGAGCGGGAACGCAGCAGCGCCAGGTTCTGGTAGTAGCCCACGGCGTGGAAGTCCTCCGCTCGCTCGCGGGTGTCGATCGGGGCCACCAGGCTCACGTCGTCGGTGCGGGCGAACCGCTTGAGCGCCCACATCACCGCCGTCATGTGCAGGACGAACCGCGTGCAGCGCAGCCGGCGGGCCGTTTCGTCCAGCCGGCCGGCCGTGGCCGGGGCCAGGGGCTGGGCGGCGGTCAGCGGCCGGAACGCCTCCGGGTCGCCGTCCGGGGGCGGGCTGGCGAGGAACCGGGGCGGCAGCGGCGTGAGCAGGTCGCGCAGGTCCGGCGTCTCCTCGACGCTCGGGAACGCGCTGCGGACCGCGGCCGGGTCGTAGGGGTGCACCTCGTCCAGGTCTCCGGGCCGTTGCGCGTACAGCGCGGCCAGTTCGCCCTGCAGGATGACCCGTGAGCGCTCGTCGATGGCGACGTGGTCGACCGCGAAGAGCAGGCTGTGCAACTGCTCGCCGTGCGGGATCAGGGTCGCCTGGAGGATCGAGTGCCGATTCGGCGCGAGGAAATTCCGGGAAAGATCTTCGAACGAGCGCGCGGCGTGTTCATGGATGGCCCGTTCGTCGGAAAGACCGGTGCACCGCTCCATGCGGAACACGTCCGGGCCTTCGTTTTCGTGCACGATGGCGAGCACTTCTTCGTCGTCGAGCAGCGCGTAGTTCGTCCGCAGGATCGGATGCCTGCGGACCAGTTCGGTGAGGGCGCGGCGAAGGCGGCCGACGTCCAGCGGGCCGCGCAGCAAGAGGTGCACGGCCACGATTTGCGACGGCACGCCACCGGGCGCGTGGCGCATCTTGATCAACCGGCGTTGCGGTGGTGTCGCCTGGTAAACGGTGGCGCACGACGGTAATTCTGCCGCCATTTCTGATCACTCCATCCAGCGGGCAATACGCAAAGTGATGATCCCCAGGGCCCCCTGTCTCGGCAGCTTAGCAGCCATGTCGGTGAGCCGCTCACCAACTGGCAATGAAGTTGGTTGCTGGGCGAAATGGCGGCATGGGTGCATTGGTGCGGTGTCGCGGTTGTGGGCCGTGGTGTCCGTTTACCGGCTCTTCCGGGCGCTGGTCGGTGGAACACAAAGCCGCCATCCGGCCCTTTCGGTGGCGCATAATCGCCGGTATTAACACCGTTGATCGACTTTTCCGCGACGAATACCGGGTGAAACTGTCCGTGTTCGCCGGCGCCGTGATCGGCGCGTGATATTGGCTCCTTCGGGGGGTGTGCTCCGGTGTGCATGTTCCCGCGTGTGACGAACATGCCTGCCGTTCGAGTGGGTTACCGCACCAGCGGTGGTTTTTGCCGGTGGTCGGCGGTAAGAATCGATGAGGTACGCCGGGATCGGCACTGATCGGGGGGTCCGATCGCGTATCCGGTTCCCATTCGGCTCGGTACCCACGAAATCTTGAGGATCAATGTCTCCTGTCATCCTGCTCGCAGGGCCCCGCCATGCGTGCTGACGGACCCGATCACATCGCCGCCCGGTTCCGCGGCCTCCTCGGCGAAGACCGCGACGCCGTGGCGCTGACGGACGGCCGGGACGCGCTGACCCGCGCCCAGCTGGCCGCCGCCGGTGCGGCGGTGCGAAGGCACGAATCGCTGCGCGAGGCTGCGCGGATCGCCGTCGTCGGCACGCAGTCACTGCGGCTGGCCGCGGTGCTGGCCGCCTGCCACCTGGCGGGCCGCGAGTTCGCCGTCGCCGACGCGGGGGAGGACCCCGCCGTCCTCACCGCCCACCTCGACGCGCTGCGGCCGGACGCCGTCATCGACGTTTCCGGCCGGAACCTGCGGTACGGCAAGCCTTCGGTGCCGGGCGCGGAGCTGTTCTGCGGCACCGAAGAGTCCGATGTGGACACCGGGGTGCGGGCGTCGCACGCCTATACCGTGCGGACCTCCGGCAGCACCGGACGGCCGAAGCTCGTGCAGCTCGCGCGATCCGCCTTCGGGCAGTACGTCGCCGAGTTCACCGCCCGGTACGCCGTGGACGCCGGGGCCCGCCTCGCCGTCTGGGCCGCGCCGACCTACGACGCCCACCACAGCCAGCTCTTTTCGGCGCTGGCCGGTGGTGCGGTCGGGGTGGTCGCCGAACCGGCGGTGCGCCGCGGCGGCGGCACCGTGCTCGCCTGGCTGGCCGACCGGCGGATCACCCACTTCGAGACGACGCCGTCGATCCTGCGCGGCCTCGTCGCGGCCGCCCGCACCCGCGGCCTGCCCCCGGACCTGGTGCACCTCATGTGCAGCGGCGAGCGGTTCGAACCCGGCCTCGCGCGGGAAGTCGCCGCGCTCGGCGGCCGGGTCCGGCTGTCCAACGAGTACGGTCCCACCGAGTGCGTCCTGGCGACGTGGCACGAACTCACGGCGGCCGACCTGGACCTGCCGGACCTGCCGGTGGGCACGGCGATCGCGGGCCGCGAGGTGACGGTGCACCCGCCCGCCTCGTCGGCCGGCGAACCCGGCGAGATCGTCATCCGGTCGCCGCACCTGTGCGCCGGCTACGGGCTCGAAGGCACCTTGGCCGAAGCGTTCCCGGCCGGCGAAGACGGCGTGCGGGCCTACCGGACCGGCGACTTCGGCTACTTCGACGAGCGCGGCCTGCTGCGGCTGACCGGCCGCCGGGACCGCACGATCAAGCGGCGCGGCGTGAAGATCGACCTGGACGACGTCGAGCGGGCGTTCCGCGCCGTGCCGTACGTCACCGAAGCCGCCGCCCGCGCCGAGGACGGCGGGGCCGCGGTGTGGGTGTGGGCGGTCGCCCGCGGCCGGACCGCCGACGACCTGCGAGCCGATGTCGCGGGGCTGCTGGCGGCGGCGAGCGCGCCCGAGCGCGTCCTGCTCGTCGAGGCGCTGCCCCGCCTGCATTCCGGGAAGGTCGACTACGGCGCCCTGCCGCGCCCGGAAGCGCCGGCCGCGGAGAGTGGCGCGCCGGCGACCAGGAGCGAAGCGGCTGTGATGGCCGAGTTCGCCCGCGTGCTCGGGCGGCCGGTGACCACGCCGGACGCCGACTTCTTCGCCCTGGGCGGGCACTCCCTGCTCGCCTTGGACCTCAACCAGGGCCTCGCCCGCCGGTGCGGCGTCGACGTCACCCTCGCCGACGTGCTGCGCCACCCCAGGGCGCGGGCGCTGGCGGCGCTGGTCGAGCGCAGGCGCGCCGAGGCGCCCGCCGCCCCCGCCGGCGATCGGCCCACCGCGTTGACCGCACCGGAACGCCCGATCTGGGCGTGGAGCCAGCTCTTCCCGCACGACGGCTCGGCCAACGTGGTCGCCGGCTTCCGCACGACGCTGCCCGTCGGCGAAGCCGAGGTGGCCGAAGCCGCCGGCCGGCTGGTGCGCGACACCGCGCAGCTGCGGCTCGGCTACCCCGCCGGCGGCCGGCCGGAGCGGGTCGTCCGCCCGCCGCGCCCGGTCGACGTCCGCACGGTGGCGGTCACCGGCGACGCCGGCGACTGCACGCGGCCCGAGGTGCACCGGGAGCTGTACCGGCCGTTCGACCTCGCCCGCGACCAGCTCGTCCGGGCCGTGCTCGCCCGGTCGGCCGCCGGGACGGCCGTGTTCCTGGTGGTGCACCACCTCGTCTGCGACGGCATCGGCCTGGCGACCCTGCTGGCCGGGTTGCACCGGCTGCTGACCGGCGGTGACGCGGGTCCCGCGTCGCCCACGCCGGCGGTGACCGCCGCGCCACCCGCACCCGCGGCCGAGGGGCACTGGCAGCCGGTCAAGGACCGCCTGCGGACGATCCCGTACACCCTCGCGCCGGAGCCGGAGCCGGAGCCGGAGCCGGAGCCGGAGCCGGAGCCGGAGCCGGAGCCGGAGCCAGAGCCGGAGCCGGAGCCGGAACCCGGTCCCGGACCGGCCCCGTTCGCCGTCCCTATGTCCACAATGGACGCACTACTGTCCGGTGAGGACCTGCGGCTGTCGGTCGTCCTCGTCGAGTTCGTCGCCGAAGCGCTGCTGCGGGCGACGGACGCCGACGCGGTCGTCGTGGAGATGCCGGTGTCGCTGCGCACGTCGACGCAGGCCCGCACGGTGGGCAACTTCGTGATCGACGTGCCGGTCGTGGTCGACCGCGTGCCGCCGGACGGCCGCGCCGAGCGCCGCAAGCGGCTCGCCGCCGACCTGCTCGACGCGGTCGACGCGGCCCCGGCGGCCCCCGGGTTCGGCGGGCTGCGGCCCGGCCAGGGACTCGCCCCGCCGGGCGACGCCGTGGTCGTCCTGGAACACGCGCCGCCCCCCGGCGGCCCGGATCCGGTGCGGGTGCCCGGTTCGCCCCCGCGCAACCCCGTCGCCGTGTACGTGACGGCGGACGGAGAAGACCTCGAGTTCCGGGTGCTCGGCGGGACTGCTCCCGCGTTCGCCCGGACCATCGCCACCCACCTCCGCACCGTGACGGCCGAGCCCGCGGGCCCGCCGTCGAGACAGGAGCACCAGTGACCGCATTCGTGATCGAGCCCGACGACCGGTGGACCCTCGCCGATCTGCTGGCCGCTTCCGCCCCGGGCGCCGAAGTCCGGCTTTCCGAGCAGACCCGGCGGGCGATCACCCGCACGTCGGACTGGGTGGAGTCGCTCGCGGCCGGCCCCGACCTGGTGTACGGGGTGAACACCGGCTTCGGCGCACTCGCCGACGTCCGGGTCCGCGCCGGTGACGAGCACGAGCTGCAGCTGCGGCACGTGCTTTCGCACGCCTGCGGCGTCGGCGGGCCGTCCCCGCAGGCGGTCGTGCGGATGATGCTGCTGGTCAAGCTGCTGACGTTCCGCTCGGGGCAGACCGGGGTGTCGCTGGCGGTGGCCGAGCGGCTCGCCGACATGCTCAACCACGGCGTGCACCCGGTCGTGCCGGAACGCGGCACCGTCGGGGCCAGCGGCGACCTCGCCCCGCTTTCGCACCTCGCGCTGCCGCTGCTGGGCCGCGGCCGGGTCGAGTACCAGGGCCGGGTCCAGGACGCGGCGGACGTGCTGCGCCGCCTGGGCTGGCCGCCGGTGCGGCTGACCGCGAAGGACGGCTTGGCGCTGACCAACGGGACGCAGTACATCGCCTCGGTGGCCCTGGTGGAGCTGGGCCGGATCGTCGCGCTCGCCGAGACCGCGGACCTGGTGGCGGCGATGAGCCTGCAGGCGTTCAGCTGCGCCGAGCGGTTCTTCGACGAGCGCTACCACCGCCGTTCCGGCAACCGCTGGCGCGGCGCGGTGGCCGGTGCGCTGCGTGGGCACACCCGCGGCAGCAACCACGCGAAGCTGCCCAGCGCGGTCCCGTCGATGCAGGACCCGTACTCGTTCCGGTGCATCCCGCAGGTGCACGGCGCGGCCCGCGAGCACATCGACAACGCGGCCACGTCCATCCTCAACGAGGTCGACACGGTCGCGGACAACCCGCTGTTCTTCCCCGACGACGAGATCGCGCTGTTCGGCGGGAACCTGCACGGCGAGTCGGTGGCCATGTCGGCCGACCTGCTGGCGATCGCGGTGACCGAGCTGGGCTCGATCTCCGAGCGCCGCACCTACCAGCTGCTGTCCGGGCGGCGCGGCCTGCCGGACTTCCTCACCGCCGACCCGGGCGTGAACTCCGGGCTGATGATCGTGCAGTACACCTCGGCGGCGCTGGTCAACGAGATGAAGACGCTGTGCCACCCGGCCAGCGTGGACACCATCCCGACCTGCCAGCTGCAGGAGGACCACGTGAGCATGGGCGGCACGGCGGTGCTCAAGCTCCGCCAGATCGTCAGCGACTTCGAGACGGTGCTGGCGGTCGAGTGGCTTACCGCGTGCCAGGCGGTGGACCTGCGACCGGACCTGGTGCTCTCCGCGCACTGCCGGTCCCTGCACGAGACCTACCGCGGCCTGGTCGGGCGCCTGGACGAAGACCGGGTGCTCAGCGGCGACATCGAGCGCACGGCGGAGTTCCTGCGCGGCGTCGAGCTCCGCCCGAGCGGCGAGCGCGCACTGGTCGGACAGGGGGTCGGCTGATGCCCGGGACCACGGTGCTCGCCGAAGTCGAGGACTGCTGGCGCGGGGTCGCGCCGGAGACCGGCCGGCTGCCCGGCGCGGACGACAACCTGTTCGAGCAGGACATCGACTCGTTCGTGTTCATCCAGTTCGTGCGCGAGCTGGGCGTCCGGTTCGGGGTCGAGCTGCCGCTGGTCGAGATCTTCCGGAACCCGACCTTCCGCACGGTGGCCGGCCACGTCGAGCGGGAGCAGGGGTAGCCGTGTCCGACGTGGTCACCCGGGCGACCCGCGAGGAGTTCGGGCTCTGGTACGAGGAACAGGCGGGCACGCCGGTCCGGCGGCTGCTGTGCGCCTTCGCCGCCGCGCTCGCCACCCCGGCGCCGCCCGGCCGGGTCGCCGGGGCGCTCGCCCGGGTCGTGGACCGGTACCCGGAGTGCCGGACGGTGTTCGCCCCCGACGACGGCGGCACGCTCGTCCGGCGCCCCGGACCGGACCTCGCCCCGACCGTCTGCTTCGGACCGGAGTGGTCCGCGGCCGGAGCGGCCGCCGCGCTCGGCGGTGAGCCGATGTCGGCCGAAACCGGCCCGGTGCTGCGGCTCGGCGTGCTGACCGGCCCGGCGGGCGAGGTCCGGCAGGTGGTCGGCGTCGCGCACCACGTCGTGTGGGACGGCCGGTCGGAAGAGCTGTTCTGGGCGGCACTGGCCGGCGAGCTCGCGGAGCCGGGGCCCGACGGGCCGTTGCGGCCGCCCCCGCCGGCGGCGCCGCAGGAGGCGGCGGACCCGCAGTGGCGGGCCGAGGTGGCCCCGGGGGTGTGGGACGCGGCCAAGTGGCAGGCCCGGGCCCACGGCGTCACCCCCTTCAGCTGGCTCGTCGGGCACTTCGCGGCCGCCACCGCGGACGCGGGGGAGGCGGCCGTCACGCCGTACATCGACGTCGACCTGCGCGTGCTCGACCCGGCGTCGCGCGAGCGCGTCGGCTACTTCCAGACCCAGCGCGCGCTGGGCGTGGTCGGCCCCGGCACGTCCGGGCCCGACGCCGCCCGCGCGGTGCTGGCCGACGTCGGCGCCCTGGCCGCGCTCGTCCTGACCACCGGCCTGCCGCCCGAGCGGGAAACGGCCGGTCCCAGCTGCAAGTTCTACGTGCGCGACCAGCGGTCCGCGCCCGATCCGGCGCTGTCGCCGATCGACACCGCCCTGCCCGTCGCCCGCAACGACCTGGCCGCCGGCCTGACCGCGGCGGGCGGGCGGGCCCACCTGACCGTCACCGCCCGGCGCGGAGCGCCCGGCCCGGCACCCGCCGGACTGGGCCGCGCCCTGCTGGCCGCGCTCGACCGCGCCGCGCACGGCGGCCCGCGAGGAGATGAGGACGCATGAAGCAGTTCACCGTCGACCGCCCGGTCGGCGCGTGGTGGCCGGTCCACGGCCCCGACATCGACGCGGCGCTGGAGCACGACGGCGGGGCCGTCCTCGACGGCCCCGGCCTGACCGGTACCGCCGTGTTCCAGGACCTGGCCGAGCGGGCGTGCGGGCCGCTGTCGCGGGACAACCCCGAGCACCGGCACGTGACCGACGATCCGACCGGCACCGTCAACACGCCGGTGGAGTTCTCCGGCGCGCGGAAGCTGCTGTGGCACAACGAGAACACCTTCGCCGCGCACTGGCCCCGGCGGATCGTGTTCGGCTGCGCCCGGCGCGCCGCCACCGGCGGCGACACGCCCACGGTGGACACGGCCGCGGTGTACGACCTGCTGGACCCGGTGCTGCGCAAGCGGTTCGAGGACACCGGCGTCACCTACACCCGCCGGCTCGGCGGCGACCTCGGCCTGGACTGGCGAACCCTGTACGACACCGAAGACCGCGCCGAGGCCGAAGCGGCCTGCGTCCGCGAGGGCGCGCAGTGGCACTGGGACGGGGACGTGCTGGTCACCCGGCAGCGCCGGCCCGCCGTCGCCGGGCTGCCCGGTGGCCGCCGCTCGTTCGTGGCCCAGGTGCTGCACTGGCACCACCGGGCCATGGACGCCGACGTGCGCGCGTCGATGGCCGCCCTGATGCCGCCGGCGGAGTTCCCCAAGGCCTGCGCCTTCGGGGACGGGCAGCCCATCCCGGACGCCGCCGTCGACGCCCTGATCGCCCTGTACGCGCGGCTGGAGGAGACCGTGCCGTGGGCGCAGGACCGGGTGGTCCTGCTGGACAACCTGCGCCGGGCCCACGCCCGCAACCCCTACACCGGCGAACGCCGCCTGCTCGTCGCCATGGGCCGCGCGCTCGACCACGCGGAGGCCGGCCGTGTCGCATGAACTCGCCGCCGCGATCCGCGCGGGGCGCGGGGACGCCGTCACCGAAGGTGGGCGGCGCACGTCGTACGCGCAGCTGCTGGACGATGCCGCCGCGCTGGCCGCGTCGCTGCGCCGGCACGGCGCCGCGCCCGGGACCGTCGTCCCCGTGCAGGGCATCGGCACGACGGAGACGGTGACCCAGATCGTCGCGGTGCTGCTGACCGGGGCCGCCTACGCCCCGGTCGACTCGCGCACCCCCGACCGGACCGTGGCCGCCTTCGCCCGGCTCTGCGGCGCTTCGGTCGTGCTCGGCGCCCGGCGGGACACCGCGCACGGCGTGCGCTGGCTCGACCCGGCCGAAGCCGTCGCGGACGCCGGTCGCGAGCCGTGGACGAGAAGAACCGTGCCCGGGACGACCGCCTACGTCATCGCCACCTCCGGCACGAGCGGCGCGCCGAAGGGCGTCGTGGTGCCCGAGTCGGCGGTGCTGGCCTACCTCGGGTGGGCGATGGCCGAGTACGGCGGCGGGTACGGCGCGCCGCTGTTCACCTCGCTCGGCTTCGACCTGACCGTGACCAGCCTGCTGGGGCCGCTGGTGTCCGGCCGGACCGTCGCGGTGCTCGACCCGGTGCGGTGGCCGCTGGACGTCGCGACCGACCCGCGTCCGTTCGACGAGGCCGGCTTCGTCAAGCTCACGCCCAGCCAGCTCGACATCGCCTGCCGCCTGATGACCGAGACCGGCACCCGCTCGCGCGTCCCGGTGCTGGTGGTGGGCGGGGAAGCGATGCGCGGACCGGCCGTCGCCCGGTGGCGTGAACGGTTCCCCGCCGCGGCGATCGTCAACGAATACGGTCCGTCGGAGGCGGCCGTCGGCTGCTGCCGCTACACCGTCCCCGACGGGTTCACCGGCGCCGACGTCCCGATCGGCACGCCCCCGCCCGGCGTCGGGCTGGAGCTGGCGCCACTGCCGGCGGACTACGCGGGCCCGCGCGAGCCCGGCGGGGAGCACGGCGAGCTGGTCATCACCGGCGCGCAGGTCGCCGTCGGCTACCTGGTCCCCGACGCCGTGGGGCGCGGGGTACTCACCCCGTTCGCCGGGCGGCCCGGGCAGCGCCGGTACCCCAGCGGCGACCACGTCTCCCGCGGGACCGGCGGCCTGTTCACCTACCACGGCCGGATCGGCCGCGAGGTCAAGGTGAACGGCTTCCGGGTCAACCTGGCCGCGGTCGAGTCGCGGCTGGCGGACTGCCCGGGGGTGCTCGCCGCCGCCGTCGCGGCCGGCCCGGCCGGGCTCACCGCCCACGTCGCCGCGAGCCCCGGGATCACCCCCCGGACGCTGCGGCGGCACCTGCTCGAGGTCTTCCCGGTCTACGCGGTGCCCGCGGAGATCGCCGTCGGCCCGGAAATCACCGTGACCGAGCGCGGGAAGCTCGCCACGGCCATGTCGTCCACCCACCCCGAGGACCGGTCATGACCACCCTGCCCCTGCGCACCACCCCGGCCACCCTGACGCCGGACGACCTCGGTCACGACCTGCGCACCGCCCCGCCCGGCCCGGTCGAGGCCCGGGTGCGGGCCGCGGTCGCCGACGCGGGCGCCGTGCTGCTGCGCGGGTTCGGTGTCGACGGCACCGAGGACTTCGCCTCGGTCGTCGCCGCCCTCGGCGGGGAGCGGCTGGAGTACTCCGAGCGATCGACCCCGCGCAAGTCACTCGGCGGCCGCGTCTACACCTCCACGGAGTACGCCAAGGACAAGGAGATCTTCTTCCACAACGAGAACTCCTACCAGGCGTCCTGGCCGCGCTGGCTGTTCTTCTACTGCAGCGTCCCGGCCACCGGTGGCGGGGCCACGCCGCTGGCCGACATCCGCGAGGTGACCCGGCTGCTCGACCCGGACGTGCGGGCGGAGTTCGCCGAGCGCGGCTGGCTGCACGTGCGGACCTACCAGCCCGGCTTCGGCCTGCCGTGGCCGGAGGTGTTCGGCACCGAGGACCGCGCCGAGGTCGACCGCTACTGCGCGGGCGCCGGGATCACCGCGACCTGGCGCCCCGACGGCGTGCTCCAGACCCGCGCGCGGCGGGACGCCTTCCACCGGCACCCCGAGACCGGGGAGCTGCTGTGGTTCAACCACATCGCGTTCTTCCACCCGAGCACGCTGCCGCCGCCCGCGCTCGCCGTGCTCACCGACATGCTCGGCCACGACAACCTGCCCAACGACACCCGTTACGGCGACGGCGAGCGCATCCCCGGCAGCGTGTGCGCGCACATCCGCGACTGCTACCGGCGCGCGTCCTCGCGGTTCGACTACGAGCGCGGCGACGTCCTGCTGGTGGACAACATGCTCGCCGCGCACGGCCGGGAGCCCTACGACGGCGACCGGAGCGTCGCGGTCGCCATGACCGGCCTGGTGCGGAGGACGGCGTGACCGCCACCGCCGCGGCCGGGACGGCGGTGCGCGTCCGGCTGCCGGTCAACGAGGACGTGACCACCCGCGCCTACCAGTTCTACGCGTTCCCGGTGTCGATCGTCGAAGCCCACGACCCGGCGAAGGTCGAGTGGACGCTGACGAACTTCATCCACCTGGCCTACGACCAGCGCCCGGGCACGCCGGTGCCGATGTGCTTCTACATCTTCGACTACGCGGCGAACCCGCACCTGGAGATGATGCGGACCGACGCGGAGCTGATGCACGACCTGCTCGGCTCGCGGCTGTCCGGGTTCGCCGCGCGGCAGCTGGCCCAGGGCTGGTACCTCTACCTCAACGTCGACGAGCACCACATCCCGCGCCGGTACGCCTTCGGGCGCAAGCGGATGTCCCACGACCTGCTCGTGCACGGGTTCGACGCCGAAGCCGGCACGGTCGACGTCCTGGGCTACGACGAAAACCCGGTGTTCCGCTCGGTCACCATCCCGGCCGAGGCGCTGGACACGGCGTTCGCCGAGCACCGGGGGCTCGGCAGCGGGTGCCGCCAGTTCGTGATGTACCGGTACCGGCCGGAGAGCACGTTCGCCTTCGACCGGGCCTTCGTCGCCGGCGAGATCCGCACCTACCTGCGGTCGGAGAACCCCACCGCCGCCCTGCGGGCGCTGCGCGAACCGTGGGACCGGGTCTACGGGCTGGCCGTCTGGGACTGCTTCGCCCGCGAGCTGGCCGCGGCCCGCGCGGGTGAGCGCGAGTACGACCACCGGTCGGCCCGCGTCCTCTTCGAACACTCGAGCCTGATGCTCGACCGCATCCGGCTGATGCTCGCCGACGACCCGGCCGCCGCCGGGGAGGCGGCCCGCGCCTACCGGCCCGTGGTCCGGTTCTGCCGCAGCCTCGGCTACGCCGTGCTGGCCGCGGCGACCGCGGGCGACCACTCCTCCCTCGACCGGCTGGCCGGCGAATTCGCCGGCGTCGCCGACCGGCACGCCGCCGTGCTGCGCGCGCTCGTCGGCCCGGACACCCCCTGACCGCAAGGAGATCTGTCGTGTACGTGCTGGGAATCAGCGGGCTGGACCGCAGCGAAGCCCGCATGCGCCGGGAATTCCCCGGCCTCGAACGCCGCCAGTACCGGCTGGCGCAGGGCGCGGACTCCGCCGCCGCCCTGGTGACGCCGGACGGCGTGGTCGCCGCGGCCGCCGAGGAGCGGTTCGTCCGGGACAAGGGCACCGGCCGCTTCCCCCGGCAGGCGGTGGACTACGTCCTCGCCGAAGCCGGGATCAAGCCGCAGGACGTCGCGTTCGTCGCGCACAACTTCGACTTCGCGCCCTACCGCCCGTTCTTCGAGACCGAGGGCACGCTCGACGAGTACGACGAGGTGTACTCGGCCGAGGCGGTGGCGCGCGAGCTGCACGCGGAGCACACGTGGGACCCGGCGATGCGGGTCGTCCCGGTCGCCCACCACCTCGCGCACGCCGCCAGCGCGTTCTACTGCTCGGGCTACGCCGAGGCCGACGTGCTGGTGGCCGACGGCATCGGCGAGTTCGAGAGCACCTCGCTCTACCGCGCCGACGCCGCGGGGATCCGCACCACCGCCCAGATCCGCGGGCTGCACTCGGTCGGGCTGGCCTACGGCCTGGTCACCATGCACCTCGGGTTCTGGATGAACATGGACGAGTACAAGGTGATGGGCCTGGCCCCGTACGGCAACCCGGCGCCGATGCGCGAAGCCGTCGCCGAGATCGTCCGGCTGCGCGAGGACGGCACCTACAGCACGCCGTTCACCTACCTCAACCAGACGCCGCGGGAGCGGGCCACCTACGCGCGGTCGCTGGCCTACCTGGCCGGGCTGCTGGGCCCGGCCCGGCAGCCCGGGGAGCCGATGGAGCAGCGGCACCTCGACCTCGCGGCCGCCCTCCAGGAGGCGACGGAACAGGCGATCCTGCGGTTCCTGTCGGTCGACCGGCCGCGCGCGGACTCGCTGTGCCTGGCCGGCGGGGTGGCGCTCAACTGCGTGGTCAACAAGGCGATCCGGGAGACCGGGCTGTACCGGCGCCAGTTCGTGCAGCCCGCCGCGGGGGACGACGGCACCGCCCTCGGCGCGGCGCTGGCCGTGCTGCACCGCGCCGACCCCCGGCTGCCCGAGGTGCCCGCCCCGGCGCGCCGCACGACCCGGCTGGGCCCGCCCTACCTCGGGCCGGCCTACGGCCCGGGCGAGGTCGCGGCCGCGCTGAACGGCATCGACGCCACGGTGACCCGGCCCGGTCCCGGCGCACTGGCCGCCGAGGTGGCGCGGCTGCTCGCCGACGGCCGCGTGGTCGCGCTGTTCCAGGGGCGCATGGAGTACGGCCCGCGGGCGCTGGGCAACCGGAGCATCCTCGCCGACCCGTCCACCGCCGAGATGCGCGACCGCATCAACGCGATGGTCAAGCACCGCGAAGACTTCCGGCCACTGGCCCCGGCCGTGCTGGAAGAGTACACAAAGGACTGTTTCGTCGTCGACGATCCGGCCGAGTTCCTCTGGATGGTCGAGACCGTCGACGTCCGTCCGGAGTGGACGGACCGGCTCGGCGGCGTCACGCACGTCGACGGCTCGGCCCGCATCCAGGTCGTCCGGCGGGCCGACAACGAGCTCTACTGGCGGATCATCGACGGGTTCCGCGAGCTGACCGGCACCCCGCTGGTGCTCAACACCTCGTTCAACGTGCGCGGCGAGCCGGTCGTCTGCTCGCCCGCGGACGCGGTGCGGACCTTCCTGGGCAGCGACGTCGACGCCTTGGTGCTCGGCGACCACCTCGTCGTGCGGAAGGCCGACGACGTCGAGCAGGTCATCGGCCGGCTGTGGGAGGAGATCCTCGGGATCGACCCGCCGGCGCCGGACAGCCGGTTCTTCGCCGTCGGCGGCGACTCGATCACGTCGGTGCGGTTCGTCGCGCTCGCCCGCGGCGAAGGGCTGTCCCTCACCCTGCGGGACATGCTCGCCGACGACCGGCTGGCCGTGCTCGCCGGGCAGGCGCGGCAGCGGGCGGCGACGTCGTGACCGCCGCCGCGCCCGCGGTCGGCACCGACCCCGCCGACCTGCCCGACGACCACTGGTCCGCGGTGCCCGCGTTCGGGCTGCTCGACGACGCCGACCGCGCCCGGCTGCCCGCCGGCGCCGTCGACGCGTTCCCGATGACCGCGCAGCAGGTCGCGATGGCCGCGCAGCTGGTGCTCGGCTCGGCCCGGCGCCGCAAGGGCGCGGCGGACGTGCCGGCGTACCACAACGTGGCCATGTCCCGGATGTCCGTGCCGGCGGTCGACACCGCGGTGTTCGCCGCGTGCGCCGAGGCGCTGGTGGACCGGCACGAGATGTTCCGTTCGGTGCTGGACCTCGACACGTTCTCCCAGCCGATGCAGGTCGTGCTGGCCCGCGCGGCCGAGCCGGTGCTGACCGTGCACGACCTGCGGGGCCGGGACGCGGCCGCGCAGGAGGCGGCGCTGGCGCGGTTCGCGGCGGCCGAGAACGCCAAGACGCTGTCGCTGACCGCCGCGCCGCTGACCCGGTTCACCCTGCACGTGCTGAGCGAGCGGGACATCGCGTTCACCATCACCGAGCCGCACGCGATCGCCGACGGCTGGAGCACGCACCTCAACCTGGTCGAGCTCTTCGACACCTACGTCGCCGCGCTCGGCACCGGGCGCGCCGCCGTCACCCCGCCGCCGTCCGCCCGGCTGCGGCACCACAGCGCGCAGCAGGAAGCCATGCTCAAGTCCACAATGGACAACGAGTGGTGGCGCGCCCGGCTCCGCCCGTGGACCGAGGCGCCCGTGCCCGCCCCCGCCGGCGGCAGTTCTGCTTGGCACGCCACGCTGGCGATCACCGGTGCGGAGTTCGCCGCGCTGGCGGAACTGGCGGAAGTGTCCGGCACCGGCCTGAAAGCCGTCCTGCTGACCGTGCACCTGACGGCGTTGCGGGACCTCCCGGGCGCGGCCGGCACGCTGACCGGCGTCACGGTCAACACCCGGCTCGCCGTCGAGGACGGCGTCGACGCCCGCGGGATGTTCCTCAACGTCGTCCCGCTGCCGTGGACCGGGGACGGCCCCGAGCCCGCCGCGGTGCGCGCCGGGCTGCTGGCCGCGACCGCGCGCGGCCGGGTGCCGCTGGCCCACCTGGTTGGCACCCTCGGGCCGGCGGCCGCGCCGCGGTCGTTGTTCGTGTTCAACAGCTTCCACAGCATCGCCGGGGCCGCGCGGCGGCTGGGCATCGACACCTTCGAGGAGGTGGCCGACTGGTCGCGCACCGACTTCCCGTTCGAGGCGAGCTTCAACCGCAGCGAGGAGCTCGCCGGCCGGATCGACCTGCAGCTCTACTCCGACGGCCGGTTCGCCCTCGAGCCGGACGCCGTGCGCGCCTACCGGGCCGCCGTCCGCGCGGTGACGGGCCTCGGCGATGACTGAGCCCAGCTGCGGGGCGACGCTCTGGCGGGCCCTGTGCGCCGCCGCGGCCGCCGCACCCGGCGAACCCGCCATCCGGGACGGCGCCCGCGTGCTGACCACCCGGGAGCTGGCTGTCGCGGTCGGCACCGCCGCGGTGCGGCTGCGGGAGATCGTGTCGCCGAACTCCCGGGTCGGGGTGCGGCTGGCGCCCGGGACCGACCAGCACGTCGCGATCCTCGCCACGGTGGTCGCGTCGTGCGTGTACGTCCCCTTGGACGTGACGTGGTCGGCGGAACGGGTCGCCTACGTCTGCGCCGACGCCGAAGCCGCCCTCGTGATCGGCGAGGGGCCGCCGGGCGCCCGTTCGCTGCCCTTCGCCGAGCTGGGCGCGGACCGGCTGGCCGTGCCGGACGCGACGATCCCGGACCTCGCCGCCGCCGTCGCCCGCCTCGACACGACGCCGATGCCCCCGGTGTACGTGATGTACACCAGCGGCACCACGGGCGCGCCCAAGGGAGTCGAAACGACCTGGCCGGCGCTGCGCAACCGGCTCGCCTGGATGCAGGAGGTGCACCCGCTCGGCCCCGCCGACGTGGTGCTGTCCAAGACCTCCTGCGGGTTCGACGTGTCCGTCTGGGAGTACCTGTGGCCCCGGCTGCACGGCGCGCGCACCGCCGTCCTCGACGTCCGCGCGGCGGACGGCTGGTCCGCCCTGTGGCGGGTGCTGCGCGACGAGGGCGTCACCGTCTGCCACTTCGTCCCGTCGGTCGCGCGGGCCGCGCTGCGGGACCCGGCGGCCGGCCCGGTGCCGGGCCTGCGCATGGTCGCCCTCAGCGGGGAGGTGCTCGACCGCGGCACCGCGGCGGCGCTGCAGCGGCTCGCGCCCGGCGCGCGGATCGTCAACATGTACGGGCCGACCGAATGCGCGATCGACGTCAGCCACTGGACGTTCGACGAGCGCGAGCGGTGGGACCCGGTCCCGATCGGCCGCGGCGCGGCGGGCTGCGAGCTGACCCTGCGCCCGTCCGGCGAGCTGGTGATCTCCGGCGTGCAGGTGGCCGGCGGCTACCTCGGCGCGGCCGCGGGGTCCGGCGGGTTCACCCCGGACGGCACGGCCTACGCCACCGGCGACACCGCCGTCGAGGTCGAGCCGGGCGTCTACGCCGTGCTCGGCCGGTCCGACCGGCAGGTGAAGCTCAACGGGGTGCGCGTGGAGCTGGACGGCCTGGAAGCCGTGGTGCGCGCCCACCCGGGGATCGAGGACTGCGCCGCGTTCCTGGACACCGAGGGGCCGGGGATCCCGCACGTGGTGCTCGCGTGCCGGCCGCGCGACCCCGGCGCGGCGCCGGGCACCCGCGCCGTCCGCGAGTTCGCCCGCGCCACCTCGGCGATGGAGGACGTCGCGTTCCGGCTGGTCCCGGTGGACCGGCTGCCGCTGACCGCATCCGGCAAGACCGACTACCGGGCCCTGGCCCACGACGTACGGGAAGGAAATCACCGTGAACAGCGCATTCGTTGACCTGGAACGGGAGTACACGGCGGTCGCCGGCCGGCCGCTGGACGAGCCGGACCTGGACATCTTCGACCTCGGCCTGGCGTCGATGGCCGTGCTCGAGCTGATCAGCAGGCTGCGCGGGCTGGGCTACGAGGTCCGGATGGACGACTTCGTCAATGCCGAAAGCATGCGTGAAGTCGCGCAGTCCATGGCCGGGTCCCGGCTGTGAGACTGCTGCGCGCCAACCCCCGGTTCCGGGTGCTGTGGGCGATCAACCTCGTGTCGTCGATGGTGGGCTGGTCACTGGGCATCGCCCTGTCGGTCCACGTCTACCTGCTGACCCGGTCGGCCCTGCTGACCAGCGTCCTGGCGGCGACGTCGACGGTGGCCGGCATCGCCTTCGGCGCGTTGGCGGGAGCGACGGCTGACCGGCACGACCGCCTTCGCATCGTCCGGTCGGGGCTGCTGATCCGGGTGCTGCTGCTGCTCGCCCTGTTCGGCGTGGCCGGCTCGGGACCGGGGCTGGTGGCCGTGGTGTTCCTGCAGGCGACGGTCCAGCAGTTCTACGGCCCGGCCGAGCAGGTGCTCATCGCGTCCTACGTCTCCGGCGAGGAACTGTCGGAGGCCAACGGGCTCAATTCGTTCGCCTCCAACGCGACCCGCCTGATCGCCCCGGCCCTCGGCGGCTTCGTGATCGCCTGGGCCGGGTTCCGCTGGACGGTCGTGGGCATGTCGGCGCTGATGGCGGTGTCGTTCCTGCTGAGCCTGACGCTGCCGGGCGACCGCGCGAGCCGGACGGCCCGGGCGGCGGCCGGGTCCGGCGGGGGAGTGCGCGAGCTGCTGCGCACCAACGCCCGCGTCCGCGGCCTGGTGCTGCTGCAGCTGCTGGACGCCCTCAAGGAGGGCCCGCTCTCGGCGCTGTTCCCGGTGCTGATGCTCGGGGTGATCGGCGCGACGTCGGGCGAGATGGGCACGGCGAACAGCGCGTTCGCCGTCACGGCGGTGATCGCGGGCCCGGTGGTGGGCCTGACGGTCCGCCGGCTCGGCTACCGGCTCCCGGTGGTGGCCGGCGCCGCGATCGCCAACGCCCTGATCGTGGTGCTGGCGTTGTGGCCGTCGACGGCGATGGCCCTGGTGGTCTTCGCGCTGTCCGGCCTGCCGTTCACGCTGTCCTGGGTGAGCACCCAGACGTGGCTGCTGCTGACGGTCCCGGAGACGAGCCGCGGCCGGATCGTCGGTACGTCCGGAGCGCTGTACGCGGCCATCCTGCTGGTGACGATGCTGGCCGCGGGCGCGCTGGCCGACGTGGTGGGCGTCCGCTGGGTCCTGGGCACCGCGGCGGCCGTGGCGGTGGCGGGCCTGCTGGCGGTGGACCGCCTGGTCCGCACCCCGGCACCGACCCCGGTGCCGGCATGACCGCGCTCGGCACGGCCCCGCACCGCCTGCTCCGCCCGGAGGCACCCGACCTGGCCGGCGACTCGGTGCGCCGGATCCTCGCCCTGACCCGCGGCATCCTCGCGGCCGACGTCCCGGAGGAGGCGGTGGCCCAGGTCCTGCGAGCCGACCGCGTCCCGGTCTGCTGGGCGTGCCACGAGTCGTACTTCTCACCGGCGGCGCCGCACTGCGCGGTCCACGGACGCTGACCGGCCGGCGGTCCGGGAACCGAGATCGGCGCCGGCCCGGTCAGTTCCTCGGGTCTTGCCGGTCCAAACCGGCGACGGTGCAGCCGGCCAGGCGGTCGCTCGCGTCGCGCGCGTGGGCCGCGCACAGCCTTGCGGTTGCGCCGTCCTCGTCGGTGATCACCGCGGTGACCGGCTCCGTGCACGGCGTGTGCAGACGGTCGAAGTCCCACGTGCCGGTGCAGCCGGGGGCGGTGCACCAGGCTCGGTCTCCGCTCGCGCGCAGCGTGACGCCGTGGGCCGGGCAGACGCCCCAGGGGACGTCGCACAGGGCCGGGTCGCGGGACGCGCGGACCCGGGCCAGGTCCTCGGCGGCGCGGGCGACCTCGTCGGTGTAGTCGCTCAGGTCGTGGGTCGCCTTCGCGATGGGCCGGGCGAGCCGGTGCAGATTGCCGTCGGGTGCGGTCTGCAGCCGGGCGGCCACTTCCGCGGTCCGGGTCGCGAGCGCTTCGGCTTCGGCCGCCAGCGCGCGCAGTTCGGCCGGTACGGGCTCGGGCGTGGTCCGCTCAGGCATTCTCGTCCTCGGTGGTCGGGTACTGATCGGTGAGCGCGGACTGCGCAGGTACCCCGGATCCGGGGCCGTCAACCATGGCCCGTCACTGCTGTTGCGTGGCCGCGGTCACGAAGTTCTGGGCGACTTCCCGCAGTTTCAGGTTCTGCTCCTGCGACGCCTTGACGAGCAGTTCGAACGCCTCGTCGGACGGGATGCAGTGCAGGGCCATGAGGATGCCCTTCGCCTGGTCGATCACCGCGCGCGACGTCAGCGCGGCGCGGAGCTGTCCCATGGTTTCGCGGGCGACCTGGTGCCGGCGGGTGCTGCGCAGCGCGCCTTCGGCGGCGGAGGTGTACAGGTCCAGCAGGGCCGCGTCGAGGGCGCCGAAGCTGTTGCCGCCGGTGTCGTAGAGGTTGAGCGAGCCGTGGTACTGGTGGTCGACGACCAGCGGGGCGGACAGGTAGGCGACGACCGAGGACCCGGCCGCGGCCGCGGCGAACTCCGGCCACCGGTGGGCCACCTCGGTCACCTTGACCCGCTGGAGTTCGCCGGTCCGGGCGGCCTCCAGGCAGGGCCCCTGACCCGCCTCGTACTGCGCCTGATCGACCCGGTGCGCGCGGTCACCGGTGGCGGCCGCCGTGTACGGGGTTCCCTCGCGCAGCAGCGTGATGCTCGCGATTTCCGCGTCCGGCACCGCGTGGATGACCTGCCGGCACACCCGCTGCAGGACCGTCGTCAGCTCCTCATCCTCCGTGCAGGCACCGGCCAGCCGGTCCAGCGCGGCGGTGACGTCGTCCACTCTTCGCGCGGCGTCCCGCTCCTGAAGCAGGTTGTCGTCCATGTGGGGCTCCCTCGAGGTGGGCGCGCTCGGCGATCGAGCGTTCGCGCCGGGTGTGGACCAGGTCGTGGTCCTGTTTCCGAGGGCACCACAGTAAATGGTGCGCAAACCTGCTGCCGGTCAGGCGATCGGGCCCGGGGAACGCCGCTTGGCGGCGATCAGCCGGCGCAGGGCGTTCTCGCCGAGGCCACCCCAGATGCCGTAGGTCTCTTCCGTCGAGATGGCGTGCTGGAGGCACTCCGCCCGGACCGGGCAGCTCGCGCAGACCTGCTTGGCCGACGCTTCCCGGTGCCGGCGGGCGAAGCCGCGCTCGTTGTCGACGTGGAAGAAGACCGCGGCGTCCATGCCACGGCACGCTCCACGCCTCTGCCAGTCCCAGTTTTCCGCGACCGCGTCGGGCAGGCGGCTCACATCGGACATCGGGCAACCCCTTTTCACTCGACGGCCCGGCCGACCGTTGAGCGGGGTGTACCCGGCAAGGGCGGGCCGTACCCGCCCACCCCGAGAATCACCCACGCGGGTTTCGCCGGCGATCCCGGAATTCACGCGGGGCAGGGTGTCCGGGGCCGGTCGGAACCGGTTCGCGGCCGTCCACGCTGCGCATTGAGTGCACGCCTGTACACTCAATTGGCATGTGCGCTGTCGACTGGCCCGGCGAAGCCGCCCGCCGTGTGCGGGGTGGTGCGTGATGGCCGAAACGGGGATGCGCCCCCCGGCGTCGCCGCTGCGGCGCCGGGCGTTGCGGGCGTTGCGCTGGCTGTTCACCCCTCTGCGGCCGGACGACTACCTCGAACTGATCAACCCCCTGTGGTCGACCCGCGAGCTGCGCGGGCGGGTCGAGCGGGTCGAGCCCGAACGCGGCGGGGCGGCCACCGTGCTGATCCGGCCGGGCTACGAGTGGGTCGGGCACCGGCCCGGTCAGTACGTGCGCTTGGGCGTGGTCATCAACGGCGTCCACCACTGGCGGGCGTACTCCCTGACGTCGAGCCCGGACCGCGCGGACGGGCTCATTTCGGTGACGCCCAAGAAGGTCGACGGCGGGGTCGTCTCGCCGTACCTGGTCGAGCGGGCGCGCCCGGGTGAGCTGGTCCGGCTCGGCGAGGTCGAAGGGTCGTTCACGCTGCCGGAGCGGCTCGGCCGCGGCTTGCTGTTCGTCACGGCGGGCAGCGGCATCACCCCGGTGATGAGCATGCTCCGGCACCTGGCGGACGGTCCCGGCCTGCGCGACGTCGTGCACGTCCACTCCGCGCGGGAGGCGGACGGCGTCATCTTCGGAGACGAACTGGCCGCGCTCGAAAAGCAGCACGAAGGCTTCCGGCTGGAGCTGCGCATCACCGGGCGGGACGGCCGGTTCACCCCGGCCGAGCTGGCCGCTTCGTGCCCGGACTGGCCGGAGCGGGAGACCTACGCCTGCGGCCCCGGCGAGCTCCTCGACGCGCTCCAGGCGCACTGGACCGAGCACGGCGACGCCGGCCGGCTGCACCACGAACGGTTCCAGCCCATCGTCGGCGGGCAAAACGCCGGAGGGGCCGGCGGGACGGTGCACTTCACCCACCGCAACGTCGACGCGGAGTGCCCGCCCGGCACCCCGATCCTCGTCGCCGGCGAGGACGCGGGCGTGGAGATGCCGTTCGGCTGCCGGGTGGGGGTCTGCCACACGTGCGTGCTGCCGATCCGGGAGGGACGGATCCGCGACCTGCGCACGAACGTCGTCAGCGAGAAGCACAACGAGATCGTGCGCACCTGCGTGCACGGCGCCGAAGGCCGGGTCACGGTCGACCTCTGAGCGCGGAAAGGAACCCCATGTCCCCGACAACGCACCCGTTCGCCCACCTGAACGAGGCCCAGCTGGCCGAGCTCGCCCGCGAGTTCGACGCCATCCACGACCAGGTCCGCGCCGACCTCGGCGAGCGCGACCGCCGGTACATCAAGGGCGTCATCCGGCTGCACCGGCAGATCGCGGTCGCGGGCCGGGTCCTGCTGCTCGGTTCCCGGTCCAAAGTGGCCTGGACGGCCGGCACCGGCTGCCTGGCGGTGGCGAAGATCCTGGAGAACATGGAGATCGGGCACAACGTCCTGCACGGCCAGTGGGACTGGATGAACGACCCCGGCATCCATTCGTCCACTTGGGACTGGGACACCGCCTCGACGGCGGCGGCGTGGAAGCACTCGCACAACTTCGTCCACCACACCTACACCAACATCCGCGGCAAGGACAAGGACCTCGGCTACGAGATCATGCGGATCGACCCGCACCAGAAGTGGCACCCGGCGTACCTGGCGCAGCCGCTGTACAACCTCCTGCTGATGGCCTTCTTCGAATGGGGGGTCGCGCTGCACGACATGGACGTCGAGGCCATCCGCGCCGGGAAGAAGCCGCTGAAGGACGTCTGGCACGACATCAAGGGCATCTCGGGCAAGGCCCGCGACCAGATCCTGAAGGACTACGTCGGCTGGCCGCTGGTGAGCGCGCTGGCCGCGACCGCCGCCGGCCGGCTGAGGCAGCCCGAACCCCGTTCGCGGCGCCGGGTTGTGGCCGACCGCGCCCGCGGCCGGGGGTTCCGGGGCGCGGTCCGGGCGCAGCTCGCCGCCGTCCGGAAGGACGGCGGCGCCACGTTCACTGCGACCTTCCGGGCCGACTTCACGGCGAACATCATCCGCAACGTGTGGGCGCACTCGATCATCTTCTGCGGCCACTTCCCCGACCAGACCTACACGTTCAGCCAGGAGGAGGTCCGCGGCGAGACCCGCGGCGGCTGGTACGTCCGGCAGCTCGTCGGCGCGGCGAACATCACCGGCTCCCCGCTGTTCCACCTGCTCAGCGGCAACCTCGGCTACCAGGTCGAGCACCACCTGTACCCGGACATGCCCAGCAGCCGCTACGCCGAGATCGCCCCGCAGGTACGCGACATCTGCCGGCGCTACGGCCTGCCGTACAACACCGGCCCGCTGTCCCGCCAGCTCGGCACGGTGCACCGCACGATCCTGCGCCTGGCCTTCCCGGGCGGTAAACCGCGCCCGAAGCCCGGTCCCTACCGCGGCGACGAGGTGGAGCGCCGCGCCGCCTGACCGCGGCCGGCCGGGGCTCGGGTGGTCACGTTTTCGGTGGCCCCGCGGCAGCTCCGGCCCGGCCCGGTCGTTCCCCGGTGCTCGCGGGTTCAGGCGACTGCGCAGGATTGCCGACCCGGTGAACTCTCGTCCCCGGTGCGCCGGGGGCGAGAGCCGTCGCAGCCGGCGGCGATGATCTGGTCGACGACGAAGCCGTAGGGAGGGCGTCGTCGGCGTCGAACCAGCGGTCGGCGTCGGCGGTGATGCGGCGTTTCAGGCGACTGCGCAGGACTCTCCGGCCAGTATCCGGCCCAGCGGGCCGTGGGGACGGTCCGGCGGCCGGCCGAGGAGGGTCGCGGTCGTGAAGGCGGCGGCCAGTCCGTCGAACACGCCGTGGCGGCGCAGCATGGCGTGCCGGCCGTGGCGCACCTGGATCACGCCGACGCGTGCGGTGCGGGCGAGGCGGTGCGCGGCCGCCAGCGCGCGGCGGGGGTCGGCGACCCGGTCCGCCGTCCCGTGGACGATCAGGATCCGCTTGCCCGCCGCGTCGACGTCACCGTCGTGGGCGTACACCCACGGCGCCAACGCGACGACGCTGCACACGTCTTCTTCGCCGGCGCTCAGGATCGCCGCGCGGCCGCCGAGCGAGTGCCCGACCAGGCTCACCGGTGTCGAGGGCGGCAGCCGCCGGCGCAGTTCGCCCAGGGCCCACCGGACGTCGTCGACCGGGGTGCGGGGGCCGTCCCAGCCGCGGGCGGAGTTCAGCAGCCGCCACACGGCCAGCTCCGCGTGGCCGGCGTGGGCGATGCGGTGGGCGACGGGGATCATGCGCAGCACCGAAGGCTGGGTGGGGCTCACCGGCGTGGCCCGCCCCCGCCCGCCGCCGCCGTGCAGCACGAGCACCGCGCCGGCCGGTGACCGGGGGACCCGGGCCGGGACGAGCCGAGCGGCGGTGGACAAGGGAAGTACCTCCTGGGTCGCGGGACGCCGGGGCGAGCCGAGCGGCGGTGGACAAGGGAACTACCTCCTGGGTCGCGGGACGCCGGGACGAGCCGCCGTGCGGGCGCGGGGATTCGTGGGCTCCGCGCCCGCACGACCTTGCGGCCGGCACGCCGTCAGTGGCTCCGGCGTGCGGCGAGACCGGTCACGGGAAGAGGGCGGAGGCGGCGCACAGCGCGGCCCAGGCCGCGGCGAACACCGCGACCTTCTTGCGGGCCGAGCGATCGGGCAGGCCCGTGCCGAAGACCAGTGCGTCCGCGGTGTCGGAGGCCACCCGGGCGGCCAGGGCCAGCTGCAGAGGCCGCCCGGGCGCGGCGAACACCATGGCGAGGCCGATGGCGGCGTCGCGGGCCCCGATGCCGCCGATCAGGGTCCGCACGTCCCGGCCGACTTCGCCGTCCGGCGAGGTCAGGCCGCACGGCTTGGCCAGCACCTTCGGCGCGACGATGATGGTCGCGCTGTAGGCAGCGGTCGCCACTCCGAGTACACGGGTCAACGCGGGCATCGGGCACTTCCTTCGCATCGGACGGCAGCAGGATCTTGGACTACCCGGCCAAAACGATGACAAACCGATGCAGGCCGAGATGATGTTCGGCGGCCGGCCTGCCCGGGCCTCACCACCGGATCAGCAGCGCCACGGCTTCCTGGAGCGTCGCGGGGTGTTCCCCCGCCGCCGTCGCGGGCCAGCCCGGGCCGGCGAGGATCAGCCGGGTGCCCCTGATCCGGGGGAGCGGACCGGCGGCGCGGCTCGCCCAGACGAGCGCGGCGGCGGGGTTCGTGCGATCGACCGCGCTCTGCAGGGCCGTATCCGGCAGCGAAGGTCCGAGGAACAACGCGGTGCGGCCCTGTTCCGCCAGTGCCGCGCGGAGGGCTTCCAGCGGGAGGGTGTGCCGGTCGCCCTCGGCGCAGGCGAGCAGGACGGGCGGGGGTGCGCCGGCCGCGGTGGTGACGCGGTGCAGGGCGGCGGCGATGGCCCAGGAAAGGCCCTGCACGAGGTCGATGCAGTGGTCCGCGTCGGGGCCGCACAGAGCGGCGAGCGCGGGCCGGCAGAGCTGCTCCCACGTCGCGACGACGTCGTGGGCGGCCA
This sequence comes from Amycolatopsis sp. CA-128772, assembly GCF_002904295.1. Taxonomy (GTDB): domain Bacteria; phylum Actinomycetota; class Actinomycetes; order Mycobacteriales; family Pseudonocardiaceae; genus Amycolatopsis. Next base: position 219,060 of record NZ_PPHG01000026.1, read on the forward strand.
GGTGTGCCTCGAGGAACGCGGTCGCGGCGTCGATCTTCAGCTGCCGGACGGCGGCCAGCAGCGTGACCACGTCGGTGGCGCCGTCGGCGTGGAAGGCTCGCCGGGCCGCGCTCTCCGTGCTGAAACCCTGCTCGATCAGGTACTTCATCCGCGTCAGGGCGGCGACATCGGTGCTGGAGTACCGGCGGTGGCTGCCGGTCTGGGGCGCGGACAGCGGCAGGTGGTAGCGGCGGTGCCACGCCCGGAGCGTCGACGGGGGAAGGCCGAGCATCCGGGCGACCGTCCCCGCGGGCCAGCTGGCGGCGGGGGCCGACGAGGTGCTCATCCGCCCATTGTGCTGCGGATCCGCGATGTTCGCTGCATCATGGAATCGATGACAAAACGATGCAACAAGTCCGCAGCCGAGTCCGACAGGGAGAGACACCGGTGACCGACGTCGAAGGAGCGGGGGCGGCGTTCTCCGTCCAGTGCGTGATGCTGCCGGAGGCGGTGGTCGTCGTGGCGGCCGGTGACCTGGACATGGCCACCGCTCCGGTGCTGCGCCGCGAAGCCCTGGCCGCGGTGGCGGACTCGCCGCCGGGGCTTATCGTGGACCTCGCCGAGGTGAAGTTCTGCGGCTCGGCCGGCCTGCAGGTGCTGTCCGAACTGGTGACGTCCACGGCCGACGGGGGATCGGCCTTCGCGGTCGTCGCCACCCAATACGCTGTCCTGCGCGCTCTGCAGGTCACCCGGCTCGATGCGACGCTCAGCGTCCATCCTTCAATCGAGCGGGCCCGCACCTGGATCAAGGGGACCCCGGACCGGTGACCACCCGGCCCGGCGGCGTCATTCGGGCCCCCGGCCGAGCGGGGCGTCGAACCGCTCGTTGCCCAGCACCGCCAGCAGCTGCAGCTTTTCGAACGCCTCCGTGCGCGGAGGTGCGGTGAGCACGAGCAGCGCCTGGGACTGGTCCTCGGTGAACAGCGCCTGGCAGTCCACTTCGATTTCGCCGAGCTGCGGGTGCACGAGCACCTTGTGGTCCTCGAACCGCTTCGCGACCTCGTGGCGTTCCCACAGCCGCGCGAACTCCTCGCTTTCGCGGGTCAGCGCTCGCACCAGGTCGCCGGCCCGGGACCGGGGGCCCATCGAACCGTGGGCCGCGCGCAGGTTCGCCACCAGGGCGCGGCTCTGGCGGTCCCGGTCGTGCTCCGGGTAGATCAGCCGCTCACGCGGGTCGGTGAACCAGCGGTAGATTTCGCTGCGCGCCAGCCCGGTGTGCTCGGCCGGGCCGCCGTAGAGGGCTTCGGCGAGCCGGTTGCGGACCAGCACTTCGCCGAGGTTGGACAGGATGAGCGCGGGGGTGTCCGAGAGCCGGTCCAGCACCCTGAGCAAGGCGGGGGCCACGTGCGCGGCCGTCGCCGAGGGGGAGGGGGCCGTGCGCCCGGCCACCTCGAACAGGTAGTCGCGCTCGTCGTTGCTCAGCCGCAGCGCGCGGGCCAGCGCGGTGAGCATCTGTTCACTCGGCTGCGGGCCGCGGCGCTGCTCGAGCCGGGTGTAGTAGTCCGTCGACATCGCCGCCAGCGACGCGACCTCCTCCCGGCGCAGCCCCGCCGTGCGGCGGCGGGTGCCCGGCAGAAGGCCGACGTCCTCGGGGCACAGCTGTTCCCGGCGTCGTCGCAGGAAGGCCGCCAGTTCCACTCGGTCCACCCCTCCAGTATCGCGCCCGCCGCGGCCGCAACCAGGGATCCCCGGTCCCCCGATGTGCGGTCTCTGCCGCCGCCCGCCCGGACCGGTGAAGCTCGGGGCATGGACAACACCGGAAACACCCTCTTCATCCCCGGCGCCACCAGCGGCATCGGCCTGGCGCTCGCGCTCGCCTGGGCGGACCGCGGCAACACCGTGATCGTCGGCGGCCGCCGCACCGAGCTGCTGGAGCGCATCGCGGCCGAGCACCCCGGCATCGACACCGTCCGGATCGACACCACCGACTCCGCGAGCATCCAGGCCGCGGCGAAGGAGGTGCTCGCCCGCCACCCCGGGCTGAACGTGCTGGTGACCATGGCCGGCGTCATGCGCGTCGAGGACTGGCACCAGCCGGAAACCTTCCTCGAATCGGCCGAGAACATCGTGACGACGAACGTGCTCGGCCCGATCCGCCTGATCGCGGCGTTCGTCGAGCACCTGCGGACCCGGCCGGGCGCCACGATCATGACCGTCTCCTCGGGGCTGGCCTTCGCCCCGCTGCGGGTGACCCCCAGCTACAACGCCTCGAAGGCGGCGATCCACCAGCTCAGCGAGTCCCTGCGGCTGCAGCTGGCCGACACCCCGGTGGAGGTCGTGGAGCTGGTACCGCCGTCGGTGCAGACCGACCTGCTGCCGGGCCAGGCCGACAACGAGCACGCGATGCCGCTGGGCGAGTTCGTCGCCGAGGTGATGGACATCCTGGAGACTCAGCCGGCGGCGAAGGAGATCCAGGTCGAGCGGGTCAAGTTCCTGCGCTACGGCGAGGTCCGCGGCGACTACGACGAGGTGGTGGCGACGCTCAACGGCACCGACCCGCACTAGGCCGGGGGAGCGTCAGATCCTGCGGTAGCGGCTCTCGATCAGCGCGAACACGCCGAAAACGGCGATGCCGGCGGCCAGGGCCAGCAGCAGGGCCTGGCCGTAGGGCTGGAGGGCGAGCGTCTTGAGCGCGGGGTCCAGGCCGCCGGCTTTGGCGGGGTCGTATTCGACGGCGGCGACGATGAACATCGCGCCCACCGTGCCGTAGGTGACCGCCATTGCGGACCAGCCCACCTGGCCGAGTCTCTCCGTCGACCGCCGGATCGTCCGGGACGTCCCGCCGAGGTCGAGGTCGTGGACGAACTTCTTCCTGATCCCGCGGTAACCGAGGAACGCCGCGACCACGATGACGACGCCACCGGCCGCGATCACCGCGGCGGCTCCCCAGGGTTCGGCGAGCACCGTCGCCACCACCGAGCCCGCCTTGCCGGAGCCGCCGGTCGCGATCTTTCCCGCGCTGTAGGCGACGAGGCCGTACAGGACGACCTCGACGCCGCTGGCCGTACGCCGCACCCACCGCCGGCGCGGTGCGGCGTGCCGGTGACCCCGGATCGCCTCGACGAGCTGCCACAGGGCGAGCAACCCGGTACCGGCGGCGATCAGCCACAGCAACCACGCCCCTCCGCCCGACGCGACGATCTGCAGGGCACCGGCCTTGTCGGCCTTCTCGTTGTCGCCGAGGGCGACCTGCGCCGCCAGCCACGCGACGACCAGGTGCACGAGGGCGTAGCAGGTCAGGCCGATCCGGGCGATCAGGGTGAAACCTCTGAAGTCGGGCACCCGAGGATCTTCGTTCATCCCGGCTCGGATAGCCAGGCTCCGGGGCGGGTTTCGTCGTCGGCGCGGTCTTCACCGTCGACGGCACGACGCACCACACCCAGCCGGAAATCCCCTCCGACGCCCACGTCGGGAACCGCTACGAGATCGACTACGTCCCCGAGGACCCCGGCCGCAACGGCGACACCCGCGCCTCCGCCGTCGAAGCCTCTGTGGCCGGCGGGATCGCGCTGGCCCTCTTCGGCGTGGTCGTCACCAGCCCCGTCCGCCATCGCCGGAAGGCGTGACGGACCACCGGCACCTCCCGGCCGGTCAGCCGACCAGGAAGTCCTGGTTCGTGCCCGGCGCGTCCTTGCACGGCCACTGGTCCAGCTGCTGGCCCGCCGTGCTGCCGGCGCTGGGCACGTCGAGGCACAAACCGCTGTGCTGGTTGCGGAATTCGTACGAGCCGTCGGACTGCGGGACCGGTTGCCAGAGGGTGCCGGCGGCCGTGTCCGGCGGCTGCTGGACGATGTCCGGCGTGCCCTGGGCGGTGGAACCGCCGGACACCGCCACGTCCTGGCCGGAGTTCCGCGCCCGCAGTTCGCCGTAGCCGCCGGCGCCCGGGACGAACTGGAACTGCTGGTTGGCCTGCCCGTTGCAGGTCCACTGGTCGATCGCCGCGCCCGCGGCCGAGGAGTTGCCGTAGACGTCGAGGCACAGGTTGTCGTGGGCGGCGACGAGCCGGTGGTAGCCGGTGGGGAATCCGCCGCCGGAGGTCGGTGCGGGGGTCAGGTAGACGGCGAACGCGTCGTGCGGCGCCGGGAACGTGAGCGGCACGGTGATCGCCACGCCGGCGCTGACGTTCTGGTCGTACACCACCTGCGGTGCGGTCAGGGGCGCCTGATCGGGAAGGCGGTGCACGGTGACGTGCACGCTGCCGTTGTGCGCCAGCCAGGGAACCGAGCCCAGGCCGGTGAAGGTCACGGACGCGGCCCCGGTGTACCCGGCGGAGTCGCCGATGATCGCCACCGCGCGCTGGGCGGTGGCGTCCTCGGCGGCCGAGATGGCCGTCGAGCCGACCTGACCCGCGGTGCCGACGAGCGTGCCGGTGAGGTCGGCGTAGTCGCGCATCACCCACCAGTTGCCGGTCGGCTGCCAGGTCCCGCCGCTCTGGGTGAGGACACCGGTGAGGTTCGGCGTGACGCAGCAGACCCAGTTGCCGCGCATCGCGTTGGTGTACGACGATTGCGCGAACCGCGCGAGGTACCACGCGGTCACCCCGGCGGTCTGCCGGTCGGCGGGCTGGTACTCGTTCGACGACAGCGGCAGCCGGCCGATCCCCGCCGCGGTCAGGTCGCTGTCGAGCGTGTTCCCGACGCTCACCGGGTCGTCGACGTCGCCTTCGTTGTGGTTGCTGATCATGTCCGGCACGGTCCCGGCCGCCTTGACGTGGGCGAGCCACGTCTGCCACTCACCGGGATTGCGCTGCGGGGTGAACCCGAACGACGGTCCGACGATCTGCGCGCCGGGCGCGATGCGGCGGATCTCCCGGTAGGCGGTGTCCCACATCCGGAGGTACTGCGGGCTGTTCACGCCGCGCTTCCAGAACACCGAGACGTCCGGCTCGTTGTCGATGTCGTAGGCGAACTTCAGCCCGGAGGCCTGCAGCGCGCCCACGGTGGCGTCGATGAACTTCAGCCAGTTCGAGCAGTCGCCGTTGTCGCACGGGTACATCGTGTTCGCCGGCTGCCCGCCGTTGAGGCCGTAGATGTCGGTGACGAGCACCTGGTACTGCGCGTGGTACGGCGGCCGGGTGAGCCGCTTCGCCTGCGCGATGATCGAGTCGAGGTCGGCCTTGGTCGCGGAGCCGTTCTGGTAGCCGTCCCTGATCCAGCCGCCGGAGAACCAGCCGCCGCCGCGGAAGGCGTTGATGGCCAACGGCTGGAGCAACGCGTCGGCCGGCTGGCTGCCGTCCTGGGTGATGCCGTACAGGAAGCCTTCCCCCACGCCGGTCGCCGGTCCGCGCGTGGCGGAAAGGTCCACCGTCAACGACTTGTCCGCCGCCTGGCCGGTGGCCGGAGCCAGCACCGACCCGGCCAGCACCAGTGCCGCGCCCACCGCCGCCCGCAGCCGGCCGCGCCCGGGTCTCGTTTTCATGGGGTCCTCCCTGCGTTGCCCGCGACCGCCGGGATCGAACCGGTTCGACCGGCCAGGTCGGCTGGACGGTACGTCGTGAGTGGACAACGGTCAACGTGCGGTCGGCCGAAAACCGCACTGTTGCCCGGTTTCCGACCGAACGTCGCTGAAACTTTCAACCGCGGCCGGTCGGCAGGATCCGCTGCCGGACGAACCGGTTCGACTTCGGAGGCCGCGCGTGCCGGTGCCGGACGAGGTCTCCGGCCGTGCACCTTTCACGGTCGCTTGACACCGATCACCGCCGGGGAGTTACCTGGTTTTCGCCGTGGCGCCAAGGGATCGGTACCGGACCGTCCGCCCATCGCCGCCTTCCGACCTGCGCCACCCGCCGAGATGCCGACGACGCCACCGGAGTTCGCATGCGCCCCTTCATCCGCACGCTCGCCCTCGCGACGGGGCTCGCCGTCGCGCCGGTCCTGGCCGTGGCACCGCCCGCGGACGCGGCTTCGACGCTGCGTTCGCTGGCCGAGGCCCAGCACCGGTACATCGGCACCGAACTCACCGGCAACATGGTGAACAACGCGACGATCACCTCGCTCGCCGGCACGCAGTTCGACGTGGTGACCCCGGGCAACGAGATGAAGTGGGACACCATCGAGCCCGGCAACGGTTCGTACAACTTCGGCCCCGGCGACAACGTCGTGTCCTTCGCGCAGGCGCACGCCATGCGCGTGCGCGGGCACAACCTGGTCTGGCACGCACAGCTGCCCGGGTGGGTGAACAGCCTGCCGCGCAACCAGGTCCAGGGCGCGATGGAAGCGCACATCACCACCGAGGTGAACCACTACAAGGGCAAGATCTACGCCTGGGACGTGATCAACGAACCCTTCAACGAGGACGGCAGCCTGCGCCAGGACGCCTTCACCGCCGCGATGGGCACCGGCTACCTCGCCGACGCGATCCGCACCGCGCACACCGCGGATCCGGCCGCCGTGCTCTACATCAACGACTACAACATCGAGGGACAGAACGCCAAGAGCAACGCCCTGTACAGCCTCGCGCAATCCCTGCTGTCCCAAGGCGTGCCGCTCGGCGGCATCGGCCTGGAAAGCCACTTCATCGTCGGCCAGGTCCCGTCGTCCATGCTCGCGAACATGCAGCGCTTCGCGGCTCTGGGACTGGACGTCGCGATCACCGAGCTCGACGACCGCGTCCCGCTGCCGGCGTCCAGCGGCAACCTCCAGCAGCAGGCCACCGACTACGCCACCGTGGTGAAGAACTGCCTGGCGGTCACCCGGTGCCCCGGCGTCTCGCAGTGGGGCGTCGGCGACGCCGATTCCTGGATCCCCGGGACCTTCCCCGGCTACGGCGCCGCGAGCATGTACGACAACAACTACCGGCCCAAGCCCGCCTACACCGCCACCGCGACGGCCCTCGGTGGCCCGCCGCCCGGCGGCGGGGGGACCGGGCCGTTGCGCGCGGTGGGCGCGGGCAAGTGCCTGGACGTGCCGGATTCGACCACCACCGCGGGCACACAGCTGCAGATCCGGGACTGCTCGGGCGGGGCGAACCAGACCTTCACCCTCAGCTCTTCGGGCGCGCTCAGCGTGTACAACGGCGCCGACTGCCTCGACGCCAGCGGCCGGGGCACGAGTCCCGGCACCAAGGTGATCATCTGGCCCTGCAGCGGCCAGGCCAACCAGCAGTGGGCCGTCAACGCCGACGGGACGGTCACCGGTGTGCAGTCCGGGCTCTGCCTGGACGTCACCGGAGCTTCCACCGCCAACGGCACCCTCGTCGAACTGTGGACCTGCACCGGCCGGAGCAACCAGCAATGGACGCTCGGCTAGCCGCGCAACCCCTCCTCCGCTGGGAAAGGAACTCGTCATGGCAAGGTTCAGGCGTTGGCGGGCGGCGGCGGTCACGGCCTGCTGCCTCGCCCTGACCGCCGGCGGGGTCGTGGCCGGCACCGCCGCACCGGCCGAAGCCGCGACTTCGATCACGATCAACGGCTCGTCGGGCGGGCGCACGTTCGACGGCGTGGGGGCGATCAGCGGCGGTGGCGGCAACTCCCGCCTGCTGATCGACTACCCGGAGCCGGAGCGCGGCCAGATCCTGGACTACCTGTTCAAGCCCGGCTACGGCGCTTCGGTCCAGATCCTCAAGATCGAGATCGGCGGCGACACCAACTCCACCTCCGGCGCGGAGCCGAGCGTCGAGCACACGCGGGGGACCGTCAACTGCGAGGTGGGCTACGAGTTCTGGCTCGCCGAACAGGCGAAGGCCCGCAACCCGGACATCAAGCTCTACGGGCTGGCCTGGGGCGCGCCCGGCTGGATCGGCGGCGGCAACTTCTGGTCCACCGACACCCTCGGCTACCTGACCACGTGGCTGGGCTGCGCCAAGCAGCACAACCTGGCGATCGACTACCTCGGCGGCTGGAACGAGCGCGGCTACAACGTCGGCTGGTACGAGAACCTGCGCTCCACGCTCAACTCCGCCGGCTACCCGGCGGTGAAGATCGTCGGCGCCGACTCCGACTGGTCGATCGCCAACGACGTCAACTCCAACCCCGCGCTCGCCTCGGCCATCGGCATCATCGGCGCGCACTACCCGTGCGGCTACCGCTCGGCCCAGACGAACTGCAGCGTGCCGTCGGCCGCCACCTCGTCCGGTAAACCGTTGTGGGCCAGTGAAAACGGCTCGGACGACTACAACGGCGGTGCCCAGGCGATGGCCCGCGGCCTCAACCGCGGGTACATCGACGGGAAGATGACCGCGTACCTCAACTGGCCGGTGATCGCCGCGATCACCCCGAACCTGCCGTACCCGACCATGGGGGTCGCGCTGGCCGCGCAGCCGTGGTCCGGCCACTACGCGATCGGCAAGAACGCCTGGGTGATGGCTCAGACGACCCAGTTCACCGCGCCCGGCTGGCGGTACCTCGACAGCGCGAGCGGCTACCTCGGCGGCAACCGGAACAACGGCAGCTACGTCTCGCTCAAGTCGCCGGACAACCAGAACTACAGCACGGTCATCGAGACGGTGGACGCGGGCGGGCCGCAGACGCTGACCTTCACCGCAACCGGTGGGCTGTCGACGGGCGCGGTGCACGTGTGGGCCACCAACGTCAACTCCGGCAACGCGGCCGACTACTTCGTGCACACCACTGACCTCACCCCGTCCGGCGGCAGCTACAGCCTGACCGTGCAACCCGGGTACGTCTACACGCTCACCACCACGACCGGGCAGGGCAAGGGCACCGCGGCCGGCCCGGCGGCGGGTGCGCTGAGCCTGCCCTACAGCGACTCCTTCGACAGCAACGCCATCGGCACCGAGGCGAAGTACCTGATGGACTGGCAGGGTGCGTTCGAGGTGGCGGGCTGCGGCGGCGGCCGCGCGGGCCGGTGCGTGCGCCAGATGAGTGCGCAGGCCCCGATCACCTGGGACCCGCTGACCGACCCGCACACCCTGCTCGGCGAGCTCGGGTGGAGCAACTACACCGTTTCGTCCGACGCCCTGCTCGAGAAGGCCGGGTACGCCGAGGTGATCGGGCGCGCCGGCAGCCAGAGCTACACCGGCGCGGCCGGGCTCAACGCCTACCACCTGCGCGTGAGCGACACCGGGAACTGGTCCATCCTGAACTCGAACACCGGCGGCACGGTGTCCACCCTGGCCCGCGGCACGGTCGCGGCGCTGGGCACCAACCGGTGGCACACGCTCGCCCTCACCTTCTCCGGCAGCACGATCACCGCCGCCGTCGACGGCGTGACCGTCGGCTCGGCGACCGATTCCACCCGGGGCGCCGGTCAGGTCGGCTACGCCACGAGCCAGGGCGAGACGGCGCAGTTCGACAACCTGTCCATCACCCCGGGCCCCGGCGGGAACGGCGGCACGACGTCGACGCTCGTCGGCGCCGGTTCGGGCCGCTGCCTCGACGTGCCCCACGCGTCGCAGACGTCGGGCACCCAGGTGGAGCTGTGGGACTGCAACGGTGGCGCCAACCAGCAATGGACCTCGACCGCCGCCGGTGAGCTGCGCGTCTACGGCAACGCCTGCCTCGACGCCAGCGGCCAGGGCACCACCCCGGGCACCAAGGCGATCATCTGGACCTGCACCGGCGGCACCAACCAGAAGTGGACCCTGAAGGCCGACGGCACGATCGTGGGCAGCGCAGCGGGACTGTGCCTGGAGGCCATCGGGAACGGCACCGGCAACGGAACGCTGATCGACCTGGCGACGTGCACCGGCGGCAGCAACCAGAAGTGGACCCGGAACTGACCGGGTGCTCGGGCACCTTGCCGCCGGCGCACCGGCGGCAAGGTGCCCGACGTGCGGCGTTCGGCAGGAGGTGCGGCCGCCCTGGGCGTTAGGCTGGCGCTCCGACGAACAGGGGCCGGTCAGCGGCCGTCCGCGAGGGGGATGCCGCCATGTCAGCCGATCGGGACGAGGCCCGGGCCCGCCGTCCCCGTCACCAGCGGCGGGGTGAGGCTCGGCTGCCCGCCGCCGTGGCGACGCTCGTCGCCATTGCCCTCTACCTCGCGCTGCCCGAACAGCTGCTGGTCGCGCCGCGGTTCGTGGTGCCCGGGCTGGAGATCCTGCTGCTGGTGCCGCTGGTCGCGATCAACCCGCGGCGCGTCACCCGGCAGACCCGGCTCTCCCGCGTCCTGTCGCTGTCGCTGGTCGCCGTCATCGGGGTCACCAACCTCGGCGCACTGGTGCTGCTCATCCACGACCTCGTCGCCGGCGCGGGGAACAGCGGTCAGGAGCTGCTGATCGGTGCGCTGCAGGTCTGGCTGACCAACGTGATCGCGTTCGGGCTGGCCTACTGGGAGCTGGATCGCGGCGGCCCCGTCAAACGGACCCAGGCCGGCCGGGCCGAGCTGCCCCTGGCCGACTTCCGGTTCTCGCAGGACGAAAACGACGATGCCGTCGTGGAGGTCGCCGAAGGGTCCAGCGCCAAGTCCGACTGGGTGCCGACCCTGGTCGACTACCTGTACGTCTCGGTCACCAACTCGACGGCGTTCAGCCCCACCGACACGATGCCGCTGTCGTCGCGGGCGAAGGTCCTGATGGCGGTGCAGAGCGTTGCGGCGCTGCTCACTTCGCTGCTGGTCATCGCCCGCGCGGTCAGCGTGCTGAAGTAGCCCGGCTGACGCCGGGCCGCAGTTGCCGCGTTCATGGCCGGGCCCGGCACCGATCCCGTGGCGAATGGGCTACCCGGCCTGGTTCCGGTTCCTCGCCGCGGCGACCCTGGTCCTGCTGCTCACGCGGGGCGGATGAGGCGGCTCTCGTAGGCGAAGATCACGGCCTGGATCCGGTCGCGCAGCTCGAGTTTCTGCAGGATCCGGCCCAGGTGCGACTTCACCGTCGCCTCCGCGAGGTACAGGGTGGCCGCGATCTCGGCGTTGGACAGGCCGGCGCCCACCTGGACGAGCACCTCGTGCTCGCGGGCGCTGAGCCGGCTCAGCCGCTCGTCGGGTGCGGTGCCGCTGCCGTCGGGGAGGTGCGGGCGGAACTTCTCCAGCAGGCGGCGGGTGATCCGCGGGGACACCACCGCGTCGCCCGCGGCCACTTGGCGGATCGCGGTGAGCAGTTCCTCGGGCCGGGTGTTCTTCAGCAGGAACCCCGAGGCGCCGGCCTTGAGCCCGGCGAAGGCGTACTCGTCCAGGTCGAAGGTGGTGAGGATGAGCACCCGGGTCCGCGGGCAACCCCCGACGACCTGCCGGGTCGCCTCGATGCCGTCGGTCCCGGGCATCCGGACGTCCATCAGGACGACGTCGGGGTGCAGTTCCCGGGCGAGGCGGACGGCCTGGGCGCCGTCCTCGGCTTCGCCGACCGGCGTCATGTCGGGCTGGGCCTCCAAGACCGTGCCGAAGGCCATCCGGAGCAGGGCTTCGTCGTCGGCGATCAGGATGCGGATCGTCACGCCGGCGCCGCTCCGCTGCCGGCGAGGAAGAGTCGCGTGTGGACGCCCCAGCCGCCGTCCGGGAGCGGTCCGGCCCGCAGCGTCCCCCCGTGGGCGGCCGAGCGCTCGCGCATGCCGGTGATGCCGTGGCCGGACCCGGCGGGGGCGGACGGGCGGGGGCCGCTGTCGGTGACGTCCACGGTGACGGTCTCGGCCGAACACTCGACCCGGACCTGCGCCCGGGTGCCGCCGGGGGTGTGCTTGAGGGTGTTCGTCAAGGCTTCCTGGACCAGGCGGTAGACGGTCAATTGCGCGGTGGCGGGGATGTGGGTGTGGCCGCCGAGGAGTTCGAGCCGGGTCGGCAGCCCGGCGGCGCCCATCTGGCCGGCGAGGGCCGTCAGCTGGGCGATCCCGGGCAGCGGGTGGCGCAGCGCGTCCGGTTCGCCGGCGCGCAGCACGCCCAGCGAACGCCGCATGTCGGTCAGGGCCTGCCGGCCCGTCTCGGAGATCTGGAGCATCGCCGCGGTGGCCTTGCCGGGCGAGCGGTGCTGCGCGCAGACGGCGGCGTCGGTGAGCGCGACCATGACGGACAGGTTGTGGGTGACGATGTCGTGCATCTCCCGGGTGATCCGCGTCCGCTCTTCGGCGACGGCCACCCGCGCCTGCTGGTCGTGTTCCCGCTCCAGGCGCACGGCCCGGTCCTCGACGGCCGCCAGGTAGGCGCGGTGGGTCCGCACGTGCACACCCAGGACGCCGACGGCGACGATCATCGCGGTGACCGCGACGAACGGGGTCAGGAACGCGCCGCCGGTGGCCCAGCGCAGGCAGGCCAGCAGGCCCCCGGTCTCCAGGACGGCCCCGGCGACCAGGGTGCCGCGCAGGTCCGAGTGCACGGCCACCGTGTAGAACGCCACCAGCAGGGCGAGGTCCGCCGGCAGCTGGACGTCCAGCAGCCACTGGACCGAGGCGGCGGCCGCCACGGCGGCGAACACCGTGCGCGGGGCCCGGTGCCGCCACACCAGGGGCAGCGTGAGGACGACGGTGAAGGCCACGGCCACCGGCAGCTCCCGCGGCGGCCGGGTGGTCACGACGTTGAGCAGCAGCAGGGCCGGCAGCAGCGAACCCCGGACCACCGGCGGCAGCCGGGAAGCCGTGCGCGCCAGCCGCGCCACGCGCGTCCGGACCGGGCCGGCGCTCCGGTGATCGCCGGGTCCGGCAGCCGCTTCGGTCATCGCACGTTCCTGTCGGTCCAGCCCCGGAGCCGAGTACCGGAGGTGTACCCGATCCCGCCATGCTAAGCCGTGGGCACCGCCCCGGACATGAGCCCGCCGGCTGATCGCACCGGGCCGCGTTTGCGACCCGAGGAGGAGTCCCACCCCCTACCCCGGTCGCAAACCGGCCGCCGATCGGCCGGCCCGGTTGCCACTGCCGTCGCATCCGGGAAGGCGACCCGAGAGCGATGCGGCGGCCCCTTCCCGGTGCCGAGGATGGCCGGGTGACCGAGATCATCACGGGACCGAACCTGTCCCTCCTGGAAATCCTGGCGCTGCTCGGTGCCGTCACGCTGGTGGTGGCGCGGTGGCTGCCACCCGCCGCCCGCTCGCGCGCCACCATCGCGGCCGGGGCGGATCTCCTGGCCTCCGCGATCGCGCTGTGCGTGACGGGGATCCGCTGGCCGGTGCTGCCGGTCCTGGCGGGCGCCGCCCTCGCCGCGCCGTTCGCGTTCGTCCCGTTGCTGCGACGCCGCACCGGCCGGCGGGCCCGCTGGTGGCTGGCGTTGCCGGGATCGCTGGCCTGTGCCGGGCTGATCACCACGGGCGTCGTGGCCGCCTGGGCCTTCCCCGTCCCCGTGTTCCCCAGCCCCTCGGGCGGGTTCGCGGTCGGCACCCGCGTGCTGCAGTGGACCGACCCGCTCCGCCCCGAGACCTTCACCACCGATCCGGACGACCGCCGCACGGTCGTGGTCCAGCTCTGGTACCCCGCGCAGGCCGGCCCCGCGGACGCGCCGCGGGCCCCCTACCTCGGACGCACGGAGGACGAAGGGCGCACCGTCTCCGAAGCCCTCGCCCAGGGAGCCGGCCTGCCCGGGTTCCTGCTGGACGGCGTTCCGCGCGCCCGCACCCACTCGGTCTTCGACGCCCCGGTGGCCCGCGACGCAGGACGGTTGCCGATCGTGCTGTTTTCCCCCGGATCCACCGGGGCGCGGACCCAGAACACCGCGTGGGCGGAGGAACTGGCCGGCCACGGCTACGTGGTCGCCGCCCTGGACCACCCGTACGACTCCGCCGCCGTCGTCCTCGCCGACGGCCGGACGATCACCACCGCGACCGTCTCCAGCGGCGACCGGGACAAGGACGAGGAACTGGCGGCCGGCTGGACCGCGATCCGGGCCGCCGACCTCGGCTTCGCCCTCACCCGGCTGACGGAACTGGACAACGGCGCCGATCCGCTGGCCGGACACCTGGACACCGGCCGGGTCGCCGCGACCGGGCACTCGCTGGGGGGCGCCGCCGCCCTGCAGGCCGTCCGGCAGGACCACCGGTTCGCCGCCGTCATCGACCTGGACGGCTACCCGCACGGCCCGGCGTCACCCGCCCTCGACCGCCCGGCGCTCGCGCTCACCCAGGCCATCACCCCGGCCACCGACCCGCGCTACCTGCCCCGGCTCACCGAGGTGCTCGAGCGCAGCACCGCGCCGAGCTACCGGCTCACCATCCCCGGCGCGGCCCACCTCACGTTCACCGACGGCCCCCTGTACCTGCCGCCGGTGCCCTCGATCGTCGGTTCGCTGGGCCGCACCGAGAGCCCGCGGGTCGTCGCCGAAGCCACCCTCGCCTTCCTGGACACCGTGCTCCGCGGCGCCGCCACCGACCTGGCCGGCGCGCTGCCGGCCTACGGCGAGCTCAGCGTCCACCGGCCGGACACCGCCCGCCGGTCGGCGGCCCCGGCCGAGGGGGTGGTGCGGCCCGGGATCGGCTTCCGGTCCCTTCCTGACCGCACCGGCGCCGCGAATGCCACTCGGCCACCGGTGTGCGGGTGCTCCGTGTTGCCGGGTTCAGTCCGAAGTGGAGCCGGAGTTCGCACGGCCCGGCGAGCCGGCGCACCGCGTGGCCACGCAGCGATGCAACTCCGATCCAACAGGTAGGTCACCCCGCGCCGGTCCGGCCGGTGCCACCGGATCATCGCCGGTACCGTGAGGCGGAATCCGTTCGACCGGCGCCGGGAGACCGAGTGAGCAGCACGTCCGATGGGCGCTCCCTCAGCTCGAGCGAGGTCGCGCGCGTCCTCGATGTCTCGCAGGTGACGCTGCGGACGTGGGAGCAGCGGTACGGCATCGGGGCCTCCGAGCGCGAGGAGAACGGGCGGCGGCGGTACACGCCCGAAGACGTCGATCGGCTGCGGCGGATGCGGGCGCTCCAGGCGCAGGGCACCCGGGCGCGGGAAGCCGCCCGGCTGGTGCTGTCGCGGTCGGTGGCCGGAACGACCGTCGAACGGCGGCGGCAGCGGCTCGCCGAGGCCGCCGAACTGCTCGACGTCGCCACGATCGGTGATCTGGTCGATGACGCGCTGGCGAGCCTCGGGGTGGCGAAGTCGTGGACCGAGGTCGTGGCGCCGGTGCTGCGGGTGATCGGGGAGCGGTGGGCGAAGGCGGGGGACCGCAACGCGATGGCCGCGGAGTGGGCGCTCGCCGCCGCGGCGTCGGCGGCGCTGGACCGGCTGCGGGTCCCGGCTCCGGTGCGGGCCGGCCGGGGGCCCGCGTTGTTCGTGTGCGGGCCGGCGGAACGGCACGAGCTGCCGGTGAAGATGCTCAGCGCGGCCCTCGGTGACGACGGCGCGCCGGCGATGTTCCTGAGCGGCCTGGTGTCGATGGACGTCCTGCGGGTGGTGTCCGGCCGGTTCGCGCCGAGTGCGGTGGTGGTGTGGTCGATGACGTCGCCGTCCGCGGACGTGCGGACCCTGCACACCCTGCACGCCGAAGGGATCCCGGTCCGCCCGGCCGGTCCGGGCTGGCGTGGCCTGCCGACCGTCGGGGAACCGCTGCCGCCGTCATTTCCCGACGCCCTGGCCGCCTTCGCCGGCTGACCGCGTCAGCGCGCGGCGCGGGCTCCGGAAGCGGTTGACCCGTTCGGTGCGGCGCGCCGGCACGTCGTTGGCGATCAGCACCGCGGCCCACGGCAGCGGCACGGAGACGGCGAGGAACGCCAGGGCCAGCCACCAGACGTGCGCGGTGAGCCCGGCGAGCACCAGGCACGGGATGCGGCAGGCCATCATCACGACGTACTTGCGGCGGCGGCGTGCGAGCTGGTCGTCGGCCGACGGGGCGGCCGTGGTGATCAAGACCGGGCTCCGGCTCATCGGACCCGCCCGAGCCGGACGGACAGCACGGCCAGCGGGCCGATGCTGTTCTGCACCACGGAAAGCAGCATCTCGACCGGGCTGCCCGGCAGGGACACCGCGGCGGCCCACGCCGATCCGGTGACGAGCAGGGCGCCGAGCAGCACCGCGACGGTGGCCGCGCTGCGCCGTAGCCGCCGGTCGCGCAGGTCGGTGATGGTCAGGGCCAGCGCCGCGTGGATGACGAGGGCCGCCGCCGCGCCGAGCGCGGGCCAGTCGAACGGCAGCCGGCTGAAGCCGGTCGCCGTGGCCGCCGCGGAGACCACCGCCGTGGCGGCGGCGGACCAGCCGGCGAGCCGGGCCGGCGCGGCGGGTGCCAGCGTGGTCATCGGCGCCCCCGGTCCGGGGTACGGGTTCCCGCCGCCGTCTCCGCGGAGTCGAACTCGCCGTGCTGGCCGTTCCCGGCGCCGCCGTGGCCGTTGCCGTGGGCGCGCTGCAGCGCCACCGTCTCGTCGGCCGGGTCCGGCGACCAGAACGTGCCCGGCACCGCCTGCCCGGCGGAACCCAGCTTGTTCATCTTCTTCGGCACGGGTGCGCCCTGGTACTCGAGCGGGGTGGCGGCCAGCGGCTGGTGGACCTCGATGAACTCGCCGTGCGGCAGCCGCTTGATGATGCCGGTTTCGACGCCGTGCTCCAGCACCTCGCGGTCGGCCCGCTGCAGGCCGACGCAGAGCCGGTAGGTGACGAAGTAGGCCAGCGGCGGCCCGACGAGCAGCCCGATCCGGCCCGCCCACGTCATGGCGTTGAGGGAGACGTCGAACTGGACGGCGAGGATGTCGTTGAAGCTGGACAGGGTGAGCACCAGGAAGAAGGTGATCGCCATCGCCCCGATCGACGTCCGCACCGGGACGTCCCGCGGCCGCTGGAGCAGGTTGTGGTGCGCGGTGTCGCCGGTGAGCTTCCGTTCGATGAAGGGATAGCTCAGCAGGGCCGTCACGAGCACGGCGATGCCGATCGCGCCGGCGAAGAACACCGGCGGCACGGTGTGGTCGCCGAGGTAGAGCTCCCAGGGCGGCCACACGCGCAGCAGCCCGTCCGCCCAGCCCATGTACCAGTCGGGCTGGGACCCGGCCGAGACCTGTGCCGGGTTGTACGGGCCGAAGTTCCACACCGGGTTGATCTGGAACAGCCCCGACATCAACGCCAGCACCCCCACCACCAGGGTGAAGAACGCGCCGCCCTTGAGCGCGAAGTACGGCATGATCCGCACCCCGACCACGTTGGACTCCTTGCGCCGCACCCCCGGGAACTGCGTGTGCTTCTGATACCACACCAACGCCAGGTGCACCCCCACCAGCGCCAGCATGATGCCCGGCAGCAACAGGATGTGCAGCGTGTACAACCGCGGGATGATCTGATCCCCCGGGAACTCCCCACCGAACAACGCCCAGTGGATCCACGTCCCCGCCACCGGCACCGACAACACGATCCCCGACAGCGTCGCCCGGATCCCGGTACCCGAAAGCAGGTCATCCGGCAGCGAATAACCGAAGAAGCCTTCGAAGCAGCCCAGGATCAGCAGCAGCCCGCCGATCACCCAGTTCGCCTCACGCGGACGCCGGAACGCGCCGGTGAAGAAGATCCGCAGCATGTGCACGGCCATCGACGCCACGAAGATCAGCGCCGCCCAGTGGTGCAGCTGCCGCATGAACAGCCCGCCACGGACGTCGAAGGAGAGGTCCAGCGTCGTGCGGAACGCCTGCGACATCTCCATGCCCTGCAGGTTCTTGAAGCTGCCGTGGTAGACGACCTCCTGCATGGAGGGGTCGAAGAACAGCGTCAGGTACACCCCCGTCAGCAGCAGGATGATGAAGCTGTAGAGCGCGATCTCGCCCAGCAGGAACGACCAGTGGGTCGGGAACACCTTGTTCATCTGGTGCCGCAGACCCTTGGCCAGCTGGTACCGCTGGTCGGCGTTGTTCGCGGCCTCGCCCAGG
>NZ_PPHG01000027.1:0-77629 GCF_002904295.1 Amycolatopsis sp. CA-128772
GCGGCGTTCTCTCGGGGTATAGAAGGTGTGGTGTGTCGTTGCACTGGCCTGTATCTGGGTGGGTGCTGCGATGGTTCTCTGGGGGTGTAGCTCTGTGGCTTCTTGTTGTTGATCAAGAAGGAGCAGAGATACAACGTGCGAACATTCAAGGTGCAGTTGCCGTCGGGCGGTCGGTACTGGACGGTGCTGGACAGTGAGCTGGACGTGGTGCCGGCGGCCGATCGGTATCTGCGCGAGCTGCGGTTCGGCCGAGATCGAGCCGAGTCGACGGTGAAGTCCTACGCCGGCGGCGTGGTGTTGTTCCTGCGGTGGTGCCTACGCACCGGCCGGGACTGGACGACCGCGGCCACCGAGATGGGCCTGTTCATGACCTGGCTGAAATACACCCCGGCCGAGGACCAGGATGTCGTGTGTGGGCCGGGAGCGACGCCGGTGCGTGGGCCGAAGCGGATCAACAGGGTGCTGGTGGCGACGCGAGGGTTCCTGACATTCGCCGTCGCTCAGGGAGAGGCCCCGCAGTGGGTGCTCGGCGTGCTCTACGAGCTGGCCGATGACCGGGACCTGCCCGAGGTCGCACGGGGCGAGGACGCCCGGCTGGCTCACCGGCTGCGCGCCCGGCATCAGCTTCACGAGCCGGAGACTGCGGTGGACCGGGCCAGCGACGAGGAGGTCGTCGCACTGTTTATAGCGTGTCGCTCGGCTCGCGACCGGCTGATCGTGCTGCTGCTGGCCAGGGCAGGTCTGCGCCGGGGCGAGGTCACCGGACTGCGGCGCAGTGACCTGCACCTGCTCCCGGACAGCAGGTCCCTGGGCTGTGAGGTCCAGGGCGCTCACCTACATATCGTGCGGCGGGAGAACAGCAACGGCGCCTGGGCGAAGTCCCGTTACACGCGCTGGGTGCCGGTGGATTTCCTGGTCGTGCGATCGATCGATCAGTATCTGCTCGAACGGCAGGACTGCCCAGCCGCGGCAGAGAGTGACTTTCTGCTGGTCAACCTGTTCCAGCAGCCGTTGGGCAGTCCGGTGACGCCGGATGCGCTCAATGAGCTGTTCGAGATCCTCTGCGCTCGAGCCGGAATCACACGCAGTATCACGCCGCACAAGTGCCGCCACGCGTTCGCCAGTAATCTCGCGGACTCCGGCGCGGCGCTGGACGAAATCCAGAAGCTGTTAGGCCACGTCAGCCCATCCTCGTCCCAGATCTACTTACATCCGTCGAAGGACCGGCTACGCGCCGCAGTCGAGCGCGTCCCCACCCCGCGGACACTGATCGAGGGCGTCCGATGACGGCGACCCTGGCCCTTGCCGCGCCGGGCGCGGACCAGCCGGACGACATCACCGCCGGCCTCTGGGCGGCCACCACCACGGAGTTCCTGGACCTGCTGAGCTGGTCTAGCGACCGGCAGACGGTGACGTTCCCGCAGGCACATCCGCTGCTGGGCTGGAACGAGTGCGCGGTGCTCGGCTGTGATCAGCGGTCGAGCCGGGTCGACGGCTTCTGCTCAGCCTGCAACATCCGTTGGAAGCAGCACGGCCGTCCACCGCTCGAGCGGTTCACCGCGGTCGCTCGCGTCCGAACCCGGCACAACACGATCGAGCTCTGCGCAGTTCCCGAGTGCCAGCGCCCCTGGTCGACCCGCGGTTACGCGCTCTGCAGCACTCACCGCTACCAGCGGGTTTACGTGCTCGACCTGCCGCTGGAGCAGTTCGTCGTTCACCCGGACGTGGTCGGGCTGCCTTCGTTCGGGCCGTGCGACGTCGTTGCCTGCACCCGCGACCGGGTCGGCAAGGGCAACTACTGCCACACCCACTCATTGCGCTGGCGCACCTTCCGACGCCGCAAGGACCTGGCCGAGATCGACGAGCAGCACTGGCGCCGCACCCAGCCGGCCGCGGCGATCGGATGCGAGGTCAGCCTGCGCGGGCTGCCGCCCCGCGTCGTCGCCGAGGTCCTCTACGGCCTGCAGCAACGCACGGCGGAGGGAGTGAAGTCCGAGCACAGCGAGTTCCGGCCGCTCTGCGACCACATCCGCAGCAAGGAACTCAGCTCGGTGGACGAGGTCGATCCTGCTGACCTCTCGCCCGGTTCCCGCGCACTGGGCAACGCGTTCGTGGTCGCGAGCCGACGGCTGCGCCTGAACCCCGAGACCGAACGGCACAAGGACGTCTGGGATGCGACCGTGTTCGGCGCCCGGGGCACCCTACGCTTCACCGGCATCTCCCAGCCCTGGCTGCGGGAAGCCGCGAAAGCCTGGGCGCACGAAGATCTGCCACGCCGACGCGGCGGAGGCGCAGCGAACACCTGCCAGAACAGGATCAACTGCCTCGCTTTGCTGTCTGACAGCCTGCGCCTGCAGCGGGAGGACCGCGGTGAGATTCCCGCCGCGCTGGCACGGGTGGACATCACCAACTTCCTCAACCGGCTGGCCCACCTGCAGGCCGAGGACGACATCAGCGCCTACCAGCGGCTCAACGCCATCCGGAACCTCCGCAAGATGATCGGCGAGATGCGCGCATTGAGCCTGACCAGGCCCGGACGCCCGCTACACGGCCTGCCCGACGACTTCACCATCACCGCCGAGGACATTCCCGACGAGCCCGAGGACTCCGAAGCCGGCAAAGACCTTCCCGTCGAGGTCATGCGGCACCTGTGTTCGCACCTGCAGCGGCTGGAAACCGCGAGCTGCCCGGAGATCCGCATCGCGGTCGAGCTGCTGATCGACACCGGCCGCCGCCCGGACGAGATCTGCCAGCTCAAGCTGGAATGCCTCGAACGCGACGGCGACGGGAAACCGGTCCTGATCTACGACAACATCAAGGCCAACCGGAAGGACCGGCGGCTGCCGATCCCCGGAGCCACCGCGGCGGTCATCGAGAAGCAGCAGCAACGCGTCCGCGACCGCTTTCCTGACGAACCAGCCGGCAAGCTCAAACTTCTGCCCGCTCCGACGAGGAACCCCCACGGCACGAAGTGCATCACCGACAGCTGGGTCTCGGGCCGCCACCGCGAGTGGGTCACCGCGTTCCCCGAGGTCGAGGTCCCGGCCGCGGTCGAGATCGACGGCAAGGTGGTGACGAAGATGCTGCCCTTCGACAAGAAGCGGATCATTCTCTACGCCTACCGGCACACCTACGCGCAACGGCACGCTGACGCCGGAGTCGCCGTCGACGTCCTGCGCGAGTTGATGGATCACCGGGTGCTCGAAACGACGCAGTCGTATTACCGCGTCGGCGAGGAACGCCGGCGGGAGGCCGTCGAGCGGGTCACGACCATGCAGTTCGACCGGCACGGCAACCGCATCTGGCGTGAGGCGAAAGCCCTGCTCGACTCCGAACACGCCCGCCGCGCGGTCGGCGAGGTCGCCGTCCCCTACGGCGCCTGCAGCGAGCCCAGCAACGTCGCCGCCGGCGGACACGACTGCCCGATCCGGTTCCGCTGCGTCGGCTGCGGTCACTTCAGCACCGACGTGTCCTACCTGCCTGACATGCAGACCTACCTCGGCGACCTGCTCCGCAACCGCGAGCGGCTGCTGGCCACCGTCGACGCGGACGAGTGGGCCAAGGCCGAAGCGATGCCCTCGGACGAGGAGATCAAGCGGGTCCGTCGGCTGATCAGCCGAGTCAAGGCCGACCTCGATGACCTCACCGCCGAGGAACGAGCCCAGATCGAGGAGTCCGTTGCCGTCGTCCGCAAGACCCGCAACCGGGTCGTCGGCCTCGGGATCCCGCGCATCCGCCAGCCGCTGCCCGACGTCCGCCAAGAAAGGACAGCATGACCAACCCGATGATCGAGGGGCGGCGCGCGGACTCGGCTCGCCGTCGGCAACGCGTGATCAAGGCGATCAACGCGGCCAGCACCGGCGGCGGCGAGATCAGCGTGTCGGCGATCGCGCGCGCCGCCGGCGTTGACCGGACCTTCCCTTACCGGCATCCGGATCTGCTGGCACTGATACACACCGCCCAAACAGACCCGCCCGCCGGGCGCGGCGGGCCGATGGTCAGTCGGGCATCATTGCAGGCCGACCTCGCCAACGCCCAGGAACGACTGTCTCGGCAGGCTGCCCACGTCAGACAGCTGGAACGCAAGCTCTCCGAGGTCCTCGGGGAGCAGGCTTGGCGCGAATCCGGACTCGGAGATCCCGCGGACATCGACCAGCTCCAACATCGGATCACGCAGTTGGAGCAACAGGTCGTCACCCTGCGAGACCAGGCCGAGGAACGCGATCAAGAACTCGAGGCTGCGCGGACCGCCAACCGGGAGCTCATCGCCAACCTCAACAAACGAGGCTGATCGCAGGCACGATCGCCCTTGCGGGTCGAACCGCGAGGGCGATCGTCCCGCACGTCACGATTGCCTTCAGGCAACGAGCTTATCTACTCTAATTGACCTGAATGACCAACTTCAGAACCAATCGCGAAGGCCAACTAAGCGTCGACAATCGCGCCACTATTGAAGCCCGGCCAAAACTATGCACACGCAGGAGTAACTTCAGTCAACTCGACCGTCGAAGTGACGCAGACGCTATCCGACAAGGCGGTGTTAGTCCACCGCAAGTCGTTCCACTGCGTTGCATCACGTTCCAATCTGTTCCATCTTGTTTCCCGTGTTGCCGAGAACTTGTCCCCGGCTCGCCCTGCCGCCATATAGTCATGGAGCGAGCCCGGACCTAGGGGACAACCTCAACGGGCAGACAGGCAAAGAAAGCTCACCGGCAGACAGGCAAGGGAAGAAGCACCAAGTGGAGACCTAGCTGACTGACTTGATAACCAGATCGATGGCAGAGGAGGGTTCGACATGCTGACAATCGCACACAAGTGCCGCCACCTGGCGCTCCTACTGCTGGACACGGTGCACCCCTCTCCTCTCCTGCTGTCACTCAGGCCAGCAGATTACCTGCACCGCCCGCTCAGGCCAACGACTCGGCGAACAGAAACCGCCTCGACGGACACGCCGCCAGGCATGCTGCTCGGCGGGCCACCAGGAGGCGTTTGCGCAGCTAGAGGCCATCCGGACACGCCACGCTCACGACGCGGCACCGTCCCGCCGGCACGCCAATGGCGCACTGGCTGGCTCAATACGCACCACATGCACGACGGCATCGGGCGACGCTCCCAGTCGCGCCCAGCCCCTCTCTCCGTCAGGGCGCGAGCCTGCAGCATTTTCGCTGTTCAGAAGCCTGTCCGCTGCCCCTAGGATCTCCTGAGCCTTCCTCAGCCCGCCGGATCCCTTGATCTAAGCCTCCGCGCGAGTAGTGTTAAGCATGCGCTCACGCGCGCTGCCCGCAGTCCCGCCAAGCTGCGCGCTTCAACCTCATAGTCTCCCGAGCTCGTCTCTCTGTTGGTCCAGGTGGCGGCATCGGGATTAAGAAGGCCCTCCGACTGCAATCGGGGGGCCTTCGCCATGTCTCCTCTACGTCTTCGCATACAAATGATGCATTACCTCGAGCATGATCGCTCACTTCGACACGCTTCAACAGGCCACACTCAGGCCGCGCTTAGGTTCCTCTAAGCTTTGCGCTTAAGCAAGATCAATTGTCGCTCTTCTGTCAACTTTGCAGACAGCCGTGAGTTACTCTCCAACCATTTGCGTTTGCAACTGAAATCGATTACCTATGACACCACCCGCGCGGACGGCCACGGTTCCGTCTCGACTGCACCGAGGGCGTTACAGGTCGACGCGGAGTATTTGACGGCGACCCCATCGTGCTGGAATGATGCCCTTGAGATCTCCCGCCTTGCAGGGCACTTGATCTCGCCCCCGAAAGGATCATGGGGGCTTCTTCACCCATCTGGCGAACCGACCGCCACCTGGACCACCGAGAAACGAGCAGGAGGGAGGTTCTCATGCTCACCAGATTTCTTTCTGCTTCGCTGGTTTTGATGTTCGTCCTCGCGTTCATCTGGGAAGGGTTGTCCTTCGGCTTCGGCCTGGAGGTCACCCTGGCCGCCGGTTTCACCGCCGGTCTCCTGGCCGCCGAAGTCGTCCGCCGGATCATCGGCGGCGACAAGGGCGGCGGTCCGTCGATCGACGACGGCCCGCAGCACCCGGTCCTGAGCTGAACCAAACGGTGATCGGGGTGGCGCCCTCCGGGCGCCCCCCGGTCCCGCCTCTTCACCGAGGAGCGACATCATGTTTACCAAGCAGCCCGCCTTGCACGAGTCCATCATGGACGAGCTCATCAGCTTCGCGACCGATCTGCGGTGGGTCCGTCGCCTCGCGGGCGACCCCTCCTACCGCGAACTCACGCGCACGATCCCGTGGTCGCCCGCGTCGATCACCCGGAACCTGAGCGGAACCAAGCTTCCCACGTGGAAGTTCGTCGAGCAGTTCCTCCAGGCCTGCGAAGTGGACGACGACGACATCGAGGCAGACTGGAAGCCCCGGTGGGTCACGATCGCAGGCATGATCACCCCGATCGACAGCAAGACGGCGCCGAATCACGCCGCAACTGCGGCGCGGCAGATCGCCGGGCCCGTTCCCGCCGGGGCCGCCTGCGAGATCTGCGGAGCCTGGGTCGTCGACCACGCGAAGCACGACGACTGGCACGAAAGCCTCCTGGCTGAGCGGAAGCCGACGCGGTCTTTCGTTCGACGCCTCGCAGGCTAGACACCACACTGAAGATCAACAGGGCCCCTGCCGGCGCGACCAGGCAGGGGCCCTGTCTTACGTTCCCGGCGGGCTGACCGTCGCCGCCGCCGTCTCCACCTCTCGTCCGCTGCGCTGAAGATCCAGACGGCAGGTCGCCTTGCGCAACACGTGTTGCACTCGGTAGTTTTGCCGCCCAAGGTCTTTGAGCTGCGAAAACTCCCGCTGCACCGCGACGCACTGCCGAAGATCCCCGAGAGAAGCGGCGATGAGCCGGTTGCGGACGAGGAACCGGTGCCGGGCCGGCGGAGTCCCGGGCGGGTATTCGCTGACGACCGCACCGCCGGAGCGGACGATCCGGTCCAGCAGACGGACGTGCCCCGCCGGGTAGCCGACATCGACAGCGCAGCCCAGCACCGCGACGGTCACGCCGTCGGCCGCGAGCGCGCCTCGGTGCGCAGCGCCGTCGATGCCGTAAGCGGCGCCGGAGAATACCGGCACTCGCCGGGAGGCCAGCCCGTAGGCGAACTCGGCGGCATGGTGTTCGCCGTACTCGGTGGCGGCCCGGGAGCCCACTATCGCGATCGAGGGAGCGGCCGCCAGCTCGTCCAGCCGTACGTCGCCCTCAACCCACAGACCCACAGGGGGCCCGCCATCAGTGTCGCCGTTGGGGACCAGAGTGCTGAGCCCGGCGAAGGCGACGGCTGGCCACTCGTCATCCTCGGGGACCACGAACCGGCCACCGAGACTGGCTACGGTCTGCAGACTGGTCTCGGCGAGCTGCCAGCGCACGTGGCGACGCGACTCGGCGAGGACATCGGCCGGTGCGGAGCAGTCAGCGATGCGGTGGGCGGCATCGACGGGCCCGACGTCGGCGATGTAGCGCGCGAGGACCGGGGTGGTGGGTTCGGTGGCGTGCTGCAGGAACGCGCGGGCGCGCCGCGCGTCGGTGGAAATGGACATGAGCACTCCTTCAAGCGATGTGCGGGGGCTGGTGGTTGCGGTCGGGTCAGGTCGCGGCGGGGAATTCGCGCACGCGGATCTCGTGGCATCGGCGTTCGACGACGGTGCCGACCGGCCACACAGCCGCCAGCCGCAGCAGCTCCGTTGCGCCGTTGCCGACCTCGGCGCGCAGCTCGGGAGTATCCGCGAATCCCATGGCCACGAAGGCGGCGTGGAAGCGGGCGACGAATTCGACTGCGGTCATGTCGGATTCGACGATCTCGGCGGTCGTGGTGGTCTGGTGGCTGGTGATGCCGACGAAGCTGCGCGCGCAGCCGCAGTACGGGTGGTCGGGATCCTCGTGCGACAGGCTGGCCAGGTCGACGATCTCGGTCTCCGTAATGCTGTTGGAGTCGTTGTCCCGTTCGCCTTGGGTGCGGTGGGTGGAGACGAAGTACTTCAACACGGAATCCTCCTCAGTGGACACGCGCGGCGTGGGCGGTGGACGCGGCCTTCGCCCGCGGGCCCCGCGGGCCCGGGGCAAGCCGGCCGCAGGGCGACGGTGGCGTCCCTCGTGGACGGTGGACTTGCCCCGGGCCGCGGGTCTGCTGCACTGAGCTGTAGCCACGCCCAGTCGGCGCTGGCATGGGGAGGAGGTCGTCGGGAGCTGCGTTTCGCGCACGCTCTGACACCCAAAGTTATTACCAGAAAATCCGCCACAGTTGTGGCGAATTACTCGTTTGCGGGGCACTCTGGTTTCAGAAGGTGATCCACGGTGGTCCACAGGGAGCGGCCACAGTGGACCCTTCTGGGGATCCGGTCCGCTTCACCCCCCCCAGAGGTAGAAGGGTTCCCGGCTCGGGAGAGGGCACTGGGGAGGGCGCCTCTCCCGAGCCAAAATTTCGTGCCCGACGTCGCCCGGCCGGCTCTACCAGCGGCCACGCCTCAGGCTGAGGTGACCGGACGGCGTGGATCGGCAGTCGAGTTTCATTGCGCACGTTGATGAGCCGTTGCCCGCACGCTCGAATGAGCCTTCTGTTCAGGCGGCCGTGAGCGCGCCCTGTAAGACGGGAGCCTTTCCATGACCGCGAGTCTCTTGTGCGTGAAGCGGATCGCGGCGTCGCTGCTGACATTCGGAGCGGTCGCGAGTGCGACGATGGCGGCTGCGGCGCCGATCCAGGCAGCGGCACTCTGGCCCGCGGTCGGCGTGGTGTCCGAGCGACCGGACGTCGGCGCGGCCGGCGAGGGTGAGGCCAACGCGGACACGCCGGCGGTCGCGCCGGACGGAACCCTCACCTGGCCGACGCCCACTTCGTCGCACGTTCGGCCGATGTCGGCTGCGACGGCTCAGGGCTGAATCGCGGTCATCGCGCCCGCGGACGGCGCGCGAATCCGGTCGCGGCCGGTGGACGGTCCGGTGCTGGGCGCGATCGGCTACGGCGCCGGGTTCTGGGTCTGGTGCACGGGCGGGGCCTCCGACGGACACGCGTGGGGATGGTCCTACCGCGGCGGCACCTACGGCTGGGTCCGCGGCGACCTGTCGGAGGTCGAGCAGCACACCGGTCCAGGCGGAGGCGGCACCCCGCAGGTTCCGCGGTGCCCGTGACGTCACACACGCTCTGATATCCGCCGGGTGTCGTGCGTGGGCGGGTCGGTCCGGCCGGTGTCCAACCCTGGCCGGTCCGACGTCCCGCCCTCACTCGATCTGGCGAACCGGCGTGCTGTGGCACATCGATCTCGCCACCACGGACAGTTCGAGCTCACCGGTTACCGAGTCTGTGGATCCAATCGCGGACGACGTGCTCGGGCACGCCGAGCCGCGCGGCGATCTGGGGCCACCGCACATAGCGAGCCCGTAGCTCCATCACCTCCCACACCCGATACGGAGTGCGTTCGCCCCGTGGTAGCAGCAGTGGGCAGTTCCGGGCGGTAGGCGGCCAGGGCAGCCAGTCCGGGTCCGGCACGCCGTCGGCTGCGGATCGTCGGTGCACTGCGGTGATGTGCTCACCGATCGTCGGCCAGCTTCCGCCCCTTGTTGTCGACTTCGGCTGGTGCTGGCGCGTGTTCGGGCTTGACATCTTCTTTCCTGGGTTCCTTCCTGAGCCGGCGTATCCTGGACACGAACAACGCGCCGCCCCCGCCGACATCAGCGATCACCGCTACCCACGTGGCGACGGTGCCGGAGACCGGGTGCCAGCGGGTGAAAACCATGGCGATGATCGGAATGACCAGCGCTGCGACGCACGGCACTCCGATGGCGTCGCCGAGGACGCGACCCAAAGAGGGGAGCTGCGGGGATGGCATTCAACGCTCGGGCGGCAGGATGTCGAAGAACGCTGTGAGCAGAGCGGGATCGCACCCGAGAAAGTCCCGGATCTGATGCCACAGGTGCTCAGCGCGTACCCAGTCGTGATGCTCGTGCCGGGCGGATGTCATCGTCGTCGCGTTGGGAGAGGTGTTCCTCGGTGTAGGCGTCCAAGGATTCTCGGCCGCCCCCGGCGTCGCGGGCAAGCAGGAAAATCGCCCAATCCTAGTCAAGCTCTTCGTGGCTGGGTAGGTCGTGGAGCCACGTCATCGACCGCTGCTGGCCGGCGCCGTCCTGGCGTTGCATCCGCAATACCCATTCGCGGCGGGTGTGCCCGCGACGCTCGAACGTCCCGAGGAGGCCATGAGAGGCAACGGATGCGGTAGTTCTGGGCGAAGTCCAGACCGAGTATCTCGTGGGCGTTGTCATGGCGGCTCATCGGTTGATCTCCGGAGGTGTCGGTGCACCGCAACACAAACGGCGGTCGTTCAATCCAGGCCGGGGTACCGGGGCGTGATCGCCGGCGCCGATGAGATCGGATGCGGCGTCCGTCGCGCATTGGCTGCGGCCCCACCGGCGGTACAGAAGAATCAAGCCGGTCAGAGCGGCCCGCACTCCGGAGGATTCGTCGTGGGTTCGCCCGAGTCTGAGTATCCGGAACCAGCCGGATTCGGCCAGTGCCCTGTCGCCGTCGTGTTCGGCGCACTCGGCCGCCCGTGTCAGGAGTTCGATGACCGCTGCGGGGTTGCGGGTATCGATCGCGGCCTGCTCGCCCAGCGCGGCAAGGGCTGTGCGCCACGCCGGGCCGGTCAGGAAGGCAGGAGCCGGCTGCGGTGAGCTACCGGGGTACGGGGTTCCGGCGCGCATCGCGCCCTCTCTGAAAGTCCCGCATGGCCACGACCGCGGCCACCGCGCCGTCGATTCCCATAGTGTCGGCGACCGCAGCGACCTGCTCGAGTGACCGCATCGGCTCCCGCCCCTGCCAAACGCGTTCCAGCAGGGACAACGGCACACCAGCCCGCTCAGCCAGTGCTTCCACGCTCATGCCGGCGCTCAGGCAGGTGTCCCGTAGCCAGTGACCGAATCCGTGCTGTGACGGCGCCGGGATGTCGTCCACACCAAGCACTGCGTCCGTCTGGTTCCCCAGGTCCCCCTGCAACCGGGCGAGATCCATTCTCAGGAGACGGACGTGTCTGCTTACCGCCTCCGTCTGCAGCGTGAAGCACCAGCCCGTCCAGTCGTCCTCTGCGGCGTGACCCAGCTCGGCCAGCCGTTCACCAGCAAGCCGGAACATCTCCGCGTTGTACCGGTGAAACTCGATCCACCGCACCCGATCAGCGCCCGGACCCGAGTTCCGGATATTCATGTCGCTCTGCGCGGCCGACAACGTCTCGGGCACCACCGTGATCTCCGTCGTCATGACCTCACGCCCTGTCGACACGGTCGATCGCTTCCCGCTCCAGCGCTTTGAACGTCGACCGGTAGCTCTGTACCAGGCGTCGTTCATTGACGAAGATGACGTTGTCGTGGTGGCGCAACGCGACAGTGAAGGTTTTGCCGGCCGTCTCATAGACCGTGAAAGGCTCGATCCTTCTTGCCCTGTCGGTGCTCTCTGGAACGTGCATGATCCTCAGCTGAGGAAAAACCGACATCGTGTTGATGGCGTGAAGCTGTGACTCGGGTGCTGACGCCAACGCTGCTGCGCTCAACAGCACGGTCCGCAGTCGAGGCTGATTTCGGGCCAGCTGCCGGGCTTGTCGGACGAGAAGTTCTACGTCAACATCGTTAGGCGCTGTCTGGTCACGCTGCAGAATCGCACGAACGTACTCCCCGGTTTGCATCGGTTCTGGGACGGTGTGTGGTGCCCATTCCCAGGCACGGACGGCGATCTCATCAAACTTTCCCTGCAGGCTGGGGGTGTCTGGACTGAGGATTTCGATAAACGTCGGGAAGTCGAGCTGGTGCCAGAGCCGCATGATGCATTGATGTTCGGCCGGGCTGACGCGGAGGAATCCCAGCAGGCGCGCCACCTCGCCGATCCCCGGCGCCCGCTTGCCGGTTTCCCAGCACGACAAAGTTTGAGCCGAGACGCCCAGCTTGTCGGCGAACTTGCGCAGGCCCAGTCCTCGAACTGTTCTGGCGGTCCGCAGAGAGTCGCTCAAGGCCAGTAGTGCCGGAAGTGACTTACGTTCGGTCATGCAGGTTCTCGTTCCAGGTGGAGGACGGGACGATCGCAACGTCGACACCACACTCAGGGAGCCTCGATCGAGGTCACCGGCCTTGCCTCCGTCCGCCGACGGCGATGGCCCGCTGGGCTGCCTGAGCGGAGCGCCACGCCGGAGCTGCGCGGGCCACGTTGGCTGAGCAGTGCGGTGCGCATGACGGGGCCAGCCGCATTCCGGTCCAGCGCAGCCGGCATGACGAAGTCTGTCGTGACGTCCGCGACGTCGCCGAGCAGCTGATCGGCGGCGAGCCGGTTCTCGACGGCGAGCGGGATGCCGGCTTCGGCGAAGCGGGCGGGGAGTGAGGACACACCGGTGTCGTCTTGATCGTCGGTCCCGTACGTGATGAGCGCGGTGGTCGCCGCGCGGCTGCCAGACGGTGCGCTCTCGAGCAGCGCCAGGATGGCGGCGAGGCGGATCCCGGCTGGCCGGAACAGCCCGGTGGCGAGGATGCCGACTGGCGCGCCGGCGGTGAGCAAGCGTGCGACCACGGGTGTTGCTGCGAGGTCGTGGTGGCGGTCGGCGGGCAGGCAGAGGACGTGGGCGCGGCCGGCGGCGGCGCCGTGGTCGATGCGGTCGTGCAGGTGCTGGGTGACAGGATCGTGTTCGATCACCACGATCCGCGCGCCGGCGTCGTGCAGGTCGGTCAACGTGGACGAGTGAGCCCAGATGGGCAGGCCGCCGGTGCCGAGGACGAGGAAGTCACGTAGCCCGTGGTCGAGCATGGCCGCTGCGGCGCTGCGGTCCCAGGTGGCGGCCGCGATCGCCAGTCGGGGCAGCTGCGGGTGGTCGGCGAGGAGATGGTCGGCGAAGAGGCGGTCGACGGTGGTGTTGAGGTGGCCGTCGAGCAGGTAGTCGGCGACCGCGTCCCGGCGAGGGCTTTCGACGTCGATGTGGACGCGTTCGCCGTCGTGCGCGCGCGGGTGAGCGGGTGTGGCTGCGGTGCGTGGTGGCATGTCGAGGTGCTTTCCAGGCTGGACGGGTGTTCCCGCGGTGGTGGGCGGCCCCGTCGGGCCCGGGGTGGCCACGGCATCGGATCGGCCGCGGCCACCCCGGGGACAGGTGCCGCGTGGGTCAGCCGACGGGCGTGGCCGACGTGGTGTGGGTGGTGGCGCCGGGGGCGCCGGGCAGCAGCGTGCGGATTTGCTGGGTGATCCACCACTGGTAGGCGTGGAGGTCGGTGTAGATGGCCGCGCTGCCGCAGAACTCGGCGATGGTGCGGGAAGCCGCGCCGAGCAGGTACCAGTCGCCGCCGTGGCGCTGCAGGAGCCCGGAGCCGGAGTCGCCGTTGCAGACGCCGCCACCGGTCGGCGGGACACCGGCGCACAGCTCACCGGCGCCGATACCGCCGAGGGCGCACCTGCCCGCGCGCAGGAGCGGGACGTCGAGCTGGCTGAGCTGGGCCGGTGCGGGGCCGGTCCAAGCGGCCGGGTCGGTGGTGATGCCCCAGCCGATGATTCGGGCGGGCTGCCACGGCCACGCGGGGGCGATGCGGGCAGGGCGGACGCCGTCGATGTGGCCGTGGACCCGGATGAGGGAGACGTCCCAGATCTTGCCTTCATTGTCCGGCAGACCCCATGCCCAGCGCGGCGGCACCACGATCTTGGCGCCGGTGCGGACGACACCGCCCTGCAGCCGGTTGGGCGACCCGAACCGCGCGTGATAGATCGCGGGATCGCTGCGGTCGATGGTCGGGTTGCGCAGGTCGGTGCGGAAGCGGGCGAAGATCTTCTTCGCCGCGGGGCTCATCCGCGCTTGCTCTTCGGGACTGGGGGTGTTGCTGAGGCAGTGGCTGGCCGTGGCAGCCACCGCGGCCGGTCTACCGGTTTCGTCGTAGCCTTGCGCGAGGAGGGTGAGTCCGCAGGAGTGCCAGTCGGGATCGTCGTGGTCGAGCAGCTGCAGGGATCCGGCGCCGGCGTAGGCAACCGGGGCGGGGTCGCCGCCGACGATCCGCGGCGACGCCGTGGCGGTGGACGGTGAGGGCGGGAGTGTGCCGGTGTCGGCGGTCGCGGCGGAGATGCCGAACAGCATCGGCAGCAAGGCGAGCGCTGTTGCGGCCGTTGTTCTGAGACGCACGAGGTGAATGTCCCTTCTCGACAACGAATTCGGCGCAGCTAGGGCGCCTGGTGTGGTGTGGGTGCCTGGCCGTGCTTGGGGGGCCGTGAGCACGGCCAGGCACCGGTGTTCACCCGCGATCGGAGAAGGCCGGTTGCTTGACCTGTGATCGCGGGCAGGTGACCGGCCATCCCGGTAGCCGGTCGGATCCGGGTAACCGGTGTCCTCGCGCGGGTATCCCGTTTCGTGCGAGGACACCGGCCCCGCTTCCCCGACCGTCCGCGACATCGGGGCACGGGCGGTCAGGAAGTCAGGGGCGTGCCGGCCGCCACGGGGGTTCCGGCAGGCCGTGGTCCGGTCCAGGTTTCTGGGTGAGGACCGCGGCGGTGAAATTCCCGCACACCGGCGTGTTGGTGGGCGGCCCGTCGGGAAACCAGGCGAACGCGGGGCCGATCCCAGGCGGTAGCAGGGTGGTGCCGCGGATCATCGCTTCGATCTGGGCTTCGGTGGCGAGACTTCCGGTACCGGGGCCACGGCTCTGCAGCGCAGCTTCGAACTCGAGTGCCTGGAGGGCGAGGTCGGGATGCTTAGGCTGCAGCAGGTGCGTCATGGCCAGGAACGCAGTGGCGGGCAGCCGGGCGAGATGATCCTGCACGACCTGGGCAGCCTCGGCGCGGGTGCCGCCGTGGAAGGACATCACCCCGCCCAGCAGCAGCGCCACGTGATCGTAGTCAGGTAAGACCAGGCCCGGGGTTTCCTCGGCGGTGTTGTAGAGCGTGTCCCACATCGCGTGGGGATCCCAGGGGTCGGCGTCGACGACGTGGACGCCGTTGTTCGCGTCGGCGAGCGTGCGCAGATGCGCGAGGACCACGGGGTCGTGTTCGACGTAGATCACGCTCGCACGAGCGGTGGTCTGCTCGGGGTTGCGGTTGGTCGCCTCGGTGCGGCGGACGATCGAGTGCAGGTCGTGTTCCTCAGCGATGTTGGGCAGTCCCGCGCCGGCAACCACGATGGTGCTGACGCCCTGCCGGGCAACGAGGTAGGCGGCTGTGCGATCAAGGAACGAACGTTCGGACCGGAACACGAACCCCGCGCCGGGCACCTGCGCTTCGAGCCGAAGCGCAGCGTCACGTTCGTTGTGGTGGGCGAATTTGACGCAGGGGACATCGCGGTTGTCGCTGTTTCGTCCTTGCCGGAAGGCATCGAGAAGAAAGGCGAGGTTGATGCGGTCAGGATTCGTGCCGGCCGGTCTTTGCCACCACGGCTTACCTGCTGTCGTGGTTTGGTGGCTCAGGGTGATTTGTGTCGATTCTGTTGGCCTCATGGGTGTACCGGCGCCTCGGTGGACAGCAGGATGGTCAGGTGTGCGATGCTCAGGCGGCTGCGATCCGCAAAGCTTGCGAGGTCGTCCGGGTTTAGCGCACGAAACGACGGTTCTCCGGTGTAAAGCCGTTGTTGTGCCCAGCGGGCCGCGGGACGGAGCGCGTCGATCTGGGTGGCGGCGAGCGCGGTGAAATCCACGGCGAGTTCGGGATTCCAGCCGATGCGACGCTCAGCTCGTGCCAGGAGCTCCGAGGGCCGGATCAGGTAGAGCCGGCTCGCGTCGCCGAGCTGGCGCAGAGACATCGAGCGAGTGGCTTTCTCCCACGTGATGAGGGTTCGCGCCTTCACCTGGTTGTTGCACCATGCGGCGAGCGCAGCGCGAGACCAGCCGCGGTCTTCCCGCTGCTGCTGTAGTTCCGTATCCACGGCGTGGGCGAGCCCGCCGGTGTCGGTGGTGGTCATCGGGTTCTTCCAAGGCTTCCTGGAGCGGGTGGATGGTCTGTGGGAAGTCGGGGTCGCGAGTCGGCTAATGCCGTATCCGGGCCGTCGGCGTGCGCGAGTCGAGGAAGTCGTGCAGCGGCCGCGCGCGCACGATGGTCCACCAATAGGCCTCGGGCCTCGCGCCGTCGGTTACTGGCATGGTGGATCCGCGCTAGCCGGAGAGTCGGTCACATCGCCTGGCGGGTCGGTACCCGCGACGTCATTAAGGCATCGAGGTCTCGCACAGGTCACAGGGGCTGAGGTGCCGCGGAAGCGGGGCCGACGGGACCGAGCGGCATCCACGGTGTCGCGCCGGGAGTCCGCTGACGCGCACGCGGGTGCGAGCACGCCGGTGGACTCGAACGTGGCACCGTCGACGCGATGGATCCGCGGATGGTTGGTGGACGGCGACCGCAGAACGGTAGCGGTCGGCCGACTGGCTGAGGGCGCCGTCATGCGGCGGCCCGGCGTTTCCATCGGCGGTCACCCTTCGCGGCAGGTTGGTGTCGCGGTCGGTTCGTCGTGCACGGCGTGGCTGGCTTCTTGTGACTGACAGGTGGATTCCCACCTGGGCCGGTGCCCTTGTGATCGGTGTGCACCTTGCTGCGTTCGGTCATGCGGGTCCGCCGTCCGACCGTCCGCCGTTGTCCTTGTTGCCGATGGCGCCGTCGTGTTCGTCGCCGAGCGGGTTGATCTCGGCGATGATCGACGGGGATAAAGCCGCCGCAAGTCGGTACAGCCGCCCCGTGACCTGCGCGCAATCGTCGGCGAACGCATCGATTTCCATCGCCACCGAGTCAGCTCCCGCTAAGCCGCCCGCAACTTGCTCGGCGAGGCCGAGGGTGGTCCGCAGTTCCTGGGCAACTTCCGCTGCGACCTGCCGTGGGTCGTCGGCCGGCTGCTCGCGACGAGCGTAGGCGTGGATAAGGACCTGTGCTGCGACCCCGATCAGGTCGTAGCCGAGCTTCCTGTAGGACGTCCAGTCGTGACGGTCACGCTCGGCATAGGCGAGGCGTAACAACGCATCGGTGTAGGCGTCGGTGATCAGGCCGAGGAGCTTGATCGGCGGTGTGCCGGGGTGATCCAGCAATCGTTCGGAGTCGGTCATCAGTGTGTTCCTGTGACGTGGTCAGCTAGACGGTGAGGCGAGCAGTTGTTGCATGCGAGACCGATGACGGCCGGGCGGGAGCCCGCCGGCGCGCGTACGTCTGCGGTGTCGATGGTGACGAGGTCGACGCGGCGGATTCTCGGACACAGCACGGTGTTGTAGTTGCGGTGTTGTGCATCATTGATCACGTTCCAGGTTCGGGGATGAACACGTTGGATGCGCCTCGACCGCCCAGGCGTTGGAAGCCCGCGTTCGGTCGAGGCGCGCAGACCGGACGGGAGGGAGGGGTACGCACACCGCCTGTCCGGGCTGGGATTTCGGACGGGTTAGGTTCGAGGTACGGGATCGTCGGGGCCCACTGGTGGATCGGCGTTCTCGTCCGTCGCTAAGCGGTGAGAAAGTTCGCGCAGTGCATCCGTAAGGCTGTGGTACATGGGGGCGAGGTGAGTCGGTGCGATCAGGCCGGGGTCGCCCCAGCCCACGAGAAACGCAGTCAACCTCGCTTGCGCGTACTTCAACGCCCGTCCTTCCTCCGATGACACAGGAACTCGCCGCAATACGCGGCCGACGGCCGTGGTGACCTCCTGAAGCTGGGTGCGCCCGTGTTCTTCGGACTGGGGAACGCGCCAGCGGATGTCTGGCAGGGAGACCAGCGCCTGCCGGGCGTGGACGATGGTGAGCTGTCGTTGCGCGCGTCGCCACGCCCATGGCCACGGCCACGGCCACGGCCACGGCCACTTCACGGTGTCCACAACCGCGGAGCCGAGCCAAGCACGATACGGGGCGCGCGCGGGTCACTCGGCGCAGGCAGCTCGACGAGCTGGCACAGGATGTCGAAGGCATCGCCGTCGCGTTCCCAGACTTCCCCGCCGGCGTGGTCCACGCGGATGGCGGCGGCATCCTTTTCGCTCTTGACACGAAGAGCGTCGACAAAGCCGTCCTCCTCCCACGTGAACGAGCCCGTGAACCGCTCGAGACGGCCGTTGGCGTCGAACACGGGAAGGAAGTCCCAGCGGCGTCGCAGCAAGGTCGTGAACGGCTCGCTGGCCGGCTCGTCCCAGAGGAACGCGAACGGACTCGTGACGGGCGTAGTCATCGACGATCACGTCCCGAGTCGCCGATCTGTGCACCGTGCGGAGGAACGTTTCGCCTGCCGTCGACGTCTGGCTGCCGCCGGCTGGTGGCCCATTGCTGGGCCAGGCCAATAGCGAAAGCGATAGCGAACAGGACGGTGAAAGTGATCGGCAACAGCGTTGCCAGCGATTCGAAGTCCACTGTCATCGTGCGCTCCTCACATCCGCGGACACTCCGTCGCTGCGGCGCTGTCGAGAGGTAGTCTCCGCCGTAGCCAGTCCGTTTATAAGATCGCCACCGAGCGCGATAACGGCAGATGACATTCGATGACATCCGATGAGGTGCAGACGTTCATGACCCGACAAGTAACAATCACCGGTACTCGCTCGGCCCCTGCCGAGACGGAGCTTTCCGGCCGGTTTGGCGACTACCTTCGGCCGTTCGCCGACCCGGATTCGCACTTCTACCTGGGAGGCGCCGTCGGCATCGACACCGCGGCTCTGGATTGGCTGGCTGACAACAGCCACGCATCGTTGACCGTCGTGGTGCCCTGCACGGTGGCTGACCAGCCGGCCGCGGCGGTGGCGTCTATCCGTAGGCACAGGGACGCGGGCCGGCTCGTCGAGGTTGTGGAGCTGGGTGCAGACCGCCTGGGCACCGCGGCCTACTACTCCCGCAACCGCTGGATGGTGGATCGCAGCGGTTTCGTGATCGGTTTCCCCCGAGGCACCGACCCGACCAGCGGTACTTGGTACACGGTGAAGTACGCAGCCGAACAGGGCAAACCCCGGCTGGTTGTGCCCGTATGACGTTGTCCGGATGGTGTACTGGTCACCGTGACGATGACTGATCGGGAGTCCGGGGCGCTGCTGCTCCGCCAGCTGCGCGAAGGACGCGGCTGGTCGTGGGCTGACCTCGCACGAGCGCTGCGGGACACTGCGCGCCAGCTCGCGATCGCCACGCTGATGGACAGGCAGGTCGCCAGCATCCAACGCGCGGTCGCCCGGTGGGAGAGCGTTTCTAGCCAGACCATTCCGAGCGACCGCTACCAGTTCCTCCTGGTACATCTCTACGCGCGCACCCTGGCGGGTGACCTCGCGATCGGACGGGGGTCCGATTTCGCCACCCTGCTGGACGCCCTTCGTCTCTTCGGGACCTCGCCGCAGCGAGTGCAGCACCTGATCGCTCTTGTCGCACAGGGTGACGAAGGCGTCCTGAGTATTCCTTCGCAGCTCGACCATGAGGAGATTGGTCGGCTGCACGATTCGGTCACCGCGATCAACGGACAGATCGGCGCCGTCCCGTTCGTCCGCCTTCAACTCCAGCTCGCGCCCGTTGTCGAGGCTTGCCGACGGCTCCTGACCCAGGATGAGGGCCATCCGCGGGAAGAGCTGGCGTTGCTCGCAGCAGCCGCGTACTCGCTGGCCGGTCGGTTGGCCTTCGAGACCCGTGACGATGCGGCAGCCGAGGCGTTGTACACAGAAGCGACCGAGGTGGCCAAGCATCTCGCGGACCGCAGCCACCGCGCCGCGATCCAGACGAGCCACACGATGGTGACCTTGCATGCGACCGACGACCTCGATGCTGCCCGGATGATCGCCCGTGCCGCGACGGTCGACGCTCACCGAGGCTCCAGCTACGCGATTCGCGCTCGTGCCCATGCCGTCTACGCGGAAATCTGCGCTCGGGCAGGCCAGGCCACCGAAGCGGCTGTCGCCCTCGAACGGGCCTGGAAAACCGCAGAGCAGCTGACCATCGACGATCCCCACGGCGGGTTCAACGCTGACCGATTGAACGGTTTCGACGGCTTGTGCGCCCTCCACGCCGGCGACGCGGACCGCGCACACGACAGGCTCGACCGGGCGGTCAGCACCTTGCAGTCGTCGCGAGACGCCGTACAACGTGGCATCATCAGCACCGACTTGGCCCTCGTACGCCTGCGCCTCGGGGACCCAGCGGCCTGCGCAGATCTGCTGCACGAGGCCATCGACATCACCGCCGCGACGGGCGGTCGAGTCGCTGCTCGGCGAATCCGACTGGCTCGACGGGAGCTCCGACCGTGGCGAACCGAAGAATTCTTGGCCGAGCTCGACGACCATATCCATGACACCCTGATTGGCCGCTGACTGAGGCCGCTGCGATTGACGTAATGGAAATATGAAGATCCGGCGGTTGGGGACAGGGAACGCACTGTCAAACCGGAACATGTGGCCGCTTACCTGCGTGCGCTGAACGTCACCGTGGACGCGTTGTACGGGCCGTCGCTGGACCCGCTGCGGTTGGCGTACGAATGGTTGGTGTCCGACACGCCGGTGACGGTGCACGGCGCAGTCGGTCGGCGCGTCGGCGTGAGCCTCGCCGAGGAACTGGAGCGTCGGGTCATCGAGCTTCGTCACCTGGACGACACCGTCGGCGGAGGTGAACTGCAGCCGCTGGTCGACCGCGAGCTGGCGGAGACTGCTGACGTCGCGAGTGACGGGAGCTACACCGAGCAGGTCGGTCGGCGGCTGCGCGTGGTGGTTGGCGAGCTCGCGCAGCTGGCCGGCCGGGTCGCTAGTGACGCCGGAGCGTACGTGCGAGCCGAACGCACGTATCTCGATGGTGTTTCCGCAGCTCGCGAGGCCGGCGACTATGCGCTGGTCGGGCAGCTGGTCTCGTCGCTGGCGTACCAGATGGCCAACGTGGGCGACCCGGCCGACGCCCGGCTGCTCGCCAGCAGTGCCGTGACCGGCGCTCGGCGAGCCTCGCCAGTGGTCCGCACGCTCCTGCTTGAACGGCTGGCTTGGGCCAGCGCACGAGCTCGCGACCGCGACGCCAGCCTGCGGGCGCTGGATGAGGTGGATATCGCCTATGACCAGCGGACAGTCGACCTTCCGGAACCCGAATGGGTGTATTGGGTGTCGCGGGGCGAGATCAACGTCATGGCGGGCCGGTGCCTGGTCGAGCTGGGCGATCCGATTGTCGCGGCGCCGCTGCTGTCGGCTGCGATCGACCGCTACGACCACGCGCACGCCCGCGAGGTCGCGCTGTATCGGACGTGGCTGGCCGAGTCGATCTCGCGTGCACGCGAGATCGATGCGGCCCGTGCGGCGTTCGCGGAGACTCGCGATATCGCATCCGAAGTGACGTCCGCTCGGCTCGCGCGTTGAATCGGCGAGATCGAGCAGCTTGTCCAGTGACAGTGGCTCAGATCGTGCTATCCGATCGTCGAGGCGGCCGTTACCGGCCCTCCTGTCACCGTGCGTTACATCGGGCATGCCTTGAGCATGTCCCTGTTGCGCCCGGGCGAAAACGACATCGGTGTATCAGATAGAACGCTCAGAGCAGCTTAACGTCAGATTCCATACATCAGACGTATGGAATCTGACAAGACCCGTGTCGGGTCCCATACAATGCGGTGAACGCCGAGCGAGGGAGGTACACAGGTGCGGAAGGCGGAGCGCACGTGCGCCGGATGCGGTTCGCGCCTCGCCCGCCATCGCGTGAGCAACCACTGTGGCGCATGCACCCGACTGCTGATCTCGACCAACGCACGACAGCAGACGGCAGCGTTCTGGGAGTCCGACAGCATCAGGGCTGCAATCGATGCGCGCCACTTCGGCCAGCTCTTTGCGGCCTACCGCCGCGAATTAACTCCGCGCGTGTCGCAGGCTACGCTCGGCCGGTGGCTTGGCATGACACAAGCACAAGTTAGCCGCCTTGAAGCTCCTGGCGCGCCCCCGCCGAGTAACCTGCGCAATCTCGAGCGCTGGGCGAAAGCTCTTCATGTTCCACCGGCGCTGCTGTGGTTCGAGGTTTCTTATACGCTCGACGAATCAGTCGAGCCCGCACTCGCGGTTACTCTCGAAGACGTGCAAAGGCGACAGTTCTTCAAGACCGCAGGCGTAGGCGCTACGGCGATCGGCGCTTCGCTGCTCGGAGCCAGTCCACCGGCGGCAGCCAGCCCGCTAAAACTCCGAAGCTCCGACGTCGAGATCGTGCGCGACATGACCGCGACGTTTCGGCGCCTTGACAACCGATTCGGCGGCGGGCACAGCCGAGCCACAACCACGATCACCGCCTACCTGACCTCGACTGTCACACCGATGCTAAACGACGCAAGCAGACGTCGATCACCACGTGACGAACTGTTCGCCGCTGCCGCGGAGCTGCACCAGGTGGCCGGCTGGATCGCCTACGATGTCGGCAAGCCGGCAGACGGACAACGGCATCTGCGCGACGCCCTCAAGCTCGCGCAGGACGTCGGTGACGAGGCGCTCGAAGCCGAGATGCTCGCTGCGATGAGCCACCACGCTGCATTCGCCGCGATGGACCAGCACAAGGCGTTCGGCGTGTCCCGTGATGTCGCCCTTGACATGGCGCTCGCCGCCCGGCGGCGGGCGAAGCGATCCGGCCTGGTCGCCCTCCAGGCAGAAGCCGCGGTCCTCGAAGCTCACGGACATGCGCTGCAACGAAACACATCGGCGTGCTTCGCCGCGCTTAGCGAGGCCGAACGCGCCTTCGAGCGATTCTTGCCGGGTTCGGGACCAGCGTGGCTCACCTATTTCGACAGCGCGTACCTGTCGGCGAAGTTCGCGCATACGTTCCGAGACCTCGGTCGGCCAGTCGAGGCAGAGCAGTTCGCGCGTCGATCACTAGGAATGAGTGAGGGGTACGACCGAGGCAGGTTGTTCAACACCGCGTTGCTTGCTTCGACGCTCGCGGATCAAGGGCGTGTCGACGAAGCATGCGCGGAGGCAACGAAGGCAGTAAGGATGAGCGAGGACGTCCGGTCTATTCGCGGCAGCGCCTACCTTGCCGATGTCGGCCGACGCCTCGCCCGGCACAAGGACGACCGCCGCGTGCGCTGGCTCTACAGCCGAATGAAATCTGCGGGCGTGCCCACGCCGGTGTAGCCGATCAACGGTAGAACGCGAGGATGTGAAGTAGCGCGACCTGCGACGCGGCACCGACGATCTCACCTTTCATGATGCGGTCTCTGACCGTGTCGAGTCGAATCCACGCCACCCGCGCCGCCTCGTTGATGTCCTCGGGTTCACCGATGTACTCGGACCGTCGAGCCACGTACAACAGGTTCTCGGCGTCAGCACTTCCCACAAGTGGCTGCAACGAGCCGAGCGGCTCGACATCGAGCGGTCGCCATCCGGTCTCTTCTTCGACCTCTCGCGCCGCGGTCACGGCGGGGTCTTCTTCCGGGTCGACGTAACCCCCTGGCAACTCCCACACCCACCGGTCGATGATGAACCGGTGTCGCCAGAGCATCAGGACCCGGTCCTGATCGTCGAGAACGGCCATCATCGCGGCCTTGCGGATGCGGAACACCCACTGCTCGAAGGTCACTCCGTCAGGTAGCTCGACTGAGGCGATGCTGACGCGGTCACGGCGTGTGTCGTCTACCAGGCGTTCGCCGTGGATCTTCCAGCGCGTCGATTCTCGCTTGTCAGGTTCTGTCGCCACGAAATAGATGCTACGGAAGGTGGTGGCTCGCCAGTTGACGCGGTACCGGTCGACGCCCGCGGTCGGCGAGCTGCTGACCCGGCTAGGCACCTATGCCTCGGCGCTCGTCGATTCCTCGAGCCACCGCAGGTAGTCGGCGGAGCCGCGCACGAACTCGACGGCGGTCACCTCCGGCTTGTCCCACGGGTGCTGCGCGACGATGTGCGCTTCCAGCTCAGCGTAGCGGGCATCGGTGGTCTTGAACGTCACGTTCCACTCTTCACCCTCGCCCTGCTCGCCGAGATGCCAGAAGAAGGACGCCACGGGACCGGTGATCTGCGCGGTGGCCGCCAGGTGCGCGGCCAGCGCCGATGTAGCGATTTTTGCGGCAGAGGCTCGGTCTGGGGTCGTCGTGGTCACGAGAAGGTGAGCATTCATACAGGGAGCTTATGACCGCATCGAAGCGACGAAAGGCTGACGCGACGTCGCCTCTGAGCGGCCATCCAAGAGCCTCGCTACTTCTGGTACAGGTAGTCCTGCGATATCGGTGGGCCCCGAGACGACCGTCTTCGTCAGGTGATAGGTGGCTGTCCTGTTTCTGGTCGCACCTGGCTGCAAGTCCCTCCAAGAGGCGTGGCAGAGTTTATGCACAATTCGTGCGCCGCGTTCAGATCGTGGCTCAATGTGGTGGGAGGGCGATCGTCTTGAACGCCGATCGTAGTGAAGTGGTTGATGATCGACCGGTGCGGCTGCTGGTGACGGGTGGCGGAACGGGCGGTCACACTTATCCGGCGTTGACGGCTATTCGTACTCTGCAGTCGCGTTTGGCGAAGGATCTGCGGCCGGAGGTTCTGTGGGTCGGAACTGGTGAGGGTC
This sequence comes from Amycolatopsis sp. CA-128772, assembly GCF_002904295.1. Lineage (GTDB taxonomy): Bacteria > Actinomycetota > Actinomycetes > Mycobacteriales > Pseudonocardiaceae > Amycolatopsis. Next base: position 24,408 of record NZ_PPHG01000027.1, read on the forward strand.
TTGAGGCGCGCACGGCTGAACGTGAGGGCATCTCGTTTGTGGCGGTTGCCGCCGGCAAGGTCCGGCGGGCGCGAAATCCGCTGAAGATGTTGTCGTGGGCGAACGTGAAGGACATGGCGAGGGTCCCGTTTGGAGTGTTTCAGGCGGTGCGTGCGGTGAGAACGTTCAGGCCGGACGTGGTGCTCGCGACGGGTGGCTACGTGGCAGTGCCGGTGAGCTTGGCGGCGTGGGTCTGCCGGCGGCCGCTGGTGGTGCATGAGCAGACGGTGCGGCTGGGGTTGGCGAATCGTCTGCTGGCCAGGGTGGCGACGGCGATGGCTGTGTCGTCGGCGTCGACGCTGCCGCTGCTGCCGGAGCGGGCTCGTAAACGTGCGGTCGTCACTGGCAACCCAGTGCGGCCGGAGGTTCTGGCTGGCCACGCGGAGAAGGCCTTCGAAGCGCTGGCGCTGGACGCGTTCGATCGAGATGTTCCGACGGTGTACGTGACTGGCGGCGCACAGGGCGCAGCGCAGATCAACCAGCTTGTCGGCGACATTCTGCCGTGGTTACTGGAACGGGCCAACGTGATCCACCAGGGCGGCCCGTCGGCGGTGACGGGAATGCAGGCGACTGCCGAGGCGTTGCCGGCGGCCCTGGCCGGTCGATATCTGCCCGTCGGGTTCGTCGGTCCGGAATTGCCGGACGTATTCGCCCTGGCAGACGTGGTGATCTCGCGCAGCGGCGCTGGCACGATCGCCGAACTGACCGCGCTGGGGCTGCCGTCGGTACTGATTCCGCTGGCCTCCTCGGCAGGCGGCGAGCAGACCCACAACGCGCGGGACCTCGCGGAGTCGGGCGCGGCGAGCGCCCTGCTGGGCGAGGTCACGGCGACGGCGCTACGAGACGCGCTCGAGCCGCTTCTGGCCGACCCTGCGCGTCGACAGAAGATGGCCACGAAGGCGCGAGAGCGTGGGCGGCCGGACGCCGCGGATCGGCTCGTCGACCTCGTTCTCGACCGTGCCGGGTTTGGCGGCCATTGACCTGAGCCGGTTCAACGCCACTGAACGCTCGAGGTGTCACCTGGTGCGGACGGACTGGGCGCGGGTCCAGTCAGCACGGTCGCCGAGTCGATGGTTATCGCGGCTGTAGTGCGTTACCGCCTGAGCTGGGTCTTGCGGTCGCGGGGTGATCGCTTGAAGACGCGGAAGGGTGTCGGTGATGAGCTGGCGGCCGTGGGCGATGGCGCGCCACCAGACGTCGCGGACCTCGTCGACGTCCGGCCAGACGGAGAACAGTGCTTCAGCCAGGATCGGGCCGGTGTCGACGCCGTCGTCGATGATGTGCAAGGTGATGCCGGCGAGATCATCGCCGTTGCGGAGTGCCCAGTTAACCGGTCGGACGCCGCGGTACTGCGGGAGGCGCCCGGGGTGGCAGTTGATGATCTGTGGGGTCACGTCGATCAGATCGCTGCCGATGATCTTGTCGTAGAGGACGCTGAAGACGAGTTCGCACCGGCCGGGTTCCAGGCCGCGCCAGTCGCCGGATTCGATGACGCGGACCTCGGGCCATCGGGTGGCGACGGCGTCGGTGAGGCTGATGTCCCAGCTTGGCTCTGGTGTGGTCGGAACGACCGTGTCGAGCGAAAGGTCCGGTAGGCCGGCAATCACTTCGCAGGCGTGGACGGCGAGGCGGCCTTTCCCGAGTACGGCGGCGCGTCGCATCAGCGTCCTTTCTGTGGTGCGGCGCCGACGGCGTCGCGGTGGCCCAACGCGTGGTGTTCGGCGGCAACCACGGCGGCGAGCTTCGCGGCAACATGGTCGATGTCGGCGTCGGTGAGGTCGGGGTGGAAAGGCAGGCTCAGGATCTCGGCGGCGACGGCTTCGGTGGCGGGGAGCGTGTAGGACCGGCGGTCGAACGCCGGCTGTAGATGGTTTGGCGGGTAGTGCACCCCGGCCTGAATACGGGCGGCGTGCAGGCGGGCGTGCACGGCGTCGCGAACCCTCGCGGGGATGCGGACGACGCAGTTGAACGGCACGGTGTTGGCTACGTCAAGGTCGATCATGACGACGTCCGGGACGCCGGTGAGGGTGGTTGCGTAGCGGCGCCAGAGGTGCTTACGACGGCCCGCGACCTTGTCGAAGTTGGCGAGCTGGACGCGGCCGATGGCGGCGTGCAACGTCGAGAGGTGATACCGGAACCCTAAGGTGCTGACCTGGTAGGAGACGGTGCGTACTCGCTCTTCCCGCGTGGCGGTCACGCCCAGCGATCGGGCCCGGCGTAGGGCGTCGGCTTCGGCCGGGTTGCGGGGGACGATGGCGCCGCCGTCGCCGCAGGTGAGGGCTTTGATGGCATCGAAGCTGAAGCAGGTCAGGTCTCCGGTGGCGCCGACGAAGTGGTCGCCGTTGACGGAGCCGAAGGCTTGGGCGGCGTCCTCGACGACTGCGATGTCGCGGTCGGCGAGCTGGTCGCGGACGGGAGTGAGGTCGATGGCGCGGCCGCCGTAGAGCACCGGCATGACAGCGCGGATCGCCGAGGTGAGCGCGGCTTGGATGTGCTCGGCGGTCACGCACAGCGTGCGGGGATCGACCTCGACGAACCGGGGGCGGGCGCCGGTGGCGAGGATTGCCTGGATGCAGGCGCAGAAGGTCAGCGACGGCACGATGACCTCGTCGCCTGGGGCGACGCCGGCGGCCAGCAGCGCCAGGTGCAGCGCCGCGGTGCCGGTCGAGACCGCGACGACATCGTCGACGCCGAGGTAGTCGGCGAGTTCGAGTTCGAAGGCGTCGGTCTCCGGTCCGTGCCCGTACTGGCCGGACTGCAGGACTCGGCCGATCGCAGCCAGCTCTGGGCCGTGCAGGAACGGGCGGGCGTTGGCGGCAGGTCCGCTCGGGCTGGTCACGATGCTCACGCGGGTACTCCGTCCGGTTCGGCGACTGCAGTGCTCGGCGCGAGCCAGTCCGGGTGCCGGCGGTACCAGGCGACCGTTTCGGCCAATCCCGCTTCCAGGTCGCGGGTGGGTGTGAAGCCGAGGGCGGCGATCTTGTCCCAGGTCATGCTGTAGCGGACGTCGTTGGCGGGGCGGTCCGGGACGTCGGTGATGGCGTCGGCGCCGCGGCCGGTGACCTCGAGCAGGAGCTTGGTCAGCTCGAGGGTGGTCAGGTCGGTGCCACCGCCGATGTTGTAGGTCTCGCCCGGCACGCCGGTGCGCAGGACATGCTCGATGGCCCGGCAGTTGTCCTCGACGTGCAGCCAGTTGCGGACGTGCCGTCCGCGGCCGTGGACGGTCACCTGCTGGCCGGACAGCAGCAGCCCGAAGAAACGTGGGATCAGCTTCTCGGGGTGCTGGCGCGGTCCGTAGTTGTTCGAGCTGCGGGTGATGCACACGGGTACACCACAGGAGACGAAGTAGGAGCTGGCGAGCAGGTCGCTGCAGGCTTTGCTGGCCGCATACGGCACCGTGGGCCGCAGCGGCGCGGTCTCGGCGGCGGCCCCGGTCGGCAGGGGACCGTAGACCTCGTCGGTGGACACGTGGACCACCTTCGCCACGCCGGCGCGCATCGCCACGTCCAGCAGCGCCTGGGTGCCCATGACGTTCGTGCGAACCGACTGTCCGACGTCGATCAGCGAGCGGTCGACGTGGGATTCGGCGGCTAGATGCACTACCCAGTCGTGGCCGGGAAGGACGGCGGAGACGGTGTCGTGGTCGCGGATGTCGCCGTGGATGAACCGCACCTTGCCCGAGGATTCGGCGTCGGCGAGGTTGCGGCGGTCGCCAGCGTAGGTCAGCGCGTCGAGGACGGTGACCTGCGCGATGTCGTCGCAACTGATGAGCCGGTCGACCAGGTGCGAGCCGATGAATCCGGCGCCGCCGGTGACGAAGACGGTGTGCATCGTGATCCTTTCGGTTGAGTCGGACGGCGAGAAGCGTGCGGATGTCAGCCGCGGTGCAGGGCGGACCAGGCGGCGTAGCTGGGCAGAGTGCGAGCCTGGCGGCCTTCGAAGAGTCCTGGCGCGGCCGCATCGCGCCCTGCTCGCTGCAGCGTGATGCCAGGTGGCCAGGCGATCGCGAGGTCAGAGTCGAGAGCGTTGACGGTGCGTTCGTCGGTGTCCTGATGTGGCCGGGACAGCAGGTACAACAGCGTTGCGGTGTCGGAGAGGGCCAGGAAGGCGTGCCCGAGCCCGGGCGCGAGGTAGAGCGCTGTTCGGTTCTCGTAGTCGAGGCGCTCGGCGTGCCAACGGCCGAAGGTCGCGGAGCCGACTCGCACGTCGACGACGACGTCGAGCACCGCGCCTGCGGTGCAGGTTACGTATTTCGCAGGCCCGGCTTCCGTTGTCACGCGGATGCCGCGGAGCACGCCGTGGTGTGAGACCGAACAGGTCGCCTGCTGCACCGCCAGATCGATGCCGGTGGTCGCCGCGAATTGCCCACCGTGGAACGGCTCGTGCAGGCATCCGCGGTCGTCGACGAAGGCCGTGGGCGTGACTTTCCACGCTCCGGAGATCGGTAGCGGCTCGATGCGTGATTCCATCCTGTTCCCTCCCGGAATCGGCGCGTCATCGCGACAACTCGAAGCTAGGAATTTAGGGACAGGTGAGGGGAATTTTGTGCCAGCTAGGCACGGCTGTGCCGAACCGGCACAGTGCCCTTGACAGGGTCACTAGACCGCTACCCTGGGTTAGTCTTCGTTTCCGGCGGTAGGAGGGCGCCTGATGTTCTTGGTCATGTCCTCGCCCTTGCTTGACGCGATCGAGCGCCGCGACTACCCCGCAGTCCTGCAGCTCGCCCGGGAGCGAGCCGGATGGAGCCAGACCGAGCTCGCCCGGCGGCTGGGGTTTCACCCGAGCGTGATCTCGAAGATGGAGGCGCGTCGTCGCCGGATGGAGAACGTGGTGACGCTGCGGCGGCTGGCCGAGGTGCTGCAGTTGCCAGCGTCGGCGTTCGGGGTCGAAGGGGCCGAGGGCGTGGCGACCGGGCGCATCGACCCGGCCCCTTCTAGGGTGGGTAGCAAGCCCGCCCCGGAGGAGGACGACGTGCGTCGACGCAGCTTCTTGAAGGCCGGTGGCGTGGCCATCGGCGCCGCCGTCGCTGGCGCCCCGGCCGCGGAGGCCGCCGCGTCTCCTGCGCCCGGGGCTCTACCGGATCCGGCCGTCGTGCTCACCACCCGATTGTCCGACGTCCTGCTTGGCAGCCGAGCGTCCATCGGTCCGGCGCTGCCGACCGTTGGGCTGACCCGCGCACTCGCAGCGGCGCGCGCATCGTTCGGCAAGTCCGACTTTCTGGCGTTGGCCGACCAGATGCCGGCGTTGGTCCGAGCCGCGGAGGCCGCTCAGGACGCCGGAGCAACAGCTCAGGCTTACACGCTGGTCACCCGCGCGCTGGTCAAGCTCCGCCCTGCGGGGCTGGAGTGGATCAGCGCCGACCGCGCCGTGCGGGCTGCCGAAGCAGCAGGTCAACCGCTCATCCTCGCCGAAGCCGAGCGCATGCTCTCCGGTGTGTGCCGCCGCGCCGGCGACCGCGACCGGGCGGGCACCCTCGTCGTGCAGGCAGCCGACCGACTGGCGCTCGACGGCCGAGACCCGCGCCATCTCCTGCTGCACGCCAGCCTGCTGTGCACCGGCGGATACTCCGCTGCCCGAGCCGGCGACGGCGCCCGAGCTCGCGACTTGCTGACAGAGGCCGCCGCGACGGCGAGCCGGCTCGACGGCGCCGGGGCTGCACGAGCCCGGGCGAACCTGCTGAGCCACCGCGTCTCGGTGGAACAACTGCTCGGCGAGCCGGCGGCTGCGCTGCAGCACGCTCGCACGGCCCGCGGGGTGCAGTTCCCTGACCTCGAACGGGAGGGGCGCTACTTGGTCGACTTGGCCGCGGTCCAGCTGCAGCTGGGGCAACCGGGCCCGGCATACAGCACGTTGCTGGCCGCCGAACGCCGCGCACCCGGCGAAGTGCACACCCGCGCGGCCGTCCGCACCATCGTCGGCGCGCTGCTGGACCAGAAGCGCGCAGCCGTGCCGGGAATTCGCGATCTCGCCGCCCGGGTTCACGTACCTGCCTGATCAGGCCCAGCTTTCGGCGGCTCTCAGGAAGACTTGCCGTGCCTTACGCCAGCTTCGTTGACGTCTTGATCATCTTAATAACCTGGCGAGCAGGTCCTGCTCGCCCAGCGTGCGAACACCGGCTACGCGGACGGCCAGTGAAACCTGCCCTCGGGCAAGCTCGAAGACGGCAAGGACATGGTCGCCGCCATCATCCGGGAAGCCCGCGAAGAGATCGACGTTGAGGTTGACCGTGATGACCTGGACATGGTCGCCTCAGCCCACTACCTCAACCCTGAAGGGCAGGCCAGGGTCGGGTTCTTCTTCCGCGCTCGTCGATGGCGCGGAGAACCACTGCTGAGATCCGATCTTCTGTGGCATTAGATAAGGTGAGTCGGTTTATCGAGGACCACGATTCGTCGGCGATCGGACTCGCAGGCTTCCGTGGGGCGGGCAAGTCGACGATCATGCGTTCGATTGCGGAAAAGCAGCAGCTTCCCAACACGTCGACTCTGGTACCGGCTCCGGTCTCGCACGACCCAGCTGACTTCTGTCGACACATCTTGCAGAAGGTCGCCGAGAAGATTGTCGAGCAGGAGCCGATTCGGCGCGGCGCGCTGGTTAACCGCGTATTGCTCACACGCTTCTACGGTTTTGTCGTTGCTGGCATACTCGGTGGCATCTCGCTTCTGGCCGATGCTCTCAGTGCTGCTTGGCCGAAATTTGGCACCGCCAGCATCATTGGGCTGACGGTGTTGGGGTATGCGGCCGCAGGGTTCTTTTACACGGCGCTAGTGCGACCGCGCAGGCGCTTGTATCGCTATCAGTCAGCGGTGGTGGTCAAGGCATCTATGATTCTTGACGAGCTCAACTACGAGATCGAAGATGGTACTGTAGCTAAGAACGTTGTGAAGCTGGCTACTTCTGGTGAACTCAGCGATGAGAGCTCGACGAAGCGCAAGCATCGAGCGATGACAAGGGTCGACTCGGCGTCCTGCCTCCGCGACTTGTTGACGGAATATTGCAGGCAGCCTGGGCGACCTCGATTTGTTGTGTGTGTGGACGAGTTGGACAAATTGCCCACGGCAGAAGCACTTGTTGTGACGATCAACAATCTCAAGGACCTGTTTCATATCGACGGAGTGCATTTTGTTGTGAGTGTCTCAATCGACGCTCTCAGGTCTTTTGAACAGCGTGGCTTGCCCGATCGTGATGCCTTTGACTCGTCCTTTGACACAGTGATCGATGTTGGGTGGTTGACGGTGAAGGAATCGGAGGACGTCGTCACGTCCAGAGCAAACGGCTTCCATCCTCACCTGGCATACTATTGCCATGCTTGGTCGGGCGGTCTGCCTCGGGATCTGCTGCGCGCGGCACGCCGGTGTGTGGAAATTCAAAGAGCAGCCAAGGAGCCTCTTCGCTCAGCGGAGTTGATCACCGAACTCATTCAGGCCGACCTTCTCCAGTTAATTGAGGGATTGCTCGGTTCCACGTCTCAACCCGAGGCGGAAATGCCTTTATGGAATTTGCGTGGCGCCCTTCTGGAGAGCGCGCACAAGGGCACGATTACGGAGCAAGTTGATGCGATGCGCAAGCTGCGCATGCATGAATCCCATGTGATCAACGGCGCGATTACTCGTTACTGTGCTGGGCTGTACATTCGGCAGATGGCACTTATGCTTCACCCAGTCGGGGCACCGGCTCCGCAATGGGCGGAGGCGCAGGTCGAGCAGTGGTTCGAACTTCTCGCCAGTGTGACCGCATCGACGGCTTCCGACATGCGAATACAGGAGCTCAGGTTGGATGCCTGCGCCCGTAAGCTCCCGTTGAGTTGATCATGTGTGCATGCGGCGGGCGAGGCACCTGGTCCAAGCCTGTGGCATCACCCCAGTCATCGCTCGCCGCGGTGTCAAGCACGGCTCCGGCCTAGGCGAAATCCGCTGGCCTGTGGAACGCACCTTCGCTTGGTTCAAAAACTTCCGCCGACTGCGCATCCGAACCGAACGACGAGCCGATGTCCATCAGGTCATCCTCAGCCTGGTCTGTTCCCTGACTGCCTCCGCAAACTTATTCTGAACTGACCCCCAAGACTGCGCCGGTGGGCTTGGTCATTCGCTCGGACAGCCGAGCCTGCCGGTCCGTCGAAATGCGGCTGGTCAGGATGTGCTGATTGGATCCCGAGCGCCTCGGCAGCGGACCGGAGACTATTCAGGCGCTGACGCGTGACCGCGCCGGCCTGCCGCCTCGTTGCGTCGTCCGGCTTTCGCCTCCGGGGTCACGCTGCTGCTGGGGCGGCGAACTCGCCGTCGGCCGCTCCTGCGGTGAAGGCGGCCCATTCGTCAACCGTGTAGGTGAGTGTGGTGGTGCCGTCGAGGCTGTGCAGGCGCGCGCCGCCAGCGGAGGAGTGTTCGATGCGCAGGGCGTGGTTGCTGCCGGGAACTGCTGCACCGGTGACTTCGGCGATGAAGCCGGGCCAGGCGGCGATGTCGACGCTGAGGACGGGGCCGGCGCCGTGGTCTTTGGTGTCGCGGACCTGCACGGTGGTGCCGGTGAAGCGGACTTCGACGCAGCCGCTTTGGGAGGGGCTGAAGCTGGATTTGAACCAGTCGGTGTGAGGGTGGGCCTGGTGACGGGCGGAGGTGGTCACGCGGCGGCCTCCATCTCGTGACGGATGTTCTTGATGAGGGTAAGGGACTTCTCGGCGTCGAGGGCGACGGTGTCGAAGACGTTCTCGAAGCTGGCCTTGAACTCGCGGATGACCTGGGCCTTGTCGATGAGGCTGCCGGTGATCGCGGTTTCCTGCCAGATGAGGTCGGGCAGCAGGTTGCCGGCGAAGCTGAGCAGGGTCAGCGGTCCGCCGGTCAGGGCGTGGGCGCCGGCGGTGTAGTCGACGACCCGTGCCCGGACGGAGCTGTTGGGGCGGGTGACGACGTCGATGATGCGGTCGAGCTGGCGGGCCATTGCGGCGGGGCCGCCGACCTGCTGGCGCAAGGTGTACTCGGTGAAGAGCACGTCCATCGACAGGCCCTCGTCCAGGAGGGGCTGGCGGGCGAGGCGGGTTTCGACACGCGGGCCGACGTCGACGGGCTTGATGTACGGGCTGCCGGCGCGGATGGTGGCGCGGGCGTAGTCGCTGGTCTGCAGCAAGCCGGAGACGTAGATCGGTGCCCACTCGTAGACGGTGCTGGCGCCGGCTTCGAGACCGAGGAAGCGCAGGAATTCTTCGCTGTAGAGCTCGGCGTAGTCGTGCCACCAGTTTCGCTGCTCGGCCTCGGTATGCAGGCGTTTGAGCAGGTCGTGGTCGGCTTCGTCGAGTTCGTAGAAGTCGATAAGGCGCAGCAGGTTGCTCTCGGTGAGTCGGCGTTTGCCGGCTTCGATGGCTGAGAGGTTGCTGGCTTGGATGCCGGTCTGCTTGGCGACGGTCGCGTTCGTGAGGCCGAGGGCGGAGCGGGCGCGGCGCAGCCGGAGGCCGAGTTCCCATGCTCGCAGGGTGCTCGAGGCTAGGGCCACGGGTGTTCCTTCCTGGGCGCGCGGTCGTCACGAGACATGCTGCAGAGAGTACCGGCCCTGTCGATAAGTACACCTGGTCGGTCGATATGTCCCAGATAATTATCTTGATAATCTTCGAGTGTCCGGCGACATTTCAGAGGACGGTCTGTCGTCCTAGGCAAGACGCACCAGCCCGGGCACGCGCGGAAGGTGGGCTACGAGCATGCGCAGGACGCAAAGGCGTTACGGACTGCTGGCCATGCTGGTCAGAGCCGGGTGGAAGCCGCGGCGACGGGCGTGGGCCGTGCCCTGCCGCGACCGCGAGGGCCGCTGGGTCCATGCCGAGGTCCTGATCGCCGAACGAGGACCGGCGCTGGCGATCGGCTCCACCGTCGCCGTGCTCAACCCGATGGACGCCGGCCGGTTGCGTGCTGCGTTGCGGGAGGCGATCGAGCTCTACTCCCGTCTCGATGGCGCCGCTCGGGAGAGCGCACCGACACCTCGCCGTCATCCTGGCCCCCTGCCGACTCCGCACCGCGAAGTCCCGGCCGGGCGGCACGCGGCGGATGCGGCAACGGCGGGCCCGGTGCTGCTGAACGAGGACAACGACGGGCCCACCGGGCGCCACGCCCGCCCGGGGAACCTCCCTGACTCGGAGGCGGCCTGATGCCCGAGGCGTGCGTCTCCATTACTGACCCCGGCCTCGGGGAGCGCTCGACCGTCGTCGCAGGCGCAGACCCCGTGGCGCTGTGCGAGCAGGTACTGGAGGGACTGCGCGCGTGGGACACGGCGGCGCCGTGTCGCGCGCTGCCGCGCTTCCCCGATTGGTTCACTCCGACGACTCCGAGTGACCCACCGTCGGCCGACGGCGACACGACCACGCCGGGGCCGCAGACGGAAAGCGCTGCCGTGCAGCGCTACTCCGCCCTTGACGTCGACATGCGGAAGGACGACGCCGATGCCTGTCCCCTGTGACGTAACCGCATCAGCAACTGGCAATACAGCCTGGCACCGGTGCGAGTACTACCGGGCCGAATGCGGATTGCCCGCCCAGCTCGTCGACGGTGACCGGATCGTCCTGCAACTCGGCGGGGTGTTCGGCGCGGTCACCATGCCCGCCGGGCTGGACCGCAAGGTGGTGGCGAGCCTGCGGATCCGGGCGATGCCGGCGCCGGCTTTGGCCCATCCCGGCGGGCAGCGATGGACCCTGCTAAGCGGCCCAGGCGCCGTGACGCTGGATGAGCTGGCCGCGCTGGTGCCGCTGGGCGTCAGCGTGGTCGGTGAGACCGCGGTGGTGGTGCTGCCCTCTCCGGAGACCGAAGCGCTGAACCTGTGGCACTGGGTCCAGCAGCCCACTCAGGCAGACCTTCCGTCGCAAGCTGCCCTGCTGGCCACCACACGAGCGATGGCCGTTCCCGCGTCGCGGACTCGATCGGCACAGCCGTGAGCCCGGCACAGCCACCCCGTGCCGCGCTGGCGGCGCTGCGCAACGAGCTGATCGCACGCGCGGCCGCGGACCAGCACGCCCGGGCCCAGCTCGACCCGGCGGGTCCCACTCCGCGGCAGTGGGCTGCCGTGCAGCGCGTTGACGAGGACAACCTGCGCTGGCTCGCACCGATCGTGGCTGTCTCCGGCTGGCCCGGCGTGAGTGCCGTCGGGACCGACGGTGCCCACGCCGCCTGGATCCTGGCCCAGCACGCGCCCGCCCGGTATCGCGCCTGCTGGCTGCCGAAGCTGCGCGACGCCGTCGCCCACGGTGAGGCAAGCCCGCGTGATTTGGCCTACCTCGCCGACCGGGTCGCCACCGACGAGAAGGGGGGCCAGCGCTACGGCACCCAGTGGCTGAACATCGGCGGGGTCAACCGCCTCTACCCGCTGCACCGGCCGGCCGAGGTCAATCTCGCCCGGGCGGATGTCGGGCTCGACCCGGTTCCCGACGCTCACCTCGACACCGCCTACGACAGCTTCGAGGAGATCGCTGCCGCAGCCCAAGGAGCTCCATCATGACGACCTCCCTGCAATGGGGTGTCAGCCCCTATCACCGCGACCGAGCCCACACCGCGCTGCCGGGAACCGACGTCTCGGTCTGCACCCGGCACCTTCGCCAGGGACAGCTCATCCTCGAGTCCCTCACGACGCACCGCCCCGCAGGACTGCGGATCTGCCCGGAATGCGCCGTCGACACCCTGGCGATGCTCTGCCCCACTCTGTCACCGCACCCCCGTACCCCAGCCCACGCGATCGTCACCACACCCACGCGCAGGAACCAGTCGCCCGGGGAGAAGGACGATCGTGGATGAGGTGCTGAACGCGACGTTGCGGACGGCGGTGCTCACCCGTCTCGACTACCTCGACTCCCTCGCCCGCGACGCCGACGGGCCATCCAAGGCCGTCCTTGCCGACACGGTGATCGCCCGGCTGACTGCCGCGTGGCGAGAGCTGCTGGCAGCGCACGAACCCGACCACCGCGGCTGGTGCCGCGCGTGCGCAACGCGATGGACGCTGCGCCGCGCGGAGTGCTCGGTTTGGCGAACCGCGCACCGCTACCTGGTAGCCGACTCGGCACGGCAATCCGTCACCAGAGGCAGATCAGCAGGCCGTCATCAACTCCGATCTGCCTGACCGCCCCATTGCGACATTCCCTCCAGCCTTCCTCGCACCTCAGGTTCAGGTGACGCTCCTGCGGGTCCCGGTCCCGGTCCAATGTCCCCGTCCCAGAACTGGCCTGCCCTGATTGGCCCCTGTCCCGCTGTCTCTGGCCCGCCCGTCGAGGTACGGTCTTGATCACGGGGAGCAAGGGGCGGGTGCTGGGCGGCGGTGTCGGTTGAAAAGACAGTCGCGGGCGTCAATCAGGCCGTAGACAAGATCACAGCGGTCACGACGCGCCTGCAAGAGGCCGGGACAGCAGCCGAGGAAGCCAGTCAAGCCCTGGCGCAGGCAACCCAGGGAAGCAGCGAGCACGAGGTCACTCAGGCCCTGGGGTTGCTGGCCGAGGCGGTCAGGGGCACGACCGACCTGAGCAACGCCGTGACGAAGGCGTCCGGCGACCTGTCCGCCTACGCCAAATCCCTCGGCGGGGGGACGGCCGACGATCAGGGGCCAGGTCGCATGTCGGGTCAGGTTTCGGCGACCCCTCCGGCCGCCAAGACGGACGATCCGGTCGAGGTGCTGCGGAGGCAGCTGCCGCCGCCAGTCACCCGCCGGGGGCAGAAGACGCACGGCGTATGGACAGCCCCGGGCAAAGGTGCCGCTGCGCTGGCCAGCGGTAAGGGCAGCTATGCCGACCGCGTCAACGAGGTTCTGCAGGAGGCGGGATGTCCGAGGCTTCCGGTGACCGCCAGCCGCGACGTCGAGCTGCAGATCGCAGCCGAGATGCGCGACACCGGCATCACGGACGCGACCGTGGCGATCAACAACCAGCCGTGCACCGGCCCGACGAGCTGTGATGGACTGCTGAGCGTGGTGCTGCCGCCGGGCAGCACACTGACGGTGTACGGGACTGACGGCTTCAAGAAGGTCTACAAGGGAGGCGCCACACCGTGGTGGAGATAGAAGCCTGGTACGACCCCGGCCAGGCCGAGCCACTGTCGCTGCGCGAGCCATCCGCGGTGGATGAACTGCTGGATCGGATGGTCGCCGAGTCGACCGAGGCCGAGCTCGGCGTGATCGCCGAAGTCGCTCGCCGCGGCGACGACCGGTGGGCGATTTTGCAGATCGGCGTGCGCTCCTCGGCGTGCGGCTTCGTCGGCTACGCAGGGCCGGACGGAAGCGTTATCAGCGCCAGCGGGGCGACGTCGCCGGTACTGGTGGCCTACGACTATCAGAACCACGAACGGGAAATCCCGAGTACCGCCGAAGTGCCCCTGGCAGCAGTTCGCAAGGCACTGCACGAGTTCGTGGCCTCGGATGGCGCGAGGCCGGCCGGAGTGACATGGCAGAACCTGTGACCGGACCGACTCGGCGCGATAGTCATGCCGACGAGGACAGCACCCGGTCGGCCCGAAAACTGGCCACCACGAAATTCCGCGTATCCGGCACGGCAAACCGTGGCGGCGCTGATCAGCTGGTGGGCTGGCGGACGATCATGCGGCTGGCGTCGATTGCGGACGGGATGATGCCGAGCTGGAGCAGCGTGTCCGGGACCCGCTGGAGACGGCGGGCGTCGAGTTTCGCGCCGTAGCCGGGGAGCTCCCTCAGTTTCGCGGTGATTTCGCTGACCTTGGCGTACTTGACGACGAGGCGTTCGACGAGGCCGCGGTCGTTGCGCGCGTCGTGGGTGCCTTTGGCAATCGCCCGCTGGAACGCCGCGATGGTCTTGGGGTTGGCCTGGGCCCACTGGGTGGTGGTGGCGTAGCCGGTGAGCGGGAAATTCTGGGTGCTGCCGGTGCCGCCGACGTCGACGATCGGGATGGCGCCGACGGTGTGGGCGGACTCGGTGACGAACGGCTCCGGCATGTACGCGGCGTCGACCCGGCCCTGCTGCAGCGCGTCGGCCATGTTCGGCAGCGGCACCGGCACCCACTCGACCTTGGACCTGTCGAGGCCGCGGTCGCGCATCACCGACTGCGTCAGGACGTCCGAGGCGGCGTTCCTGCTGGTGATCCCGATCTTCTTGCCGGGAAGATCTTCGACGTGCTTCACCGGTGACGTCGGGACGGTGACGATCTTGTTGCTCTTCGGCGTGGCCGTGGTGGCGTCGGCGACCAGCCGGAAGTCGGCGACGCCTTCGCTCTGGGCCTTGAACAGCAGCGTCCAGGTGGTCAGGGCGATGTTGGCTTCGCCGGCGATGACCTTCGTCATCGTCTTGTTGCCGGACTGCGCGACGTCGATCTTGACGTTGAGGCATTCGGCGGCGAAGTAGCCGGCGTCCTGGGCGGCCCAGAGCGGGGCGAGGTCGACCGTGCTGATGATCGACACCGTGAGCCCGGAGGTCTCGAGCGGGCTGCCCGCGACGTCGGCGGGCTTGTCCCCGCCGAGCGCGCTGCAGCTGGAGGGCAGGGCCAGCGCGGCCACGAGGGCCGCGGTGAGGGGGGTGCGTGTCGCGTTCCGCACGCGTGCGCTCCTTCGTGGGTGGTGGGAAGGGGGACGAACGAGGTTCAGGAGGGGCTGCGCAACAGGCTGCGGAAGCCCTCGTGGAAGGCGTCGTCGGTGACGACGAGCAGGCGGGTGCGGGTGTGGACGAGCCAGTCCCCGGCGCCGAGCGTCAGGTCGGGCTCGGGCTGTCGGGGCTGGCGGATGGTCGCGGTCTCGCCGTGGACGGCGATCGTGGTTCCGGCGCTGAGCACCGCTTGAGCGGTGAGCTGCTCGACCCAGCCGCGGATGACGTCGTCCAACAGCTCCGGACCGGCGTTGCGGACGACCTCGACCACCTGCCCGGCTTTGAGATCGTGGGTGTCGTCCGCGCGGACGACCCGGTAGAGATCGATTGCGGGCATCAGCGGACCTCCGGTGAGGTCGGGGCGGCGCGGACGTCGCCGATGGTGGTGCCGGTGAGGGCCTGGCCGACGAGGGCGATGACGAGTGCGAACAGGGGCCAGGTCCAGGTGCCGGTGGCGGTTTCGAGCAGGCCGATGCCGAGGGCCAGGATGCCGGCGAGGGTGTAGCCGAGGCCCTGGACGATCGACGACAGCGCGGCGGTGGTGTCGGGGTCGCCTGCGGTGCGGTGGCCCAGGTCGACCAGGGCGAGCGCGAGGGCGCCGAGGCCGATGCCGAGCAGTCCGGTCCAGAGCCAGGTGATGGTGGCGGGGCTGATCAGCAGGCCGGTGACGCCGGCGATGCTGGATCCTGCGAGCGTGACAGCGAGCGGAGTGTGCGGGACGCGCCGGGCGAGGTAGGGGATCGCAAGGGAGACCGGGACGCCCAGCACCATGACCGCGGCGAAGTGGTGCCCGGCGTCGGCTTGGGTGAGGCCGGCGGTGTGCAGGATCGCCGGCAATCGGCCCATCAACAGGAACGTGACCGCCGAGAGTAGTCCGAAGTGGACGGTCAGGGTGGCGATGGTGCCGCGCGGGGTCAGCGCCCTCGGGCTGACGCGCACCGCCGGGGCCGTCCCGACCGGGGCGGCCAGGTGGCGGCTTGTGCCCTGCCAGACGAGGAGACCGATCGCGGCGAGCAGTGCCCAGCAGCCGAGCCCGAGCTGCCACGCCACCCCGGTCGGCGTGAGCAGTGCGCCGACCGCGGATCCGGCGCCGAGGCAGGCGGTGTAGCAGGCCGTGGAGCCGGGTGTCGCGGTGCGGACGATGACCGGCAGCAGTGTCCCGAGGATCGCGATCGCGAGACATGCTGCGGTGGTGCCGGCGACGATGGCGACGTCGCCTGGCAACGTGCGGGCGATCAGGGAGACGGCGAGGACGCCGAGGGAGCTGGACACGACGGCGCGGATCCCGAACCGGGCCCGCAGTCGCCAGGCTGTCGCACCGCCGACCGCGAAGCACCAGGTCGGCAAGGCGACCAGCGTGGCGGCCACGGTCGGCGACAGACCGGCCGCGGTCTCGAGGTGGGTGAGCAGTGCTCCCATGCTGGTGACGGCGGGCCGCAGGTTGAGCGCGAGCACAGCGACCGTGAGGGCGACGGTGACCGGGCTGACGATTGCGGCGCGGGAGACGTGGGCGGTGGTCATGCCACACCGCCGGAGCCGGCCGCCAGGATGCCGGCCAGCCGCGTGCGAGTCGGGCACGGGACGGGCCGGGCGCACTCGCGGCACCAGTCACCCATCGGCGAGTGCGTGTTCCACTCGGCGGACAACGCGTCGATGAGGGTTCGCAGGGCGCGGGGACCTTCGACAAGGAGGTCGACGAGGTCGCGTCCGTCGAGGACTGCGACAACGCGACCGTCACCCATGAGACGGACACCGGGCCGGAACTCGACGCCGGTGTGCGTGGATTCCGTGGCCACGGCCAGCGGGCCGCGGTGCTCGGCCCGGACGCTGAGGTCGCGCCAGTGACTCAGCAACGCGGATGCGGTTGCGGGTGGTGAAGGCGTCACCTGATCGAATGTAGGTTATCTTCGACATTTTGTGCAAGATATTCGACAAACTCGGGGATGATCGTCTAGCCCGGTAAGGTCTTCGGGCGATGAACCAGCGCGACGACGGCCCGCCCGATCACAAGCTAGAGCAGCACCTCGCGGCGACGGGCCTACGTCTGCGTGCCGCCCGCCGACGGGCAGATCTGACCCAGATCGAGCTCGCCGCGCTCAGCGGCGTGGATCGAGGCAACATCAGCAGGGCGGAACACGGCGGCAACATCTCCCTGGAAACCCTGTGGCGCCTCGCCATCGCGCTGAACCTGCACGCCGCTGATTTACTGGATGACCGCCTGCCCGGCAACCGCTAGCTCGGCTGGTCGCCGACGGGGTGCAGCGTGGTCGGCTGGTCCGTCAGCCGGCCCGGCGCAGCCTCGGGCAACGGGCTCGTCCTGCGGTGGGCGAGTCCGCGAACAGAGCGACGGCGTTCGCCGCGGATTCCCGCCACGCGCACCTGCGCGTCAACGCCGTGACCCCCGGCTACATCGCCACGGACCTCGACGGGCATTGCGGACCCCGCACCGCCGAGCAGGGCGCGAAAGTAGTCCTCGACCTCGTTGCCCGCGGCGCGGCCGTGCCGACCGGCGCCTTCCTCGACCAGGACGGACCGGTGCTGTGGTGAACCACCGCGTGCTGAGTCGGCCATCCCGATCGACTACCGCGAAGCCGACCCGGTCGAGGTCGCGCTGGAGCACACCGGCGGCACGGGCGTCAACGCCGTACTCGACCTCGTCGGCGGCGGGAAGAATTTCGTCACGAGCTGCACGGCGCCCCGAGCGTTCGGCTGGATCACCACAGTTGCGCCCCCGAAGGGCGAACCGAGCCCGTTGTGTCGGCGCAACCATCAGCTGCACGGGATCATGCTCACCTGGGAGCGCCGTCGCCTGGAGAAGTCTACGGATGGCGCCAGGGCCGTCACCCGATCAGGCAAGAGGCACGTCAGCTCCGCTGATCCAGGTCTCGGGCCAGCGTGGTCCTGCGCGCCGGCCCTCGGCTTGCCCCACCTTCGCTCCCGGCCATGTGGGCCACGATCCGGGCGACCGAGGTGTCCAGCGACGAGGAGCTGGTGATGATCTGCTCGTCAGGCATGCCCAGCCGCCCGCTGGTGGCGTACCAGCCGCGCATGTCCTCGGGAGTGAACTCGCTGGCCTGCGGGCGCGTGGTGTGGCGGCGCACGGTTTCGGCGAACGGTACGTCGAAGTAGAAGAAGGTAGTGCGGCCGCGTGGTCGGCGGCCAGCTGTTGCAGCATTGGCCCGTACCGGGCGGCGCTGAGGATGCCCTCGAGGACAACGTGGTAGCCGGCGTCGAGGCTGAACCGGCAGACCGTCGCAATCAGCGCGATGTTCAGCCTGCCGGGCACGTCGTGCTCGCGTAGGACGACCCTGCGTAGGAGGTCCTGCTGGACCAAGGCGACGCCGCGGCCGAGCCGGGCGCGGACGGCCGTGGCGACCGTGCTCTTGCCGGCACCGGACAAGCCTCGAAGCACGACCAGCCGGGTTTGCGGTGAGCCCGTCGGTCCGCTCGGCGGCTGCCGTGGCGTAACTGGGGGCGGCTCCGCGGCGCCGTAACCTCCGATTGGCTCGGCGCCAAAGGGCGCGGCATGGGATTGACCGCTGTCCGTAACCATAAACGTCACAGATACCGGATAAGTCCTGCGACGCTGAGAGCAACCGTCGCACCAGGCTGTCGCCAATGAACCCTATGCGCGTGGCTTACCGTGGATCGTGGCTGTCGCTGCTCGAGACAGTACGATCCGATGACAGCAAGTGACGGCGGCGGCCTGCAGAGGGGTGGCGTGTGGTGCAGACGGTGTTCCCGGAGTGGCTGCAGCTCTCGCCCGAGGGGCGTCACGGCGGCGGACTACGAGGCGCTGCCGGAGGAGGTGTGTCGGCGGGTCGAGATCGTCGACGGTGCCGTCGTTGTCCTGCCCGCGCCGTTACGGTCGCATCAGCGGCTGGCCCGGCGTCTCGCCGACGTGCTCGAGGCGAACTGCGGGCCGGAGCTGGCGGTCGTGACCGGTGCGGATCTGCGGGTCCAGGAGGCTCCGTTGGTGAACCGGCGCCCGGACATCGTCGTCTACGACGCGCGCGTGCCGGATGAGCAGGTGCTGCGGCCGGTGGACTGCCGGCTCGTGGTCGAGGTTATGTCGTCGAGTTCGGTGACCGCGGATCGGCTGAGCAAGCCTGCCGAGTACGCCGCGGCCGGCATCGAACACTACTGGCGAATCGAAGACCGTGGCGGCTCGGCGTCGTGTCGCGTCGTCCGCCATGTGCTGAACCCTGGCACGCAGAACTACCTCCGCCACGACGTCGATGAGGAGTTGCTGACCGTGACATCGCCGTTCGCCGTCACTGTCGATCTGTGCGCGCTGGCCAGCTGACCTGACCGCGGGCACCCCGATAGGTCGGGCTATCCCTTCAAGCACGAGGCGCCGTAGTGAGCCGGACCCGGGGTTCACCGTGGATCAGCGGTACCACTTGCGCCTGGTCATGGAGCGGCCGTCGTCGAGGCTGGGTCCGTGGCGGGGTCGTCGACGGTGGCGAGCCCGGAGCCTTCTGCGGGAACGACGCGGTTGCGCCCGGTCTTTTTCGCGTGCAGCAGTGCGCGGTCGGCGGCGAGGAGGAGTTCGTCGGCGGTGTTGCCGGTTTGGGGGAAGGAGGCGACGCCCATGGAGGTGGTTACTCCCCGCAGGGTGTGGTGTTTGCCGTCGCTGGTGGCGGTCAGGGTGATCGGTGTGCCGGCGAGCCGGGAACGGATGCGTTCAGCGACATCGAGTAGCTGTTGTTGCCCGAGGTTGGGCAGCATGACCGCCAGTTCATCGCCGCCCCAGCGGGCCACCAGGTCCCAGGAGCGAACCTCGGCCTGCACGAGGTCGGCGATGACCTGGATGGCCTGGTCCCCGGCCGGGTGGCCGTAAATGTCGTTGATCTCCTTGAACCGGTCCAGGTCCAGGAACAGCACACCGACTGAGGTGCCGGCCAGCTTGGCGCGGCGCAGCGCGGCAGCCAAGGCGTCGGACCAGTAGACGGCGGCGGCCAACCCGGTTTTCTGGTCGGTGCGGGCTTGGCGCATGTACTGGGGCAGCAGCAGGTCGCGATGCACGCACAGCACGGCCAGCATGGGGGCGGGCAGCACCCACGGGGAGTGCACCAGCACCACCGCCATGGTCACCCCGAGACCGAGCGCGGCCGCGACGACCAGCTGGTCGGCGGGGTGCCCGAGGGCGGCTTTGGCGCTGATGCGCTCGTCGGAGGACAGCAGGATCGCCAGCACGACGAGGGCGTAGTTGGTCAGCCACCAGGCCGCGGCCGCGGCGATCACCATCAGCAGCGACCAGGCGCTGGTCGGCAGGCGCGGCGCGGTGATGAGGCCGCCGGCGTGCAAGACGGCTTCGGCAGTGGCGGAGGCGATCACGAAGGTGCTGGCGGAGTAGACCTTGCGGACGGCGACCGCCGGGCCGTAGACCCGCAGCCAGCAGTACAGGTAGGAGATGACGGTCAGGGCGATGACCAGGGGCAACGGCACCAGCAGCACCGCGGCGAAGACCCACAGCGACTTCAGGTTGGTGTAGGGCGAGTGTTTGGGTGCCTGCTCGCGGCGTCGCTCGATGGTGCGCGCGGCTTCCAGGTGCACGATCGATGCGACCGTGAGGACGGCGAACCAGATCAGCTCCCGTCGGCTGATCGTGGGGCCGGCCGTGGACAGGGCGGTGATCGCGACGGCCACGGCGTTCACCGTGAGCACGACGTGGATCGCTGGTCGCGGCAGGGACCACAACCGCCACCGGCTGGGTATCCACCCGCTACATGCAGCCTTCATGCTGTATCCGTCCCTCCCCGGTCGTACACAACTGTCCACGGTAACCGCCGTGTCACCGACTGTCGATAGTCGCTGCAGGTCAGGCGGCTGGGGAAACACCGACAGGAGGAACACGATGAGCAACGCACGCGGCAACGAATGGACCCGGCTCCCCGGCAACGAGTGGACCCGTTTTCTCGGCAACGAGTGGAGCGCGGCCGCGCACGGCAACGAGTGGTCCCGCCACGGCAACGAGTGGCAGCGCGGCAACGAATGGGGCCGCTGACCCCCGGTCGACACACGGATGCGGGGGTTCCGGCCGGCTACTCGGCGGGCGCGGCGCGGCGCGCGCGGTTCCACGCGGCGCCCGCCAGCCCGGCGGCCACCACGCCGAGCCCGCCGGCGCCGGCCAGCGCCGTGGATGGGGCCACGACGGTCGCGGCCAGCCCGGCCAGGGCGATCCCGAGACCCTGGCTGGTCATCAGCACGGTCGCGGCCAGCCCGTAGGCCTGGGCGCGGTGCTGGTCGGGCACGGTGAGGGTGAACTCGGCTGAAGCCGGCAAGTGGTACGCGCTGGCCGCTCCGGATAGCAGCCACAGCACGACCGTGACCATCAGCCCCGGCCGGGACAGACACAGGACCAGTGGCACGCACGCCGCCATCGCCAGCGGTCCCAGCAGCTGCGACCGCAGCTGCGGCCGGAGCCGGCTGATCAGCGCCATCCCGAGCACCGCTCCGGCCGGGCTCGCCGCCAGCAGCACCCCAACCGCGTCGGCTGACCCGCCGATCTGGGCCGCGTACGGCGCGGCCAGGCCCTCCACCGTCACGTAGAACCCGGCGACCGCGGCCAGCGCGACCAGCGCCCGCAGCCGCGGTGTGCGCGCCACCAGCCGTGACCCGTCCACCAGGTCCCGTCGCCAGCGGACCAGCCCGCCGGCCCCGACCGTCGCGCCGGTCTCCGCGGGGTTGGGTGCGGGTCGCTCGTGCACCCCGAGACGAATCACCGCGGCCGAGACGAGGAAGCTCCCGGCGTCGGCCAGCAACGCCGTCGCCGGACCCGCGCCCGCCACCAGGGTGCCGCCGGTGGCGAACCCCAGCACCTGCGCCAGCTGCACGATCGTGTCGAGCACACCCTTGCCCAGCACGTACTGCTCGCCCGGCAGCGCCGCGGCCGCAGTCGCCGCCCGCGCGGCGTTGCCCGGCGCCCCCGCCGCCTGCACCAGCACCAGCAGGCCCGCCACGACCGGCAGCGCCAGCCCGGGAATCGCCATCAACGCGACCAGCGCGGCGCGCAGCAGGTCGGCGATGATCATGACCCGCCGGCGTGGCCATCGATCCGCCAGCCCCGACAGCAACGGCCCGGCCAGCACCGAGGGCAGGTAGGTCAGCGCGTACGTCGCGGCGGTCCATCCGGCCGACCCGGTCCGATCGAACACCAGCAGTGACAGCGCCACACGCGCGAACTGATCGCCGGCAACCGAGACGATCATGCTGGAGAAAAGTGCACGGAACTCGCCGATCTGGAATACCTGCCGGTAAGTCACGGACATGCGCTCATTGTGGTCAGCTTGTCCAGCTTGGGAGCGGCGGCCGGTCTAACTGAACTACAGGCAGTACGGGCAAGTCGGGCGAGCTCAGGCGGTGAGCTGGGCGAGTCCGGCGATGACGAGATCGTGCTCCGGGCCGCTGGGAGCGGCGTCGTCGGGATTCCAGCGATTGGCGACCGTGATCCCGGGTGCGATGAGGTGCAGGCCACCGAGCCAGTCGGTGATGGTGCGGCGGTCGCGCGCGACGAGCGGGCTGGCGCTGTCTTGATAGGTGTCAATGCAGGCGCGGACTTGGTCGCGCAGATCGGCGGGGGCGGTTTCGTCGGTGAGGTGGGATAGAGCGAGGTAGCTGCCGGCGGGAAGGCGGTCGCGGTAGGCAGCCAGAATTCCGGCCGGATCGTCCCGGTCGGGAACGAAGTGCAGGACGGCGATCATGAGCAGCGCGATCGGCTGGTCGAAGTCCAGCAGTTGCCGGGTGGCGGGGGCGGAGAGGATGTTGTCGGGGTGGCGCAGGTCGGCGTCGATGACGGTGGTGTCGGAGTCGTCGTGCAGCAGGAGGCGGCTTTGGGTGACGGCCACGGGGTCGTTATCGACGTAGACGACTTTGACATCGGGGTCGAGGGCGCGGGCGACTTGGTGAACGTTGCCGACGGTGGGAATGCCGGAGCCGATGTCGATGAACTGCCGTACGCCGCGGTCGACGAGGTGGGCGACGACGCGGCGCAGGAAGTTGCGGTTGTCCACGGCCATGGTCTTGGCCGGCGGCAGGATCTCGAGGATGCGCTCGGCGAACGCGCGGTCGATGGGAGTGTTGGTGGAGCCGCCGAGAAACCAGTCGTAGGCGCGGGCGACACTGGGTTTCTCCGGGTCGACGGGACGCTCATCGGGCTGGGCGTTCTCGTTCGACACATTTCTCCCCTCGCCGACAAAACAGGCTAGCAACGGCAAGATGCAGAAAGCATCCACCATGCAGGCGGTCACAAGATCACTTCTGTTTTGCCGCTGGAATGGCGGAGTGGTGCACTGGGAAGAGTGAGAAGAAGCAACTCACGGCCTGACTGACTGTGACGAGATCACTCGAACGGGTTGGTTTCGAATCGATTGGGTGGCCCGATGTCAAATTCTGCCGCTTTTGCCGAGTAACTGGTGACGGCGTCGCTTTCCCCCGGGCGCGCCATTCCCGTCCCCGCAGAATCATGGAAGGACTACCCCGAGATGTCCGCGAACTGGCCGCCGCTGTTGGTGGCGGCGACGTCGGCCGCGCTGGTGTGGCGGCGCTGCCGGCCCAGCGTCGCCCGAGCCGCCCGGTGTACCGCCGCGGCCCTGCTGTCGTGGTGGGTGACTGCCGTGCAGGCCCGCGCCGCCGCCCGGCTGCTGCGCGAGCTGAGCATTCCGGAAACAGCAGCGGTGCAAGCGGTGGGTATGCGGTGCGGCGCACCGGGTCTGGTGCTGGCCGTCGTGCTTGGCCCGCCGCCGGCGCAGGGCGCCGAGTGACCGACTCGGCTCACCCGCCGGCCCGCAGGCCTTGGACCGAGCAGGACTACATGGAGTGCTCGATGATCGTCACCGAGAAACGCGCCGGACTCACCCGCTACGTCCGCAAGATCGCTCCGGCGGTGGACCACGACAACGTCGTCGGCGAGTCCCTGCTCGCGCTGTATCAGAAGTGGGACCAAATCACCGACGACAAGCTCAGCTGGCTGTACCGGGTCGCGCGCAATAAGGCCGTGGACGCTCTGCGCGACCGCAACCACGGTCACGCCGAGATCGACGAGAACGCCGCCGGCACCGACAAGGCCGCACCACTCGGGGCGTGGACTCCGCCCAGCCCGGGGGAACGGCTGCTGTTCGTGGAGGCCATCGGCGCACTGCCCCGGCATCTGGGGCTTCCGCTGACGTTGCTGGGCAAGGGCTGGAGAGTGGAGGAGATCGGCGAGTACATGGGCTTGAGCGTCGAGACCACGCGCGCCTACCTGGCGCGAGCGAAGAAGTTCTTCAGCCATCACTTGCGCGCTGACGATCCCGGTACTGCGACCCGATCCGAAGGGACCACATGATGACCCCCTCGGCACCCCAGCCGCCCGGCCCGCGACCATCACGCACAGCGGGCGATCGCGGCGACCGCAACCCCGCCGCGGCGGTGGAGGCCGCGCTCGATGTCCAGCTGACGCGGATCGCGGCGTGGCCGGTGCCAGCTGACGCGCACATCAGCGATCCGCAGGTCGCCGCTGCCGTCGACGCCGCCGCTGCGGCCACTGCCGACGCGGTCCTATCCGGGCTCGACCTGACCGCCGACGACGCGATCGAGTTCGGACGCCGCTGGTACCGCGCCTTGGCAGCGAGCAGCTACCTGCAGTTCCCCCGCAAGTCCGCGGAGCAGCTGTTCGGCCGCTGGACCGCTGCGCTGTTGGCCGCGCTCGGTGCACCCATCCCCGACCCCAGCCGCCGCCTCGGCGCGGACGCGACGTTGCCGACGCCTGCCCAGGTCGGCTACGAACTAGCGTATGCGCACAAGCTGACCGCCGACAGTCTCGGCACCTGCGTGTCGCTGCTGTCGGATCTGGCCACCGAATACACCCCGCGCGCTCACCGCGCGGTCAAGGCCCGGGTGGTGGGGGAGTTCGGCAGCGGCTTCGCCGAAGGCCTGCAAGAACGCATCCGCGACGAACAGACCGCCTTGACCGCTGCCTTCCTCCACCTCAGCCCCGCCGCCGCCCGGGACGACGGGCTGCCAGTACGGAGGTTCCGTGCCGCGGTGGCCGATACCGTTACCGCTGTGCTGGCCCTGGACCCGCAGGGGCGGATCGTGGAGGCCAACAGCACCGCCCAGACCCTGCTCGGCCGCACCCTGGCGCAGTTGCGGGGACGCACGCTGCCGCAGCTGGCTTCGTGCGCCGAGGACGCCGAACAGATTCGCCGGGCCGTGCAGACACTCCGTCGCACCGGCCCGGATCTGTCCGAGGCTGCCCAGGTCCACACCGAATTCCGGATTCGCACCGACGCCTACCCGAGCACTCGCTGGGTCACCGCCATCCTCGGTCACGTCAGCGGTGGCCAGCGCGGCTTCAACGTCCTGCTCGAAGACGTCACCTTCTGGCGCGGCCTCGAGCACGGCATTGACATCGAGCCCACCACCGGGCTGCTCACCGAAGCCGCCTTTACCGCCCAAACCCGTCGCATCCTGGCCGATACCCCCGAGCGCGCCGCCTTGCTGACGATCCGCCTGTCCGGGCTGACCCACCTCGATCATGTCCTTCCCCAGGACCTGCGGGCCCGGCTCTTGGGCCAGCTGCATGCCCGCATTCGCGGCGCCCACGACCCCGCCCGACATCGTCAGCTCACCGGCCGCAGCGGCGATGACGTTCTCGTCCTGCTGTACGACCTTACCGATTGGTCCACCGTGATTCACCTGGTCAAACAACTCTCCGACTGGCTGCGCGACCCTGTCCACATCGACGCTCACCAGATCCAGCTGCGCCCCCGGATCGGCATCGCCGAAGCGCGGCCCGCCGACACCCTCGACGACCTGCTGCGCCGCACCCGCCGCGCCCTGCACGACAGCGCCGACGTCCGCGCCCCCTGGATTCACGCCGACCCCCACACCCCGCCATCGGGCGAGGACGACCATCACCGCGTCGAGCTGCTCGCCGAACTGACCAGCGCGCTCGACACCGGCGCCCTGCAACTGGACTATCATCCCATCCGCACCCCGGCCGGAGCGCTCGCCGCCGTCCGTCCCCACCCGTACTGGATCAGCCCCACCGGAGCCCGCCGCGACCTGGACACCATCACCGACCTGGCCGACCACACCGGTCTGCTCGCCGCCGCCCTCCCGCACATCCTCACCACCGCCGCCCAGCACGCCGCCAGCTGGCCGGTCGGCCCTGTCCCCGGGCCGGCGATCCTGCTCAGCCTGCCGGGCAGCACCGTCCACGACGACGTCCTGCTGGACACCCTCACCGCACGGGCGGCCGACAGCGGCCTCGCTCCCGGACGGCTGCAGCTGGCCATCCCCGCTCACGCCCTCACCGGCGAACCCACGGTGCTGCGGCGGCTGCGAGAGCTCCCGGCCGGCCACCACGGCATCCACCTGGCGCTCACCGACGTACTGGACGACCACGTCCCGATCCAGGCGTTCACCACCGTGCCGTGGACAACGATCAGCCTCAACGCCGCCACGGTCACCGCCCTCACCAGCACACCGGCCGGCGCCACGCCACTGGTTGCCGCGCTGGCCACCATCCACGCCTTCGGCGCCAGCACGCTGACCGACGACACCCCGCAACACACCCGCGGTTTCGATCTCTACCAAGAACCAACCGCGGTCTCCGCGGCAAGAATTCACACCTGCATCGGCGAGCGGGACAGGCCGTAGTGCGTAGGCGCTGCGGCAGATTCAGAGCCGAGGTTCCGTCGGAGCCCCAGAGGGAAAGAGCGCCGTACCCATTGCGGTCGCCCGAAGCATGACACGCCGAAGGCAGGGCGCTGGGCAGTCACCGGAAACCTCGGTTACGTCGACGATGTGTCAGTCGAGGAGTGACTCCAGCTAACGGCGGCGTGCCAGGCAGTGAGCAGTGCCTCGTCGTCTGCGTATGTCGGTGCCGGCCCGAGCGGGATCCACGTCTGCTCGACCACAGCGCCGTCGTCGATGCACTGGATGGTGATCCCGGCGTAGGGAAGCTCCTCGCAGGTGTGGTCGGCGACGATCGAGACGCTGCGAACGTCGTGGCGTAAACGCACTTGCCTGGCGGCCACCAACCACCTCCCTGAGCTTCAACATCAATATCGCGGGACGTTCGTGGCGTGTCACACCTTAAGCCCGCATCACCCCAATAGGGTGAACCCGGTCGAAGTGATGAAACGACGGACCGGCTGCAGGACACCCGGCGCACGTTCTGCTGGTGACGTCGCCCTGGCCGCGCCGGCGCGCGCGGTCCCGGTCGGATGTCACCGTCGGTGTTCCCCGCGCGGAACCGCCTCATGGCTGCGGTCAACCCCGGCTCGCTTCCCGCCGGCAAGTTCGCCACCTATCGGCTGGGGCAACGCGCTCAGAACAAGAATTGACTCAATGTGGCGCGCAATGTGACACATTCCGATGATAGAAGTTCACTATGTCCACCTCGATAGTCCAGACCGCACTCGTCAGCGCCGGAACCGCGGCAATGGTGACCCTGCTCGTCGAGTATGCAGCTAAACCTCGCCTCGAAGCCAGGAAGGACCGCGTGGTCGAACGCATGCGGCTTCGCCGACAGCTTGAAGCGCGGCTTCTCTCCGTTCCCTACGACCTCATGTACCTCTACGGGTTGGAGTCGGCCACTATGGCCTGGTTCATGGGCGCACAGAACCTCGAAGACATGAGCGAGGAGTGCGGCCAGCTCTACGTCGAGTTCGGAAAGTTCAGTGAGGGACTGCCGAAGCGACAGCGAGACGTGGTCGGGGGATACCTTCTGCAGCTCTCGTCAACGCTGATCGCGTTACAGTTCCACGTCTTCATGTACAAGCAGACCGGCATCATCGGTCAACTGATTCAGGATCACGAGGTCACGAAGGTCGGCACCGCCGATCATATTCACATGATGGTTGACACTGTCTATGAATGCCTTGCCGGTGCCTATAGTGCGCTTGTGCTCTCGCCGGGGCGGCCGGTCCGGTACATGCGGCGAATACGTAAATTTGCCCAGCATCAGAAAAAAATGGCCGCCAGGTTCACGAACAACTTCGGCGCGGCCGACGCCGAGTCGGCAACCGCCGCAGACACACCGGTCAGCGGCTAAAGACAGGTCCCGACGGTAGTCAGTTGCTGCCGCGCGTAGCACTCGATCAGGTGATGTTCCCGGGTTTGGTGAATGCGCGAACCGCAGGTGGGGACACTCGGCTGGAAGGAAGCAAGGGGCGTGGTCGTGTGGGCGTGTGGCTGGAACCGACTCCGGAGATGGGCACCTGGTCGGTGGAGGTGTTCACGGGTAGTGCGTGCTTTCGCAATGCTGCGCCCGCCGACTGCGTCGATGGCAGCGGCGTCGAGGTCCCCACACCGGGCCCTCTCCTGAACGCCGAGCTGCCGCCACTGGATTGCGGTGGGCGTCCTGCAGCGTTCGAGGTTCCGATCCGGGAACTGCGCCCGGTCATCGCGGCCGTGGACCAAGTGCTGGCCGAGCCGCTGTACTTCGACCACGTTCAGCACGGTGACCTCGACCTCGGGTGCTGGAATGAAGCGGTCTCGGAGGGCAGTTGGCTCCGCGTGCCCGGGCCGGTCCTGGAGTCGGTAGTCCGCGTCGGCTACCGCTCGATCGAGGTGCTTTACAGCCACGTCGCCGAGCTGCGGTATCACCTGGTGGACTTCCTCAATCGCAGCTGCTCGGACGACTTCATGTAACAGCGTGCCGGCTATCGCTCGGCGGGAGGCTGCACCGGTTCGATGAGTTCGGGTCCGCTGTTGCGGGGATTGTTGACCTGAGTGCTGACCGGGTATGGCTGCAGCCTCGGTTCGGGGACCTGATCGAGCAGGTCGCGGACGTCGCCGGGGTCGGTCAGGTGAGGGTCGAGCCACTGGTCGCGCAGCTCGGGCGGGATGAGCACCGGGAAGCCGTCGTGGACGTGGCCGGCGGCGTCGTGGGCAGTCGTGGTGAGGATTGTGTAGGTCCACAGCCATCGGTCGGGGTGGTCGTCGGGCAGATCGTGGTCCGGCCGCAGTTCGTAGAGGCCGGCGAAGGCGAGGATGTCGTCGTCGGCGTGCAGGAAGTGCGGGACTTTCCCGTCGTCGCGGCGTTCCCACTCGTAGTAGCCGTCGGCGGGTACGAGGCAGCGGCGCCGGGAGGCGGCGGCTTTGAACGCGGGTTTCTTGGTGACTGTTTCGCTGCGGGCGTTGATCAGCCTGCCGAGCTTGACCTGTTTCGCCCACGACGGCACCAGTCCCCAGGTCACGGTGCGCAGCAGCCGCAGCGGTTCGCCGTCGGGGTCGGTTCGGGGGCTGCGTTCGAGCACGACCCGGGCCTGCTGGGTGGGGGCGATGTTCCACGAAGGCGGGAGTTCGTCACCGTCGATCTCGTCGACGCCGAAGGCCGCGGCGATGTCCTTGTCGCTGGTGGTGGAGGCGTAGCGGCCGCACACAGTAGGTCAGCCGGGGATGTTACGGGGGTCGTTGCCGTAGCTGTTGCGCTCGCCGATCTTGCCGTCCATGTTGCGGATGAAGTGTTCGACCTTGCGTTCCTTGGCCAGCTCCCGTCCCTGCTGGACTGCGGCGGTCTTGTCGTTGTGGCTGCCGAGCACGTCGGTGGTGCCTTCGACCTTGTTGTGCCACTGGCCGTTCTGGTGGTACGTCTCGACGTCGCCCTTCACCGGCAGGTCCCTTCCTGTGCTTGGTCGTTGTGCGGGAGGAGTACCCGGGGGCGGCTGGGTAGACACGTCGGCCCTGCTCAGGCCGCCACGACCCTGAGATCCGAGACGCCGCGGTAGGTATATGGGTGCCGATCAGCGGGCGGACGTCTGCTGACGATGAATGCATGGTGGTGCCGCTCGGGGGAAAGGTATGCGGGCGCGGAAGGACGTGCCGGGACCGCTGCTTGGCAGCGGCGCAGTCCAGGTGTAGCCGGGGGCGCGGACGAGGGCCGCGGCGACGAGGGCTCGACCGTATCCGAGACGGCGGTGGCCGGCGGTCACGTGGACGTAATCGAGCGTGGCGGCCTGGCAGGCGGTGCAGCAGGTGAGGGTCGCCGTGCCGACCGGCGCGCTGTCGAGGCGAAGCTCGATCCGGCTGGTCATGCTGGTGGTCGGTGGATGTGCGACGAGGACCAGCCCTTGCTCGGGGGCGGCGTGGGGCGAGTGCTGGGCGGTGACGTCGAGGTGGGCCCATTCTGCGAGGCGGCGTTCGTGGGGGTCGCGGGCTTCGAGCTGGCGGCAGTCTTCACAAAGTTGTGCATCGCTGGTCGTGACCGGATGATCTTGCGCGATGAACATCGACATGTGGCGGGTAGTCCTCACCCGCGCTGAGCTGCCGACCGTCACGCAGCAGCCGCCGTTCTTGAACGCCCTGCTCGACGGACGCGTCGACTGGTTGCTGCAGGAGCGGCTGACCGACGGCACGCCGTACTTGCTGTCCCCGACCTTTCAGTACGACGTCGACCTCAACGACTTCTTCCGGTCCGCGGTCATGGCGCAGCGAGCCCCGCTGACGCGACAGGGCTACGCCCGGGATCTCGCGGCGTTCCTGTCCTTCCTGTGGTCGGCGCGCGGACACCGATCCTGGCGCGACGCCTCCGAGACAGACCATCTCGCTTATCTGGTGTGGCGGCGCCAGGACCCGGCTGGGCCGCGGGTGTCCGGCGCGACGTGGGACCGCGAGGTCGCGGCGGTCAACCAGTTCTACCGGTGGGCACTGCAGGCGGGACATGTCCAGGCGCATCCCATTCCGCAGACGTCTCGGCGTCCGCTGCCTGCGGGTGTCGGCTGGGCCGGGTCTCGGACGCTGGACGAGCAGCGTCCGGCGACGTACTCGCACGACGGCGTCCGCGACCGTGTGGCCTGGCTCCCGCCGGCTGCCTTTCGGGTGTGGCGCGACGTCGGCTTGCGCGGTTATGGCCCGGACGGTCTGCCACGGCCAAGATTCCGGGTTAGGTGGGCGGCCAGGAACGCCCTTTTCAGTGACCTGATGGTCCGCACCGGCCTTCGACTGCAGGAGCAGTCCGCCCTGACGACGTTCGAAGTCCCGGCCGGCGACGGCACGGGGCCCGGGTATCGGCGGTTCTGGCTGCCGGAGGCGATCGCGAAGGGCACCTCGGCTCGCTGGGTGTACGTCCCTGGCGGCGTGCTGAGCGAACTGCACGCGTACCTGACGATCGATCGTGCAGTGGTCGTCGACGAGGCTCAGGCCGACGGGCGCTACCGGCGACTGCGGCGCCCGCTGGTCGTGGAGGACCCGGCCCGGCCGGTCGTGGCTCGCGCCGGGGTGGCACGGTCGGTGGATGTCACGCGGCTCGCGCCGGAGGAGCGGCGGCGGCTGCTGGTCGACGGCGAACGTGGTCTCGAACCGGCTGCGCTGTGGCTCGGCGAGCAGGGATGGCCGATCACGATGTCGCGCTGGAAAGGCGTGTTCGCCGAGGGCAACGATCGCTGCCGGGCTGTGGGCCTGGCCGCTCGTTGCCACCCGCATATGCTGCGGCATTCCTTCGCCGTGGTCACCCTTGAACAGCTGCAGCGCGGGCACCTGGCCGCGCTGGGCGAGTTCACGGCTGCTCAGCGCGGCCAATACACCCGGATCTTCGGGGATCCTCTGGACTGGGTCCGCCGGCGGTTGGGGCACCGGTCGGTCGTGACCACCCAGATCTGTGTGGCCAAGCTGCTGATGGGCCTGCACGCCGCTGGGGCCCTGGAGGTGAGCCTGCCGCATTGCGGCGAATGCGGGCGGGCGGTGGCCTACGTGGGCAGCCGCCGCGGCGGGCAGTGGGGCTGCTCACCCTGCTACGACAAACCGGCCGCCTGCGCGGGCTGCGGGCAGCTACGGCGGGTCGTCAGCCGGGACCGCAACGGCGCCCCGCGGTGCGACAAATGCCCGGACGCCACCGGCGACCCGGTCAGTGACCTCGCCGGTCTCGTCAGCGGGCTGGATGCCGCCGTGGACGCCGAGATGGTCCGTGCGGCGCTGCGGCAGGCGACGGTCCGCCCGGCGGGGCAGCGGCGGCTGGCCTGGGCCGTCGTGGCCATGCCGGACCTGCTGACCGGGGCCGGTCACCTCGCGCCGACACCGGCCGTGCTGCGGTTCATCGACGCGCTCGCCGCCGCTGGGGCGACGACAGTGTCCAGGCCGGCCTGCCCGTCCTGCCACGAGATCAAGGCGCTGTCCAAGCTGTTTGAACGGGCAGCGGATCTGCCGGGCTTGTTTCGCTCGCCGCGCCGCGGTGCCGTGCGCCCGCTGCGGCGCGCTGCGCGAACCCGCCACCCGCGACGGCGATGGTCGGCCGGTGTGTCCCAACTGCCTGATCCGCGACCCGACCAACCTGGAGGAGTGCACCGGCTGCGGGCGGCGCCGGCCGGTCGCGCTCCGCGGCCCTGACGGGCCACGATGCCACAACTGCCGACCACGATCCGTGCAGCAGTGCGGTAGTTGCGGGCGCACCACGCCGTGCGACGTGTTACGGGCCACCGGTCAGCCCTGGTGCGATCGCTGCCAGCACCGCTGGGTAACGTGCAGCGGCTGCCGTGCGGTGGCGCAGGCCCGCAGCGGCACCTGGCGCACGCCGTTGTGCGCACGGTGCACCAACCCCGACCCGGACTTCTGGGGCCGCTGCCCGGTCTGCGCCACCACCTGGCAGCTCAGCCCACGCCCCTGCCAGCGCTGCGTGCTCGAGCAACGAGTCCGCGACCTGCTCGGCGACGCCACCGGCACGGTCCGGACCGACCTGTCCGCCTTCGCCCAAGCCGTATCGGCCGCCGCCCGGCCGGACACCACACTGGCCTGGCTGTCCGGCACGAAGGTCCACACTCTCCTCGAACGCCTCGGCCATGACCAGCGGCCACTGTCCCACGAGGTGCTGGACGAGTTTCCCGCCAGCAAGACACTCGACCACCTGCGCAGCGTCCTGGTCGCCACCGGCGCGTTGCCCGCCCGCGACGAGCGGCTCGTCGGTCTGCAACGGTGGATCACCACCACCGTCGCCGCGCGCACCGACCCGGCGCAGCGGCGTGTCCTGCATGGCTACGCAGTCTGGCATCACCTGCGCCGGCTGCGGCAGCGCCTGGGCGAGGAGCACACCAACCGGGCGCAGGACCTGAACGTGCGCTGCCACGTCACCGCCGCGGTCAACTTCCTCGACTGGCTTGCCGCCCACGACGCGGCCCTCGACAGTTGCACCCAGCCCTTGGTAGAGCAGTGGATGGCCAACCCCAAGGCCAGCTACCGGGACGAGACCGGGCACTTCATCCGCTGGTCTGTCCAGCACCGCTACGCCACCGGCCTGACCTACGGCACCACCCGATGGACGGGGCCCCGCGGCAGCCTGGACACCGAGCAACGCTGGGCCGACGCCCGCCGGCTGCTGCACGACGACACTCTGTCCATCGGCGACCGGGTCGCCGGCCTGCTGCTGCTCCTCTACGCCCAACGCACCGCCACCATCACCCAACTCACGGTCGACCACGTCCACCTTACCCCGGACACCGTGAAGATCACGTTCGGCAAGTCGCCGATCATCCTTGCCGAGCCACTCGCGGGTCTGGTCCGCGAGCTCGTCGCCACCCGACGCGGCAAGGCCAGGATCGGCGCCCCCGACGACGTGCCATGGCTATTCCCCGGTAAGCGCCCAGGCCGGCCACTGGGTGATGACCGGCTCGGCCAACGCCTGCAGGAGATCGGCCTGCAGCCGCGGCAGGACCGCTCCACCGCCCTGCTCGCCCTCGCCACCGAACTACCCGCCGCGATGCTGGCAAGGATGCTCGGCGTCCACATCAAAGTCGCCGTCCAGTGGCAACAAGCCGCCGCAGGAGACTGGGCCGCCTACGCCGCCGACGTCAGCCAACGCGTCGACGGCGACCTGTCGTCGCGTTAGCGCTGCCACCGTGGCGATGCACCGTAGACACTCGTTCACGACGGCGGCGGTGCCTCACACGCCTGGTGAAGCACTGCTTCGTCAATGACGAAGGGACGAAGGCGTCGTTCGCCAACCCGGCGCTCCGGTGGGTCACCGGGTTGGTATGCGGCGCATGCGGCCGGCGAGTGCGGACTTGGGCTTGGACAGCGGACCGATAACCCGCTGCTCAGTCCGCCGCGGCAAGATCCATCCGCAGCACGCCAGTAGCGAGCCCGATAATCAGCGTCGTTTCCTGGACCGCCTGCATACTCACCGGCTGGGCGCCGAGTGGGATCGGGGCCCGCAGCGGCACCCCGGACAGTGCCGTAATGCGCAGCATGCCGTCCCTCGCGACGCTGGCCAGCGCCTCTTCTCCGTCGATCGTGACCACTGCGAGGGCGGTGATCTCGGCGGATTGGCCGCTGTGCCAATGCGCCACACTGTGACCCGCCCGCAGGTCCCATAGATCAACCCAGCCATCGTCGTCCACCGCCGCGATGGTCGCGTCGCCGCGGAGGGCAGCCGCGGCCCAGACCAGCCGTCTATCGTTGCTGGCCGAGGTGACCGGAGTCAGGTCGTCTAGATCCCACACCGTAACCACCCCTCTAAGCGTCACGCTGACCAGTCGCTGCAGACCGTCGACGTGCAGGATGGTCGAGAACTTCACCTGGGAGTCGAGATCACGCATCGTCTTCAGTGCCCGGCCTTTGGCCACGCTCCAAATCTTCAGGAGCCCGGCGTGGTCGCCGTCGCCCCCATCCCAGCCTCCGGTAACAACCAGCACCCGGTTACCACGCATCTCCCGCTGCCGAATCGACGTAATCCAGGTGGACGAGCCCATCCGAACCGGACTGCGGCGCAAGCGACCGGTGGCCACGTCGTGAAACTGCATTGTGTGGTCGTCGGACCCGGAGACCAGCGTGCAGCGCCCATCGATATCGACAAACTCCATAGCGGTGATCGGCCGGGTATGGGCGTGAATCGGCGGGCAGGCCAGACCGCCGGTCATCAGGTCGAGGATCCGGATGATTCCGGTCGCGGCCTGCCAGTAACCGGCCGTCGCGACGACCGGCCGACCGCCCACCACACCTACCGCAGTCACGCTGGTCAACTCCGAGGGCTGATCCGCGGCCGCCAGGCTGTTGAGTGAGAGGCTCCACAACCGGACGCTGTGGTCGCCACCACCAGAGACCGCGATGTGACGGTCTCCGATCTCCAGCGCGGACACCGTCGACGTCCAGAAGGGACGATCTCCCGGCAAGGCGCCGATCGCCGAGCCGTTGGATAGATCCCAGAGCTGGAGATACGACTCATAGCCACCCTGTGCCGTGATCGCGACATCGCGACCATCGAGCACCGTCGTGGTCAGGGCCTGGAGCCGACCGCTTTCGGGCGTGTCAGTCGCAGAGATTGACGACCTCCGGTTAACGTCCCACATGCTGAGCTGCCCTTCGTCCACAACAATCGCAATGAGACGACCGTCGATATGCCTGATGCGGATGGCGACGATGGCCGCCTGACCACGATTGAGCACGGCCGCCGTCAATCGGTCAGGGGCGAGGTCCCAAATCTCGACAATGCCCGACGACCCCCCGGTGACCGCTACCCACTTCCCGTCGATCTCGCAGACGTCGACGGCGGTCATCCATTGGCCGGCTGAGGACTCCGCCGACGCCAGCAATCGCTGTTGCGGGAGATCCCAGAACGCGATTGTGTCGGGCCCGTGCCGTCCTTCCCGCGACAGGCCGCCACCGCTGACGGATACCGCGAGGATCGCGCCGTCGCGGCGGAAGATGGCGACGTCGTTTACTGCAGTCTCGTGCCACTGCAAGGGTCCGCCGACGGGACGCCAGGTTTGCAGGTCCCAGACCCGGATGTCACGGTCCCAGGACCCGCTGACACCAAGCACCATGCCCTGATCCGCGGCCACGATCGACAAGACATTGACCGGCCCTTTGTGCGCATCGATCGGTGGGCCGAGCGCGATCCCGGTGAGCAGGTCCCACCCTTGGATCACGCCGTCGTGAGTGCCAGACAACGCGATGGGCGTGCCGTCC
Source organism: Amycolatopsis sp. CA-128772 (assembly GCF_002904295.1). Classification (GTDB taxonomy): domain Bacteria; phylum Actinomycetota; class Actinomycetes; order Mycobacteriales; family Pseudonocardiaceae; genus Amycolatopsis. Next base: position 59,893 of record NZ_PPHG01000027.1, read on the forward strand.
AGCGTGCCCGTGGCGACCGCCGTAACCCAGTTCTCGTGGCGACCAAGCGTCAGGCTCGTCGGCTCGGACCGGACCGCAGCCCACGGCACGGTGAAGGCCGGTCTGAGTCGGCCATTCATCAGCCGGTCAGCGAAACGCTCCTGACCGCCGGTGCGTGCGGCCAGCAGGAGGATCGCGGCTCGCTCCGCAGTTGTGCAGTCATGCAGCCAGGGCAGAACGTGGCGGTAGACCTGGGCCGCGCCAGGCCGCAGCCAATGCTGCGGCCCGAGAGCGGCTGCCAGCGACGGGGGGTCGGCGTGCACGAGAAACCCCACATCGTCGAGCAGCGGCCTGAGCGTATCGGCTGCGGCAGCATGACCGGGCAGGCATTTTCGCAGATAGGGATGGGCGATCGACCAGTCGGCTTGCATCTCGCCGTCGCGGGGGATGGCGGCCTGCAGCGCTTCGTACACGATGTGTCGCGCCTCGAACGGGCGGGGCTGATCTCGCTCACGCAACCGCTCCGCCAATGCCTCGTGGTACAGCCGGTAGTAGGTCGCCTCCTCATCGACGACGGTCTCGATGAGATAGTCGGCGTCGCCGGAGAGCAAGCCAGATACGTCGGCGGATGTGTACTCACGGCCAGGCATGGCCAGTGCAGTGGCCAGGCGAGGCCAGATGCCGGCATGGTCATGGGGTAGTCCCTCGCCCCGAGCGTACGCGAGCGGGCGCAGCAGATCTTCCAGCCGGTCCTGCTCGGCCAGTGTGCCGGCAGTGGCCAGATACTCGTCCATGGCCTGATCCACCGTCGCCGGAAAGGAGCCGCGCTGCCCATGGTCGCCCTGCACCGTGACGGAGCGGGTCACGAGCTGCGCGATCAGAAAGCTGGGATGGGCGCTGTCGGCGATCCGTGCGGCGAGCATGTCTAACTCAGGCGACTCCGTTGCGCCGCGGGCCAATAGCCGGCGGCGCACATATTCTGCGAGGTCGGCGTGGGCAAGATAGCGCTCGTCGTCGAGGTTAATGACCGTTGGGTCGCCGTCCGGCGGCGACACTCCCAGCGCCTGCAGGATTCGGTGGCGCGGCCCGCCTGGCCGGGTGCCGATGAGTAGCTGCACACCGATGTCGGCGGTCTCCGTCGCGACGCGACGGAGCGCCCTAGCCAGTCCGAGCGGCTCGGCGGACTCGTCGACCGCGTCTACAACGATCACGGCGCCAGCGGCGCGCGCCAAAAGCGCGTCAATGAGCTGATCTACGTCGTCGACGGAGTGCGTAACACCCGCTGCAATCTCGCCTATTACCGCCGTCGTCGTCTTGCGGCGCGCGTGGACTGCGACATCGATCACGCCGCAAGACAGCTCCTGAAGCGGATCATCGGCAGCGATCGGCGGCGAATTGACCCGACGGTATCCGGCATCAGACAGCGTCACCAGGCGGGCCAGCAGCCCGGACTTGCCCGAGCCGGGGCCGCCGGTAATGATCCGCACATTTGCCTGACCTGGCGGCGCGCTCGTCAGCCAACCGGACAACTCCACCAACGCCGCGCGCCGCCCCGTGAAAAACCAGCCCGGCCGGGCGGCGCGCTCTACACCGCGGGCGCGTGGATCCCAATGGGTGGAGAGCGTCAGATCATGCACCGAGCGCTCCGACGAACCGGTGACGCGGCCCGGCCCGACACGCTCGTGCAGACGCGTCCACCGCAGTGTTGCGATATCCGCCGGATCGAGCTCGATCCGGGGTTTGTGCCCAGCGGCATAGCGCGCACAGACTTGCACGAACGTATGCACGGTGGCCAGGCGCGGCCGACCCGGGCCGCTGAGCAGGGTCCCGATGGTCGACGTCGGCAACGTCAGGCCCGCCTGATCGGCGATTTCCTGGAGCCGCAGGTACGTCGGCCGGCCGATTCCCAGATGCAGCTCGCGCAGCGCGGAGCGCAACTCGTCCACGTCTCGATCATCCACTGCAGCAACCGCCAACTCCACGTCCGGTTTCCAGAGCCGTCCAGAACCAGACCGGCCTGGACGGCCCGGCCGGCAGAGTCTCCCTCGTCCGCAAGCCTGACAGCAAGCCCGAAGGAGACCCATGAAACGGCGCAGGAAAGATGATCACGCCGAGCGGCTACGAGCCGAACTGGCCAGGACCGCCATCACTCTCGTTCGCCTGGTGATCTACTGGATCACCATGCATACGATGTGACGTATGAACAGGCGGGAGCCTCCCAACGATCCCGCCTGTTACCTGTGCACGATCGGCGGCCCCGCAGGAGCCTCGACCACAACCCATTCGGACACTTTCAATACCCCACTGCACCATTAGGCACCTCCGACTCCGGATTCCGCGCCGAAGTCGAAGCCGAACAGGCCCTCACCCGCGGCGAAGCACTCCTGGCCATCGCCACCGAACACGACCATCCCGGCCTGACCGGACTGGCCGCCGCTGATGGCATGAGGCGCCTCGACACCATCGCCGCCGCTTTCGCCGGAACGGTCGTCACCGACCCTCGGCGGCTCGAGAGGATCCTTCGCCGCGCCGATCCCGCCGTCTACCCGGGCAAGTACGTCACCTGCGTCTTCAACCCCGACACCGCTCTGTGTCTCAGCAAACGCGCCACCGGCTCACGACCCGACCTGGCGGCATGCCGGCCGCTGGACTGCGCGAACGTCGCACTCGCCAGCGCCAACCACACCGCGCTACCCGACGAGCCTGGCCAACACGACTTTTCGCCGCAATTTCCCCGCAATCGTCGACGAAATCGGCCGCGCCCACGAAGACAATGGCACATCTGCCAGCAGTCAGCGCGGCACTACTTCGCTAAAACAACTCACCGAACAGAACACACGGCTGCGGCTGGCCAACCGCGAACTCACCGACCAGCTGGCACTCGCGATGGCCACTATGCAGCGCCTCAGCCTCGACAATCATCAGTTGCGCGTTGAACTCGAAGCGGCGAGTAACATCAGCCGCGTCAGCACCAGACCGCGCCGTCGGTAATGCGGCCGTGTTCACCCACATCTTCTGCGTCGACCTCGCCTCCATCGAGCAGGAAGCGACCCTCCGGTTCCTGCCATCAGCGAAAACAAGCCACGCGGACCTTGGTGACGATCATACGGAGTAAAAGATTAGGAGTGCCGTGCAACGGCCCGGTGTTGCGCTGCTCAGAGCGACACGCGACCAGTTCGAGTACCTACCGCGGCCACGCCGAAAGGCGTATGGGAGCCGCTGTAACCCGCACTCGATGCGCAGCATAACTGTCAACCACATCACGCCGAATAGCATATGAAAACACCATGTTGGCGCCGCGGCAGGCGATGCATTGCGAGATCGCCAAGCGCAGTCACGCCGAAGGGAGTATGGAACTGAACTGACGGATAACCCGGCTCTCCAGGCTGAAGAAGTACCGACCGCAGTCAGGGCGATGCGCATCTGGATAGCGAAGAAATCAGAGATTAGCCTGGGCACGCTTTTCGGTGGGCCCCGGCGGGTTCCCCTCCGGTCCACCCGCTCTCAGCTTCGCCTTCGGCTGCGCCGAGAAACAGGACTCCGCGAGCGACCGTCATTCCGGCGCGACCTTGCTATGCGGTTGCGACCTCGAGTACGTCACCGCGGGTCTGTCGCAGCGGCGACACTCGGTGGTACGTCGAGGCGAGGCCCCGGTACATCGCGAGGATCGGACGATCGACCAGGAGTGAAACATCCGGTGGTCTTGTGACGACTGGAGGGAGGTCTGTGTCGACACGGTTCGGGGAGGGTTCGTGGCTGTCGAGTTGGTGCTGTTCACTGTCGGTGGCGTGCAGCGCTTCCTGGCCGAGTCACGCAAGACGGTGGACATCGCGGGAGCGAGCCTCGTCTTCCGGCGGCTGGTGATCGCGGCAGCCTCTGAGGTCCAGGAGGCGTTGAGGACGCACACCGAACCGATCGGCCTGATCTTCCCGCCGGCCGCCGCACTAGCCGCGAACGAGGGGGTGACGAATAAGATCGCTTTCCTCGCGCCGGCCGGGCTGGGTGCGGAGCTGGCTCGACGGGCGCAGAAGGTCGCCGAAGAGACGTGGCGCGACCATGTGCGCGACGCCTACGCAGGCTCGCGGGGGGATGTTCCGGACACACCCGGGCTGCCGGACATTTCGTGGGTGTCCGTGCCCGGCGACGAGGGCGAGGACCACACGGCGTTGTGGGAACGTGCGCAAGCGGCGATGACCGCGCGGCGCCGGAGCCGGGTCTTCACCGCGCAAGCGTGGCAGCGCGTGCGGTTGTGCCAGCAGTCAGCGGCCGTCCCCGCCGCGCCGGCGCCGCGCACGTCCGCGCGTCGTGAACGTCGCGAGTTGTTGTCGGCCGCGGGCTGGACCAAACGTGCAGCCGGCAACCAGCAGTACCCTCCGGGCCGCCGCTTTCCCGCCACCACGGTGGTCGCGTCGGCCGCCTACCGGGCGCGTCTGCTGCACGCGGCCGCCGCGGACAGCACGGTCGCAGACCGGCTCCGTTCGCCGGTAGGGGTGCTGTCCGCGCTGGTCGACGACCGCCATGCACACGCGGCCGGAACCGAGGCACCACCCGGTCTGGAGCCGCTGACCGACCGGCTGGGAACGGCGGTCTACCCGGATCTGTGGACCGTAGCCGAGGGCCGGGACCTGCTTCCCGAGGACGCCGAGCCTGAGGCGGTGGCGCGCGGGGCCGCGGCGGCTCGCGACATCGCCGCCATCGCCCAGCAGGCCGGGGTGGCCGGGCTCAGCTCGTACTACGCGGTCGTGGTTCAGGATCTGGATCGCCTGGGCCTGCGAATGAGTGGGCTGGGGCTGGCTGCCCAGCGGTCGGCGTCGGCGACGCTGACGGAGCTGGGACGGGCGCAGCGCCGGCTCAGCGAGACTCGCGAGTATCTCGGGGTGCCGGTCTATGCCGGTGGTGACGACTTCTTCGCCTTCGTTCCGGCGGCGCACGCGCTCGAGCTGGCCGGCGCGCTGCGCCAGGAGGTGGACCGGCAGCTGGCCGGGACACCGTTGGCGGGGGCGACGGCGTCGACGGCGGTGGTGTTCGCCCACTTCGGTGCGCCGTTGCAGCAGGTGGTGTCCACGGCCCAGGAGGCGCTCGCGGCGGCCAAGGACGCCCCGGGCGCGGACGGGCGGGACCGGGACGCGGTGACGGTGGTGGCGGTGCGCCGCGGCGGCGAGCGGGCCCGTACGGTGCTGCCCTGGACCGTGGCCGGCAGGAGTGCGGTGGAGCTGTTGCGGGCGGTGGCGCCGGACGCGGCCGCCGGGGCCTTGTCGGCCGCGCTGGCGTCGAGTGTGGAACGCGACGCCGCGGAGCTGGATGCGTTGAGCCAGCGGGGTTTCCGTGACGTGGCCGAAGACGAGATGCGGCGCCGGGTCGCCCGGCAGGGCGGCGGCCCGGCGGTGGCGGCCGCGTCCACCGCGCTGGGAGCGGCCGAGCGGGCCGAGGGCCCGCAGCACGCGTTCCGCCCGGCCCGGGCCATGCTGGTGGCGCGGTTCCTCGCCCAGGAGTGCCGATGACCGCGGCCGGGCAGATCGCCCGGACGTGGCTGTCGGTGGAGCCGCTGGACAGCCTAATGGTGCGCGACGGCCGGCGGTTCGCCGCGGGTGACGCGTCGGTGGCGGCGGGGGTGGCGCCGGCGCCGAGCACGTTCGGCGGCGTCGTCACATGCGTCTACGGCGGCGAGGTGGACCGGATCGTCGGTCCGGTCGCGCACCTGTACGACACGCCGATGTTCCCGATGCCGGTCGACCTGGTCGAAACCGGCGACCTCGCGCGCGGACGCCGGTTGTCCCGGTTGCCGCTGCTGCCGCGTCCGGAGCACGAGATCAGTGACCTTGACCCGGATCCCGCCGAGCAGGGCGCGCCGCCGCGGCTGAGCCACGCCCTGGCCGGTGAGGGTGATCCGGTCAGTGGCTGGTTGTCGGGTGAGGGAATGGCCGCGTGGCTGAGCCTCGACGCGCTGCCCCCGGGGGAGATCGACACCGAGGCGTGGGCCCGGTGGGCCGAGGCCGCGTTGTGGCACCCGGAACCGCATGTCGGGATCGCGCGGGATGCCGCGTCGGGCCGGGTGCTGGACGGGATGTTCTACCGGGCCGGGCATCTGCGCCCGGTCGAGGGGCTGCGGTTCGTTCTCGGCTGCGACCACCGCACCCCGCCCCGCGACATCGCCGCGACGGTGCTGCCGCTGGGTGGACGGTCCCGGATGGCGTCGGTGACGCCGGCGACGGCGGCGGCGGCTCCATTTCCCACGGCACCGGAGGACTTTCCGGGCGGCCGGCTGGTGGTGTACCTGGCGACCCCGGCTCTGGTTCCGCAGGTGCGGTGGGTCCCGCCCGGCACGTCGGCGCGGCTGTGCGGGCTGGCGGTGGCCGGATCGCAGGCGGTGGCCACGGCCTCGCCGGAGGATCCGGGGACGACCAGCCGGCTGATGTGGGCGGTGCCCGCGGGCAGCCTGTACTACCTGCGCTTCGACTCCGCGAGCGAGGCGAAGGACTGGGCGGACCGGTTTCACGGCGGGTTGCTGCCGGGGCTGCCGAGGTCGGAAAACCCGATTGTGACCGCCGGATTCGGGACGTGCCTGACAGGGAGATGGTGATGGCCCAACGCATACTGGTCCTGCTCGCGGAGACCCCGGTGCACGCCGGCGGCGGTGAGGCGACGGGAATCGTGGATCTGCCGATCCAGCGTGAGGCCGCCACCCGGCTGCCGATCATCTGGGGCCAGAGCCTCAAGGGCGCGCTGCGCGACACCCTGCGTTCCCAGCTCGATCCCGGCGAGGACATCCGGATCTTCGGCTCCCCGGTGGCCGCCGGTTCCGATGGCGCCGGTGACCGGGCCACCACGCGGGGCGGGGTTGCGTTCGGGGATGCCCGGCTGCTGTTGTTGCCCGTTCCCACGCTGGTGCGGACGTTCGCGTGGGTCACCGCACCACTGCTGCTGTCCCGGCTGGGTCGCATCGCCACGGTCCTGTCCGGCACCAGCACCGGGTGGGCCCTCACCACGCCACCGGGTTCCACGGCCATCGCGGGCGAGACGTGGAGCGGCCAGCAGGCGCTCGGCTCGCTGGTGCAGACCGTCCGCCCGGACCGTGCGCTGGCGGGTATCGCCGCCGATCTCGCCGAGCTGGTGTTCCCCGCCGGGGCCGCGTTCGATCACGCCCGCGCCAAGCTGCGGGAGGACGTGCTGGTGGTGGACGACGGTGTGCTGGCCGAGCTGAGCGAAACCGGCACCGACATCGTCGCCCGGGTGCAGCTCAACGCGGCCAAAACCGTCGAGAACGGGCCGTTCTACTCCGAGCACCTGCCGTGTGACACCGCACTGGCCGCGCTGCTCTCGGGTGAGGACGAGCTGCTGGCCCGGCTGGGTGAGCTGCTCGACGGCACCACCGTGCGGGTCGGCGGGGACGAGACCATCGGCAAAGGCCTCATGTGGTGCCGGGTCCACGACGCGGCCACACTGCCCCGGCGCTCCGCCGCCGCGGCGCACCTGCCGGCGGCGCCGGCGCCCGTGCCGGCTACTCCTGCTGCCGCGACGACGCCCGAGCCGGCGCGGCGGCCCGGGGGTGCCGGGCCGAGCCCGGCCTCGATTCCCCGGCGGGGGACGCGGTGACCGGCATGCGGCTGGACCGCGACCTCGCCGTGGCCGCTGCCCGCGCCCTGCCCGAGACCGTCGACAAGGACTACCTCACGGTGATCCGGGCGGTTCCGGTCATGCTGCACAGCAGCGGCCTGGCCGCGGCCGCCGCCTACCTGCTTTCCCGCGTCCGCCCCACCGGCGACGGCGGCCCGGACCGCTACGCGCGCGTGGCCCAGGCGTTGCTGGAGGACGCGGCCCGCTTCGTCGGGATCCCCGTCTCCGGCCCGCCGCTGCCCATCCTGGATGCCCTGTGCGTCGACGAAGCCGGGTATCGCCTCGCCGAACGCCGCGCCCGCAGCTTCGCGGTGTGGCTGGCCCGCCTGGCCGCCGCCCGCCACCACGCCGCCGGGGCACGGACATGACCCCGCGGCCGCTCACCTACGGGTCCCTGCGTGATCTGGTCACCGCGGGGGAGAAGATCCGGCAGCTGGAGACGCAGCCGAACGGGTATCTGCTGTGGTCGCGCCTGTGGTGCGGGCTTGGCGAGAACGGAACGGTCGCCGACGACACCGGCCGGCAGCTGCAGCACCTGGAGGCGGTCGCGGCGGCGGCTCGGGCGGTGCCGGCGGGGCTGCTCGAGTCGGCGGCGGCGCGGCGCCGGGCGGCCGGGGCCGCGCTGGCCGCGCGTGATCCGGAACTGGTCAGCGTCGAGGTGAAGCTGGTGCCGCAGTGGCGGGTGGTGGTCGGGCACGGGGAAAACACCGTTCACGAGACCGGCCTGAGCTGGTCACCGACCTATGGGGTGCCGATGTGGCCGGGGTCCGGGCTGAAAGGCGCGGCCGCGGCGCAGGTTCCGCGGCGCTGGCCGGACCGGCCCGGCCTGGTGGAGCAGCTGTTCGGCGGCCCGCGCCCCGGCCGGCCCGGCGACGCGACGCAGGGCGCGGTGACGGTGCTGGACGCGCTCCCGGCCGGGTCGCCGCACGTGGTGGTCGACGTGCTCACCCCGCACGCCGGCGGCTACTACCGCGAGGTGAACTCCGGCGCCGAGGTGGTCACACCACCGGCGGAGTACCACAACCCGGTGCCGGTGCACTTCCTCGCCGTCGAACGCACCCCCTTCCACACGATGCTGATCGGCCGCACGACGGCCGTGCAGGCGACGGTGGCGCTGCTGACGGAAGCGGCAGAGGACTGGGGGATCGGCGCGAAAACCGCCGCCGGGTACGGCTACTGCACCGTGACCGTCGTGGAGCCGTCATGACGGGGCTCTTGCACGTGGTGCCCGTCGGCACGTCCCTGCTCAAGCACCTGGCCGCCGACCGGCGCGTCTCCGTGCCTTTGCGCAACGCTCTCGCCGGCGGGGCGCCGCTGCGCGGGCTGCTGCGCCAGGCTGACCGCGGCGACGGCCGGCTGATGCTCGAGCCGCTGCTGCACGCGGATCCCGGCCAGGCCGCCGCGGTGACCGCGCAGCTGCAGCAGCTCACGCCGGACCACAGCGCCGAGCTGACCGCCCTGGACGCCCACGACCGGACCCGGACCGAGCCCGCCGGCCCGGGCAGGGACTCGATCGTGCTGGTCGCCACCGACACCGACGACGGGCTGCGCGCCGCGGCGCTGCTGGCCCACCTGCTCGCCGCCCGCACCGGCAGCCTGCCCCGCTACGCCGACGACCCGGTCGCCGCCCCGGCCGGGGTCACGGTGGCGGCCGGGCAGGTGCTGCTGGTCCGGATTCCCGGCCTCGACCTCGACGTCGGCGGTGCCCCGGACAGCCGGACCTGGCTGTCGGTCGGGGAGGTCGGCCGCGCCGTCGCCCTCGACCTCTGCGACACCCGCGCCGAGAGCCGGGCGATCTTCCACCTGACCGGTGGCTACAAAGCGCTGCTGCCGTACTTGCTGCTGACCGCCGACGCCGTGGCCACCGTCATCCGGTGCCGCCTCGGCCCGGGCACCCGCGTCACTGCCCAGGTGCTGCACGAAACCAGCGAACAGCCGGTCCGGCTGCCGGTGCGCTGGCTCACCGGCACCCTCCTGGAACGGGCCCAGGATCTGTCCCGCGCGGCCGGTACCCGCGACCACCTAATCGTCGACGACCTGCACGACTTCCGCGGCACCTATCTGCGGGACGAGCCGTTCACCGGACGCCGGGACTGACCGAAGCCGGGCTGATCCTCGCCCGGACCCTGTGGGCGCTGGAAGTACCGCGATGACCGACCGGATCGCCCGCTACTGGGACACGGTCCTGCCGACCGGCACCTCGCCGCTGCCGCGGCTGCCGCTGCCTGCGGTCACCGACCGGGTCGACCCGGTCGTGCTGGCCGGGCTCCTCGCCGACCCGCGCTGCCTGGACGGATTCGACGCCGCGAGCGGGCGGCGCCGCACCGACCTGCTGGCCGCGCTGGCGGTGTGGCTGGAGCACCTGCCCAAGCATCTGGTCCCCGAGCCGCTGCGGTCCCGCGCCGCGCGGCTGCGGTTTGTGGTCTGGAGCCTGCCGTTCCGGCTGCGCACCCTCGGCGAGGACACCGACGTCCTGCCCGAGCGCGTCGACGCCCCGGCGACCCGGCCCGGTGAGCAGCAGCCGCCACCTCAGGTGCTGCAGGTGGATCAGGCCGTGCTCGTCCTGGCCCGGACCGCGCGCGAGGAGTGGCTGAGCCACCTGCGGGCCTGGCAGGACGACCCGTGGCTCTCGGCCGTGCACCACATCGACCCGGTGCGGTTCGAACGGGAACTGCGCTGGGTCACCCATGCCTGGCCCGAGGACACCGCCGCGGCCGAGGTGCGGGGGCGGCGCCTGGCGCTGGTGGCCCGCCGGGCCGGGGACACCGAACGCCGCGACGATCAGGACCGGATCGCTGCCGAGGTCACCGAAAACCACTGGCTTCCCCGGGCGGCACTGGAAGACGGAGCCCGCGCGTTCGGCACCGGCGCCCGGCGCGGCGCAGCAGCGTTCGGGTCCCTGGCGCTGGCGCCGCTGCTGCTCTACGCGGCCCAGGCCGGGCAGCTCGCCCGCTGGGTCGCGCTGGCGCAGCTCGTGGCCGGGATGGTGGCCGTCATCGTGGCCAGGCCACGCCGGGACGCGGTGCTGCTGCTGCGGCTCCCCGCGGCCTCGGCCGCCGGGGCGCTGGTGCTGCTGAGCTTCACCCCGCGCTGGTGGCTGGATCCCGATGCCTGGCGCGTCGGCCTCGGCCTGCTCGTCGTGTCGATGCTCTACCTGATCATCGAGACCCGCCTGCACGGCGTCGCGGTCTGGGCGGCGGTGCGCCGCGGCTCGGTGGTCGGCCTGATCGGCGCCGGCTACGCGATGACCTTGAGCATTCTCATCCTCGGTTTCGCCGCACCGAGCGTCGCCGAGGACGGGCAGTGCCTGCTCGGCTGGTGGCTCCACCCGGCCTACACCGCCCACACCTACCCACCCGCCCACGCGAGCGCCTGCGCCGACGCGCTGAACGCCGGCGCGGCGGCCGCGCCGGCCGGGTTCGTGCTGCTGCTCACCGGATGGTCGCTGGCTGTGGGGCTGGCCGCGCAGGTGCTGTGGGACGACCGGCCCGTCACCGCGCCCCTGGGCCGGGTCAAACGCACCCGAGGAGGCACCCCATGACCGTGTGGACCACGTTCACCCTCCGCGTCGACACCCCGCTGTTCAGCGGCGACACCACCGGACCCGACGCAGGGACGATCATCCGGCCACCGTCGATCCGTGGCGTGCTGCGCTACTGGTACCGCGCCCTCGCCGCCGGGCGCACGGTCCGCGGCGTCGATGACCTGCCACAGCTCGCGGCCGGCGAGGCCGAGGTGTTCGGCAGCACCGCCACCCCGTCCCCGGCCCGGCTGCGTGTCACCCCACCCGCCAGACCCGCCGAGAACGCCGACACCCTTCCCGCCTGGGCCCGCCGCAGCGAAAACGGATTCGCCGGCGCCCGGTATCTGCTCGGGCAGGGACTGTGCACCGGCGGGCGAAATCCCGCCCTGCGCCGTCCGCATCTGCCCGTCGGCACCACCTTCGACCTGAACGTCGCCCTACCGAAAGACCCTTGCATCAGCCAGCGGTTCATGCTCGCCTTGTGGGCCTGGCTGACCTACGGCGGGCTCGGCGCCCGTACCCGCCGCGGATTCGGCCGCCTGTCCTGCACCGCGATCAGCAATCCACCACCGAGCTGGAGCACCGCGCTGCTGCACCCCACCGGCACCCCCGGTGCACTGCTGGCCCGATGGCACACCATCATCCCACCCGAAATCGCCCAGGCCACCGCGGCGGCCTTCCCCGAAAAGCCGGACCTGGACGAGAATCGCTGGCAGTCCCGCGGCGGCCTCAGCCCGTTCCCGGTGCTGTCAGGCGAAACCTGGTCCGCCAACGCCCTCGACCTCCAGCCCCGGCCACTCCCGGACGCGCTGCACCGCACCGGCGCCGCTTGGCGCATCTTCCGCAACGCCGCCGCCACCGCCACCGCTACACCGCAGCGACACCGGAATGGGGCACCACCATCCTCGGACCAGACAACAGCTACCCGGCCGCTGCCCTCGGCCTCCCGGTCAACTACTACCGCCCGAAAGACCGCCTCAAAGCCTCCGTCAACCTCCACCTCGACAACCAGGCCGCACGCCGCGCATCCCCGGTCTGGCTCACCCCCGTCCGGCTCGGCGACACCGACCAGTACGCCGTGTTCACCCACATCTTCTACGCCGACCTCGCCCCCACCGAGCAGGACGCGGCCCTCCGGCTCGACGGAGGACCGGCACCTCGCCCCCTGACCCTGCCTGCCACCGCCACCGCGACCGCGATCTGGGACGCGTGGCTCGACGGCGACCCCCGCCGATGAGACACGCTCATCGGCTCAAGGTTGCTCGTGCGGCGGAGGAGACCTACGTGACTATGCCGAACGGGCGATGGGCCCGTGAAGATCCACAAGCCATATCGCGTGCACGTCTCCCACGTGCGAAAACAGGCCATGCGAGCCCTGGTGACGATCATGCGGAACGGGAAATCGGAACTGCCGTGCAGCACCCGAGTATTTGCGCTGATTAGAGCCACCCTCAACCAGGTAGAGTGCCGACCACAGTCACGCCGAAGGGCGTATAGAAACAAGATGGAGCAGATGATCAGACGGCCACGGCCAGCTTCTGCTGGCGTGTCGGCCGCAGTCACGCCGAAGGGCGTATAGAAACCACGGCAGTCACGACCAGCCGGCGGAAAAATCGCACTCGTGCCGACCACAGTCACGCCGAAGGGCGTATAGAAACGCCATGACTCCCTTGTCCCGGAACTTGAAGGGCTTGTGCCGACCACAGTCACGCCGAAAGCGTATAGAGAATCGGAGCCGGTGTTCGTGCCGATGTCCGTGCCGACCACAGTCACGCCGAAGGGCGTATAGAAACAGCTGAAAGTGCATGTAGTCGAAGATCGTGTTGCGGTGCCGACCATAGTCACGCCGAAGGGCGTATAGAAACCATTCCGGCTGGCCGTCCGGGAAGTTCCCGAAGAACCCGTAGCGCTGATCACAGTCCAACGCCGAAGGGCGTATGAAACGCGGTGTTCGGACGAGGCCGGTGGATCGTGCAGGGGTTGTCGGGCAGCGAGTGTCGGCGTTTTCGGGTAACGATTCGATGGCGGGTTGGGTGGTGGTGAACCTGGGGCGGGTCGCTGCCGACTTCAGCGGTGTTCGCGTGACGTGGCCTGGCGCGTTCGGTGGTCGGGAGTGGAGGTGGTGATGCCGAGTTTGTGGGAGATGCCGGTTCCCGGGGGTGTGCTTGATCGGCGCCGGTTGCACGGGTTGCTGGCGTCGTGGCTGGACTCCGACCATCGGGCTGACCGGAAGGCGTGGTCGTGGAAGGCGACGACTACGGGGATCGAGATCGGTGTGCTCGACGACAAAGTGGTGGAGCGGTTGCTGGCGGGGGCTGGCCGGCGGGTGCGGCAGGTCGCTGCCGTGGCGTGGTCGGAGGTGGCGGCCGGTCCCGGGCGTGCGTGGGCTGTGGAATTCGTGAGCCCGGTGACGTTCCGCCGGGGCAACCGTTTGCTGCCGTGGCCGTCCCCGTCGGCGGTGCTGGGCAGCCTGCGCGCTGATTGGCGGCGGTTCGCCGCGCCGCATGCCGGCGACCTGGAGGTGGATCTTGCCTTGGATCCGGTGGTGGTCACGGACGTGAGGGGGGCGAGCGAGGTGGAACGGTTCGTGCTGCACGAGCGTCCGGACGCGTCCGGGAAGCGGGTTCCGGTCCAGGTGACGGTGGGTGGCTTTCGCGGGCGGGTGACGTACGCGGTCGAGGATCCCGGGCTTCGGGACGCGGTGGGGAAGTTGCTGGCGATCGCGCCTTACGCCGGTGTGGGCGCGCACACGACGAGAGGTTTCGGGGGCGTCCGGGTCCGGCCTGGGCGGTGAACGTGAGCGCGCTGATGGAGCGGGTCGCGGCGCCCTCGGCGCTGGCGCGGCCTGGGCGGATGTGCTGCTCGCCGACGCGCGGGACGAGGTGCTCTCGGCGGGTGTGCGGCGATTCCAGGACGGCGCAGAGAACCGGCTGGCCGAGCTGTCGGCCCAGCTGCTCGGCGGTGGCTACGAGCCGGGCGTGCTGACCGAGGTCGTGATCAACGATGCGGACGGCGGCGAGCGGGTGTTGCGGATTCCCGCGGTGCGGGACCGGGTGGTGGAACGGTCGATCCTCGGCGTGCTTGGCCCGGTGATCGACGTGCTGCTCGGGCCGGGCAGCTTCGCCTACCGGCCGGGGCTGGGCGTCGGCGACGCGGTTCGCGAAGTCGCTCGGCTGTGTGAGGAGGGCTTCGCGTGGGTGCTGCGGACCGATGTGCACGACTGCTTCCCCTCGATACCGCTGGAGAGGCTGTCGCGGAGCCTGTCGGCGCTGATCGCTGATGCCGAGTTGGTGGCCGTTGTCCGGTTGTTGCTTGCGCGAGGAGCACGGCGTCCCGGGCAGCGCGACCTTCTCGCGCCGAAGGGCTGGGCGCAGGGGTCGCCGTTGTCGCCGGTGCTGGCGAACTGGGTGCTGGAGCCGATCGACGAGCGGGTTCGCCGCGCCGGGTTTCCGGTCGTGCGCTACGGCGACGATTTCTGTGTGGTGACGCGGTCCCGGGACGAGGCGTGGGAGGCAGCGGGGGTGGTCCACGCGGCGGTGGAGGAGGCTGGGATGACGCTGGGGGCGGACAAGACCGAGGTGATGTCCTTCGCCGACGGCTTCACGTTTTTGGGCGAGGACTTCGGTTCCCGGTATTCGCCGGTCCTCGAGCGTGGCACGGCGGCTCCGCAGCACCGGACGGTGTTTCTGGGGGTGCAGGGCGCGGGGTGCGGGTCGAGGACGGGCGGCTCGTCGTCGCCAAGAATGAGGAGCGTCTGCTTGACGTGCCGATCGGGCTGGTGGTAAGGATTGTGTGTTTCGGCGCGGTCGGGGTGAGCGCGGGCCTGCGAAATTGGGCATTGTCGGCCGGGATCGAGCTGGTGTTCTGTTCCCGCCGCGGGCGTTATCTCGGGCAGACGATCTGCGGGCCCGCGGTGCGTGCGTCCCGGCTTCGGCGGCAGCTGCACACGGCGCAGGACCCGGCCCGGTCGCTGCCCGCGGCGCGGGTCATGGTGGCGGCGAAGCTGCGCAAGCAGGCCGTGCTGCTGCGCCGGACCATGCGCGGGAATCGGCCGAGAAGCTGGGTGCGGCGGTCAGCGCCATCGACAGCTACCTGGCGATGCTGCCGGAGGCGACCGGCAGAGACGAGCTGATGGGGCTGGAGGGCGCGGCCGCGCGAGCCTACTTCCAGTCCTGGTGGACCTTCCTGCCCGGCGAGCTCGGCTTCACCGGCCGCAACCGGCGCCCGCCACGGGATGTGGTCAACGCGGCGCTGTCGTTCGGCTACGCGGTGCTGGTTTCGGAGACGACCTTGGCGCTGGTGGCCGCGGCTTGGAACCGTCCGTCGGCCTCCTGCACGCCGAGGACGGTGACCGCCCCAGTCTCGCGTTGGACTTGGCGGAGGAGTTCCGGCCGCTGGTCGTCGACCAGCTCGTGCTCGAGGCCTTCCGCCGGCGTCGGCTGGTCGTCGACCACGGGCGCCGCGACAGCGAGCGTGAGGGTGTGCTGCTGACCAAGGCGGGCCGCCAGGCCGTGCTCGACGGCTACGAACGCCGGATGCTGCACACCACCACAGGAGCACTGCCGGATTTCGCCGGAAGCCTGCGCCGGCACCTCTATCGTCAGGCGCAGCACATCGCCGGATACGTCGAGGGCACCGTGGCCGAGCTGAGGGGACTGTCATGGCGCTGACAACGCTGGTCTGCTATGACATCTCCCGGGACGCGGTGCGTGCCCGGGTCGCGGGCTACCTGCAGCACTGGGGCGACCGCATCCAGCGCAGCGTGTTCGTCTGCTCCATCGACACCGCCGACCTCCCCGATTTCCGGGAGCGGCTCGCCGGAATGATCAACCCCAGCACCGACGCGGTGCACCTGGTGCCCCTGTGTGCCACGTGCTGGTCGAAAACCGTCGTACTTGGCCAAGCCGACCTCGAACCCGACCGTCCGTACTGGATCGCGCTATGACCCGCCTTAGCCCGAAGGGGGGAAGGTCAACTGAAGATCGACATTATGTCTCGCGTGCACGCCCCGGACCAGCGCAAACGGCACCAACACCGCCCGATGCCGATCTTCTTGGGGCCGCGCACAGCGGTGCCGTGCACGGCACCGCCGTTCGAGCTGGTCAGAGGCGTGTCCTACCGGGTAGGGTGCCAGCTCTACTCACGCCGAAGGGCGTATAGAAACGCCGATCAGGGGCTTGCTTGCACTCAGTTGGAGTGCCAGCTCTGCTCACGCCGAAAAGCGTATAGAAACAGCACCCCGCAGTTCCACCGGACCTTGCCCATGCTGCGGTACCAGCTCTACTCACGCCGAAGGGCGTATAGAAACGCGCAAGCGGCGCAGCCCATGTGGTCGGCCAAAATGATCGGTGCCAGCTCTACTCACGCCGAAGGGCGTATAGAAACCATCGTTCGGCAGGTGGTGGATGGGTCATCACGCCGCAATGTGGTCAACGGTCACAGCCCAACCGGGTCCACAAGCAGAGGGTGGTGTGGAGCCGGTAGCGGTGGCTGTACATCTGGATCATGCCGTAGTGGGTGAGGTAGTGGCTGCGCAGGCACAGCACCGGGCTGCTGCGCGCGCGGCGAACGGGCAGGAGGTCACCGAATTCGCCACGGTCGCCGGAGCGCGGGCCACCCACGAGAGGTTGGCTGGTCATCGCGGCGGCTACCGGAAGTCTCGGGACGGGCCCGTGGTCATGGCCAGGTCGAGATGTTCCAGCCGGTCGGCGACCAGGGTGACCACGCCCTCGCCGGCCTGCACTTGGCCTCGTATGAGCAGTGCAGCGCTGGTGCGGGCGACGAGCCGCTGCCGTTGCCAGAGGCCCGGCGACACCAGGACGTTGGCCATGCCGGTCTCGTCTTCGAGGTTGAGGAACGTGATCCCGCCTGCGGTCGCGGGCCGCTGGCGGTGGGTGACCGCGCCGCCGACCCACACCCGCGTCCCGTCCTCGGTCCGCATGAGTTCGGCGACGGTGATCGCGCCGCGCGCGGTGAGCAGCTCCCGCAGGTACTCGACGGGGTGGCTGTCCGGGGACACGCTCGTGGCCCACAGGTCCGCGGCGGTCACCTCCAGCCGCGTCATGCCCGGCAGCGCGGGTGCGTCGAGCCCGGGGGCGAGGCCGGGCAGGTGCCCGGGGCGGGTGGCCGCGGCGGCGCCGGCGGCCCACAGGTCCTGGCGCCGGTCGCCGCCGAACCCGGCGAATGGCCCCGGCAGTGGCCAGCGCTTCAGCGGCGTTCTTCTTCAGCTGCACCCGGCCGGTGAGGTCGCCGATGGTCGTGTACGGGCCGTTCGCGTCTCGCTCGGCGACGATTGCCTCGGCCACCGCCTCGCCGAGGTAGCGGATGCCGGCGAGGCCGAGCCGCAGCGCGACCCCGCCGGTGCTTCCTGGATCGGGTTCGAGGGTGGCGTGGACGAGGCTGGTGTTGATGTCCGGCTCGCGGACGTGCACGCCGTGCCGGCGGGCGTCGGCAACCAGCGACTGCGGGCTGTAGAAGCCCATCGGCTGCGCCCGCAGCAGCCCGGCGCAGAACGCCGCCGGGTAGTAGCGCTTGAACCACGCCGACGCGTAGACGAGCAGCGCGAAGGACATCGAGTGCGCTTCGGGGAAGCCGTAGCCGGAGAAGGCGTGGATCTGCTCG
>NZ_PPHG01000027.1:77952-169197 GCF_002904295.1 Amycolatopsis sp. CA-128772
ACGTCGACGGCCATCTGCATCACCTGCTCCTGGAACAGCGGCACGCCGAGGGTGCGGTCCAGGCTGCCGGCGAGGAGGGGATGGGCGTGCCCCCAGGGTTCGTCTCCGCGGCGGCGGCGAATGTAGGGGTGCACCGAGCCGCCTTGGATGGGGCCGGGGCGGATTAGGGCGACTTCGACGACGAGGTCGTAAAACTTCCGGGGCCGCAGCCGCGGCAGCGTGGCGAGCTGGGCGGGGGCTCGACCTGGAACACACCGACGGCATCGGCTTCGCAGAGCATGTCGTACACCGCCGGGTCAGCGAGGTCCACGTCACTCAAGTCGATGATCACCATGGACGGACCACCGGCCAAGACCTGGGTCACGGCCTCCTGGAGGTTGGGAGCGGTCGCCAGGTCCACGGCACCAGTCGCAGCGACGACGACGGCGCCCACGACCTGCCGAACCGACACCGACGGGACCGGGTCTTCCGTGAGTCCAGTCTGGTGAGGATCTGAAGGAGCCACCTGAACATGATGCACCCGGCCATGAGCTGCACAGAGCGGCGACCGGAGCCGTCCGGGTTCGCTGGGGCCGCGGTCGTGGGCCGCGGCCACGTCGGCGGCTGCTTGCGATCAGAGCCGTTCGACCCTGGTCGATATCTCGTGTCATCGCCATTCTCAGTGGACGCCGTTCGGCCATGTGGGTAACCCCCCGACCCGCCGCCGGTCGGCCAGGCCTGCCGGGTAGCACGGCGCGCCCGGCAGGCCGCCTTGCCGGTTTCACGCTTCGGATGCCGAGCGTTCGGCCGGCGTAGTCGGTCCGGTGTGGGGGCGACGCCTGGCGGCGTGTGCTGATTCTGCTGAGTGGATGAGTGGGGCGGGTGGCTGGATCACCCGAGATGACCGATTCGGAGGGCGTCGGACGTGAAGGGGTGGCGTGGCTCGTATGCGCGATGGTTCTTCACCGGACGATGTCGTGGCAAACCTGCGGTGGCGACCAGCCAGGAGTAGAGCGTCCACATCGGACACAACGTCGTCGACGTCGAGTTCTTCTTCGGATTTCCTGGCACCGCAGCCGCAGGCGGGCGGTGCTGGGGCAGGCCGACCGGATCCTGATCGACGTGGCGACCGAACTCACCGGAAGACGGTAAGCGGCGCGTCTGTCGGCGGCACATCGCCGGCCGGCCGCGACCCCGCCGACCCAGGTTTTAGAGCCGGCGGGGTCTAGGTCCGCGCGGATCTCGTACGAGTCGATCAGACCTAGCCCACCGTTACCCCCGTCGGGGCGCGTGGAAACCTGCCGCTCTCGTCGAGCAGCGGTGCCGGCGGCTAAGTTGTTTTCGGCGATGGTTGAGCAGGCAGCCGTCCTCCGCGCAACACCAGGGAGAACGGCATGACCGATGAGCAGGATTGGCAGCTCGAGAGACGAGCGTTCACCTCGGATGCCGACCGGACCCAGCCTGGCCCGGGACCGCTGGCCGAGCAGTTCGGCCAGCTGACGGTCACGTTGCTGGCCGCTCCCTCGGTCGAGGACGTGCTTCGGCGCGTGCTCGATGCCGCCACCGTGATGGTCCCGGCTGCAGACCTGGCCAGCTTCACCTTGCTCGACGACGCCGGCGGGTTCCACACCCCCGCGGCAACCGGCGACATCGCCACCGATCTGGACCTACTGCAGTACCGGTTCCGCGAAGGCCCGTGCGTCGAAGCCGCCGTCCCCAGTGGCCCCGCTGTCGCCCTGTGCCCCGACCTGGCCGACGAGCCACGCTGGCCGCGTTGGGCGCCGGCCGCGGTGGACCTTGGTGTCCGGTCCGTTGTCGCGACCGCCCTTATTCCAGGACCGCCTGCCGGACGCTCCATCGGAGCGCTCAACGTTTTCTCCCGGTCCGCCAACGGGCTGGACCGGGCTGATCGTGACGTCCTGCTGCTGCTGGCGACTCAAGCGTCGCTGGCCCTGGCCACGACCCACGCCGTCACGCGTGCCGAACTTCAGGCTGCGCATCTGCGCAAGGCGATCGAGAGCCGGGATGTGATCGGCCAGGCCAAGGGCATCATCATGGCCCGCCGCGGCGTCTCGGCCGAGGAAGCTTTCGACGTGCTACGGCGCACCTCCCAGGACCTGAACGTCAAGCTCGCCGAAGTCGCGTCGACGCTCGCCACCCGGCACACCGAAGTCGACTTGCCGGCCCACTGACGCGGCGTCGCCCGCCGAGGAAGAACATCGCAGCCACGGTCATGACCGCCGTGACCGCCGTGGCCGACCGGCGTAGTCGTACCCTGCCCAGTCGTTCCCGCGAGCGCGGCCACCGGCTGCTGCCTCGGTCGCGTCGGCTGATCAGGATGTGGCGATGGCGACCAGGCCACCGATGCCCGCTGCGTAGAGCACCAGGACGATCAGCGAGTCGACGCCGACGCCTGCGACCCGGCGTCGGGGGCGGAACAGCAGCCCGGCGGCGTAGACGAGGGTCAAGAGCGCGGCCAGGGCGGTGAGGTAAATGTCGGTGCGCTCGGCGTGCGGCAGGATCGCCTGGCCGGAAACCAGGGTCCCGACCAGGAACAGCACGGGCAGGAAGGCGTTGCCGCCGAAGATGTCGCTCACCGCGAGCTGGTAGTCCCGGTTGCGGACCGAGGTGATCCCGGTGGAGACCTCCGGCAATGACGTGGCGGCGGCGAGGACAGTGGCGCCGAACAGGACTCCGGACAGGCCGATGTGGTCGGCGATGGCATCGCCGCTGCGCTCGAGGAACACCCCGGCGACCAGTGTGACCACCGCCGCCACGCCGAAGATCACCGCTGATTTGGCCGTGCTGGTGCCTTTGTGGGTCGCCTGTTGTTCGACGTGGTGACGGCGGTGCCCGCGCGGCCGGTCCTGCCCGTCGGGTGCGTCGCCGTCCTCGTGCCACGGCAGCGACTTCCCGGCCCGCTGCAGGAGCAGCAGACCGACCACCCAGAGCACGGTGATCAGCACCGGCGCCGGTGTCAGCCGCCAGACGATCAGGGAGGCGGGCAGCTGGGTGCCGGCGATGACAACGGCGAGCACCGCCACGACCAGCGCCCCTTCGAGCACCAGCACGAGCGAGGCGGCCCGATAGGTCAGCGGTTTCCCGCCGCGGACCCCGAATCCGTCCAGCACGACCAGCACGACGGTCTGGATGGCGATGCCGCCGAGGATGTTGCCGACGGCGACGCCGACGTTGCCGGCTGCCGACGCGGAGACGACGATCGCGATCTCCGGCAGGTTCGTCGCCACGGCCAGCAGGACCAGGCCACCGAACGCCGAGCCTAGGTGCAGGCGGGTGGCCAGCACGTCGGTCTGGTTGGACAGCGAGATTCCGGCGACCCAAATCGCCGCGGCCGCCGCCACGAAGATCAAAAACAGCACCGCCAGCGGCAAGGACGACACGCACGGACCTCCACCACGTCACCGAGGCGACCCACCCGCTGGCTCGCCCACCCAGCCTCATCGTGCAGCGGGTTACCCGCCGGTCGATGAGGCCAACCGAGAAGTGATCTCGAACCTGCCGCAGCTTGGTGGCCGCCCGCCGTTCGGCGCTGCTCACGAGGCAAGTGGTGCAGCGTTGACTACCGGGCACCATCAAGCCGATGCAGTGCGCTCGGAGTTACACCCATCCGGGCGGTAACGCACGACGAATGCCCCGAGATACCCGAGGAGACAGCTGCGCAGTTCACGACCCGGTGCTCCTCGCCAGGAGACGCATCGAGGATGCTCGGCGGAACAGGACGGGCCCATGAGCACTGTCGCCGATCCCCACGAGCCCGCCCCCGGCGGGTCTCGGCCGGTGCCGGCCACCGGCGTGCTGATCCTGCGCGGCGCCGGGGACCTCACCGACACGCACGCCGCGGAGAAAATCGTGGCGCCGGCCTACACGGCCGATCCCGCCACCGCCCTCGTCGTGAATTTGGCCGCGGTGACCTACCTGACCATGGAAGCCGTTGTCCCGTTCGTCGAGCTGGCCCGCCGCTGCGCCGCAGGCGGAACCTCTTTGCGGGTGGTGGCTTCGGAGCCGGTCCGGCGCAAGCTGACGAGCCTGGGCCTGCACGCGACCTTGGAGCTGGAAACACCCCCCGCGGGTCCTGACCCGAGCTGAGCAACGCACCCATTAGGGCGTCGTCCACGCCCGCGTTTGGACCGATCCATCACCCGCATCGGTCACGCACCGTCACAGCAAGTCAACGCTGACGTGGTCGCGTCGAAAACGATGCGCATCGCGCGGATCCGGCGGGGTCAAGGCGGCGTGACCGCTGTAGAGACCTTGGGTCTTCGCGGTGCCGGGTGATACCAAGTGCTGGAATGAGCGCATGACGTCGTGGAGATCCCCGGACAATCCGGCCGACGAGCTAGCCCAGCTGCGGGACGCCTTGGATACGCAGCCGGTCATCGAGCAAGCCAAAGGGATGCTGATGCTGGTGCGCGGCTGGACCGCCGCGACCGCCTTCGCCGCGTTGCGCGCCATCTCCCAGCGCACCAATATCAAATTGCACGACGTCGCCGCGGTCGTGGTCACGGCCGGCAGCCGCGCCGAAACCGGCACCGTGGATGCGGAGACCTCCGCCGTGGTCCTCGACCAGCTGCGGCAGCACGTGCTCGGGTCGGCTTTCGACACCCCCATCCAGGAAGGTGAGCCCGAGGCCGGTTGAGCGCGTGGCCGGCTGGGCAGTATGGGTCTGGCCCGGTCAGTGCCTTGCGCGCCGTCCGGGTCGTGGCGCTTGGCCGCCGCATCCCGCCTCTGGCCGGGTGTGCGCGGTGCGGCGTCGCGGTTGAGACCACCAGCCGCCACCGAACCGGAGCAAGGTCTGCCCACCGGCAGCCCGGCACGGCGGGGAGGCAAATGTATCCGGCTCCCCGCGTCGACGAGGAGGCCACCACATGCCCGCTACCGCCACACCCCGCAGCCGCCGCGACATCGACGCCGTCCCTCTTGTGCGTACCCGCTTCACCGTGACCACGACGGCCGACGCGGCCACGGTCGCGGTCACCGGCGACCTGGACCTGTCGAGCATGGCTCGGCTGCAGGAACGGCTCGACGAGGAACTGGCCCTGCGGCCTGCCGCGCTGATCATCGACCTCACCGCGGTCGGGTTCTGCTCCTCCGGTGGACTGTCGGTCCTGGTCAACGCCGTGACCAGCGCGCACGCGCGCGGGATCGCCTGCGCGGTCATCGCCAATCAGCGCGCCGTGGTCCGCCCCATCAAACTGCTGTCCCTCGATCGCATCCTGCCGATCCACGCCGACCGGGCCGACGCCCAGGAGTGGTTGTCGCTGGTAGCACGCCTGCGCTGAGCGAAGCACCCCCAACGCAGGCAGCGGTGCGACAGCCTACCCGCTGCGGCGGTTCGATAGCGGCAGAACTCGTGGTTTAACCCGTCCGTAATCCGGGTACACGCGGCAGCGGAGTGGTTGCCGTGCTGGTTGGTGCCCGGAGAAGGGGACGAGCTGATGTCCAGGAGAGCGGGAACGAGCCGGTGAACGACGACGTCGCCGACCCCACCCAGATCGACGACGCCCTGCAGCTGACCGTGCGCGAGGAGACATCCTCGGAGGCGTTGGTGCTGGCCGTGGCAGGCGACGTCGATCTGCTCACCGCCGATCAGCTGCGCGATGCGGTCACCGCCGCCTTCGCTCAGCGACCCGCTGTGCTGGTGATCGACCTGACCGCGGTGACCTTCCTCGACTCCTCCGGCTTGTCGGTGCTGGCCCAAGCCCACGCCACCGGCGGGCAGGACACCACGGTGCGGGTCGTCACGGTTCCCGACAGCCTGGCCCATCGTGCGATCACCGTGACCGGGATGGCCCAGTTGCTCCCGGTCTTCACCAGCAGCGCGGACGCACTCGCCGCAGATCCACCGCGATGACCTGCTCCCCGGACAGCCCCGCCGACGACACCGCCACCGCGCCGGACCTGCTGCACGAGGACGTGCCTGCCGAACCGGCCCAGATCAGCCCGCTGCGCGACCTGCTCGCCGCCTGGGCCACCGGCACCGGACTGATCCCGGAACGAGTGCAAGATCTGCTGCTGGCGGTGTACGAGGCGATGGCCAACGTCGTCCTCCACGCCTATCCCGGTCGGATCGGCACCTTCACCCTGCACGCCCGCCACGTCGGCGACACCGTGACCGTCACCATCCGCGACTCCGGCCAGTGGCAACCGGTTCCCCGCTCCACCCTGCTGGGCGGCCGCGGGTTGCCGCTGATCCACACTCTGGCCGACCAAGCCCTGGTCGAAACGAGCGTCGCCGGCACCACCGTCACCATGACCTGGACGCGCGACGGCCGCTCTGCGGTGCCTGCCGCCGATTCTGTAGGTGGGTGAGCGGGTCGGCCTAGTCGGCGACGATGTGGGCGCGGAGCTGTTCGAGGGTCTTGGCCAGCAACCTGGAGACGTGCATCTGGGACACCCCGATCCGCTCCGCGATCTCGCGCTGGGGGAGTTCGTCGACGAACCGCATCGTGATGATCGCGCGTTCCCGGGCCGGCAACGTCGCCATCGCCGCCTGCAACGCGACGCGGTTGTCGAACCTGCTGAACCCGGATTCTTCGACCGCGAGCTGCTCGGCGACTGTGACCGTGTCTTCCATGCCGCGGACCGGTGCGTCGATCGAATGCGGGCGGTAAGCCTCCGCGGCCAGCAGCCCCTCCCGCACGAAGTCGACGCCCATCCCCAGGTACGCCGCCAGCTCGCTCGGCGTCGGCGCCCGACCCAGGTCGCGCGCGAGCGTGTCGGTCGCTTTGCTGAGCTTCTGCTGCAGATCCTTCAACCCGCGAGGAACGCGCATCGACCAGCCGGTGTCGCGGAAATGGCGCCGAACTTCACCCATGATGGTCGGCACCGCGAAGGACAGAAAATCCGCGGTCCGCTCGGGGTCGTAGCGGTCAACGGCCCGGATCAGACCGGTCCGGGCGACTTGCAGCAAGTCGTCGAACGGTTCGCCGCGGCCGCTGAAACGCCGGGCGATGTGTTCGGCCACCGGAAGGTGCTCGGTGATCAACCGCGCCCGCAGCTCGCTGCGGCGGGCGTCCTCGTCGCCGAGCCGGCTGCGTTCGGCGAACAGCGGAGCACAGTGGGCGTACTCGTCGAAACGGCGCTGGGGCGGCACGGTGGGTGTCGCGGCGGACGCGTTTCGTTCGGGCGCTTGGACAACCATGCGCACTTGGTACCCAATCGCTGACGAAACCACACGATCGGCTACTCCTTCGCGCAGGATTATGGCTCCACAAGGAAAGTTGAGTACGTTTGCCGCCGAGACCAGCTTCTGCATCGGCTGACCGGGAGGCCAGGCCGGGGCGCGATGCCGGCTACTTCAGCGGACCACCGCGGCATTGAGCGGTTTGGGGCGATTCCGGCGTACGAGATCAGACCGTGAGAATGCTGCATCGCGGGCTTGACGGTTGTACGGTCGGGTGCAGCGGTTCAGCCCGGTAGCCGCATTGCATCTCACCGGCCCGGCGACCCGGGTGAGGTGACACCTGAGCTGGCGCAGGCAGTGGGGTCTCACCATCGGTTCGAGGAGGCCATGCTCATGTCGTCGTCCGTGCCCCGGCCGCGAGATCCGCGACGCCTGCCACCGGCGTCGTTCGCGGTAACCCGGACACCACAGGCGAGCGTGGTCACCGCGTCGGGCGAGCTCGACTTGACCGTCACCGGGCAGTTCGCCGCCCTGCTGGCCGAGGAAGTGCACCGGCGGCCACTGGCGCTGATCTGCGACACCTCGGCGATCGAGTTCTGTGCTGCACGGGTGCTGACCATCTTGATCGACACCGTCGCTGATGCGGCCGTCGCGCGGGTGCCGTTCGCCGTGGCCGGCCGTTCACGAGCGCTGCTGCGGCCGATCACCGCGCTCGACTTGGAGCACGTGCTGCCCGTGCACTGCAGCGTCGCCGACGCTCTGAGCTGGGCGGCTCTCTCGGCCGGTCCATCGAGCCTGGATACCCCGCGGTAACACCCGGCCCTGACCCCCGGTCACGGTCCCGAAGTCTCGCAGTCGAGACGCCCCCACACGAGCTTGCCATCATCGTGGCGGCTCACGCCCCACGCGGCGCACACTGCATCAACCAGCAGCAAGCCACGGCCACCTCCGCGATGTGGGACTCGCAGAAGAGGCTCGCCGGTCCCGCGGTCGGCGACAGCCACGGTCACCTCGCACGGGCTGACCTGGTACCCGATTCGCAGCTGGTGCGGTCCACCGGCATGTCGGTAGGCGTTCTCCAGCAACTCGCCCACGACCAGCACCGTGTCGCATCGGGCAGCCTCGCTCAACGTCGGCAGCTGGGCATCAGCCCACCGGCGCGCGGCGGCTAGGCGCGAGACGTCCGCACCCGCCAGCTCTAGCACCCGCCAATGCTCCGGATCGCTGTCGGTCCAGCTCACACGCACGAGGCGACTCCTCCAACCGTGACACTTCGAGCCCACTTCAATTCCAGCCACTTGGTCAGGGCTACCCCGAGCACCCTCACTTACCCGTTCGACTGGTTGCGCAGAAACGGTAGCCGGGAGGAGTCATCGGTCAGGGCCGCCGACTGCCTCCGCGGGACCGTTTGAGCCGACTGCTCAAAGTGGGGGCGTGTCGGTCCGTCGGTCACCTCTCCGATACCGGTCTACTTGAGCGTGCCGGCCCCCGTGGTGCCTCGTGCTGCAGCCGAGGGAACACTCCGAACCTCGGCTCCATCCGAGCATCCGCTCGGTGGTACTTCGGAAGTGGGGAAGGTGAACTGATCTTGGGGTCACACCAGGATCAGGGACGTGATGCACAGAGGAACTGGATTACCGTCACGATCTCCGGAACAGTGACCGTGACGGCAACCCGGCTGGTGACCTTCGTGGTGCTGGTACTTCTAGGCATAGGAAACCTGTACCCGCACTGACCGGTCATCTCGCTGTGCGTTTGGCGGCGGGGTTCGTTCGCTGAAGCGAGCCCCGCCGTGCTCCACACTGACACTTTGCTGTTTTGACTCTTAAGTGTCAAAGGCACTGTAGCCCCGCTCATGATCGACTTCCGGCAAGCCGGCTCCGTCGGCGAGGCGTGCCGCTGCGGCCATGCCGCTGATCCAGTCCGGGCCGATCGTGACGGTTGAGAACCCCGCCCCAGTGGGTAGGTTATGGGCACTCGGGACGGGGTCTCGGGAATCGGGCGGCGGCCTGCCGGGATGACCCGCCTCACCGTCGGGGCGGTGCAGCGCAGTGAGGTCATCCCAGCAGGCCGCCGTCATCACTTCCGCGTTTCCTCACTCGCGCTGCAGCCGAGCGCCGCCACCGCACTGCATGGCGGCCCGAGAAAAGGCGGGTATCGCTGGTCCCTGCCGATGCGCGGGTACGGAGCAGAAGCGGCGCAGCCGATGAAGGCCGCGCCGCAGGCTCAGCCGCGTCGACGACCGAGCAGGCGCGCGGTGAGGCTCTGACTCAGCCCGACACCAACGCCGGTGAGAAGGGCGTAGCCGGCCGCACGCACGGTGTCCGGGCATCGCCGCCGTCGCGGAGGCGGGGCCGGAACGGGCTGGGTGAACACGCCGGTGGCGCTGTCGGGGCGGGCGAGCCGGTGGGTGGCGTGCGCGACGTCGGTCAAGCGGTCGGAGACGGGCTGGCCTTCCCAGGCCAGCACTTCCATCCGGCCGAGTTCGGCCAGTGCCGCAAGGCGGTGGTCGGCGGAGGCGACCAGCCAGCAGCATCGGCCCAGCGAGTCGTGAACGCGGCGCGCGTGCGCGAGCAGCGCGTCCTCGGCCGCGTCCGGGCTGGGCGTGACGGTCAGGGACGCCACGCGGTGCTCGGCGAGGATCGATGCGAGCGGATCGCCGGTCTCGCTGGTGGTGGCGAAGGCAGCAACAGCGTGATGGACCGGCCCGGCCGCGGTCAGCAGGGCCGCCAGGCCAAGAGCAGGGCGACCTCGCTGTCATCGGCGGGATGGGCCTCCAAGATCACTTGGATCCGGGCGAGGCGCTGCGGGCGCCGTGGCGTCGACAGCGCGCGCCGGCAGACCCACGGTCCGGCCCAGCCAAGGACCCGCCGCGGCTGGGAATCATCGACACTGACCGTGGTGGGCGGGTAGGTGAGTTCGCCACGGTCGGTGCAGCGGACGACGTCGCCGACCGGATCGAGCACCCGCACCGGTGTCGGCTCGGGTGGCACCAACGTGGGTGACGGGGCCGGCAGCCGGCCGGGCCACGGCTGGTCTGCGGTCGCCGGGGCGCGGGGTTCGCCCCACGGGACGAGCCGGACCCGCACACCGGGGTCACGACCACCGTCAAGCACTGGTGCGAGGACCGCGTCCGGGCCAAGGAGCCCCTGGATGCGGACCAGGGCACGGCCGGCGCGCTCGGCAGCGTCGGCGTCACGCCCCACCGACCCGAGCTGAAGCTGCAGCGCCTGGCCACCGACGACCTCCTCGGGCACCAGCTGCAGCCGGATGATCCCGGCGGTGGGCCGGGCCTCGCGGCGGGTGGTGAGCCAGCCCTCGCATTGCCACCGCACCCGGTCTGCCGTCGCGCGGGCAGTCAGCGGTTCGGCGCACCGCCACACCCGCACCCGCTCATCTCCGGCCTCGGTCGTTGCGACGATCGCCAGGCGGGTACAGGCCAGGCTGTGGCGGGCGAGGGCGGCGAAGAACCGCTCGCCGAGGTTCTTGGCGACGAACGCGGCCTCGTCGACCCGCTCCAGCGGATGCTCGAACTCCTCGAGGATCGACAACTCCGGCGGCAGAGCACGCCGCAGCGGCGGCCGCTGCGAGAGCCCACGGGCAAGCCGGTGAGCAGCGATCGCATCCTGCGGAAACCGGCCGGCGATGTCACGTTCGGCCAGCGCAGCAAAGGCACCGAGGGTCTTCAAGCCCAGGCGGCGCAGCAGCCCGACCAGCTCACTGCGGTCCTCGCCGGGCTGGTCCAGCTCAGTGATCGACAGCGGCGCCAGGAACGCCGCCGAGCCGCCCGGCGGGACGAGGACGGAGCGGCGGGTGGCGAGCGTCGCGGCGAACAACCCGTCGGCGATACCGACCTGACACTCCACCCCCGCACCCGCAGACACCTCGTCCAGCAGCAGCTCGGCGAGCGCTTCTTCCCCGCCGAAGTAGCCGGCCGCGCCGGTGACCGGGACTGCGACGATGCCGGGCCGGACCACTTCAATCCCGACGGCCTGAGCCTCGACCGCCGCGGCGACCGGCTCGAACAACCGCGCATCCCGCTCCGGATCGTGCTGGTGCACCACCAGCTCCGCACAACGGGACTGAGCGTCGCGGCGGCGCATCCCGCGCCCCACCCCATGCCGGCGGGCGGCAGCCGAGCACGCAACGACCCGGTTGGCCGAGAACACCGCTGCCGGCGTCAGCGGTGGCGTGCCGGCTGCGGCTCCGGCGGCGACGACCGGCCAGTCCGGGCACCACAGCACCAGCAGCCGCGGCGCGTCAGCGCTCATCCCGCGATCCCAGGCGACCATCGCGCGAGCCCCGCTGCCGCCCGTGCCTCCGGCTGGCCATCAGCCTGAGTGGAAGCTGGCCGCGGCGAGTGGTCACGAGGGCCTCGCCCCCGGGCGCCGTCAACTCGACTCAACTCCAGACCACATCGTGCGCGCTCCTGCCGGGGAGCGCGCCACCGAATGCTATCGAACGCTTGTTCGTATGCTGCGTCGGCAAGTCCGCGTTGTCAAGCCGAGGCGGCAACCGTCACCCGGTAGCGCCGGAGTCGTGCGGAGGGCGTTCGAGGTGGCACCGGGTGTCACCGGTTAGGGCGTTGACCAGCGCAGATCCGGCGAAGCTCGGCCGAACGGGTTACCGTCGAGTCAGCGCGATGGTGAATCGGGACGGAGGCTCCGCATGGCTCTGCGCGACTCCCTGTCCCGGATCCCGGAGTGGGTGGAATTGATGCTCGCCAAGGCCGACGGCGGCCGGCTACGGGCGGGCTCGGAGTGGGCGTACGAGTACAAGCTGGACGGCTACCGAGCCTGCATGCAGATCGCCGCGGACGGCACCACAGTCCTCACCAGCCGCAACGGTATCGACTTCACCCACGAGTTCGCCGACCTCGCCGGCGTCCTCGCTCCTGCACTCGAGGGCCGTCCGGCAGTGCTCGACGGGGAGATCGTCACCTACAACCAGAACGGCCAGATCGACTTCGGGCTGCTGCAGGAACGCCGCGGCCGCTACCAAACGCACCGCAGCTCACCCCGCCGCAACGAGCCGTTCGACGACGCCCCGGTCCGCTTCCTCGCCTTCGACCTGCTCCACCTCGGCGAGACCTCCCTGCTGCGCCAGCCCTACGAGCAACGCCGCGCCCAGCTGACGGCGCTACCGAAGCCGGACCCGTACCGAGTGTCGGTAGTGCGCGCATTCCACTTCACCGAGCTGGCCGCAGACCGCCGGACCCCGCAAGACCTGCTCGACCACGTCGCTGCCACCGGCCACGAGGGCCTGGTCGCGAAGCTGCTCAGCGCGCCGTACCTGCCGGGCAAACGCCCCGCTTATTGGCTCAAGCACGCCCTAATCCAGACCACCGAGGTCATCCTCTGCGGATGGCGACCTGGACAGAACCGGCTCTCCGGTTCGCTCGGCGGCCTGCTGTTGGGCGGCCACGACCCGGACACCGGCGAGCTGGTCTACATCGGCGACGTTGGCACTGGTTTCACCGAGGCCGCGCGCGCCCATCTGCTCACCCGGCTGGAAGCTCTCGAGCAGCGCCGGCACCCGTTCGCCGTGACCCCACCACGCGAAGACACCGCCCGCGCCCACTGGGTACAGCCCGAATTGGTCGGAGAGGTCGTCTACCGGCAGTTCACCCGCGGCGCCGGCCGGCTGCGCCACACCGCGTGGCGCGGCTTGCGCGAAGACCGCAAACCTGCCGACGTTCTCGCCCCACGCGCCCGCGAACGCGTTGATGCCGAAGCCGCCCCCGCACCCGGCCAGCGGCCGGCAGCGCGCGCACAAGAGCCAAGATCGGCTGCGGCTGCCTCGACGCCGTTGGGACCGAAAGTCACGGTGCAGGCCGGAAACCGGCGCCTGATCCTGTCCAACCTCAATAAACAGCTGTATCCATCGGGGTTCACCAAGGGCGAGGTGACTGTTGACCGGACTACGGCGCGACACACCGAGACAGCCTGTTCGCTTGGATGAGGCGAGTCGGTAGACCTCACTCACTTTGATCACGAAGGTGGGTGGGCGGTGCACGAGGATGTGCGAGACGTCGACGCGATCCGAGTTCTGGCTTCGGGCAGCGTCGTCGCTGACCGAGGACAGGTTCCGTGGCTGGTGGTTGACGACGACGGCTCGCCGGTTGAGCCGGTTCGCCGGTACCTGAACGACTTCGTAGCTCGTGGCGCGAGCAGTGCATCGGTGCGCAGCTACGCCTACGCGCTGCTGCGCTGGTGGCGCTGGCTACGCGCCGTAGACGTCGCCTGGCACCAGGCAACCCCGGCGGACGTCCGTGACCTGGTGCTTTGGCTCCAGCGAGCGCCCAAACCACGCTCAGCCGAGCGCACCGTGTCGGTGACGACGGCCGGCACGGTCAACCCAGTCACCCGCAAGAAGCACCTCGGCGACGGGTATGAGCCGCGCACGATCCGGCACTCGAACGCGGTTGTGCGGGCGTTCTACACCTACTGGACCGAAGACGTGCGCGACGGCCCGCTGATCAACCCGGTCCAGCTCGACCGCCGGCATCAGGAGCGCCGCCCGCACGCCCACCACGACCCGCTAGAGCCGTTCCGGCCTGAGGGCAAGCTCCGCTACAACCCGAAGGTGCCGAAGCGCCGACCACGGGAAATGCCCGACAGAGCCTGGAGTGACGTGTTTGCCAGGCTGACGTCAAATCGGGACCGCGCGCTGTTGTCGATGGACATCAGCTGCGCGGCCCGCGCCTCGGAGCTACTAGGCCTCTGCATGGACGACCTTGACTGGGGTGACCAGCTGGTGAGAGTGATCCGCAAGGGCACCCGGGCCGAGCAGTGGCTCCCGGCCAGCTCGGAGTCGTTCGTGTGGCTCCGCCTCTATCTGGCCGATCTGGGGCGACCGCTGGCACCGAACGCTCCGCTCTGGTGGACGCTGCGCCGCCGCGATCATGGCGACGGGCTGCGACGCCAGCCGATGAACTATGAGGCCTTGCGTGCGGTGCTGCGCCGGGTCAACGCCGCGCTCGGAACCAACTGGACGATGCACGATCTGCGGCACACCGCCTCGCTGCGGATGTCTCAGGACGAGAACCTGTCACTGAAGGACGTGCAGGTCATCCTCGGCCACGCCCACCTCTCGACCACCGCCGACATCTACACAGTCGAAGACGACCTCCACGTGGTCCGCCGAGTCCACCAACATCTCGCCGAACGCGAGAAGCGGAACCGGCAAACGCCTGCACCGGTCGCCGACGGCTACGACGGAGCCGATCTCGCCGTGCTCTTCGGAGAAGTTTGATGCCGACTTCCACCACCGAACTGGGCCAGCTTCCTCCTACGCGATCCACCCTCTACGGAGCCGCCAAGTACCGCCGGCACGACGACTTGCTCGATGTCCCCGTCGCGGGCGGAGAGCGCGACAGCTGGTCCGTCGATGCGGTCCTGGATCTCCTGCCCACGCTGCCGACCTGGCCTCGGCAAGCGCACCGCTGGTACCGCGATCGGCTACACGACGGGGCACGAGCCATCCTGGAATGGCTGAGTCACCAGCCCTGCGCAGGATGGCAAGATCGATGGCTGCGCTCCGGTGCCGATGAGGGACTGGCCTGGCTCGACCAGCTGGTAGCCACGACCGACGCCAGCGATCCACAGGCCCGGGTGGCAAGTCTGCGCATCGGGCTGAAGAGCCTGATGCTGTGCCGGATCGTCATGCCCAGCCACGAATTCCTCGACGCCTACCATTCCCAGTCGCTGCTGAGACACGCTCGGGAAGTGTTCCGCCCGGACCTGTTCGCCGGGCTCGAGGAACACGCGCACGAGCTGGACGTGGGCGAACGCCGACTCGCCCTGGCACTCAAGGCGATCACCCGGATCGTCTTGCACACTGGCCGTGACCTCGACCAGTTGACCGCCGAGGACGTGCTGGCGCTTCGCGCCTGCACCATCCGGCTGCGAGGCAAAACCGACCCCGGTGTGTCCCTGGCCTGGACGCTGCTGCGCCACGTCACCGACCTGGGGCCCCACCTGACGCTGCGCGAGGCAGTGCGGGTGGGACAGCGGCCCACGGCGGAACTGGTGGACAGCTACCGGATCCAAAGCCGCTCGGTGCGCGAGGTCCTCATCCGGTATCTGGACGAACGACGGGCCACCCTGGACTACAGCAGCCTCCGGGTCCTGATCGGCAAGCTGGTCGGCCGATTCTGGGCCGACGTCGAACACCACCATCCCGGAATCGACAGCCTCGAGCTGTCCGATGAGGTAGCCGAAGCTTGGAAGCAACGGCTCCGGACCGTCGCTGCCGCCGATGGCAGCACCCGTCCCCGTGCCGACTACTACGAGATCCTGACCATCGTCCGCGGATTCTACAAGGACCTCCACGAGTGGTCGCACGAAGATCCGTACTGGGCGACATGGGCCGTGCGCACCCCGATCCACCGGCGGGACACCGCCGGGTCGGTCAAGGCGAGGAAGAAGACCATAGCGACGATGCATCAGCGCACCCGGGAACGCCTACCGCATCTGGACGCCCTGGTCGCGACCGCCGAACGGCACAAGAACGAGCAGGCGGCGCTGCTGGCTGCCACCGACGCCGCGCAGATCGGCGAGACGTTCACCCACGCCGACCGCCGCTACCGCCGCATCGTGCCGCACGTCTACACCGATTCGTCAAACCGCAACCGGACACCACCGTCGCGGGTCCTCGACCTCGACACCGGCGCGACCACCGACGTCGGCAGGAACGAGCACAACGCCTTCATGGCGTGGGCCGTCATCGAAGTTCTGCGCCACACCGGCGTGCGGGTCGAGGAGCTGCTTGAGATCACTCACCTCGGACTGGTGTCCTACACCTTGCCCGACACCGGCGAAACCGTGCCGATGCTGCAGATCGTTCCCTCGAAGGTCAACGAGGAACGGCTGCTGCTGGTCAGCCCGGAACTGGCCAGCGTCCTGGCGCTAATCATCACCCGGCTACGCAGCCAGAACCGTGGCGCCATCCCGCTCACCGCCCGCTACGACCACCACGAACGCACCACGGGGCCGCCACTGCCGCACCTGCTCCAGCACCGCGTCGGCTGGAGCTGGGAGGTCCCCGGCGTCAACATGATCCAGAAGTGGCTCAGCTCCATCCTGACACTCACCGGCATCACCGACGCGGCAGGTGAGCCGCTGCGCTGCACGCCGCACGACTTTCGGCGGATGTTCGCCTCCGAAGCTGTCGGCATCGGTCTGCCGGTGCACATCATCGCGCGGCTGCTCGGCCACACCAACATCAACACCACCCAGGCGTACATGGCGATCTTCGACGAACAGCTCGTGCGCGCCTACCGAGCCTTCCTCGACCAGCGCCGCGCCCAACGCCCGGAGCCCGAATACCGCGAGCCCACCGACGAGGAGTGGCGCGAGTTCCAGCAGCACTTCCAACGCCGCAAACTGGCCCTCGGTGAATGCGGACGCCCCTACGGCACGCCGTGCAAGCACGAACACGCCTGCATCCGCTGCCCCAGCCTGCGTCTGACCCCCTCAGTCCGACCACGGTTGGTCGAGATCATCGCCAACCTCCGCGACCGGGTCCAGGAAGCCCAGCTCAACGGCTGGCTCGGCGAGGTCGCCGGCCTGCAGGCCAGCCTTAACGAAGCTGCCCGGAAGCTGACCAGCCTCGACCGAGCTCAAACACGCGGTCCTGCTGGCCCCGTCGACCTGGGTGTACCGACCATCGCCGACTCGCCGGCGTGAAAGCTGAGCAAGAGAGCCGAGTTCGGCCTCGGCGAGCCGGCACCTCCCCGGACGACAGTCACCCATGAGACCAAAGGTCGGAGCCAAGTCTGTCATGCTGATGAGCTGACGCAACTCGTGTCAAGAGTTGATCAAATGTTGCGTCTCAGTTGCGGGAAACGACTATGGATGGTGAAGGCGGAGTCCACGAAGGGAGCTGAAGTCGGTGGGTATCGAGGTTGTACTTGTCGCGTTGGTTGCGTGGGCAGTCGGCAAGGCCCGCAGAGCGGGGAAGCAACTAGACGGTGTTGTCGACGAGGTGATCGATGCGGGCGCGGCACGAGCGCGCGACAAGGTTCGGGACGTTGTGCTAGGCAAGCTCGAGTCTGACTCGGCAGTGCAAAAATTGAAATCGGAGGTAGTCGAAACAGGACAAGTGTCGGAGCGAACTCGTCGGCGGGTTGTCGACGCAGTAGAGAATGCCGCCGAGGAAGACGAAAGGTTCGCTGCGCAACTCCGTGCAGTGATCGACGAAGCGCAGAAACACCCCACGTTGATGGTCCTCCACAACGAAACTGCCGTCTCCGGGACGGCCACTGCCAGCGGTCAAGGCACTATCGCGATCGGCGCTGTGGGCCGAGACGCAAACGTCCAGCAGCCGCCGGACCCTCAGAGGCCGGGCCGGGTGTAGAGCAGCCCGCCACCGGTTCTACCACCGCTCAGCCCACTGGAGACCGCGAAAGTACCAGATCGAGCGCGACAAGTTCTTCGACTCCTTCTATGATTCGAGGACTCGCCGGTGCAATCGCCGTCGAAAGTGTCGCCGGGGATCTCAACATCAACAATTTTGCTAACCACAACACCACTGCGTCCGAGTTAGAGTCGGCGGCTGTTGTGGAGCGAGTGGATCCTGGGTGGGCCAGCCGATTGTTTGTCGGCCGAGTCGTAGAGGTGGATCGGCTCATAGATTTTCTCGCACCTCCCCGCGGGAGGCAGCAAGGTGCTGACGCCTTGGTCGTGTCAGCAGTTTCAGGAATGGGTGGAATTGGCAAGACCGCCTTGGTTCTCCACTGTGCTTCGATGGCGGCAGAGCGCGGCTGGTTTTCCGGAGGGGTGCTATCTGTCAATTTGCGGGGCTACGATTTAGCTTCCCGGCCGGTACATTCAAATCGGGTCTATTCCTCCATCTTAAGAGCCCTAAGGGTACCCGCCGACGATATACCCGCCACAGTGGATGAGCAAGCTACCGCATATCATTTACATCTTGACCAACTTGCCGAGCAAGGTGAGCGGGTACTCTTAGTTTTAGACAATGCAATCGATGTCGCCCAGTTGCGAGACCTTTTACCTCATAACCATGCACATCGGACTCTGGTTACAACGCGCGATGTCTTGGACCTTCCAGGGGGCAGTCGGATGATCCTCGGGGTTCTTTCGGAACGCGATGCAGTTGAGTTGTTAAATAAAAGTCTGTATACAGTAAACCCACGTGATACTCGACCCATCACTGAGCCGGTGGCTGCGTGGCGACTGATCAACCTATGCGGGCTTTTGCCGTTAGCCGTGAAAATCGCCGCAGCAATTCTTGGTGACGAGCCTGACCGCGAAATCGACAGTCTCTGCGAAGAGCTTGATGATACTAGCGAGCGCTTGCCCGTGCTGGAGTACGGCGGACCCGGCATTGCCGCAGTGATCGAACTTTCTCATGAGCGACTTAGCAAACGAAATAAGGATGCGGCTCTACTACTACCACTGCTGACCGTCAACCCCGGCCCTGATCTGTCTTCCGAAGCGGTGGCTGCACTCGCCGAAGTCACGCTAACTACCGCTGCGATAAGGCTTCGCACGCTAAGGTCTGCATCCCTTGTTCAGCGCACGCCGAGTGGTCGTTGGCAACTACACGATTTGGTAGCGGCCCATGCACGTAAAAAGCTCAACCCTCGCGAAAATGAGGTTGCAATTAGTCGGCTGATATCTTACTACGCCGAATTGACGGAGAGGGCCGATAAGCGACTGCGCGCTTCCGAGGACAGGAAAATTGAACGATCGGCAGATTACAAAGCAGCATCCGATGAGTTCAATGCGGAGCGTCCCAATCTTGTTGCCGTCGCCGAACTTGCGTGCAGTTCTAGATGTCACCAGCAAGCTTATAGTATCGGGATTAACCTTGCTAGATACCTCTCCAGATTTCGACACTTGAACGACTGGGTCGTAACTGCTAAATGTGCCGTTAATTCGTCAAGTGCCCTCGGACGATTCGCCATGGTGGCAAGCGCCAAGAACAATCTCGGGCTCGCGTTGCGCGAGTCGCGGAACTTCGAGGAAGCTATCGAAAATTTTGAACACTGCCTCATCCTCTACGGCATTCTAAATGATCGAGATGGCAAGAGTACTGTTATCTGCAATCTTGGGATCACTCTGTTTGACTTGCGCCGATTCGACAGTGCCATTGTCGTCCACCAGCGCGCGCTTGAACTATGTAGAGAGTTAAATGACCGTGACGGCGAAGCCATGGCATTGCATAACCTCGGCCTTGCCTTGAAAGAGGTTAGACGGTTCGACGAAGCCATCATCGCCCACCAGCAAGCCAAGGAAATCTTTCAAGACCTCGGTAGTCGGCGGGGTACGCGCGCGGCGTTGGGTGGCCTCGGGCTCGCGTTAAGGGAGGCAGGGCGGACCGCTGATGCACTGGCCGCACTCCAGTCCGCGGTCGACCTCTGTCAAGATCTTAATGATCGCCATAGTGAAGCCATGGCAACAGATGACCTCGGTGCGACGCTGCGCATCGCGGGTCGAAACGAGGAGGGCCTCTCTGTCCATCGACGAGCCGTCGACCTCTTCCTGGAGACTGAAGACGCCCACGGCGAGGCCAAGGCACTTGCCAACCTCGGGGTTGCACTGATTGAAAACGGCCAGGAAGACGAGGCTGTCGTTGCACTCGAGCGCGCCTGCATTATCTCCCGGACCATCGGCGACCGGTACAACGAAGCCCTGGCGTTCAACAACCTCGGAGTCGCGTTACGCAAGCTGGATCGAGCGGACGAGGCGGTCGCGGTGCTCGAACAGGCTCGTGATATATCTCAGACTATCGGTGACAAGTACAACGAAGCTTTGGCCTGGACCAACATCGGGTACACGCTGTCAGAGTCGAAACACGAAAATGAACGCATTGTGGCATTTCGAAATGCCTGCAGCCTTTTCGGGAAGTTGGGCGACCGCCGCAGTGAAGGCGCAATCTCGATGGACCTAGGCGAGGCACTTGCAAAAGCTGGGCGGGAATTGGAAGCATGCGCCGCTTTTGAAGTTTCCTGCGACTGCTACCGAGCACTAGGGGATCGCTGCCATGAAGGTGAATCGTTAAACAACATCGGTGTCATATTTTGGCGAATGAGGAGAGTTGACGAGGCTCTTCAAGCGTTTCAAAATGCTTGCGCCTGTTACCAGGAAATAGGTGATCGACATGGTGAAGGTCGCGCGTGGCGGGTCCTCGGACAGGCGCTGTGGGATTCAAATCGGCGCGAGGAGGCAAAGCAAGTTTTACGAATGGCTGTAACTGCATTCGAGGAGTCGAACGATCGCGAGCGCGCGACGGAGGCAAAGGAATTGCTTCAATCTTGAAGCCAGCCATTGAGGATACGCGGTTCTGATAGTGGCTTGCTGCGTGACATGCGCTCCGCATGTCACGCAGCCAAGCGCGCACTCAGGGATGGTGCGACTCGGTGAGATCGGTCGCCACGTGCACTACCGAGCTGGCCTGGCATTTCGATGGCTAGTCCAGTGAATGATCAACTATTACTCTCGCGTCGCCGAGGTGCTGCTGCCGCATCTCGCCGGCCGACCGGTGACCTTCATCCGGTGTCCCGACGGCGTCGGCGAGGGCAAGCAGCAGTTCTTCGAGAAGAACGTTCCGAACGGCGCCCCGGACTGGCTGCCCACCGTCGCCCTGCCCAGCGCCGGCTCCCGCTCCGGACGCGGCGAAGGCATCATTACCTACGCGCTGCTGGAGGAGCTTCCGGCGCTGGTGTGGGCAGCGAACATGGCCGCGCTCGAACTGCACGTCCCTCAGTGGCGGATCGATCCCGCTGGCGGGCGGCGCCCGCCAGACCGGCTGGTGTTCGATCTTGACCCTGGGGCTGGGACCTCGATTGTGGATTGCTGTTGGGTGGCCGAACGACTCCGCGACCTGCTCGACGCCGACGGACTTATTCCGTACGCCAAGACGTCTGGGTCGAAAGGGATGCAGCTATATGCCGCGATCACGACCGACGACCCGGCTGCGCCCTCGGCCTACGCCAAGAAGCTCGCCCAGCAGCTCGCCTGGGACACTCCGGACAAGGTCACTGCGGTCATGGCGAAGAACCAGCGCACCGGACGGGTGTTCATCGACTGGTCCCAGAACAACCCGGCCAAGACCACCATCGCCCCGTACTCCCTACGAGGCCGTGATCAACCCAACCCTTCGACACCGGTCACCTGGGCCGAAGTCGTGGGTTGTTCCCACGTCACCCAACTCGCTTTCACCGCCGATGAGGTCCTTGACCGGATCCAGCAGCACGGTGACCTTCTCGGGTCGCTCGACGACAGCAGGGCGTCGTTGCCCGAGCGCTGAACGCGATGCGCGCGCACTGCAGCCGTCGTAGAGGTAGGGCTCGGCGGCGCATCGGGGGGCGTTGCGCCGCCGAGCCAAACTGCCAGCGATCGGGACGGCCGGGGGGCGTGCCGGACCGATCACCTCAGCATCAGACAAGAGGGGTGGCCGCGGCCGGCATGACGTCCCGGACCGGAGTTCACCGAGTCGAGTGACGCGCCGGTGCCCGGAACTCGGCAGGGCACCGGCCCCCCGACCCTGCCGAGGTGCCGGATACCGACTGGCTGCTTCTAGCGCGTCGAGAGGCCGAATCGGTGTCACCGCCTGGTCACCTCCCCCGAACGAGGCCGGAGAAACCACTCGGCAGGGCCTGTCCGAATGGCTCTGCGCCCCTTGGTCAAGCCGTGCACTTCGCGCTGACGGACTCGGCTTCGGCGGCCTGCTGCCGGGCGGCGGCGCGGGCACGCGCGTGCGCGGCGCGGGCCTTGCTGGCGTACACGCACGTCATGACCAGGGTGCGCATGTCGTCGGCGAGTCCGGGCCACAACTGGTGCGCGGTCTGGATGGCTTCGACGATGGCGGGGTGGTCGGCGCTGGGGTTCTTCAGCAGCGTCCCGCACACGGTGAACACGGCCTTGTGGGCGTGCTGCGTCTGGGCGTTGAGCCACCGCAGGCTGTTAAGCGCGTCGGCGACGCGCGGCGGGGCCTCGCGAAGCATGACCGTCACGTCGTTCACCTCGGTCACGGCGACGGCCCTGCGCGTCTGGCTCGACCAGACGCACCGGTTGAACAGATCGCGCTCGGCGTTGCCGTAGCTGTCCCACTCGGCGTGGACGTTGCGCACGGCGGCGAGGACGTCGCCGCTGATCGCGGCGTCGGTGTTGAGCAGCGTCGCGCACGCGCTGAGGATCGCGGGCGGGTTTTCGCCGCTGTCGGTAAAGATCTTCCGCAACTGGGCGAGCGCGGACCGGTCGCGCGGCGGCTGCGCCTGCAAGTCCTGCACAATGCGCGTGATGCTCTTGCGGTGCTTGGGGTGAATGGTCGAAACCATGATATCCAACTTTCCTGTATCGAATTTGTCGAGGCTCTCGGGTTTGCCCTCCCGATTGCCTTGCAATTCCTATGGTACCGTCCGACTTGACGTATTTCCACTTGAAATGCGAAGCCGGAGAACCTATTTTCCCTTATTTGAAGAGATGAAATTTGAGCTACCTCGAATTTCCTAAGCAAGCTGTTTAAGTGGTTCTGTGTGGCCGACATGGACTAGTGTCCGCCTAGTGCGGCTGGCTGGTGCGGTGAAGGTAACCTTCTGCTGAGTGGGTGGTGGGTGGCCCCGAAGCAACCAGGGTAGGCCCCCGGCCTGCCCTTAACGCCTGACTAAGGGGAGTAGGGGCCCCGAATGCAAGGGTGGGGCCCCAGATTATTTTTGGCCACGCTTTTCGGTCAAAAATAATCTGGGGTGCCCTTGTATTTGGGGGGACGACCGATACAATTTCGGGGCCGCCCACCACCCGCGGACGTAACGAGAACACGGGAAGGTTCCTGTCATCGTTGTGCTCTAGAAGCGGATGACTGGCCGGCTAGGACGGACCTTCGACCCGTCAGTGAAGTCGTCGTTCACCTGCGGGTATGCTGCTGGCAGCGCTCCGTGGGCTCGTATCGGCCTTGTGGCGGAGTGTCAGCGGGCCGCCGCGAGTTTTGCCACTCGCCACTTCGGTGGCGTGGCCCTCCGGGGCTGCTGCGGCGGTACCGCGCCCTTCTCCTTGCTCACCAGCTGGCGGCGTGAACACGGTCGACGCTGCCGGCTCGTCCCGTCGACGGCGTGAACGCCGCGCCGCCAATGCGGCGTGGTGGCGGGTAGGCTGGTGGATAGAACCGCAGCCTTCCCCGCGCGGGAGGTGCCTCATGGTTGAACGTCATACGACAGGCTCTGGTCGGAAGCGCCGGTCGTCGGCGACGCTGGCGAGGCTGGAGGAGGCGCGGCGTCGCCGCGCCGAGCAGCTGGAGCGCGAGCGCGAGAACGAGCGGCGAGTTGATGCGGCACTGGGACCGTTCGCGGAGGCGGTGACCGCGATCGAGGCAGTGGAGCGCTGGCGTGAGGACCGGATCGGCGCGCTGAGTGCGCAGCTGGATCGGAAGCTGGCCGAGCTGGACCGGCAGCGCGCGGCGCGGGTCACGGAGTTCGAGCGATCAGCCGATCAGGTCCGCGCGGATGCGGAGATGGAGATCGGCGAGTGGCGCGCGGTGATGGCGAAGTCGGTCGCGGAGATCCGCGCAGCGGACGTCGGCGCAGCGGCGACGGCGGCGCTGCTGGGGATCTCGGCGAAGGTGGTCACCGCGTTGTCGCGTAGCGCCGTCGCGTCGGACATGAGCGGGAGGCAGAGCGAGGGCGCAGGCGGCGTCTCGGCGTCGGCTGTGGACGAAGCGGACCTGGTGCCGGGACCAGGTGGTCGGCCGTTGCAGGTGCCGTTGGTGGAACCGGAGCCTGAGGCGAGGATCCCAGCGGAGTAGCCGCTGTTCAGTGGGACGCGGCTTGCTGCTGGGCGAGGCGTCGGGCGTGGCGGGCGAGGGTGGCGCGTTTGCGGCGCTGGTAGTAGGTGATTATCGCGGCGATGCCGCAGCAGAACGCGATCCCGAACGCCCACTGGCTGGCGGTGCCGCCGTTCTCGGCGCCGGGGAAGTTCCCGAGGAACAGGTAGCCGGGCAGGGTGATGGCGCCGAGGATGGCGCCGCGGCGGTAGCGGTGCGCGAGTTTCGGCTTGATGCGGTCGCGGCTGAGGTAGGCCACGACGCACCCGAGCAGCGCACCGAACAGGAGCGCGCCGGGCAGCGCGAGCAGGCCGGCGGGGTCGGTGAAGGGGGTGACGAGGAGTCCGATGTAGCCGAAGGGTTGAATGCCGAGGTAGAAGCCGGTGCCTCCGGCGAGGACGAGCCCGGGGATCGTGACGCCGTAACGAATGCTCATGCTTCGAGCGTAAAGCGATTCTCCCACCCCAAAGGGTGATTTCCGGACCAGGGCGCCCAGTTGCCGCTCGCGCTCGCTGCGGCTGTTCGTCTTCGTGCTGAGTGCCGTGGTGGACGTGGTGTTGTGGGTGATGGGCATTGTGGCCTCCGGAACGTCGTGGCGTGACATGAGAAAGGCCGGGGCCAGCCGTCAGGCTGTCCCCGGCCTTGAGGTGGTGTCCGGACGGAGGGGACGGTCCGGCCGGACACCGGGTCTCATCAGAAGGGCGGCTCGTCGCTGAACCCGCCGCCCGCGGTCGCGCCGACCAGCTCCCGCTCGGCGTCCGTCGCGGTCCACGGATCACCGGCCGGGGTCGCGCCGGTGGACGTGCTGGTCACCAGGTCCGGGTTGATCTTCGCCGACCCGTTCTTCGCGTTCTTGGTGACCTGCGCGGTGGCGTAGCGCAGCGACGGGCCGATCTCGTCGACGTCCAGCTCGACGACGGTGCGCTTCTCGCCTTCCTTGGTCTGGAACGAGCGCTGCTTGAGCCGTCCGTGGACGACGACGCGGGCGCCGCGGGTGAGGGATTCGGCGACGTTCTCCGCGGCCTGCTTCCAGATGGTGCAGCGCATGAACAGCGCCTCGCCGTCCTCCCACTCGCCGGTGGCGCGATTGGAGATGCGTGGGGTGGAGGCGACGGTGAAGTTCGCCACGGCGTTTCCGGCCTGGGTGAAGCGAAGCTCAGGGTCGGTGGTGAGGTTGCCGATGATGGTGAGGGTGGTGTCGCCGGCCATGGTGGTCTCCCTGGTGCTCGTTGGGGTGTGGAACGCGGCGCAGCCTGAGCACGCGGCGGCCGGGGGTCGCCTTCAGGCGACGTCCCCGGCCCGGCTCATCCGCCCGGCGTGAACCAGCCCGCTGCTCGACCTGCATCGGAGTTCGACAGTCGAGCGGCTGGTTCACCCGGGCGGATCGGGCCGGGCTTCGGGGACGCACTGCCCCCCGGCCGGGGTGTGCTTACCTTCGGGCGATCCACGACCCGGCGAGCCGGGTGAAGCCACTACCAGCGACACCCAGTCACCGTCGCGCCATCACCCAAGACGATCCCGAGCACGCGCGGCAGCAGCTCGGTCCGCGGGCTGCTGCCGCGCCGAGGGGCACGTCGGCGGGCGGCGCGACCGGCGTGGCGGAGGTGGGCGTCATGCCTGGTCGATCGCGCGTTCGCTGAGCAGGATGCGGCGAGCATCGGCGCTGGCGTTCTGGATCACGTGTCGGACCTCCGAGGGCGGGACAGCGTGGTCAAGCACCATGGACAGCAGCGCCGTCATCGGGTGCTCGGGGTCGGCGTTCTCGAGCGCGATCCGCGCGCCGGTTCCGCTGCCACGCAGGTAGGCGTGCACCGCGATGACGGTGGCGAGCTGACCGGCGACCGGGTCGCAGCTGTGGCGCCACAGATGCAGGACCAGGTTCTCGGCGGCCAAGCGGGTCGCGTCGTCGGGAACTGCGAGCAGGGCGTCACGGAACGACAACGTCGCGAACGTCGCGGCGAGATCGGCGATGGCGGCATTGTCGGCGGGCAGTTCGCCGCGGGCGGCGGCGCGGATCGCGGCGTCGGCGCGAGCCAGACGAATGTATGCGGCGAGATGCCAGCGTTCGTCGATGGCGGCGGATTCGACGGCGTCGGCGATGTGGGGTTGCAGACGTGCGCGGAGGTTCTCGGGTGCGGGGGTGAACCGCGCGGCGAGGTCGTCTCGGCTGGCGGCGATGGTGTGTCCGGCGGCGACGGCGGCCGCCGCGGCCGCGGTGGTCGCAGGGTCGGGCAGGACACCGGCGCGGTCGGCGTCGAGGTAGGAGCGCCAGCGCACGCCCTCGGCGAGGGCCGGTACGAGCACGACGTCGACGTCGGTGAATCCGTATTCGGCCAGCTGCTCGACCACGGTGTCGACGTCGCTGCGCAGCGGCAGCGAGTGGTCGCCGGCGGGGTCCTGGTCGACGGTGTGCACGACGATGCCGGTGACGCAGTGAACGGGCAGGTCGCCGCATTGCCGGTTGAAGTGTCGCGCACAGTCGTTGGCGTGGCCGGTGAGGTGGGCGAGGTCGATTCGGGCGAGCGGGCCGGTGGTGACCGAGCCGTCGTCGTTGGTGAGTGCGGTGATCAGCACCAGGGACTCGTCGGGGACGAAGCCGAGCAGCGCCGGGAGGCTGGCGACGATGGCGGTGGTGCTGGCGATAGTGAGGGACATGAGCGTCCTTCCCGAGAAGCAGGGAGTACGGGCCGTCGGCGGGGACTCGGTTGTGGATCAGCGGCCGAGTTCGGCGCGCCGCGTCTGTGCGGCGGTGTGAGCGATCCAGGGCGGCGACGGTCGCCGGACGTCGCGGCCGGAGGCCGGGATGAATCCGTTGAC
This sequence comes from Amycolatopsis sp. CA-128772, assembly GCF_002904295.1. Lineage (GTDB taxonomy): Bacteria > Actinomycetota > Actinomycetes > Mycobacteriales > Pseudonocardiaceae > Amycolatopsis. The sequence goes on from NZ_PPHG01000027.1 coordinate 104,678, forward strand.
CGCGACGCTCCAGAAGTCCGGGCAGGGTCCGGTGTCGGTGCGTTCGCTGCGGTAGATGACGATCACGTCCCGCCCGTCGCGGCAGCGGGCGCGGGCGGTGACCCGGATCGCGACCCGCGCCCCGTCGCGGCGCTGCACGGGCTCGTCGTAGAGCAGCGAGACCGGTGTCGCGGTCAGCGCCCGACATAGCTCGACGAGGACACCGCGCGCGACGTTCCAGGCACCGAGGTCGTCGAGGCTGCCGCGGCGAAGGATGTTGCAGGCGACCGACTCGGGTAGCACGTAGGAGCGGCTCCAGTCGTCGTGGGTGAGCCACAGCTGGTTCTCGGGCATCAGTCAGGCCTCCACCGTGTTGTCGCGGTCGGCGAAGTAGGTCGGGCCCACGCACATCGCGGGGTGGCCGCCTGGTTCTGCGGGATCGGCGGTGATGCGGCGGCCGCCGAGTTCGGTTTCGACCAGCCAGCACGCCAGCTCGTAGGCGGAATCGCTGTGGTCGCTGGCGTTGTGAACGGTGGATGCGGTCACGGGGACCTCCGTGTCGGGTGTGGATGACCGCGCCCGACCAGCACACCCGGAGCCCCGGCGCCCGGTCAGCTCGGCGCGGCCGGGCTGACCGAGGTCGGTGCCGGGGTGCCGGGGTGTGCTTTCCTGGCAGCGATCTTCCGCGCCGAACACGAGGTGCTTGACCGGCCGGGGCGTGAGGCCTACTGCGGCCGGGGTTTCGCGGCGGGCTGGCGCGTGTTGTGATCGCGGATGACACGGATGTTGTGGTCGTCCAGGACTTCGGCGTGGCGGCCGTCGTCGGGTACGTACACGAAGGCAGACGGATCGTCGATGTTACTGGTGGTGAAGCAGAGCATGTAGTGGGGGCCTGCGGTGCGGGAGTCGCTGCAGATCTTCTTGGCGTCAGCGACGCTGACGCGCCAGAGCACCCGCTGGCGGGCCGGGGTGGTGTGTTTGCTGACGATGCACACCAGCGCTTCGTCAGATGGCACGGGAGTGTCCTTTCCGGATTGGGCGGATCGTCAGGAGAGGGTCCGCGGCGGCGCGGTGACCGGGCGGATGCGCAGCGGCGGTGTGAGCAGGTAGCAGGCGGCGGGGTGGCCGTGGAGGGTGACGACGTCGTAGCGGGTCAGCCAGACCGCATGCCAGGGCTCGGCGGGGGCGCCGAGGCGCCAGTCGACGTCCGCGCCATGGACGGCGTCGGCGTCGATCTTGTGGGCGCTGGCGCGGTAGTGGCTGCGGCGCCCGGCGACCATCGGGCAGGCCGTGCTCGTGTAGGCGGCGCACAGCGGATGCAGTCCAGGCTCGGTGCTGGCGCTGCGGGCCAGGTCGGACTCGCGCATGAGCAGGACCAGGCGGTCGCCGAGGGCACGGCCGCAGACACCGCAGAGCCGCCTGTGGATGGCCATGTGGGTCTTGGCGGCATCGACCGCGCCGATCAGATACCGGCCATCGGCGGTTCGGGGCGTCACCCAGGGAACGATGAGGCCACCGAGGACAGGCAAGCCGGCCAGAGCAGCGGGAATCGGTGGCGTCGTCTCTGCGGAGTCAGGGCAGGAGGACATGGCGGTCCCTTCCCGCCGGGCGCGGCCGCATGCGTCGCGCCCGGCGAGTTTGTCGAAGAGCGCGTGGATCAGGCGTTGAGGGCGAGGTCCTCGACGGCGCAGACGCAGTCGTCGAGGTCCTCGCCGCAGCGGAAGCAGGAGACTCCGGCGAGCAACCGGTAGCACCAGGAGGAACAGGGCTGGTTGTCGGCGCCGCAGAAGGGACACGCGCCGCACGCGAGGCACATCCCGGTTTCAGGGTCGACGGCGTCGGACACGCCGCAGTAGTGACAGCCGTCGTCCAGGCCCCACCACGCGGCATAGCCGGGGCGACGGTCGAGATAGTCGTGGTTGGAGTACCAGACCTGGTTGTCCCAGTATCCGGCGCGCTCGTTGAACAGGTAGCCGTGGTCGGGGTAGCGCGGGTTGACGGTCAGGATGACCAGCTTGTTGGACGCGCCGAGCCAGGACTCGATGCGCCGCCGGGTCGCCGGGCGATCGAGGGCGAGGAACGGCTTCGAAGAGAAGATGTCGTCGGCTGCGATGCGGGTGTCCGACCGCGGATCACATCGCGACGGGTGAGCTTTCTTCGGCAGGATTCCGTTGTGGGCCAGAACGGTGCGGGGGTCGCCGCCGATCGGGAACGGGTGGATGTTGTCCTCGGTGACGGTGCCGTGGGTGGCGTAGCGGCTGTGGAACAGCGCGGGCTTCTCGGGGTACAGGCCGCGCAGGGCGGCGAACTCGTCGATGACGGCGGCGGCGTTCATGCCGCGGCCGGTGATGATGCGGTCGGCGGCGACGATGGCGTAGCCGTGGCCGTCGTTGTTGTGCACCGCGCCGTTGGCCAGGGCGGTGGTGTCGGGCTCGACGCGCGCGGGAAGGTAGGTCAGCATGCACATGCGAGGTTCTCCAGTTCGTCGGTGAGCGGCGCGTACTGCGGGTGGGTCAGCAGCCACTGGGTGAAGGCGGCCCAGGTCCACCCGCCGGCCTGGGTGATGTCGGGGATGGTGAGGTCGCGGGTGTAGGCGACGGAGGCGTCGGCGAAGGCGAGGGCGGCCTGCACGTGCTGGATGTCAAGGCTGGAGGCGAAGACCCGCAGTTCGAAGGTCTCCTCGGGCTGGGTGTTGATGGCGGAGCCGCGCGGCCAGTAGTACTTGCCCTTGCAGGCGTCTTTGATGTTGTCGCGCTCGGAGTCGCGGAACGCGGCGTAGCCGCTGGAGCGGCGGGCGAGGGTCTGGACGTCGTCGGCGTTGCGGTAGACGAACTTCATCCACCGGAACACGTGACAGGGCCCGGCGAAGGCAGCGCGGCTGATGTGGACGTGCAACCCGTTGCCGTCGCCGCTGCAGCCGGCGAGATCGAGCGTCTCGAGAAGATGCCAGGGAAAGGAGTCCAGCGCCCAGCGGTAGGCCATTGGGTGGGTGACGAGCTCGAACCCGTAGCCGATGCTGCTGTCTTCTTTGAGGTAGCCGAGGCCATCGAGGGTGTCGACGGTGTCGTTGATGCGGTCGGACAGGTGCCCGCGTGGGACGTTGATTTCCAGTTCGAAGCCGAGGTAGCGGGGGCCGATGCCGTGGAAGACCGGTCGCGGCTTGTACCAGTAGTCGTGCAGGTCCTCGTAGTCGTCTTGGTCGACGATGTCGTGGTCGTCGCAGTAGTTTCCGCTGTCGATGAGGGTGGTGCAGTTGCGGCATTCCCAGTAGTCGAGCCGGTGTGCGCACTCGTGGCACATGTCGCGGCCGGACTCGGTGTCGCGCAGGCCGTCGTCGTAGAGGTCGCAGTAGTCGCAGAGGTCGAAAACCTGGGCGCAGGGCGAGCACAGCCGGCGGTCGTCGGTGGCGTAGAGCGGTTCGTGCAGTCGCAGCGGCACAAGACACGTGCAGTGGCCGCACGTATAAGACTCGTCGGTCTCGTCGATGGCGTGCGTCCGGCACAGGTAGCCGTTGCGGATGAGGATGTCGCACTGATCGCAGGTGCGATAGCGGCCGGCGCGCTCACAGAAGTCGCAGATCCGCCCATCGTCGTCGGTGGCCGAGGTGACTTCGGTGATCTGCCCGCATCCGCTGCACTGGTGCAAAGCGAGGACGCAACCCTCGCAGTAGACGATTCCGGGCGTGAGGTGGAATGGCGTCGGGGTTGCGTTGCCGCAGTCGCCGCAGCGGACGATGTCGTCGACAGGTGTGGTCATGGCGGATGGCCTTTCGCTCCGTAGACGTGAAAAGCGCCCCTCCCGGCGGGAAACCGAGAGGGCCGCATGGACGAAGGGAGGGCCGGTAGCGCGGTGTTGGGTGTTCGGCGCGCACCGCGCTACCGGCCCTCGGGGACGGTGTCCCGGTCGGGTAGGGAAGCCCCGGACGGGACACCGAGCGGAGAAGCATCAGCAGGCTGATCCGCGTATTGCGGTTCGTCGCCTGTGGACGGTCGTCGTTGTCGCTTTGGTGGCCTCCTGGGCCTCGTCGGTGTGCGGGACGCGACGCGGTCGAGCGCCCGCGGGCCCGGGGCGTGAAGCCCGGCGGCGCTCGTCCGGCCGGTGTGAACCGGCGGTCACGGACGCGCGTGTGCGCGATGCGGCGGCGCCGGTTCACCCGCGCCGGAGTGGCCGGGCGCCGGGTTCAGGCGCCCCGGGACCGGGGGTGCTGTGCTCTCGATGGCCTGCACGGCCGACGGTGCCGGGGTCGCCCTCGCCCTGCGTGGATTCCGATGTCCTGGCCCAGCGCCGGTGCCGAAACGGGTGCGGCTATCGGCTGCTACGTAATAGTTTCTGTGTAACTATTTCCGCCCTCGCAGGCGGACCGAGAGCGATGTGAGCAGCGTCGGGAGGAAGTACAGCAGGGTGATCGACCCGATCACGATGACGAAGATGCCGACGATGGTGATCGTCAGTTCGAGAAACTGCAGCGGCGCTGCAGACGCGGCGGGCGCGGTGTTCGTGCACGTGGACTCGAGAGCGGACTGCATGCGACGGGCCTTTCGTCCCAGTGGGAGGTGGCGTCCATTCAGGAGCGTCGGATGTGGTTCAGACGTCGGGCGTGGACGTGGTCAGCTCGGTGCGCAATTCCTGGGAGATCTTGAAGAAGTCGGGGTCGACCGTGGCCGGGTCGATCCCGTTGCGGTGCATCGCGCGGATCAGCTGGCTGAGCTAAGTCGGCCGCGGGTCCTTCGCGAAGATCGCGGCGGCGGAAATGCCGTCGTGGCGCAAAAATGCCGTCGTGGCGGCCTGGGTGAGGTGAATACCTCGGAGGCGGAGACTGGAGAGGGCAGCCAGGAGGTCGGCGATCACGTGCTCGTCGGTCGGTATCTGGCCGCTGGCGGCGGCGGTGACGGCATCGTCGAGCCGGTCCAGGCGCTTGCGCAGGCGCGGGCGGTCGTCGGCGAGTTCTTCCTGCTGGACCTCGTCGGTGATCGGCTCGGCGAGGGCGGCGATGCGGCCGCGGGTGTCGGCGGGCGTGGGGAGGAACTGTTGCAGGAACTCGGTGCGGCTGGGGTAAACACGGTTGCCCAGGGCGATGACGTGCGTGGTCATGGGTGAGGTGGTGGGGTCGGTCAGAGTGCCAGTGTGGCTTTCGACTTCGTAGCACGACCATGTGACTCCGGGGGTGAAGCCGGGCAGGTGCAGCAGTTCGGTGTTGGTGAAGCCGTGGTCGTGCAGCCACTGGGTGAAGGTGGCCAGTTCCGTGCGGTAGGGCAGGTAGCCGGTGTCGGTGTTGTCGTGCACGACGGCGCCGATGAGGCGCATGACCGGCTTTTCGGAGAGCGCTTGCTGCAAGTAGGCGACGACGTAGCGGGGATGGCGGACCACGGTGTCGAGGTCGAAGCGGTTGATCGGGCCCATGCGGGCGGTGCCGTCACCGCGGGCGGTGGCCGCGACCAGGACGAGCGAGTCGTCGGGCACGTACCCCAGCGTGGCCGGGATCGCGGCGAGAAGGTCGGCATCGGACAGGAACATGGCTGCAGGCATCGGAAACCTCACGAGGGATCGGCGGGTTGGCGCGTGGCGGGCAGGGACGGCGGCGCGTGTGAGGCGTTGTGCGGCTACCGGGCTACGGCTTCGGCGGCGTCGGCCTGGTGCTGCCTTCCGCCCTTTCGGCGTCGCGCCTGGCTTTCGCGCGCACGCGTTCGATGACTGCTTCGCCCAGCGCGCCGAGGAATCCGATGAGCGTGAGCCCGAGCCAGCAGCCGAGGTAGATGCCGACGAAGGTGAGGCTGAGCTGGACGAGCTGCGAGAACGTGATGGTGAAGAAGGCTTCAGAGGTGAAGGCAGATGAGTTCGGTGTGGGCGTGCAATGATTTGTTCCCTTCACGGGGTTGTACGGTCGCGCCGGGTCGAGCGGGGGTCGGTGTGCTCGGTGACGTACCGGATCAAAGGCGCGACCGGCCGGGGACGGTCCTGCGCCAGCAGCGTCAAGGCCGCGCGGGAGGTGTCGTCCGATCGGTGCGTGGCGGCGTCGGCCTCGTTCCACAACCAGCCGTCGAAGAAGTACCGGCCGCCGGAGTCCGGCCGAATACGGTCGATGTGGGGCGTGCTCGTCGGATCGTCGGGATTGACCGCGGCGTCGTCGATGACGAGCAGGTCAGCGCCGTCCCAGCGGAACCTCAGGTGGTCGGAGGTGGCTTCCACGGTGATGGCGACCCATTCGGCGGCCACTCGCCGAAACCGGGGTCTCACCGTGTAGAACCGTTGGCCCTTATCAGTTTCGGCGATCAGCTGCGGTTCACCGAGCTGTGCGGGGAAGGCGGGCTGGTCATCCCCACTGACGAGCTGTTCGTCTGCGCGGACGTCGGCGTGGCAGTGCTGAAGCACGTCCTCGGACATGGCGATCACCTCGTGTGTCTCATATGGACTGTGGCGTTGAGGAGTACGTCAGTTGTTCCGTTTTGTCTGTGGCCTAGCGGCTCTGCGAGATCGGCGCGTAGTCGCACCTACGCGCGTGCGCGGCCGCGCGGCGGCGCTGGTCGGTCGGTGAGGATGCGCGGGTGTTTCCGTCCCTTGGCGATGCCGTCGCGGATGGTTCTGCTCAGCTCGGCGCGGTCGAAGTCGGCGACACCGAGGTGCCGGCGGGCAGCGTCGGTCAGGTGCTGGGTGATCGCGGCGGCACTGATCCAGTTGTTGCCGAGCAGCTCGCCGCAAGCGGCTGCGGCGGCGAACACCGTGATGTGGCGGTGCCCTTCGGTGGCGGTCGCGACGTTGCGGTACTCGGCGTCGAGGGCCGCCTGGACGTAGGCGGTGACCCGGCGGCTGGTCGCCGGAAGCGGCGAGGGCGGGGCCGCCTCCAGCGGTGGTGGAGGCAGCGGGGTGAGGGCGCTGACCAGCCAGCCAGGAAGGATCGCGACCGGCAGGTCCCCGGTGACGGTGTAGGGCACGGGCACGCCGTGGACGGTGGCGAGTGAGCCGGGCGCGGTGACAAGCGCGCCAGGGCCGCGGGTGTCGACGTGCCAGCCGAGTCCACGGCCACGCTCACCGACGGTGCTGCGCAGCCGCGACTCGGGCGGCCGGGAGAAGTACCGGTGCTCGCCGCCGCGCGGGGTCACGACGGTGAACGTGTCCACAGGGTCGGGCTCGCCGGCCAGCTGGGCCAGCAGCGCCAGGACGTCGCGGCCGTGGGCGACGCCGCGGCGCGCCCACGGCTCGGGGACCCGCCCGTGCGCCGCGTCGAGGTCCAGCACCAGCAGGCCCGCGGGCTCGCAGCTGATCCCGACATTGCATCTCGGGTGGCGGGTCCACCAGCGGCGGATGCGGCGGGGATCGCAGGTGGCCCGCTGTTGCCAGCGCTCGATGGCGGGCTTCTTCCCGCGGGGGACGAGTGGGAACACCGGCCACCCGCGCTCGGCGGCCTCCAGCGCGGCGTGGAGGAGTTTGCCGGCGAAGGGCCGGGGACGGGCGATCGTGGCAGAGGTGACGATCGTGGTCATGGCATCAGCTCGGCAGTTGCCAGGGCAGGACCAGGGGTGTCGTGGCGGTGCCGGCCGATGTCAGTGCGGGTGCGGTGGATGTGCTGGAAATTCGGTGGAAGATGTGGGTGCATTGGTGAAACTCCGTTCTGCGCCGCGAGAACGCTGAGCGGGCGTCGAGGAGGACAGCGACGGCAGGGGCGGGCCTGGCACGAGGTGTGCGGGCCCGCCCCTGTCCGGTGACATCGGGTGGTGTCGGCCGGCTAGCTCGCGGCTCCGGCCAGCTCCGCGGCGGCCGCGTCCGGATCGGCCGGAGCGCCGGTGCCCTCGGAGAGTTCCATCGCGACGTTGTTTCCCGGACCGCCCGCGCTCTCGCTTTGGCAGTCGTGGGTCGCGTCGTTGATCCCGGCGCTGAGGTGCGACCCGTCGTCGCCCGGCTCAGCCGGGCCGGAGTCATCGGTGGTACCGGCATCGAGCACGTCGCCGTGCTGCTCAGCGGCGGTGTCGTTGGCCGCGTCGCTGGGGGTGGTCTCGCCGAGCGCCGCGGCGATGACGTCGCGCTCGCTCTGCGGTGTGATGATCAGCCGCTCGACGTCGGAGGCGGGATAGCCGGCTCCGACGAGCGCGGTCATGTATTCCTGCGCCGCCTGCAGGGCGTATCGCCATGCGTTGCGCGAGAGTGCGTCCTCCATCGCGCAGAAGGTGAGGAACATGTCGTACACGGTCGCCTTTGCCGGCGTGGGTGCTGTGGCGATCTTGTCGGACAGGTCGGTCACGGTGCTGCCGACGGGCAGGTCGAGCAGCTGTCGGGCGAGGGCGTGGTTCTGGTTGAATGCGCGGCGCAGCTCGTAGCCGCCGTGGGCCTTCTGCCGGGCGAGGAACAGCTGCGCGCCCTTGGGCGCGGTCTTGCGGAGCACGAATTCGGCCAGCCACGCACGTCGCGGCTTTTCAGAGGCGTCGATCAGCTCGTTGTTCTTGCGCACCCACCGGCGGATGATCCGCGCCTCGGTGCGGGCGCGATCGTCGGCGGCCAGCGCGGCCGGCGCGGCGGCGAGGTCGCTCTCCTCGCCCGCAGCGTCCGCACTACCGCTGTCACCGGTGTCGGGCGTGCTGGCGGTGCGCGGGGTGAGATCAACACGGCCGTCCGGGGCGTGGCTGAGCGCGTGGCCGTGGGCGCGGAAGTCGGCGCAGCCGTAGACGGCCACCGGGATGGGGTCGCCGTTGTCGTCGTGGTGGTCGTCCTCGATCCAGGCGCCGTGGCCGGGGCAGGACGCGTGCTCCTCCGCGGTCAGCGCGGTGTGAGGCGCGTCCTCGGGGCTGGGGCGGAGCCGGTCGAGCGAGCGGGCGTCACCGTCGTAGGCCGACAGGGTGTCACCGAAGATCGCGACCTTGGCGGCGGTCAGCTCCCGGAAGAGCGTCGTGACCAGGATGGCGAGCCGCTGTGCAGCGGCGCGTTCGTCGCGCTTGGCCTGGGCGAACACTGGAAGTTGTTCGGCTCGGTGCGCGCGATGCGGATCAGTTCCTTGGCGGTCTCGCGGTCACCGGCCTTGTCGAACTCGGCGACCACCCCGGTCTGGACGAGGTCGAGGTCGAAGCGTTCGGCGGCCTTGAGAGCCAGCTCGCTCTTCCCGGCCTGCAGCACCTGCGTGACGTAGGCGGTGCCGTTCTTGCCGCGGGCGAGCTTGCGGGCGATCCCTGCGGGGGTGAGGTTGAATGCGGCCAGCTGATGGATGGCCCGGGCGGTGTCGGCGAGAGTCAGGGGTTCCCGGATGTCGTTCTCGTCCAGCTGGCGGACGATCCGCTGGATGGTGGCTTTGCGCTCGTCAGTCGGCGGTGGGGTCTTTATCCAGACTGGCAGCGTGACGCCTGCTTCGCGGGCGTTGTTGAACCGACGCTGGCCCTCGGTGATCATGACGATGCCGGTCTCGTAGTTGCGGTAGCCGTTGGCCGCGGTGTTGATGCCGTTGTTCTTAAAGTTCGCCGTGGTCGCCGGATCCGCGTCGGCGTTCTCGATGCGAACGTTGTCGGCCAGCAGCGCCTCGTCCGGGTTGATGTGGATGATGGTGTCGATCTCGGCGTCCCACCGCGCGTGCAACGCCGCCAGTTCTTCCTCCGACAGCCCGACGAGCGGGTTGCCGCCGGGCGCCGCCTTCTCGATGTCGGCGGGTTCGGTGACGGCGCTGTCGAGGTCGGACGGTGCGAGTTCGACGACCGGTGTGGTGGTGTCGGTCTCGTCGGCGCGCTGGGTCGGCAGATCCATCGTGCTGGTCACGCGGGCTCCTTCACACGGGCCGGCCGGTCACCGGCAACCCCGGCGACCGGCCATGAATCCCACGCGCCGGGCCGTCCTCGATTCCCGTCTGGCGGTGGAGGAGGGGCGGTGTGCGGGTGTCCCGGTCGGGACGCACTCGCCCGAGCGGGGCCGCCCGCGTCGGCGGCAAGCCCGCCGGCCTGCTCAACCGCGGCTGATGCTGTGAGTGGGCGAGCTTCCGCCGACGCCAGGCTCCGCTAGAGTGCGTCGGCCCGACCGGGAACGCCGCACGCGCTTCTCTCAGCGCAGCAACACTTTCCTCGTTCCTCTGCCTGATCCACGGCAGCGGCTCATCGCCGAAGGTGCTTCTCCTGTCAAGTTCTTGCTTCAGCTCACCTTGGGGCCGGATTCCGGAGCAGGTTGAGCATTCCGCCGCGGTGGGAGAGCGTCAGCCAGACGTCGGCGATGTCCGGGCGATCGACACGCGCGTCGTGGTCAACACGAAGCAGGGCCCGCAGCTGCTGGCCGCGGTGGCCGATCAGAAGGTCATGCGGCTGCCGCGGGGCGCGAGCGAGCCGGTGATCGTGGAGCGGCGCTCGTCCGGGCCGCGGCTGGTCGCGTGCTTCGCCACGATGTACTACTCGGCCCTGCGGCACGAGGAAGTAGTGATGCTGCCTGACGTCGACCTGAAGCTGCCGCGGAAGGGCTGGGGCGAGTTGCTGGTGTCGGAGACGGCCCCGATCGCCGGCGCGGCCTGGACCGACAGCGGGCAGCGGCGCGACCGGCGTCAGCTCAAGCAGCGCGCGAAAGGGGAGGTACGGCCGGTGCCGTGCCCGCCACCGCTGACCGCCCTGCTGCAGCACTACCTCGAGCAGTACGGCGTCGCCGACGATGGCCGGCTGTTCCGGAGCATGGACGGCGGCGACGTGGCCGAGTCGACGCTGGCGCGGGTATGGGACAAGGCTCGCAAGGCCGCTGACGCCGGAAGAGTACCGGTCGCCGCTGGCTCGCCGGCCGTATGACCTGCGGCACGCGTGCGTGTCGACGTGGCTCGCCCGTGGCGTGATCTCGGCCCAGGTGGCGCTGTGGGCGGGGCACTCGGTGGCGGTGCTGCACGAGGTGTACGCCAAAGTCCTGGCCGGGCTGGAAGAAGAATCGCTGGGCAAGATCGCGCGGATTCTGGGCCTGCCCGCCGACGACGAGAACGAGAGCGACGGCAACAATTAGGATGATCCGGACGAGGTGGATCAGGAGTAGCCCGGGTAGGGCCGATCCAGGGGCTCCGCGTTGCCTGGCCATCCAGCGTTCAGCCACGCCCCACCCGGGGTCGGCGGAGCAGTTGCCAGCGGCCGACCGACAGGATGGGCGTGGCCGGTGCTGGGAAATCGGATCGGTTCAGGTCACGCAGTGCCTGGATCAGGTCGGCGCACACCGCGAGTTTTGCCCGCAGGAGGGCGTGCTGCCGGTTGAGGAGGACGATGCCCTCGCGCGCCGCCCTGACCCCCAGCCCGGCCAGCAGGGCGTGCCACAGGACGAGCACCACAGCCAAGACGATCGCGCCAGCCGGATTCGGATGAAGCACCATGTCGGTCAGTGCAACGACGGTGCCGGACGCGAGCAGCGCGAGTCCCAGCGGGAGAACGAGAACAGCCTTCAAACCGCGCCAGAGCCAGCGCCAGGCCGCGTACGGTTCGAGGTCGGCACGGACGCGCCGGGCCCATGCCATCGGATCGTGGTCTCCAGCCGGCGGCCACTCGTCCTCGGCGATAGGTGATCGCATTCCAGGCAAGACACGTCCGTCCGGGGTTATTAGTCGTCGAATGATGAGCTTGCGGTCGAGTTCAGCAAGAATTTGGCTGAATTCCTCAAGAACTTCGTCCGGTGCCGATCCTGATTGCAGTTGCTTCCGCAGGGTTGCCTCGAGCACGGACGGGTTCGTGATCCACTTGCGCAGGGGGCGCGAGGCCCAGTATCCGATGACGAAGCCACCGCCTTCGACCAGCACCAGCGTGATGCCGAGAAGGAAAACCGGTGCGATCGACCAGGTGAACTGGACCCTGCTGTTCACGACGTACATCGACGCGCCGAGGCCCGCGGCCGCTCCGGCCACGGTGTTGACCATGCCCATCAGAGAGAGCTGGGCAAACAGGCTCACCCGGTTCCGTACATCTTCGGCATGGTCAGCCACCGCCCATCGCAGGCGCCGGTTGGCCAGGCGTGGGTGCACGACGGCCGTGACCACAACCGCTACCAGCCACAGGTCGAACATGACCAGGGCGGAAGCGGAGATCAGCAAAGCGACGATCATGACTGGTCAGGGTATCGAGTCCGCTGGCGCTCGCAGCGGGCTTAAGTGGAGTCCCCGACATTCGGCGACGCGGGCGCGCCAGCACTTGCCGGGTCACGCTCGCGCCGGGTCAGTTCCCGATAGCCCTTCGCGGCCCCGAGGCTAGTCCGACTCGCTTGCCGTCCGGGCGTTGAGGATGAGGTCGGTGGTCAAGCGGATGTGGTCGGTCAATGCGGCTACCGCCCGGTCGGCGTCGGCGGCGAGCGCGTGGTCGGTGATGGCGGCGTGTTCGGCGGCCGGGTCGCGTTCGTGGTCCCGCTCGTCGAGGGCCTCGGACCACCGCCGGTAGAGCTTGGCGCTGTCGCGCAAGGCGCAAGCGATGCCGTACAGGCGTTCGCTGCCGCAGCCGGCGAGCAGGGTGTCGTGGAACGCGGCGTGCGCGCTTTCCCACTCCGGGGTGACGCGGCCGGGATCGGCCGGGTCGCGCCGGCGCGTGTTGGCCAGGGTGTAGTGCGCCGCGACGAGCCGGGACCGCCAGGTGAGGTCGCCGCGTTCGACGGAGCGCCGCAGGGCCAAGCCTTCGATGTCGACCCGGGTCGCGGTCAGGTCCAGCAGGTCCGCCTCGGAGATCGGGGTCACCTGGAACCTGACTTGCGGACTGGCGCGGACGAGTCCCTGCTCGGCGAGCCGGCTCAGCACTTCGCGGACGAGGCTGACGCTCGCGTCGTACCGCGCGCACAGCGGCCGGAACTTTAGGCGCTCGCCGGGAGCCAGCACGCCACCGAGGATGTCCGCGCGCAACCCCTCGTAGACATCGTCGGTGCGGGTCCTCGAGACAGCGGATGTCGCCATGGGCTCAGCATACACATTCTCGATCTCAAACTGGATGTTCGAACATCCATTGACCTTTCGATGGTCGCCGGCTCAGACTGAGGTGACCCCGCGGCTCGCCAGTTCGTCTTGCTCGACGAGATCGGCGACCTGTCCGCTTCCCCTGCTCCCGGGCCCATCGATCCACATAGGAATTGCCATGCCTGGTAAGAAGCCTCGGAACGTCGTCGTCACCGGTGGCGGCACCGGCATCGGCGGCGCCGCCGCCGCCCTCTTCGCGGCCGCCGGCGATGCCGTACTCATCACCGGACGCCGCGAAGACGTCCTGGCCGAAACCGCCGCGAAGCTCGACGTGCGCTATGCGGTCTTCGAGGCCGCCGATCCCGCGTCGGTCCGCACCGCGCTCGACCACCTACCCGCCACCGTCGACGTGCTCGTCAACAACGCCGGCGGGAACACCGACCGGCGGCGGCCCGCCGTCGACGCCGGTGAACTCGACGGGACCGCGGCCGCGTGGCGCGCGAACTTCGACGCGAACGTCCTCACCGCCGTGCTCGTCACGGAAGCGCTGACGCCGCGGCTGACCGACGGCGCGCGTATCGTCACTGCCGGCTCGATCGGGGCGAAGTAGGGCTCCGGCTCCTACGGCGCGGCCAAGGCGGCCATCGAGGGGTGGAACGTCGACCTCGCCAAGAAGCTGGACGGCCGCGGCATCAGCGCCAACGTCGTCGCTCCCGGGGGCACCCCGGACACCGAGTTCTTCCAGGGCACGGTGACCGAAGAATGGGTCCGGGCCCGGGTTTCCGTCGCCTTCGACAAGCGAGCCGGAACGCCCGCCGAAGTCGCCGACACCGTCTTCTTCCTCTCCGGTGAGGGAGCCGGACACATCACCGGCCAGGTCGTCCACGTCAACGGCGGCGCCTACACTGCTCGCTGAGCGGTCGCCGACGCGACACACGAATCGACAGGCGGGTGCTGGTGATCCAGTTCACGACACTGGGCGCGATCACCGCATCGCGCGCCGGCGAAGACGTCGATCTGGGGTCGCCGCAGCAACGCTCAGTCCTGGCGTTGCTGCTCCTGCGCGCCGACCACGCCACCTCCCTGGAACAGCTCGTGGATGCCCTCTGGGAGGAGGAAGCTCCGCCGGGAGCGCGCGAGACGGTCCGAACCTACGTCTACCGGCTGCGCCGGATCCTGGGAGCCGACGCGCCGATCGAGTCGGTCGCCGGCGGGTACCGGTTGCGGACGGCGCCCGGAACGGTCGATCTGGCCCGATGCGAGCGCGCGATCGCCGATGCCCGCGCCGCCGAGAAGCGAGGCGACCCGGGCGCGGCCGCGCAAAAACTGCGCGAGGTACTGGGGTGCTGGACGGGGCCGCCCTTCATGGGCGCCCGTGGCCCGTACCTGGAGCGGGAACGGGCGGAGCTCGAGCGGCTTCGCCTCACCGTCTGGGAAGAACGCCTGTCCCGCGAGATCGGGCTGGACGAGCTCGACGCGGCGGAGGAAGTGCTCGGCTCCCTGGTCGCCGAGTACCCGATGCGGGAGCGTCTGCGTGAGCTCCAAATGCTGACCCTGGCCCGCCGCGGCCGGCCGGGCGAGGCGCTGGCGGTGTTCGCCGAGGTGCAGCACCTGTTGCGGGAGAAGCTGGGCGCGGATCCGGGCGAGCGGCTTCGGCGCCTGCACCACCGGTTGCTCCGCGCCGACCCGGCGCTCGCCGCGCCTGCGTCCGCAGCCGTGGCCGTACCCGCGCAGATGTCGGCCGGGCAGCCGCTTGCGGGCCGAGCCGGAGACCGCCCGCCGGCTCCTCGACGCATGTTCCCACCAGCCGCTGTCGGTCCACGTCGCGGCCGCGCGCCTGCTCGCTCGTCCGCACTGGACGCTGACCCGGATCGCCGAACAGCTCGACGACGATCTCCGGCAGTCGACTTTCCGAGGTGAAGTGGACGGCCCCGAAGAGCGTGCGGGCAATTGATAAGCGCGTGGTCATCAACCCGCAGCAGGCGAGGAGCCTGCTGTCCGCAGTGGAGGCACAGCGGATCGAGGGGCAGCCTCGCCGGTCGTCCGGGCCAATGCTGGTCGCGTTCTTTGCCGTCATGTATTACGCGGCTCTCCGGCCGGAGGAGGCGGCCATGCTGCGTAAGTCGGACTTGCAACTCCCCGAGGAGAGCTGGGGAGAGCTGTTGTTGTCGGAGACGGCGCCGATCACCGGCGCGGCCTGGACGGACAGCGGAGAACGTCGGGACCGCCGACAGCTCAAGCAACGGGGAAAGGGAGAAGTCCGCACAGTGCCGTCACCGCCGCCGCTGACAGCGATTGTGCACAGGCACTTGACCACACTCGGCACGGCGGCCGACGGACGGCTGTTCCGGAACCTGACCGGGGGAGACCTCGCCGAGTCCACGATTGGCCGCGTGTGGGACAGGGCGCGGAAGGGTGCGCTCTCAGAGGACGAGTACGCCTCGCCGCTTGCTAAGCGTCCCTACGACCTCCGACACGCCTGCGTGTCGACCTGGCTGGCCGCGGGGGTGCCGTCCACGCAGTGCGCGGAGTGGGCCGGCCACTCGGTGGCCGTCCTGCACCAGATCTACGCCAAGGTCATCGCCGGCCTGGAGTCAGCGGCTCACGACTGCATTGAGCGGGCCCTCGGCTGGGAGAGTGGACGGCCGGTAGCTGGAGGCGCATGGGGGGGTGGAGTGCCGTAGACGGCCGGACAGCCCCGGACACCGCCGGACCAAACAAGAGCGGCCCCTGCCCAGGTTCTGCCTGGTCAGAGGCCGTTCTGTGCTGGTGGGCCACTGTGCCCCCGGGAGATTCCGGCGGGAATCACACCAATCGCGCTGCCCGACGGGTTGCTGATCCGGGTCGACGTGCGGCTGGTGATGGAGCGTCGGCGCGGGGGAGCGCGCGGTGAACAACATGCGCAGGTTCGAGCCCTCGGCAGGACCGCCAAAGGATGGGAACGGTCTGACCAGGGGATTTACGTCGATACATTGGTGGTCGAGACGAGCTTCGCGCTTCCGGATCTCGGCGTTCGCCCGTGCTGAGCGCCACTCGCCCGGCTTCGCCGCCCTGTTGACGACGACCGCATAACGCAACAGGGTCGCAGGTCGGTGGCGACAACCCGCCATCGCATTGCCCGGTTTCTCGGCCTCTCGCTAACGTCGAATTCGTCGCCGAGAGGTGGCATTTCCTGGATCACTGAACGAAAGGGAGAGTGTCATGCTGGAGGACGCCAACCGCGTGGAGAACGGCGAAGAGATCCTGGCCCCGGGGCACCACACCACGATGTTCTCGACCTTCTCATGGGACGAGGCCGAAGAGGACTGATTCACCGTTCTCGGGTGATTTTCCTTCCCGGGTCGGCGGGTGTCGGCCCGGGAAGGGCCTGTCCGGAGGAGGAAACCGCAGTGAGTTCGTGGCAGGATTTCGCCGAGGGCTCGCCGGAAGCGGCGGCCTGGGGCAAGAAGATACTTTCAAAATATGGCATCGCCTATTTGGCCACTGTCCGAGAAGACGGCGCGCCGCGGGTTCATCCGGTTTGCCCGGCCTTTCTCGGTGCGGAAATCTACATCGGCGTAATGGGCTCGTCGCCGAAACTGCACGACTTGCGCCGCGACCCCCGGTTCGTCCTGCACGCCCTGCCCGGGCCGCAGGACGCCGAGTTCACGCTTCGCGGCCGCGTTCGACTGTTTCCCGAGGAGCTGGCCGCCGAGCTGCTCCGGAAGCGCGCGGCCAGTGGTGACGACGTCGTCACCACAACCTTCTTCTTCCTCGACATCGAGCGCGCGGACTACGCCGCTTACGAGACCGCGAAAGGGCTGCGGCCGGTGCCGACGCGGACCGCCTGGCACGCGCCGGAGGTGCAGTCGTGAAATCGGATGACTGCCCTCGACTTGCACAGGCGGAACTTTTTCGCCATCCCGGTGGCGGGGTGCTCGTCGGTGCTCCGGACGGCGGCCTGTTCCGGCTGCGTCACGACGACGCCGACGTCCGCGGACTGCTCGAAGCCTGCGACGGCAGCAGTACCGTCCACCAGCTCGCCGAGCGATGGCCCTTTGGTGGTCGCCTCCTCGAGTTGCTGGAAGCGTTGGCGCAACACGGCTGCCTTCGGAAACCCTCGTCGCGCTCCATACGACTACTGCTGGAAGGGGATGAAGAGCTGTTCGCGCACGTACCGAACGCCGGATTTCCCGTTGTGCAACCATCGGCCGACGTTGACGGAACGGACATCGCCGCCGGCGAAACGGTTCTTTTGCTCCTGTCCGCCAAGCTCGACCGGAATCTCCTCACGCTGGCTGAACGCCGGTGCCGCGAACTCGGGCTCCGCTGGACGCATCTCCATCTCGAACGTGGCCGCGGCTGGTTCGGGCCGCACGTGCGTCACGGCGGAAGTCCCACAGTGGACGACCTGCTGGCGAGGCGTCGTTGCGCCACCGCGGACCCCGGCCTGCTGTCCGCACTGGACGACCCGATCCCGGTGGCGGGCCTGGAGCCGCCTGATGAAGCGAACCTGCGCTGGATGATCGGGACAGCGCTGGCCGACTTCCGGCGCTGGCTCGACGGCGAGCGCGCCTGGGCTGAGTGGCACGAGGTCGAACTCGATCCGGTGCAGGTTGCGGTCACCGCGCATCCGGTCCTGCCGTTCGCCGAAGTCGAGCGGCCCGCGGTGTTGCCGGCCGATCCGCACGCTCTCCTCGTCGACGACCGCACCGGGATCGTCCGCGGCCTCACCGACGTCGGGCATCACGCGTCGATCCCGCGGACGCTCACGACCGTGCGGGCCAATGTCTGCGACATCAGCCGGGTCAGCCCCTGGCGAAACGACCCGGTAGCGGGTGGCAGCACCTTCGGTGACCGGGAGGCCGCCGCCCGGGCCGCGGTCGGCGAGGCCGTCGAGCGCTACTGCGGCAATGTGGTCCAGCGTGAGCTGCTCACCAAGGCGACCTATTCCGAGCTGGCCGCGGCGGGCGAGCACGCCGTCGATCCCGACACCCTCGTCCTGTTCTCGGAACGCCAGTACGACACCCCGGGGTTCCCGTTCGTCCGCTTCACCCGTGACCTGCCCGTGCACTGGGTCCGCGGACACTCGGTCACGCGCGACGAGCCCGCCTGGGTACCGGCGAGCCTGGTTTACGCCAACTGGTTCACGCCGAGTTTCGCGGACGACCCGCCCACCAACGGGACGTTCTTCCCCGGCATCGCCGCCGGGCCCGACGTGGCCGCGGCGACCGCCGCCGGCCTGCAGGAGGTCGTCGAGCGGCACGCCACGATGACGTGGTGGCTCAACGCCGCCCGCCTGCCCGGCGCGCACCTGACGGCCGAGCTGCGAGCGGTGTGGCCGTCCAGTTACCGGCAGCGGCGCTGGCTCGTCCCGCTCGACAACGAGTTCGGGTTCCCGGTGCTCGCCGGCTGCGTCGAAGACCTCGACGACGGCCTCCTCACCGTCGGGTTCGCCGCCCGTCCCGACCCCGTCCAGGCCGGCCTGAAAGCCTGGACCGAGGCGCTCACCTTGCAGGACATCGGCCGCGACCTGATTGAGGAGCACGGCGGGTACCGGAAGGCCGCAGGCGCGGGCCGGATCGACGGCACCGGGCTCAAGCCGTGGCGCGCCGACCGGGGTTACCTCGACGACTTCCGCCGGGACTTCCGGGACGTCGTCGACCTCACCGCGCAGGTGCAGCTGCACCTCGACCCCCGGGCGCAGGACCTCATCCGGCCGTGGCTCGACGTCCCCGCCGAACGCCCGCTGCCGCCGCCGGCCGAAGAAGATCTGCGAGCCCTCGTCGAGCGGCGAGGCTATGAGGTGTTCCGGGCCGACATCACGACCCCGGACGTGCGCGCGGCGGGACTGCGGGTGGTGCGGACCCTCGTGCCCGGTCTGGTGCCGAACACCCCGGCCGCGTTCCCCGCCTTGGGACGTGGAGTGGTTGCGAACACCGCGGTCGAGCTGGGGTGGCGCGCCGAGCCGCTCGACGAGGCCGCGGTGAACCTGGTGCCGATGCCCCATGCCTGAGGTCGTCGGCCGAGCGGTGCGGCGAGTGGACATCGCGGACAAGGTGACCGGCCGGCAGCGTTTCCTGACCGACCGATCCTGGCCCGGGGACGTCTGGGCCCGGGTCGTCCGGTCGCCGCACCCGAAAGCCAAGCTGATCGAGCTGAAGATCGACGCACCCGGGGTGCTGGGCGTGTTCCTGCCCGAGGACGTTCCGGCGGGCCGGTTCAACCCGGCGCTCGCGCCGGACACACCGCAGCTGCGCGCGGCGTCGGACAAGAAGCTCCTGACGCGGGTGGCTCAGCACGTCGGTGACGGCGTCGCTTTGGTGCTGGCCGAGGACGCCGTCTCGGCGGAACGCGCGGTCGCCGCCGCCGAGGCGTCCTGGGAGGTCCGCGAAGCGCTGATGACGATCGACGCGGCGCTCGCCGGTGGCGCGGTCCTGGGACGCATGGGGTTCGGGGACGACGTCGAGCGGCCCCTGCGGGAGGCCGCGGTCGTGGTCGACGAGCGGTTCGAGGTCGCCGGGGCCCACCACGTCTGTCTCGAGACGCACAGCTGCCGGGCGGTCCCGACTCCGCATGGCGTCGAGATCTGGTCGAACACGCAGTCGCCAGGAGAGCTGCGGCACCTGGTGGCGCTCGTGCTCAGCCTGGCCGAGGCCGACGTCCGGGTACGAAAGGTCGACGAAGGCGGCGGATTCGGCCTGCGTCAGGACATGTACGAAGAGGCGCTGGTCGCCTGGGCCGCGCGTGAGCTCGGGCGTCCGGTGCGGCTTATTTACGACCGCGCCGAAGAATTCCGCGCGACTCGGCGGCGCCACGGCATGCGCGCCGACGTGAAGCTCGGCGCCGACGCGACCGGTCTGGTGACGGCCCTCGACGTCCGTGCCGTCGTCGACTCCGGTGCCTACGGCTCGCACGCGCCCTACGTGGCCAACGCGATTGCATTGGCCGGCCGGACGATGTATCCGCGCGCGGCTCACCACTTCTCCGGCGAGGTGGTCCGGACGAACACGTTGCCTGGTGGTGCGTACCGCGGCTACGGGGTCGCCCAGCTCGGGTTCGCCGTGGAGACCGCGGTCACCGGAGCCGCGCGCCGCCTGGGGATCGACCAGGTCGAGCTGCGGTGCCGCAACGCGCATCCTCGCCTGCGCGAGTGCCTCGAACGAGGCCGGGAGGCGTTCGGGTGGCCCCGCCGGGCCGAGCGCTCAGCAGACGTCCTGCGTGGTCACGGCGTCGCGATCGCCGTCAAGTCGACGGTGACCGGGGAGGACTCCGAGTTCAGCCAAGCCCGCGTCGAGTTCCGCAAGGACGGCGGCGCGACGTTGATCACCGGGACCTGCGACAGCGGCACTGGCTCCTCGACCGTCCTGGCCCAAGTGGTCGCCCAGGAACTCGGCATCCCCGTGGAGGCGGTCCGGGTCGTCGAGGGGGACACGGCCGTGACACCGGCCGACGTCGGGAGCGCGGCCCAGCGAAGCGTCTTCCTCGGTGCCGGAGCAGCCCGGAAGGCAGCTCGTGCTGTGCGTGCCGGTTTTCGGGACCCGGTCGTTTTCCGCGCGGATCGGGCGCCGGCCAGCTATTGTGCCTGCTTCGTCGGTGTCGCCGTCGATCTCGCGATCGGCACCGTCACCGTGGAAGACTGCCTGATGGTCACCGACTGTGGTCGCGTGTTGAATCCCGCCGGCGCGGCCGGGCAGGTCCAGGGCGGTGTGGCGCAGGGCATCGGTCTCGCCCTGGTTGACCACTGCCCACCGGAAGGAGTCACGACCATTCACGCCCATGGCGTGCCGACCAGCCTCGACGTACCGGATGTCCAGGCGTTGTTCGTCGACCGGCCGGTCGACGCTGCGCCGTACGGGGGCCTCGGCCTGGGTGAGTTGCCCATCGTGCCGGTCCCGGCGGCCGTGGCGGGGGCGATCGCGGACGCGACCGGCGTGCTCCCGACCTCGATCCCCCTGCGTCCGGACGTCGTTTGGGGCCTGCTCGCGGGAGCCGGCCGATGATCCGGGTGGACGCTCCGCGGCGGCTGCTCCAACCGCGGTCAGTCGACGAGGCGATGGAGATGTTGGCTGAGCACCCGGACGCCGTGATCGTGGCCGGCGGAACGCTCGCTGTGCCGGCTTGGCGAGCGGGACCCGTGCCGGAGACCGCGCTCTGCCTCGGCGCCATCCGGGAACTCGCCTACACGGCCGAGGCCGGCTGCGGTGCACTGTGCAGCCTGCGCGAAATCGCGGCGCGGCATCCGGACGCGGCGTGGGGAAGTGCGGCCGCGTCGATCGGCGGGCCGGCCCTGCGCGAACTCGCCACCGTAGGGGGCAATGTGGTGGCGGCGTCACCGGGCTGTGTCGCCGTCGCGTTGCTGGTGGCCGAGGCGCACGGAGACGCTTTCGACCTCCGATCGCGCCGCCGGATCCACCGCGTTCCCCTGGTCGAGTTATTTATCAACCGTAATCTTCTGCTATTGTCCCTGAACTGGGCGCCGGGTGGTCATACGGCATTCGCGAAAGCAGCCGTTCGTGCCGCCGGGGGACCGAACATCGCGAGCGTGGCGGTGCGCCGCACGGCGGCGCGCGCGGCTGTCGCCGTAGGCATGCCCGGCCGGCTGCCGGCGAGACTGCCGTCGGCGGAAAAGTGCTGGCTGGCTGGCGAAGGCCCGGCTGAGGTGGCCGCGCAGGCCGCCGCGGAACTGACCTTGAACGACGACGCCCCGGACACCCGCCACGGGCGAGCCGTGGCCGCGACGCTGGTGCGCCGCCTGATCGTCCGGTGCGAAGGGAGAACTGCCGATGTCACAGGCGGACGTCAACGGAGTGCCACGTGAACTGCCGGACGACGGCCGCAGCCTGGTCACGTGGCTGCGGGAACTGGGTTTGACGGGAACGAAGTCACCCTGCGGGAGTGGCCATTGCGGAGGGTGCACCGTCCTGCTCGACGAGAGGCCCGTGCTGTCGTGCATCGTCCTCGCGGCCACGACCCGGGGACGCCGGATCACGACGATCGAAGGTCTGGCGGAAAGGGAAGACGAGCTGCTGGAACAGTTCGCCGAACACAGTGCGGCGCAATGCGGCTTCTGCACCCCCGGAATGATCGTCGCCGCGCGGGCTCACCTGTCGCAACCTCATGAGCCGAGTGACGAGCGGCAAGCCGCTCGCCGGGCGTTGGCCGGGAATGTCTGCCGCTGTACCGGTTACACCCGCATCGTCGACGCGGTCTTGTCCTGTGAGTCCGCCGAGGAGGGAGCACCGTGCGCAAAGTGATCCACGACTTGGCGGTGGTCCGCCGGAACCCGGCCTTCCGCTGGTTCTGGCTGGGCATGCTGATCTCCCGCGCCGGCGACGCGTTCACCACCGTGGCTCTGTCCTGGCTCGTGCTCACCACCGCCGGCCCGGCCGAGCTCGGTGTCGTGCTGTTGTGCTTCGGCCTTCCCCGGATCTTCAGCGCGCCGATCGCCGGCCGGCTGCTGGATCGGTTCCAGCCGCGGGTGCTTCTCGGCTGGGACAACGCGTTGCGCGGCGTACTCGTCGCCTTGCTGCCCCTGTTGGCGGCCGTTGGGCTGCTGAACGTTCCGGCCATCTGCGTGATCGCGGCTGCCTGCGCCGCGCTGTCGGCAGTCACCGAGGTCGCCGAAGGCGCGCTGGTACCGCGGTTGGTCGAGGACTCCGACCTGGAGCCGGCGAACGCCTTGCTGGGGGCCAACTGGGAGCTCGCCTACATCGTCGGGCCACCGGTGTCCGGCCTGATCGTCGCCTTGACCGGGGCGTCACCCGCCCTGATCGTGGACGCGCTCTCATTCGGCTTGATGAGCCTGATCTGCTTCAAGCTCCCGCACGTTCGGATGACGTCGACCGAGCCGCCCGTCGGGTTCGTCGAGAAGTGGCTGGGCACCGGCGCGCTGTTCCGCCTCCCCGCTGTCCTCACGCTCACCCTGGCCACCGTCGGGTTCCTCTTCCTCAACGGCATGGTGGAGGTCTTTTACCCGGTCTTCAGCCGGGACGGGCTGCGCGCCGGCTCGAGCGCGTACGGACTGCTCGTCGGCGTGACGGGCGGGGGAGCGCTGCTCGGCGTCGTCTTCGGCCAGGCGTTGTCCCGCAACCTCCGTCCGACGGTCAAGATCGCGCTGGCCATCGGGGGTGGCGCGCCCTTCTTCGGTCTCCTGGCCCTTGCACACAACGTCGTGATCGCCGTCGTCCTGGTCGGCGTGGCGTCCTTCCTGTGGGGCCCCTACTACGTCGTCGAACGGTCACTGGTCCAGCGACTGATCCCGCCGGACTTGCGCGGGCAAGTGATGGGCGCGCGCACCGCGATCTCTTCACTGGGCTTCCCCCTGGGCAGTGCCGCCGCGGGCGCGATCATGGCCGGCGCAAGTATCGACGTCGTCATCCTCGCCATGACTCTGGCCTACGCCGCGCTCGCCCTCGTGCCGCTGCTGTCGAGCCCGGTCCGGAAAGCCGTGGCAGCGCAGCGGGCAGCTCAGAACTCGGCTGTTTCCCGGTAAGCGGCCGCTTGGATCTCGTACAGCTCGCTGTACAGTCCGCCGGCCGCTTGCAGCTGGTCGTGCGTACCTTGCTCGACGATGCGGCCGCCCTCGAGCACGACAATGCGGTCGGCGGAGCGAACGTTGGCGAGGCGGTGGGTGACGAGGATCGTCGTCCGGGTGCCTTCACCGGTCAGGCTCGCACTGCGCAGACCATCGAAGACCCGGGCTTCGGCGCGGGCGTCGAGGGCCGCGGTCGGCTCGTCCGCCACCAGCAGGGCGGCGTCCCGGTAGATACCACGTGCGACGCCGATCCGTTGCCACTGCCCGCCGGAGAGATCCTGACCTTCCTGGAACCGGCGAGACAGAAGCGTCTTTTCCTTGTACGGCAGGCCGTCGATCACCTCGTCGGCGCCCGACAGGGAGATGGCCTGCCGCCAGCCGAAGCCATCTCTGTCGTCTCGCGACAGTCGGCCGACCCGGATGTTGTTCTCCGCCGTCATCGGCCACTCGGCGGGGTTCTGCGCGATCACGGCGACCTGCTCGTGCGCGCTGAGCGGGTCGGCGGCGGCCAGGTCGACGTCGTCCCAGGTGACGGTTCCGCTGGTGGCGGGGAAGAGGCCGGTCAGCACCTTGCCGAGCGTCGTCTTCCCGGACCCGTTCTCTCCGACGAGGGCCACGACCTCCCCGCGCCGGATGGTGAGGTCCAGTTCGTGCAGCGCGGGCCGATCTTGCCCGGGGTAGGTGAACGACACGTTCGTCAAGCGGATGATTCGCGGGTCTTCCGGCGCCTTCAGCGCACGACGGGGCTGACGGCGGCGAACCGCTTCGTCGACCAGTTCACGGTACATCTCCAGGTGGAACGCGCCCTCGTGTAACTGGTTGATCTCGCGCAGACTGTTCGTCAACGCCGTTGCCGCGGTGCGCATCGCGAGCAGTGCGGTGCCGGCGACGGCCAGCGGCATCGCAGCGGTCCACAGGAGCAGCAGCAGGACTCCGTAGGCGGCCCCAGTGCCGACGCCGGCGATCGCGCGGCCCGCCAGTCGGATGCCGGTGCTGCGTCGGGCAAGACGGATCTCGTCGTACATCAACCCGTCGGCGATGCGGTCGTACTCGCTCTGCAGGCGATCCTGCAGGGTCAGGGCGTGGCGTTCGAGGGCAAAGTCCCGAGAGGTGGCGGCGGTGCCGACGACCGACTTGCGCATTTCGCGGGTGACGTTGTCGAGAAAGTGCCGTCGGTTGAGCCGGACGACCCGGCCGGACGCCCAGGCGTCGGCGGATGCTCCGAGCAGCAGCACGAGGGGTAGCCAGGGGTTGAGCAGGCCGGCCGTAACAAGGGCGGCGAGCATCGACACCGCGGCGCCGAACAGCCGCGCGACCTGCTGCACGCCCAAGCCGATGTATTCGACGCCGTCCTGGGAGCCGCGTCGGGCCAGCTCCTGGAAGTCCGCGTCTTCGAGGTCGAGCAGGCCGACGCGCAGTACGGCGGCCGTGACCGCGCCGTCGGCGGCGCGGATCACCCGCGGTCGCAGCGTCCCTTCGACCGCGCTCGCGGCCGACTCCATGACGGCTCGAGTCGCATAGGTCGCGATGACCAGGACCATCGCGGGCAGCGAAGCAGCCAGCTTGTCCAGGGTGGGCCCGTCCCGGAGCAAGGCCGAGAACACGTCGGCAGTCATCAGCAGCCCGTAGGCCGCGGCCACTCCCGACGCCGCGTGGGTCAGCGCGACGAACACGGCCAAGCGCCGGGAGGTCTTCCAGGCCAACCCGGCAATCATCGAAAACGCCGACGGTAAGGTCCGCACAGACCGCCATACCCCTGCCGAAGCGACATCCTCTCCGACCCGCGCCCATTTCGGCGTCGCCAGATTTTCGGCGCCGATGAGGGCCACGTGAGTTGGGCTGTTGTCGTCGTCGGGTCCTGCGCTGTCGCCCGCCACGAATCCCCCTTCGTCGCCGGTTCACGTCGGTTCGCAGATCACCAGCTTAGCTGGCAATCGCCTGGCACGAATGGCGGCCGGACTCCTTCTTCGGACATTTTCGAGACCGGTCGGCAAGCCCGGGTGCACGGGCGAAGGCAGGCTGAGGAGCTTGTTGGCGTCGGACGCGGAACCAAACAGGAGATCAATCAACTTGGCGAGTACTGGTCACCGGACGCGCAGATCGGAGGACAGGTGTCACAGAGCAGGCTCATCAGTGCAGGTCAAGGGGCTGGGTCGGCCGATCGGGTGAGGATGGTTCCGTGGGTGGCCGACATGACTGCTTCCTACTAGGTTGAGAGATGTCGACCTCGGTCGTGCCGGTTCGATGACCAGCGCTGCCAGGCCGTCGACTTGGGGAGGATGGGGATGAATCGCGTGCTTGCCGCGCCGTCCGGATGCGGTCGACCTGCTCGATAAGAGCCTGAATTGCCGCGGTTTCCGGGTTGATCGTGACTTCACCGCCTCTCCGGGTCACACGGCAACCGTGGCTGCTCGAAGGCGAAACGGAGAGAGCCTTGTGCTACTCGGACAAGCGTGACCTTCAAGGTGTGGATATCGAGATCGGACCCTTCGGCCCGATCGGTGACGCGCTGCGCAACGTGCTCGCGTCGATACAGCACAGCCGGCACCTGGACCGGCTGCCGGCTTCGGCGGAAGGGTGGACGACGGTTTCGTCGTTGGTGAGGCGGACGCCGATCACAGCTTTGTCGATGGGGCCGCCGACCGTGCGAGAAGTGCTTCCGCTTCCCGCACTCATCCCCGTGGGCCGGGGTGATCTGGTCACCGTCCCGGCCGAGCTCCGCCGCCGTACCGTCGTCTTCGCCGGCCGTCGGCGAGCCGGGGAAAGTCCGGCGTCGCCGAACCTGCATACGCGTGCGGTTCCGCTCGAGTTTCCGTGCGGCGTCCTGACGATCGAAGACACCCTGGCGGTGTTGTGGCAGCCCAAAGATCCCGCCCTGAAGGTGCTTTCGGGCGACCGCGAGCTGATCGGCACGTTCGCCTCACTGCACGACGCGTTGTGGTTGCTGCTGGGCCGAGAAGCGGAGGGAGTCCCGACGGCGGTCGCGCCACCCCGGCACCTGCGTCCGGTGCTCGACTCCCTGGCCGACGGGGTGACCGACCAGGCGGCTCAGCGAGTCCTGGCCCTGTCGTCGCGGACGTTCACCAGACGTGCGTCAGAACTTCTCGACCTCCTCGGCGCGCGGAGCCGGTTCCAAGCCGGTGCGGAGGCGTCGCGCCGTCGGTGGGTCTGATGTCCGGGTGGCCGGCCCGGCAGCTCCGGCCACCCGGCCGTTCAGCGGGCGACCAGGGGGATGTCCCAGGTGAGGCGGACCTCGCACCCGACCGGCAGTTCGGCCCACGTCCGGGCGGCTTCGGTCATCAGGCGGTCCAGTTCGGCGAGGTCCAGTCCGGCCGCCGGCGTCTCTGCGAGCTCGGGATGCTCCTCGATGATCTTAGCCCGCGCCTGCTCCGGTGACCGGCCCGCTTCGAGCGGGAGCACGCCTTCGACCGCGCCGACGAGGTCTTCGGCCACCTGGATCCGGGCCATCACGGATTGCTTGAGCGAAGCCGATCGTTTTGCCGCCGCAGCTTCGTCGCCGTCGAGCACACTCATGCCGCGAAAAAGTGCGCCACGGGCGATCGAGCCCCAATAGCCCCAATCGAGGCCGAGCTGTCGCTCGATCAGGAAATGGGAGAACTCGTGGGGTACCCGATGCGGGTGATCGCTGCCGAAAGCCAGGACGCGAGTGCCGTCGGATAGCTGTGCGGTCGATCGGTGACCGCCGGTTTCGGTTTTCTGCAACGAGATCTGCACGGGTACCTCCTGCTCAAAGACTTCGGATCGCTGCGAGCGTAACGGGGCTCTGGTGGCGTGTACGCCGCTTTGGCGGCTATTCGCCACCCGCTTGTGAAGTCATTGCCGATGGCGTCGAATGGCTGAATCATCGACGACCGGGAGGGGCTCCATGACGAATCCGGATATTACGAGAATGCGCCGCTCCGCACTGATGGCGGTGGTGAGCCGGGATCGACGTCGCCTCGCGGCCATGTTCGGTTTTATCCTTTTCCTGCACCTGCTGGGCTTCGGACTGATGCTGCTGGTAGCCCGTGGCGGCCCGGTGAACGCCGCCCACGGGTTCGGTGTCGGCGTCGGCCTCACCGCGTACGTGCTGGGCATGCGGCACGCCTTCGACGCCGATCACATCGTCGCCATCGACAACACCACCCGGAAACTGCTCGGAGAGGGCAGGCGACCGGTCTCGGTGGGCTTCTGGTTCTCCCTCGGCCATTCGACGGTCGTGCTTCTGCTTTGCCTGGCGCTCGGCCTGGGTGTCCGGGCGATCGCGGGTGGCGTGGTCGACGAGTCGTCCAGCCTGCACCAGGCCACCGGGATCTGGGGGTCGCTGGTCTCGGGCCTGTTCCTCTTGCTGATCGGCATCCTCAACGCGCGAGCGTTCGCCGGGATCTTCAAGGTTGCCCGCCGTGCCCGCAACGGTGACTACGACAGCGACGAGCTGGACCACCAGCTGCGGTCGCGCGGGTTTCTGGCCCGGATACTCGGCAAACTGACCAAGTCGGTGCGCAAGGAATGGCACATGCACCCGATCGGTCTCCTTTTCGGCCTCGGCTTCGATACCGCCACCGAAATCTCGCTCCTGATCCTGTCCAGCAGTGCCGCGGCCTTCGACCTGCCCTGGTACGCCTACCTCGCGCTGCCATTCCTCTTCGCTGCGGGCATGAGCCTGCTCGACACCATCGACGGCACCGTCATGATGGCAGCGTACGAGTGGGCGTTGCTCAGCCCTGCTCGCAGGATCTACTACAACCTGGTCATCACCGGGATTTCGGTCGCCACCGCTCTCATCGTCGGTGGCGTCGGACTGGGCCGCCTCCTCGGTGAGCAACTCGGCGTAACCTCGGGACCACTCGCGTGGGCCGGGCAGATCGACTTCGAGTACGTCGGTTACGGCATCGTCGCCCTGTTCCTGACGACGTGGATCGTGAGTGCGGCGGTGTGGCGGTTCGGCCGCATCGAAGAGCGCTTGCAGCCACGTCACGTCACCTCGAAGCCGGCTCGAGCTGTTGCGGGCTCCTGACCCGGTCTATTTGAGCGGTGGTGACCCAGTACCTCGTGAGCCGCCACCACCAATATCCTCGAGGTACTCCCACCGAACCGCCCGCGGCGGCCCCCGCTGATCGACATAGTGCGGTCATCGCGGCGGCCTACCAGCGAGACCAGGGACGCGCCGACCTTGAGCTGGTACCAGGTGGTCGACCGCGGCGTCCGGCGCGGCCGCCTCCCGGCGCCGTACCCGGCGGTGGCGGACAAGGGCTGCGCCAGCCTGCTGAAGAAGACGCTGGTGGGCTCGGACGGCCTGCCGAACATCACGGACATCGATGAGGGTGTCGATGTCGGCAAAGGTCGCGGTGCTCTCCAGCGAGAGTAGAAGTCCGCGCGGACGCCGATGACAATCTCGGCAGTGCCGAAGGGGCCCGGGGGACAGTGTCTCGGGAAAGGCTGTCCGCCTGTCTTCTGACCACTGTGCCGATGACTCGTGAATGACACTGGTCCGGAAGCAGGTGCTTCCCCCTCGTGACCGCATCTCACGCACTCACGAGGAGATGTCGCCGATCTCGATCCTGCATGGCCGACCATCCGGCAGCTGCATACTCTCGCGCGCACCGGCTGCAAGAATGGCTCGTTCGGCCCGAATGGCTGGCGCAGGACAGCAGCGTGTGGCCGCACGGTCGCCAAGATATGAACGCAGCGCCGAGCGGGTGCGTGGGGTGTGCGAAGCTGGTCCAGGATCGAAGGATCAGCCCCCTCCCCATCCGGAGAGCTGTGGCCTCGGACAGCGTCCGCTGCGTATGGTTACTCGCGGCATGGGCGGCCTGGTAGTCAAGGGAATGCTGCTGCATGCCGCTTGTGGTCGCGTCGGCTGTGGCGAGATCGCCATCGCCACCCTCGGTGTGGTGGTCCTGTCACCTGGTGTACACCTATGAATCACCGTGACGCCACTAGGCGGCTTTTCGTCCGACGGCAAGAATATGCGTGGATGAGCTGATGTTCTCTGCCATTGAACCGATATGGTAGGCGACTTCCCCCCATTGGCTGACCACGTCGCGCGGTGCCTTGGCAAGGTTGAGCTGACCCATGCTCGGAGCGGGGCCATCCATTCCGAATATACGGGCATCGCCGATTCCGCTGAGTTTCAATTCTTCTGCAGCCTGCTCTGGCGTTGAATAGTAGTGAACTCGCATCGCGTCCGGTATATGTTCGTCGGTGAAAACTCCGGTGGACAGAAAAGATTTCCAGTCGAAGATTCGTGCAATTACTGGTGCGGCTTCGAGCACCCAGCGCAACCCTCCAACTCGGGTGAAAAACTGGGCAACTACTGGTGCTCCTGGTTTTAGGGCGCGCAGTGTCTCGCGCAGAGTGGTCAATCGATCCGCCTGTTCTTTCAGGCAGTAGAGCGGGCCCATGATCAGAGCTGCGTCGGCAGTTGAATCTGTCCATGGCAATTGTCTGGCGTCGGCTACGGCAATAGAGTTCAGTGGAAATCTTGCTGTCGAGTTTCGTTGCTGTGCGTCGGCAACAAGTTCGGGAGTGATGTCACAGAGATCCACCCGATAGCCTGATTCGGCAAGTTGAAAAGCGTGCCGACCATTGCCGCCGCCAACGTCGATGACTTGGGCGGGTTGGCGCGGGAAGTACCTTGATAGAACTTTGGAGAGGACGTAGTCTTCAAGTCGAGCCGATTTGTCAAACCTGGACCATTGCTCGGCACTATTCCTTGTGTAAAAGTCGACTAGCTCGGTGTTGTCGGCAGTCATCTTGATCTCCTGACTTTTGAGCAAGCGTGATGCCATGATCGACTCGACAAGTCGAGGCTAAAATCATGCAAGCTTGCCGTCAACCTTGTGGCGAAGGATCGCCACAAGGTTGACGTTTGAGGGACTGCATGATCTCATTTTACCGTGATTTGGCGCTGACGCTCGTGTCGTGATGCGATAATCTTCCTGGATCCAAGGTGAATTCGGTCGCGTGAGTCGCGCGCAGGTTGGCGGATGGCCGATCGCGACAAGGACATGGAAATCCCGCTCTTCGGCGCCGACTCGCGGTAGGCGCCGAAGGCCGAACAGGTGAGGCGATCGTCGCCGGGGGCGCCGGTACCGCGACCGCGCTGATGAGCCTGGTCCGCCGCTGCCACGCCGAGGACCGGTCGCGGCGGATCGCCGTCTCGGCGCCCGCCCGGCGGAAGGTGGCCCTGCTCTGCCTTGAGGCGGTTCCTCCCGCTGCGGCCGGCCGGGTCTGAGGATGCCCGGCCGGCGATGCTTCCGGCTCGGGGCGGTGACCCGCCGTCCCGGCGGACGACCGTCGCCGCCCTCACCGGAGTCAAATTCCTCTCGTCGTCCGGCCTGTCCACCCAGCAGATCTTCGGCGACGCCGCCTGTGCTGCCGACGTCGCCTCGTTGGCAAGCAGACGCTGCGGGGTTCCGGTTCACCGTCTCAGCCCTCCTCCTCACTCATGTCGGGATCCCAGCGAGGACCGCCCTCGCTTCCGCGCATATGTGCGACACCCTGCTGTTGAGCAGCGTCTCGCCGGTCTCGTCGTTCATCTTGTAGAGGGGCTTGCCACAGTCGGGCTTGCCACAGCGGAACGCCGTGCCGTAGAGCTGGCGGACGGTCGCCAGGACAGGCTTCCTGTGCACGATCGGCTTGCGCTTCCCTTTTTGTCGAATCAGAGTCTGGCGCGGCGATGTCACCCGGATGCGCATGGGTGACGCCCGCACCCCATGCGTAACTCTATGTGTTGAAAAGTTGCTTTAATGGGTGGATCGATAGGTTCGATGGCGACGCGCGCGCACTGCTTGTACAACTCGACCGAGTTATCGGTTAGGCTTTTACTAGATGGCTCTCCGCACGGTCTGCGCAGCTCATAGACCTTACGTAGGGTTGTCGCAAGATCAGGTTCAGTGGCAAGGAACTCGAAAAGCATCCCCTTTGCGGGCCCTGCCAATGAACACGTTAGGTAACCGATCGGGTGAACGGTTCAGCCGGACTGACCGAGGCTACGCGCGAACGGTGTAAGGGGCGTGCGAGCGTTCCGGTCGAGACCCGACCGGACATCGGCGGCGAGATGCTGAACCGCCGGTTGCTCGCCGGTACGGGGCGGGGACGAATGATCGACGACGGCAATAGCGCCAGACCGGCGCAGGCCAGCGATGGAAAGGCAGCTCGGCAGGGATCGGCAGGTCCGGCCGGCTACGACGCAAACCTGACCAGCTTTATCGGTCGTACGGACTTGATCAGCGAAGCCACGGCCTTGCTGGATGACGCCCGCCTGCTGACACTGTTCGGCTTCGGAGGAGTCGGGAAAACCCGGCTCTTGGTGCGCCTGGCTACCGTACTCGCCGCGACCGACGACTATCCCGACGGAATCTGGGTCGTTCAGCTGCTCGACGTATCCGCGCAGGACGACGACTTGGTGGCAGCCGCCTGCGCGGACCAGCTCGGCATCCTCGACAACGCCGACGGACCACCGCTGGACAGGTTGACCGAGTTTCTTGCCCCGCGTCGTGCTCTGCCGATGCTGGACAACTGCGAACACCTCGTCGGTGACGAACCCAGGTCGGGGCCGGTTGCGCGGCTGCTGGCCACGCTGCTCCGGAAGGCGCCGTACCTGACGGTGGTGGCGACCAGCCGAGCCCGGGTCGGTGTCTCCGGCGAACATGTCCTGAGGATTCATCCACTTCCCCCGGACGACGCATTGCGCCTGCTGCGAGACCGGGCGCAGGCCGCCGGTACCCCCATCGCGGAGGAGGAGCTGCCGCTGGCCGCTCGGCTGTACGAGATCACCGATGGTCTGCCCCGAGCTATCGAGTTGGTTGCAGTCAATCTCGAGGTCGATGCGACGCTGCAGGAGATGGTAGCCGACCCCACGTTGATCCGGCGGCTCCCCGGTCCATCCGAACAACAGAACCACCGCACGATGGATGCGGTCATCCAGTGGTCCTTCGACCAGCTGGGCGAACGTCAGCAACGCACGCTGGAGCTGGTGTCGGTATTCGAAGGAGGCTTCGACCTCGAGGCCGCAACGGCGGTGTGTACGGACAATGGAATCAACGAGTCCGACGTCCACGGCCTGCTGACGTTCCTTAACGAGAAATCGCTCCTGCTGAACGAGCTGCCAGAGGTAGGTCTTGCTGTAGTGGGTCCTGGCCGCCATCGCCGACAGGCTGACACCGGCGGCGCCGCGCGCCGCCCGCATCCGTTCGCCCAGTTCGCTCATCGCTCCGCCTCGATACTGCACTCCACGCGCCGACCGACGCATCACTTTCCGTGACGTGTACCTTACCGGACTGGTGCGCGGCCAGATCAGCCGTAAAGCCAGGTCATCGACGTTGCCAGGCACTCGGCGGCGATCCCCGCCCCGGCAGCGGACAGCATCGCCGCGCCGCGGACGACCAGCGCGGCGTCCGCCGGAGCCCTCGCGAGCAACTGGTCGATCACGGTCTCGGCATCAGCGCCAACGTCGGCGGGATCGATGACGAGCGTCAAGGCGGGATCGTCAAGGTAGGGCCGCGCGCGGGTCGATGGGCGGGGGCAGGTCATCGTCGTCTTTCCGACGTCGGATTACGGCCGGCAGCTCGTCTGGCGGTCGGCGTAATCGCGGTGTCGCCGCTGCGGCACAGTCGGCTGGCTGGGGGGTGAGGACCTCCGCGGGATCGCTTGTGTCTGCGGCAAGTGCGGCATCTGGCAGTGAAAGATGCCGGTCTCGTAGGCGATGGCGACGGCGTGCGCGCGGTTGCGGGCTCCCAGCTTGGCGAAGATGTTCTTCATGTGGGTGCGGATGGTTTCGGGCGAGCGGAACTGTTTGAATCCGATCTGGATGTTGTTCAGACCCAGTGCGGCGTCACGGAGGACTTCTCGTTCGATGGCGGTCAGTTCGGTCGTGCGGGACATGCTCAGACCTCCGCGGATCTGTCGGCGAAGTGGGGGCCGGCCGAGCAGCGCGGCGCGAACGCTGCCCCGGCCGGTCCCGACCCGGGGTTCGGCGTGAGCCCGGGGAAAAGCGCACCGAACTTGGGACCCGGTTCATTCGGGTGGCCTACTGCGAGGCGGTGTGCAGACAGCGCGGGACGTCCACGCTTCGACACGACACCGATCGAGGCCGTCGTGTCGCGTCCTGGCGGGTGAGGACGTGGGTTACCGGCGGGCCGCGCCGACCCGGGCTGCGGTCGCGTCCAGCTCGGTCTCGACGTCGTCGGCGCGGGCGTGGTGCTGGAACAGCAGTCCGACGGTGGCCGCGCCCGGCGAGCCGTGGGCGTGGGCCAGGGCGCAGGCGGTGAGGTGGCGGTCGCCGCGGCGCATGGCGCTGGCCGCGATCAGCGTGGCCAACCGGGCCCGGATGTCGGGCTCGGTGCTGCCGCGGTAGAGGGCCATCCACAGCTGCTCGACCCGCTGCGGATCGAGATCGACCGGCGGCAGGAGCAGCGGCCCGTAGGTGGCGTTGTCGGCCAGCGCGGTGGCGACGGCAAAGGCCGCGACGTCGTCGATGAATTCGCCGCGGCTGGCCTGGGTGATGGCGTGGTCGACAGTCCGGCTGCCTTCGTCGCCGCGGTGCACCAGGAACGGCACGACGAGGCGGTCGAAGCGTCCGAGGCCTGCCGGAAGGGTTTCGCCGTGCTCGGTGAAAGCCAGACCCCAGGTCGGGGTGGGTGCGTCGCCGCCGAGCTGGACCGGCTGGGCGAAGTCGAGCTCGGCGCGGGCCGCGATGACGATGCCCAGATGGTGAGGGCGGCGGTAGTCGCGCCAGAGAGCGCCAGGCATGGTGTGCGGCGCCCAGTAGCGGCCGATGACGGTGTGCTCAGCCGGGCGGCGCAGGGTGGCCTCGAGTGCGGCAATCGCGGCCCGCAGCGGAAGCTATTTCCGGGGGCGCTCCTCGGCGATCATGACGACGACCACGTCGGAGTCGTGGTCAGCCGGTAACGCGCGCCGCACGTGCTCGGCGATTTCGCTCGTGGTCATGCCTCGTACGCGGGAGGCGGGAAACGCCGCTCCGAGAGGCGAGACGAGCTGCCCGCGCGTGGTGCGGTGCGCGCGGGCGGGCAACGTGATGACGTGCAGGGTGTCGGTGGCGGTGTCGGGCAGCGATCCGATCAGTTCACCCGGGGTCAGGTACTGGGCCACGGTCGGTGCTCCTTGGCTGAGCTCCCCGGCGTGTGGGCCGGAGGAGGCGGTGGCGGCTCAGGGAGGCGTGAGCCGCCACCGCCCGAGCGCGCGCCCGACGGCGGCCCGGTGGTGCTCGGGTAGGGACGAGATCCCCATCCGGTCCGGGTCGCCGTCGGGGTGCGCGCTAGCGTCAGTCGGCCGCACCCTCCAGCGCCGCCGGTCCGCCGTCTGCCTCCCCGGTCTCGTCGAACACCGCGGTGATGTCGTCGACGCACGTGATCAAGCGGGCGGTGCCATCCTGAACAGCCCGCGGTAGGTGAACCGGACCAGCACATCCGCCAGCTGCGCCTCGCGCAGAGCCGAGAGCCCGGCCCGGCTCATCGCGGCAGCTCCGGCCCGGCAGGGCGCCGCTGCGCAGCACGTCGTACTTCGGCCTGGTCGAAGCGCCGGCGGAACAGGTCGGTGCCCTCGGTGCCTTCCACCCGGATCCGGTCGAACAGCTTCACCCGCGGTGCGTTGCGGCCGCCCGGGTTGCACTCGGTCGCATCGGGCTCACCGAGCAGCTCGGTGATCATCGCGCGGCTCCACCCGCGCTCCCGCAACTCGGCTACGCCCACGTACGGGCCGCAGCCGGGGATCCCGATCGCACTCCACCGCGCATTCATCGCTGTCCACTTCCTCGTGCCTGGTGATTGACAGGCCAAGACACAACCGCACCACCAGGGCGGCGTCGACCCGAAACACGAATGCACGGCTTGACCCTCGGTTCACCCGATCCGGGCACGCCGGCGGTGGGCAGCACGGGTCGTGGACGGTCGAGGTGCTCGGGCGGCGTGCTCGCCGACCGTCATGCCCGCCGGGGCTCCCGGACTCGAGGTCGGGCGATCCGGTTCGTTGAGCGCTGACAACCCGGGGGACGCGGCAAGGTGCGCTCTGGTGTCGGTCCCGGCGGATACCCTGGCGGCCATGGACGTGACCGCGGTGTCGGCACCCGAGCCGGAACCACCGGGCACCGGGCGGATCGCGGACCTCGTCGCGGCATACACGCCCTTGAGCCCGCTTGGGAAGCAGCAGCTACGCGGCAACTGTCCGTTCTGCCGGTCGCCGATGTTCCGTGTCCGGCCCCGCCACAACACGTTCCACTGCTTCAGCTGCGGTGCCGGGGGCGACGCCCGGATGTTCGCGGCTAAGATCGGCCATCAGCCCTGACCGCGGACACTGGCTCCGGGGCGGCATCGGCAGCCTGTTCCTCGACGTGGCTGGCCCGGGAAAGTGCACAGCCCCGGCGGCATGACCGGTAGGTCAGGGGCGCATCCGGGGCTATCCGAGAACGACTGTAGCAAGTCAGCCGAGGGCACCGCCGCCGCTATGCGTCCGGCGGGGTGCCGTCGTCGTGCTGGGGCCTTCGGCTCAGGTGGTCACCGCGGCGAACGCCTCCGCGAGGGCGGCTTCGCGGCCGATCGTGTCGTAGGCGCGCAGCTGGATCGGCACGCTCTGGATGTTGACGGTGGTGTAGCGGCTCGGGTCGGCGGCACCGTTGTGGACGAACACCACGTCGCCGGGCTGGAAAAGCCGCGCGTGCTCGCCGTCGGAGGCCAGTTCGAGCAGTTCGTTGACAACCTCCATGTTGTGCGGGCCGCGGTCCCAGTCCAGGGAGAACCCGCCGGAGGCGGTTTCCCAGAACCGGAAGTTCTTGGCGCCTTCGAGGATGCCCGGCGTGCCGGTGTCGAACAGGGCCGACATCAGCCGGCCGAGGACTTCGTAGTGGTGGGGTGTCCACCGCGGTTCAAGGGTCACGAGCACCACGATCGCGGCCGCGCTGCGGAATCGATCCGTTGACGCGCCGTGAGGGTGCCGAGGTCCGCTCGACCAGGTGAAACAGGGGGCGACGGTCTCCGAGGAGCGGGCACGGGCACCTATCGTCGGTAGCCGTGACGCACGACGGGGACGAGGCAGGGGAAGCCGGGCCGCACGAGCATCGGGAGGCGGTACGGCTGGTCCGGGCCGCTGAAGGGCGCCGCGGGAGCGTCTTCGGCCGATGGGGGCCGGACGACGTGCGCCAGCGCGGGTACCAGCTGGCGTTGCTGATCGACTTCGAGAACGTGGTGCTGGGCGCGGCCGCGACGTTGCCGGAGCGGGAGGAGCCGGTTCCGGCCCGGGCGTTGACGTGGTTGTGCCGGGCGTACGGGCCGACGACGATCCGCCGCGCTTACGCCGACTGGGCGGACCTCAGGTTCGGTCGCTACCAGCACGTGCTCGAGCGCAACGGGGTCGACCTGGTGCAGCTCGGGCACGGGCCGTCCCGCAAGAACGGCGCGGACATCCGGATGACCGTGGACGCGATGGAGACGCTGATCGTGCACCCGTCGGTGGATGCGTTCGTGCTGGCCAGCGGTGACAGCGACTTCTCGCCGCTGGTGTCGAAGCTGCGGGAGTTCGGCAAGCACGTGATCGGGGTCGGTGCGGAGACTTCGGCCAGTGCGCGGCTGGTGTCGGTGTGCTCGGAGTACAAGCTGTGGGGCTCGATCGTCGCGCGCACCGACCCGCAGCCGACCACCGCCGTCCCTGCGGGGCAGCCGGGGTACCGGCTCGCCGACGCCGAGGAGCTGCTGGTGACCGCGATGGGGCAGGCCGCGTCGGCGGTCCTGACCGCCTCGGCGGTGAAGTCGAAGATGGTGACGCTGGACCCGGCGTTCGACGAGGCCAACTACGGGTGCGCGAGCTTCCGCGAGTTCCTGGCCCGGCTGGGGCATCGCGTCCACGTCGTCGGCCGCCGCGGCGGCGACATCACCCTGGCCCTCTCCACGCCCGCTTCGCGGCCGCTGGAGAGCTCCGCCGCCGGCTGAACCGGCAAGGTCGCCGAATCAGGGCCGTGTCGAAGCCGCAGCTGGTCGTGTCGCCGGCGCTAGGGTTCCTGGATGGATGCCGTAGACGCTGAGCTGGCGATCACCGCGACGGAGGCCAGCGAGAAGGTCCTGTCGCTGCTGCCCTCGCACCATCTCCTGGAGGCCCCGTACGACGGCGTCTGCGACCTGGCATCCCTGGCAACGGGTCTCCGCGCACAGCAGCGAGTTCTCGAAGACGCGGTTGCTGCGTACCCGCGGCCGCTGGTGTCGGGTCGGCTGGATGAGCCGGGCCTTATCGCGACCTCGCTGATCAGCCTTATCGGTCGGCTTTCGCGCGTATCGCTGCTGCTGCACGGGCTCGCCGGGACCACCGGCGACGCATGACAACGGTTCGGCGCGACGAGGTGCCGAAAGTGGCCGATGCGGCAAGCGCCGTCATCGCCGCGGTGACGCCGCACAACTTCGCGAGCATCCGCAGCTTCATGGACAACGAGTGGCTCGGCCCTGTGCTCACCAAAGCACCCGCCGGCTGATCTTGGCTGCCGGAGATGCCCCTGCTGTACGGTGGCGTGCGGAGCGGGCGTTCGTGGGACGTTCGCGAGTCGCGAGGCCAGGTGCGCCCGGGGAATACCGGGACCCTGGCCTTACGCATGCCTTCGCCGACCGCGACGTCCGGCGAGCCGGGCTCAGCACGGGAATGTCCCTTGGCGAGCTGGCGTGCCTCCTGCCTGGTTCGAAGGGCCGGAGCCCGATCAGGGGCTCGGTGTCACCGACTCGCTACAGGCATCGTGGACGATGTGGAAGCGCGTGAGTTCCGGGTGCGGCTGCCGGTGGACGTGCCGCCGGGCAGGTATGCGGCGATCGTGCACGCGGTTGCAGGGGTACTCGACGCCGCCGGAATGGTCGCCGGATCATCGATCGTCGTGGACGAGAAGGCCCGTGATGCTGATCTCAACGACGCGTTCGACCAGTTCAGTGCGCTGTATCCGTGGAGCGACTGCTGATTATGGCCGGGAAGCTGGCTCGTCTCGGCCGGGAGCGCGTGCGGCGTGAAGCGAGGAGACGGCGGCCGATCGGTGGGGCATGATCGGTGGTGAGCACGGCCGCGCTCGAACGAGGGCTGCCCCCGGCCAGTTCGGATGGCCGGGGGCAGTCTTGTGCTGCAGTTGGTGTGCCCTCAGCTGTCGATGTCGAACTCGCCGTTGCGGGCGCCACGGAGAAACATCTTCCACTCGTGCTCGGTGAAGGCCAGGATCGGGCTGGCGTCGCCGAGCTTGGTGTCGCGCACGCCGATCAGGCCGGGCACGGACCCGACTTCGACGCAGCCGTTCTCCTGGCCTTGGCTGAAGCTGGCTTTGTGCCAGTTGGTCGCGGCGGCGAGGGCGTTAACGGCGTCCTCGTACCTCATGGCGATCACAGTTCCTTTGCTAGCTGGCGGATGAACGCCGGGGAGTCTTCCGGTTTGGTAGCCTGCACACGCAGCCGGGTCAAGGCGTTGCGGTAGCGGGTGATCTCCTCCAGCTCCTCGTAGTAGTAGCCCTTCACGAGGGTCTCCACGTACACGCAGCCGGGATAGTTCTCCAGCTCCGGCGGCGCGGACAGCAGTGTGAAGGTGCCCTCGGTGCCAGTGTGCGCGCCCGCTGCGAGCGGGACGACCTGCACGTCCACGTTCGGTCGCTCGGCGAGCTCGGCCAGGTGCAGCAGCTGTGCCTTGGTCACCTCCGGGCCGCCCACGATGCGGCGCAGCGCTGCTTCGTCGATCACCCGCCACACCTTCGCCGGATGTTCGCGTTCCAGCACTTCGCGCTGGCGCGCCATCCGCAGGTCGACCAGCTGCTGGATCTTGGTGCCGGTGGCGGTGGCCGGGAGGTCGGCGTATCCGGCGCGGATCACGGCCTCGGCGTAGTCCGGGGTCTGGAACAGTCCCGGCGGGACCAGCGCGTCCCAGCCCTCGATCTGCGGCGAGGAGGACTCCAGGCCGAGGAACAGGTTGAAGTAGCTGCGCACCGACGGGCCGAAGCCGATCCACCAGTCCTTGCCGCGCTTGGCCCGGTCGCGCAGGTCCTGGAAGAACTGCGCCCGCTCGGACTGGCCGTAGAGTTCGAGGAGCTTGTCCAGCTCCAGCGGTTTCGGCAGTGATCGGCCCGCCTCGATGTGGCCGATGCCCTGAACGCTGCCCTTGGTCGCCCGTGCGGCGTCCTCGCGGCTGATGCGCCGCTCCTCGGGCTGGGCCTCGCGCATCCGCCGCATCTCGACGGCGAACCACCACTTCAAGGCGGTCGGACTCTGCGATGTCGCCACCGCGTTCTCCTCTCTCATCCCGGCGTCCGGTGCTGCACGGTGACCGCTCGTGTCCACAACATCATCCATTCGGAGCACTTATATTTTGAGCACGCTCAGATGTAGCGTGCTCATTATGACGTGGCTCACCGTGCGGCATGACGCTACTTGGTTGCCGTCGCCTCACCAGGCGCGACCCGCGCAGCGGCGTTCCGTGCCAGCCCGACCGGCAGCGGCCCCGGCGCGAACCCCGACCTCGCCGGGGCCGCTGCCCTTCACCGGAAAGGAGCGACCGTGCGATGACCGCGACACTGACCGCGCCGGCAGCGATGCTGGCGGACCTCGCGCACGCCGTGGCCCGGATCTTCCGCACTGACGACCGGCGCGGCGCCCTGGTCGCCGCGTTGCAGACCGCGCAGCTGAGTCCAGCGGTGTTCGTGCCCGGCATCGAGCACCGGGCCGCCGCCGCGATCGTGCGCAGCGGCCTGCCGTCCGTCGAGCACCGGCGCCGCACCCTGCACCGGCGTATCGACGAGCACCTGTTCCTCGACATCGAGGCCGGGACCGGTGTGCGCGTCATGGCCTGCTGGGACGACCGCGTGTACCGCGTGCGGATGCACGTCGCCGAGATCGGCGACAGCCTGCTGTGGGAACGGATCGTCGTGCACTTCACCGAGTGGGAAAGCACCGGCCGTCCGGTTCCGGCCGCGGCTGCCGGAGCGACGTCGTGACCGCCGTGACCATCGACCAGCCCGGCGCAATGACGACGCCGGCGTCACTGCCCCGCGCGGCAGCTGTGGTCCGGGCCTTCGACACCATCCCCGCCGGGGGCTACCGGCATCCGGTGCTGGCCGCCGCCGCGGCTTTGGCGGCCGAGCACCGGCTGCGCGCCAGCGTCGATCGGATCGTCGGCGACCCTCCGGGCCGACGATCCGATGGTTGCTGCGGCCGCGAGGGCGTGCACGCCCGCGACACCACGTGTGCGGTACTGATCGACCGGATCGACCGCTGGGCGGCCACCGAACTCGCCGAAGGCCGCGCCGGGGTGTTGCACACCGAGTCGCTCGGACAGATCGTCAACCGGATGGTGACGGTCTGGATGCGCGGCCAGCTTCTGGCCGACGCTCGCACCGCCGCGAGAGACCCGCAGGTGCGGGTCGCCTCGGCGCAGCTGGGTGAGCTGGGCAGCGCCTACGACGACCTGGTCACCGACCTACGGCTGGGACGGCGCCGGCTCCCGGCGCTGCAGACGCCGACCGGGCCGCCGGGAATTGCGTGAACCGCGGTGGAGGGAGCGAACATCCGGCCGATGACGGGGTCATGGTCGCGGCCAACAGCCCGGCCGGGCGGGCCGCCGAGGCGATCAACGACCTGACCCGGCACTTGCCCGAGCCCGGTGCACCGGCGGTCTGCTCGACCTGCCCGGGCCGGTTCTGGCCCTGCGACTACTTCCACGACGCGGCCTACCGCGTGCACACCGCCCGGCTACGGGTCGGCGACGTCGTCCCGCTGGAACTGCACCCTCGCTTGTGGCCCCCGACAGCACCACCGGCCGCGCAGGATCCGCGCGCGTGGCCGTCCGAGACCTCCGTGGAGGACGACCGTGGATGAAGTCCTGAGCTCAGCCCTGCAGAGCGCGGTGTTCGGGCGGCTGGATTATTTCGACCGGATCGCTCGCGAGGGCGACGAGCCGTCCAGGGCGGCCCTCGCCGACACGGAGATCACCCGCTTGACCGGGGCGTGGCGGAGCCTGCTGGCCGCGCATCAGCCGGACGAGCGCGGCCGGTGCCCGCAGTGTTCGGGCCGGCGGCGATCCCGCCGCCATCCTTGTTCGGTGTGGAGCATCGCCCACCAGCACCTGATTGCCGCCGATGGCGTTCCCGCCGGCCGCGCCGGCAGGCACGCGGCTGCCACCGGCCGGTCGACCGCCGCGGTGCTGGGGGCTTCCTGACCGGGGCCGTGCCGTGGCCCCCGACGCGGCGCGCCCCCGGTCCACTCCGAGACACAGGCCCAGAAACTGTCAGACCCCTCTGAAAAGGTAATCACGTGAACACACTCCGACACGACGACGCCAGCGCCGCCAAACTTCGCGATGCCCTGGTCGACACGCTTCTCGCCAACAAGATGATCACCTCGCCGGAGGTGGAGCGGGCGTTCCGCACGGTGCCCCGGCACCTGTTCGTCGCCGAGGGCACCCCGCTCGATGTCACGTACAACGTCGACAACTCGGTTGCGATCAAGCGCGACCCGGACGGCGTGATCATCTCCTCCACCAGCGCGGCCTACATCCAGGCCCGGATGATCGAGCAGGCCGGGCTCACCGCGGGCATGAGCGTGCTGGAGATCGGGTCCGGCGGCTTCAACGCCGCCCTGCTGGCCGAGATCGTCGGCCCGGCCGGGCGCGTCATCAGCGTGGACATCGACCCGGACGTGACCGACCGCGCCCGCGAACTGCTGGAGCAGACCGGCTACGGCAACCGGGTCGACGTGGTGCTCGCCGACGCCGAGAACCCGCTGCCGGGGCTGCACGAACCGTTCGACGCGATCCTGGTGACGGTCGGGGCCTGGGACCTGGCACCGGCATGGCTTGCGCACCTGTCCGAGGGCGGCACGATCGTCGTTCCGTTGCGGATGAACGGACTCACCCGCGTCATCGGCTTCCGTCGCGAGGGCGACCACCTGGTGAGCACCTCGTCCGAGGTGGCCGGGTTCGTCCCGATGCAGGGCGACGGCGCCCGCGACGAACGGGTCTTCCTGCTGCCCGACCGCAACGGAAACCACGTCAAGCTGCGCTTCGAGGACGACGTCCCGGCGGGGCTGGATCTGCTGGACGGGGTGCTGGCGACCGAGCGCACCGAAGCCTGGTCCGGCGTCACGATCAAGAACGGCGTGTCGTTTGCCGACCTGCACCTGTGGCTCGCGGTGTTCCTGCCCGGCTTCTGCAAGCTGGCTGTGGACGAGGGCACCGAGATGGCCGCCGAGCGCAAGGGCTGGTTCCCCTTCGGTGTGGTGCGCGGCGACTCATTCGCCTACCTGGCCGTCCGGCCTCTTCCCGAAGGCGGCGGAGCGGAGTTCGGCGCGCGCGCCTACGGAGTCCACGG
Organism: Amycolatopsis sp. CA-128772; assembly: GCF_002904295.1. Classification (GTDB taxonomy): domain Bacteria; phylum Actinomycetota; class Actinomycetes; order Mycobacteriales; family Pseudonocardiaceae; genus Amycolatopsis. Next base: position 147,344 of record NZ_PPHG01000027.1, read on the forward strand.
CGACGCCGCTGCGTCTGCGATGGTCGACCAGATCCAGGCGTGGGACAGCCAGGGCCGCGCCGTCGAACCCGCCTTCGCCTACTGGCCGACCGGCTCCGACCGGCCCGAGTTCGGCAACGACACGGCCGTGCTGGTCAAGACGCACGGCGTGGCCGCGATCTCCTGGCCCCCGGCGGCGTCCGCCGCTCGGTGACCGGGTGTCCTGCACAACCCCGAGAAGTGAAAGAGGGAACCGAATGTCAGCAGCACTGGCAATCGAGCACACGGCCGCCGAGGTCGGTGTGGTCGACGACGCGGAGTTCGAACTGGACATGCGGGTGGTGGAGTCCACCACCAAGCTCGTGATCATGATGTGCGACACGAGCGACGGGTGCGGCAGCACCTGCAGCACCAGCGCGTGCACCACGTTCTCCAACGACCCGCTCTGATCCCACCCTGCCGTCGGCGCCCGAGCCAGCCTTGGGCGCCGACGGCCAGGCGCTGCCCTTGATCGTGACCGGTGAGGAGAGCCAATCGCGATGACCGTGTCCCCGCGCTATGACCACACCGGCCTTGTCCTGGCCCGCGTCACCACCGATCCCGGTGATCTCGATCCACCGACACAGCTGAACCCGGCCGCGGTGGAACGGGAATGCCGTGCATGGCTGGGGAAAGTGTGGGCGCGCCCGGATGTCTGGGACGCCCTGGCACTGGCCAGCCCCGTTCTCGGCGCGCGTCTCGACCAGATCCTCGCCGACGAGACCACCGCGCCCGCGGCCAAGGAGCTGCGCCGCGCTGTCGTGTCCGTGGCGACCTACCTGCTGCGCTGGCAGCGGCGGTCGACACCGTTCGGCCTGTTCGCCGGAGTCGCCGCGGTCGGTGTCGGCCCCGCAACGGCCGCCGTCGGCACGGGACACCGGGCTGTGGCGCGGGTGGACGGCGAATGGCTGACCACCCTGATCGACCGGCTCGAGCGGCAGCCCGACCTGCGCCCACGCCTGACGGTGGTGGTGGACGAGGCGCGGTTCGTGCGCGACGGGCGCGTGATCGTGCACCGCCGCGCCGAGGTCGGCGCCTCCACTCCCGGGCCGCTGCGGGAGTCCTCGGTGCGGCTCACCCGCCCGGTGCGGTTTGTGCTGGCCGCGGCCGGTTCCCCGATCCGCTTCAGCACGCTGGCCGACCAGTTGACCGCCGAGTTTCCCTCCGCGCCCCGCGGCAAGATCGACACACTGCTGCACGGGCTGATCGACGCCGGTGTGCTGATCACGAGCCTGCGGCCGCCGATGACCAGCGCCGACGCCCTGGCCCACCTGACCGGCGCCCTGCGCGCGGCCGAAGCGGCCACCCTCGACGACGTCGCCGGCGATCTGCGCGAGCTCGACGCGATCAGCGCCGACCTGGCCCGGCACAACCACACCAGCAGTCCTGACCAGGCAAGGGAAGTCCGGGCGGCAGTCGCCGCCCGGATGACCGCCCTGGTTCCCGGAGCCGGCCCTACGGTGGCCACCGACGTGCGCATCGACGCGACGATCACCGTCCCGGAGCGGGTGCTCGACGAGGCCGCGCGGGCCGCCACCGTGCTGCTGCGGACCAGCACGCAACCCTTCGGGACGACAGCGTGGCTGGACTATCACGCCCGGTTCCTCGCCCGCTACGGTCCCCGCGCGCTGGTGCCGGTGCGGGACCTGCTCGCCGATTCCGGCCTTGGATATCCCGCCGGCTACCTCGGTGCGCCCCGCGCCCGGCCCGCGTGGCGGGTGCTGACCGACCGCGACTCCGCCCTTCTGGCGTTGATCCAGCAGGCCACCCTGACCGGAGCGCCGGAGATCGACCTGACCGACGCCGACGTCGACGCGCTGACCGTCGGCGAGCACGCCGACGCCGTCCTGCCCGAGCGGATCGAACTGGGTGTCGAGATGACCGCCGCGTCGACCGCGGCGATCGACCGCGGCGAGTTCGGGCTGCGGGTCACCGCCGCGCCGCCCGCGCACACCAGCATGGCCGGCCGGTTCGCCTACCTGCTGGACCAGGCCGACCACGACCGGCTCGCCGCGACCTACGCCGCAGGACCGGCGCATCGGACCGGGCCGGGAACGGTGGCGGTGCAGGTGTCCTTTCCGCCGCGCCGCGCGCACAACGAGAACGTGGTCCGAGTGCCGCCGCTGCTCGGTGACGTCGTGGCGCTGTCGGAACACCCCGATCCGACGCGCCCGGACCTCACCATCGTCGGGGTGGACGACCTGGCGGTCACCGCCGACGCCGAGCAGATGTACCTGGTGCACGTCTCCACCGGCCGGCGGGTGATCCCGCGGATTCCGCACGCCCTAGACACCGCGGCGCAGAGCCCGCCGCTGGCTCGGTTCCTCGCCGAGGTCGCCGACGCCCGCAGCGCGGTGTTCCGCGGCTTCGATCTCGGCGCCGCCCGCGTCCTGCCCTACGTCCCGCGCATCCGCTACCGCCGCACCGTGCTCGCCGCCGCCCGCTGGATCCTCTCCAGCACCGACCTCGATGCCCCGTCCGGAGCCCACGACAGGCAGGAGGCGTTAAAGGCGTGGCGGCAGCGGTGGCGGGTACCAGCCCGGGTGGTGCTGGTTCACGGGGAGCTGCGGCTGCCCCTGGACCTCGACCAGGAACTCGACCGCGCCCTGCTGAACGCCCGCCTGGAGCGCACCGACCGGGTCGAACTGCACGAGGACAGCCCGCCTGACGGGCAGGGCTGGATCGGGCGACCGGCGGAGCTGCTGATCCCCATGACCACGCTCGCCCCGCCTGAGCGGCCGCTGCCCGCCACCGCGGCACCCGGCGCCGTCCTCCAGCCCGGTGACTCGGCCGTGCTGCACGCGCAGCTGGTGGGCAACCCGGCCCGGTTCGACGAGATCCTCACCGCGCACCTGCCCCGGTTCCTCGCCGAACTCCACGATCCCCGTGATCCGGGCGACCTGGTCGAGTCGTGGTGGGTGCGGCGGCACCGCGACATGATCCGGCCCGAGACCGATCAGCACCTCGCCGTGTTCCTGCGCCTGACCGGCCCGCAGCACTACGGAGCCGTCGCCGCCCGGCTGGCCGCCTTCGCGGCCGACCTGGACTCCCGGGGGCTACCCGGCCAGCTGACCCTCGCCCCGGCACCGCAGCACCCCGCCCGCTACGGCGACGGCCCCGCCCTCACCGCGGCCGAGCACGTCTTCGCCACCGACACCACGGCCGCCATCGCCCAGCTCGCCGCGGCGCAGACGTCCGGGGTTCCCGCCCAGGCCCTGGCCGCGGCGTCGATGGCGCACCTGGCCGCGTCCCTCGCACCCGATCCCCAGACCGGGTACCGCGCGCTGCTCGGATGCCTGCCGCAGGAACACGGGCCGCTGGACCGGCAGCTGCGCGACGGCGCACTCGCGGTGGCCGACCCCGCCGATCAGTACCGCCAGGTCCGAGCGCTACCAGGCGGCGACGCAGCCGCCGCCGCGTGGCATGCCCGCGACACCGCGCTGCACGCCTACCACGGCGCCCTCGCCCAGCAGGGGCGCGAGCCGGGCGTGGTGCTGCGCACCTTGCTGCACGAACACCACATCCGCGCTGTCGGCGTCGATCCGACGTTCGAGAAGGAGACCGGACGCCTCGCCCGCGCGGTCGCGCTGCGCCTGCTCGCCCTGGCCGGTGCCCGATGACGCCCGCCACGACCCCGCGCCCGGAGGGCGGCGAGGTGACGCTGACTCTCGACGAGGTGGCCGGCCAGTCCCTGGCCCGCGGGGCGGTGGGGGACGCGCTGCTGCACGTCGAACGTGCCTGGACCGGGTCCGGCAGCTGGACGACCGCGCAGGGCCACATCCGCCGGGTGGTGGCGGGGCCGGTCGACGCCGCCGACCACGCCGGCCTGTACTACGGCGCGCCCGCGGTCGCGTTCCTGCTGCACGCTGCCGCCGACCGCCACCCCCGCTACCGCGCGGCCAGCCAGACGATGGACGAGCACGTCCTGCGCCTGACCCGGCGACGCCTGGCCACCGCCGCCACCCGGATCGACCACGGGGAGCCCGCCGCATTCGCCGAATACGACCTGTTCTACGGGCTCACCGGCATCGGCGCGCTGCTGCTACGCCACCACCCCGGCAGCGACGAACTCGCCGCAATCCTTCGGTACGTGATCACCCTGGTCACCCAGCCGCGCCACGAGGACGGCATCGAGCTGCCAGGCTGGTGGGTGGCGCACGACCCGGACGAGATCCTGCCGACGCCCGGCGGGCACGCGAACTTCGGCATGGCCCACGGCGCGGCCGGGTTACTGGCCTTCCTCTCCCTCGCCACCCGGCACGGTCGCGTGGTCGACGGCCAGCGCGACGCGATCGCCGTGCTCACGGCCTGGTTCGACCGGTGGCGCCAGGACGGACCGTGGTGGCCGCAATGGATCACCCGCGAAGAACTGAGTGCGGGCCGCCCCGACCACGCTCACCCCGGTCGTACCGCATGGTGCTATGGGACGGTCGGCATCGCCCGCGCCCAGCAACTGGCCGCTCTGGCCACCGACGACGTGCACCGTCAGGACGCCGCCGAGGACGCCCTGGCCGCGACCCTGGCGGACCCGCAGCTCGACCGGATCACCGAGCCGGGCCTGTGCCACGGCATCGCCGGGATCTACCAGACCGCCTACCGCGCCGCCCTCGACGCCCGCAGTCCCGCCCTCGCCCGACGACTCCCAGCCCTGGCCGACCGACTCGCCGAGCGCACACCGTCGCTCGGCGACGAGGACGGCGCCCCGGCGAACGCGAGCGGGCTACTGACCGGACGCGCCGGGGCGGACCTGGCGCTGGAGACCGCGCGGCGCAGCACGCCGCCTCACACGGGATGGGACGCATGCCTGCTGATCACCTGACCGCGACGGCCCGGGCGACCGCGCCCACCGGCCTCAACGCCGCCGTGTTGGCGGTGCTCGCCGGCGCCGACCCAGCCACCGTCGCGGCCCACCACGCCCTCGGCCCAGCCGACCTCGACGATGCCGTGCGGACTTACCAGGCCGCCGGGCTCGCCGCGCTGGAACGACGTGCCGAAGACGCCTGGTACCAGGTGCGTGTCCAGTTCGCCAACTGGTCGGCCGCCGAGGCGGTCGGCACCACAAGCCTCGGCCCGGCCCTGGACCGGCTCACCACCGACGGGGCGGGGGCCGGCTGGTGGTTCCTGCGCAAACACCCCTGCTGGCGGCTACGCCTGCTGCGCGCGGACGCAGCGGCCGTCGACCGCGTGCTCGACGAGCTGACCGGCACCGGCGTCATCGCCCGCTGGTGGCCCACGGTGTACGAGCCGGAGACCGCCGCCTTCGGCGGCCCGGCCGGCATGGACACCGTCCACGACCTGTTCTGCGCCGACAGCGCCGGCGTGCTCGACTACCTGCGCCACGACGCGCCCGGCCTCGGCCGCCGGGAACTGTCGGTCCTGCTGCTGAGCGGGCTGACGCGCGCCGCCGGGCTCGACGCGTTCGAGTGCGGCGACGTGTTCGACCGGATCGCCCGGCTGCGCCCCGCACCCTCCGACGCCGACACCGCGCGTATCGACGCGTTGGCCGACAACGTGCGCGTCCTCCTGTCGATGCCCGACCTGGCCGACAGCGCGCTGTTCACCCCAGGCGGGCCGGTCGCGCACGCCGCGCCCTGGCTCGCCGCGTTCGAGACCATCGGCCGGCAGCTCGGTCACGATGCCGCGGAAGGCGATCTCGACCGCGGCCTCCGGGCAATCCTCACCCACGTGGTCATCTTCCACTGGAACCGGCTCGGCCTCTCGGCCACCAGCCAAGGCATCCTCGCCCGCGCGGCGACCACTGTGCTGCTGCCCCGGAGCTGACGATGAATTCCACGTCGAACTTGTCCACGTTGGACGCTGTGGTCCGCCGCTTTCCTCTGCTGGGCCGTCCCCGGCCCTCGTGCCCGGCCTTGCCCGAGCGGGTCCAGGAGATCGTCGACATCGCCCGCGCCGCCGAACACGACGACGCTGACGGATTGGCTGACGGCGCGAGCGTCCTGAACAAGGCGGCACTGATCGCCAGCGACTGCGGCCTGCCGGACCTGGCCCGCGACCTGTGCTGGAAGCACATCGACCTCTACCGCGTCGCGGACCGGTCGCTCACCGTCCTGCAAGCCCGCCACATGCTCGAACCCGTGCTCAACCTCGCCCGGCTGCAGCTGCGCGCCAGCGACGGCGACCAGGCGCTACGTCTGCTCAAGGCGATGTTCCAGGCCGTCAGGACCAGCACCGACCTGGTCGTCGACGGGCGCACCCTGCCGCTGAGCGACCTGGCCGGGACCCGCACCGAACTCCACAAGCTGCGCGAATGGGTTGGCTGCACCTGATCGGGGAAGGCGTCCGGGCCCTGGTACTCGCCGGGCGGTGGAACGACGCGGTTGCCCACGCCCATGCTCATCGGGGGATCGGCGTGCACCTCATGGATGGCCGCCAGGCCACGATCGTGGCCCACTGCCTGAACCCGAACCTGGCAGCGGCGCGGGCGTCGCTGGCGGAAAGCACCCCGGAGCAGCCGTGGGAACTCCAGGTCGCGTCCTGCCTGACGGTGATGTGCGCCAACCCGGACAGCACCTCACGACGAGATGCCATCGCCGCGATGATCATGCGGTTCGTCGAGCGCCCGCCGATGCCCGGCTACGCCTTCTTCCGCGCACAGCTCGGGCTCACCGTGGCCACGCTCGCCGACACCGTCGACTCCGACGCGGCCAGCCGAGTGTTCACCCAGGTGGTCGGCGAGGTGATCGAGTCGGAAGACGGCTACGCCGCAAGGGAAGTACTGCGGTACCGCGACATACCGGCCGAAGTGACCGAGGAGCAGCACGCAGTGCTCACCCACCTGATGAACGCCTCCGGTCTGGGGATCGGAACACTGCCGGAGCCCCTTCGGCAGAGCCTGCTCGACTCGACACGGGTCGCAGCCCAGGTGCTACGCGTGTCGCTCCAGGAACCCGTCAATGCTTGACCCCTTGCTGGAGTGGCCGGAAGCTCGGCGCGACGCGTTGCTGTGGCGGTTCGCGCTCACCTTGGATTACGAAGGCGTCGCCGACTACGTCCGGACCAGTGCAAGCAGTCCGTGCTTCGGGCCGCACTGGCAGCCGCGTCCCGGCGAGCTGGCCGCGGTGCTCGGCGATGACGGCCGCTACCACCTCCTGCGAGGGGACCTGGTGCTCTGCTCAGGTACTTCCGAGCGGGGCAGCCAGGCGTTGCCCCGCCACGCCGACGGCCCGGTGCGTCACCAGCGCCGCTACGACTGGTGGACCGACGGCACGACCTACCGCATGTTCGCCCCGCCCACGGCGCCGATCGCGGAACGACGCGGCCCCCGGCACCACCGTGTCGTCGAGTGGGTAGTCCAATGCGATCCCGAGCGCGTCGCTCCCGGGGCCGTTCCGCCCGGTCAGCGCTGCACCTATGTCGGCGGGCGCAGCGACTGGCCGCCCTACCTCTCGCCCGACAGCCGCATCGGCCGCATCCGGCAGCGGCTGATCGATCTGGCCGGTGCGCAATGCCACGCCTGCGGAGCGCAGGTGGGCGTGATCGTCGATCATGACCCGTTCACCGGTCTGGTCCGGTGGCTGCTCTGCAGCGACTGCAACGCATGGATCGACATCTGTCCCCACCTCCGGGACTGCCCGCGGGCCGCATACCTCAACGACCCGCCCGCCCGGCACCTGCGGCTGCGGTATCCCCATGCACACCGCGACCGCGACCAGCACCGCGCACGTATCGACTATCTCGGCATCGACCCGCTGCCCGTGACGCGGGCTTACCGCCGCCGCTGAGATGCTCTTTCCGGCCCGTGCTCACCAGCCGCAATACCGGGTCACGAAGGTCAGGAGGCCACTTTGGTAACCCCCAGCCGCAGGTGTGAGGCGTGCGACCGCTTCGCCGATCGCGATGTTCCGAACTATCACCACATCTACCGCGCCGACAAGCTTCCGCGGCCCCGCCAGAGCGACGGCCACATCGTCATCCACGGCTACGCCGTCGAAATCTCCGGAGCCATCCAGCGGACCTGGGTGTTCTTCCACGACATCGAGCCGGCGCTGGCTTTCGGGCGTGCCGGACGCATGTCCAGCGTGGACATTCGCGGCTACGGCGTGTTCGCTGCGGCACGTGAGATCCGCTTCGACGAACGGCTCGGCGACGTGATCACCCTGCATCTGACCGGCGAAAACCTCGACCGTAAGCCGGACGAAGCCAAGGCTCTGACCCGATGGCTTGCGGGAGTCACGCCGGAGTCCTCGCACTTCGCGCCGCCGGATCGGCGCTGACCAGGTCCGCGTCGACCCGGCCCAGCCAGCAGGCCAGCAGCGCGGTCGGGCGGTCAGCGCCGTGTGGGATCGGCGTCGGGGCGGCCGAGGGCTTGCCGGGTGATCGGGATCATCTGGCGCATTGTGGTCTCGACCTGCCGGCAGGTCGTCTCGAAACCTCGCAAGTCCCGGCCGTAGAAGGTGCCCAGCGACTGCCCGGCGGTGAGGACTACGGCGGCCACGTCGGCGGCGAGTTCCAGGTGCTTGCCCTCGAAGTTCGAGGTCGACAGGTACATCCCGGTGTTGTCGTCGCGCAGGTTGAGCGTCGTCCACGGGGAGACCGCCCAGGAGACGTGGTGGGCGAGGCCGCTCCACCAGCGGTACAGCCGCCGACTGCTGCTCCGCCTCGACGACCGCCATTGGTGCTCGGTCGACGTCGACCGCGACGGCGTCAGCGCGAACATACGCATCGGCCCGGTTTCTCCCCACCTCGCCCACGTGCCGGAATCCACCGGCCGTCCGTCGAGTTGTCCATCGCGTCCCGGCCGGGCGACGATCCGGCCGCCCGTGACAACTCCCAACGTGAGGTCGGGCATTCTGTCGTTGCCGGGCCGAGGCGTCGATCGCCAGTGACGGGTGCGCGACGGCCGGCGCGCGGCGTCACCAGCACTGACGCGCCCCTCCTGGAAGCTGGAGCGATGGTGTCCGCCTCGCGGAAAAGCAATTGCGCCGCGCGGACGTGCAGCTGGTCGACGCGATTACCGTTGGTGTGGTCGGCCTCGGTGGCAGCGTGGCGCCGTACTTGAGTGAGCGGCATTCTCAGAGGCGCTTGGCGGCGCGGAACGCCTTCGCGTACGTTCCGGATCCGTCGATCAGCGAGACCCCGCCGGCGTCACCGAAGGTCGGCCCGTTCGCTACCTTCCGGCTCGACAGCACCCGGTGGTGCCCGTCGCTGTCGATGCCCAGGTAGATGCCCATGTGGGACACCTGCGTCCCGAGCTGGGGCTCCAGGTTGAAGAACAGCACGTCACCCGGTTGGAGCGTGCTGAGGTCCGTCGCCTGCTTCTTCTCGTCGTGGACGACCTCGGTGCCCGGGCCGAGCTCCGAGAGCGCCCACGCCCGGCGCGGCAGGCCCGGGCCCTTTGTGTTGCTCCCGAGCAGTGGGTAGCCCGACCGGTAGCCGTACACCATCCGCACGAAGCCGGAGCAGTCCAGCGATCGCGCTCGCGCCGGCTCCGCGGCCTCGTGGACACCGTCCGGGAAATCCCAGCCGATGCCGAGGTAGTCGTAGAAATCCGACTTCTCCAGCCGCCCCTCGGCGCTGTCCGGGCCGAAGTTGGCGTCTCCGGCGATCCGCAACTTCTTCGCGGTTTGGTCGGCCGCGCCGTCGGTGTACTGCAACGCGATGGCCAGGATGTCTGGATCGGTGTCGCCGACCGCCTTGGGCAGCCAGTCGGTGAACCACTTCTCCTTCTCCGCGCCCGCGTGCCACGCCTGCGGCGCGAGCCGTATCCAGGCTGTCGAGGTGATGCTGACCTTGGTGAACCTCGGCTCGGTGAAGGTCCGCGAGCGGCCGGTCAGCATCGCCGTTCGGGAGCCGTCGGTGAAGGACGCGAGCTGCGCGCCCACCCCGTCGCGGACCACGGTGCGGGACGGGTTGGCCAGCCGCTCGTAGGTGTAGCCGCCGGTGACCGCCGCGCCGGGCGGGGCGGCCGACGCCGAGATCGCCGTGATTTCCTGCTCCTGGCCGCGCGCGACGTACAGCGCGGCCGCGCCGGACACGCCGATGACCGCGGCCAGTACGCCGATCCGGACCGCCCGGTACATCGGCCACCTCCGCTGGGGGCTCATACTGTCGGGACCAGCCCTACCAGCACACCGCTGATCAGGATCGCGTAGCTGGCCAGGCTCACCCCACCGGTGGCGAGCATCGTGGCCATCGGCTTCTGCCGCACCAGCTGGTAGGCGACCAGGCCCGGCACGACGAACCCGAGCGTCTGGTGCACGAACAGCAGCGGGAAGTCGGCCTGCAGCACGATGAGCAACGTCGTCTGCAGCACCACGCCGAGCAGCACGACCGCGGCGAACAGCCGCTTGCCATACAGGATCACCAATCGCTGCAACAGCTTCGTGCCGCCGAACGTCAGCGCCGTCATCAGCACGATGATCGCCGCGCGGCGGTAGTCCTCGACCATGGTCAGCGCGATCCAGCCGGGGGTGATCATGCCGCCGGGCGACAGGTTCGTCGTCAGGTAGCAGACTAGCGACAGCAGCAGGCCGATGGCCAGGCCGACGGTGGCGACCTCGGGGGCGAGGGACGTGGTGAGCATCAGGCGACCGGTTCCAGTTTGGCGAGTTCCTCGATGAGCAGTTCCCCCTGGCCGTGGATGTTGCCGATGGCGATCAGCGACGCCTGCCGCTCGACGCCGCCGACGATCCCGCGCAGCAGCTCCCGCGGGGAGCGCGAACCGCCGAGGTCGACGACGCGGTCGTGCCACTCGCTCGGGATCGCGACCCGGGCGCTGCGTGTCGGTTCGCCGATCAGCACCACGCGTTCCGGCGCGATCTTCGGGATGAGCGCGCCCATCTGGCCGTTGCGTTCGACGCGGTCCGGGCGGCAATTGATGATCACGTGCAGCGGGTCGGTGATCGCACCTTGGCGGCGGAGCTGGTCGATGTTCAGCAACGTCGATTCGGGGTCGTTCGCGGCGAAGACGTTGGCGAAGCGCAGGTGACGGCGCCCGGCACGGTACCGGTGGACCTGCAGCACGCCTGGGTCCGGCGGCGCGGCCCACATGCCCTCCAGCGCCAGCTGCCGGTTGACGTTGAGCAAGTCCGCCACGGCCAGCGCGATGGCGACGTTCTCCTTGAACGTGATCCAGCTGAAGCGGCGCATCTCCGCGTCGGTGACCGATTCGGGGTCGACGGCGATGAGTTCGCAGTCCCGCTTGTCGGCCTCTTCTTGGAGGATGTGCAGCCGTTCCTTCTCGGCGGTCAGGCAGATCCCGCCGACCGGCATCGACCGGCTCAGCGAACGTGCGACGTCGTCGAGCGTGGGGCCCATCTCGGCGAGGTGGTCCTCGCGGACGTTGCACAGCACGCCGATGGTGGAGCGGATCAGCTTGCTCTGGTTGATTTCCTGCAGGTCCGGCATGACCGCCATGCACTCGATGACCAGCGCGTCGGGCCGGTAGGCGGCGGCGCGGCGGACGATGCCGATTTGCTCGACGACGTTGGCGATGCCGAACTTGCGGTAGACCGGTTCTTCGCTGCCATCAGGGTGGATGAACCGGGCCGCCGTGCCCGTGGTTTTGGCTGTGGTGACGAGCCCGCCGCCGCGCAAGGCACCCGCGCAGAGACGGGTGATGGACGACTTGCCGCGGATGCCGTTGACCAGCACCCGGGTCGGGATGCTGTGCAGGTGCCGGTAGTGCTGGCGCTGTTCGGCGATCCCGGCGGCCAGCATCGCCGCCGATGCTGTGAGCAGCACGACGTAGAGGAACGTCACGTCAAACCCCGGCCCCGTCCAGCCAGCTCAGGTAGTCGTTCTTTGCCTTTTCTTCTGGGGTCCGGGCCTGCAGCCGCGGCGGCGTCTGGGGCCGGGGCCGGGCCGCACGCGGCGGCTGCGGGCTCGGTTGTGGCCGAGATTGCGGCTTCGGCGCGGGTGCCGGCTCATCGACGATCTTCTGGAGCAGCTCGGTTTCGTCGGTCGCCGCGCCTGTCGGCCGCCGGACCTCGCCGAGCCGGTCGCGGCCGTCGGTGAGGGCTTGGCGGCAGATCTCGACGCAGGAGGCGATGGTGCCGATCTCGTCCTGGCGCTGCGGGTAGACGACGGCGCCGGTGTTGCCGGCGGCGATCCGCCGCGCCTCGTCGCCGACCCGCCGCAGCGGCCGCACGACCACCAGCAGGTGCCAGGCGAACAGCATCAGCGCGACGACGGCGGTGAGCAGCGCGGCGACCCGCGCGCCCGAGCGTACGGTGTTGTCCGCGACCCCGAGCGAGCCGATAGGCTGTTCGGCGACGATGACCCACTTCAGTGTCGCGGCGGAGCCCTTGTCGGCCAGGCGCTGCGCGGCAACTAGCGCGGACGGCGTCGTCTCGCGGGCGGCCTTGCCGGACTGCGCGGCGTCGACGTTCCTGATCAGCGTCGCATCGGACAGCGGGGAGAACGCAAGGTAGCCCTCGGTGTCGGCGATCGTGCGCTTGCCCTCGTCGACGACCCGGACCCGGCCGCCCGCGGAGCCGAGCATCTCGGCCATCCGCGGCACGTCGTACTCGCCGACCACGACGTTCTTCGTGTCCGGCAGCGGCGTGAAGGCGTAGACGACCGGGACGCGGCCGCTGGTGTTGTGCTGGCGCAGGCCTTCGCCGTCGGGTAGCTTGCCGGGGTCACGCAGGGACTCTCGGCCAGCCAGCAGCTGGACCGCTCCTTGGGCGTTGGCGACGTAGACGCTGCGGAATCGGCTTTCGGTGCTGGCGAGCCGTTCGAGCATGCCGCGCAGCTGGCCGGGCTCCTTACCCTTGCCGAGCCGGGCGACGGATTGAAGGTCGGTGAGGCCTTCGGCGAGGCTGCGGCGCAGGGTGTCGGCCGAGCGCGTGACGCGGACGCCGTGCTCGCTGAGCATGGTCGGCGACACCTCGGCGTGTTGCCGGCCGAGCGTCGCGGCGACCGCGCCCGACCAGCCGAGCAGGGCCACCGCGACAGCCGCGATGACGAGCTGGGCGGAAAGGAACGGGCGTACCTTCGGCTCGGGTTTGCTGCGCCGCAGCTTCGACCGGGACCGCTCCAGGGCCGCAGTGACGCGGTTGACCTCTCGGATCCGTGATTGCCGGACTGGCTTGCCGAGCACCCCGGCCGCGACGGCGAGAGCGTCGGTGCGGAGCCTGCGGATCGGCGCGACGACCGTACGCCGCAGCAGGACGAAGCCTGCGACGGCCAGGGCGAGCAGCGCGGCGGCGGGGATGAGGCCCGGCCAGCGTACGGGCACGGCCTCGACCGGGAAGCGGCTGAACGCCACGACGGACAGGCCGAGGCTGCCGCCGATGCCTGCGGGGGAGACCGGGGCGTAGGAGACGACCGGGGCCCGTTCGTTCCCCTTTTCGGCGACGGCTGACCCGGTGAGGACGCCGGACTGCCCGGTGGCGGCCGCTGTGGCGGCGCGGGCGAGCAGCTCTTGGGCGGGGGTGTCGGTCGCGGCGATGTCGGAGCCGTGCGTGTGCAGGACGGCGCCGTCGGCGGTGACCAGACGGACCTGCTGCTGGATGTCCTTGTCGAGGTCGCCGGCGGTGGTGCGCAGGGCGGTCGAGACGATGAGGACCTTGCCGGCGCGGGGGCCAGTGAGCGGGAGCGCGGTCAGCAGGAGCGGGGTGTCGCCGGGCGGGCGACCGGGCGGACGGTGAGGTTCGCGACGGCGACCCCGCGCAGCGTCTCGACCGGTACCGGCTCGCCGCGGGTGGCCAGGACCTTATGCGCGAGCGGGTCGTAGACGACGACACCGCGCCAGTCCTCGTAGGTCTCTCCCAGGCGGGTGAGCAATGCGGTGTCGTCCGCGGTGTCGAACACACCGGAACCGGTCGCGACCTGGAGGTCGCCCGCGGCGGCCGTCGCCGAGGTCGCGACGCTCTGCGCGAGACCGGCGGTGGCGCGCTGCTGGCTCGCGGTCACCTCGTCGGGAACGCGGCCGGCGGCGTCGTTCGCTCGCATCAGGGAAAGCGGGCCCGCGGTAGACAGGTACAGCGCGGTGAAGGCGGCGATGAGCAGCAGCAAGACGAATGTGGTGGCCGAGGCGACGCCGGCGCCGCGGGGGAACCCCGCTTCCGGGATCTGCGCGCGCAGCAGCGCTACTCGATTTTCGTGCTGGTTCAACCGGGTCTCCCCAGGCCCTTCCGGTCACGCGGTCCCGCAGGATCGCCGGCCACCGTGGCCGCTAATGGAACGTCCACCCGTTTGGGTTACACGCGAAGGTATCAATGAAGCCTTCGGTGACGTTACTACCGCCCCCATCGGGGAGCAACGAGCGGTCGAGGCGACCTGTGGGGTGACGTCGTACACTCTGGGTGGTGATGAGCCGACCGCGGATGTTGCTCAGCGTGGCCGGTGTGGCCGTCGCGCTGGCCTTGGTCCTGACCCTGGTGCTGGTCCTCGGTGACGGCGATTCACCGAAGCCCGGATCACCTGCGCCTGAGGCCGGCTTGGATTTCGTGGTGACCGACTTCACGTCGAAGCTGTCCGCGGACCAGGAGTACCGCCCACCGAAATCCGACGAACGTCGCACGGCGGCGGCCGGGTTCGCGGCGGTCCTGGACCGCCGGGGTACGGCCGACCTCAGAAAGCTCGGGTTCTCGGTGCGCGACGGCGTCGATCCGGCGACCGGGCGGCCGTACACGATCGTCGTCAACGAGCCCGGCACCGAGCGGGCGTGGGGGATGTACGTGATCGACCGGTCGGCGCCGCCGTCGCTGGCCGTGGAGGTACCGCACCCGGCGTTCGATTTGCGGACGGAGCTGTTCGGTGTCGACCTGTTCCGCCGCACGCCGGGCGTAGTGCTGCTGGTGGCGGGCGCCCACCGGAAGGCCGACGACAGCAAGGCTGACGTCGCCCATGAAGAAAATTCGATGTTCCACGTCTTGGCTTCGGCGCTGGCCGGGCGAGGGCTCGCGCAGGTCCAGTTGCACGGTTTCCACGACGAGAACCTGCCGTCGACGGACATCGTGCTGTCGTCGGGGGCGACGATGACCGGCAGCGCGCCTCGCCGGGCGGCTTCGCGGCTCACCGCGGACGGGTTCGCCGTATGCCGCGCGTGGGAGGAGCAGTGCAAAGGCCTCGAGGGAACGACGAACGTCCAGGGCCGGATGGCCGCGTCTGACGACACGGTTTTTCTACATGTCGAAATGAGCAGGTCGGTGCGTGAATCGCCGGAGCAACGCTCGGACGTGGTCCGGGCGTTGCTGGAAGCCGATCTGCGCAAGCCGTGACTTTTGTGGTTGAGGTAGTAACTAGTAGATTGTCGCGGCTAACTTTTGGGGTATAGGTGGCGGAGTTTGACGCGTGCGTCGTCGGTGGTGAACTGCCAGCGGATTTGACGTTGTTCGGTGTTGATGGTGTGTTGCCAGGCGGCGAGCTCGGTGTCGAGGTCGCTGATGCGGCGGTCGAGGCATTGCCGGGACAGTGCGGACAGTTCGATCTCGGCGATGTTGAGCCAGGACCCGTGTTTGGGGGTGTGGTGGATCTCTAGGCGCTGGGCGAGAGCGAAGGCTTCGCCGGGTTCGAAGGCCTCGTAGAGCGAGGCGATGCCGTGGGTGTTGAGGTTGTCCATGACCAGCACCACGGTCTGGGCCTTGGGATAGTCCACGGTCAAGAGTTGTTTGACCTGCCCGGCCCAGTCGATCTTGGTTCGCTGGGTCAGGGCGTGGACACGGCGCCACCCTTGCAGGGGCTCGGCCCACACGAAGATCGAGCAGGTGCCGCACCGGACGTATTCACTGTCCTCACAGGCGTTGCGGCCTGGCCGGGCGGGAAGCGGATCACGGACCTGGCCGAGGAGCTGGAAGGGTTTCTCGTCCATGCACACGACCGGGCGGGCGGGATCGTGCGGTCGGGCGTAGACGGCGAGCACGTCCTCCATGCGGGCGTCGAACTCCGCGTTCGCTCGTGGCGGGATATTCCAGCACTTCCTCAGATGAGGGCGCAGTTCCGTTTTTTTAGGACCCGGCCGATGGTGGAGTGATCCAAGTTCGGGATGTCCTCGGTGAGTTCGACATGCTTTTCCAGCAACCGCAGCGACCACCGGGCATGCCCCGCCGGCGGCTGCGAGCACGCCAGGGCGATCAGCCGGGCCTCGACCTCACCGGTCACCGGGGACGGCACCGGTGGAAGGTCGCGCTTCTTGCGCCCGATCGTGGCCAGGACATCGCCGCCGGTGTCAGTGAATCGCTTGGCGACCAGGCGCAGCATCTCGCCCGAGACTTCGAGCCGGGCTGCGATCACTTCCTTCGGATCGGGCTCGCCTGCCGCGTATGACGCCGGAGAACCTCAGGCAGCGGGTGGCAGCTTGCGCTGGCCGCGGCGGGGCACGATGGATGCGGCGGCCTCGGCGGTTTCGTACCCCGGTCCACATCTCGCTCCGCGGCTGGTCGAGCACGCCGGTCAGCCGCCCGGCGCCGAAGGCCACCCCTACTACGTCCTGCTCCACCTCATCGCCTACCGGGGCCTGTGCCGCGACTAAGCGGCAACTACACTGGCCGGGGTAGGGACCGGTTTTCGGCGTTGACCCGCTGCTCAGGCAAGGCGCCGTCTGCCGAGCCGGCTGGAAATCGGGCTGGCGGGGCGTGGATACACCCGGTGATCGCTATCCGGGAACCTGTGCCCGTCCGTATGGCGTTTTACTTCCATTCGAGGGTGCGCTTAATAGCGTGCCCGGGTGGTGCGAGCCTGACCGTGGTTGTGGTGGTTTGTTACTGGTCGTCGAGTTGCACCACTCCGTCCGCGTCGCTGCCGACGGGTTTCGCCGCTCCTTCGATAGCTTCGCCGAGGGTGCGGACCACTCAGGGCAGGCTGCCGCACCTTCCGACGGCGCCCGAAGCAGGCCGTCGACCCGGCCGCACACGCCCGAAGGTGGTCGCCTTCTCGCTGATATTGCAGAACGCGCTGCTGATCGAGGCTGCCGAGGACGTCGTCGATGCGTGCTGGCAGGCTAGAGGGATGCGGGAGAGGCAGGCGTTGCCGCGGCTGGAGCGGCGAGCGGTGTGCAGCCTGTGGGCGCGATGACCAGGTTGACCAGGTGGGCACTGGTAGCTGCGGTATTGCTGATCGCCACGATCGTGGCGATCCTGCCACGCTCGCACGACAGCAGTATTGCCCCTAGCGAGGCGACGAGTGATCTCTCGGCCGCTCGTTCGGCGGCGGCTCTGCCCGCCTGCCCGGCCGGCAACGGCTCAACGCCTGAGGAATTGGCTGAGGTGCAGGTGACGTGCCTGGCCACCGGCACCACCACGCGGCTCGGCGCGACTGTCGTCGGTGTCCCGACGCTGGTGAACGTGTGGGCCAGTTGGTGTCAACCCTGCACCACCGAGCTGCCTGTCCTGGCCGAATACGCGGCCGGACCCGGCGCCATACGAGTACTGCTGGTGCAGACCGCCAGCCCGCAAATCGACGGACTGAACCTGCTTGCCCGGCTGCGCGTGCGGCTGCCGACGGTCTTCGACGGCCCGAGCAGTACCGGCCCGGCCCATAAGGCGCTGCAAGTGACGACGCTGCCCAGCTCGTACGTCATCACCGCCGACGGACAAATTCGCCCGGTCCGCACCCCGCCGACCTTTCACACCGTCGACGAGGTCCGCCAAGCCGTCGCCGCCGCGCTGTCGTGACCTGCACACCGACGCCTCCGCGGTCATCGGCATAGCGGGCGGTGATCGTCACCCCGACGGCGGTAGGCCGCATGCGACCCGTCGGCAACGATCATTCACGCACTACGCCTTGAGCCGGTAAGTCTGTGCCGACAGCGGCGCAGGCGGCAATGATCGAGGGGACCTACATGCAACGCATCGTCACATCCGTACTGGCCGCTGCCGCCGTTATTTCTGGCGCTGAAGTACTCGGTGCCGCGCCCTCCAGTGCAACGCCGCAGGCCAACTGCGTCGTCGGACGTGACGCCGACGGCCACGGCGGCTTCTCCCAGTGCTACGAGCGATCAGGCTCCCAGCAAGTCCGGGTCCGCTGCTCCAACGGCAACAGCTACTTCGGTCCTGTCGTCTCGGCCGTCGGCGGTGTCGTCTCGCATGCCCCGTGCCCGGCCGGCCTGACCGCCGACAGCATCGGTGCGGTGTACTACCCCTGACCGCAGAATCGTCGGCCACACAGGGATGTCTCGCGTTCCTTCGGTCGGCACACCCAAGGCGAGGTAGATGAGCCCCGGTTGGCGACCTGGACGAGTTGGCCGCTGGCGGTGATCACGACGAGTACGTCACCGAGAACTGACTGAGCTGCACCAGCGGGTACTACGGCTGCAGGACGACATCAACGGCCAACCTGCAGTGCCGGCACCGTGGCCGGCCCCAGCCACTTGCGGCGACATTCGTGCCTTCCTGATCCGGTGGTGACCGGCGTCGATTCCCAGGACGCTGGTCATCACCTTTCCCGGCCATCGCGCCCTGCGGTTCGAGCTCTCGCTCAACGCCACGACCTGGGCCGGCGCATCGGGCTGCTGATCGCCCCGCCGGTGGCATACTTCGCCGGCCAGCTCGGGCCGCGCCTCCACAGCACCCCTGACCACTGCGGCCGCGACGTGCTGCTCATCCGGTCCGCGCCGCCGTGGGTGCGAAGCTGTTCCACCGGCAAGAACTGCACCTCGTCCAGGCCGCGATGCAGCGGGCAAATTCCGCACGCGACACCGTGCCGGACGAATTCCGACACGACGAGGGACGGCGGCGCCCGCAGGCCGCCCAGCGCCAGCGGACCACAACCGTCACGACAACAGCCGGGACGCGCAGCGCTGACGCGGCCAACCACCACAGCACCGGCGGACTGAACGACACTGCCCTAACCGCCGCCGCCACCGTGCCGCGAGCGCGTGTCCCCTGAGCCGCGGCCTGCCACACCACCGCTCGCACAGGTACCGTGCTGGACAGCCGCTCGGTTGGCGCATCCAGCGTCGCCGCAAGCGAGGCACCGACCGGCGGCACATCTACACCTATCCGGCCAAGAAAGCCCTCAGGGCTGTCGTGGCCAAGGTCAAGATGATCTCAAGGGCTTCTCCGTCGGCATGAAGCGCCGGGTCGGTATCGCCCAGGCCCTGCTCAACGCCCCCAAGCTGCTCATCGTGGACGAGCCGACCGCAGGAGTGGGTCCCGAGGAGCGGATTCGGTTCCGCACCCTGCTGTCCCAGCTGGCCGGCGAGCGGACCGTGCTGCTGTCCACCCACCACATCGTCGAGGTCATCGCACAGCCTGCCGCGACCGGGCCGTGCTCGCCACCGGACAGGTGATCATCCGAGGCACCGTCGCGGAGCTGACCGCCACCGCCCGGGAACAGGTGTGGTCGGCGACGACCTCCGGGCCGGCCCCCGAGGGCATGGTCGTCTCGGCGCTGGCCGAGGCGGCCAGCATGCGCTACCGGATCGTGTCGCCGCGTCCCCCGAGACCGGACACGGTCCCCGAAACGCCGTCGCTCGAGGAGGGCTATGTCGTGCTCGGCTCCCGACACGGCCTCATGGCCTCACCCAGAGCTGCCCGCCCGTCAGCCGCGTCCTCAAGGCGAGCCCCGTAATCCGATCGAGACCTTTGTTCGCCGCCCTCCTCGCGGCCGTCCTTGGCGTGGTGACCGCCGCGCGGTCGGCCGCCGGGTCGACACCGCCGGTCGTGCATGTCCCGTTTCCGCCCCCCACCGGCCCGGACCCGAGCGGCACCGTGTCGCCACATTTGGCCGACCCGTCCCGGCGCGGTCCCCGGGCGCCTATATCCCGTACGGGAGGTAGGCGCCAACTTCGGTAAGGAACCGGTGCCTTCGGTCTGAGCCGACCTGTCACTCCACTGGTCAACAAGTGCGCGCAGACAAGATCACCGAGACTTGGCCTGCCTCAGCGGGCGGGGCGCCCCTGTCGTCTCCACTGGCTTCGTCTCAACGAAGTCGTCATCGCACAGCTCAGCCACGTGCGCTCGCCGGCGCGGTGGTGCCGGTGGCCAGCGCAGGTTGCGAGGCGGACGCGGCGCCGCTCATCACGCCGAGCGCGACACGGCTCCGGCGAGCGCGATTACGATCCGTTTGCTTGTCGAGCGCGGCGTTGTTCGTTTCGTCATTTTCTCCACTCCTGTTCGTCGTGGTCAGTCACCAGCCACTCCAACCTGGTCAGGCGGTCGCTGAGAAATTCGCCACCTGATGGCTGTCCCGCGAGGGCTGGTTCACCCGGGCGGATCGGGCCGGGCTTCGGGGACGCACTGCCCCCGGCCGGGGTGTGCTTACCTTCGGGCGATCCACGGCCCAGCGAGCCGGGCGAGGACACTGCTGGTGACACAGCCCGGCCGCCACTCGAGCTCCCTGGTGACCGTCGAGGGTGAGCTGCCGGCCCGCAGCGGGTGCCGTGGCTCAGGCTCGGCACCGCTCGTAGTGGTGGAGTCCGACA
Organism: Amycolatopsis sp. CA-128772; assembly: GCF_002904295.1. Taxonomy (GTDB): domain Bacteria; phylum Actinomycetota; class Actinomycetes; order Mycobacteriales; family Pseudonocardiaceae; genus Amycolatopsis. The sequence continues at coordinate 167,691 of NZ_PPHG01000027.1, forward strand.
CTCGCTCGGAGCGGGACGGGAGCGTCAGGACTTGTCGGTGGGCTGGGCGCCGCGCAGCGCGCGGCGGGTGTTGTGGCTCATCTCCTGGGCCGGCGTGCGGATCTGGGTCGGCGGGACACACCGGTCGAGCATTTCGAGGAGCAGCCGGGGTAGCGGCTGCTGGATGTCCGCGGTCTCGAGTGCGATGCGGGCGGTGGTGCCGTCGCCGCGCTGGTAGGCGTGCAGCGCGATGACCGTGGCGAGCCGGCTGGCGACCGGTTCGCAGGCGTGACGCCACAGGTGCATGGCCAGGTCCTCGGCGCCGAGATGGAGATCGCCGTCGACGGCGATGAGGGCGTCGAAGAACGGGATGGTGGCGATGGACGCGATGAGGTCGACGATCGTCGCCTCGCCGGTCGGCAGTGTGCCTTCGCTGGCCGTGCGGATGGCCGCGTCGGCGCGCGCGAGGCGCGCGAGCGCGGCGGCGGGCTGATCGGCGTCGAGGCCGGCGTCGGCGATGGCGGCGGCGATCGGGTGGTGCAGGCGTTCGCGCAGAGGCTGGGGACCGGGGGTGAAGCGGGTGACCAGATCGTGGCGGCGGTCGGCCATGATGCGGCCTTCGGCCGCGGCGGCGGCCGCGAACACGGTGCTGACGGGGTCGGGCAGGACGCCGTGGCGTCCCGGGGTCTGGTAGGAACGCCAGCGGGCACCGGCGGCGATGCCAGGCACGTGGATAGCGTCGATGTCGGTGAAGCCGTGGCCGTTCAGCATCGTGGTGATCGTGTCGGCGGTGTCGCGCCGCGGCAGGTCGGTGTCGTCTGCGGGGTTGGTGGAGGGGTGGATCATCGCCGCGAGAACGTTCTGGACGGGCAGGTCGCCGACCTGACGCGCGAACGCGTCGACGGCCGGTCCGGGGTCGGCGACGACGTAGCCGAGGTCGGCGCGGTTCATCGGGCCGACCGTGGCGGAGCGGTCAGTGTGGTGCAGGGTGGAAATCAGCACCAGCGAGTGGCGCGGGACGAACCCGAAGGTCGTGGGCAGTCCGGCGAGTACCTCGCTGGTGCCGTCGATGGTGAGTGCCATTGCAGGATTTCCTTTCAGACGAAGAACACGGGCGCGGGCGGCTGGGACCGGCAAGAGCGCCCGTCAGCGGCCGAGTTCGGTGCGCAACGTTTCCTTGGCGGTGTGCGCGATCCAGGGCGGCGACGGGCGGCGGACGTCGTTGCCGGATGCGGGGAGGAATCCGTTGACCGCGATGCTCCAGAACTCCGGCCAGGGTTCGGTGTCGCTGCGTTCGCTGCGGTAGATCACGCGGACGTCCTGCCCGTCGGCGCGCCGGGCGTGCGCGGTGATCCGGATCGCGAACCGCGTGCGGTCGCGGTGCTGCACCGGCTCGTCGTAGAGCAGCGAGACCGGCGTCGCCGGGAGCGCGCGGCACAGCTCGACCAGGACACCGCGCGCGAGATTCCAGGCGCCGTAGTCGAGGAGGCTGCCGCGGTGGGGGATGTTGCAGGCGACCGACTCGGGC
>NZ_PPHG01000027.1:169247-169572 GCF_002904295.1 Amycolatopsis sp. CA-128772
GCAGCAGGTAGGAGCAGCTCCAGTCGTAGGCAGTGAGCCACAACCGGTCTTCAGACATGGTCGACCACCGCCGTGTTCGCCTCGGCGATTGCGCGATTCAGGCATTTGCCGGTGAAGGTGCGCCGCTGTTGCTGCAGTTGCGCGGACCAGGTGCCGGTGTCGGGTTCGAGGATGTTCCAGGCGGCGGTGACGGCGGCGTCGGTGCAGAGCCCGGCGGCGTCGAGGTAGGGGTAGACGGCTTCGACGACGCGGCAGGCTTCCACGACCCCGGAGGGGAAGCAGGTGTTCCAGACTGCGGTGATGAACGCGGTCTTGTGCCGCCGGG
>NZ_PPHG01000027.1:169622-308064 GCF_002904295.1 Amycolatopsis sp. CA-128772
GCCAGCGTGACGTCGCATCCTGCGGGGATTCCGGCGTAGTCACTACTCATCGTGGGTCTCCTCAAAATCGGTGGTGTCAGCGGCTGTGCTGTGAATGAACCCGCGAGCGTCCGGTGCAGGGTGCGGATGTCCCGCAGCTTCTGCGGATCAGGCGCGACATAGGTGTTTTCGGTCAGGTAACGGCTCACGGTGTCGACGTGGAGTGGGTCGTCGGTTGCCAGGACGGCCAGTGCGGCGTGCGCGGTGTCGTCGAGGTGTTCGGTGGTGGCGTCGTGTTCGTGCCACAGCCAGGTCGGGAAGACGTATCGGCCGTCAGCGTCGGGCTGGAGGCGCTCGATGGCGGGACCGCTTGTCGGATCGGTGTCATCGTGGAGTGCGTCGTGGTCGGTGACGATCAGGTGGTCGCCGTCCCAGCGGAAGCGCAGATGGTCGGAGGTGGCTTCGACGGTGACGGCGATCCACTCGGTGACGACACGACGAAACCGCGGCGTCACGGTGTATAGGCGGAGGCCGTCTTCGTCGTGGGCCGCGAACTCCAGCTCGCCCAGTTGTGCCGGGAAGTAGGGCTGGTCGTCGCTGCACACCAGTCCTTCGTCTACGCGGAGAACGTCGGGCGGAGAAGGTGCGGACATCAGGTTTTCCTTTCAGCGGACGCAGAACGCGTGGTGGACGGCGCGGACGAGCGCGAACCGAGAACGGCGCCACCGGCAAGAAACCCCGGCGGGGTAGCGCAGTTCCGGCGGTGCGGGAGCCTCGCCGGGTGACCGTGCGCCGGCTCGAAGACGACGCCGGCGCCGAGCACGTGATCCCGATGGTGGATGCCCAGGTGCGGGTGGTCGAGCAGTTCGCCGACGAAGCGCGCGCGAGCGTCCGGTGGTCGGCAATGGCTGGGTGTTCAGCACGGTCATCTTCCTCGTCGACGTCTTCCCGATCGCCCTGCTCCTCATCACCCTCCCGTCGCTGGCGGTGTCGTTCGAGGGACTCGCGGTCTTCGTGGTCAAGACGGCCGACTTGGGCATCACCCTCGCCCCCGTCGATGCGACATCGCGGCTGACGCTCATCATGTATTCGCTCACGCTGCTCATCGAGTTCCAGGCCTACGCGCTCGTCCTCTTCGGCGCCTACCTGCTCGGCCGGTCCTGGTTCCGGCCGGCGACCGCGGACGCCCGACGCGCCGCCAGGGAAACGTGCGCCGTCTCCGTCGGCTGGCCTGGCTCTGCTTCCCGGCCCTCGCGCTGGTCCTCCTCGGCGCGGCGTACGAGGCCGTCGAGATCTACTTCCTCGTGCCGCTGGTGTCCGCCCCGTGATCCATGCCCGACGTCGGCTGGCCCGATCGTGGCCGTTGGTGGAGGGGAACCGTGGCGCCGAGTGACATTCCGCTGGAAAGCTCCCTGCGAACACGGCCGACCGAGCTGGCGATCGGCCGGGCAACTCGACGGGGAATCGAGCGGGATGACTGACCACCGGGCTTCTTCGGTGACCTGCGCCGCGAGTGTGGGTTCTCCCGGTCGTGAGGCCCGTCGCGCTCCATCGGTGAGGTGTCGAACCGACGCGGCCCGGCCGGCGCCAGCTGTATTGCCCCCCGGCCGGGCGTGGGGCACGTGTCGATGCGTGGCATCCGACGCCGGCCGGGTGGTCGTCGAGCAGCGCGAGTGCCTGAGTGTCGGGCGGTCGAGGCGGCGGAGGCGACGGGCTGCGGGCCTATCGAGTCGAGCGAGCCGGGCGCAGAGCCCTGGGCAGCTGGGAGCAGACCGGGCCGAAGACGTTGGCGTTCGTGGTCACTCCGTCCGGGGACCCGGTCGAGCCGGCAGGGTTCGCCGGCATCGACACGGTGTTCACGTCGGTCGAACCTGAAGCGGACGCAAGCGGACGTCGTTCCACGGGATCTCGTGCAGGTCGCGGTGCACCCACCTGGCGATGCGGTCGATGAGCCACGGCCGGTTCATCTCGTCGCGCTCGTAGCCGAGCAGCCGGACGCGCCGGTTCGGGGCGACCAGCACCGCCCGGATGACCGGGACGCCATCGGAGCCGACACCGGTGATGAGATCGGCGATGCGGCCGAGCTGACGCCCTTCCAGGTCGTAGGCGGTCGCGCCCAGCAGGTCACTTGCGCGCATCGCGCGCTCCCGGGATCCGGCCGATCAAGTGGTCGCGCAGCCAGGTCTCCAGTGGCGGTTCGCTGAAGACTTCCGCGCGCAGCGATAAGGAGATGTGGCTGCCCACCTCGGCCACGTGCTCGAACGGGATCCGCAGCGGGGCGGGGGTCTCTTCGGCACGCAGCCGCGTCGCGACCGCCGCGAGCCAGTGCCCGAAGCGGCCGCCGATCCGCCGCCCGAGCGCGACCTGCCCGGCCAGCAACGCGACGATCCGCAGTCGGCCGTCCTCGCTGACGGCGAGTTCGACGTCGTCGACCTTGCCGACTTTGGTGCCGGCGAGGTCGAGGATCTGGCGGTCGAGGAGGTGGAAGTCGATCCGCAGCGGGTCGGGTGTGGTCATTGGCCGGCTCCCGTGATGATCATCAAGGGGATCGCGGCGAGGGCCGCGACGAGGATGACGCCGAGGTAGCCGACGCCGAGGATGTTGCGGATCCGGCCGTTGACCTGGTCTCCGAGGTACGCGCGATCGTTGGCAACCACGAGGATCGGCAGGTACGTCAACGGCAAGACCACCGCCGAGAGCAGCAGCGTGTATTCGGTGAGCTGGACCGGATCGATGGTTGTCAGCAGCAGCGCGGCGCCGAGGACGACGCTGGCGAGGACGACGGTGTGGAACCGGGCGGCCCGCCGTGGGGCGACGCGCTTGCCCCACTCCCAGCCGAAGTACTGGGCGACGGTGTAGCCCGACGACAGCCCGGTTTCCAGCGCGGCGCCGAACGTCGCGGCGAACACGCCAAGGATCACGATCGCCAGCCCGAGCTTGCCGAGGGCCAGGCCGACGGGCAGCGTCGTCTGCGTGATCGCGTCGACCTTCAGTGACGCGGGCTGGAACACGACCGCGGCGCACGCCATGATCGCCAGGGACAGCAGGCCGCCGAGCGGGAACCCGACGAACACGTTGATGCGCTCGGTGCCGAGGTCTTTGCGGGTCCAGTTTTCCTCGACTCCGCCGGAGGAGAAGAAGAACACCTCGTACGGTGTCATGGCCGCGGCGAACAGCGCGACCGCGAAGTACCCGTAGGTGGCCCAGTTCTCCGTCGGCGGTGGGCCCTCGCCGACCTGGCCCAGCAACTCGGGCCACGACAGCGGCAGGGTCACCAGCGCGACGACGAAGACGATCAGCGCCAGGCCGAGCAGGCCGAACACCCGCTCGAGGGTCTCGAACTTGGTGCGCCACAGGACGACCCAGAGCACGACGGCCACGACTGGTACCCACAGCAGGTAATGGACGCTGGTCGCCAGGTGGAGGGCGAGGGCGACGCCGCCGATTTCCGCTCCCAGGGTCAGCATTGTGACCAGGTAGGAGCCGGCGAGGTTCACCAGGGCGATGCGTGGTCCGAGCCGTTCACGGATCAGGTCGAACACGGGGCGGCCGCTGACCGCGGCGATCCGGCCGGCCATGTCGGCGTACACGCAGATCCCGACGATGCCGACGATGACCACCCACGCGAGCCGCATGCCGAACCGGGCGCCGGTCTGGGAGTTTGCGACGAGGTCGCCGATGTCGACGAAGCCGCCGATCGCCGTCAGGATCCCGAGGGTGACGGCCAGGAACTTCTTCATCGATGACGCTCCAGGAAGCCGGCCAGCAGTTCGCCGGTCTTGTGCAATCTCGTAGCCATCGCGCGCTCGTCGTCCGGGCTGACGTCGGCCGCCGCGGTGACAGCGGCAATCTCGGCGCTCGCTTCAGTTAGCAACGGCGCGCACTCGTCGTGCAGCGAGATCGAGGCGGTGTCGGGAATCTGCTCCGCGGTGAAGTCGTCGGCGGCCGTGGCCAGGGCATCGCGTGCCTGCCACAGGACGGACGACCGGTACGGCGGGAGCACTTTCCCGTCGATGTCGGCGGTGACCATCAGTTCGGTGGTGCGGACCTGGGAGAGGGATTGTTCGGCCGCGGTGAGCGCCGCGCTCCGGTAGTCCTCGGCCGAGGTGGGCAGAACGGACGGAACGACCACCGCCGTCGCTACGAGGGCGGCCACTGCGCTTCCCACCGCGATCTTCACCGTTCGGCGCGTCATCGGATCAGCGTAGTATCGGCTGGGCGACTCGGCTGATCAACGGGCGGGCCGCGCGCTCAAGCTGCGGGGTACTGCGCGCCTTCGAGCAAAGGCGCCAGGTGGACGGCGTTGCATGCGAGCGTGGCGTTCGTCGACGCGACGGGCTTCCTGCTTCTCGTCAAGGTCGCTGTAGTCGCCTCCCTGCATGGCCTCGCCGTTCCAGTACGTTCGCGCCTCGAGCCGGAGTGCTGAAGCCCGGCGTCGTTGGGCTGGCCACAAGTCAGCGTGACCTCCTGCGGAGGGTCCTCACGCAGGTGCTCGGAGTTCTCCACTGCGGCGGCCCGCGGGCCCGCCACGCGGCCAGCACCGTCGGGACGATGTCATTCAACATAGACCGGGCCGGCAAGGCCGATGGCCCTGGATCGCGGTCAAGCTCGGCGATCTTCTCCCGTATCGTATTCAGGCTTACGTTGCCTGGACGGCCCCCAGGTAGGCCGGTGGCGGCGGCCGGTGTTGTCGAACAGCCAGCCCAGTCGGCCGCCCCGCCCTCTGCTGGCGGGGCGAGGTCATGCTGACCGTGGTGCCGGCGGGAGTGGACTGGACCGCGGTGGCGGTGGCCAGGGCGTGGATGAGAGGCAGGCCCCGGCCGTGCCAGGGACCCGGCCGAGCCACCGGCTGCCACTGGCCGTGGTCGGTGACGCCGACCTGGTCGACGGACGGCTGCGCTGGCGGCTGAGCCCCTGAACCACGGTCCGGCCGGTCGCTGTCCCGGAACAGGAACATCACCGGGATGACCGCCGTCGGCGAGGCCTCGACCTGCCCGGTGGGTCGGATCCCACCGTCAACGTTGTCCGCAAGACATGTCCAGCCGCTGAATGCAGGAGGACCTGTGCCGTTCCGCCACCTGCGGTGGGCCGGCGCCTTGAGCCTCGGCCCACCGCAGGTGCGCTCATCCGTCCTTCCGGCTCCGGCCGAGGAAGCTGCCGACGACGCCGGCGCCGAGCCCGATGACGGCGACGATGACGACCGGGGTGAAGTCCCTCGTGACGAGCCAGGTTACCGTCATGACGGCAACCAACAGGACGACCCCGATGAGCCGACGGTGCCTATTCAAGCAGCTTTCCGTTTCGGGAGGAGAAGGAGCAGCCCAACCCGCTGGTCAGGCCGAGGGCCGCGTTGGTGGTGACGTCGTCCGAGCTGCCGCCGCCCACGCCGGTTCCGATGCCGGCGCCTTCCGGACCCGGGAGGCGGAAGAGCCGGTCCTCGGCGTCGACGTCTCCGGTGGCGACAACGTGTCGCAGGGTATCCGGTCAGCTGATCGCCATCGAGAACACGTGCAGGCCGGCGGAGGCCAAGGGGCCGCCGACGTCCGGCAGTGTCACCGAGGCCACGGACTTGGCCGCGTCGAGCGGCACCGACGTGGACCACAACCGGACATCCTGCTCGTCGCGGCCGGTCGAGGCGTCGTTGTACTTTGTCGGTGGCTTGTGGTGGTAGGTCATCGCCGCGGCCGGGGTGTTGCCGGCGATCGGGGTTGCCGCCCAGAAGTCGCCGAACGACAACGTGAAGCTCGAAAAGGTGCCGTCGGTGTACGTCACCGTCCCGGTACCGCTCTGGGTGCCGAAGGTCGCCGCGCCCAGGAACGACAGCTTGCCGCCCGAACCGGAGACCGTGATCTTCTGCCCGGCCGCCTTGACGTTGTCCGGGAAACCGTAGTATCGCTGCGGCCAGTCGAAACCCACTCCGCCGACGACCGCGCGCGGGTACTTGATCCCCGCTGCCTCCAGTGCCTGTCCGGAGAAGCTTCGGCCGCTCAAGGTGATGCCGCCGGCCTTCGGGTTCAGGTCGTTGCTGATGCCGACGTTGTCGAACGCCTCGCGTAGCGACGAATAGGTCTTCGCCGCCACGCCGGACGAGTTGTCCGCGCCGATGTCGACCTTGCCGTCCGCGCGTGGGACGGGGGCGCCGAAGTAGTCGCGCGTCCCCGCGTCGGCCGCGGCGGTGCCGGTGCCCAGGGCCGGGGAGCCGGTGGTGAGCTGGTAGCCCGCGACACTGTTGAAGCCGGTCGCGCTGCCGCCCGCGTAGTTGAGCTTCGGGTCGCTCTTGACCGCGCCCTCGTCCCCGGCCGGTGCGGGGAAGCCGCCCCAGTACAGGTTCGAGCGATAGGTGACCCCGGAGCCCGCCGGCAGCGATCCGCCTTGCGACACGAAGATGTTGTTGGCGAACAATGTCGTCGCCGTCGCGCCGATCGGGACCTTCACGTCGAACGGCCTGGCCATGCAGTAGAACGTGTTATTGTAGTATACCGACGGCGAGGACTTGTCGCCGTCGGCGGCGATCCGGCAGTCGTCCTGGGAGACGTTGTACCGGATGACCTGCTTGGCGTGGTAGTTCGGGTACTCCGTGCAGTGCTGGCAGCCCAGGAAGAAACCACCCGCGTTGTTGCTGGAGAAGTTGTACTGGTAGGTGCAGGTTCCGACGATCGCGCCGTCGCAGTCCCACGCCGTCGAGTCGTAGGTCGACGGGTGGTTGCGGGTGACCTCGTTGAACTGGAAGACCGGGTTGCGCGAGTTGATCGGCCACATGCCGGCGAAGTTGCCGGTCAGGAACGGGTACGCGCCGCCGCCGAGGTCGTCCGCCCGGTTGTACTCGACCAGCGGCGCGTCCGAGCCGTGCACCACGATGCCGTCGCCGCCGACGCTGACGATCTGGTTGCGCGCGACGAGGACGTCGGTGTGGTACTGCGCCGGCTTGATCGTGATCTTGATACCGCCGCCACCGGTGTCGTGGACGTAGTTGCCGGTGATGTGCAGGCCCGCGATGGCGCCCGCCGTGGCGTCGCTGAGCACGGAGATGCCCGCGGAACCCTTGAACCAGTCAGCATTCGTGCCGGTCTTGTCGCTCCACCCGGCCACATGATCGACTTCGAGGCCGGTCAGCACGATGTCCGCCTTGGCCGCGATCGTCGTGCTGCGTACGCGGACGCCCGCGCGTTCGGCGGTAGTGCCGGGGTTGGTGACCCGGAGGTCCCGGACGGTCCAGTGGCTGACGTCCTTGAGCAGCACGGTTTCCCCGCCCGCGCCCGCGCCGTCGAGCACCGGGCGCGCGCCGGTGCCGTACGCGCCCACGGTGATCGGTGAGCCCGGCGCGCCGGAGCCCGACGCGACGAACCGCCCGGTGCACGTGGTGCCGCGCTTGAACAGCACCGAGTCACCCGCGCCGAACTTCCGCCCGTTCACCTGGGACAGAGAGGTGAGCGGCGCGGCCTGGGTGCCCGAGGGCGAACCGGTGAACGAGCAGTCGACGTAGTAGGCGGTGGCGGCGGACGCGACGGGGGCGCCGGCGACCGCCGCCCCCACCATCGCCGCCGAGGTCAAGCCGACCTGCAAGGCACGGCGCAGCCGAGAACTCATGGTGGTCTCCTCTTCGTGCGGAGGCGCCTGGGCGGGGTAGCCGGGCGTCGATCGCCCCGGTCCGTTCCGGACCGTGGCGACCAGTTTTCGGGCCGGGAAACAGGCAAGTCAAGAAGGGATCGCTCGACCGAACACAAACGAACGTCACCGTGAGTTTTTGCAGATCACACCTCTGTGAATGATCACCTATCGAGGCCGGGCCCGCGCTCGTGTTCGTCTTTGACCGAGTTCGGCCGCCGGGCTTGTTCGTGAGGACGACGCCGCCTACGTTTCGGCGAATGCACTCAGCGCCGTTGCTGCCGCCGGCCGACTTCGTGCTCAGCCCGCACACCGGTTGGGGCCGCGAGCACTGGGCGGCGGTCGCCGACCACCTCGTGGACGGGATCCTGCGCCACCGGTCGCCGGGCGGCGCGTTCCTGCGGGTGCCGGGGCGGACGAGCTGGTCGGGCGCGGACAGCGACGGCCTGGAGGGCTTCGCGCGCAGCTTCCTGCTGGCGTCGTTCCGGCTGACGGGTGCCCAGGGCGAAGACCCACGCGGCTGGCTGACCGCCTACGCGGAGGGTTTCGCCGCCGGCACGTCCGGTGAGCCCTGGCCCGCGATCGTGGACCGGGGGGCAGCCGCTGGTGGAAGCCGCGTCGCTGGTCATCGGGTTGCGGCTGACCCGGCCGTGGCTGTGGGACCGGCTGGCGGACCCGGTGCGGCAACGGGTCGTGGCGTGGCTGTCGGCCGGGGTGCGCGTCGAGCCGGTGGACAACAACTGGTGGCTGTTCCCGGTGCTGGTGGGCGATTTCCTGGAGTCCGTGGGCGCGGGGTCGCCGGCCGGCCGGGCCCGGATCGAGCAGGGACTGGCGCGGATCGAGTCGTTCCACGCCGGACGCGGCTGGTACGCCGACGGCCCCCACCGCTCGTTCGACTACTACAACGGCTGGGCCATGCACTTCTACCTCGGGCTGCGGTCGTACCTGTTCGGTCACCCCGTCGACCGCGCGCGGCTGGCCTCGTTCCTGGAGGACCACCGGCACTTCTTCGACCACGACGGCGGCATGGTCCACTTCGGCCGGTCGCTGACCTACCGGGTCGCCGCCGTCGCGCCGCTGTGGCTGGGCGCGGCGCTGAACGTCCCGGCGTGCCCGCCGGGGGAGACCCGGCGGATCGCCGGCGCCACCCTGAAGCACTTCGTGGAGCGCGGGGCGATCCGGGACGGGGTGTGGACGGCCGGCTGGTACGGGCCGCACGAGCCCACGCTACAAGCGTATTCCGGAGCCGCGTCACCCTACTGGGCGGCCAAGGGGTTCCTCGGGCTGGCGCTGCCGCCGACACACCCGGTGTGGACGGCGACGGAGACCCTGGACCGGGGACCCGGGGTGGCCTCGCTGCCCGAGCCGGGGTTCCTGCTGCACCGCGCGCCCGGCGACGGCACCGCCCGCCTGGTCAACCACGGCAGCACCGGCCATCCCGGGGACCCGCTCTACGACCGGATCGCCTATTCCTCGCGGACCGGCCCGGCCGCCGGGCCGGCCGACAACACCTTCGCCGTTCTGGTGGACGGCGCGTGGTGCGGGCGGCCGTCACTGGAGCCGGCCGGGACCGGACCGGACTGGGCGGCGTCCCGGCACGTCGCCGCACCCGGGGTGGTGGTCGGCGCGGTGAGCGTGGTACGCGGGGCGAGCGAGGTCCGCGTGCACCGGACCCCGCCGGGCTCGGTCGTGCGCCACACCGGCTGGGCCCTGACCGAAGCCACCGCGACAGTGGGCGCCTTGGCCGTCCGCACGACCTCCGGTGCCTTGTCCGCCGAACTCGTCGGCCTGCTCGGCTACCGGGCGGCCGGCGTCGTGGACGCGCCGGAGGGCACCGCGTTCGGCGCGCCCGCCGTCGTTCCCGCGCTGGAGGGTACCGGTGAGCTGTTCGTCTGCCGGGCCGCTCTCCGGGCCGGCGGCACCGAGCCGCCGGCCGCCACCGCCGAACGCGCCGGCCGGGGCGTTCGAATCACGTGGCAGGACGGCACTACCCACGACGTCGACCTCGACGACCTCTCCGTGATGAGGAGCGATCCATGACCCTGTCCCGCAGGCACTTCCTGCTCGTGAGCGCCGTGACGACGCTGAGCGTGTCCGGCATCCCCGCGCTCGCCGCCGGCGACGCCTACGCCACTCTGCGCGCCCGCTGGCGCGACCTGCTGACCGGCGTCGGCTACAACGCGGCGGCGGAACCGTTCAAGTCCGCCTTGCAGCGCACCGGTCAGCAGGCGGAGGCGTACCGGGCGGCCATGAGCCCCGGCACTTCGTCGCTGTGGCCGGACCTGCCCATCGGCTCCGTCTCGGCCAACGTGACCCAATCGCACAACCGCTTGCGCACGATGGCACTGGCCTACGTGCAGCCCGGCACCGGCCACACCGCCTCACCGACCGTGCTGGCGGCGCTCAAGACCGGCCTAAAGTGGCTGAACGACCACGCCTACACCGCCGGCCGCGCCACCTACGGCAACTGGTGGGACTGGCAGATCGGCACCCCGCAGTCGCTGCTCGACACCTGCGTCCTGATCGACGCGCCGCTGCTGGCCGACCATCTGGCCGCCGTGGACCACTACGTGCCCAGCTCGCTGGTGACCCGGTACAGCGGCACCAGCACCGGGGCGAACCGCGTGGACCTGTGCCGCGTGCTCGCGCTGCGCGGGGTACTCGGCGCGTCCGGGGCCAAGCTGACCACGGCGCGCGACGCGTTGTCCCCCGTGTTCCCGTACGTCCTGACCGGTGACGGGATGTACCCGGACGGCTCGTTCGTGCAACACACCTACGTCCCGTACGCGGGCGGCTACGGCGCGGTGCTGCTCGGCGGCCTCGCGCAGATGCTGACGCTGCTGTCCGGTTCGGCGTGGGCGGTGACCGACCCGAACCGGCAGCTGGTGCTCGACGCCGCCACCACGACCTTCGCCCCCTGGATCATGAACGGCCTGGTGATGGACGGCGTGTCCGGGCGGGGGATCAGCCGAGGCGAGCAGACCGACCACACCCGCGGGCACGCCATCATGGGCAGCATCCTGGTGCTGGCTGCCTCCGGCCTCGGCACATCCGCCGAGGTCACGCGGTGGCGCGGGCTGGTGAAGGGCTGGATCGGGCGCGGCCGGTACAGCCCGTACCTCGACGACCCGGCGGTCGGCGTGCCGGAGCTGGCGCTGGCCAAGGCCGTGGTGGATTCGACCGTGCCCGCGGCGGCGCAACCCGTGGGCCACCGGCTGTTCGCCTCGATGGACCGGGCGATCCACCAACGTCCGCAGTGGATGTTCTCGGTCAGCATGTCCTCCGCGCGCACCACGTTCTACGAAACCGGCAACGGCGAGAACCTGCGCGGCTGGCACACCGGCAGCGGCCAGACCTACTGGTGGGGCGACACCTACGGCAACGGCCAGTACTCCGACGCGTTCTGGCCCACCGTGGACCCGTACCGGCTGCCCGGCACCACGGTGTCGCGCAAGACGCTGGCCGACGCGGCGGGCGGCGACTGGAGCGCAACCCGGCCCCCCAACACGTGGGCCGGCGGTGCGAGCGACGGCACCTACGCCGCGCTGGGCCAGGACGTGCGGGGCCTGCAGAGCACGCTGACCGGCCGCAAATCGTGGTTCTGCCTGGACGACCAGGTCGTGTGCCTGGGCGCGGGCATCACGTCGGCCGACGGCGTGCCCGTGGACTCCGTGGTGGACAACCGCAACCTCGGCGCGTCCGGAACCCACCCGCTCGTGGTCGACGGCACGACCCAGCCCGCGGCCCTCGGCTGGACGCGGCGGTTCACCGGGGCGAAGTGGATGGCTCTCGGCGGATTCGGTGGGTACGTGTTCCCGGGTGGTGCGACCGTGGACGCGGGGCGGTTCGCGCGGACCGGGCGGTGGCGCGACATCAACAAGGGCGGCTCCACCGACAACATCACCCGCCGTTACCTGACGCTGTGGTTCGACCACGGCAAGAACCCGGCGGGCGCCGGGTACAGCTACGTCCTGCTGCCCGGGGCGGGCGCCGCCGCCACGGCCGCCCGCGCGGCGAACCCGTCGGCCGTGGTGCTGGCGAACACCGCCGCCGTGCAGGGGATCTCGGCCCCGGGTACGCACGCGGCGAACTTCTTCGCCGCCGGCACGTGCGGTCCGATCACGGTGAACGCGCCGTGCTCGGTGCTGGTGCGGCGCGTCGGCGAGCAGGTCACGGTGACCGTCGCCGACCCGACGCGCGAGGCCACCACCGTGCTGGTCACGTTGAGCGACAACGGTTTCACCTCCGCTTCCGGCGACCCGACGGTCACCGTGCTGGACACGTCGGGCACCACGCGCCTGCTGGTCGAGGTGGGCGGCTCGCTGGGCCGCGGCCACACGGTGACCCTCGGTACCGGAACCGCTGTCGGCTCGCAGACCTTCCGCACCGTGCCCCCCTCCGCCGACGCCTTCGTCCGCGACGGCACGTACGCGGACACCGCCTACGGCACCGATCCGACGCTGGTGGTGAAAGCGGCCGCGGGCAGCGGGTACACCCGCCAGTCGTACCTGGAGTTCGACCTGTCCGGGCTGGCGTCCGCACCGACGCGGGCGGTGCTGTGGGTGCACGGTGCGGTGTCCGACGCCGACGGCACGCACACCACACTTTCCGCCAACGGGGTCACGGCCGCGTGGTCGGAGTCGGTCACCTGGAACACCCGGCCGGCGCTGGGCGCGGTCGTGGCGAGCCGGCTGGTCAGCACCGCCGCCGACTGGGTCCCGCTGGACGTCACAGCGTTCGTGCGCGGCCGGTTCGCGGTGGACCGGGTGGTGTCGCTGGGGCTGAGGGGGTCGCCGCTCGCGGTCGTGCTGGGCAGCCGCGAGGCCGCGGCCGGCCGGCCTTTCCTGGAGGTACTCACCTGAGCGTTTTCCGGATACGATCACCAGGCGATCGGTTCGCCCGGTCGATCACCGGAGGTGCGGATGGACGCCAGCCGCAGGCATCACGCGATCCTCATGGCCGTGCGCCGCGCCGGGAGCGTCCGGGTCGCCGAGCTGGCCGCCCAGCTCGGCGTCTCGCCCATCACCGTGCGCCGGGACCTGGCGGAGCTGGAGTGCCGCGGGGACCTCAGCCGAGTGCACGGCGGGGCGGTGCTGCCCAGCGCCGTCCGGGACACGCTCGTCACGCCGTCCGTGCCGAGGGTCGTGGGGCGGCGTCCGACGATCGGCATGGTGATACCGGCCGCGAGCCAGTACTTCCGCGAGATCGTGGAGGGCGCCCGGCGGGCGGCGCACGCGCGTGACATCAAGCTGGTGCTCGCGGTGTCGGACTACAACCTCGACGACGACCGGTCCCACGTGCGGCGGCTGCTGGAGGCCAAGGTCGACGGCCTGCTGCTGACGCCGAGCGAGCCGTTCTCGCGGCTGGCGCCGGCCCTGGACTGGATCACCGAACTGCCGATCCCCGTGCTGTTCGTGGAGCGCTCGCACGAGCCGGCCGTCAACCTGCACCCGGTGGAGTACGTGTCGAGCGACCACCAGCACGGGACGATCCAGGCGATGCGGCACCTGGTGGAGCTGGGGCATCGCGACATCGCGTTGGTGACGTGCCAGTCGCCGACCAGCGGGTGGATAACGCGGGGTTACGACGCGGCGGTGGCGGCGATGGGCTTGGCCACCGGCATGCCGCGCCACGAGAACCATACCCAGGCGGAGATCGCGCAGCGCTTGGACGGGTTCTTGGACGGTTTCGCGCGTTCCGGGGTCACGGCCGTGCTGGCGCACCCGGACGACATCGCGATCCAGGTGCTGCAACGGGCGCGCCGGCGGGGCCTGGTCGTGCCGGACGACCTGTCGGTGATCGCCTACGACGACGAGTTCGCGGGCTTGGCGGACATCCCGCTGACAGCGGTCGCGCCGCCCCGCGAGAACGTGGGCCGCCTGGCGGTGGAATTCCTGCTGCGTAAACTCCACAGCGGCCGCTCGGACCGCGCGGAACTCCACTTGCAGCTCCTCCCGCACGTGGTGGTGAGAGCCTCCACCGCCGCGTCTCGCCATGTAACCGCCGAAGACCACACGTCCGCCGAGACCCGGCTCTGACCGGATGTCGTTCTTCGTCCCGTCCGCCTTCGGGCAACTGCAGGCGCTCTGGGAGCGAAGTCCGGATCGAAGTGACTGGATATTTTGATCGCATGTGCTCGAGATGTGATCTGGGTCGGGCGGCGTATCTCAATCCGGGCCAGAAGTGGTTGAGGACGAGCGGCGCCGGAGGACGAGCCCGTCGGGCGTCGGCGGCTCAGCGGGATGACGGTGCGCGCCACACGGCTTGGCGCCCCCAGGAGGAGATCAAGTGATACAACTTGATCCTGACGTGGATTGTCCACGCGCGACGGCTCGAGGGAGTTGCAGGCTGTGACGGCGGAGGAACGGCGGGCGAAGATCGTGGACCTCGTTCGCGAGCTGGGCAGCATCCGGGTGGTCGCGCTGGCTGAACGGCTGGGGATGGCGCCGGTGACGGTCAGGCGTGATGTCGTTGCGCTGGCCGCCGCGGGTGTCTTGCGCCGCTCGCACGGTACGGTCTCGGTGCCGACACGGGCGGTGGATGGGCCCCGGCTCGTGCCCGACCGGGAATGGGTGGTCGGGATGCTGATCCCCGCGGTGGTCTCGTACTTCGACGAGATCATCGACGGGGCGCGAGCCACGGCCGAAGCGCTGGGCGCGCGGTTGGCGCTGGGTATTGCCCCCTACGGCCTCGGAGACGACCGTTTCCAGGTCGCGCAGTTGACGGAGTCCGGTGTCGACGGCCTGCTGGTCACCCCGAACTGGACCTCGGAAGGGCCTTCGGGGGAGGGGGCGTGGATCTGTGACCTGCCGGTCCCGACGGTCTTGGTCGAGCGGCGGGCTCCGGCGGCCAGCGCCTGCGCGGGCCTGGACTCGGTGAGTTCGGATCACCACCACGGAGTCGTGCTGGCCCTGCGGCATTTTCTGGCCTTGGGGCACACCTCGGTGATGCTGGCCGCCCGGCGTGACACGTGGACGGCTCTTCAGGTCAGAGCCGGCTACTGCGCCGCGGTCCGAGAGCTGGGGCTGACGTCGAGCCCGCTGATCGACATCGAACATCCCGGCCGTGACGCCGAGGCGGTCGCCGACCGGATTCGCGGCAACGTGGCCGAGGGGGTGCGCGCCGCACTGGTGCACAACGATCAGGACGCCATTCAGCTGATGCCGCTGTTGCGTGCGCGCGGCGTGCGTGTGCCCGATGACCTGGACCTGATTTCCTACGACGACGTGTTCGCGGCGCTGTCGGCGCCCGCGCTCACCGCTGTCGCTCCGCCCAAGCGCGCTGTCGGCGCCGCCGCCCTCGACCTGCTCGTGCGCCGTCTCGGCCGCCACGATCCGGCCCTCCCCGTGCACCACCTCGAGCTCTTGCCGACGCTACAGATCCGGGCTTCCGCCGGGAAAGCCGCCGCCGCGGACGTCCTGGGCTGAGGCTGCGTCGTTCAGGTAGCGAGCCGCGGCGGTCAGCAGCGGTGGAAGAGGCTCGGCGCGGGGAAACCAGGCCGCTTCGTACTCCCAGGAGACCCGGCAGCCGGCGGCCAGCAGCCGCAGGCACTCCACGATGGGCAGGACTCCGCCGCCGAGCCGCAGGGGTGTGCGGTCGTGCTGGCCGGCAATGTCTTTGACCTGGACGTAGCCCAGCCGCGCACCGAGTGCGTCGCGGGTCGCCTCGGGAGACTCGCTCGCCAGCCAGGTGTGCATCAGGTCCACAGTGCGCCGATCGACGGCCGGTCGACCAGATCGAGAATCCGGGCGACGTCGGCGCCGCCGCGATGGGGAGTCATGGGTCTCCGGCAGCACGCCGATTCCGAGGTCCTCGGCTTCGCCGGCGACGGCCGACAGGCGGCGGGCCGCTCGTGGGTCAGCCCCGCCCGGACACGAACCGGCGTGGGGAAACACCCGCACGTAGCGCGCGTGCAGGTCGGCTGCGAGCTGGAGGGACTGTCGAAGCCGCGCCAGGACAGCGTCGTCCGGGCCCGGCGCGGCAACGCCGATGTAGGTCGCGACCGTGAGAGCGCGGACTCCGCTGACCGCGCGGCTGTGCACCGCGGCCAGCCGCTCGGCGCGGGTCATGGCCGGGGAGATCGTCTCTCCCGGGGCACATCGCAGCTCCAGACCCAGCCAGCCCGTCCGGGTAGCCAGGTCGGCGGCCTCGTGTAGCGGCAGGCCGGGCAGGCCCAGCGTGGAAAAGGCGAGTCGCATGGTCGCACGGCTCCTCGGCGGACGGTGAGCGAAAGTTCGTGCGCTGATCGTCGGCGACGCCGAAAGCGTCTCAATCGATCGAAACGGATCGTTCGACAGCCTAACGCCGCTGTAGTCGGTCGGTGGGCTCTGACGTGCTTCATTCACCGAAACCAGGCCGACACCACGACTCTCGACCAGTCAGTCGAGATCGCTTTAGATCATTTGATTGATCGGTCTTGACGTCGGGCAAGGCTGGTCGCAAGATGGCGGAACTCACGCGAGCCCGCATCGTTGCGGCTGTGCTCGACCGACAGGAGCCGTCATGTTCACCTCTCTCCGGCGTGGTCGCGCCGCCGCCAGAGCCGTAGCGCTCGGGGCCGCTTTCGGCGTCTTGACGGGCCTGGTCACCGCTTGCGGCTCCAGCTCCGCGAACGGCGGTCCGGAGACCATCACCTTCTGGGGCTGGGCCAAGGGCACCGAGCAGGTGGTGAACGCGTTCAACGCCTCGCATCAGGACGTGCACGTAGCGTTCCAGCAGATTCCGTCCGGCGTGGCCGGTGGTTACGCGAAGATCTCCAACGCGATCAAGGCCGGCAACGCGCCGGACCTATTCAACGTCGAGTACGCCCAACTGCCCGACTACGTCACCCAGGGGGCCGTGCAGGACCTCACCGACCGGGTCCGCCAGTCGGGCCTCGACAAGCAGTACCTGCGCCAATCGGTGGCTCTGACCACGCTCGGTGACCGCGTCTGGGCGCTTCCGCTCGACGTGTCGCCGCAGGTGCTGTTCTACCGCAAGGACTTGTTCGCCAAGGCCGGCATCACCAGTCCGCCGGCCACGTGGGATGAGTACCGGGAGGACGCGCAGAAGCTCAAGCAGGCCGAGCCCGGCACCCGGATCGGTACCTTTTTCCCGGACGACCCCAGCACGCTTGAAGCATTGGCCTGGCAGAACGGCGCGAGCTGGTTCGGTACCCGCGGCGACAGCTGGAGCGTCGACCTCGACAGCCCTCCCACCCGCAAGGTCGCCGGCTACTGGCAGCAGCTCGTCTCCGACGACCTGATCCGCGTTCAGCCTTCGTTCAGCCAGCAGTGGACCGCGTCGTTGCAGAAGGGTGAGACCGCAGCCTACGCCGGAGCGGCGTGGGGAGCCGGCGTGCTGGCCTCCACCCTCGCCACGGCGCCCGGCGCCGCCGGTGCGTGGGCCGTCGCACCCATCCCGACCTGGGACGGCGCTCCCGCCAGTGGCATGCTCGGCGGGACGACCTTCGCGGTGTCGAAGGGCAGCAAGAACACCGACGCGGCGGTAACGTTCGCGACCTGGGCCACGACCACCCCGGAGGGAATCAAGGCCCGCATCGCCTCGGGGACGTCGTCCATGTTCCCGGCCTCCCCGGCCCTGCTTCCCACGGCCAAGGCCGCCTTCAAGACGGATTTCTACCGCGGCCAGGACGTCTACGCCCTCTTCGGCTCCGTGGCCCAGGCGATCAAACCGGACTGGCAGTGGGGTCCGGCCATGAGCATCACCAACAACACCTTGCAGGACTCCTTCGGCAAGCTGGGCAAGGGCGGCACGATCGGCGCGGCCATCACCGCGGCCCAGCAGGCCACCGTCGCGGAAATGACCAAGCGCGGACTGAAGGTCGCGCCATGAGCCGCCGTGGCACAGCCTCACCCGGTGGCGGGGGCAGCCGGACCCGCGCGGCGGCCTCGGTGCTGCTCGCCCCCTTCTTCATCCTGTTCGCGGCGGCGACGGTCGTTCCCATCGGTTACGCGATCTACCTGAGCCTGTTCACCGAGCACGCCTCGGGCCTCGGTTTCGGCGGCAGCGAAACCGTCTTCACCGGCTTGAGCAACTACTCCGGCGCGCTCGGCGATCCGTCCTATCGAGCCGGTTACCTGGTCATCGCCGAATACTGCCTGCTCTACATCCCGATCATGCTCGGGCTGTCGCTGGTCGTCGCCCTGCTGCTGGATTCCGCGCTCACGCGCGCGAAACGGTTCTTCCAGCTCGCCTTGTTCCTTCCGCACGCCGTGCCCGGCATCATCGCCGCGCTGGTCTGGACCTACCTCTACACCCCCGGTATCAGCCCGGTCCTCGGCGCCCTCGGTTCCGCCGGGGCCGACCTGGATCTGCTCGGGCACCCACTGCCGGCCGTGGTCAACATGGCCGTGTGGGAATGGACCGGGTACAACGTGGTGATCTTCTACGCGGCGTTGCAAGCCATCCCGCGCGAGGTGCTCGAGGCCGGCGTGATCGACGGCGCCGGCTCATGGCGGACCGCGGTGGCCATCAAGATCCCGCTGATCCGCGCATCGGTCGGCATGGTCGCGTTGTTCACGGTCATCGGCGCGCTGCAGCTGTTCACCGAACCCATGATCCTGCACGGCAGCGCACCCTCGGTGGCCAACGCGTGGACCCCCAACATGTACGCCTACACCGCGGCCTTCTCCGGCAACAACTATGGCCTGGCCGCCGCCTCGTCGGTGTTGCTGGCGCTCGTGGCCGCGATCCTGTCCTACGTCGTCACCCGGGCCGGGCGCAAACGGTCCGGACGTGCGCTGGAGGACGCCGCGTGACCCTCCTCTCCGACCGCCGGCCCCTCTCCGTTCGCCAGGCCCGGTCCTCCGGGCCGAACCGGCCCCGAAACTGGACCTTGTCCAAAACGGCCGTCAACGGCGCCCTGCTGCTGGCGACCGCCTACACCCTTCTGCCCTTGTTGTGGCTGCTGACCGCCGCCGCCAAGGACACTCCCGACCTGCTCGGCGGCACCACTCTGTCCCCCGGCACGTTCCACCTGGGCCAGAACCTGCACAACCTGGGCACCGCCGAGGACGGAATCTATTTCCACTGGTATCTCAACTCGTTGCTCTACGCGGGGCTCGGCGCACTGGGGTGCGCGCTGATTTCCGTCGGCGCCGGTTACGCATTCGAAGTCTTCTCCTTCCGCGGGAAGGAAAAACTGTTCGGCGCGGTACTGATCGGTGTACTCGTTCCCACGACCGCGCTCGCGTTGCCGATGTACCTGCTGGCCTCGCACGTCGGCATCGTCAATACGTTCTGGTCGGTCTTCGTCCCCAGCCTCGTCAATCCTTTCGGCGTGTACCTGGCGCGGGTGTTCTGCGCCGGGTACGTGCCGGGAGAAGTCCTCGAGGCGGCCCGCATCGACGGTGCGGGCGAACTGCGGACCTTCTGGTCGATCGGGTTGAAGATGGTCATGCCCGGCTTCGTCACCGTGTTCCTGTTCCAGTTCACGGCCATCTGGAACAACTTCTTCCTCCCACTGGTGATGCTGTCGGACAATGACCTGTTCCCGGTCAGCCTCGGCCTGTACTCCTGGAACACCCAGGCGCACGCCTTCCCCGACTTCTCTCCGCTGGTCGTGACCGGATCCCTGCTGGCGGTCATCCCGCTCGTGGTCGCGTTCACGGGCCTGCAACGGCACTGGAAGGCCGGTATGACCGCGGGCAGCGTCAAGTGACCTTCGGCCGCATCGACGACGACCCGGAGACCCGCATGCACACTCCCAGTCCGGCTCTCGCCGCCGCCGCCGCCGGGGCCTCGGGCCGCCGGCCCCGGGCCGTGCTGGCAATGCGCCGCGGGCTCGCCGGCCGGCTCATCGACGAGCGGACGCTGAGCCGGTTCACCGAACTGGCCGACCTCGACCCTGACCTGGTGCTCGACGACTTCGCCACCGCCGCAGCCGCCGCGGTCCTCGCCGAAACCGAGGTCATCATCAGCAGCTGGGGCTGCCCGCCGATCGACTCGTCGGTACTGGCCGCGGCGCCGAAGCTGCGAGCCGTTCTCCATGCCGCCGGCTCGGTCAAGCACCACATCACCGACGCCTGCTGGGAACGAGGAATCCAGGTCACCTCGGCCGCCGACGTCAACGCGCTGCCCGTCGCCGAATACACCGTCGCCGCGATCCTGTTCGCCAACAAGGCAGTTCTGCGGCTGGCCACCGAGTACCGGCGACGGCGCGGGACGTTCGACTGGCTGGCCGAGTATACCGACATCGGCAACCACCGCCGCACGGTCGGCGTCGTCGGCGCCTCCCGGATCGGCCGGCGCGTCATCGAGCTGCTGCGCCCGCACGGGCCCCGGGTGTTGTTGTACGACCCCTACGTCACCGAGGCCGAGGCGGCCAGGCTCGGCGTGCAGCTGGTCTCACTCGATCGGCTCTGCGGTCTCAGTGACGTCGTCACGATCCACGCTCCGCAGCTGCCCGAGACCCGCCACCTGATCGACCATCGGATGCTGGGCCGGATGCGTGACGGCGCGACCGTGGTCAACACCGCCCGCGGATCCCTGATCGACCAGGACGCCCTGGCGCGGGAACTGGTCTCCGGCCGGCTCAACGCCGTCCTCGACGTCACCACCCCCGACGTGCCGCTGCCCGACTCGCCCCTCTTCGACCTGCCGAACGTGCTGCTGACCCCGCACATCGCCGGATCACTGGGCACCGAACTGCACCGGATGGCCGAAGCCATCGCCGACGAACTGGCTCGATACGTCGCCGGAGTGCCCTTCGCCTACCGCGTCGAGCGCGACGAGATTTCCCGGACCGCCTGACCGGCAACGCCCCCGGCTCGAGGAAGAGGAGAACAACCGCATGACCCGCAAGGTGATGGGCATCGTCATGAACGGTGTCACCGGCCGTATGGGTTACCGGCAGCACCTGGTCCGGTCGATCCTGGCCATCCGCGAACAAGGGGGCCTGCCCCTCGCCGGGGGCGAAACGCTCTGGCCGGAGCCGATCCTGCTCGGTCGCGACGCCCGCAAGCTCAAGGCGCTGGCCGACCGGCACGGCCTGAGCGAATGGACCACGTCGCTGCCGGAGGCTCTGGCCCATCCTCAGGCCGAAGTGTACTTCGACGCCCAGCTCACGCAGGTGCGCGAGCCGGCGATCCGCGCCGCGATCGAAGCGGGCAAGCACATCTACACCGAGAAACCGACCGCGGAGGACCTCGACGCGGCACTCGGCCTGGCTCGCCTGGCCCGTGCCGCCGGTGTACGCAACGGTGCAGTGCAGGACAAGCTGTTCCTGCCGGGCCTGCTGAAGCTGAGACGGCTCATCGACGGCGGCGTTCTGGGCCGGATTCTCTCCGTGCGCGGCGAATTCGGATACTGGGTGTTCGAAGGGGATTGGCAGCCCGCGCAGCGGCCGTCCTGGAACTACCGCGCCGAGGACGGCGGCGGCATGACGTTGGACATGTTCCCGCACTGGCGCTACCTGCTCGACAACCTCGTCGCCCCGGTGCGCTCGGTCTACGCCCACACCGCAACCCACATCCCCGAACGCGTCGACGAACAGGGCCGTGCGTACCAGGCCAGCGCCGACGATGCCGCCTACGCGGTCTTCGAACTCGACGGCGGTGTGGTCGCTCAGATCAACTCGTCCTGGACCACCCGGGTGGATCGGGACGAGCTCGTCGAATTCCAGATCGACGGTACCGAGGCCAGCGCCGTGGCCGGATTGCGCAACTGCCGCGTCCAGCACCGCGCCCTCACTCCGAAGCCGGTCTGGAACCCGGACCTGGCGGCCACCGAACGGTTCCGCGACCAGTGGCAGCCCATACCCGACAACGGCGAATTCGACAACGGCTTCAAGGCTCAGTGGGAACGGTTCCTGGCCGATGTCGTTTCCGGCTCGGATCACCCCTGGGATCTGTTCGAAGGAGCCAAGGGAGTCCAGCTCGCCGAGCTCGGGCTGCGCTCGGCCGCCGAAGGCCGGCGGCTCGAGGTCCCGGAGCTGCGGCGGTGACCCGCCGCGTGCACCTGCCCGGGATCGGCCGGTACGAGTTGCGGGACCCGGCACCGTTACCGGTGAGCAGCCGCCCGGCGGTCAGCCGCGTGGCCTTCTCGGCCGCGCACGTCGTGGCCGACCCGCTCGGCGACAACACCCCCGGCGCCCCCGCCGCGGTGGACTGGGACGCCACCCTCGCTTTCCGCCACCACTTGTGGTCCCTCGGGCTCGGCGTGGCCGACGCCATGGACACCGCGCAGCGCGGCATGGGACTCGACTGGGCGGCCACTCGCGAACTGATCACCCGCTCGGGGGCGGAAGCCCGCGCCGCCGGCGGGCGGCTGGCCTGCGGTGTCGGCACCGACCACCTCCTCGGGTCCGGACACTCTCTCGCCTCGATCCAGACCGCCTACGAGCCGCAGCTCGCGGTCGTGGAAGAGGCCGGCGCCCAGCCGATCCTCATGGCCAGCCGCGCTCTCGCCGGCACGGCCCAGGGACCCGACGACTACCTGTGTCTCTACGGCAACCTCGTCAGGCAGGCGACCCGGCCGGTCATCCTGCACTGGCTCGGCGACATGTTCGACCCGCTTCTGGCCGGCTACTGGGGATCCCGTGACCTGGACAAGGCCGGCGAAACGGTGCTGGAGCTGATCCGGGGCAACCGGACGCACATCGACGGCATCAAGGTGTCCCTGCTCGAACCGGACCGCGAGATCGCCCTGCGCCGCGCGCTGCCGGAAGGTGTACGGCTCTACACCGGCGACGACCTCCACTACCCCGACCTGATCCGCGGCGACGACCACGGGCACAGCGACGCTCTCCTCGGCGTCTTCGACCCGATCGCCACGCACGCCGCCGCTGCCCTGTACGCCCTGGACATTGGGGAAACCCAGCAGTACGAGACGCTGCTGAGCGCAACCGTTCCGCTGGCCCGGCACCTGTTCGAAGCACCCACCTACCACTACAAGACCGGCGTAGTCTTCCTCGCGTGGCTCGCCGGGCACCAGAAGCATTTCACCATGATCGGCGGCGCCCAAAGCCACCGATCGGTGCCTCATCTGGCCAAACTGGTGACCCTTGCCGACGAAGCCGGGATCTTTCCGGAGCCAGACCTCACCGCGGCCCGGCTGCACCACTTCCTCGATCTGGTCGGAGCCGGGGCGTGAGCGCACCCGAGGACACCGTGCACGACGATCTCGCTAACCTCTCCTTGAACCAGATCACCACCAAGCGCCGGAGCCTGAACGAAGCGGTGCGAGCGTGCGTGGCCGCCGGGATTCCGGCCATCGGCGTGTGGCGTGATGAAGTCGAGGATCTCGGCACCGCGCGAGCGGCCCGGCTCGTGCGCGACGCCGGGCTTACGGTCACCACGCTCTGCCGAGGCGGATTGCTGACCGCACCCGACCGCCCGTCCCGGCGCGCGGCGGTCGAGGACAACCAGCGTGCCATCGACACCGCGGCCGACCTGGGCGCCAGCACCCTCGTCCTGGTCGCGGGGGGCCTCCCGGCCGGCGCCGCAGCCGGGATTTGCGAGGAGCGCGAGCGCGTATCACCGACCTGCTGGCCGAGCTCGTCTGTATGAGGCCATGACGTTGGTGACGCCGGTGTGGAGCCGGGAGGGTGGTGGCTGATCTCCGGCGGCGGTGTGTGGTCGATGGTAGCTCCTCTCTGTCAACCCGCGGTCGGTGTTGGACCTCGTTGGTCGGCTGTGAGATGGCGGTAGATGACTGCGGCGAGTCGCCGTTTGAGGCAGCGCATGGCTTCGCGGTGTCCTTTGCCGGCTGCGCGTCTGCGCTGGTAATAGGTCCGGGCAGGAGGATGGCAGCGAACCTGGCTGAGCGCGATGAGATGCACGGCATGATTGAGCTGCCGGTCGCCGGCACGGGAAAGACGGTGACGTGTGACATCGCCGGAGGAGACCTCGATGGGCGCGGTGCCGCAGTAGGACGCGAAGTGGTTGGCGCTGGGGAACCGGTCGAGTGATCCGACGCGACCGATGATGCGCGCGGCCAGGATGGGCCCGACGCCGGGCAGCTGGAGCAACGTCGGTTCACTGTCGGAGAGCGCGTCCGACACTCGTTGCTCCGCGGTAGCGATCTTTCTGTCGAGATGGCGGATCTCAGCGACCAGGTCGACCGCGAGAACCCGTCGGGTGGCTCGTGCCCCTTGAGCCCGGCGGATCCGGCCGAGCAGCGCAGCGGCGCGGTCGGCCGTTAACGATCCGGGTGCTCCTCCGTCAAGCAGATGCGACAGGAGAACATGCAATCGGTTGATGATCTGGGTGCGGCGTCGGACGAGCTCGTCGCGGTGTTCGCTCAGCAGCCGCAGGGTGTCGGCTTGATCGTCCTGACGGTGTTGCCTGTCGGCACCGGTGAGTGCGGCGACCGCGACCGAGCGGGCGTCGACCTGGTCGGTCTTGCGGCCGTGCCCGGTGGCCAGTTGACGCACCCGGCTGCTGAGTTTGGACGGCACGTCCACGACGATGATGCCGTCGTCGATCAGTCGCTGGGTCAGCGGTCGCCCGAGGCCGTTGCTGCCTTCGATCGCCCAGCGGATGCCGGGCCAGCGCCGGGCCAGACGACGCAGTTCACGGTAGCCGTCGCGGCTTGCCTGCACTCGGAGTTCTCCGAGCAGTTGGTGTCGGCTGTCGACCACGGCTGCGTACCAGCTGGTCTTGTGCGGGTCGATGCCGATGACCACGTCGCGATCCATGTGTGCCAGATTTCCTCTCGCTGGAACGGAAAGAAGCGAGGAGGGCAGACTGACGTCCGGCGTCGCAGACCTCTCTTGAGCCACTCCGCGCAGCGGGATCGCAGCGGGCGCAAGCTACCATTGAGCCAACCTTCGGTGGCAGGTTGTAGTCGAGCGAGCCCGGCCACGATCCCTTGGCCTCAGACTGCAGCACCGAAGCCCGGATCCATGCCACCACGTCAGTTGTAGTGGATGTTCCAGATGGCCAGGGCTGTGGTGCGGTGGGTTTCGCTGGTCCAGGCGTGGGCGTAGAGGAATTCTTCGGCCAGGATCCGGTTGTAGCGTTCGACTTTGCCGTTGTGGCGTGGGGTGTAGGGGTTGATCCGCTGGTGGCGGGCGCCGCGTAGGACGGTGGCGAAAGTGTTTGCGCGGTAGCAGGAGCCGTTGTCGGTGACGATGCGGTGGATGTGGGTGATGCCGTGGCGGGCGAAGAACGCGCGGGCCCGGTGGACGAACCCGATCGCGGTGCGGGCTTTCTCGTCGGGGAGGGCTTCGGTGTAGGCCAGGCGTGAGTAGCCGTCGACGGCGGAGTGCAAGTAGGTGTAGCGGGCTCGTTGACCTCGGGTTTTGGTGCGGGCGACCTGCCGGTCCTGGTTGCTGCCTTTGCCGTGGACGCGCCAGCCGCCGCCGTCGGGGATCTGGCCGGTCTTCTTCACGTCGAGGTGGACCATGTGCCCGGGCCAGCGGGCGATGATCCGCCTCGGCGCCCGGTTGCTGTCGCCGGTGGGGTCGATGAAGCGGCGCCGGTTGAGCCCCAGGTGCAGCAGGTGCCGTCCGACGGTGCGGGTCGAGATGGTGATGCCTTCGGCGGCCAGTTCGGTGGCGATGCGGCGGGCGGAGTATTTACGGGTCCGGCGTAGCTGCTCGATCCGGGCCACTACCTGGGCGGGGGTGGCGGTGGGCTGGTGGTGCGGGACGCTGGGGTGGTCGAGCAGGCCGGTCTCGCCGTGGCGGCGGTAGCGGTCGACTCATTTGGATGCGCATTGGCGGGAGATGCCCATCTCCGCGGCGACGTGGGCGATCGGGCGGGTCTGGCAGCGCGCGACGAGCCGGCGGCGGCCCTCGACAGACAATGGGGCGTTACGGTGGTGCATGGACGGGTCTTTCTCTTCGGCGTGATGAGTGGGTCGCACTTCTCATCCTGCCGCCGAAAGGACCCGTCCCTCGTCTCAGGCCCTCGCCCGCGTCACCAACGTCACGACCCGCAACAGCTAGCTCGCCAACTTCATGGTGAGGAGACGGTGCCCAGTCTCCATCGTGAGGCTCTGTCGGCGGGCACCGGGCTGGCGGACGCTCTTGCTGCCCTTGGAACGCTTCGCAGGCGCCTTTGCGCCGCTCCGGAAGGAACTGTTGATTTCGGCAAGTTCTGCGGATAGCGCCCGGCATGATGCGCATACGTCGAGGTGTGTTTCAACTTCTTCGGTCTGCCGCTTGGTCAAACCATCTCGTGTCCAAGATCCGAGCACCTCGATCGTCGGTCCGCACTGCTTCGTCTGAGCTGCAGCCAAATGAGCCTGCAGATACCCCTGACGGAGAGCTTCCCGAGCTCGGTATGCCAAGGCCGACAATCCGTTGGGTGTGAGTCCGAGGCTCGGCGCCACTTCCGCTGGTGTGCGCCCTTCGACCTCGGTGAGCCACAGCACCTTTCGCCAGCGATCGGGCAGTCCGACGAACGCCCTTCTTGCGAGAACTCTTTCACTGCTTGTCATCACGGTGTCATCGAAGGGGACGCTGACAAGGGTGGGATCCACCGCTTCTGCGATGTCGTCGGACAGTTCGACACGGCGTTCCTTGCGAGTCCTGTCGTATGCCATGTGCCGAAGCGCTGCGAGGAGATAGGCGCGGAACGCTGAGTCAGGACCACCGCCGGCGCGGAGAATTTGGAGGACCCTGATGAACGCTTCCGAAACGAGGTCGTCGGCTTCGGTCGCTGTCCGGGAAAGCTGGCGAGCAAGGTTACGAGCCGAGACCACGTGCCGTGCGTAGAGGTCGCCGTACGCCGCAATGTCTCCACGACGTACGGCTTGGATCAATCGAGCATCGTCACCACCATGAACGTCACAGGTCGACCGGACAGCTCCGCGGGAAGCGCTCGGACCGGAAGCTGGTGGCCTGGATGGTTGTGGCTGCTGGGCTGGGACGAGTAGCTCGGGTGCTCGCACTTCTCGCTCGGAAGCACGAGTGCGACGGCCCCCGCAGTGGCGTCGCGGGCTGCCAAGGGAGTCGAGTTGACCTACCTGTTCGCTGCGGCCCTCTACGAGACTGGCGGCCATAACCGCACTCCATTTCTGATAGCTTTCATGAGCTCGCGGACTTGATCGCCGGAATCAACATGGTCTGCTCTTCTGGGCGTTCCGGCGGAGCCTGCTGATCTTGAGCAGCGAGCTCGTGCCTGTCCGTTCCCGGCGGAAGAGCCAGCAGAGACTCGGAGAAGGCCGGGAACAGGGCAACCATTGCGCGGACACAGCACAGTGGACAGAGGTTGTCCGGCACCGGCGGCCGCTGCTCCCAAATCTTTTCGATTGGAAGGCTGCACAGGCCGTAGAACTCGCTGTGGGGCCAGACGACGTGCACGCGTCCGGCATAGTGATCCGCTGTTCCGCCCTGCTGGTTGGTCCCCCAGTACAGCAGTGGTTCAGGTCCTTGCTGTGGCTCGGCCATGACTCACCGGGCCGATCTAGTTGGACAGTCGCGGCGGCGAGCAACGGCGGCCGGGAGCCTGTCTTGGCCGACAACACTATTCCTGTGACCTGGTTGTTGACGGCAACTCGCCTTGACAGGCCTCGCGGTGTCGAAAGCGCTCTCTCGCAGGGTGACCGTTGACAGGGCAAGCGGGGACTGGGAGAGCAAGATCGCTGGGCTCATCATCGATGTCCTTTCGTCGCTTGCTCGACGCAGGCCGAGTCGGTTTCGGGAACCGGTGTGCCGGGATCCAGGTCGGCGCCGGATCGGCACACCCGGCGATCGAGGGGCCTTGGCCGCCGCCGACGTCGCCGGCGTGAGACCCGGTCACCGTCCCGCGGAGGCCATGGCCCTCGTGGTAGCGATCACAGTCGTCTGCGGCGGGAAGTCCTTCAGTGCGTTCGGAGCGCACTCCCAACACCAGAGACCGAGTCGCTCGTCGTCTGGGGATGGCGAGACGATGTTGTCGCCTTCGGGAGCGGCCGACACTCCCAGCCGAAGAAGGTCGGCTTGGACACGCCGACCGAGTCCGAGCGGCATGGTGATCGCGCCCAAGAGCCCACCGACGGGCATGAGGATGCGCTGCGTCGAGCGGTCAACGGTGGCTGGTAGCCCGTATTCGCTGCGATAGGAGTTGCAGCGTTCTTCGGAAGTCAGGTCCGAATGTGCGACTGGAGTGCGAGTGGTCGACGTTGTCACGGCGAGCCACCTCCTTCGACAGAGCAGGGGGGTCAGGCAGCGCCAGTCAAGTTGCACTGCGGCGATGTGCCACGCGGGGTCGCTCGGCGGCGAGCCGTCGAGCGGCTTGTCGGCACTGCGTGCCGGGGGCTGCGTGACCGGGCGACAGGTTGATCAACACCCTGGGGGCGAGGGTGGGGCCCGTCGTCAGCGGTGCCTCGGGGCGCGGGCTCGGCGGTATGTGTTCACGGCAGCGTCGGACTCGACGCCGCTCGCCTACGTACCACCAGCCGGCACCGACTCCGGCCACGCAGCCCGCCATGAGAAGGAGCGCCGCTGCGATCGCCAGCCCAGACCCCCACGACATCTGAGTGGGGGCTTGTATGGCACTGGGGGCGACCACGGCCGTCGCAGCTGCGATGTTAACTTGTGTACTCATCGCTCTGCGCTCCTCTCTGGCCTGGGGTGCTGTCGTGTCGATGCCTGAACCGTAACTTGTGTACTCAGATTAACTAGCCGACCGATCGGGTGAATTGCGGATACGCTATGCAACCAGACACCCTGTGGAGGTGGAGGAGTCCGTGAACCAGCCGCGCCGGGAGCTGCCTCCGGCTGTCATGAAGATCGTGCTCGGCAACCAGCTCGCCCGTCTACGTGAGGCAGCTGGCGTCACGCAGGAAGACGCGGCCGGTGTCCTCGGATGCACCCAGCAGAAGATCGCTCACATCGAGGGCGGCAGCGGCATCCAGTTGATCGAGCTGAATGCTCTGCTCGATCGGTACGCCGCGAACGAAGCTGACCGGGCCTACACGCGAGACTTGCAAGCTGAGAGCAAGCACCGCACGAAGCGTGGCGCCTTCAGTACCAGGTTTCGCCAGTACCTGCGCTTGCTGGTCGACATGGAACCGAGCTGCAACCGGTACTTCGCGTACCAGGCCCTCGTCGTCCCTGGGCTGCTGCAGACTGAGGACTACATGCGAAGGAACGCGCGGGCCTGGCGGCCCTCGCTGTCGCCCGAGGAGATCGACAAGTACGTCGCAGACCGCATCGCCCGGCAACCCGTACTGGACCACGTCGACCAGGAGTTCTGGTTCATTATCGACGAGGCGGCCCTGCGCCGGACCGAGGGCGGTCCGGTCATGAAGGCCCAGATCATGAAGCTCGTCGAGATCATCGACAGGCCGAACATTGAACTCCAGATCGTGCCGTTCAGCGTCGGCTACTACATGGGGCAAGGCCACGACTACACGATCTTCGGCTATGACACGAAGCCGGCGGTTGACATCATCTACCTGGAGCAGCATGACGGAGGGGAGTACGTCGAGAACAGCAAGAGGACGGCGCGGTACCTGACTCTCTGGGACCACCAGCGGGCCGCGGCCAGCGGGCCCGAGCAGACGCGACGGACCTTGCTGGAGATCGCCGCGTCGTTGTAGCTGACCTGCGATTTGAGATCGAAAGGGCACGAGGAAGCAGATGAACATCCAGGACGCAAACAAGCGCCACCTCGACACCAACTTCACCAAATGGCAGAAGTCGCCCCTGAGCAATCCTCCGGACAACCAATGCGTCGAGGTGTCGTTCAGCAGCAACGCCGTCGGGTTGCGAGACAGCCGGAACCCGGACGGCCACGTGCTGGTCTTCGATTTCGGAGAGTGGGAGGCGTTCCTCGGCGGAGCCGCGGCCGGGAGCTTCAACCTGCCGAAGAACCAGTAGTGCGCCCGGGCGGCGATCCCATCGCCGCCCGCAGGCCAGCACCCGGTTGTCTTCAGTCACAGTCTTTGGTATCCCTGCGTTTGCGCTGGTAGCGGTCCAAGATTGATCGAACCCCTACCACGGGAGAAGGACTACCGTCCAGAACCCGTCCGCTACCCGCCCATGTTCCCGCCAACGTCGCGCTCGGTTACGTCAGCTCCTACCCTCGGGCAAACGAGATCACCAAGTCGATCGGAGGTTGATGCCGTGGGGACACGTCGAACATCGGCGCCGAAGCACCCTCCAAACACGCGGCTGCGATGGCAACGGCTTCAGCGTGGTTGGAGCCAAGAAGAAGTCGTCGAACAGATCAAGCGGAGCTTGGAGCAGGCCCATGAAGGCGAGTGCGGCCTAAACGCCGACACCGTGCGACGTTGGGAAACCGGCGACCGCAAGCCCGACCCGCGCTACCAGAAGCACCTCGTGCTGGTCTTCGGGCTACCGGCCAGCGAGCTCGGCCTGCTCTCGGCCACGGAGATGGCACTGTACCCCGCAGATCCGGCGGTGCCTGCGCCTGCGGCCAACATGCTCGTCAACGAGCAATTCATCGACGCTGTCGTGAAGAAGGTGATAATGGTGCTGCTGGGCAGCAACGCTGAGTTCAGCCGGCCGATGTTCTTGAAGGGCCTGCTCGGGGCGAGCCTCGCAGCACTGCTCTCGAACGACATCTCGATGCCCGACGGTGTCGAAGCGCTTGCCCGTAAACAACGGACGCAGTTGGATTCGCGAGCAGTCGACGCGTTCGCTGCGATCACCGCCTCTCATCGTGCTTTGTACTGGACGAGCGCTGCAGTTGAACTTTTGCCCTCGGTTACAGCTCATGCTCGCCTCGGCGAAAGCTTGATCAAGTCGACTTCGGAAGCAGACTCGCCGCATGCTCGCCGGCTAGCTTCTGCCGTCGCCGAGTCCGCGCTCCTCGTTTCCCGACTACTGTTTTTCGACCTGGGCCAAGAAGACGCGGCCGAACCGTTCTTCCAGCTTGCCGAGGACGCGTCTGCCAGCTCGCTGGATCACCCCTTAGCGGCTGCGGTACTGGCGCACCGAGCGTTCGTCCCAGGCTTCGCCGGTCAGGAACAGCCCGCCCGCCACTACCTGTCGGCCGCTCATGCCCACGCACGGTACGGGGCGGGGCCGCTGCTACGGTCGTGGCTGCACTGCGTCGACGCCGAGGTATCCGCCCGCGTTGGCCAGTCGAGTACCAGCCTTACTCGTGTCCGTTCTGCCGAGGATGCG
Source organism: Amycolatopsis sp. CA-128772 (assembly GCF_002904295.1). GTDB lineage: Bacteria > Actinomycetota > Actinomycetes > Mycobacteriales > Pseudonocardiaceae > Amycolatopsis. The sequence continues at coordinate 200,233 of NZ_PPHG01000027.1, forward strand.
CTGGCGAGCGCCGGAGCCGACCCCGGCTGGCTCGACTTCTTCGACACCTCTCGACTCGACGGCTTCGCCGGCAACGCCTTGCTGCTGGCAGGCCGAACCCGCGAGGCAGCAGGCCGGCTCCAGAGCGCGTTGGACAGCCTCTCCGAGAGCGCCATGAAACAGAGGGCCGTCCTGCTGTTCGACCTCGCCGCGGCGCAGGCATCGATCGATCCCGAACGCGCCGTCGCAACCGTCCGACAAGCATGCGACCTGGTCAGTAAGGCTCCTTACAGCACCGCGCTCCAACGCGTGCCCGAAGTTCGTGCGGCTCTGAGCGCTACGCCCTACGCCGACGAGCTGGATGAACGAGTCCGAGCAATGACCGGACTGGCCACCAAGGCTTGATCAGCTGCCCTCGGCGTTGTGGGCGGCAACGCGCGCAGGCAGTTCAGCGAGACTCGTCAGCTGGAACAGGCAGCGCTCCTCGACCTCGGGCATTCGGAGGATGTGTCCCCACGGTCCGCGGCGGACGAGCGCAGTCGAGATGCCGGCCTCCTGGGCCGGTCGGACGTCGTTGTCCAACCGATCGCCGACGTACAGCACCGAACTCGCTGGGCCCCCGGCCTCCTCGATGACCCGATCGAAAAATTCGGGTGATGGCTTCTCAACGCCCCAACCGTCGGAAGTACCGATGACGTCGACCGGCAGTTCTAGCGCTTTGAGGATCTCCTCCGCCCGTGCGGTTTGGTTTCCGGCCAGGCCGACCTGAAGGCCGGACTCCTGGAGCTCCCGCAGGCACGGCCGCACATCGCTGTACAGGTTCTCCTCGGCGAAGGTCTCCGGCTGGCCCGCAGCGGCCCGTCGCTCGCGTTCCACGGCGAGGTCGAAACCAGGCTTGAAGACCTGGAAGGTCTCTCGGTAGTCCTTCCCCTGAGCAATCACGGCGCCGAAAACAGCCGAGAACGTGTGACGAGGCACTCCAAGCCAGTCAGCCCAGGTTCCGTACTCGCGGGTTTCGTCGACCAGTATCTCGCCCACGTCGAAGAAGACCGCATCGATCCTTGCCACGTGAAGATCCTTCCTGTCCAGCACGACGGTCACTGCCATGGTGCCCGATGTGGTTGCGCCAATGCTTGGGAGGTTGCACTGCGGTCGTCCAGCGGACGTGTTGTGGACGGTACCTCGTGCCGACGTTGGCGATTTGACTATGCGTCTCGGCTCATGCACTCAACGTTATAGAAGATGTCTGTTGTATCGGGCACGCAAGGCCCTCGGCCTTCGTGGCCTGCAGTCGCGCGCGTCGACCTGGTCACGCTCTCATGAACGCACCGGCTGCGGCGAGGGACGCCCCTCGACCTCGCCGCAGCCGGTTGCCCACTCCAACGACGACGCAGGACGTCCTGCATTCCACCTGGGACCACCTTCTCGCCAGAAGGGCAATCAGGATCGTGACGAGTACGTTCGACGCGGCACGCCTGCTCGACGTTGCGCTCGGCGCTATGGACAAGGCAATCAACATCCTGATGCGCGACCAAGCCGGCGAAGTTCGGGCCAAGGGCGATCGCGATCTGGTGACCGACGTCGAGCTAGCCATCGAACGCCTCGTACGAGACCACCTTCAGGATCAGACACCGGACGTCGGCTTCGTCGGCGAGGAGACTGGGGCGACCGGCAACCCGGACGTGTACTGGGTCCTCGATCCCGTTGACGGGACGGCCAACTTCGTCCACGGGGTCCCGTTGTGCGCGGTGGCTCTCGGGCTCGTCCACGCGGACCAACCCCTTCTCGGCGTCATTGACACGCCGTTCCTCCACCACCGGTACTGGGCAACGATCGGCCACGGGGCTTTCCGAGACGGCGACCTGATAGCCGTCTCGCGCACGAAAAACCTCGAGGACTCACTGATTTCTCTTAGTGATTACGGATCAGGAGAGGGAGGTGTAGCGCGAACGAGGGCGTCCGCCAGGTTGGACCAGACACTTTCTCGACGCGCACAACGAGTTCGACGACTTGGGTCATCGGCGCTCGAGCTGGCCTGGGTCGCAGATGGCACTCTCGACGCCAGTCTCACGCTTGGCAACCGCAGCTGGGACACGGCGGCCGGAGCGATCATCGCCCGCGAAGCCGGCGCACTCGTCGTTGACGCGGACGGTAGCCAGCACAACACTAGTTCGCGTTGTGCCGTTGCGGTGACCCCGAGCTTGGCGGACACGCTGCTACCTCTTCTGCGCATCCTTTGCGGTACCCGATACTGGCCGATCTCAACATTCGAAGGCGAAACGGCCTCAACTGCGTGGCCTGCAGAGACCCGGCACCGGCGTAGGCGACCGGTGCCGGAGCGCCGCCGATGATTCGTGGGGAGGCTGTGGCGGCTGGCGGTGGTGCGGTGTCTGCAGCGGTCGCGGCGCAGACCCCTACCAGCATGGGAAGAAGCGCCAAGGCAGTCGCGAGTGTCGTTCTGAAGCGCACGAGGAAAAAGATCCTTTCTCGGTACTACTTACAAGTGCTGTCGCGCAGATGCGACGCGCCGGCTGCGGCGTGGATGCCTGGCCACGCACGAGGACTGGTTTGTGCGTAGCCAGGCACCACGGAATCCCGTGAACCAAGGAGGCCGACTTCTTGACTTCGCAGGTGCACGGAAGCTGAAAGACCAACCCCGGGTGGCTGGTCGAGTCCGGCCGATGCCGTCGGATAGGTATTCGTGTGACGGCAACGGTTCGGGCTCTCTGATCATTCACCTTATCGGGATACGGACGGTCGGTCGGGAATTCAAGTACCTGCCGGCCGCCAGGGAGGTTCCGGTAAGTCGCTGTCTGGTGCGGGTTTTTGGGCGAGGACCGCGGCGGTAAAGCTGCCGCAGACCGGCGCGTCGGTGAGTGGCCCGTCGGGATACCAGGTGAACGCTGGGACGATTCCGGGTGGCAGCTCGACCGTGCCGTCAATCATCGTCCTGATTTCGTGGCCGGTGGCGAGACTTCCTGTGCCGGGACCGTGGAGCTGCAACGTCTCTTCGAATTCACGAGCCTGGGCAGCGAGGTCGGGGTGTTCGGGCAGCAGCAGGTGCGTCATGGCCAGGAACCCGCCGTCAGGCAGCCGTGCGAGATGGCCCTGCACGACGTGCGCGACGTCGGCACGGCTGCCGCCATGGAAGGACATCACCCCGCCTAGCAGCAACGCCACGTGGTCGTAGCAGAACGAGATCAGTCCCGGGTTTTCGCTGCCAGTATTGTAGAGAGCATCCCACATCGCAGTTGGGTCCCAGGGATCGGCGTCGACGACGTAGACGCCGTTGTCGTTGTCGGCGATCGTGCGTAGCTCGGCGAGGGTGAGTGGGTCGCGTTCGACGTAGATCACACTGGCACGGGTGGTGTTTTGAGTGCGGCTACGGTTGTTCGCCTCGCCACGGCGGACGTGGGAGTGCAGGTCGTCGTCACCGGCGATGTGGGGCAGCCCGGCGCCGGCGACCACGATGGAGCTGACGGACTGGTGGGCGACGAGGTAGGCGGCGACGCGGTCGAGGAACGCACGCTCGGAGCGGAACACGAACCCTGCGTCGTGCACACGGGCGGTCATTCGACGGGCGGCGTCGCGTTCGTTGATGTGAGCGAACTTGACGGACGCAACGGAGCGACCATCGCTGTTTTTGGCTTCGCGGAAGGCATCGAATAGGTAAGCGAGGTTGATCCTGTCCTGGTCAACTCCGCAGGGCCGCCACCACGGCGCACGGTCAGCGGGCTGATGGCTAGTGCTGTGCGGTGTCGCTTTTGTTGATGTCATTGGTGTACTGGTGCCTCGGTGGAAAGCTGGATAGTTGGGTGCGCGATACTCAGGCGGCATCGATCCGCGAGGTTCGCGAGGTCTACGGCCCTGAGCCAGAAAAACGGTGCTTCGCCAGCTCGCAGCTCGTCTCCGTGCCCAGCGAGCGCGTCCGCCAGACGCAGGATCTGCCGCGCGTCCCGCAGATCCCGGTACCCGTTCTCCAAGCCCCACAGGTGTGACTTAGAGATCCGCGCCCGCCGGGCTGTCGTGCCCGCGCGCTCGCCCTGTTCCTGACGTCGGTCCCGTAACCAGCGCCCCACCGGCATTCCGTTCACTGGTCCTCCAGCCTGCGGAAGTCCCACACCGCGCGGATCACCAGCTCCTCGCGCGACACACCCAACCCGTCCGCGATCTTCACCGCGGTCTCCACCTGAGTCAGCGCATGCCGGCCAGTCTCCAAGGCTCCCAGCGTGCCCGCCGACAACCCGATCCGCCTGGCCGCAACCCTCAGCGGGAGGTACGCGCGTTTGCGGCGCCATCGGATCCAGCCACCGACCATCCGCGTATCCGGCACCGGCACCGGCTCCTCCGGCCCGCCGAGGACCACCCAGTCCGCACACGCCCTCAGCACAGCCGACGACGTCGCCTTACCAGCCACCGTGACCCCTCTCGAACTCCCGCAGCGCCAAGACCGCAGGCACCGCGCGGTCCACCCCGAACGCATCGGCCAACGCCGCCATATGCACCAGCGACCACGATCGGCGATGCTCGTAGGCAATCGCGTAGATCGTGCCCACTGACACCCCGGACCGCCGCGAAAGCTCCAGATGCGACCACCCGTGAATAGCGCACGCCCGATTTAGCCACGTTCCCAGCCGCAGGTCCGGCAGGACAGGCAGCCACACCGCCAGCGGCCGAGGCCCCGGACCGATCCGCACGTCCATCACCGCACCTCCCCTTCCCCGGCCTCATACGCCCCGGCCTCGTCCGCCTCAGTCCCGTTCGGATCGGTCTTGTAGTCTTCATTCCACTCGGGACGCTTCGTCAGCCGTTCTACACACCGCAGCTGAATCGCGTGATCGGCCAGCGTTTCCCACTTGTGATCCGGATCGGTTTCCGGCACCGACTTGAACATCCGCACGTCCCAGGCGATGCGGCGTTGAAGCACGACCGGCCACTCGAAGGACCGCAACTGGGTCGAGCAGGCCGGCGTCGGCGAGCTGGCGTCGGGATAGCGATGGGGTCGCCTTCTCCCGCGTGGTCAGTGCTCGCGCCTTCGCCTGGTTTCCGGACCACGCGGCGAGCGCAGGGTGGAATGAGCCGCGACTTCCTTGTCGCTGCTGTAGTTCCGTGCCCGCGGCGAGGGCTGGCTCGCCGGTATCGGTCGTGGTCATCAGGATCATCCAAGGCTTCCTGGAGCGGGTAGATGGTGTACGGGGGGTCGGGATCGCGAGTTGGCCAATGCCGCAGTCGGGCCGTGGGTGTGCGCGAGTCGAGATAGTCGTGCAGCGGGCGTGAGCGTGCGGTGCTCCACCAGTAGGTCTCGGGTTTCGCGCCGTCGGTCACTGGCATGACGGTTCCGCGGTAGCCGCAGACTCGGTCGGAGCGCCTGGCGGCTCGGCACCGGCGTTGCCCTCGCTACATCGAGGTCTCTCGCAAGTCACAGCGGCTGAGGTGTCGCGGTAACGAGGGCGGCGGGATCGCGCGGCATTGATGGCGTCGCGGCGGGACTCCGCTGACGCGCACGCGGGTGCGAGCACACCGGTGACGTCGAACGTAGCGCCATGGACGCGGTGGATCCGCGGATAGTTGCTGGACGGCGACCGCAGAACGGTCGCACTCGGCCGACTGGCTAAGGCTGTGATCAGGACAAAGCCCCCTCGCTCCCGGCGGTGATTACGCTCCGAGACGGACGGTTGGGCCGGTCGCTTCCGCGTATTCGGCGTGGCCGTGAGAGCAGCTCCCGTCTTCTTCCGGCTGGCTCTTGGATTCGCATGCCGCTGATCGGCTTGAACCTCGGTGCAGTTCCTCACGTGGGGTCACCGTCCGAACGTCCGCCGCCGTCCTCGTCGTTGGTGTCGTCGTGGTTCGCGCCGATCGGGTTGACCTCAGCGATCACCGCTGGGGACAACTCCGCCGAAAGTCGGTACAGCCGCCCGGCGGTCTGCGCGCAATCCTCGGCCAATGCCTCGATTTCCATCGCCATCGAATCGGCCCTCGTCGGGTTGCTCGCCACCTGTTCGGCCAGGCGGAGGGTGGTTCGTAACTCATCGGCCACCTCCGCCGCGACCTCCCGAGGGTCACCGGCCGACTGGTCGCGACGCGCGTAGGAGTGGATGAGGACCCGCGCTCCGGTTCCGACCAAGTAGTAGCCGACCTGCCTGTATGACGTCCAGTCATGCCGGTCACGCTCGGCATAGGCAAGCCGAATCAACGCAGTCGTGTACGCATCGGTGATCAGGCTGAGCAGTTTGATCGGCGGTGCGCCCGGCTGATCCGGCGATCGTTCGGATCCAGTCATCAAATGGTCCAGAGATGTGGTCAGCTAGTCGGCGAAGGGGAAACTGAGGGCTGCCCCCCGAGTGCAAGCGCGAAAGACTCCGCCAGCCACCTCCGGTACAGCGTCACGCAATACTTTCGCCCATTCAAAGGTCGAGCGCCGTATGTTCGGCATGTGGAGGCTTTCTATGAAGGTGGTGAACCGAGACGCATAGTCAACTCGTCAAGATCGTCCCGAGGTACCGTCCACAACCCGCCCACTGAGCGTCCTTGAAGCAGCACGCGATTATCGGATCTGCCCGTCAGGTGCCAAGACAGCGAACTACGGGTAGGTAGGACGGTTCTTCACGTGGCTATTATTAAAGCGGTCCTCCTCGACGTGGGCGCGGGTGTCTTTGGTGCGTGTTCGTGGTGCTGGAGGTGCGTGGTGGCGGTACCGGAAGCGGTGGCCGGGCTCGCGGCGATGCCTGGCGTCCGCACGGCCGCGCAGCTCGGCGAGCCGACCGTTGACACGTCGACGTCCGCTGGTTCGTTGCCGGTGGCGGCGGCCCTCGCCGGGCTGTTTCCGGGTGGCTTGCGGCCCGGCAGCGCGGTGTCGGTCGGCGGCTCGATCGCCCTGGTTTTGGCCTTGCTGGCCGAAGCGACGCAGGAAGGATCGTGGGCGGCGATCACCGGTATGCCCGAGGTCGGCGTGGTGGCGGCAGCCGCGCTGGGCGTCGAGCTCGACCGGCTCGCCCTCGTACCCAGTCCCGGGGCGGAGCTGGTCGCCGTCGTGTCGGCGTTGATCGATGGTTTCGACCTGGTCGTCCTCGGTCCGGCTGCCGTCCGCGGGGTACAGCCGCAGTTGGCGCGCCGGCTTGCCGGCCAGCTCCGCAACCGAGGCGCGGTGTTGGTGGCTGCCGGTCCCTGGCCCGGCGCTGACCTCGAACTGCATGTGTCGAAACGTCGGTGGCGCGGTCTGACGGACGGCGGCTTCGGTCATCTGGAGTTCTGTGACGTCGTGGCGACCGGCCGCGGCGCTGCGGTTCGCTCGCGTAGCGTCGAGCTGCGGCTTCCCGGCCCCGGGGATGCGGTCGCCGCCGTGGAGGCATCCGCTGGCCGGGCGCTGACCGAGGTCGCCGGATGATCCGCACGTCGAAGCGGCCGCAGTCGAACCGGTCGGGACTCCCGCGAGGTGCTCGGTGATCGACCAGGCCGGCGGCGTCGTTCGGTCTGGTGCGCGCGGCGAGGTCGGCGAGCTGATCCCGGTCCGCCCGGCGACAGCAAGCTCGTCGTGTGCCTCCGTGGCCACCGGCTCGATCTGGATCTCTACGGCAAGCTCAGGCCCTACAGCCACCGCTACCGACTGCAAGCCCGCAGCTCGGCGCCTTGCCGAGTGGGCCTACCTCGACGTCACGGTCCAGCACGCGCCCGGCACGGAACCGGGTGATGGGCTCGTTTTGGTCGTCTGTCCGCCGACCGCGGGAACGCTGGCCGGTCGGATCGAACTTCGACTCGACGGCACCGCGGTCGGCGCGGTGACCGCGAGTCCGTGCGCAAGTTGCCGGACGGCCACCCTCGACTACGTCCACGTTGCCGCCGACTACCGGCGCCTCGGCTTCGGCCGCACGCTGGTCGCGGCCGCCGTGGCTCGTGCCCCGTCCTACCGGTGGACGGCACCGCTGCCGGACGGCCCGGTGGCGCAGTCGTTCCGTGCCCGGATCGCCATGCGCCGCCCTGGTCAGCGCTGCGTCCACGCCGGCGCGGTCGATCTCACGCGGTGAGGGCCAGGGAACAAGTGGGACGCGGTCGTCGAGGAGTGCCCGCAGGAGGTCGGGCAGCTGCGCAGGCAGAAGCTTGTCGCGGCAGGTCGAGACCGCGGCGGCTGGCCACCAGCGGCGCTCGAGGTGGTGGACTCGGTGCTGCGGGCTAACGCGGACCGGCTGGCCACCCTGGAAGGTCGGGCGGCCGTCCTGCGCGAGACGGCTCGTCAGGCGGTGCTGTGCAACTTCGAGGAAATGATCACCGCTAAGGGCTGGACCTTCTACTTTGCGCTGGCGAGCACGATCGACTACGTCCGCGATCCCGAGGCTCGTGCCAGGATCGCCGCGGCGCTGGAGGAATGCGAGGCGACCCGGATACGAGGCCTGGTCGACTTCTACCGGAAACTGGCCGACATTCTCGGGTTGCGACTGCGTGCCGGCTATCGGTTCGAACACCTGGCGCTGGCCGGCGGGGCATTGCTGCAGGCACTGCTGCTGCGCTTGACCGTGGCCAGGAACAGTCCCCACGACCAGTCCGTGTCTGCCGTCGACTGCATCTGGACCGCCCACCGGCTGATCACCGAGCCGCTGCCGGGTCCGGGACTCGACACCCCGGTCGCCGACTGGTCGTTCGCCGCGAGCACCTACTTCGCCCTGTTCGAGGCCGTCCTCGAACTGGACCCCGACGCCACACCATCCGGGCTGCCGGCAAAGAAGCTGTCACCGGCCGCGAACGAGCAGACAGGGCTTGGTCAGGGCTGACCAGCAGCGGTCCGTGGGCGGCGAGCTTGGTGAACAGGGCCTCAGCTTCGGTTCGCTGTTGGGCAGTGGCCCGTCGTGCAGCCACTTGCCGTCCGGCTCAAGACCGATGTGCGGGCGGGTGCGCCGATTAGAGCTCCTATGTCAGATACCGACCAGGGCTCACTTTGAAACGGATGTTCCCGGTGCGCAATCGGTCGGCGTAGGTATCCAGAATGAATCCACATCGAGTAATAGCGCGCGAGCGACGCACGCTCAGGCGTCGTTGCTCAAGATGAGGGATGCGCGAGCTCCTTCATAGACTGACAAGGTGGCCAGGGGGCCGAGGGCGAAATAGTGGCTCCAGATTTCCCAGATCTCGAGCCAGTGTGGGCTTTGCATGGGAAGCCGTGTGATCGGGAGGCCGGCGGCTTCGGCTTCATGGGCGCCGATGACGGCGTGGTGCGAGCGCGGCGACTCGATGAAGGGCTGTGCGATCGTCTTGCACAGGGTGTCGATGTCGGCTGGAGTCCGGTCGGAGTGGCTAGAGATGGCTTGGCGGGCCAGGTCACCGGTGCGGGCGAGGGCTGATCGGGCGAATTGTAATGTGGTGGCGTCGATGCCCGCGAGCATGGCGGCCTGGATGGCGAAGGTGTCCGGTTGTGCGTTGACGGCTGCGATGGCGCCGTCGACTGCGACGATGAGGTCTTTGGCGGAGACGAAGCCTCGGTCGGCCACGAATATCTGCGGGTCAATGGGGCCCAGGTCAGAGGTGGCGGCCATGACGATCTCGTGTGCGGCGAGGGCGAGAACGGTGCCGGCGCTTTTGGCGGTGTCGGGAACTAGGAGGACGAATCGCGCGCTGGCTTCCTGTGCCATGCGGGCCATTCGGACGGCGACTTCGCCGTCGCCGCCCGGGGTGTGCAGCAGCAGGTGAAGGTCCTTGGTGGGATCGAGTTCCATCAACGTCTCGGCGAAATGCGTGATGGTGTCGGGCACGATCTGGTCGATCACCACAACGAGGTTGCAGTCGTGGTTGTTCTGGTAGGCCTTGATCAGGTGCTGGCGCCGAAAGCGGGGTTCGTGGCGGGCACGGTAGAGGGGCGTGACGTGCCCGGTGGTGACCCCGCTCGGTGGGTGGAGATGGGCCTGGTTGGTGGGAGGGGCCGCGTCGGTGCCGGCGTTAGCAGTCTCTTGCCCAGATTCCATGCTTCGATCGCCATTCGACGTCGCCGGGCCCAGTCTGCGGCGGCCGGCGAGATGGTTGGGGGAATGGGGAGCACAGTGTCGTCGGACGACATGGGCGGGTCTCCTGTCGAGGTGGGCGATCTTCCCTACCCGACAGTAATGCTCCCCGAAAAGTGCTGATTGCTGCAAACGAGTGAAGACGCGCGTTCGAGGTGACAGTTTGGTGAAGGTGGGCCGCCCTTGGGGTGGGTGGCCCACCGAACGTCATCGTGAGGTGATCAGCTCGCGAGGGGCACGGCCTGATGACGGATCATGTGTCGGGTCAGTGGTCGCTCCGGGCCGTGGTGGACGCTGGTCAGGATCGATGCCTGAGAGGTCTGCTGCCGCGTCGGACCGGCGAACACCATTGTGCGCCGGATTCGGTCAGCGTGAACGGTGCCGACGCCGCCGCAGGCTCGCAATTGGCGGAACAGCCGCATGCCAGTGAGGATGGTGTCCTCCCAGTCCTGCGCGGTAGCCCAGGCGACCTCGAACGGTGCTGCGCTCGAGCGGATGTAGTCGAGGAGGGGAGCTTCGACGTAGGTGTGCCCGCGCAGGAACCCGCGGTCGCTGGCGTAGCCGAACACTAATGCTGCGATGCCCTCCTCCACGACTACGGCGCGGCCGCCGTCTTCGTTCTCGTCGAGCGTGGGATTGCTGCGGCGCTTGCGGTTCAGCAGTGCCCTGGTGACCGGTGACCAGCCCAACAGCGTGGCGTAGGAGAGGTGGAAGACGTCGTGCAGGCGGTAGAAGTCCTCGTTGCCGGCGGCGTCGGTCAGCGGGTCGCCCAGCTTGCGTCCGTCGGTGAGGACGATCGTCACGGCCCGGCCGTCGCGCGGCCGCGTGGCGGCGGTGAAATGGTAGGAGACCCGCTGAGGTAGTTCTTCGGCAATCGGATGCGGGCTCAGCAGCGGGTTGGTGCCGGGCTGAGCGACAGGCACAAGACCGTCCGATGCCGGACCTCCCCTCTGGCGTGTTGTTGACGCACGCTGCTCGGGCGCGTGGTGCCTGATTAGGCGCGCCGCTGTGAACGGCAGGATGCTGCCGAGGCGCACGTACGGGGGATCGTAGGAGGGCGCGTGATACATCGGTTCTCCAAACTGGGTGGCGTCTGGACTTGCGTGTGGACGAGACGGTGGATCCGGGCCCGGGAGCCACCGCTGCCCCTGTTGATGGCTGAGCCTACAGCAGCCTGTCTGGTTTCCCGCAGGGGCTTGCCGTAGGATGACACAAGCACCTGTTGGATTACCTCACACGAAAGGGTGGTGCAGGTGGATCCCGCTCTCGGACGGCGCGCCGAAGTCGAGCAGTACATCCTCGAGCTGATCGCCGAGGAGAAAGACTGTGACGTCGAGCAGTTGCGCGAAGAACTCACAGCTCAGGGGGCAGATATGCCTTACGACTCCGTGCTGCTGGTGGAGCTGATGGTGCGGGTGGAAGCGCGCTTCGGGGTCAAGCTCCCGACGGACCTGCCCACGGCCCGGGATATGCGATCCATCCGCAGCTTCGCCGAGCGAGTCTGCGACCAGCTGACCGACGCCGCGCCGACGGAACCCGAGGCGGCGAGATGACGTGGAGCACTGGCCGCGCCCCCCGCTTCGCCGGGCACAGCGCGGCTCGTGATACATCCCGCGCGGGGAGAGCGACCTATTTGCCCGTCACGCAGTCAGGAGCAGTCAGATGAGCGAGCAGCCCGACGCTGCAGGGACGCAAGCCGACAAGCGCGCCCAGCAGGAGTTGGCAGAGCGACTGCGAACCAGCAGGGAGTACGCCGGCCTGTCCCAGCAAACCGTCGCCCATAACACCGGCATCCCACGGTCGGCGATCTCCGAGATCGAGCGAGGCAACCGCCGTGTCGACAGTATCGAGCTGAAGAAGTTGGCCATCGTGTACGGCCAGACCTTGGAGTACCTCCTTGGAGAAGACGCCGCCTCGCGGGCCGATGACCCATCACTGAAGCTGCTCACCCGTGCCCACGCTGGCCTGACGAGCGGCGACCGGGAGAAACTCTTGTCCTTTGCTCAGTTCCTCCAGTTTTCCCAAGACCCTCCCGGGGGTGCTGATGACGTTGGCCTAGACCTGCCGCGATCCGCGTCTGAACACGCGGGCGCCAGCGTCAGTGACGGCGCGGACAGCGCAAACGACCGGCCACCTACCGTGGGCGGTGAGCAGCACCGATGACGAAATGGTCGGTCGCGCACCGGCTCGCGCACATGGCGGCGATGCGCACGCTCGATGATGCGGGCCAACCCGCTGACCGGCGCACGGATGTGGCAGCACTGATCGCGGCGGCCAACCTTCGCGCCCTGGCCGACCCAGAGGCCGAGCGATTGTTCGGTCTCTACATTCCACCAACACACACGTACCCGGGCGGGATCTGGATCAACGCGGCGATGCCGCCCTCGACGCAGCGTCACAGCGCCGCGCACGAGCTCGGCCACCATGTGTTCAACCACGGCCTCACCTGCGATACGGACTTTGCGTCACTGTCGGCGACGCCGGCGACCTCGACATTGACCGAAACCACCGCGGAGGCGTTCGCGGCCTGGTTGCTGATGCCCCGGGCAGCGCTGGTCCGCACTCTGCGCATGCTGAACATCAAGCCAGAGGACCTCCGCCCCGAACACGTCTACCTGACCGGGCTGATACTCGGCACCTCGTACCGCGGAACAGCTCGGCACCTTGGAGTTGCCCGCCTCATCGAGCCGCGAGCGGCGACAGCTTTGGCCCGTACGGCCCCTGCCGCGATCAAGAACCGCTTTGACGACCCGACCGCGCCGCCGCGCGGCGGCAACGCCGACGTGTGGCCGCTGCAGCATCTGGCCGGCTGCGGCGAGGTGACCCTCCACCATGGTGACCGGCTGGTACTGCCGGCCACGGCCGACGCAGCGGCTGAGGGGCTCATTGCCGACGATGTGGCCCAGTTCGTGCACCAGAGCTTCACCTCGATTGTGCTCAGCGCGACCGCGCCGCCGGACCGTAATGGCGCGGTGCGCCGTCATCTGCTGTCGCTGCCAGGCGACGATGACGGCCTGCAGGTCTCGGTCGAATCCGGCCCGGTGCGGCCGCGAGCGCAACGAGCCGTCCCGAATGTTGCCAACGTCAACAGTGAGGCCGATCTCGACCTGTTGCTGACCCAGCAGCAGGCTCAACGTGTCGCTTCGGCGGCGGGGGAGGACCCATGCGTGTAGCTGGAACCGTCCTGCGAGGACAGCACTGCGGGCAAGTATGGGCGCAAGCCGCGCACCTGCTCCTGGCCGAGCGTGACCGCAAACTTCTGCACCTCATCGTCGAGATCGCCGAGCCCGGGGTGGAGGATCTTGCGTTCCGCGCTATCGTCGATGAGTTGCTGGCCCGGCGCGGTCACGACCCGGTACAGACGGTGGTCAACACCGTCTTCCCGGCCGCGCTCGCGGCGTCCTCGTCCACGCCGGAGCGCCTGGCTCAGCGTTACCGGTCGATGTATGACCGAATCAAAGCCGAACGTAAGATCAACCGTTCCGGTACCTATTTCGGGCGGCTGGTGGCGCATCCCACGCAGAAAGGTCCGGTCGACCAGCTCAACCGCATTATCAACCGGTTGCGTACGTACGGACACAACGGCAACCACGTCGCGACCGCATACGAGGGGGCGATCGACGTTCCCGAACCTCGCACCGAGGAATCCGAGGTGCCGGAGACCTCCGATGGACCGTCCATCGAGGACGCCACCAACGACCTTGGCGCTTGCATCTTCAACGTCTACACCGATTCGATGCCATTGGGGTTTCCGTGCTTGTCGCACCTCTCCTTCCAGCACACCGGGAACCGGCTCAACGCGGTGGCGCTCTACCGCAGTCAGTACATGGTCCAGCGTGGATACGGCAACTATCTCGCGCTGGGTATGTTGCTGCGCTATATCGCCGAGTCTGCTGGCTTCCTTTCAGGAACGCTGACAGTCATCACGGGACAGGCTGAGGCTGAAGGCGCTGCTGGTGACCTCCGTGCCGCATTGGCCAGTGTGACGCAGTTGCCCTTGTTCTCTTCATCGGCAGCAGCAACGACCGTCCCACGCGGACGACGCTCGTCGTCGCGGCCGCCGAACGTCTCTGGCCAGCTGTCGCTGGAGGCCGACTCCAGCTAGGACTGCGTTGTTGCAGTTTTCAGTGCGGCGGCTTGTGCCTTGACGGCATCAGTGATTCCCCACTTTGGTGGAAACCACGGGGCCGGCATCGGCTCGCTGGATTGCCGGTACTGCTGCTTAATACGTGTACGACCGGAGATCCCGGGAACGTCCGGGTGGGCTACTCGGGCGTACTTGTCAACTTCGCAGAACAAGTTCTGGCAGTCGATCAGATGGAGTCGACGACCGCCCAAGTAGTCGAACCGGAGGCCGAGCCGCGCGAAATGTTCTTCTTGGGTGTCGGTCATGTATGAGATGACGGCTGCCTCGATGCCGCTGGCACCAGTCCCGAAGCACTTGCGAATGCCGTCGCGGGCCCCGGGACCGGCCACCACGAACTGATTCTCCGAGAAGTCTAGAACGGAGCTGTAGTTGAGGTCGATCGTGAACTGATACGCCAAGAAGTCCCCGATGCCTGGGTACTGCCGCAGTTGCTGGAACACCTCGGCGAGGCTCTTCGCGCGCCGCAACCGCTGTGGGAGACCGTGACTGATCATGGTCTCGGCCAGCAGTAGGTGATCGTGGTGCTTGCGACGACCGCCCAGCTGAGGCGGCGGGATGACGTAGGCCGGCGAATACAACTTGCGGCCTGCCTTCCACGCGGCGTCCAGCACCGCCCGCGCGAGCCCAGGCTGCCACGAAGCCCAGGCGATCGACCCGAATTGATCCTCGAGCAAACGCCAAGTGTCGATCTTGTTGAAGAACTTGAACAGTAGTATCCGGAACACGACATCATCGGGATATTGTGAGCCCTGGTAACCCACGTCGTGGATCGCATACTGACTGACTCGATCAGCAGCGCGGTAGCAGTTGGTGAAGCGATGACTGGCCAGGATGGGATCGTCAGCAGGTGCCTGATCGCCGTTCAACCTCGCGAAGTAGGTCGCCTGGCGGGCAGCGGCAAACCGCCAGTAGGTATCGAAGACCGCAGTGGGACGTAGCCGTCTTCCCGCGATCGTTACGTCCGGAATGGACTCACTCACTGTGGTCACAGCGGCGGGAGTATCACTCGTCATGTGTAGAACCTATCGCGAGTACAGGCTGGATGGGGACGCTTCGTCGGTGTGCCACAGACGCTTCCTCCGTTCGAGAAGCACCTATCGCCTGTCCGAGGGCTCTGGCTCGACTGCCGGTAACTCATGCGGACATCGAAGTCATCCCGGTTGTGTCTCATTGGACGGCGCGGGCAGGCGTCCGGTCACACGGTCGTTCGGCGGTGGGCCATCGCCGTCTGACTCCGACTCCGTCTCGCACGCCACGCAGGCGTTGGCGTCTGACAGTCGGGCACGGCCTCCGCGTGCCGTTGGTCGATCGACTTCCGTGCACCGGCGACGCCGTGCACCGGCGACGCCGCGCACCGGCGACGCCGCGCAGTGGCGCGCCGAACACATCACGGCGCGGACGTCGCCAATCACGACGTTCGGCTACGACGACGCCGGCCGTCCGACGACAGTCGCCCACGGCACGACGATATTGGCCACGTCGACGTACGATGCCGCCGGCGAGCCGGCAACTGTCACCTACGCCAACGGCATGAGCCTCAGCAGCATCGGCCGCAATGCTGCAGGTCAGGAAACGAGCCTCACGTGGAAGACCAGCGATGGCGCCACGACGGTGGCTCAGGTCGGACGGAGTCGCGCGGGCACCGTCATCGACGAATCCCTCGGCGGCGTCGACGCACGACCTGAGGGCCCGAACTACGTGTACGACACGGCGGGCAGACTCACCGAGGCCTACGTCACCGGGCACCATTACACCTACGACTTCACCTCGCCGACCGCCGCCACCTGCCCCATGGGCAGCGCGAGTAACGCGGGCCTCAACACCAACCGGGTCCGCCTTCTCGACCAAACCAGTGCCGGCTCCGCGGAGACTGGATACTGTTACGACAACGCCGACCGTTTGCTGGCCGTCACCGGAGCCATGGCCAACAGCGCCGTCGGTTACGACACCCATGGCAACACCACGCAGCTCACTACACCCGGCGGGACGACCTCGCTCGGCTGGGACAGCGACAACCGTAACCTCACCGTCCGTGTCACCGGCGCGCAAGCGCCGATGTCGCCTATGTCCGCGACGCCACTAATCGGATCACCCGGCGCAACGTCGCCCAGGGCGACACCGCCACGGACCTGCTCTACTCCTACCTCGGTGACGGGGACTCCGCATCGCTGACCCTCGCAACCGGCGACAAGCGACTGCTCAGCCGAACCTTCAGTCTTCCCGGCGGCGTCGTCTACACCGCTCGCTACGACGGTGCCGCAACCACCTGGGACGCCTCCAGCATCCGTGGTGACCTCGTCCTGACCACTGGCGGAAGCGGCCATCAAGTCGGCGCGCTGCGGACCTACACGCCCTACGGGGAGCCGCTGACCACGGCGGGCAACACCGATAAGAACAACGTGCCGGACAACCAGCCGGGAGCCATGGACTATGGCTGGCTCGGTACCCACCAGCGTCCCTACGAACATGCCGGTGGCTTGGCCTTGGTCCAGATGGGCGCACGTCCTTATATGCCGGCGCTCGGGAGGTTCCTCTCCGTCGACCCGGTGGACGGCGGTTCGGCCAAC
The DNA here is from genome assembly GCF_002904295.1 of Amycolatopsis sp. CA-128772. Taxonomy (GTDB): domain Bacteria; phylum Actinomycetota; class Actinomycetes; order Mycobacteriales; family Pseudonocardiaceae; genus Amycolatopsis. Next base: position 216,909 of record NZ_PPHG01000027.1, read on the forward strand.
GACTACGACTACGTCAACGCCGATCCGATCAACGCCACCGACACCGACGGCATGCGTCCCAAGAACGGGGACGATAATGGCCTTAAACAACAAGGCCGCAAGGGACAGCGGAAAGGCAAGAGCAAAGCCAAGTCGGATAAGCACAGCAAGGGAAATCGTCACGGCGGCCGTCGAAAGATTCCCTTGAATCACAATAAAAATGGTAACCCTAAGAAAAATGGACAGAGCTCGTTCGCGCGACTCCACGGAGGAGGACTGTCTTTGCGGAACCGTGAACTGATGCGCGATTCTCCTTCGCTCAACCGCGGCAGCTATCGCGTCACGTTGCCGCGCTGGTCCAAACCCGAAGACTCGGGAGGCTGGGGCCACGCCGGAGCAGGGCTGGCCGGGATCGGCATACTTTGGTGGTTGGGTAAGCTCGCCTCGCCCGCCTGCGGTCCCGCCTTACCCCTCTGTGTGATCGGCTTCTAGCGTTCACCTACATCGACAGGAACTACATGAGCAGCAATGAAGACGCCCGGAATCTCACTGCCCAGGGTGCGACGTTGCGAGAGGAGGACCGTCACGAGGAGGCGGCGTCCGTTCTGCGTGGGGCCGTCGCAGCGCACGAGCCGGGCTCCGACCGTCTGCTGGCCTTGACGCTCATGGAGACCGGTGACCTTGAGGGTGCAAAGCAGGTACTTGTCGCTGCTGTAGCCAACGGACAGACTAATCTGGCCGGTCTGCTTGGCGATGTTGCAGATGACCTCGAAGACGACGAGTTGGCCGAGGCATCGTTTCGCCAGGCGGTCGACGCGGGAGACAACGATGCTCTCAACGACTACGGCGTCTTTCTTAGGAGTCGCGAGCGGTATAACGAAGCTATCGATGTTCTTCAACGAGCAATCGCGGCAGGTGACAGCTTGGCCGCTGCAAACCTGGTTTCGCTGTACTTCGACGACTTGGGTGATCTCGACACGGCAGAGGGGTTGGCGCTGCGTCACCTGAACAGTGACCAGCCCAATACCTACGTGGCCCTGGCCAATGTCTACGCCGAGCAGGGTCGACTTGACGAAGCCGATGACAAGTTCCGGGAAGCTATCGGGCTGTCGGCCCGCAAAGTGCACCAGAACTACGCTTTGTTCCTCTGGGAAAAGTGGGAAGACTTAGTCGGTGCCGAGCGCGAGTTCCGGCTTGCGCAGGAGCGAGACGAGCCAGGATGGGGATACGAACTGGGTTCGTTCTTGGTCGAGTTGGGCCGCGAAGATGAAGCTCGGAACGTACTTTCTATGGCCGCTTCATGGGGTGACGTCGACGCCGAAGAGCTCCTGGGCGAGATCGAATCAGGGGGCGATGTCAAGGCGGATTGACAAGGCTGACGCGGTAATTGTTTAATTTGGTCGGGCTATTTGTTATGCTTAGAGCGTGTCTCACTTGGGCTTCGGCTGAGGTGCAGGCAAGATTATGGTGTGATAGACGAGTTGTCACGGCGGCTGGTGCCCGATGAGCTATGGTCGCTGGTCGAGCCGCTCACTCCACCGGGAAAGACGCGCCCGTGAGGTGGCGGAACGTCACGCGTGGACGATCGGGTTGTGTTCGCGGCGATCGTTCGCGGGTGAACAGCGGGTGCGCCTGGCGGCGTCTGCCGCCCAGCATCGGGGGTCACCGTGCCGACAGCCCACCGTCGGTTCACCGAATGGACCGAAGCCGGGCTGTGGCGACAGCTGCACCACGCGGTGCAGGACAAGCTGGGCAGCCGCGACATGATCTATTGGTCGTGTGCGCCTTGGACGGAGCATCCGTAAGGGCAAAAAAAGAGCGGACTGACCGGCCCGAGCCCGGTCGACCGCTGCAAACCCGGCTCGAAGATCCACGCTCTGTCCGACCGGGCGGGCCTGCCCCTGACCGTCGGCGTTTCCGATGCCACACCCACGACAGTCACGCGCTCAATCCTTGGTCAACGCACTGTCGGCGATCCGGTCCCATCGCGACCCTCGAGGCCGGAAGCCGGCTAAGTTGCAACGCGGATAAGGCCTACGACATTCCCGCTCTGCGCGCCTGGCTCCGCCGACGCGGGATCATCCCGCGCATGGGTGCCGGTCGGGCCCGTCGGCGCCGCCGGGATGCAGTGCTGGCCGTCCACGGTCACGTCAGAGGGCCGGCCGATCGGCTTTCTCGATCACGGTGGTGGGGCCTGCCGGCTTTGCGATCACCACGACCGGGGCGCCTAACCAGCCGCCTTCGCCACTTGATGATCACAAAACGAGGGAGCATTTGTGCTCCATAAACGGCGACGATCGACGTTGATTGGCACCGAATCAGAGCATGAGCGAATGCAAACATCCCAGCTAGATCGACTGATGTCGACCCACGGCTAAACCTCCAGTTAACCGGAGGGTTCTTGGTTCGAGTCCAAGCGGGAAAGCTCCCAGGCGAGAAAGCCTAGGCCAACGGCCTGGGCTTCTCTGCGTTGTGGGGGCTGAACGGGACTGCAGGCCATCTATGGGCCAAATACTCCTGTCAGCGGGTTTCGGGGCTGGTGGCGCTTCGGCAGAATCCAGCATGGCCTCCAGGGCGGCGACGTTCTCGTGGTTGGTCACCCGGCGCTTCCTGTAGTGACGTTCTGCAACTGCGCGGGAGTTGCCGAGCTGGTCGGCGATCGCCGTGGTGGGCAGCCCGGCTTCGTCGAGCACCGTGCCGACGGTCTTGCGGAAGACGTGGCTGGTGACCCACTCGTACCTGGTTCTGGCGGGAACGGAGCTTCGGGTTCGCCTTGATGAAGCTCACTTTCGTTGAACCCAAGGGGAACTCGGGGGGCGTGCCGGACCGATCATCTGAGCACGAGGCAAGAGGGCACACGCAGCGGTGATGACGTCCGGCGCCGGAGATCACCGAAACGGGTGACACGCCGATGCCCGGAGCCCGACGGACATCGGCCCCCCGAACCGCCGGGCCGCCGGGCACCGACCGGCCATCGGCCAACGCGGACGAGCCGCCGGGCGCGGGCGCCCCCCGCCGAATGCGGCTCTGATCCAGCAGGCAGCAGCAGCCCGGCCACGAAGGCGAGTGCCGCCGCTCGCGAGTGGGCCCTTCGGGCCGTGCGCAGCCCGGTCCGCTCAAGCGGCGGGCGGGGTGCCGAAGGGGGCGCTCCACGCCTGGTTGGGCTGGTTGGTGCCGCAGGCGTAGGTGGCGACGGTGGAGGCGGCGTCACCTACGTCGCCGCCGTGGACGTCCAAACAGGTGCCGTTGCCCTGGCTCAAACTGCCGGATCGGTGATACGTCCAGACCTGCTTGGCGTCCGCGCTGTTGCAAATGGCGAGCTGAGCCCCGGAGGTGTCGGCCGAAATGCACAGCGACGGGGCGGCGTAGGACGAGATCAGGCCGCCCGCCTGCCGGACCCACTGCTGGTTGCCGCCGCCGGTGCACGCGTACAGCGCGACCTTGGTCCCGGCGGTGGCTCCGTGGTACGCGTCCAGGCAGAGCGCGGGCTTTTGGAACCCGGTCTGCGCAGCCTGGATCTGGGCGGTGGGCAGCGCCGCGCCGCACGAGCCGGGTGTGATGGTGTACATCGCGTTGTCGTGTGAGGCGATCGTGGCCGTGATCGACGCCGTCACGTTCTGGCTGGTGTGGCTCCACAGGTTGCGGGCGGTGCGGGGGCAGCTCAGGTTTCCGAAGCCGGCGCGGCCGAGGTCGAGGGTGTAGGTGGTGGCGGCGGCGTTCTTGTTCAGGACGACGACCGCGCGGCCGCCGTTGGCCAGCGGCTTGACGACGACGTCGATGCCCGCGGTGGCGGAGACGTTGTCACGGGAGGCGAGGTAGCCGCCTGCGCCGAGGGCATCCTGATCGACGGCGATGATGTCGTTGTTCTTGAGGATGTTCAGTTGTGGCGCGTACCCGGTGGGGTCGGCGGCCATCTTGCGGACGTCGGTGCTGATCTCCAGCGGTGAGCCCATCGCGGCCCACAGCGCGAACTGGCTGCGCTGCTCGGGCAGGGTGAGCTGGTTGTTGTCGCCGATCAGCAGCATGTCGGCGTCGCCGAAGTCGCCGGGGGCGTCGTACCGGGCCAGCGCCACTGTGTCGGTGAAGTTCTGGTAGACGCCGCCCTCGTAGTAGTCCGAGCCGTGCGGCCAGTCCCAGGCGTTCGCCGGTGAAGGGTGCCAGACGGCGATGTCCGGGCTGGCCCGCCACATTTGGCCCAGGCCCCGCACGTAGTTCATCGCGTCGTACTTGCCCGAGCTGCTCGGCCCGAAGCCGGCCGGGGCGGACTCGTTGAGCAGGATCTTGCGACTGCTGCCGGTGGTCGCGGTCTTCAGCGCGTTCGCGACCTTGGTCAGCTCGGCCTGGCGGTTGCTGCTGTCGGTCCCGCAGTTGTCCACTTTGAGGGAGTCGATTCCCCAATAGGCAAGAGAGTTCGCGTCCGCTTGCTCGTGCCCCATGATCCCGGCGGCGACGCCTTGGCAGGTGTTGACGCCGGAGGTGGTGTACAGCCCGGCGAGCATGCTCTGGTTGTGCACGAAATTCGCGTATGCCGTCAGCTCGAAGTCGAATCCGGGCTGGCTCCGGGAGCCCCAGGTGGACGCGCCGTGCAGGTAGCCGGAGCTGGTGCGCTGCATCCAGCAGTCATCGACGGTGAGATTGGTGTAGCCGGCGGCCACCAGCCCGGTGTCCTTCATCGCCTTCGCCTGGTCTTCCATGAACTGCTGGAAGGAGTAGCCGGTGCTGGTACCGTCCAGCCGGGCCTGCGCGCTGCAGGTGAACCGGGCCCAGTTGTTGAACCCCATCATCGGCTTCATTCCCACGGCCGTGTCGGTGTTCGCCGCCACCGGGTCGGCGATGGCGGGAGACGGCGCTGCCGCCGCGCCCGCAGCGGTCAGGGCCAGCGCAGAGCCGAGAAGGATGAGCCGTTGTTGCCATCTCATGTGAACAGGCTCCTTCGAGCGAAGGGGAAGACGGACGGGGAAGGCGGTCAGGCGATAGGGCCTCGGGTTCGATTCACTGCCGGACAGCCGGGGTGGCGAGCACGTTCAGCAGTCGCTGCACCTCGGTGGTCACTGCGTCGCGGCCGGCCCCCAGGTACTTCCGCGGGTCGACGCGCCCGGGGTGGGCGTGCCAGTCGGCCGCCGCGGCCGCGGTGAACACCTTGTTGAGCTGGGTGGCGATGTTGACCTTCGTCATTCCCGCCCGGACGGCTTCGGTGAGCCCTTCGTCGGACACCCCGGACGAGCCGTGCAGGACCAGGGGCACCGGCACCCGCTCGCGCAGCCGTGCGATGAGCTGGAAGTCCAGTGCGGCGTCCCGGGTGAGCATGGCGTGCGAGCTGCCGACGGCGACGGCGAGCGCGTCGACCCCGGTTGCCGCGACGAACTCCGCCGCTTCGTCGGGGTCGGTGTGCGCGCCGGGCGCGTGCACGCCGTTCTTGCCGCCGACTTCGCCGAGTTCGGCTTCCACCCAGACGCCGTGGTCGTGGCAGAACGCGGCGACTTCCCGCGTCGCGCGCACGTTGTCGGCGTAGTCCAGTTCGGACGCGTCGAACATGACCGAGCTGAACCCCAGTCCGACGGCTTCCCGGACGAGGTCGCGGGACTCGGCGTGGTCGAGGTGCACGGCGACGCGGGCCTCGGCAGTGCGCGCCACGGCGAGCGCGGCGGCGCCGATCGGCGCCAGCGTCCCGTGGTAGCGCACGGCGTTCTGGCTGAGCTGCACGATCACCGGCGCGCCGGCCAGGGCCGCGCCTTCGACGATCGCGGTGATGTGTTCGAGCTGGATCGCGTTGAAGGCGCCGCAGCCGCGTTGGGCCGATGCGGCTTCGGCGACGATCCCCTCGGTGGTCACCAGAGGCATCAGGACTCCTGTTCCGGCCGGGCACGCACGGCGACCCGTTGTCCTTGCCGGTGGTAGTGGGCGAGGTCGACGTCGCCGGCGAGCGGGCCGAGCACGGCCGCGCCGGACAAGGCGACGGCGCGGCGCAGAATCTCCGGCCACGGCTCGCGCCGGCTCAGCCCGAGAGCGAGAGCCGCGACGACGGCGTCCCCCGCGCCGGTGGCGTTACCGGTGAGCGCGCCCGGCGGGGTGGCCCGCCACGTTCCCGCGGGTGTCACTGCGAGCAGTCCGCCGGCGCCCAGGGAGACGACGACCGCGCCCGCCCCGGCCCGCATCAGTTCGCGAGCGGCCCGCTCCAGGTCGTCGTGTCCGGTGGCCTCGCGCAGCTCTTCGGCGTTGGGCTTGACCACGGCCGGCCGTCCGGCCAGCCCGGCGAGCAGCGCCGCACCGGAAGTGTCCAGAACGGAGGTCCGGCCGGCGAGCAGCCGTGCGTAGCCCTCGGATGGCGCGCCGGGAGGCAGGCTGCCGGAGCAGACCAGCACCTCGGGCTCGCGGCGGTGCACGTGTTCGGCAAGCAGTTCCCATTCGGCCGCGGTCACCACCGGTCCCGGCTCGTTAATCAGGGTGACCGAACCGTCCGAAGCCGACAGCACGGTGGTGGTCCGGCGGGTCTCGCCGCCGATCGGGACCAGCTCCGCGGACAGCCCCGCCGCGCCCAGCTCGGTGGCGACGGCGACCCCGGTCGCGCCGCCCGCGGTGGCGATGGCGTGGACGTCGACGTCGAGCGCGTGCAGCACACGGGCGACGTTGACGCCCTTGCCGCCCGCCCGCCGCCGTACGTCGCGCGCTCGGTGCACGGCGTCCGGCACGAGGCTGTCCACGGTGTAGGTGACGTCGAGCGCGGTGTTCGGCGTCACGGTGACGATCATGCGAGGACGACGGAACGCGTGAGGCCGCGAGGCCGGTCCGGATCGAGACCCTTCCGGTGGGCGATCGCCCCGGCCACGAGCTGGGCGTGGACGAGGTCGGCGAGCGGGTCGAGGCCGCTCTCGACGAATGTCCCGCCGGCACGGCGGACGTCGTCGGCCAGGCCGTCCGGAGCGGTGCCGAACATCCAGGTCACCCGGCCCGGCTCGCAGATGCTGATCGGTCCGTGCCGGTAGTCCCAGGCCGGGTAGGACTCCGTCCAGAGCAGGCACGCTTCGCGGAACTTCAGCGCGGCCTCGTTCGCGAGGCCGATCGACCAGCCGGTACCGAGAAAGCTGAACTGCTCCGCGGTCGTCAGGGCCTCCGGCAGCGGCTCGGCCAGCACCCGCTCGGCCTGGGCGACGATTTCGGTCAAGTCCTCGCCCAGGTGTGTCCGCAGCATGGCCAGCGCGGTGGTGGCGAACCGGGTCTGCACGACCGAGCGCTCGTCCATCGCCGAGAGGTCGACGATGGCGTCGGCGGCGCCGCTGACCTCGCCGGGCACGCCGGTGATCACCGTGGTCTTCGTCCGGCCGCACAGCTCCGCCAGCAGGGTGTGCACCTCGGTAGTGGTGCCCGAGCGCGTCAGCGCGAGCACGTGGTCGTAGGTCCGGCCCACCGGGAACTCCGACGCGGCGAACGCGTCGGTTTCGCCGAGCCCGGCGGCCTCGCGCAGCGCGGCGTAGGCTTGACCGACAAACCACGACGTCCCGCAGCCGGTGATCGCCACCCGGGCGCCCGTCGCGGGCAGCCACCCGTCGTTCGCGGCGGCCAGCGCGCCTGCTTCCCGCCAGCAGTCGGGCTGGCTGGCAATCTCCGCCGCCATGAACGTGCCGCCCATGAACTCCCCCTTCGGATGTCGGTTGTGCGCAACAGTCGCCACGTTAGATGCAATCTAGTGCAGCGTCAACGCGTGAATCGATCACTTGCGTGCAACCTGCGTCGAGCAATGAGTGCAGTCGGCTGATGGGTGTCGGGTGCCTGATCACTGGGGTGTTGAGGGGTTTGGCGAGCCAGCAGACGGACCGACATGGTGTTGACAAGTGCTCGGAGGATGATGAAACTGCGCAGCAACGCGCAGAAGGCGTGGTTTCCTCATCGATCCGGGCGGTGGCGCTATGCGGCGAAGCAAGCTCTTGGCAATGACGGCGGGGGCGGCACTCCTGCTGACCGGCTGCGGTGGAGGCGCCGATACGGGCGGCGAAACCGGCGAGAACGCCCTGCCCGGCGTCGACCAGTACCTGAACGCGCCGTGCCCGGAGGCCGCGGTCAAGCCGGTCACGGACAAGGAGTTCACCTACTGGGCCATGTGGACCGCGGACGAGCCGCAGGGCAAAGTCCTGCAGAAGGCGGTCAAGTGCTTCCAGGAGAAGACCGGCGTCAAGGTGGACGTCCAGTGGCTGGGCCGCAAGGCCTACACGCAGAACCTGGTGCCGGCGCTGAACACCGGCTCGGTTCCGGACCTGTTCGACCAGGACGTCAGCAAAGTCGGCGCGGCGATCATGACCCCGGGCGGCACGCAGGGCCTCGACGACGTGTTCGCGATGAAGGTCGGCGAGGGCGACAAGACGGTCCGGGACGTGCTGTCGAAGAGTTCGTACGACTTCCCGCAGAACAAGGACCACGAGGGCCAGAACTTCATGGTGCCCTACACGGTGCAGTCGAGCGCCTGGTGGTTCAACAAGAACGGTGCCGGCGACGTCCCGCAGCCCAGGACGATGGACGAGCTGACCGCGCTGTTCGACAAAGCGAAGGCCGACGGCAAGGCGGCCATCAGCCAGGACGGCGACATCCCGTTCTACAACATGTACTTCTTCACCCAGCTCGCCGAGCGGTACGTCGGTTCGGGCGGGCTGAACAAGGCCGCGACCGACCGGACCGGGCAGGCGTGGAAGACCGACCCCGGGTTCCTCAAAGCCGCCACGGAAACCGCGAAGCTGCCGAAGTACTTCATCGACGGCTGGGACGCGGCGAAGTTCCCGCAGGTGCAGCAGCGCTGGGCGGACGGGGACTCGCGGTACCTCTACGTCGGCACGTGGGCGCCGAGCGAGACGCGCGAGTACCTGGACAAGCAGGGCGCCGGGACGAAGATCGACTACGGTTCGTTCCAGTTCCCGATGCCGGCCGGGGCCACGCACGACACCGTCGAGCAGATGTCGATCGGGTTCGCCGTGACGAAGAAGGCCCGCCACCCCGAGGCCGCGAAGGCGTTCATCGCCTACTTCCTCAACAAGGACGTCCTCTCGGGCATCCCGGCGGTGGCTGACAACCTGGTGCCGCGCGCCGACCTCGCCGTGCCGGACGACCTCAAGCAGGTCAAGGCCGCGATGGACGACCCGAAGAAGGAGCACGTCCTGCAGTACGACGGGATTGACGGCATCGCGGGCGGCAAGTGGCAGACCGACGTCTTCGACCCCGCCGACACCATGTTGCTGAAGGGACAGCTGAGCCCGCAGCAGTTCGTCGACCAGCTCGCCGCCAAGGGCGCGGACTTCTGGAAGAGCCAGGGCTGATGGCGACCCTCACGACGGCGCCGGCGGCGCGGGTGACCGAAACCCGCGCCGCCGGTGGCGCGCACCTGCGCCGCAAGAAGCGGCTGTTCTGGCCGTTCGCGGCGCCCGCACTGGTGCTGTACCTGGCGTTCCTGGTCCTGCCGACGATCGCGACGGCCGTGCTCAGCTTCACCAGCTGGGCCGGCGCGGGGGACACCCCCCGGCCCAACGGCGTCACGAACTACACGCGGATGTGGGCGAGCGACTCGTTCCAGTACGCCTTCCGCAACACGCTCGTCTACGTCTTCCTCGGCGGTATCGGCACGTTCGCGCTCGCGTTCCTGTTCACGATGGTGCTGCGGGACATGCGCGGCGGCAAGGTCGTCCGGGCGATCCTGTTCTTCCCGAACATCGTCGCGCCGGTGGCGCTGGGCATGTTCCTCGGCTTCGTATTCAAGTACCAGCCGGGCAAGCAGGGCCTGGCCAACTACGTCCTCGAGCACGCCGGCGCGGACGCGGCGAAGTTCCTGGCCCCCGCCAACGTGACCGGGGTCGTCACGGCGTCGCTGATCTGGGCCAGCTCCGGCTTCTACATCACGATCCTGATGGCCGCGGTCGACCGGATCCCACCCTACCTCTACGAGGACGCGGAACTGGGCGGGGCGTCGCCGTGGCAGAAGTTCTGGAACATCACCCTGCCCATGACGTGGGACGTCGTCGGGGTCGCCGGCGTCCTGTGGACGATCAACGCACTGAAGATCTTCGAGCTGGTGTTCGTGCTGGCCGGGCCGGGCACCTACGCGCCCCCGAACCAGGCCTGGACGCTCGGGATCTACGTGTTCGACCGGACCTTCGGCTCCAACGGCACACCGGACTTCGGCGCCGCCTGCGCCTGCGCGGTGGCGATGATCGCGCTCGTGTCCGTCCTCGTCGTGCTGCTGAGGCGGGTGATGCGCCGTGACGCGATCCAGTTCTGAAGTCCGCCGGGCGCCGCGCAAACCGCGTCCGGCGCCGGGTTCGCGGCGCCTGAGCCCGTTGCGGCTGCTGGGGTCGGTGTTCGTCTGGGCGTTCACCGCGGGCAACGTGCTGGTGCTGTACTGGCTGCTCACCGCGGCGTTCAAGACACCGGTGGAAATCTTCACCAAGCCGTTCGCGCTGCCGTACCAGTGGTTCCACGTCGGCAAGCCGTTCCGGAACTTCGTCTACGCGTGGAACAACGCCGGGTTCGGCGACGCCGTGCTCACCACGGTGGTCCTGGTCGGCCTCGCGACGGTCGCGACCGTGGCCGTCTCCGCGCCGTGCGCGTACGCGCTGACCCGGCTCGGCGTGCGCGGCGCCGGGCCGATGACCAACGTCGTCGCGATCGGCATGGGCGTGCCGTTCCAGACCGTCATCATCCCGCTGTTCGTGTCCCTGAGCCGGCTCCACCTGGACAACGAGTACGGGCTCTTCCTGCTGTACGTGGCGTTGTCGATCCCGTTCACCGTGTTCCTGCTGACCGGGTTCTTCCGGTCGCTGCCCGACGAGCTGGAAGAGGCGGCCTCGCTGGACGGCGCCTCACCGGCCCGCACGTTCTTCTCGGTCATGCTGCCGCTGGCCCGCGGCGGCCTGATCACCGCGTTGACCCTGAACGCGATCGGTCTGTGGAACGAGACGCTCCTGGCGATCGTGTTCCTGAAGGACCAGTCCCACTTCACCCTCTCCCGCGCGCTGTTCACCTTCTACGGCGCCGCGAGCTACCAGTCGGAGTACGGCGGCCTGATCGCCGGCGTGGCGATCGTCGTACTCCCGATGCTCGTGCTGTACCTCGTGCTCGCCCGCCGGATCATCACCGGCCTGACCCTCGGCGCCGGAAAGTAGGAGCAGATGGCCACCGTGAGCTTCCGGGACACGACCCGGTTCTACGCCGGGGTCGACCGCCCGGCCGTCGACGGCTTCGACCTCGACGTCGCCGACGGCGAATTCCTCGTCCTGGTCGGCCCGTCCGGGTGCGGCAAGTCGACCACCCTGCGGATGCTGGCCGGCCTGGAGGGCGTCGACGACGGCTCGATCCACATCGGTGACCGCGACGTCACCGAGCTGGCGCCCAAGGACCGGGACATCGCGATGGTGTTCCAGAACTACGCCCTCTACCCGCACATGTCTGTCGGCGACAACATCGGTTTCCATCTCAAGCTGGCGAAGCTGCCGAAGGCCGAACGGGACCGGCGGGTGCGCGAGGCCGCGGCCCTGCTGGACCTGACGGAGTACCTGGACCGCAAGCCGGCCAAGCTCTCCGGCGGGCAACGCCAGCGCGTGGCGATGGGCCGTGCGATCGTGCGCGAGCCGAGCGTGTTCCTGATGGACGAGCCGTTGTCGAACCTCGACGCCAAACTGCGGGTGCAGACGCGGACGCAGATCGCGTCGCTGCAGCGGCGGCTGGGCGTCACGACGTTGTACGTCACGCACGACCAGGTCGAGGCGATGACGATGGGTGATCGGGTGGCGGTCCTGCGCGACGGCGTGCTGCAGCAGTGCGACACCCCGATCGGCCTGTTCTCCCGCCCGGCCAACGTGTTTGTGGCCGGGTTCATCGGCTCGCCGTCGATGAACCTGCTGGAGACGACGGTGGCCGAGGCGCCGGTGCCGCTCACCCCCGCCCAACGTGCGGCGCTCACCGGCCTGAAGCTAGTGGTGGGCGTGCGGCCGGAGGGGTGGGCGCTCGGCGGGACCGGCTACGACGCCGTTGTCGAGGTGGTGGAGGAACTCGGCAGCGACCAGTACCTCTACTGCCGGGCGGGTGAGCGGGTCCTGACCGTGCGGACGCCGGGGATGGCGCCGTGGCAGCGCGGCGACGCCATCACGCTGGCCCCGAAGCCGGAGACGGCTCACCTCTTCGACGCCGCCACCGGGGAAAGGCTGCCGGACGCATGACCGAGCTCTACCCCGCTCCGCTCACCGTGCCCACGGCGGAGCTGGGACCGGAGAACCCCCTGCCGCCGCTGGTCAAGCCGGACGCCGTGGCCTCGGTGTCCAACGCGCACGACCTGCCCGCCGACCTGGCCGCCGGCCTCGCCTACGGGCGGCTCGACACCGTGCTGCCCTGCCTGCTGCAGGACGGCTACACCCGCAACCGTCGGCCTCGCGAACTGCCCGCGCTGGTGCTGGAGAACGACCGGCTGCGCGCGACGGTGCTGCCGTCGCTCGGCGGCCGCCTCTGGTCGCTGGCGCACAAGCCGTCCGGCCGGGAGCTGCTGTTCCGCAACCCGGTGCTCCAGCCCGCGAACCTGGCGCTGCGGGACGCGTGGTTCGCCGGCGGCGTCGAATGGAACCTCGGCAGCACCGGCCACACGACGCTGACCTGCGCGCCGATGTTCGCGGCCGCCGTCGAAGGCCCAGACGGAACGCCCGTGCTGCGGCTGTGGGAGTGGGAACGCACGCGCGACCTGCCCTACCAGCTGGACTTCTGGCTGCCCGAAGGCTCCGAGCACCTGTTCGTCGGCGTCCGGATCCGCAATCCGAACCCGCACGACGTCCCGGTCTACTGGTGGTCGAACACCGCCGTGCCGCAGACGCCGTCGACCCGGGTGCTCGCGCCCGCGTCGCAGGCTTGGCACTACGGCTACTCGGGCCGCCTCGACCTCGTCGACGTGCCCGGCGAACTGACCTACCCGGCGCGGTCCGGTACGGCCGCGGACTACTTCTTCGAAGTGGCCTCGGACCGGCCGTGGATCGCCGCGCTCGACGAGACCGGCACCGGTTTCGGCCAGGCGTCGACGGCCCGGCTGCGCGGCCGGAAGCTGTTCGTGTGGGGCGAATCCGTGGGCGGCCGGCGCTGGCAGGAGTGGCTCGCCCCGGGCGCGGAGACGGGCTACCTGGAGATCCAGGCGGGACTGGCCCGCACGCAGCTGGAGCACCTGCGACTGCCGCCGGGGGAGTCGTGGGACTGGCTGGAGGCATACGGCCCGGTGGCGGTGGATCCGGCGCGGGCGCACGGGGACGACTGGCAGGCTGCCACGGACGCCGTCGCCGCGCAGCTGCCGTCCGCGGCCGTGCTCGGCGAGCGCCACCGGACGTGGCAGCGCATCGCGGACGCCGAACCCGGCGAACTGCTGGCCACCGGCTCGGGCTGGGGTGCGCTGGAAATTCGCCGCATGGTGGCTTGCCAGCCGGGAACGCCGTTTCCCGAAGGGACACTGGGCGACCGGCAGCGGCCGTGGCTGCAGCTCCTGGACGGGGGAACACCGCAGGGGGATCCGCGCGTCCCGCCGGCGGCGACCCTGGTCAACCGCTACTGGGCCGACCTGCTCGAGCACACGGCGGACAACTGGCTGACCTGGTACCACCGCGGCGTGGCCCGGTGGGCGGCGGGTGACCGGGAGGCGGCGCGGGAAGCGTGGCGCGCGTCGGTGGCGGCGGCGGAGAACGCGTGGGCGCTGCGCAACCTCGCCGTCGCCGCCGGCGACCCGGCGGAGTCGGCGCGGCTGTACCGGCGAGCGCTCGAACTGGCGCCGGACCTGCGGCCGCTGCTCATCGAGGCGCTTTCCGCACAGCTGGCCGCCGGGCTTGCCCCGCTTTCGCTCCTACCCGAGCGAGCCGACGGCCGGTTCGCGCTGCTGACGGCGCTCACCCGGCACGCAGCGGGTGATGACGCGGGCGCGAAGGCCGTGTTCGATGGGGGATTCGAAGTCCCGAACATCCGCGAAGGCGAAACGTCGTTGTCCGACACCTGGGAAGCACTCTCGGAGGCGCCGATGTCGTCGCGGTACGACTTCCGGATGAAGTAGGGGCGGCGTGCCGGGCGTCACGGACAGCGGCGATGCAGCATACTGCTCGCAACGGGGCCGACAGCGCAGGTTCATGTGCGCTGGGCAACCCAGGTGGATTAAGGAGTACCGCGGATGGCCCGGCACGAACGGCTGAGCACCCTGCTGGACATGCTGGGGCAGCGGGAAAAGATCGACGTCGAGGAGGTGGCGGCCGAGCTGGAAGTCTCCGCCGCCACGATCCGGCGCGACCTTGACCACCTCGCCGAGCAGCAGCTGCTCACCCGCACGCGCGGCGGTGCGGTCGCCAACGACCTCGCCTACGACCTGCCGCTGCGCTACAAGACCGCGCGGCACGTTCCGGAGAAGCAGCGGATCAGCGTCGCCGCGGCCGCGTTCGCCGCGAAGGGGATGGTCGTCGGGCTGAATGGCGGCACCACCACCGCCGGGGTGGCGCGGGCCTTGGCCATGCGGGCGGATCTCGGCGGCCGCGGCGACGCGCCGGGCCTCACGGTGGTCACGAACGCCCTGAACATCGCGCACGAGCTCGCGGTGCGCCCGAACGTCAAGATCGTGGTGACCGGCGGCGTCGCCCGGCCGCAGTCGTTCGAGCTGAGCGGCCCGCTGGCCACGCGGGTCCTCAGTGAACTGACGATCGACCTGTTGTTCCTCGGGGTCGACGCGTTCGACCCGGAGGCGGGCGCCTTCGCCCACCACGAAGGCGAAGCGAGCATCAACCGCCTGATGGTGGAGCGCGCCGAGCGGGTGATCGCGGTGGCGGACGGCTCGAAGCTGGGCCGCCGCGCGTTCGCCCGGATCTGCGAGACGGCCCAGGTTTCCGCCCTCGTGACCGACACCGAGACCGAGCCGGAGACCATCCGCGCCTTCGAAGCCGCCGGCGTCACCGTCCAAGCCGTCTGACCCCGCCCGCACGGCATCTTCTCGCACGGCCCCGTCGAGGCCGATCGCCCTCACTCGCACCGTCACGACCTGCCCTTTCGCGGCCTCGCGACGGAAGTAGGGCAAACGGGTCTCTGAACCGGTCAGGCCGTGACACTGCGCGAAACGTGCGCTATACAAGGCTCGTCATGCGCGTTAATGCGTGAAAGGTGTCGTAATGAGCAGAGTTGCGCAATCACTCGGTTGCTTGGCTGCAGCGACCGTCTTGGGGGTAATGCCCGCCGCGGCCTACGCGGATCCGTCGCCACCGTCCGGCAGCCTCGGCGCACTGACCGGAATCTCCGCCGATGGGCCGGTCGTGACGCTGAAGTCGGGCAGCGCGGCCGTCCGCGTGAGCTTTCCGGCCGCCGGTGCCGTCCGCGTCTGGCTCGCTCCCGACGGGAACTTCACCGATCCGGCCGGCGACCGGATCGTGCTGCCGAAGACCACCGCCCCGGCGACGCCCCGGCTCGTCGACAAGGGCACCTACTGGGCCATCTCTACGGCCAAGGCGACGCTGCGGGCTTACAAGCACCCGCTCGAGTTCGCCCTCTACGACGGCGCCGACCGCACGCAGCGGTGGGCCGAGTCGGCGCCGCTGTCCTGGACCGGCGCCACGACCACCCAGACCTTGACTCGCACCGCGGCCGAGCAGTTCGTCGGCGGCGGAGAGCAGAACGGCCGGTTCAGCCACCGCGACCGAACGATCAAGATCTTCGCCGACTACGACTGGGATGACGGCGGCGCGCCCAACTCGCAGCCGTTCTACGCGTCCACCGCGGGCTACGGCGTGCTGCGCAACACCTTCGCGCCCGGCAGCTATTCCTTCACCAACCCGGTCAAGACAACCCACGACGAGCGCCGCTTCGACGCCACCTACGTCGTCGGGGACGGGCTGAAGGACGTCATCTCCGGGTACACCGACCTGGTCGGAAAGCCCTTCCTGCCGCCGATCTACGGCCTGGAGACCGGCGACTCGGACTGCTACCTGCACAACGCCAACCGCGGCGAGCGGCACACCCTCGACGCGGTGGCCGTCGCCGACGGCTACACGCAGCACGGCATGCCGAACGGCTGGATGCTCGTCAACGACGGCTACGGCTGCGGCTACGAAAACCTCCAGCAGACCGGCGAAGGGCTGCGCAAGAACACCATGCAGCTCGGCCTGTGGACCGAAAACGGCGTGCCGAACCAGGCCGAAGAGGTCAAGGCCGGCGTGCGGGTGCGTAAGCTCGACGTCGCCTGGGTCGGTCCCGGCTACCAGTTCGCCCTCGACGCCTGCGACACCGCGCACCAGGGCATCGAGGACAACAGCGACGCCCGCGGGTTCGTCTGGCAGCCGGTGAGCTGGGCCGGGGCGCAGCGCTGTGGCGTGCTGTGGAGCGGCGACCAGGCCGGCTCCTACGACTACATCAAGTGGCAGATCCCCACCTACGCGGGGGCGACGACCTCCGGCATCGCCTACAACACCGGCGACATCGACGGCATCTTCGGCGGCAGCCCGCAGACCTACGTCCGCGACCTGCAGTGGAAGACCTTCCTGCCGGCGGCGATGACGATGGACGGCTGGGCGTCCTCGGACAAGCAGCCGTGGCGCCAGGGCGAGCCTTACACCTCGATCAACCGCAAGTACCTGTTGCTCAAGGAACGGCTGCTGCCTTACACCTACAGCTATTCCGCGCAGGCGCACCAGACCGGTGTCGGGCAGGTCCGGCCGCTCGCGCTCGAGTACCCGGACGACCCCGCCGTGTGGACCGACAAGGCGAAGTACGAGTTCCTGTCCGGTACCGACTTCCTCGTTGCGCCGGTGTACGAGAAGGCCGACGTGCGCAACGGCATCTATTTGCCCCGCGGCACGTGGGTGGACTACTGGAGCGGCAAGACCTACACCGGACCCACCACAGTGGACGGTTACGACGCGCCACTCGACACCCTCCCGCTGTTCGTCCGGGCCGGCGCCGTCGTGCCGATGTGGGCCGCGGGTACGACTTCGTGGCAGACGCGGGACAAGAGCGTGCTCGACCTCGACGTCTACCCGCAGGGCAACGGCGGGTTCACGCTCACCGAGGACGACGGTGTGACCCGCGGCTACCAGCGCGGGGAGCAGGCCAGGCAGACGTTCACCGTGCATGCCCCGACGACCGGAGCGGGCACGGTGACCGTCGGCATCGGGGCGAGCACCGGGACCTATCCGGGCCAGCCGGCGGCGCGGAACTACCAGCTATCCGTCCACACCGGAACCAAACCGGCCCTGGTCCAGGCGGGCACGAAGATCCTCCGGCAGTACGGCAGCCGGGCCGAGCTGGCCGAAGCCCCGGCGGGGTGGTGGTACGACCCCGGCGCGCACGGCGTGGTGCGCGTCAAGACCGGGCCGCTCGGTGCCGGTGACCGCCAGGACGTCCGGCTTTTCGGGACGAGCGCGGTCGGCGGGTTCTTTCCCGAGGACGACAACGGCTCGGCCACCCTGACCATGCCCTCGCTGGCCGCTCCCGGGCAGGCCGTCGGGGCGACGGTGAGCTTCACCAACGGCACTCCGCTGCCGGTCCGCGACCTGGCACTGTCGGTGCGGGGGGCCGGGTTCCGGGCCGACGTCCCGGCACTGCCGAAAACGGTCTGGCCCGGTCAGACGGTGAAGGTTCCGGTGACGGTGACCCCGCAGGCGGGGCTGAAGCCCGCGGACTACCAGGTCACCGCGGCCGTCACCTACCGGGCGCGGCTGGCCACGCACGAGGCCGTGGACCAGTCCACCGTGACGGTGCCCTACGCATCGCTGACGGCAGCCGCCGACAACATCGGGGTGACCGCCGCGGCCCATGTCGCGGACGGGAACCTCGACGGCGGCGGCAGCAGCTTCCGCGCCGACGGCCTCGCCGAGGCGGGCCTGAAGCCGCAAGCCGACTTCATCGCCGCCGGAGCCCGGCTCACCTGGCCGGAGGCAGGCGGCGGCAAGCCGGACAACGTCGTCGCGGCCGGGCAGACGATCGCGCTGCGCGGAACCGGCTCGAAACTGGTGCTGGCCGGCACCGGTACGGGCACGGCCCACGGCACCGTCGTCGTCCGGTACTCCGACGGCAGCACCAGCCAGGCCGACCTCGGCTTCCCGAACTGGTGCTGCGCCGACCCCGCCCAATACGGCGCGACGACCGTGGCGACCGTGCTGGGCAAGAACACCCGCACCGGTGCGGCGTACCCGGCCACGCCGTACCGGGTGTTCGCCAACTCCGTGCCCTTGACCGCGGGCAAGCAGGTGGCGGCGATCACGCTGCCGGCCACCTCGGCCGTGCACGTGTTCGCCGCCGGGGTCGCCTGACCGGCCGTGGCCGGGCGGGTGAGCGCACCCCGCCCGGCCACGGATGTCACCACGTGCGCGCAGTCCGGCTCAGCCGGTTGCCCGGCACCTCGGCCACGCCGATCGAGGTGCCAGGCAACCGGAGCTCCACTTCCGTCAGCCGAGCGCCCAGCGTTGGAGGGCCGAGGCCGGTCCGGCCTGCTGGGTCACCGCGGCGCCGGCCGAAGTGGACGCCGTGGTCAGAAGTAGTCCACTGTGGATAGAAGCGAACGTGTAGGTCCCGTCCGCCTGCTTCGCGGCCGTCCAATGCTGGTTGTCCCCGCCTGTGCACGTCCACTGGATGACCGCTGCACCGGCTGTGGTGGCCCCGCCGTCGACGTCGGCGCACAGGCCGGATTCGGCATTGCGCAGCTCGTAGGATCCGTCGGCCTGCCGGGTGAAGGTCCAGCTCTGGTTGGCGCCACCGTTCGCGGTCCAGGTGACCAGGTGCGTGCCCGGGGTCCTGCTGTGGTTGGGCACGTCGAGCGCCTGGCCGCCCGTCGACAGCGCGTGCGTGCCGCTCAACCCGGGCACCGTCCCGACCGCGGTGACCGACAGCGTCTGCTGGGCTGCGGTGCGACCGCCGCCGACCGCGCTGCCGGTGGTGTCCGTCCAGCTCCGGACCGGGGTGGTTTCGGCCGGCCGGGCCGCGGACATGCCCAGCACCAGGCCGCTGTAGCGGTTGACGAGGCGGTAGGTTCCCGGAGCGCCCGGGATGACGAACCACTGCTGGCCCACCGCGAGGGTGGTCGCGGCCGTCACGGTCGGCGCGGTGCCCCACGCCCGCGTGGCCGGCGATGAGGAGGCGACGCCCAGCAGCCCGCCGCTCGCGGCGTTGGTGATCCGGTAGGAACCGTCACCGTTGCCGGTGAACGACCACGCCTGCGCGGTCGATCCGTCGCCCGCAGCGGTGGAGGTCGTCGCGGAACCGCCGGCGACCTGGGCGAGCACCCGGCCGTCCCCGCTGGCGATGCGGTAGGTCTTGGCCGGGTCGAACGGCGCCGCCGCGCGCGCCGGATCGTCGATGGAGACGTTCACGTACTCGCCCGAAGCGCCGCCGGAACAGCCGAACGAGCAGTAGGCCCGGAAGTTCCTGCCCACGACGGCCGAGCCGGTCTTGTTGACGCCGTCGACGAACCACCGGTACCACGACGCCGTGTGGTAGCTGCCGGTGCCGCCGATGGGATACCACTTCTGCGTGGCCAGGTCGTCGGTGGCGTAGTACTGCTGCGGCGCGTTCCCGCTCTGGTCGACCGCTTGCGGCTCGCCGAGGTAGAGGCCCAGGTAGGCGTTGTAGGTGATGTCCATGACGAACAGCGGTGACGTCGGAGGCATCTTCCCCGCCGCGATCTGCTGGTCCGCGGTGCCCGTGGTGGCGGGGCTGTACTCCTTCGCCGCGGGCGTGTACCCGGCGGGGTTGTCCGCGGCGACGGGAACCTGGTTGCTTTCCCGGCCGCCGACACCGGGCTCCGCCCAGGTGCCGTTGTACCACTTGCGCCACGACCCCGGCGTCATCTTGGCCGAAATCGGGGCCCGCGCGGCGTGGGCGTAGAACGCTTTCCAGCCGCCGTTCTTGTCGATCACGCGTGAGCCGTAGAAGACGTAGAAGTAGCCGGACGCGGTGTCGACGTAGAGGCGCTGGTCACCGTCCCCGTAGTAGTAGGTCTGGTCCGGGAAGGCGGCGTTGTCCCCGCGCTTCGTGCTGTAAGGCGAGGTGAGGACGTGGGCCTTGATCTGCCACGTCCTGCCCTGGTCGGCCGACACGGCGTAGTCGATGGCGTCGTAGTGCAGCCCGTCGCCGAACGGCTGGGGGGTGAACTCGTTGTGCACCAGCCCATACCAGTCCCCGGTGTCCGGGTCCACCCACGTGCCCACGAGGTCGCAGTAGTTCTTCTGCGCGTAGCCCGAGCCCGCGGGCGCGCTCGTCGCCTCGAGCCCGGTGGGGCTGGTGTTGCACCGCCAGGTGGTGTCGTTGTTGCGGTCGGCGGGGTTCGCCGGGTTCGCCGCGTCGCTGACGGGGTTCTTGCTGAAGCTGTCGAAGTCGCGTCCGCTGTAGAAGTCCCACTTGCGGGGGTCGGCCGCCCCGTAGAGGGCGGCGGACTGCTGGAAGTAGAAGGTGCCGTCCTTGTCGAGGTACGAGCCGGCGGGGGAGTCGGTGGGGACCGACCAGGAACCCTTGGCTTGAACGGAAACGATGAAGCCACCGGCTGGCGGAGTGGCCGCGGCGGGCACGGCGCTCACCGCCCCGGCCAGCGTGATTGCGGTGGCCAGGGCGGCAAGTCCCCACGGCGAGACAGGATGCATCTAGAGCTCCTCTGCGCTGCGTAGAAGTGCTCGAAGCATGCATTACCGTGCTCGAAGTTGCAAGAAATTTGCGATTAATAGCTTTAATGGTCACGGAGTGTCGGTCGCGGGTTGGTGTGGTCGGTGACGTGGTACAGGGTCCCGCCACACCCTCCGCTCAGCCGGTGACGCTTGGTGCCCCAGTCTCCAAGTGACCGCTGAACCGCCGCAGGAACTTCGGGTCCGTGTCGAGCGTGGCCGACAGGTCGTACCACCCGGATCCGTACGCCACCACGTTCCAGTCGTCGGTGACCGTCTGCCCGGCCGCCACCGCATACGTCCACGGGCCGTCCGTGCGGTAGTGGTTCGCGGTCACCGTCACCTTGGCCGCCGTCGTTCCGGTGTTGCGCAGCGTCAGGCGCAGCTTGTTCTCCGGCGTGAAGCCGCCCAGGACGTCCACTCCCCCTCCGGCGCTGTTCGCGTCGCCGGCGAAGACCCAGCGGAAGCGGTTGGGGCCGTGTACCGCGACGCTGTACTTGCCGCCGCCGTAGAGCTGGATGCGCCACGTGTCGCTCACCTGGGCGCCCGGGGCCAGGTCGTACGGCCACGGGCCGTCGGTCCGGCCGTCGTTGCGGTAGGCCATCAGCTGCACGGCCGCCGTGCCCTGGTTGGCGAACGTCGTCGTCAGGACCGTGCGATCGGCGCTCAGCGACGTCGTCACCAGCGGCCGGTAGGGGAGCGCGCGAGCCGGCCGGGTGCCCGGCTCCTGGACCGGGGCTTGCTGCTTGCCGGTCGCCGGCGGCGCCGGTTTCGGCAGCTTGCGCTGGGTGTCGTCGGCCTGTTTGCGCAGCGCCGCGGTGTCCGGCAACAAGGGGATCCGCACGTCCGGTGCGCTGAAGTCGAAACACGTCGTGAGGTCGCCGCAGATCGCGCGGCGCCACGCGCTGATGTTCGGCTCGGCGACGCCGGTCCAGCGCTCGAGGAACCGGATGACCGAGGTGTGGTCGGTGACCTCCGAAGAGACCCAGCCACCGCGGCTCCACGGCGAAATCACCGTCATCGGCACCCGCGCGCCGAGCCCGATCGGCTTGCCGCCGATGTGTTCGCCCGCTGTCCCCGACGGCGCGACCGGCGGGGCGACGTGGTCGAAGAAGCCGTCGTTTTCGTCGTAGTTGATGAGGACGACGGTGGACTCCCACAGTTTCGGGTTGGCCCACAACGCGTTCAGCACGGTCTGGGTGTAGGCGGCGCCGTCGACCGGGCGTGCTTCCGGGTGCTCGCAGTAGCCGTACGGCGCGACGATCCACGAGACGCGAGGCAGCGATCCGCTCGCGCAGTCGGCCTTGAACTCCGCCAGGACGTGGTCGACGTTTTTGCCCTGCCCCGAGTCTGGGCCCCACGTCTTGAAGACACTGGCCCGTTTGGACAGATCGGAGTTGTAGTCCTGGTGGTAGGCGTGGAAGAGCCACAGCGGGTTGTCGCCGTAGTCGCCGACGAACGAGCCGCCCGCGTCGCCGACCTCTTTGCTGGCGTACACCTTCCACGAAACCCCGTGCTGCTGCAGACGTTCCGGGTAGGTCGTCCAGCTGAAGATCGGCTTGTAGTCGGCCGGGTTGTAGTTCGCCGGCCCGCCCGCCTGGCCGGCGGCGTCGATGGTGCCGGTGAACAGGTAGAGCCGGTTCGGCGTGGTGGCGCCCTGCACCGAGCAGAAGTAGTGGTCGCACAGGGTGAACGCGTCGGCGAGCGCCCGGTGGAAGGGGATGTCGCCGCGGTCGAAGTACCCCATCGTCATTTCGCCCTTGGCGGGCACCCAGGCGTTGTTCGCCCCGCCGGCGATCGCCTGGTGCTGGTCGGCCCAGCCGTGCCCGAGGTCGCCGAGGTCCTGACCGTCCACCTGGGCGGTGTCCACCCGGAACGGGAGGAGGTACTTCCCGTCACTGCGGCCGGAATCAGGCTGGTGGAAGACGTCCTGGCCGTTTGGCAGCACGATCGCCGACCGGTCGCTGAAGCCCCGGACGCCCTTCATCGTGCCGTAGTAGTGGTCGAACGAGCGGTTCTCCTGCATGAGGACCACGACGTGCTCGACGTCGGACAGACTGCCGGAGACCCGCGGTTCAGCGAAGGCTTCCGCCATACCGGGCGCCAAGGCGCCGAAGGCCCCGGCGGCGGCGACCCCGCCGAGGAATGTGCGTCGGGTGAACTCGTGGGGGTCGGCCATCACGGAAGCCTCCAGGGGACCAAGATAGGACAACCATCAGCGTAAATGAGCGAAGATGTGTGAAAACACCGCCGTTCGGACGTAATCACGCAGTAATGGTACTCATGTGTCGTTCGGGTAGGAAGGGGTGATCGAAGGCTGGTCAGGCGTACCCGCAGCTGCGGGGCTGCGAAAGCGGGTCGGTCCTCACCGGGACCAGGTCATCGTGACACTGGTGCCTGCGGTGCCCTTGTCGGCCGTGGTCTGGTCGGTCAGCGTGTGGATGAGCGGCCGTGCAGCAGGCCCGGCCGGGCGGCGGGTTGCCACCGGCCGTGGTCGGCAACGGTCACGGTCAGGCTGTCGTCGCGGTTGGGGGCCAGCAGAGCGAAGGTGCCGAGACGGCCGGGGTAGGCGTGCACGACGACGTTGGCCATGGCCTCGTACACGGCGATCTCGACGTCGAGGACCTGCTCGGGCCGCAGCCCGGCCGCCCAGTGGCTGATCCGCTCGCGCAGTGCTCGCACTGCCGCACCGTCGGCCGGAACCCCGGGACACCGCAGGTCGGGACAGCCAGCGCCACCGGCTCGCGACAGGGGGTGCCCTCACGTGCACCCGGCCAGGCGTCCCAGAGTTGGCCGTCCTTGTCGGTCTTACCCCAGGCCCAACCCCCTGCAACGACGATCTTGCTGCCGGTGTTTCTGTGTCATGGCTGTACCGGTGCCTCAGCGGAAAGCAGCATGACCAGGTGCGCGACCCTTAGGCGGCAGCGGTCCGGTGTTGCCGCCAGAACGTCGGTGCTCAGTCGGCCGGTCGGTCTGATCCTACCTGCGCTCACTCGCCGAGTGCTGGGACGGCCGCCATCCTCCTACACCCTGCAGCTTCCACCCCGCGTCCGCCGTGGTGGCCATCCCGCTGACCGAGCCGGCAGCCTTGCCGCCGGAGATTAGAACCGGCTCACCGCCGGGGCTGATGTCCACGCACCCGCGGGGTGTACACCGGGCAGGTGGGTGAGCACGACGGCACGCGCGACATGGACGAGCCGGAACTGGCGACGATCAGGGCGTTCGTTGCGGCCGTCGTCCCGGTGCTGCGCGAGGCCGGCGGTCAGCCGCAGGATTGGCCGGATCAGCGAGGCCTGCTCGGTGCGATCGCCTACCTGCGGTCTCTGGGCGAGTGCTGGGATGGGCGCCACAACTCCTACACCGTGCAGCTGCCATCCCGAGCCCCGGCATGGTGGCCCCGCTGGACCGGTTCGCGGGCTGGTCAGCGGTTGTTGCCGTGGTCGTGGTGGTTGAGCTCGTCGGAGAGGATCTGCTCGAGCTGGCGGGCCCGGTGGCGCCAGCGCCAGATCACGACCAGCACCAGCCCGGCGGCGACCGTGGCCACTACGGTGAGGACGGGGGCGAGGGCGCCGGCGATCGTGTCGACCGGCACGACCGCGGCCGCGGCGAGCAGCAGCAGGGTCAGCCGCCGCAGCCGGGCGTGCTGGGCCCGGCGGACGTGCCGGCCAGAATAGGTCCAGCAGGTCAAGCCGAGCCGGCGTGCAGGATCCGCGCTCGGGAGCGTGTACTTTCCTTCCTCACCACCCGCCCCGGGCGGTGTCGTGGTGACGCTGCGCGGTCACCGCGCTGCCCTGACGGTCGCCCCTGCGGCCGGATGGGTTACCGGCAAGCACGAAGCGTCAGCCGAATGCTCAGCAGACGTCACCCGACCGAGTGGCGCTTCGGCCGGTGCTGATTGCCCAGGTAGAGCGGCGCCGGAACGTGGAGCGGATCTGCGGACCCCGCGCGGGGGCGGGGACAATGGGGTCGTGAGCAGCACAGTCCGGCACCTGGGCTCGCGCCGGTGGGGTGTCACCGCGACCGCCACGGACGCGGTGTTCACCGTCACCGGCGGCAGCCCGGCCGTGGCCGCGGCCGTGGCGCCGCGGATCTGGCCGGGCAGGGCGGTCGCGCTGGCTTCCCGCGACGTCCCGGTCGTGATCGCCCGGATCGCGCAGGTGATGACCACACCGCGGTACTGGGCCGCCCGCTACCGCCACCAGGCCCACGGCCGTCCCGGCCGCCGCGGCAGCGCCGAGGACTGGTCACCGGTGTGGGAGGTCGACGGGTTCGCCTGCCTTACCGGCCCGGTCGGCACCTGGGACCCCGGCACCGCCCACCTCGGGTTCCGTCCCGCGGACCGGTTCGCCGTCGCGCTGCCCGACGTGCGGGGGCTGCTCATCCGGCTCTCGGCCCATCTGGCTGCTCTCGGCCAGCCGTCGCCGGGCAACCCTGCCCACGGCGGGGGTGGCTACGTTGGCCGGCACCGCGCCGATCACCTGTGAGCGTTGGCTGAGCCGAACGGGCGAACATCATCGCCGAGCCGGCCGCCGCGGTTCACCATGACCGGTGGTGGGCCCGCCCCATCGGAACTCCAGCGTGGACAGACTTGGTGAGGTATGCGAGGTGAGGACGATGCCCGGCTCCAGCACCCCGGCCGCGGTGACCCGGCGAGCCGACTGGGTGGACATGCACCGCGCGAACCTCGCCGCGCACGCCGCCGGCCAGGCCGCCCGCCGCGCGGGCACCGCGGCGGTCACGGACGCGCGGAATCCGTTTCCGGTCGGCACCGACGAGCGGTACTGGTGGCGCGAGGGTTTCCATCGCCGCCCGTTCACGCCGTTGACCACCGACGAGATCCTGCTGCGCCGCCACCTCGGCAACCCTCCGCACACAGACGGCCACGCAGACGAGCATCAGCACCATGACGCCGATGCCGGTGCGGGCCAGCCGCAGCGTGTAGGGGCAGGCGCTCAGCGCCGTGCCCTCGGCATGGCCCAGCTCATGGTCACGGTGGTTCCGGCCGCGCCGGCGTCGATGCAGGCCTCGTCGGCGAGTTTACGGATCAACGGGATCCCGCGGCCGTGCAAAGGCACGGGGCGCGGCACCGGCTGCCACTGGCCGCGGTCGGTGACGGTGATCGTGACGGCCTCGAGGCACGCGTGGGCCTCAACGTCGAAGGTGCCGGTCGCGGTGGCGGGATAGGCGTGCACGACGACGTTGGCCATGGCCTCGTACACGGCGATCTCGACGTCGAGGACCTGATCGGGCCGCAGCCCGGCCGCTAACGCCCAGCGGCTGATCCGCTCGCGCAGTGCCCGTACCGCGGCACCGTCGGCCGGAACCCCGGGACACCGCAGGTCGGGACAGCCGGCGCCACCGGCTCGCGACAGGGGGGTGCCCTCACGTGCACCCGGCCCGCCCGGTTCGCCGGGGTCGAGCGGCGCGGACGAGGGCAGGGCGGCCATGTCAGGCGATCAGGGCCGCAGCGCGGGTGCCGACGACGGTAAGCAGGGCGTCCACGCCGGCGGCGGTGATGGAGCGTTCCGCGGCGCTGCCGGGTATGACCACGACCCGGACGGCGATGGCCGCGCCGGCGGCCTGGTCGGCTTGCAGCAGCACGCTCAGGCCCGCCGAGGCGAGAAAGGTGACCCCGGTCAGGTCGATCACCAGCACGCCGGGACCGCGGGCGAGGGCGGCGCTGACCGCATCGGCCAGCAGCGGCACCGTCAGCATGTCCACCTCGCCGGTCGCGGCCACCATCACGACCTCGGCAGAGTCACCGTCGGCAGGGTCGCCGTCGGGTTCGGACGCGACCGTGGTCGTGGTGTGCACCTGCAGCAGGTCCTCGGCGTCGCCCGCGGATCCCTCGGGCAGGCTCACCGCACCCGACCTGATTCCGACACCACCATGGCGGGTTCCCCTTTCGCATGCCCGATGCGCTCGTGCGCGACGAAGAGGTGACCAGCGGGGTCACCCGGGCGACCTGTACCCGTTCTCCGCCGCAGCGAAACGGTCTTGCGGGGTGCTGGTGGTGGCCACGCCCGCGGCGTCGGGGGGATCCGCCCCGGGCGTGACTGTCACTAATTTCGGTCAGGACACCCGTGCCCGGCCAGGGCCGAAAGCCCCAACGGGTGCCGCGGCCGCGCGGTGCACCTGCCGATGATCACCGTTGGGCAACAGATGGCGCACGCGGTAACCGGAATCGCTGGTGCGACGATTACCCAGGTAGTTGACGTCTTTCGCCGCCGCCTGCCAGCCCGTTCACGGAAGCGCACCGCCGATGGCCCCATTCTCGCGCCGGGTCACTCTCCGAGCTCAGCACCGCACCGTCACCCTCGACAAACCGGCCTGCGAGCCGGCGGATCCGCGCAACATCCCCGCCGACGGCAGAGGGCACACCACCCTCGCCTACCGGGGGTCCTGCTGACCCGCCTGGACGGCTCGCACAGCACCCAGCAGTGGCTGCCGATGGGAGCGGGCCCGTCCTTCGCCGACGATGAGGCCCTCGTCGCCGCCCTGCACCAGGCCCTCTGCTGGGCGCCGGAGGGCCCATGCGGGCATCATGCAGTTGCGGACGGCGGCCGGCCGGAATGATGGTGCTGTACACCGCCCCGACGGTGTCCTCCGCGTTCCGGCGGTCACCGCCTGTCCCCGTGATCGAGCCGCAAGCTCGATGACCAGTGAGCTACCCACCCGGCGGCCTGGTTCAACCGTGCATGGCGACATCGTCGGAAACCGGACGGTTCAGCACCTGGGCGGCGGCATCGTGCGGGAGCCCGACCGGTGGCCGGCTGTGCCGTGTGGCGGAGACAACCCCGACCGCGGCGGCGGATCGGTCCGAAACCCCGGGGCGCTGCTGATCCTAGGAGACAAGAACCCCGCTTCGGTATGCAGTCCCCTCCGCCGCCGCGGCGCCGGGCTTGTCCGGCACACTGCTGCTGCTCCCCGCACATACCCGGCTACGCGGCGGTGACCCGACTCGACCTGCTCGCCGACGGCCGCCCGCTGCCCCCACCACGTCCCCACGCCACCGAAGATGACGACGTCCGCCCGGGCCCGGCCTGGACCGTGCCCACCTACTCCACCCGGACTGCTGTCACGATCGGTAACACCACGGTCGTAACGGAGCGACAACGACAGGACGGGCGAAGGTCAGGCGGACCAGTTGCCGCATCCGGTCATCGCTGGCATGCACGTCCGGTACATGCTAATTGCCCCCCGCCCTCGGCGCCGCCGGGCGCTATGCAATCGGCCGCGTCAGCGTAGGCGTCTCGATCCTCCGTCCTGGATCCCCGCGCGGGGTGAGTGCTGCGTGGAACCACGCCCCGCCGCCCGCCCGACGAAGACGCCGAGACGACCACAGCGCCGTCTCAGGGGTGATGTCTAAGGCGGTTCATCGCCCGGGCATGCGATTGGGGTCAGCAGTAGACGTCACCGCAGACCTGCAGGATGATCGCCGTCGCCGTCATGGTCTTCGACTGGCCGCCCTGCTGCAGCTTCACCGACACGGTGACGAAGTCGTCGCCGGAGAGGTTGTCGACTCGGCACCCCGGCGAGGTGCTCGTGCAGCTGCCCGCCAGGATCTGATAGCCGGCTGGCACGGTCCAGGTGTAGGTCGTCCCGGCTGCCGCTCCCTGCACGAGGAAACCGGCGGAAAACGGGCCGGGTCCGAACTTGGCGCTGTTTCGGCAATTCCCCAGGTAAGGGCCCGTCGGACCGGGGGAAACCTGGCAACCGAAAGTTTCCCCGCCGAACGCCGACGCCGGGACCGCGGTCAGCAGTCCAGCCGTCACGACGGTGCCGGCGAGAACAGCCGCGGCCTTGGCTGAACGCATGGTCATCACTCCGAAAGCTCGTCGACGGGGAACTGGTCAGGAACGCTACGTCCTGCGTTGCCGCGTTCACAGGTCTGAAAGGGTGCTAGATCGATGACGCGCCGAAAGGGGGCCGATGCCGGGCGCGCCCACCGCGGCGACGCCCGGCGCGTCGGAGTCAGCCTCCCGCCACCGTGCCGGTGGCGGCCACCGATCCGCCGTAGGTGAGGGTCGGTCCGAAGCAGACCGACCACGAGTTGGCGGCCACGCTCGACGCAGCGCACTCCGAGGTGCCCGGCGTCGCGGCGACTTGTACAGCGTCACCGTCGCTCGCACGCGGAGGAGGCCGGACAGGTCGTTGCGCACGATCACGGCTCCCTGCACACCGGTCCCGCAGACCGTCCTGACGCCGCGGTGTCCGGGCACCTGGAACGTCACCCGGGCTTCGAGCCGTCATCGGCTGGCCCCGGAGGCATCCCTGCGCACCACACCACCGAACACCGCGGTGCTTTCGGAGTTCTTTCCACCGGCTGTCGCCCCGGGTCGGGACCGGCGACGGCACCCTCATCGGTATCGTCTCGACACCTCCCCTGAAGGGAAATGCCGGCGCGGGACGTGCGGTCATGTCCGGGGAGCGAGGCAACACTCCGCCATGGTGCTGCCCAGTTCTTCAGTGGCCGCCCAGGCTGCGACGTCCTCGAAGACGGCGAGGGCCTTAGACCAGGTCTGGTGCGCCCGGTCGAAGCGGCCTTGAGCGTGCAGAACCTGGCCGGCACCGACCAGCGCTTCGGCTTCGAGCTGCCACTCGCCGAGCTCGACCGCGATGTGGTGGGCGTAGCAAAGTCGGCGTAAGCGTCGTCCAAAGTGCCGAGCCGGAGGTGGATGTGGCCGCGCGTGTCACGTGAGTAGGCGCGCATGCCCGCGGCGTCGAGCGCCTGCTGGTGGTCTCCGCTCTCACCGTACAAGTCGGCTGCGTTCAGCGCTCTCTCGATGAATTCGCGGGCGTCGGTGGTGTGCCCCGCGTGCTGCGGTGCCGTTGCCAGGTTGTTCCAGGCGCGCCATGCGCGTTTCGGATGCGGCGGGAGGGCGAGGGCTCGGCGGCACCGCGCGATCGCCTCGGCCGCACGGCCGGCCGTGATCGCGATCCGGGCGAGGTTGGTCAGCGTTTCGGCCTTGGCCATGCGGTCGCCGCGTGCCCGGTCGAGAGCGAGCGCGTCCTGGCCGCGTTCCTCGGTCGCGGCGACATCTCGGAGGAGCTAGTGGCAAAGCCGTTCAGTTAGGGCGGTGGCTGGGCTGTCAAGATCGCTTCTATCTCGATGATGATGGTGGCGGGGTGGCTGGGGCCGCGGTGGCGTCCTTTGGCGGTGCTGGCGACGTACTTGGAGATTGCGCGTTTGACGACTCGGGGGTTGGTGCGGATCCGGCGGGCGGGCAGTAGCTGATCCAGGATGTGACGGCCGATGGCCCCGACCAGGTCGATCACGGTGTCGGCGATGACGCCTGCGGCGGCGATGAGCTGGTCGTGGGCGGCGTGCAGGGCGACAGTGAAACTGCCGCGGTCGGAATCGATATCGGTGCGGTCGAGAGTGGTGTCGCTGATCACGATCCGCAGCGCCTGATAAGTGATCAGGAGGGCGTAGATCTCTTGGGTGACCCCGGCCGGGGTGCGTGAGCGCAGTACCCGCCCGCCCATGCTGGTGGCTTTGACCCGGCCGCGCGGCGCGTCTGATGGCGAAGCACCGAAATTACCCTGTCAAAGACCGAGTTCGACCTGCTCGAACTATTGGTCCGCAACGCCGGGATCGTGCTCGACGGCACCACGATCTACCAGCGGATCTGGGGCTACGAATTCGGGTCGGAATCCAAGAATATCGCCGTCTACATCGGCTGCCTGCGGCGCAAGCTGGAACAGGCCGGGGCTACCGACCTGATCCACACCGTCCGCGGGGTGGGCTATTCGGTGCGGCCGGCATGAACCCTGCGCAGCAAGCTCGCGATCGCCTTCGCCGGGGTCGGCGCGGCGGCTGCGATCCTGGTTGGGGTGTTCAGCTACCAGGCCGCCTCGCAGCGGATCAACGCGGAACTCGACCGGTCTCTATTGACGACGTTGGCGGAAGTCGCGGCCGGCGCGACGCAGATACTCGCCCCGAGCCCGGTCACGCCCGGTCCCGATGACGACGACCACGACGAAGCCCAGCCCATGGTCGCCCCGGACGGCGCCGTCCGCCCCATCGGCGGGCGGCCGGTCCGCCTCGCCGTCGACCGTGAAGACCGGGCGCTCGCCGCGACCGGCGCCCTCGGCGACCACCGCTACTACTCATTCCCAGCAACCACGTGACGATCGCCGTGTCCGCCGTCGCCCTGCTCCTCGTCCGTCGCCGGATCGGGCTGATCTCGCTTGCGGTAGCGGCGCTGATCGGATTCTCCCGGGTGTACATCGGTGCGCACTACGTTTACGACGTGCTCGCCGGGGCTGTGCTCGGCACGACGGTGGCGCTGATCGGCCTGCTGGTGCGTGCACCATTGACCGCGGTCGTCATCCGGCTGCGGCAGGGGAGGCTGCGCCCTGTGGTCGGGACGGCCGTGGTCGATGAGCCTTCACTGCGCACCGGCTGATACGTCCGCCTTGCTCCACTCTCAGGGGAGACTGGCGAATTAGCCGTCCGAGAGGCACGGCTGTCTCAACAACTGGAAAGCTGCCTGCTCGTCGCGGCACAGTCCGATCGAACGACAGCAGGTCGCGATTCTCCAGCCGGCAATCCTCGACCGCCGGTGCGACTCAGCCGATGCCCAACACGGACTTCGCGGTCGTCCAGTCGGTGAGCATCGCGTGCTGAGCGTCGGCTAGCGTGGCCTGGCCCCGCACACGGCCTTCTTCACCGCGTTTTCGACCGAGTCCTTGCTGGAGGCATTCTGGTCACCCGCGTGTGGCTCGGGCCAGAGATCCTTCGGGACATTCGAGGCGTCACCGAGTTCCAGCGGGAGGAAGTGGTCCTCGTAGTCCGACATGCTGGTGGCGCTGTAGCCGTAGTCGATGATGCCCCGTTTCTTCAGGGCGTTCGTGTAACTCGTCGACGGCCGGATCGTCGCGGTCCAGCCGGACACACAGATCGTCGAGCCGATCGTGGCCTGGGTGACGTCGGGGTTCAGGGCACCGGGAGTGCACGCCGGGTACGGCAGCGGCAGATCCGCCTGCGAACACGTCGAGGTGACCGTGCTCGCCTGGGCGCCGGGAGTGACCGCGCAGGCCAGGGCGAGCGCGGCAAACCGCGGATGGTGACAGACAAGGTGATCCTTCGGGTGCTGTGGGGACGGGGAGGTCAGGCGAGGCCGACGCCGTAGGCGTTCAGCGCCGCGGTGACCGGCTGGAAGTAGTCGGTGGTGCTGTCGCCGCCGGACACGGTGCCCAACGCGGTGCTGCCGTCGAACAGGGCGCCGCCGCTGTCTCCGTGGTCGGAGTAGACGTTCGTTTCGATCAGGCCGTAGACGACGTCGCCGTTGCCGTAGTTCACGGTCTGGTCGAGCGCGGTGACCGTGCCGCAGGTCAGCCCGGTGGTGCGTCCGCTCTTGCAGACCTGCTCGCCGACGTAGGCGTCGCCGGCCTGCGTGATGGGCTGCGTGGTGCCGTCGTAGAGGTCGACCTCGCCCGGGCCGTCGCCGGAGTCGTTGCGGATCAGGCCGTAGTCGGTGCCCGGGAAGCTCGAGTCGACCGAAGGGCCGATCCCCCGCCAGGAGGGGCCGCCCTGGGTGCAGTGCCCGGCCGTGATGATGTATCGCTGCCCGCCGCTGGTGACGTTGAACCCAGCCGAGCAGATGATCGAGCCGGTACTGATCTCGTCGCCGTCGTAAACTTGTGTCGTCAGTGGTTTCGCGGTGTGCTTGACGCGCACGGCCGAGCCGAGGGACGCGATCGCCGAGCGCAGAGCGCCCATTCCGGCGCCGCGGGCGGCGTCGGAGATCTTCACGACGACCTGGTGTGTGGCCGGGTCGATGCCCCACGCGGTGTTGGGCACGTCGTGCACGCGGTCGAGCGTCGCTTTTGCCGAAGCCAGGGTCGATGCGCTCGGCGCCGCCGAAGCCGGGGCCCCCAACGCGAGTACCGATGCCGTGGCGATCCCGGCGGCGAACAGGATTCTGGACAGGGACGTGGTCATAGGCACTCCCAGGTGAACCGGAACGGGGACGCCGACAGAGTCCCCGCACAGAGCCCCGAACCACTACCTACCTCGGTATGGAACTGTCGGCTGGTTGCGGCCAGTTAACCGATATCCTGGCGTTCCCTCAGTTCGGGCCAAGCGGGCAGCTAGTACGACAACCACGCAAATCGTTCACTTTGGATCTTGCCGTGACCGCCGCTTCCAAAAGCGCAGGCAGGACTCGCTGATACCCAGGTCCCTCGCCAGTGCAGCGACTGGTTTGTCACCCAGACGGGCCAGTTCTACGGCACGCTGACGGAACTCAGTGGGTGCGGTGCGGGCATTTGAACATCCTCCCTGGTGACCGGCGGTCACCTCAGGCGAGGTATCCGGACAACCGGGGGAAGCTCAGAACTCGTCGAGCCCCGCTGCTGGAAAGGCGCCCGATTAGCTGATCGTGGAGGGCAGGCCGGTGCAGTCGTCGTTGATGCTGGGGAAGTCCGTCACCAGGTTGTCAAGTTGCTGTTCGGTCGCGGTCCCCGTTGCAGGGTCCAGCATTCACCGGGTCGCGATCGCCCCGCTGACCGGGGCGATCGGGTGGCCTGGCGCCGATCCACCACCAGCGGTTGGGGATGCCGGAGGCATTCTCGGAGTCGAAAACGACTGGCAGGTCGAGGACCACGGCTTTGGTCGCGGTGATGGCGAAGTCGTGCATGAGGCGCGGTCCGCTGCCGTCGACCATCCGGCTGCAAGTGTTGTGGCCTTTGGGCGAGGCGATGTAGTAGGTCAGGTGCGGCGGGAACGGCGAATAGCTGAAGAAGTGCAACTCGCCCGTCGTCGGGTCCTGCTTAAAGTGCGCGGTCATCGCCGAGGTCAGCTTGCCGTGGAAGTCGAACGGGCCGACAGTGTCGAGTTCGGGCGTGACTTCCTTGGCAGGTCGGCCTCTTGGAGCGCGCTGAGCCGGCCGCCGTGCTCGATGATGTGGGTGCCCGCGACGCTAGCGGTGAGATCGATGCTGCCGTCGTCGCGCCGTCGAGAGCCGGGGTCTTGACCAACGGTTGCGGTACTACTGGGCGCGCCCGGGTGCCACGCGCCACTCACGCTACGGGGATCTACGCGTCGGCCGGCCAACCCAAGAACACGAACGCGTGACGCCCAGTCAGGTCGCCGAAAGCGGTGTTTGTCGAGGAGCACCGACATCGCTGCGCCCGATGCTCACAACCACGACGACGGCGGCGGGACGCCACGCCAACCCACGATAACCAGGCCAATCACGCGCTCTCCAGGCCGAACGTCGCAAAGGACGCGGCGCCGAGCTGGGCCTCGAGCACCCAGGCGGCTTTGAACCTGGCTACGCGGACCGAGCTCGAACGCCGCACCCTCCAAGAATCCCTGAGCCCCCACCGAAGGGCCATCTGGCTGACTCGCAGCGTGGCGCTCAGCCGGGCTCTGCAGACACTCGGGCCAGTGCTCCAACGCTGCTGGGACCCAAATGCGGCGTTCTTCTCCAAACCCGAGCAGCGACGGCCGAGCGCCACGCTATCCCGGACGTACCCGCGAGGCGGCCCATCAATCCCACGCCATGGATCGATTCACTCAGACGGACCGGCCAGTGCTCTGGCACACAGCGCGTGACGCCGAGCCCGATCACATGCACCGAGGGGGTGAAGTCCGGCGCGGACCAGAACTCGAACACCACGTCCGACTACCCCTACCACCGCGGGCAACCCACTAACCGACATGTTCGGCCAGACAAGGAATTCTGTCACACGAAACGGCTGGCGTCCTGTCCACACCAGGCGCTTAGCAGGATTGCCGTGATCGAGCGGCCCTGCGCACGAAGGTCAAGACGCTACGCGCAGCAACCAAAACCCCCGGCAACACTGCACACCGTGACCGGATACGGCGTGGCGCCCGACTCGGCGACGCATCTCGGGGGAGGGAAGACACCGCCGCCTCCATCGCACCCAGCGACCGCCGAGCGCCACACCACCCACAGCGTAACCCCGTCGACGCGGGCTCACCACCACAACCCGGACGTGTTCTCGCCATCGCGCTTGCAACGCCGGACCGATCCGCGTCACGGCGAGAAAGCGTGTTTCGTCCCGGGCCTACCCGACATTAGAAGCAGCACGGAAACAACGACACATCCCACCAGACCCCGCCGCACCAGGGAGACTAACCGATGCGACGCCACCCTCCCAGTCCCAATCGAACCGCCCTCTTCAGCCGCTAGCAACTCGCCTGCTGGACCGAACAACCCGAGGCCGTCACCAGGCCGGTAAACGACCGGGTCCAACCGGACCAATCAGCTCGACACCTCAGGTCGAATGCCCGCGACGCCGCCAGTCCCCACATCACTGTGCCACGACTTCAGGAGTACGATTTCTGCAAGCAAATCCGCCGCCGCTGCCCGACCCGGAAAGCTCTGCCTCATCTTCGACAAATACGGACCTGACATCAAGGCCGAGGTCGCCACGTGGTGCACGGCCAACGACATCGAGCTGGTCTACACATCCAACACGCATCCGGACTGAGCTGGATCGAGTGCGAGTTGGCCGCGGTCCGTTACTACACCTCGACGGCAACGCCTATCCCAGCCACGCTGCTCAACAGACAGCGATCGCGGCTACATCCGCCGACGAACCGCCACTGTTACCCCAGACGCCACGTCGCGGTCAACCTCAAGATCCGCCGCCCAGATTACCTACCCCAACGTTGCTTGATGCGGTACCAGCTGGTTGCGTTGGCTTTAGTAGGGTCTGTCCCGTGATCGGTGTTTCCGGCGTTGTTGATCAGTAGGTTTCGGCTCCCGGCCAGCGATCACCGAACGTGATGGCGAACGCCTTGATCACTGGCTTCCAACGCATCGTCCATCGGGCGCGGCCGGTCGCGGTCGGGTCCAGGCTGCGGGTCACAAGGTACAGGCACTTCATCGCGGCCTGCTCGGTCGGGAAATGCCCGCGTGCGCGAACCGCCCGCCGGTAACGCGCGTTCAGCGACTCGATCGCGTTCGTGGAACAGATCATCGTCCGGATCTCGACGTCGTAGTCGAGGAACGGCGTGAACTCATCCCAAGCATTGCGCCACAAACGAATCACCGCTCCATGCTTCGCACCCCATTTCTCTTCAAATTCGTCGAGAGCTGCCGCGGCGGCATCCGGGCTCGGTGCGGTATAAATGGGTTTGATATCGCGTTTCACCGCCTCCCAGTCCCGGCGAGACACCAGCCGGAAGGTGTTGCGGATCAAGTGAACAATGCAGGTCTGAACGACGGTTTGCGGCCACACGTTGGTGACAACATCCGGGAGACCCTTGAGTCCGTCGCAGACGAGGAAGAACACATCCCGGACACCGCGGTTCTTCAGGTCGATCAGCACTTATCCAGAACTTCGCGCCCTCGCCGCCCGAGCCCATCCACAGCCCCAGGACGTCCTTATGACCGTCCACGGTGACGCCGATGGCGGCGTAGACGGGCCGGTTGGCGACCTGCCCGTCGCGGACCTTGACGTGGGTGGCGTCGATGAACACCGCCACGTACACCGGGTCGAGCGGACGGTTGGCCCAGTCACTCATTTCGGCGACGACCTTGTCGGTGATCCGCGATATCGTTTCCTTGCTGACCGAGGATCCATAGATCTCGGCGAAATGCGCCGAGATATCTCCGGTCGTCCTTCCCTTCGCATACAACGACAGAACGATCTCGTCCACCTCGGTGAGCCGACGTTGCCGCTTGCGCACGATCTGCGGCTCGAACGTGCTCTCCCGGTCCCGCGGCACGTCGATACCGATCTCGCCGGCGGCGTCGGAGATCACTGTTTCGGGCGGGTGCCGTTGCGGACGTTCGTCGACTCGCGGTCCGGGTCGGCCTGGTTCTTCTCGTGCCCGAGGTGCTCGGTCATCTCCTCGTTGAGCGCGGTCTCCAGAATGTTCTTGGTGAACAGCTTCAGCAGGCCGTCCGGGCCGGTCAGCGCCAGCCCGCGGGCCTTCGCCTCGGCCACCATCGCCGCCGCGGCGGCCTGCTCCGGCGACAGCTCCCGCGCCGGCTTCGACTCACTCTTGCGTGGACTCACAAGCTCCGATGTCATCACTCACCGTGCCCATCCCGCCGGACCTCAGCCCGGCGTGTCGGGCCGAAAACACCGATCTTGGAACAGTCCCCCCGGCGATCAGGTTCCTGGTTGTGTGGAGGATTGTTCGGTGATGACGCGGTAGACGAAGTCGGCGGCGACATCGCGGAGTTTGACGTTGGTGTTCTGCGACTGGGTGATGAGCCGTTGCATGGCGGCCTTCTCGTCGATCTTGTGGATGAGCATGAGCATGCCCTTGGCTTGCTCGATCACCCCCCGGTGGCGCATCGCGGTGTTCAGGTGCTCGGCCAGGGAGTGCGCCTGCTGGTAACGGCGGTCCGCCTGCAGGGCCGACTCGACGCTCACGGTGTACAGGCGCAAAGTCGTCGCGTCGAACTGCTGGTAGCCGTGCGCTCCGAACCCGAACAGGTTCAGCGCCCCCCGCATACCGTCTTCGATCGTCAGCGGCGCGGCCAGGAAACTGCCGACCCCGAGCTCCTTGGCTTCCTGCACGAACTCCGGCCACCGCCCGCCGGCTTCGGTGATGGTGACGCGCACGATGCCACCGGTCCGGGCGGCGTCGAGGCAGGGACCTTCCCCGCTGCGGTACTGAACGCGGTCCAGCAGCACGGCCCGATCGTCGGTGCTGACCGCGGTGGCGGCCTCCCCGCCGGTGAGGGTGGTAATGCTGGCCATGTCGGCCTCGGGGACTAGCCGCACCGCTTCGGCACACACAGTGCTCAGCACGGCCTCGGTGTCCGGCGCCCGCTCGAACAGACCGGACAGGTCGGCGATGCTGGCGCCGAGCTCGTCGAGCCGGTGGGCGAAGTCGTCGTTGTCGGCTGCCACGGCAGGCGCCTCCGTCGTTCACGGCGAGCGCGCTCAAGGCGCCCTCGCCAGCGGTGTGCGGGGAGACAACCGCTGGCATCTCAACGGGGGTCACCAGAACCCTACAACCCCGTTCGCACGGTGATCAGGAACCCGTGTTTGGTTCCCCGGCTCCGGGGTAACGACAGGGCACGGTTCGGAGACTCCCGCGGGACAGTCTGGACCGAGGCTTCGCCGGCTCCAAAAGGGAGGGCCGGCGAAGCCGACCTCCAACCGGACCACGCTGTACTTGCCCGGCAGCAAGCACCTCTCGCCGCGTCGAACCTTGTTTCCGGGGTACGGGAGCGGAAGCGCGAGGTCTTGACCGAGTACCCACTCCCCGGAAGCAACGGTGCTTGACAGGTTCCTGCCGCACCAGTGTCAGTGGGTCGCACCGTCACCTACGATCTTCATGCTGCGGATCGTCGTTAAGCTGGACCCGCGCGGCGCATCACGATGATCGTCGCTCTCGCGCCCCGGGCTCGTCCCCTGATCAGCTGGCAGGCAAGCGCGATCGAGTTCTTCCGTCTGGCACGGTGGCTCAACAGGTCGCACTGCGCATCCACGTTGACCGACGCGGTCGCCGCGCATAAGCCGCACGCCACAAAGCCGCTTGGGATTATGGGAACACCGCGGATCCTGTGTCGTGCATGGACTACGCTGCCACCCACCGGCAACCGGCACCAACATGGTCTTGACCGGCATCGGTGAGCCGCTCGCGGGTAGCGGTTCGGGAGCTGACGGACTTCGCATCGGCCACCTGCTGACCTTCACAACCGCGCGACTGCCTTCGGTCATACGACGAGGCGGATTGCCGGCCGGGCCAAGGCGCGGGCCGCGTCCGCGATGCGTACACCAGCTCCTCCGTCACCGAATGGCGAAGGCAAGCCGGCCAGGTGGACGCGGCGGTCGTCGTCGGCAAGCCAGTCCAGGGCGATCGCGGTGAGGTCGGCCCGGGCGACCCCTCGGCCGAAGTCCCTCAGCGCCTTCGAGTGCTCCGTCGACTGGCGCACGACCAGCACCGGCCGTTTCAGGACCGTCGCCTCCTCCGGCACCGCACCCGAGTCGGTGACCAGCAGCCCTGCGTGCGCGGCCAGCGCCAGGAACTCCGAGTGCCACAGCCGATCCACCACCCGCAGGCCCATCCCTGACGACAGCACGCCGGCGCGCTCGATCACCGCCCTCGTCCGCGGGCTCGTGGGCAGCACGACTGGGTGACCGGCGTCGACCAGGGCGGCCAGCTGGTTCATGATCCCGAACAGCGCCTCCTCGTCATCGACGTTCTCCGGGTGCTCGATCGTGGCCAGCACGTACCGGTCGGGTTCCAGGCCCCACCGGCGCACGAGAGCGAGCCGGTCTGGCTCCGCCATGAGCCGGTGGCGCACGGCCTCGACCGCGGTGCTGCCGGTCAGCCGGACGTCCCGGCCACCGAGCCCTTCGGCCCGCAGGTTGACGACGTTGGCCGCGGTGGGCGCGCACAGCACCTGGGCGGAGCGGTCGAGCAGCACCCGGTTCTGCTCCTCAGCCGAGCCGAACTCGTGGCTGCGCACACCGGCGCCCATGCGCACCAGCGGGATGCCGTTGGCGCCGGCGGCCAGCGCCCCGGCGAGCGCGGTGTCGGACGCGCCGTGCACGACCACCGCATCCGGCAGGTCGGCGGCGAACGCGCGGTCGAACCGCCCCAACGCCACCGCGACGGAGCAGATGCGGTCGCGCGGCGTGGACGACGGCCGGCGATCGGCGCGCACCACCCGGGCCGCGTCGCCCAGCCCGGCGAGCACCGGAGCGAGCGCAAAGACCTCCGCCCGGTCGCCCAGGACCACCGCGATGCCGCCGGGACGCGGCGTGGGCATCGGCGCCCGCCGGCGCGTGGGCGTGGTCCAGACGGTCGGACGCTCGGGGTCTTGCAGGACTGCGGACATCGTTACCTCCCAAGAATCGGTCCTCTTCAGGAGATCTCCTCGGACGGGCCGGACGCGTCGTCTCGCGGTGACAATCCGCGCCATGGTGTGGACCCAGGTTGACGCGCCACCCGATCGTGGTCGCGCGAGTCGCCGGGCGACGGCCGTGCTGCTTGCATGGTGTGAGTGATGCAACGTTGGCAGCACCTGTTCCGCTCACGCCGGCCGCGTGACGTGATGGTGGCGCTGGTGATCGCCGGCCCGGCCGCGGTCGGGCTGCTCACCGGCCTGCACCGCGT
The DNA here is from genome assembly GCF_002904295.1 of Amycolatopsis sp. CA-128772. Lineage (GTDB taxonomy): Bacteria > Actinomycetota > Actinomycetes > Mycobacteriales > Pseudonocardiaceae > Amycolatopsis. The sequence goes on from NZ_PPHG01000027.1 coordinate 256,569, forward strand.
TGCGCCCACGCCGACGCCCGCCGCCTTCGCCGCCATCTCCGCGCTGTGCGCCATCGTGTTGGCCCTGTGGCGGCGAGAGTCCGACTGGGCAGCGACCGTGGTCGCCTGCGCCACGTTCGCCCTGACCGACCTGCCCTACCCGATCTACGTGATGACCTACTCGCTGACCAGGCGACGCCGCTGGCCGCTCGCCTCCGTGGGCATGGCGCTACTGCTGGTCTGGCCCGCCCACCAGGCGCTGTTCGAACCGATCACCGGCGCCGGAAGCCTGTTCGAGTTCGAGCCCAGCGTGCCGGCGAACGACCTCAACGGCCTGGTCTACTGGGCACTGGCCGCAGTCGCGCCGTTCGTCATGGGACTGGCCAAGAACAGCCTGGAGGAGGCGTTGGCCGAGCGCGAGTGGCACGCCGTGCAGTCCGCGCAGCGGCAACAGCGACTGCGGGAGAGCACCCTCCGGGAACGCAGTCTGACCGAGCGGGCACGGCTGGCGTCGATGATGCACGACGGCGTCGGCCACCACGTCAGCGTGATGGTGACCACGGCCGGCGCGATCAGCGTCGACCCCGCCGCCACCGAGGCGATCAAACAGCGCTGCGAACTGATCGCCGACGTCGGCCGGGAGGCCATCAAGCAGCTCGGCGAGGTACTCGACGTCCTGTCCACCCCGGACGCGGACGGCGGCGCGGCGACATTCGGCGCCGCCGACATCGAGGACCTGGTGCAGGACTACCGGTCGCTCGGCGTTGACGTGTCCTGGCAGGTCGACGAATCCGCCGGCACGTGCGACCCGATCATCGGCGACCTGTGCTACCGCATCGTCCGCGAGTCGCTGACCAACGTGCTGCGCCACGCCGGTGAACCAAGCGCCGACGTCCGGCTCACCTGTGCCGACGGCGGCGTGCGGCTCACGGTGACCAGCCCGCTCCCCCCGCGAGACCGGCCCTCGCTGCCCGGCACGGGCCGCGGCCTGCGCCTGCTCGCTGAGGAAGCGGCGCTGGCGGGCGGCAGCCTCACCGCCGAGCCGATCAAGGAGGAGACCCGCTTCGTGCTGCGCGCCGACCTGCCGCGGCGCGGTGACGGCGACCCCGTGCGACGATCGGCGTCATGATCAAGGTGCTCCTCGTCGACGACCAAGCCCTGATCCGCGCCGGGACGACGGCGATCCTGGAGTCCGCGCCGGACATCGAGGTGGTCGGCGAGGCAGGCGACGGCGCCGAGGCGGTCGCGGTCTGCCGCGAGCGCCGACCTGACGTGGTGCTGATGGACCTGCGGATGCCCAGGGTGGACGGCGTGACCGCCACCGCCCAGCTGAAGAAGGACCCGGACCCGCCGCTCGTACTGGCGCTGACCACGTTCAACGACGACCAGCTGATGATCGACGCGCTCACCGCGGGCGCGGACGGGTTCCTGCTCAAGCAGCTCACGCCGAAGGACCTGATCAACGCGATCCGCGCGGTACACGGCGGCGCGTCGGTGCTCAACGCCGAGATCGGCCGCCGGATCCTGCGGCGCCTCTCGAGCCACGGACTCGCCGCGCCGACCGCGTTCCCCGACGCCGCCGGACGGCTCGGCCTGCTCAGCGAACGGGAGCGCGAGGTCCTGGGCCAGGTCGGCCTCGGCCTGAACAACGCCGAGATCGCCGAACGCCTCTACATGAGCGTGTCCACGGTCAAGACCTACGTGTCCCGCACCCTGGCCAAGCTCGAGCTGGATAACCGGGTGCAAGCCGCGCTGCTCGCCAGCCAGCTGCGGCTGACACCCGGCGACCACCCGCCCGGCGGTCAGCCCCTGCGGTGACGCGGGACGACGGCGCAGCTGCTCGCGTATGGCCGGTGCCGCGCCGGGTGATCGTGCCGCCGGGCAGGACGAGCGCGCCGGCCGGCGACAGCCGATTCCGCGGTGGCCGAACTCAGCCGGTGCGCAGGAAAGCCTCCTCGAGGAGGGTCGTGCCGACCAGCGGGCGCAACCTGCCCAACCGCTGATTTCGGCAGGTTGAAGTGGCCCCGGCTCGGCATTCTGAACTGGCCCCGGAGGCTGGGTTGCGACATCGGTCGGCATCTTGATGCGACTCCACCTGCCATCGTCGGCGTGGGTTCGGCACTCTGATTTGGCCCCACCTCGTTCCAGTGTTTCTGCTGGTGGAAGCTGATGCCGGTCGGTGACTATGGCGTGGTGAGCGAGCGTGAGCCCGGCCCGGTGGTGACGCTGGTGTGGGCGCTGGACGAGGTGTTCATCGGGTTCGCGGGACGACCGGTCGCGGTGGTCCGCCGCGAACTGGAGGATGCCTGCGAGCTGTGGGACTGCCGGCTGGACGCAGACACGTTGGACGTGTTCGCAGCCGAGATCGCCGCGGGTGATCCGGGTCCCGCCAGGCGGACCGGTGGAGGTGGACTGGCGGGACGCGCCGTTCTGACGGGTGCGTTCAGCTTTCCCGGACGCTGGCGGTTCGGAGGCCGAGCGAGGACTCGAGCGTGGTGAAGACGCGACCGTCGGCGAGCTGGAATTCGATGTAGTCGGGCTCGTGGAAGGTGGTCACCGTGGCTGGGGTGCCTTCGGCTAGGTCGAGCTCGGGTTCGTCATCAAGGAACACGACCTGGTCGCCTACGTTCATGCCTGTCATGATGCCAGCCGAGAACGGCGATCGGCGAGCTGGTAGTCAGCTGGCCCGGCTGGTGCGGCGGCGTTTGGTGGTGCGCAGCCGGAACGACTCGGTGCCGGTCTCGATGATCGAGGCGTCGAACGTCAAGCGATCGACGATCGCGGCGCAGAGCCGCGGGTCGGTGAAGATGCGCTTCCACTCGCTGAACGCGGAGTTGCTCGCGATCGCGATGCTGGGGCGTTCCTCCGCTCGGTGAAAACCTGGAACAGCAGCTCCGCACCGCGCCGGTCCAGCTCGAGATAGCCGAGTTCATCCAAGCAGAGCAGGTCGACGCGGCCGTAGCGGGCGATGGTCTTGGACAGGTGCTTGTCCTCGGCCCCTTCGACGAGCTCGTTGACCAGCGCGGTAGCGGTGACGTAACGGACCTTGAACCCGGCCTCCGCCGCGGCGGTGCCCAGCCCGATCAGCAGGTGGGACTTGCCGGTGCCGGAGTTCCCGATCAGGCAGACCGGCTGCCCGGCGCGGATCCAGGCGCCCTTGGCCAGGGTGTGGACCAGCGCGGGCGGGACGTTCGGGTTCGCAGCGAAGTCGAAGTCCTCGATGCGTCTCGTGCGCGGGAAGCCGACTTGCTTGACCAGGCGGGCTTTGCGGCGGACCTCGCGGTCTTCGCACTCGATGAACAGCAGCTCGGACAAAAAGGTCTTGTAGGTGGCCTGCTGGCGGGCCGCGGCGGCGGCCTGGTCGCCGAAGCGGTCGCGGATGGTCGGCAGCCGCAGGATTTGGCAGGCCTGCTCGATGGCGGCGTCGGCGGCTTCCTCGGTGATCTGGTCCCGGCCGCGGCTGGTGGTGCACCGTGCTCCGCATGCTGCGCGATCACGACCAGCGCACTGCAGCGGCCGGAAACGGTCTCCGGGTAACGGCGCGGCGACGAGCTAGGGCTTTCGCGCCGATGACGGGCTCAGGGCGCGAAGCCGGCACTGTCGGGGCTGGCCTGGTTCGACGTGGTTGCCTGTGCCGCGGGGGCGCCAGCCGGGACTGTCGGGGCCGGTGCGCAGCCGGATGGCGGTGAGCTCGGCCGAGCGTTGTTCGGCCGACTCGGCATCCGGCAGGTCCAGCACCTTGGCGATCGTCCGCCAGTCCCACCCCTGCCGGCGCGCTTGCTTGATAAACACCAGTTCCGACTGATCGACCAGGTATCGTTGCCGTGCGATCAGTTGGCTTTGGCTTGCAGCTGCGGCGGAAGTAGGCTGTGGTCCCGTAGCCAATCGTCGAGCACCACGTCACGATCCGTCATGGCTGCTCATTTTAACAGCGCCGATGGCTGGCTGACGTTCTTGATCACGGTAGGACACGAACCCGAGGCACACCGTCAACGCGGAGTCTGGAGGAAGAATCGGCCAGGACTAATTCGTCGTGGACAAACGTCGGCCAGAGTTGCGCTCAGCGCAGGCGGGCCAGCAGCGACAGCCACTGCTCGACGTCGGCGCGGTCGGGGTGGATCGGCAGGTTCCGGTCCAGGTTCAGCAACCGGACCGGGCGCAGCACGGGACGACTGGCGGCGACGATGGCGCACGGGATCCCGGCGTCGTGGGCGGTGGTGACGGCGTGCAGCAGCACCGCCAGGCCGCCGCAGGAACAGAACTCGACGCACGCGAGGTCGATGATCAGCGCAGCGGGCTGCAGCTGCAGTTCCTCGGTCAGCCGGGCCTGCAGCCGATCGATAACGGTGAGGTCGAGCTCGCCGGCCACGGCGACGGTGGTGTGCTCGGCGGTGGTGGTGACGATGACCTCGGCGCCGCTGTACGGCGTGGAGCAGGGTGTTGGGTCGGTAGCGTCGCGCATCGGCAGCTCCTCGATGCTGGTGGCGTCGATCCGCCGCCAGCGCTCCGTCGCGCCCGTGCCGGGGCGCGACGGACGGTAAGGCAGGGGTAGCGGCTGGACGTTTCAACCGCGACGTCCGTCAACATTGCCGGACGCGACAGCTACCTGCCCCGCCGCGGAACCACTCAAACGAATGAAGGCTGCTCGGTCGGATGCACGTGTTTCGCCCGCCCGGGTGAGGGGTATAGGAGTGCGAATGCTGCAGCGGGCCTGCCCTATTAGGTGGCACGCGCGGGAAGGGACCCCCAGTGACGTCACGGCGATGACCGATAGTTTCACCGGCGAGCTGGCCCCAGCTCAGGATGCCGTGCGAGTCCGGCTGCACAGCACCGAGGATCTCGCGGGCGCGCTGGTGCTGGAGGTGGCCGGGCAGATTGATCTGCTCACGTCCGGGCAGCTGGCCGACGCGGTCACCGCCGCGCTGCCCCGCCGGCCGCCGGTGCTGGTGATCAACCTGAGCGCGGTCACGTTCCTCGACTCCACCGGCCTGTCCGTGCTGGCCCAGGCCCACGCCGCCACCACCGGCACTGCGGTGCGGGTGGTGGCCATCGAGGACGGCATGCCCCGGCGCGCGATGACGCTGACCGGGATGGATCAGCTGCTGCCGGTGTTCGCCACCCCCGCGGCCGCGCTCGCTGCGGACTCTCTCCGATGACCCTCATGGTCAACGATCCCGCCGCCCAGAGCGGCGCAGAAAACGCGGACGTCGCGTGCGTGGCGGACCTGCAGCACCGGGCGGTGCCCGCCGAGCCCGCCCAGCTGAGCGTGGTGCGGGATCAGGTGGCCACGTGGGCCGCCGGCACCGGCCTGCCGCCCGCGCGCGTGCAGGATCTGCTGCTGGCGGTGTATGAGGCGATGGCCAACGCCGTGGTGCACGCCTACCCCGGCGGTCCGGGCACGTTCGGCTTGCACGCGACCAGCCGCGGCGACACGGTCACCGTGACCGTCACCGACCATGGTCAATGGCAGCCCGTTCCGCGCTCGGGCTTGCTGGGCGGACGCGGTCTGCCGCTGATCCATTGCCTGGCCGATCAGGCCGCGATCGAGACGAGTGACGCGGGCACGACGGTGTCGATGACCTGGACTCAGCCTCGGCTCTCACCGCAGGGGTGAGCCGCACCGATCTGGGTAGCACCCGCCGGGCCCTGGTGATCACCATCCGGCTACGACGGTGGCGGCACCGGTAATCAGCGCGACCGTCAGCCCGATTTACCAGGCAGGAGGGAAACACCACGTTTTCTGATCACGGAAGCGCACCGCCAATGGCCGAATCGCCGCGGCGGGTGACTTTGCGAGCCCAGCACCGTAGCGTCACTCTCGACAGTCCCGCTTTCTTCCACGTCGGTGACGGTGAAGCCATAACGGGCCTCGATGCCGGGCGTGGACAGCGCCAGCTGGACTACGCAGGCTCCTGCTGACCCGCTTGTGTGGCACCGTGCCGGACACCGCAGTCTGGCTGCCGATGGGCGAACAGCCTACCTTCGCCGATGATGAAGCCCTGATCGCCGCGCTGCGCGACGCCCTGCACTGGGCGGGCCATCAGCACGGTCCCGGTCCTGACTTCGGTGCCGGTGCCGGCGCTGGTGCCGGTGACGACGGCGGCGGCGACCTGGGGTGGCTGCCCGAGCCGCCCTGGTGACCCTCCGGCGTCGGCGATCCGGTGGCGGGAACGACGACAGCGGCGGTGCTCGAGGCCGAAATGTCCGCTCCGCCGGTGGCGCTCATCGCCCACCATGTCGAGGTTGAAGGCGTTCGCTTGACCAGCGACGTGCATGCCGGCGATGACGGCGTCAGACGGCAGACAGAGTACGGTGGCCGGGGCTGTCTGTTCAACCGACCGGCCACCTGCTGTCGCTCTACCCGGGCTGGTCGCGATCACGCACCTGGTCGACGCCGGGTTACAGGTCGCGGCGGTGCTCGACCAGCCACGCGGCGACCTGGTGCAGCTTCATGTTCGCGTGCTGGGAGGAGTCCACCGGCATCCGGAACGCCTGTACGGGGTCCAGGTCGTGGCGTTGCATGAGAATGCCTGTGGCCATGCCGATGGTGTCGCGGTGTTCGACCAGCGAGATCCCGGCTTCCTCAGCGCCCTCGAGGTGGTCGGCGGCGGCCTCGATGATCGCGGCGAGGGTGGAGGAGACGTCGGGTTCGGCCTGCAGCGCACGCGCGATGTCGCCCAGCGCCTCGCCAAGCCGGTGAGCCGCGCAGGCGTGAGGCTGGTTCATGGCGCCTCCTCGATTGCCGTGACGCGGCTGAGCGTCTCCGCCGGTCTGGAGTGCATCCTGTCCGTCACGCGGAGGCGTGCACGGCGATGTCCGGATCCCGACGAAAGTCGGACGGACACGGTTGAGTCCCCGGTCCGGCTGGGTAGGTTAATCGTGAACGGGGTCTAGGCATCCCGCTCGGGGACAGGCGGCGGCCTGCCGGGATGACCAGCCTCACCGTCGGGGTGGTGGAGACAGCACGGTCACTTCGGCAGGCCGCCGTCGCGCGATCCGCTCTGGAACCCTGAATCGCACATCCACCGATCCACCTCCGGCTTGGCCGACCCACGCGGTGAGCTGGCGGCGAAGCTGACTCAGCAGCGGCGGCGTCGCGCTAACCCTAGGCAGGCCAAGCCCCGACCGGCGCTGACGGAGCCGGATCCAGGTCACCAGCGGCGGCACCGGTCTCCGTCACCAGGTCCCCTCGGATGTGAAGATCACTGGCTGCCGCCGGACGGGCTCGCGTCACCGTGCTCCGAAGGCGGCTCGGCTGGATGCCCGCCCGAGAGGGCTCCGGCGAGCGTGGCGAACACCGGCATCAGCCGGTCGGCGCCGGTGATGGCCATCGGCTGCGCGGCAACCGAGGTCGCCGTGACCCGGACCGTGGTCGCGGGGCCGGCCGTATTCTGCAGGTTGCATAGGACCGCCAGGCCGGCCGAGGAAAGAAGGTCACCGCGGTCAAGTCGACGATCAGCACGGCGGGCGCTTCGGCCAGCGCAGCCGTGACCGCGTCGTTCAGCTCGGGTGCGGTGACGAGGTCGACCTCGCCGCCGACACTGAGTACCAGCGCGGTCTCGACCTGCCGCAGCGACACCGACACCGCGGACGAGAAGCAGCGGGAAAGGCACTTGCCTCCGGTTCCAGGAAAGGCACTGACACATCATGCCCCGCCACCGCCCCTCGGTCTCTGCGCAGCCCCGTTCGGCGCCCTACAATCAGGGCCAACTTGTCGAGGTCGCGAGATGACGACACGGGAGTCGATGAGCCGCGAGGGGCGTGTGAGCCAGTGGGGTTCAGCCGGCGTTCAGATCGGTCAGCTGGGGCAGCAAGGCCAGCCATGCCACGGCGTCGGCCGTGCTTTGGTGAAGCGGCAGGACCTGCTCTAAGCCGGGGGCGGTGATCGGCCGCAGCAGCGCCTGCTGCCGGCCGACGACCGCAAACGGCACTCCGGCGACCTCAGCATCAGCGAGGGCGTCGAGCAGTACCGTCACCCCGCGTGCGGCGCAGAAGGTGACCGCTGAGGCGTCCAGCACCAGCGCCTGGGGCCGCAGATCAATTTCCTGCCCGAGCAGGGCAGCCAGGTCGCCGGTGACCGTGAGGTCCAAGTCGCCGACCGCAGTGACCACGCTCGTCTCGGCGGTCCTGGTCACCGTGAACGACGCCTCCGGTGAGTACTTCCATCGGCGCCGCGGCCGGGGGACGAACTCGGAAGACACGATCAGGGCCTCCTTGGACCAACCGTGAGGCCGAACCACCGGTGCACGAGTCGAGCCCCTCACGCCCCGTTCGGGGCAAGCGAGTTCACGGACGCGACGGCTACCGGTCTGAACCGCCGCACCACGAGGGTACAACCGAGCAACAAACGCTGCAGCTTCACCACGAACCTGTCACCCTATGAACCGGACGAAAGCGGCGGGACGATATCGCGGGGCTCCGTCACCGGCAGCACCCCCACACCGATCCGTCCGCGCGCGGCGCGGGAACGATTGCTGTTCAGCCGAACACCGCGTCCAATCCCCGCCGCCGGGTCTCGTCCAGCACCACCGTGATCGACTGCTGGTCCAGGCCGGCCAATCCGCCGGGCTGCTCAGCGCGACTGGCGGCCGCGACGATGACCGCGGCGACGTCTTTCACGTTCACGTTCACGTTGGCGTGCTGCGATATTTCTCGCAGGACGACGAAGGCTTCATCAGAGGTGCAGGCCCGCACCAGCATGATCATTCCCTTCGCCTGCTCGATCACCGGCTGCGTCGCCAGCGCTTCCTTCAGCTGCTCCACCTCGAAGGCGGGATCGCCCAGTCCTCTCCATGACGTCACGACCAAATTCCACACCACCCCACCACCCAGGCCGACACCGGGGACAGCAAGCGCGCAGGTGAAGCGAACGGCCGTCACGCGGCCGCCCGGCGGAGTTGCTGTGGCCACAGGAGCACACGAGCGTCCGTGCCGTGCCCCAACGGGGGGCGTGACAGCGAAGCGCTGCGCAAGCGATGCATCGCGCCGGAAGGGTGTATGAGTCTTAGCTTCGGGTAAACGCGACATCGCGGCTGGGTAAGCAGTCAGCCAACCGTGCCGCCGCGCTGCCCCGAGTGCAGCAATCCTCGGGACAGCGCGGTGCTTCGCGATCTCCGGGCAGATCCGCCGAGAGCAGAACGGCCCTCGAACCACTGAGCACCGCGTGGCATTCGTCATATATGGCAAAGGAGGCTCCCATGTGGACTCGCCAGCGTCCTGGGAGTCGTGTGAGAACTCGCTTGGAGGTGCCAACTATCGCCTGTCGGCAGTGTTGACAACCGTCGCCATGCGTCCCAAGCTCTGCGGTGACGATAGTACGTCTGTTCGACTAAGGTATGTCTCGTAATCCGGTGCCGGGCGGGCGGGACCGGTAGTCGATCATGTTGGTGTGGTGCAGGTGATCACAGCGTTGCGGCCGGGGTGGATTGCCCCGTTCACCGGGCTGGAACCGGGCCAGTTCCGCAAGCTCGTGCGGCTGGTCGCCAAGCGCGGCGGGGACGAGATCGCGGACGGCCGGCCCGGTCGGCAGTGAGCATTGCCGCTGGCCGATCGCGTGTCGCTGGTCGCGACGTACTGGCGGACGAACCAGTCTACTTTATCCGACGTCGCCCCTACTCCAGCCGAGACCGTCGACCAAGGATCAGCGGACGTGCCGCGCCGCGACCTGCTGAAGAGTGCGGGCGTCCTGGCGGTTTCGGCCGCAAGTGCCGGACTGCTGGCCAACGCGCCATGGCAACGTCTGATGGACTCGGTCGAAAACGATCGCCCCGTCGATATGGCGACAATTCAGCTCACGCAGGACCGAACGGCGGACTTCCACGACAATGAGCACACAGTTCCGGCGCGCCAGTTGCTTGACGGCTTATTGCGCCACCGCGCCGTAATCAGCCTTGCTCGCCAATGCGCGAACGGATGCGACCCGCAATGAACTCGTGCGCACGTTCGGCGAAACCGAAGCGCTCGTCGGATGGCTGCATTTCGATTTTAGCTGCCGAATTTGGCTCTATGGGATCAAGGCGCCGCCTGCGGCGGCGCGCAGTAATCGCCTCCCGTGCGGCGGGCTCCGCCCCATGGCGGACCGGCCTGCCGCTCCGCTCCGGCCGGCCGCCGGGCGAGCCCGCCGAGCGGTCGCGATCCGTGCGCGCGTCGCCGCCGCACCTGTAGTCCTGAGACCACATCGACCGCGTCAACGCGTGGCACCCGGACCGTTCCACCGCATACCCGCTCACACTCGTCCCCGTGAGCGCTCAGCGCGGCCAGCAGCTCCCGTGTACTACCCCGGCACACGTCCTTCACCGACATCCGGGTGCCACGCGCTACGCACGCTACGCAACAACGCCCCGGGCCGGCCACCCCCGCAGCACGAACGCGTGACGCCCGATCTGATCGCCGACGACGATGCTTGTCAGGAACCACCGCCGTCGCTGTGCCGATGCACACAGCCACCCAGCATCACACCGGACGCCACGCCCGCCCACGATAACCAGCCAGTCCCGCGAATCTCAGGCCCAAACGGTGCAAAGGGCACGGCGTCGAACTCGGTCTCAAGCATCCAGGCGGCTTCAAACCTGGCTACGCGGACCGGGCCGACGCCGCGCCCGCCCAGAATGCCCCAACCCGCACCGGACCACACTCACGAACGCCACCCCTTCACCCGGCAGGTGAAACAACCCACGCCCGAGCGAGCGCCACCGGCAGAACAAGACACGACACCCCGAAACGGTGCGCAGGCGTGACGCTCAGCCGACTTGTCAGCAGACCTGAGGCCATCAACGGTCGACACCCCTTGAACGAAGAAGCAGCTCCTCCCTCCGCCTAGGCACCCCGACCGAGCGCCACGCGACTACTGACCTACCCCCGCGAGCCTGCCGCTCATCCGCCCCGCCGCCACCGCTCGCAACGCACGGACGGCCCCGGCGTGGCACCCCACCGAGCAGAAGGCGTGACGCCCGACTCCGGCGGCGTCATCTCGGGGGGAGGGAAGACCACGCCACCGTCACCACGCCTACTGTGCGACCGCCGAGCGCCACGCCCCCACAGCCTAACCCCGCGCCGGCCCCCCTCCACATTACAGACAGGCGGCATCTCGCCCCGGCCCGGACGGTCATGCACCCCCGCACGCTACGGCTGACCACGCTGAAAAGCGACGCGACCGAACGAGCGCGACCCCCCCCGTCACCCAGCCTCCAAAAGCCGCAGGCTGGCGCCCCGACCATCGGCGCCGATACACGAGGCAGCTGTTTAACCCGGCCACCGGGGACCACAGACGGAGCGCCACGCGCCACCGGCATGACCCCATCCCGGCCCGATAAACCACCACCACGCCAACGATCCGATGGCGGACCATTCCTCGCACGCGATCCTTCAACACCGGGGCGGCGGCATCAAGGGCGCCTGACGGCGTCGCTGCGCGATGAGCTGCGCTCACCCTTGACACCACCACCCCGGCGCTAGCCAGCGGCAGAGGCGAGGAAGACGGGGCAGACAGCCCACCACCTCAAGCCCCGAGGGAGCCGACCGTGACGATCAAGCCGCCCAGCCGCCAACCCAGCCCCAACCAGACACCTCTTTCAGCCACTATGAGATGACCCGCTGGACCGAGCAGGCGCGGGCCGCCAGGCCGTCTCCGGGCCGTCACACGTCCAGCCCGGACCGGACCCAACCGGCTCCACTCGGCCGAAAGATGCAGGTCAGGCCCTGTCTGGCCGCGAAATCCTCCCAGCTCGGGAAACGCCGCCTGAAGTCCTACCGCTACTCGACCAACGTGCAGGTCGCGATCGACGTCGAGACCCGGCTGGTGATCGCCACTGGAGATCCGCGGCCGGGCAACCGCAACGACTGCACCGTGTACCGCGACTCGGGCATCGCCGGACAGCTCGCCGGTCGGCCGGTAATGGCCGATGGTGGCTATGAAGGTAATCCTGAGGTGGTTATGCCGTATCGCAACCCGGTGACGGCAGCAAGTTGCCAGACGGGAAGGAAGACCTCAACGCGACCCACCGCACGGTCCGGGCTCGCGTCGAGCACGTGCTGTCCCGGATGAAGAACTTCATGATCCTCCGCGACTACCGCCGTGTCGGCGAGCACGCTCGCCGACACGGTGTCCGGCATCGCGATTCTGCACAACATCTCCTCAACGCCTGACCGCAACACCAGCCCCACCAACCACAACGACAGGTACGAGACATCCCTTAGCAGCGGCTGTTGCTCGCGCGCCGTGCACTCGGCAAGACTGAGGCTGATCTGGACGAGCTCAACGAGGACTTGAGCAGGTGGCAAACGACGGGACTGTAAAACGAGCGGTGTAACTCCCGATCATGAAAGTGCACTTGATGACCGACGTGATGTCCAGCGTGGAGAACGCTGAAGACTCGAAGCCCGAGACCGGGCCGGACGGCCTGGACGAGCAGCTCGTCACAGAGCTGGTGAGCCGCGCGAAGGCTGGCGGGTTGGCGCTGACCGGCGAGGGCGGCGTGCTAGCGCAGCTGACCAAGTGGATGCTGGAGTCCGCGCTCGAGGGCGAGATCACCGACCACCTCGGCTATGACAAGCACGACCCAGCCGGCCGCGAAACCGGTAACTCACGCAACGGCACCCACGCCAAGACCGTGCTCACCGACGTCGGCCCGGTCCAGATCGACGGTAGTTCCCTTCAACCCCGAGTTACACCGCTCGTTTGACAGACCCCAAACGCACCACATGGGCATGCGCCGTCGCGACCGCCGAGGGCGGCAAGGATCAAGGAAGTGCGGTGGGGTGCCCGCCTAGACGAGCTGCGGATCGGGTTAGGTCGTACCTCACTTACAAAAAGCCTCGTCACCAAACCGGGTCGGTTATCAGAGAGAAACGCGGTCGAATCTGACAGACAAAACGAAGGTGGCAACGGCCCACGATGGGGATGGGATCGTGGGCCGTTGCCCGGGGATTTCGGCGGAGTCGGTCAGCCGGTGGTCTGCGGGACGATCATGCGGCTGGCGTCGATGGCGGACGGAATGATGCCGAGTTTGAGCAGCGTGTCCGGCACTCGCTGGAGACGTCGGGCATCGAGATTGGCGCCGTAACCCGGGAGCTCCATCAGGGCCGCGGTGGTCTCGGTGACCTTGGCGTACTTCACGACCAGGCGTTCGACGAGACCACGGTCGTTGAGGGCGGCGCGAGTGCCCTTGATGATGGCCCGCTGGAATGCCGCGATTGTTTTGGGGTTGGCCTGCGCCCACTTCGCGGTGGTGGCGTAGCCGGTGAGCGGGAAGTTCCGGGTGCTGCCGCTGCCGATGTCGACGATTGGGATGGCGCCGACCTTCTGGGCGGCGTCAGTGACGAACGGCTCCGGCATGTACGCAGCGTCGACCTGCCCCTGTTGCAGGGCTGCGGCCATGTTCGGCAGCGGCACCGGTACCCACGTGACCTTGGACGTATCGAGGCCGCGGTCCCGCATCACCGACTGCGTGAGGACGTCCGAGGCTGCGTTCTTGCTGGTGATCGCGATCTTTCTGCCGGGCAGGTCTTCGACGTGCTTCACCGGCGAGTTCGGGGCCGTGATGATTTTGTTGCTCTTCGGGCTGGCGACCGTCGCGTCGGCGAGCAGCCGGAAGTCAGCAGAGCGTGAGCTTTGGGCCTTGAACAGCAATGTCCACGTGGTCAGAGCGATGTTGGCGGCGCCGGAGATGACCTTCGTCATCGTCTCGGCGCTGGACTGTGCGACATCGAACTTGACGTTGAGGCCTTCGGCGGTGAAGTAGCCGGCGTCCTGGGTGGCCCAGAGCGGCACCAAGTCGACCGAGCTGATGATCGACACCGTAAGCCCGGAGGCATCCAGCACACTGCCGGCGACCGGGTCGGGGTCGGATCCGCCGAGCGCGCTGCAGCTGGAGACCAGGGCCAGCTCGACCGCCGCGGTCGTGATGAGGGCGATGAGTTTTAGGTAGCGCACGCGTGCTCCTTCGAAGGTGGCGGGGAGGGGACGAACCGGTGGTTAGGCGTGGGCGCGCGGACTGGTGCCGAAGTCCGTGCGTAAGGCGTCGTCGTCGACGAGCAGTCGGCCGGAGGCGTGGACGATCCAGTCCCCGGCGCCGAGCGTCAGTTCGGGCTCGGGCTGGCGGGGCTGACGGATGGTCGCGGTGTCGCCGTCGACGGTGATCGCGGTAGGTGTGCGGAGAACGGCTTGGGCGTCCAGCTGTTCGACCCAGTCGCGGGCGACCTCGAGCACAGCGGGGCCGTTGTTGCGGGCCCCTTCGACCGTCTGCCCCGCCTTACGCTCGCCGTCCGCGTGGACGGTCCAGTAGAGGTCGATTTCGGTCATCGGGGGACCTCCGGGAAGGTCGGGGCGGCGCGGAGGTGCCGATGGACGACAGAGGAAAGTGCGGCGGTGGTGTCGGGGTCGCTGTGGGCGCGCTAGGTCGACCAGGGCGAGGACGCCGAGGCCGATACCGAGCAGTCCGGTCCACAGCCACGTCACGCTGGTGCGGGCGATCAGCAGGCCGGTGACGCCGGTAATGCTGGTTCCGGCGAACCCGACGGCGAGCGGGGTGTGCGGGACACGACGGGTGAGATACGGGACCGCAAGCGACACCGGGGCGCCTAGCACCATGACCGCGGCAAAGTGATGTTCGGCCTCGGCTGGGGTGAGGCCAGCAGCGTGCAGGATCGCCGGTATTTGTCCCCTGAGCACGAACATCACAGCCGACAGTAGTCCGAAATGGACTGTCACTATGGTGACTGTGTCGCGGGGAACCAGACCTCGCGGACTGACTCGCGCCGCTCGCGCAGGACCGGCGGGGGTGGTGAGGTGGCGGCTGCTCCTGATCCAGATGACGAGCGCGACGGCGGCAAGGATCGCCCAGCAGCCGAGCCCGAATTGCCACGCCAGGCCGGTCGGGGGGAGCACTGCACCGAGCGCGGATGCAGCGCCGAGGCAGGCGGTGTAGCAGGCTGTGGAGCCTGGCGTCGCTGTGCGGATCCCTAGACGGGCTCGCATCCGTCACGCGGTCGCGCCGCCGATCGCGAAGCACCAGGTCGGCAAGGCGACCAGCGTGGCAGTCAGGGCCGGAGACAGCCCATCTGCGGTCTCGATACGGGTCAGCAGCGCTCCCATGCTGGTGAGGGTGGGCCTCAGGTTGAGCGCGAGGACGGCGACAGCGAGGCCAGCGACGACCGGCCTGACGATCGCGGCGCGGTAGACGTGGCGGTGGTCGCGCCACACCGCCGGGGTCTTCCAGCAGCATGTTGGCCAGCCGCGTCCGGGTCGGGCACAGCACCGGCTAGGCGCACTCGCGGCACCAGGAAGGCATCCCGTGCTCCTTGTTCGAAGCACAGACATCCTCCCACCGCAATCCCCGCATGCAGTCGAAACTGACAGATACAGACATGGCAATCACGAGGGCGTGCGGTCACACCAGGCCGACAGAACCAGCCGGTCCGTGGTCATGTCAACGTCTCGGCCATTCGCGGATATCGTGGGCGAGCGTGTCGCTCGCCTTAACCATCGTCTGCTTGAGGCCCTTCATGGCGCGGGAAATGCGCATCGATCAGCCGGTGTCGCGAAGGTGGCGGCGGATCTCGACCATTATGGTTGGCGCGGCGAAGGACCGGAGGTCGGCGCCTCGGTCAATGTGGTAGCGGTCGACCGCGTGGATCAGGCATCGGCCGGCGCAGGGGGTGGGCACGGTCTATTGCCTACCCCTGCGCCGGTCATCGGATCAGACGCCGGAAATTTGGCGGATCCAGTCGCGACCGGCGCTCACCGACGCGTAGTCGCACACGTTGGATCGGTCACTGGTGGAGCTGACGCCGACCTGGATGCCGTTGGCGATCATGGGGCCGCCCGAGTCGCCGCCGGCGGGGCCGCCGTCGAGGTAATTCGCCTGGATCGACGGGCCGCCGTAGGTGTCGTTGGAGTTGACACTGGAGATTCTGACGTTGGCCTTCTTCAGCCCGGGGGACTGGTGCTGCCCCTCATCGTAGGGCACGGTCGAGCCCCAGCCGTAGACCGTGACGGTGTTGCCCACCCGGGCATCGGACCTGCTGTTCGCCAGCCTCGAGTACGTGCTACCGCCGGTGGCATTGAGCTCGAGCAGCGCGAGATCGCCCCCGACGTAGAAGTAGGTCGAAGCGGCCTTGACGTGCCGGCCTCCGTTGGCCTGATTCGATCCGACGTACAGGTCGATGTCCTGCATTTTGTTGCCGTCGTTGTCGAACAGGCAATGCTTGGCGGTCAAGACCCAGCGTGAGGCGATCAGTGTGCTGGTGCAGTAGTAGGTGTAGTCGCCGGAATGCCCGTTGAATCGGGTGATATAGCCGGGGTTCTGGGCGGTGCTTCCGTCGATGATCGAGGGCTGGTTGCCTGTGGGCGCAGGCGACGCTTGCGCGGGTGCGCCCGCGAGTGCAGTCAACGCTGCGCTGGCGATGGCCACCAGAATGGCGGCTCGGACAAACCGTCCACGGTATTTTTGCATGATTGCTCCTTGAATGACTCTGGGCAAAAGGCCGCAGGCCCGGGTCAACTCATCCGGTGGGGGACTGGAGAAAGATAAGATGCGTGCCCGGCGACGTGATCCACTAAAAGTACGGTCTCCTTCAACAGGAAAAAGTCAATACCAAAGTAGGTGTCATCGTTCAACGCGGCATGGTATAAACTCGCCCACGAGGTAAACGATTCCGTTACGCGAATGTGGGAACCAGTGAAGTTTCATTCACGAAGTCTCGATCTCCGTGACCGGCTGACTGACGCCCTTGCTCATGGCCCTTTCAGTCAGGCGCTGACTATGGCCATCGACCTCAGCGGCCTTGGTCTGGCCCGCGTGAAGGACCGCCTGGACACCGCGGGAGCCTCTGTCAGCGTCACCACGCTGAGCTACTGGCGCTCCGGGCGCGCCGTTCCCACTCGCCGCGAGTCCCGCCGTGCGGTCGAACTCCTCGAGACCGTTCTCGGCTTGCCCGCTCGATCACTAACCGATCTGCTGGACCGCAGCGATGCTCGTCGGGTCGACCTGCCGGGCCGGGTCCTCGGCCAGGAACGCCTTTGGGGTACCCGTAGCCGGGTAGCCCCCTTCCTGGCTACCCTGGGTGACCAGAACATATCCCTGCCCGTCCTCGATCTGCGTGAGTCGTTAGAGGTGGACGCCGACCGCTTCCAGCGACGTCACCGTATCCGCGAGGTCGTGCGCGCCACTGCCGACCTGGTCTGCACGAAACTGATCACAACAATGGGCACGCCGGGTCGGCCTCCTAAACTGATCGGTACCCGCTACTGTGAGCCGGGTCGAGTAGAGACGCTGCCAGAAGAGGGTTTCAGGATTATCGAACTGGCCCTCCCTCGGCCGTTGAGCCGAGGAGAGACGGCGATCCTGGAGTACGAACTCGAATACGACGACGAGCGGCCGAACATGTCTTGCAATCGCCTATTTCGTCATGCGGTCCACACGCATTTACTCGAAATCACTTTCGCGCCGGAAGCCCAGCCGTTGGCCTGTCGCTCATACCGGCTCGCGGTGGTGAATGCCCCAGAAATCGACGTGACACCGCTTACCCACGCCCCCGGGGCCCCGTTTCACGTGTACTCGACCGAAGTATCCGCGGGCGTCCGCGGTGTCGGCTGGGAATGGCCCTAACCGGAAATTGCGCACTCGACGATGTTCCCGGCAAGCCGGTCGAAACAGTCCGTAAAATGGCCAGCATGGTCTATAGACTCGCTACGCCGAACCGAAATGTGCCATGCCGAGCCCAGCGACGATCTACAAGCTGCTCGACCAGGTTTTGGCCCGCGCAGGCCTGGCCACTGCAGACGGTGAGCCATTGCACTACCGGCCGCACGACTTCCGACCCATGTTCGCCACCGAGGCCGTGACCGGCAGATTGCCCGTCCACATAGTCGCTCGGCTGGTTGGGACGAACCTCGGCACTACGCAGGCACGCGTGGCGATTTCGATGAAAAGCTGGTCCGGTCCTACCGGGCGTTCCTGGATTAACGTCGAGCCGTTCGCTCCAAAGCTGAATATCGGGAGCCTACCGAGGAGGAGTGGCGGGAGTTCCAGCAGGGAGCCGAGTTCCAGTCCGCGTTCCACTGGCGCCTGCTCGACCAAGGCATCGGGATTCGCACGGGGTGCAGTTGCGTCCCGTACAGCGCACAGTAAAGTGCCGATTGGGGCACGTTCCGTCACATCGGCGGGACCTGGAGTAGGGGGATGGATGCGTGGCTTTGTGATGCCGTCATGACTGCACCCAGGCGCGATGTGCAATTGATGCAGCAGCAGGCGGGCGAGCTGGACGCGCGGCTGGCCGTTGCCCGGCACGCCGCCGGCTCGGGGGACCGGATGGTCACCGCCGTGGTCACGGGCCAAGGGAAGCTGCTCGGCCTGCGGATCGAGGACCGTGCGCTGCATGGCGCGCATGGTCAACGGCTCGGTCTGAGCATCGTCGAAGCCGTCCACGCTGCTCGCGCTGCTGCCAACGCCACAGCGCTTCCGCAGCTGAACGCCCTCTTCGGCGAACCACCGCCACCGATCACTCCGGCCGCATTCTGCAAGTGGGCGTCCGCTCGGTGTGCGGCTTCGTTGCTTATGCGAGCCCAGATGGAAGCGTCATCAGCGCCGGTGGCGCTTCGGTGTTGGAACCGGTGACCTATGACCGGCTGAGGTCGATGAGTTGGTCGACCGCATGGTGCTGGAGTCGACCGACGCGGAGATCGGCTTGGTCGCCGAAGTTGCTCGTCGTGGTGAGGGCAGCTGGGCAATAGGTGATCGGTGTCGAGGCAGTGGGTTGGTCGCGGCCGCGCAGGGAGTAGGGGGCGATGGTGGTCCTGGCCGGGTTGTTTGGGACCAGTCGATGAACACCCGGCCGGTGCGCTGGTTCTTCGCCATGACCGCGGTGACCGACTCGGGTGTTTCGCGGGCCAAGCTGCTGTGCCAGCCTCTTGGCGTAGGCCGACGGCGCCGCCGGATCGTCGATGTCGATGCCGCTGTACAGCTGCATTCCCTTGGCACCGGAAGTTTTCGCGTAGGCGGTGAGCCCGTCTGCGACGAGGACGTCGCGGAGCCGCTCGGCAACTCGGCAGCAGTCCATGATCGAGGTCCCCGGCCCTTCACCGGACTAGCCATCGAGGTGCCAGTTCCCAGCTTGGGCGGCCGTGCCGCACGAGCGGTCATCCTCGCTCGTTGCCGCCCTCCCAGCTCGGCGGCCTGATCTGTGTCGAACGCGCAACACGCGGCATGAGCGGATGTTCGCCATCTTGTTGGGCGGCTGTGGGCGGCCGATCGTTACTGTGGGCGGTGTGGAGCGCCGTATCGACCTCAGCAACCTCGATCTGGATCGGGCGGCTGCGATGGTGGCCGCTCGGTGCGCCGGCTGGCGTGAGCGCGGTTTTGTGACGGCTGAGCTGACCTGGATGGACAACGACGCCTCGTGGCCGGCACCGCTTCTGCAGGACCGCGGCCAGGCGGGTCGGCCGAAGTCGTTGGGCGTGCGGGTGCACGGAGACGCGGGGGAGGCGGAGTTCGTCCTGTACGCCGGTGGCTGGGCGGACGTGCTCGTCCTGCATCCGGGCATCGACGAGCTGGCCAGCGAGTATGTCGAGTTGAACGATGTCGAGGAGTTCGGGTCGGTGTTAGACCGTATCGTCGGGCTTCTTGTTTGAACCGTCTGAGCGCGAGTTCGGTCATCGGAAGCCACGAGGTTCGCGGGACAAACGCTACGGCGGCTTCTTGAGGGTTCACTCCAGCAGTTCCGCACCCGATCTACCACTGGCCGAGCCTTCGTGCACCCATTCCGGCGAGAGGGCAATGTGAGATGGTCGTAAGGTGACGAGGAGTGCTGGGGAGTTCGACAGCTGGTACGAGGATCGGACCGGGTCGCCGGTTGCTGATGAGCTCGTGCAGCGGACGCTGGGGCTTCCATCGGATCTGCAGTCCACGAGCCTGCTGGGCGGAGCCGGGCTCGATGAGGTTGTGACGGCGCTCGATCTGCGGGCTGAGCGAGTTCTGGTCGATTTGGCGTGCGGGCGCGGCGGGTACGGTCTGGAGATCGCGCGACGCAGCGGTTGCCGGGTGGTCGGGATAGACTTTTCTGAGGTCGCGATCAAACAGGCCCGGCGCCGGACCGAGGAGTTGCGGCTGGCGGATCGGGCTGACTTCCAGGTCGGTGAGCTGATCGCCACGAAGTTGAGCGCGGCGTCGGTCGACGCGGTCCTCGTCGTCGACTCCCTCCAGTTCGCCGATCCGCTGCCAGACGCATTGCAGGAGTGTCGTCGAATCGTTCGCCCCGGCGGACGGGTGGTTCTCACGTGCTGGGAACCCGTCGACGCGGACGACGAGCGGCTGTCGCCGCGACTGCGGCAGATGGATCTGGGCCGGCAGTTGCCTCGCGCCGGGTTCGTGGATGTCGAGGTCAACGACAAATCGGCCTGGCGTCTGGCCGAGCACGCGCTGTGGCGAGAAGTCCTCACCCTCGAGGCGGGCGACGACCCGGCACTGCGGTCGATGCAGGAAGAGGCACAACGAATGCTGGCGATCTTCGACGGGTTGCGCCGGGTACTGGCTACAGCACGCGCACCCCGCACAGCCTCGTCGCCACCGTAGTCAGCCGTATCCGCTCGTCGGCATTTCCGGACGTTCGAGTGCAGTCGCCGTGATCGTCCGCGGCGGATCCGCCGGCGGAATTTCAGTCGAGGTGTGGTCGCCCCGGTGCGGCGGTGGTCTCGCCCTCGGTTCCGATGCGGTGCAGGACCGTTCCGGTGGCGACGTCCAGGATCTCTATCAGGTGGGCCGAGCGCTGCGCCGGGGGCGAAACGTCTCACAATATTAGAACACGTGTTCGATAAGTTCGGGTTTGCTCGCGGCTTCGCCTCGTGGGCGTCTCTGGTGCGTGTTCGTGGTGCTGGAGGTGCGTGGTGGCGGTGCCGGAAGCGGTGGCTGGGCTCGCGGCGACACCCGGTGTCCGCACGGCCGCGCAACTCGGCGAGCCAACTCCGGATGCCCCGCCGTCTGCCGGCTCCCTACCGGTGTCGCCGGCGCTCGCCGGGCTGATGTCGGGTGGCTTGCGGCGCGGCAGCGCGGTGACCGTCCGCGGCTCGACCGCACTGGTCTTGGCACTGCTGGCCGAAGCCACACGGGGCGGATCGTGGGCGGCAATCACCGGCATGCCCGCGGTAGGGGTGGCCGCGGCTGCGGAGCTGGGCGTCGAGCTGGAGCGGCTTGCTCTTGTGCCGGATTCCGGGGCCGAGCTGGTCGCGGTCGTGTCGGCGTTGATCGACGGGTTCGACCTGGTGGTGCTCGGGCCGGCCGTGGCGCACGGGATCCAGCCGCCGCTCGCGCGGCGGCTGGCCGGACGGGTCCGCAACCGGGGCGCGGTCCTGCTCACCACCGGCCCGTGGCCCGGCGCCGACCTCGAGCTCAGTGTCTCGAGACGCCGGTGGCGCGGCCTCGCCGACGATGGCTTCGGCCACCTGAAGGCTCGTGAGGTCGTCGCGACCAGCCGTGGTCGAGGCGCGGCAGTTCGCCCGCGCACCGCCGCGCTGCAACTTCCCGGGCCCGGCGGCATGGTTGCTGCTGCAGAAGCGTCGGCTGGCCGCGGGCTGACCGAGGTCGCCGGATGATTCGCCGGCCACGGCAGCTACACGCGAAGGGGCTGCAAACGTCACGAGGCGATCGATGACCGATCAGTCCGCCGAAGCTGTCCGGTCAAGTGTGCGCGGCGAGTTCGGTGTCCTGGTCCCGGTCCGGCCGGCGATTGGCAAGCCCGTCGTTCGCTTGCGTGGCCACCGGCTCGATCTCAACCTCTACGACGAGCTCGCGCCTTACAATCATCGCTATCGGCTGCATGGCACGCTCTGCGAGGTCTGTCGCGGCCACGAAGCCTGCGAACCCGCGGCTCGATGCCTCGCCGAATGGGTCCACCTCGACGCTACGGCCCAGCACGCACCCGCCGCGGCGCCGACTGGCGGGCTCGTCCTCGTCGCCCGCCCACCGGTTGCGGGAACGTTGGCCGGTCGGGTCGAACTCCTTCTCGACGGTAGGGAGGTTGGCGCGGTGACTGCTAGCCCGTGCACGGTCCGGGTCGCCGAAGCCACCCGACTCGCGCTGTACTACGGGCTTCACATCACCGTGCAGCGGTGCGTCGACCTCGTCGCTGTCGCCGAACAAGGGCGCCATCGCCACCGACGAACGCGCCGGGTTTCGGGCTATCGACGGACGCAACTTCGGCTACTGGCTCGGCCCGGCCTGTGTGAACTGAGGCAATGATGGACGCCTGTGCTGGGCCTTCAGTGGCCCGTCCGCAGTGCAGCTCATCGATCCAGCCCAATACTCAGCAGCCGATGAGTTGACGCGCGCCGACGTGTGGCTGAGGCAGTGACATGGCTTGCTATAGCGGCTCCGAGTGCGGACGGCACAGCTGGAGGCCGGGGAGCCGCATGTTCGATCGGTCGAGCGGCCGAGTGTGACCTGCCGGACCGAAGGCCGGCTGATCGGTGGAGATATGAACTGAGCGCACGATGTTCGGTGTGCGGGACGGCGCCCTCTAGAGCAATCGGGGTGAATTGTTCACCCTATCGTGCAGCGAAGGCTTACTCCTGATGTGGCCATGGGGGCTACAACCTCAGTGAACGCCGCTAATGGGCGACACCTCATCGATTTTTAGATCAACTTGTCGTCGACTTCTCGTCGTACGGAACAACCGCTCAGCGCAGCGGTCCTTGTTTGTCTGGACTGCATCGCGTCTACTCGGGCAGCCTGCAACTCAATAGTCCTGCTAGGGCGGTGCTTCGTGCTTCGTGCGTCGTGCTCGCCGGTCGTGACGTTTGGAACGGACCCTGGCAACTGAAGGCGAGAAGGTGAAACGAAGCGACCGCGGGCAGGCAGTCGGGCCGTCCTTATATGCTCCGGCGGGCATGCCGCTGATGAACTGCACGCCATCTCAGCTTGAGATCCGTTCAGTCATCGGCATGGGGCGAGCAAACTCGACGACCCAGACCGAGTTGACGGCGTACTTCCGTCGCCCACATGACGAGGAGATCCAGCGGCGGATCTCGTCGATCGCCGGCGGCTGCAGCGGCGTGGTGGCACTAGTCGGCGGACCGAAGTCGGGGATGAAGCGGGCCTTGTGGGAGGCGATTCGGTCGAACAAGGCGGGCATGCTCGCGCCATTATTGGACGGATGGTGGATCTGGCCCGGGACCAGCCCCAGTAAGCCGGAATCTCTGTTGGAGCAAATCCGTTATCTGCCGGCGCGTACGGTGTTGTGGTTGCCCAACGCGGCGCGTTATCTGCTCGATCACGGCCCAGAGATGGGGGAGCGGGTCGCTAGTTCGTTGCGTGACCTGGTCTATGACGTCCAGCGCGGACCGATGATGGTGTTGTTGACCATGAGTCCAGGTGATATGCACAGGTTGACCGCTTCGCCATCACCAGAACAGACAGCACTCAGTGTGCATGCACGTCAGCTGCTTGCTGGTGGAATGCTTAGCGCCCCAGATCGCTTCACCGACGCCGAAGTCCTGACGGCACGACAGTCGGAAGACCCGCGGATCGTAGAAGCCGCGGAGCGCTGCAGTGAGGGTTACCTCATTCAGTATCTGGTTGAAGCACCGGACTTCCAAGCCCGGTTCTCGATGGCCAGTCCGGCTGCCAGGGCGATCATGCAGTGCATTATCGACGCTCGGATCATCGGTCACGATGGATGGATGAGGGCGCAGCTGGTGCAGGCTGGCGCCGCGGGGTACCTGCCGGAGTGGGAGCGGGCCCGGTTGAGCGAGAGCTGGTTCGAAGAGGCAATCGACCAGCTGACAGCTCGTGGAGTCGGCGACACTGGGATGCTGCTGGTGCGCCCCGGCGATGACGCTGACCAGAGTGCCGCGGACCGAATGTTTCGCCTCAACGATTACCTTGAGTGTCAGTTTGTGACTGACGTAGGAAGGCAGGCGCTTCCAGCGCCGCATCTGTGGCCTGCACTGTATTCATGTGCTGCACCGAGCAGTTTGATTCCATTGGGAAGGGAGTGCCGTCGCCGGGGCCTCATCCGCGAAGCGACGGGATTCTTCACCCTTGTACGCAACGGTGCGACGGCGGCCGCGCGTCACGAACTGGCCGACATGATGCGCAGTTGCGGCCGTTTCGATGAGGCTCTTGAACTGTATCGACGGCCGGCTCGCCATCAGGTCGCAGCAGCTGTGCTCGCCGGCGGCCAGATTCTGCTGGAGGCGGGAAGGCCTGAGGCGGCGGCGGAGTGGCTTGGCCAGAGCAAGGGTGCGGCGGATGCGGAGTCGTTGAAGTTGGAGGCCATCGCTTATGTGGAGGCCGGACAGCGGCTGAAGGCGATTGAAGTCTATCGACGCCTCGTCAAGCGAGGCGATGTCAATGCCGCTGTCGTCGCCGCTGAGATGATCGCCGAGGAATCCGGGTATGCAAAAGGCGTGAGCTTCCTCAGCGTGCAGAGGTCGGCGACGGGGTTGAATACGCTGCCGGGAGTCGCCGACCTTCTTGTAGAAAACGTCGGTAAGGTACAGGCGGTGCAGTGGTTGCGGGAACACGCACGATCCGGTGACGCCGATGCCTATCTGGTCGGGGCGGATCTGCTGCTGGATCTCGGCGAGATCGAGGAGGCGTTAACTTGGTGTGACAGCGCGGTCGAGCTGGGGGTCGCGGGGGCACGTATCTACGCTGCCAGAATGTATGCCCTTGCTGGTCTCAGCGATACGGCGCTGGTTCATGCCCGAGAGGCTGCCAGCAACGGTGAATGTCAGGCGCTTATCGAAGTCGCCAAGGTTCACGTGGAGCGCGGACTGCGCCGGCGGGCGATGGACTGCTACGCCGTCGCCGCATCACACGGACACGACGAATCGTGGGTTTCGGCCGCCGAGCAAGCCGCATCCTTGGCCGATATGTGCACTGCTGCCGACTTCTATCGTCGGGCGCGCGGTGCTGCGACGCCGGCCGCGGCAGCGCAGATCGCGATCGCACTATGTCGTCCCGGCGTGGTTGAGACGGTTCACGAGGCGCTGCGGTGGTACTTCGGCGTTGTCGACGTGGCCAGCCCGGATGCGGTGCTGCCGGTTGCGGAGTTCCTGCGCGGTGATGCCGCGGCGGTCGTGCTCGAGGCGTATACGGCTTGCCGCGGTGCCGACGTGGGTACGGCGATGAAGTGGCTCGCCGAGGGCCTTGCTTTGGCTGCGAAAGAGGCTGCGGCGGCGAACGCGTCGTTGCAGGAAGCCGCTAACACTTCCAAGTTCGTCGGGGATAAACCTCTAGGTGTGGGTAGTGCGGTGTACTGGTTCGAGCAGGCGGCTTGCAACGGATATCCGGCTGCCCGGGTGCGAGCTGCAGAGTTGCTGCTGGAGTTCGATCGCACTACCGAAGCGCTGGTGCTGCTGCAGGAGGTCCAATCGACGGGGTTGCTGCGCAGGACCGATCCGCGGCTCCTCGTGGCGTTGATCAGGGAGAAGCATTTCGACGAGGCGCTCGCGATGATTGAGTTTGAGCTGGATCTGGGGCAAACCGCGCTGGTTGATGACGTCGTGCCGGCTCTGTTGCGAGTCGGCCGGACCAAGGATGCGATGAGGTTGCTGTCGCGTGCGGTTGATGTCGGGAATGTGTCGGCCCGAGTTATTCTGGCGGACCGGTATGTTCGGCAAAATCGGTCTGACAAGGCACTGGATCACTACCTTGTTGCCTACTGTCGCGGGCGTGACGACGTCTGGGGCAAGGTCGAGCGGATCCTGAAAGCCAACGGGGACGGCACCACGCTCGTTGAGCTGTGTATGTACGGTGTAACGGTCGAGGGCAAGCCGAGTTTGCCGTGGACGTTGGAGGACGTGGCTAAAGATCTGGCGGCCTTCGGTTGCGATGGGGAAAGTCGGTGAGGTATCTGACTCCGTGGCCGGACGTTCGGCGACCTGCGTGATGTCGAGCAGCACGCTGGCCCAGCGGCGGCGGTGCACCGCAGGTCCTGCAGCGCCTTGGGGCGACGTGAGGCTGCGACATCGACCGGAGTCGTGCGTGAGCGGGTCGGCTCGGCCGGAGTCCATCCGGACTGGCTACGTCGCTCATCGAGTGGAGCTGCAGAGGTAGGCGGTGTGGTAGCGCCGGAGGGGTTTGCCGGGCGGCAGCCGGCGGACGTGCTGGGCGATCGACGGCCGGCGGCTGAGATGTCGTCATGGTCACGCGCGCCGGTAGCTGGTTGATCCGCGTTGGTCGAGGTCGGTGTGGTCGAGTGCTTCCCGCTCGAGCGCCTTGAACACCTACTGGTAGTTCTGTACCAGGATTGACGAAGATGACGGTGTCGTGGTGTCGCAACGCGACGGTGAAGGTCGTGCCGTCCGATCCGTCCTCCTGGAGGACTCCAGCGAACCCGTCGGGCGCCGACGTGGGTGTCGGTCACACGTATGCCGTCGGTGGAAACTTCTGTCGATGCGGCGGTCGTCAACGATCTGCTGTCCGAGCGGACGACCCAACGCCAGGAGATCGCCACCTCAACCTCGTCTGCGGGTTGGCGCCGGTCGAGATCGCCGAGATGCTCGGCCTGCAGGCATCGTCAGGGGTGACGCCGCGGATGCTCAGCCTGGGGAGCCTCCGATGCGTGAGTAGATCTATTTACGCTGGCGTGGGTAGATCGGCCTGACATGCTGTTTTTCCTGTTTAGGGTGTTGTGACATGTTGAAGGGCACCGCCAGGCTGTCGTAGGGTGACCGGGTGGTTACCAGCGACGGGGAGGCGTTGTGAGCTCGGGTTACCAGGTGGTGATCGACAAGATCCGCGACACAGGCCGGGCTGCGGACGAGGTGGCGCAGGGGCTTCGCGGAGCGAACTGCGCGGCGACCGTGCCGGCTGGTGATCTGGGGATGCCGGGGTCGCGGGCCGCACTGGCGATGGCGCAGGTCAAGCACGCCCTGGTGCAGCGCGAGCAAGGTTTTGAAGTCCGGCTGGACACCCACGCCGCGAACATGGCCGCGGCTGCTGATCGTTACGCCGCGCAGGAAGCGGCCGCGGCCACGGACCTGTCTGCCCGCGGTCAGGGGCCGGTGAAGGCGAGCTGATGGTCACGTGGGGCGATGCGGTCCGCTGGAACCCGGCGGTGCTGCAGGACGCGGTCGGTGCGATCAACGCCGCCTACAACAAGCTGGTCGCCTGCTCGGACGATTTGCGGGACATCAACACCCCCGAGGGCTGGCACGGCGACGCCGCCGCAGCGGCGGCTGGCGAGGTCAACCAGATCATCGACGGATTGGAGGAGTACGCGGCGGACATCGCCGCGCTGCGCCGCGCAGCCGGAGACTCAGGGGACGCGATCACCGGAGTGCAGAACGGGGTGAAGGAAGCGGAGGCGATCGCCGCCGCCAACCACTTCACCATCGCAGGCAACGGCGCGGTCGTGGACAACGGCGCGCCCGAGGTGCCAGAAGCGCAGCGGGAACTCGCCGATGAAGAACGCCGCCGGGTCGCGGAGGAATTGAAGGACCGGGTCGAGGAGGTCGTGCGGCAGGCGATCAACGTCGATGAAGAACTGTGCTCGGTGCTCAACCTCATTCAGGCCGGTCAGGTCATCGACGCTACCGCGAACGACAACGAGCACACGAGCCTGGCCGCGGCCGGCAACGCCGGAGCCGCCATCGCGTTCCCGTCGATCATGCCTCCGCCGGCGGTGGATGCGGATCCGTCGATGAACGCGGCTTGGTGGGCGGCGCTGTCGGTCAAGGAGCGGCAGCAGCTGATCGCGCAGCACCCCGACTGGGTCGGCAACCGGGACGGGGTGAAGGCCTCCGACCGCAGCAAAGCCAATCTGAACCTGCTCGATCAGGAGAAACGCAGCTTCGCCGCGGAGCTGGACCGGCTCAAGCGTGACGACGGGGACTCCGACGAGATCGCCCGCCTCGAGCAGCGGCTCGAAGCGCTCGATGCGATCACCGGGATGATGCACAACCCCGACGGCACCATCAACCCCAACCGCCAGCTGATGTCACTGGACATGACCGGGGACCACCCGAAAGCGGCGATCGCGAACGGGGACGTCGACACCGCGCAGCATGTCGCGGTGTTCACCCCGGGCATGAACTCCACGGTGGACGGCAACATGAACGGCTACGTCAACGACATGCAAGGCGTGCGCCACAGCGCCGAAGACATGCTGCGCCGAGCCGGGGACATGTCGAACGTCGCCACCGTCACCTGGATCGGCTACGAACCGTCTTCGTTCGACGACAACGGCTCCCTGCTGGGGCTGGCCACCGGGGAGAACGCTGATGTCGGCGGGGACAAGCTCGCCAAGTTCGACCAGGGCGTCAACGCCTCCCGCACCACTGATCCGCATTTCACCGCGCTCGGGCATTCCCAGGGATCGATCGTGACCGGGATCAGCCTCACTCACGGCGGCACCGGCGTGGACGACGCGGTGGTGTTCGGCTCCCCGGGTGTCTCTGACCACTTCGGGATCGACAACACCGCCGCCGATCTGAAGGTGCCGCAGGGGCACGCCTACAACATCACCGCTGCCGGCGACCCGGTCGCCCAGTGGGTGCCGGAAACGTGGCGGTACGGTGCGGCTCCGTATGCGATGGACGGCATGACTCAGTTGTCGGCGGACGCGGCGGCCGGGCCGGACGGCGCTCCTCTGGCGGCCTCGCACGGGCACAGCGAGTACACCCGCACGACCCCGGAGGGGGTCGACAGCACCAGCAAGCACAACATCGCCGCGATTGTGGCCGGCAAGCCGCAGCTGACGGTTCCCGCTCACTAGGAAAGTTGATCACGTGTTGTCACGAGCATGGCTGCCGGCCGCGGCGCTGGCGGCGGCTGTCGTGGTGCTGGGCGGGTGCGACGGTGGCCACGAGTATCTTGATCCTCAACCGACGGGACCGTCGATGTCGAAGCAACAGCAGCAGGCGCAGCTGGCGGCCAGGCCGACGCTGGACGAGGCGATCGTCGGCTACGAGAAGCTGCGCACCTCGCTGCGCGAGCGTCTCACCAGGGATTTTGGTGTCGCCGGGTGGACTGAAGAACCCGGTTCGGCTGAGTTCAGCGGCTGCGCGCCGCAATTCCCGGCGTTGACCGAGCAGGACGCCAGCAAGAAGTTCCTGCCCCGCTGGTACGCGTCGACGTCGCTGCTGCCCCGGTGGGACCAGGTGAAGCAGGCTGTGCGGGAGGTTGCCGGCGGGCACGGGTTCACCACCGTGGCGCTGGATGCGAACCAGGCCGGGGACGCCGAACTCAACCTCACCGACCAGCTCGGCGCGCAACTGTCGATCGGGACGAGCAAGAACACGGTCCTGTCGTTGACCACGGGCTGCCATTTGATCAAGAAATAGCCCGCGCTGCACTCAGCCGCTGCTCAAGGGACTGGCGTGAACAGGACACCTTCGTTCGGGCTTGACGGCGGTGAGGACCCGTCGACGCGCCAGGTGCTGTTCGCGGCGGCCTGTTGGCTCCTCGCCGTTGTGACCGGTGTGGGAGCGGTGGTGCTCGCCGTGGCCGGGGCGATGAGCAGTGATTCGTGCGGACCCGGTGACACGGCATTCATCTGCACCGGGGGCGGGCAGAACGTCGCGTGGTGGCTTCCGCTCGCCAGCTGGGCCGTGTCGATTCTGCTGGCCTGGGTCAGCGCAGTGAAACTTGGTCCCACCAGGGTGCGATGGCTCGGCCTGATAGCCGGCTTGACGGTCTATTCGGTCGTTCTCGTGATCGATTGGATCCTCGTCGCGCGGTGAGACCCGGCAGGGCCGCGGCCGGTGCCGGAGCGAGCAACGATTACCTGTTTGGCCCAGTCCTTGTCGTAGCGAGTTTCGGGCCGCATGTCGGCCGGTTCGAGCGGTAGCAGGCGGCGCTCGTGCTGGTCAGGGTCCATGTGTAGACCAGGCCGAAGCCTGGCCATTACCAGTCGTCGAAGCCATGTTGGTTGCATGCGTGCCTAGGCGGGACGCGAACCTCTGCTACCGGTACACCGAAGCGTGCTTGGCTTCGGCCATTTTCAGCGCTGCCCGCGACCCCGGCATCCCCAGATCACCACTAGGTATGGCCGCCGCGCACCCCGCGCCGCACAGCCCATTGGCCACCCGCCCGGCAGCTTCCCCGGTGTGGCGGAGCTTTGCGATCACCGCCTGATAGCCCGTGCTTACCATACTCTCGCCGATATGTAGCAGCACTATCACTCTAGGGCATAGCCTCAGACTGGAAAAATCGCGCGAGACGCGTGTGACCAGGACAAACGTAATTCGGGCGGTTCCACGAAGGTGCTATCTGAGTAGAAAACTCAGGTCTCCTCGTCTGCGGCATCCGACTCGACTGACGTCGGCGGACCCGGCCGGCGCATGCGAGCGACGACGTTTTCAAGACGGACCACCAGCGCCATGGTGCCGAGGGGCACGGTGCCCTCATCGACGGCTCGGCGTAAACCGGCCGCCGTTTCCGCCAAGTCGTCGGCCACACCGGCGAGCCGCTCGGAGATCGCCTCCGGCGCGCTTTCGCCGACTTCAGGTTGCCGGTTGTCGTCGTCGGGTTCCATCTCAATCCTGTTCTGATCTGGTGAGTTTCAGTGTCGTTGTGTCCGGCTCGTTGTCTGGCCAGATCGGTGAAGTTGTCTCATTCGGTAGACGGAGCCAGCCCTCAAGGACGCGCTGCATCACAGCTCGGTCAAGTGCTACGGACCGGGGCCGCAAGGCGCGTCCCACGCTGAAGCTGGACGCAGCGCCGCGGACGCTTCGGCACGCCGATGCGGTGGGGCGTTCGCGGCTTCAGCTTCGGCGTGCTCGCGGATCACCTGGGCTGGGTAGCCGACCGCTACGAGGTCGGCCACCCGCTGCAGCGCGCGACCTTGAGCGTCCCGGCCGCTGACCCGCCCGCACAGGCACGTCGCCGCGCAGACGCCCGGGTTGGGTAGAAGGAGGTGGGGGTGGCGTCGACCGAGCCGATGATCAAGGCCGTGAGCCCGTAGGTTTCCAGCGGACTGCCGGCGACCGGGTCGGGGGCGGATCCGCCGAGCGCGCTGCAGCGGGATATCAGGGCCAGCACGGCTGCGAGGGCCGTGGTGAGGGCGGTGCGTTTCGCGTAGCGCACGCGTGTGCTCCTTCGAGGGGGGTGGAAAAGGGGGCGGCCGGTAGTCAGGCGTGGGCGCGCGGACTGGTGCTGAAGTCCGCGCGGAAGGCGTCGTCGTTGACGGCGAGCAGGCGGCCGGAGGCGTGGACGATCCAGTCCCCGGCACCGAGCGTCAGTTCGGGCTTGGGCTGGCGGATGGTCGCGGTGTCGCCGTGGACGGTGATCGCGGTGGGTGTGTGGAGGACGGCTTGGGCGTCGAGTTGGTCGACCCAGCCGCGGATGACCTCGAGCACCGCGGTGCTGGTGTTGCGGGCTGCTTCGACCATCGGTCCGGCTTTGAGTTCGCCGTACGCGCGGACGGTCCAGTAGAGGTTGATCTCCGTCATCGAGGGACCTCCGGGGAGGTCGGGGCGGCGCGGACGTCGCCGATGGTGGTTCCGGTGAGGGCCTGGCCGACGAGGGCGACGACGAGGGCGAACAGGGGCCAGGTCCAGGTGCCGGTGGCGGTATTCAGCAGCCCGATGCCCAGGGCCAGGACGCCGGCGAGGGTGTAGCCGAGGCCTTGGACGACCGACGACAGCGCGGCAGTGGTGTCCGGGTCGCTGTGGGTGCGGCGGCTTAGGCCGACCAGGGCGAGGGCGAGGGCCCCGAGGCCGATACCGAGCAGCCCGGTCCACAGCCACGTCACGCTGAGCGGTCTGATCAGCAGGCCGGTGACGCCGGCGATGCTGGAGCCGGCGAACCCGACGGCGAGCGAGGTGTGCGGGATACGGCGGGCGAGATACGGGACGGCCAGCGACACCGGAACGCCCAGCACCATGACCTCGGCGATGTGATGGTCAGCCTCGGCTGAGGCGAGGCCGGCGGCGTGCAGAATCGTCGGCAACCGGCCCATGAGCACGAACGTCACTGCTGACAGGAGTCCGAAATGGACTGTGATGGTGGTGACGGTGCCGCGCGGGACAAGGCTTCGCGGGCTGACCCGCGCTGCGCTGGCCGGACCGGCGGGGGTGGTGAGGTGGCGGCTGCTGGCGATCCAGATGACGAGCGCGACGGCGGCGAGGATCGCCCAGCAGCCGAGCCCGATTTGCCGGGCCAGGTCGGTCGGGGTGAGCAGTGCACCGAGTGCGGATCCGGCCCCGAGGCAGGCGGTGTAGCAGGCCGTGGAGCCGGGTGCTGCGGTGCGGACGATGACAGGGAGCAGGACACCGAGGACCGCGATCGCCAGGCATGCCGCGGTGGTGCCGGCGAGGATGGCGATGTCGCCGGGCAGTGTCCGGGCGAGAAGCGAGAGGGTCAGGGCGGCGAGCGCGCCGGTGATGACGGCGCGGATCCCGAAACGAGCCCGCATCCGCCACGCCGTCGCGCTGCCAATCGCGAAGCACCAGGTCGGGACGGCGACCAGCGCAGCGGCCAGGGTCGGTGACAGGCCTTCCGCGGTCTCGATGCGGGTGAGCAGCGCTCCCATGCTGGTGACGGCGGGCCTCAGGTTGAGCGCGAGGACGGCGACGATGAGGTCGGCGGCGACCGGGCTGAGGATCGCGGCGCGGGAGACGTGGGCGGTGGTCACGCCACACCGCCGGGGTCTTCCAGCAGCATGTTGGCCAGCCGGGTTCGGGTCGGGCACGGCACGGGCTTGGCGCACTCGCGGCACCAGTCAGCCATCGGCGAGTGCGCGTTCCACTCGGCGGAGACGGCATTGATGAGGGACCGCAGGGCGCGGGGACCGTCGACAAGGAGGTCGACGAGGTCGTGTCCGTCGAGGACTGCGACGACGCGACCGTGACCGATGAGGCGGACACCGGTGCGCACGTCGATGCCGGCGCGGCAGGAGTCGGTGGCCACGGCCAGCGGGCCGCAGTGCTCGGCACGGTGGCTGAGGTCGAGCCAGTGACTGAGCAACGGGGGTGCAACTGCAGGTGGTGAAGGTGTCACCTACACGAATGTAGGTTATGTCCAACATTTTGTGCAAGATATCCGACAACGTGAGGGATGATCGTCCGCCCCGGTAAGGTCCTCGGGCGATGAACCAGCGCGATGACGGGCCGCCCGATCACAAGCTAGAGCAGCACCTCGCGGCGATGGGCTTGCGTCTGCGTGCTGCCCGCCGGCGGGCGGATCTGACTCAGGGCGAGCTTGCCGCGCTCAGCGGCGTGGATCGAGGCAACATCAGCAGAGCGGAACACGGCGGCAACATCTCCTTGGAGACCCTGTGGCGCCTCGCCATCGCGCTGGACATGCACGCCGCTGATTTGGTGGATGACCGCCTACGCGGCGACGGCTAGACGAGTAAGTCCTAACGGTTCAGTGGTCGTAGGCGATCAGTGATCGGGTGACAGGTTGGCCGGTGGCGCGGTTGTGCCAGATGGCGGCGGTCAGAGCGAGTATGCGTTGGGCGATGCGGGCGGTCACGCCGTCGATGGTGCGGCCGCCGTGCAGCTCGAGGTCGAGTTGGCCTTTGAGTGTGTCGTTGACCGATTCGATCAGCTGCCGGACAGGTGTGAGCAGGTGCTCGGCCGGGTGTGGGGTGCGGTTGCGGTAGTTGGGCCGCAGTAGCCGCACTCCGCGTTCGGTCAGGAATGTGTCCAGCTCACGGGACACGTAGCCCTTGTCCGCGATGATCAGCAGACCGGGCCGGTCTGCCAGCACGGACGGGTCGTGTTCCAGGATCGCTATCAGCACCTGACGCTCGTCGAGTTTCGGGTTGGCCAGGGCCCAGGTGATCGGCAGCCCGGCCGGGGTGCAGACCAGGTGCAGGCGCAGGCCCCAGAAGAACCGTGAATGCGACGAGCAGTAGCCGTAGCCTGCCCAGCCGGCCAGCTCGGAGCGTTTGGCGGTTTCGCGGGAGCGGCCGCACTCGACCGGGGTGGAGTCGACGATCCAGGTTGTGTCGGTCCACAGGTCGGTGTCGAGGGCGAGTAGCCGGATGACCTTCTTGAGCAGCGGGACCGCGGTGCGCAGTCGCTTGTTGTAGCCGGATTGCTGGGGCAGGTAAGTGAAAGCGCCGGGCAGGTGGCGGGGCGGGAACCGTAGCCAGCGGGCCTCGGAACGGATGCCAAGCAAGGCTTGGGCCACGGCGAGGGTGATCAGTTCGGCGTCGGTCAGCCGTGGTGGTCGTCCGGTCCGGGTGGGTTTGCCGAGGTGGTCGTCGATCTTGACGTAGAGTGCTGTGAGAAGGGTGTTCAGGTCGGTCGTCACAAACTGATCTTGAACACCCTTCGTCCGTCTTCGGAGACCACCAGGACTTAGGACTTACTCGTCTAGCTCAGCTGGTCGCCGTGCGGCGTGGCCGGCTGGCGCTTTCCTGCTGTCAGGAACGTTCCCGTGCCCC
The DNA here is from genome assembly GCF_002904295.1 of Amycolatopsis sp. CA-128772. Lineage (GTDB taxonomy): Bacteria > Actinomycetota > Actinomycetes > Mycobacteriales > Pseudonocardiaceae > Amycolatopsis. Next base: position 290,883 of record NZ_PPHG01000027.1, read on the forward strand.
TTACTCAGAATGATCCGAAGGCGGCACCGCGCTGCGGTGCACGCGAGCCGGTCCGTCCCAGCGGTCGCGGATGATGATGGCCACTTCGTCGAGATGCGCCCGGGCATCTTCCGCGGCCTGAGGATCGGTGCTCTCGAAGAGCCGATCGAGCTGAAGAAGCGTGGCGCGCGCCTGGCTGGCGGCCTGCTGTGGCGGCGCCGGCTCGGGCGACCTCATCCACACCTCTCCCCATAGAGCGGACCCGGTCTGGCTGATGGCCGACCGGAAGATCAGCTCCTCCACCTTGTCGACGGTCAGGGCGAGTGATGCCGCCCAAGACGTCAGCAGCGCGATATAGCGGTCGTAGGCAGACGGCCGCCACTTGTCGATGTTCAGGTACTCACGTGCGTGTGTGTCCAGCCATCGGCGGACGACGGTGTCGAGGATCGGCGTGGCGTGCTGGGAGGACGCGGCGGCGGTGACGAACCGCAGGTACTTGGTGCCGAAGGCCACCCCGAGGTAGCGCAGCCGATTCTCGGCGAGGTCGCGAAATGCCGCAGTTCCGCCGTGATCTTGGGCGATGCGGGCCACCTCGGCGAGTCGTTCGGCTGCGCGGTGGTTGTCGGTCAGTACGCGTTCGGTTCGCCAGGGGCCGTAGCCGACGAGGCCGTATCCCCAGATCATGGCAACCAGGAAGGCCTGTTCGGCACCCTCGGCGGTCCTGGCGTGTGTCGCATGGCGGGTCGCTTCGGCCCGGTCGATCCGCTCGGGCAGGTCGCTGAGGAACGCGCGATGCTGCGGGAAGTACCCGAGCCACGATCGGCGCGTCCAGCTCGAAGGCGGCTGCGGCGGCTCGCCGCGGTCCCGCCACCGCTGGACGGCGGCTGTCAACGCGTCTGGAACTGCCGCTTCGGATACGTCGCTCACGCGTCCCCCGTCGATCGCCGGTAGCGGGGCGTGGTTGTGCGCTCGAACCCCTGCGTCGGAGTGTAGGTCTCCGGGCGCTGACCTTCGGCCGTCCGATCACCATCGTCGGCAAGAGATACCAGGCCCTCAAGGCGTGGCCGCTGCTGGTGGCCGACCTCCACGCCAGAACGGCATGACGAAACCCGACACGGTCGGCGGTGGCGGTAGCGCTCCCGCTGGCGTCATGCGGTGTAGCCGTCGAGCTCGGCGGCCAGCAGTGTCCCGAACTCCTCGGGCAGGCGGGCCAGCGCGGCGGGCCCGCCGTGGCCGGACGCGGCCAGCAGCGTCGGGAGGGGCGAGGTGAGCAGCTGGCCGGTCCAGCCGCAGGGTGGCCGTCGCGACATCGCCTACACGGCACGTGCACGGGTAACTGTGGGCTGTGACTGGCGGATTGGCCGATCGAGGAGGCGCCTGTGTCGTCAAGGGCGAGGCATCGAGTCGAGTCGGACATCTCCACGCGAGGACCGTCCGCCGGCGCGGCAGTGCCGCGTCAGCACCGGGCGGAGCAGTCGGCTGCCCGGCCGCACGATCCGGACCACCCGTTCGGCGGTCTGGACGCGCAGCACGTGCTGGAGTTGCAGCGTCGCGCGGGCAACGCCGCGGTCGCATCACGGCTCGCGGCGACGAGTGGACCGCTGGCCGGGTTCGCTGCCGTGCAACGCGTCATGGCTATTGAGGCCCTCGTCGAACAGCAGTACACCGGCTTCTTCGGGAACACCGGCCGCGAACAGTACACGGCAGTGATCGAGGCGGTGAAGGAGTACCACGGCCGTGTCGAGAGGAAGATGCAGACGAGAGGGGCCTTGGCGGTGATCCGCGCCGAGGTCGATGCCTGGCGGAAGGCGACCGCCGGCCAGACCGGCGAGAAGCTGGACCGCCGGCGCAAGCTGGTCGACCGGCTCTTGGTGGAGGCCGACGAGGAGCTGGCCGCCCAGAACCAGCAGGGCGAGCTTCGCTGAGACAGGACAGGCGTTGTCCTGTCTCAGCGAGCGGCGCGGTCGGCTGACGATTGAGTTCAGCCCGCTGGCCGAGGGTCGTCGCAGGCGGCGCCCGGCCCGGCCGTCACGTCGGCGTTCAGCCTCTTCAGCTTAACCACGACGGCGCAGACCACGGTCGCCACGGCGACCACGATGATGACCAGGGCAGGACACCCACCGTCCCGAGGCAGGTGACCGCCTCGGAGGCGGTGGTCTGTTCACCAACCTGTTCCCGGCATTTGGAGTCAGGCAGTGCGGGCGAGCCCGGACTCAAGCCATTCGGCCACGTCGAGGAACGAGCCGACGTCGTAGCTGGGTTGTGAGCCGTCCATGGCGCTGCGGCGCGCCGCGTCCGCGATCGCGGTAAGCAGTGCACGGCGACTGCGGAGCAGTTCGCGCTCCAGCACGGTGGTGGTGTCGGCAGGTGCCGCGGCGGCGAGGACCGACTGTAGAGCTGTGGCTTCGGCCGCAGCGTCCGCTGGGTCCAGCAAGAGCTCGGCCAGCTCACTGAGGTTGGTCGTAGATAATGAGGGGGCTCCAGTGGTGGTCATAAGGGGATTATCCCAGAAGCTGTCCTCCTCGACACGAGGCCACGCGGAGATGAGGGCCGATCATGTTCGAACGCATCCCGACCGAGCTGGACTCGCTGCCGTCGGGGCCCGGCGCCGCCGAGGACCAGGCCGACGACGCGTTCATGGTCGCCGACGACACCAATGCCTGGTCCGGCGTGCGTCTCTTCCACCACCTGGTGAGCCGCCTCGGCCCGTCCTCGCCGCACCTGCCGCTGAACTCCCACACCATGCACACGCTCGTGGCCAGCCGTCCCGCCCTGCTGATGTGGCACGTCGGCGTCCGCGATCCCGAGTCGGTCGCCGAACACAGCTTGCGGACCGCTCAGATTGCGGCTCTGCTCGCCGCGGAGGAAGGCGCTAATCCGGAGCGGGCCGCGTTCCTCGCGCTCTGGCACGACACACAGAAGACCCGAACGGGGGACATCCCGCACACCGCGGCCAAGTACATGAGCAAGCCCGACCCCCGCGAGATCACCGCCGACCAGACGGCCGCCCTGCCGGGCGCCTCCCGCGAGCTGATCAGAACCGCTGTCGACGAGTACGAAACTCGGCAGACCCCCGAGGCACGATGTGCGAAGGACGCGGACAAGCTCGAAATGCTGCTTCAAGCCGTCGAGTACCGGGAGACTGGAGTCGAGCGCGTCGCTGGGTGGATCGACTCCATGCGGAAGGGACTTGCGACCGAGACGGCCCGACGCGTCGCCGAAGCGGCCGTGACGCTGTATCCGCTGGTCTGGCGGGACCGCAAAGGACAGAGACGACACCGCCCCCGGCAGCCGTCCTGTTTCTGCCGCACCTGACTGGAATTCCCTCCAAGAGGCGTGGCAGGGTTTATGCCGATTCGTGCGCCGCGTTCAGATCGTGGCTCAATGTCGTGGGAGGGCAATCGTCTTGAACGCCGATCGTGGTCATGTCGTTGATGATCGACCGGTGCGGCTGCTGGTGACGGGTGGCGGAACGGGCGGTCACACAGGATCTGCGGCCGGAGGTTCTGTGGGTCGGAACCGCTGCGGGTCTCGAGGCGCGCACTGCTGAACGTGAAGGCATCTCGTCTGTGGCGGTTGCGGCCGGCAAGGCCCGGCGGGCGCGGAATCCGCTGAAGATGCTGTCGTGGGCCAATGTGAAAGACATGGCGAGGGTCCCGCTTGGCGTGTTTCAGGCGGTGCGTGCGGTGAGAACGTTCAGGTGCACGCGAACCTGACCAAATTCCTGGATGATCGCACCGAGGAGGAGAAGCTGTTGGCGCGCAAGCACATCGACTCAGGTGAGGCCACACTGCACCTGCCGCTGTCGGCACGGACGGAGTTCGACGGATGACCGCGGCTCACGCGACGCTGCCCAGCGCGACCTTCGCTGATACAGAGGCGGCCTTGCAGTCACACTCGGGCCTCAACAGCGAGCACGTCCCGCAGTTCGGCAACACCGTGCTCTGGGACCTCAACGGCGTCCTTCGTCGTCCCGCGAATGTTTCGGCCGGTGCCTGGAAGCTGGTGTTCTCGGGGCCGCTCACCGATCCGAGCTGGAACCTGGTGGCCCGGGAGTTGTGCATGATGATGTTCAACCCGCGCCATCCCGCGCTCATCGAGGCTGGGCTGTCTCTCAAGCCCAAGCCGGCGCACCCGTCCACGGCCATCCGGGCCCTGTCCCACCTGCGCCGCTTGGCATACTGCACCAACAAGAATCGACTGACCGCTGAGTTGGCGACCTGGACCAGCAGCGACGTCCGCCGATGCGTCGAGGCGCTCGTCGACGACCAGGTCAGTATGACTTCGGAGACGTCGGGCGACGACCTCGACGTGGCGACAGGGCTTACCGAGTCCGAGATCCGTGCGTTCTTGGGCACGCTGCAGCGGCTGCACCACTACCGTGACGCGCTGACCTGCGGTGGCCTGCTCGAAGATCCGTGCCACGGCAAGAGTGCCTGCCAGGCCGCCCGAGCCACTGCTGCCGTACCGAACAGCTCGACCCAGGCGATCCCGCCCTGAAGTGTGGTTCCCGCTCGTCCGTGCAGCCTGGACCTACGTGCACGTCTTCGCCCCCGATGTCCTGCGCGCGCAGGCTCGGTATGCCTCGATGCGCGACGTTACAGTGCCATCAGCTGCCAACGCGAAGGTGTAGAGAGTCAACCCCGCCCACCCGGCATCCGCGCCGGCCGACTCCCCGGAGCGGTCAGCGACCGTTCGGCTGAGCAGTAAACCGAGTCAAGCGATCGTCGGGCCACCAGCGACCATCGCGATGACCGCGATGTCCACCGACCACAGGGCGCCGACCGCGGCAGCGAAGGCCAAGAGGCGACCGTCTGGATCGAACGCTGAGGTCGCACCTGACTGGGCGCCACCGGCCTTGATGAGCCACCACCCGCGGACAATTGCTACGCCCGCCGCCGAGACCACGGTCGTGCCGTTCGTGGACGAGTTGCGCACATATCCGAGCTTTCACGGCGTGGACACCACCCTCGTCGGCATCTGGACAGACCCGGTGCTGGAGCAGGTCGTCTCGGTTGAGCAGCAGGGGGCTCCGCGGACTCCGCGACTGCATTCGGATTGAGAGCATCGTTCGGCCCGGCCTGTGCGCGGTTGCCGCCGGGCTCGGCTCCGAGGCCGCTGGCCTCCATGGGCCCGCAGCCGGTCGTTTCGGCCGCGTCGACGATCCCGCTGCTCACCCGGTTCGTGGCCGCGGTAGAGGACGCGAACCTGGTCGACACGCTCAACAGCCGGTTGGTCATCCCGGTGTTCGCGCCCGGCGATTCGGCGTTCGCGGCGCTGGGCGATGTCGCGCCGGCCGAGCTGGGAAGGATCCTCGAGTACCACGTCGCCGGTGAACGTTACGACGCCAAGGGCTCGCGACCGCGGGTTCGGTTGCCTCGCTCGACACCGCTGCGGGTCCGCTGGAGATCGAGGGCGCGGGCGAGAACATCGCGCGAAGGTCCCGTGCGGGAACATCCCCACGAAGAACGCCACGGTCTTCGTGATCGACAAGGTCCTGACTACCCGAACCGCCGACTAGTGCTGACTTCTGGGCCGCGAACACTGTTCCCTTGCGGGTGGCCCGGAACGCAGTACGGCCCGCCGCGGTCCCCGAATGCCGGGAACCGCGGCGGCTGCCGCGTCCTTGCGCCGGCATCTTGAAGGGCTTCGCCACCAGACCGGTGGCGATAGGGGAATTGTGACCGGGGACGCCGAAAGCGGCGGCGTCCCGCCAGGTGATGCACCACCTGTGCCGAGCGGTGGGTGCAGGCAGGAACCCCGCACCCACCGCGAGGGCCTAGTGGGGGAGGTGGACGTCGTTGCCGGAGCCGATGCTCAGGTGGCTGAGGTCCGCGCCGATGGTGCCGCTGAGGGCGCCTTCGCCGATGTTGCCGACGACGTCGTGGACGTCGGAGATGCTGCCGGCGTGGGAGGCGATGTCGCCGACGTGGTTGGTGACATCGCCGAGGGTGCCGTTGTGGCTGATGTCGCCGAGGTGGGTGACGACGTCGTCGACGCCGTGGGCGGTCACGTCGTCGACGGTGTGCTCGAGGCCGGTGTTGACGCCGAGGTTGCCGGTGAGGTCGCCGATCGTGGAGCCGACGCCCTGCGCATTGTCGATCGCGGAGGTGAGGCCCGAGACGTCCTGCAGCCCGGAGGTGATGTTCCCGCCGTCCAAGGCGCCCGTGACATCACCGCCCGCGACGTGCCCGGTGACGTCACCGACGGCGCCGGTGACGGTGGTGACCGGGTCGGCCTGGCCGCCGCCGATGTGGTCGATGCTGCTGGTGAGGTCGCCCGCGGCCGAGAACGGGTCAGTGGTGTTCTGGGTGAGGGCGGTCATACCGCTGACCGCGCCGAGGACGTTGTTCTCGGAGGTGGTGTCGCCGAGGGCGAGGTTCTGGGTGAGGGCCTTGAGCTGCTCGACCGCGCTGGCCTGGCCGGTGATGGAGTCGAGGTTGAGGCCGTTTTCGTCGCCGAGGTTGCCGACCGGCGCGAAGTCCAGCACCAGCGGGAGGATGTCGTGCAGGTCGGCGCCGGAGATGTCGCCGAGGCCCGCGCCGTCGAGCGTGCCCTGCGGGTCGTCGCCGAAGGCGCTGCGGGCGGACGGGTTGTTGAGCAGGTTGAGGGTGAATTCGTACAGCGACTGCGCGGGGTTCATTGACCAGGCTCTCTGTGGGGAACGGATGACGTCGTCGACCAGGGGGATCACCGACCGCACCGAAGCTAGATCGTCCGCCGGGTCGCCGGCATCGGGTGCGACGCCTAGCGGTGATCTTCGAAACCCCTGAGGGGGTTCAGCGACTCGTTAGGGGGGCGCCCGAAAGAGTGACACCGGTCTCATTCCTGAACAGGGGGCTACCCGCCTATCTGCGGCAGGTCTCAGGCACGAACTCCTGATAGGTGGCCATTTCGAATTGCCGTGTCAGGAGGTGTCGTGGAGGAGCTGCTGTCGTCCCGGCTGCGGGAATTGCTCGCCGGGATCGACGCCCGACCGGGTGATCCGTTGCGGCTGGTTTTGACCGGATCGCACGGGCACGGCAAGTCGACGGTCCTGAACGCGATCGGCCGGCGGTACCGCGCCGCGGGCGTTCCGGTGATCGGCCGGGACGACCTCGCCGCGGTCACGCTCGACGCGGACGCCGTCCTGTTGCTCGATGACGCCGAGACGCTGGAGGCCAGCGAGGGCCTGCTCGGGCTGGTGGAAGGTACGTCCCGGCTGGTGCTCACTCACACCCCGGGCGCAGCAGGGGCGATCGTCACCATGCTGGCCGGGTTGCCGGCCCAGTACCTGCGCTTGGCGCCGTGGAGCCCGGGCGACGTCGTCCGCTTTTCCGGCGACGTGCTCGGTCGATCGCTCACCTGGGAGCGGGCGGTGTCGGTGCAGCGGGCCACGAGCGGGGTGCCGCGGCTGGTGGTGCGATATCTGCGGGTTCCTGCGATTGAGGAGCTGATCGACCAGTTGCGGGCGGAGCTGGACGGGCTCGGCGAACCAGGGCTCACCTACCTGGTCGCGGCCGCGGCCGGCGGCCGGAACGACCTGGAGCTGCTCGCGGTCGCCCTGGGCCGGCCTCGCGACGACGTGTCCGCCGTCGTCGAGCAGGTGAGGGCTGCCGGGCTGCTCGCCGACGACGACGCCGTGCCGCCGATCGTGGCGCGGACGGTGCAGGACCACACCAGCGTCGATCAGCGGCTGACCGTGCTGGTGCGGATGCTGGAAGCCCAGCTGGGCGCCGGGCGGCCCGTGCTCGCGATCGCACGGCAGCTGCTGCGCCTCGGCGCCGCCGGCGCTCTCGTGCGCGCCGGGTTCGAGGCGGCGGCCGCCGAAGCCGCTGCTGGTGACCCCGCGCTCGCCTTCGACCTCTACGCCGCCGCGGCCCATGCGGGCAGTTCACGGATTCGCCTGGCGCCGGACTGGGCGCGCGCCGCGGTGCGGAGCGGGCGGCTCGATGTGGCGCTGCAGCTCGGCGACGAGCTGTTGAGCACCGTCGAACCGGAGAGCCGGGCCCAAGGCGCGCTCGTCGCCGGCACGGTGATCGCCCGTCGTGGCGACCTCGTTCGCGGCGCGGAGCTGCTGCGCTGGTCCGCCGATCCGGGGGCGGCCCGGCTGGCGGACCTGGCCGCGATCGCACTTGGTGAGACTGTCGATGATGTCCCCGCCACGGCGGCCGACCCGGTTCCTGCCTACGGACATGTCGCAGCGCGCCTGCTGAAGGGCGTCCGGGAGTCGGTGACCGGCCGGCCGGAAGCCGCGCTGACCACCTTGCTCGCCGCGGCCGACTCGGCGGCGACCACCGGGACCGGAGACTTCCTGCCGAACACCGCCGCTGCGCTCACCGCGCTGGTCGCGCTGCACACCGCCGAGTTCGACCTCGCCCACGGCGTGCTCGAGCGGGCCGGCGGCGGGGAGCGGCACGCGCTGCTGCTCGGCTGGACGGCGATGCTGCAGGGCGACCTCGCCACCGCAGAAGCCCGCCGGAGCGAGGTGCGCCGACCGGACGTTTGTCTCGCGCCGCGCGACGAGCTGTACCTGCATGGGCTGGAGCTGGGGCTGGCCCGCCGCGGCGGGACGCCCGAGAACGTGCGAGAGCACTGGAGAGCGGCATACGAGGCGACGATGCGGCAACCGATCGACTTGTTCGCCCTGCTCCCCCTGGGTGAGGTGCTCGTGGCCGCGGCCCGGATCGAGGAGGGCTACCGCGTGACGTTGCACCGCGACCGCGCCTTCGCCCTGCTCGATCGGCACGGCTTCCCGGTGGTGTGGTCGGCGTGGCTGAACTGGGCCGCGTTTCACGCGGCGATCGTCTGCGGCGATGGCGACACCGCGGCTAAGGCCCTGCGCCCCCTGGCCGCGACCTCCGATTCCGGGCGGCTCACCGCGGCTTTCGCCGCGGCGGGCTCGCAATGGCTGGCGGTCCTCGACGGTTCGGTCGAGGTCGAGGCGATCCTGGCCGCCGTGCGGCTGCTCAACCGTGCCGGACTGCGGTGGGACGCGGCCAGGTTGGCCGGCCAGGCGGCTGTCCGTGCGACGGACCGCACGGCCATGGTCACCCTCCTGCGCGCGGCCAGACAGTTTCCGGTGGCCGCCCCCATTGCGCCGGCTGCGGCCGAGCCGCCGGGCCTGACCCCGCGCGAGCGCGACATCGGACGGCTGGTCGTTGCCGGGCACACCTACAAGGAGATCGGCGAACAGTTGCATATCTCCGGCAAGACCGTCGAACACCACGTGGCTCGTGTCCGCGCCAAACTCGGCGTCTCCGACCGCCGTACCCTCGCCACGTTGCTGGGTGGCATGCTGGGCGATGCGAGCTGAGCGTTCAGGCGGCTTCCATGTCCACGCGGGGACCGTCGCCCGGTCGCGGCGTGGTTGGTGAGGTCACCGGCGAGCCGGTCGTGACGCGGCGAGCGGGATGTCCAGCAGCAGCCGGGGACACCGCATGCCGGGGATCGAGTCCGCGGTGCCGGCCGAGTTCCCCGAGCGGCTCGCGCAGCTGCTCGAACTCGGGACCGATCTCGCTGCTGATCTGCTCGTCGTGCGCGTTCGCGAGCCCGTTCTTGGCTTTCTGCGCCGTCGTGCGGACGGTGGCGATGGCGTCGGGCAGTCGTTCCGGCCCGAGGATGAACAGGGCGGCGTCCAGCAGGACGAGCAGGTGTTCCGGGCTGAGGCCGAGCATCGTGTCCTTCGATCAAAGCCGGGTGGGAGCGGGGCCGGATTGCCCCGACGGCGACCCGGCCCCGCGCCCGGTCAGTTGGCGGCGCTGGTGTTCACGTCGCCGTTGACGCCCGCTGGGCGGCCTCGGCAACACGCTGCACTCGGTGGTGGCTGGCACCTCGTCGGCGACCACGCACGGCACGCCGTGCCGTGACGTGCGTGTGACGGCAAGACCAACGTGATTCGTCAGCGGAACGGGCAGAAAGGTTCGAGGGTGACAGCAAGAGCCGATGACATCGGCAAGGCGGCGGGCGTGCTGCGCGCCGGTGGCCTGGTCGCCATACCGACCGAAACGGTGTACGGGCTGGGCGCCGACGCCGAGGATCCCGCCGCGGTCGCGCGCGTGTTCCAGGTCAAGGGACGCCCGCCGACCCACCCGCTGATCGTCCACCTCGGCGCCGCGGAGCAGCTGGGCGACTGGGTCGCCGATGTGCCTGAGACGGCGCTCGTGCTGGCCGGGCACTTCTGGCCGGGACCGCTCACGCTCGTCCTGCGCCGCGGTCGCCGGGTGCCGCTGGAAGCGACCGGCGGGCTGGAGACGGTGGCCGTGCGGGTGCCCGCCCACCCGGTCGCGCTCGAGCTGCTGTCGGCCTTCGGCGGCGGTGTCGCGGCCCCATCCGCGAACCGCTTCGGCTCGGTCAGTCCCATCACGGCGGAGCACGTCCGCGCCGAACTCGGCGATGCCGTCGACTTCGTGCTGGACGGCGGTCCCTGCGACGTGGGCGTCGAGTCGACCATCGTCGATGCCACCGGCGACACCCCCACCATTCTGCGGCCCGGCGGGGTAACGCCGGCGCTGATTCCGAAGCACGTTCCACGGCGCACCTGGTGCGCGGTGGCGGCGGCCGCGATGAAGGCTTTGCTGGGGCGCACAACCGGTCCAGAGGCAGTCGCCGCCGGTCCGGTGACGCTCGGCCAGCACGACGCCGGCCCGAGCCGCGCCGCGGTCGTCGCCGCGATGATGCCCGCCGTCCCGCCGCCGAGCACCGTTAGGTCGAACAGCTCGTCCCGCCTCGGTCCCTCCGCGCGTCCGGCGCCTCGACCTTATCCGGGCACTCGTAGCCCAGCGGTTCGGCAGCCCGGCGGTGGCCGGATCCTCGGCCGCCGGGCTGTTCGCGTGAACGAAGCCCGTGAGCTACGGATCGATCAGCTGGAGGTCGCCGTCGGCGGTCCCGGTGACGAACAGTCTTCCGGTGTCCGGGTCGACGCCGACGGTATTGGCTGGCGGACGGCCGGCAGCCGGGCGATCTCGCGCGGGGCGCCGGCGGAGAGGTCGATCCCGACGACTTCGTTGCGCGCGGGCAGCGTGATCCACATGCGATCGCGTACGGGGTCGTAGGCGATGCCGTAGGGCGTGCCCGGCAGGGGCAGCCGCCCGATCTGCTCGAGCCGGGGCGAGAGCCGGTAGAGCAAGATCGCGTCGCCGCGGGTGTCGGCGACGGCGAGGTGACCGCGTTTGTCGGCGAGGACGTGCGTGGGCCCGGCGCCCGCCGGGACCCGGCCAGTCTGCCGGAGTGTCGCGGCGTCGTAGACGGTCAGGTCGTTCTGGCGGACGTCGACCAGGCCGACCAGGTTCTGGACGGCGGCGAGCCCGGCGGGCTGGGTGACGTCGGGGAAGGTGTGGACGACACGTCCGTCCCGCACCACGACGACGCTCCTGCCGAGTTCGTTCGCGACGAAGATCGATCCGTTGGCCGCGCGGGCCGCGTCGTGCGGGACGATCCCGGTCAGCACCGTCGAGGTGACCTCCCCGCCGGGCAAGGCGATCGTCAGCAGCGAATTGGACGTCTCGTCGGGGACGAGGACCGGTCCGCCGGGAGCGGCGAGCTGAAGATGGCGGAGCCAGCCCGGCAACGGCACGCGGCGGACGACGCGTCCGGTGGCGGTATCAACGAGCGCCAGCGCGTTCGGCTTGCGGACGCCGACCGCGACGAGGTTCGTGACCCCGTCGGCGACGACACCTTCGGGCGCTGCGCCGACCTGGACCACCCGGCCCGCCGGTGGCCGCGTCACGGCGGGCGCGACCGCGGGTTTGGCCGGCGGGGGCAGTTGCGCGGGCCGGTCCTCGACGCTGCTCGAACAGCCCGCCAGGAGAACACCTGCCAGCAGCAACCCCATCCAGCGCACCCGGGCCCCTCTCTCGTCGGCGTAGCCGTCAGGATAGTTCGGGCCGGGCACAGTTCGCGGACATTAACGGGCCTCGTAAGAGGGCGGTAACCCCGGCCGGACCGCTCAGTCCGCGGTGGACCGCCCGACCGTCATCAGGGCTGCGCGCAGCAGCCGGCTCACCTGCGGTGGAGTCCAGCCGGTGCTGCGGGAGATCTCGGCCACCGAGTCGTGCCGCACGACCGCTGCCCAGAGCGCGTAACGCTGCCGGGGCGGGAGCAGGGCCACCTCGTCCCAGAGCACCGCGTCCCGGATGGCGGTGTCCACGTCGGGACCGGCGTGCTTCAGCTGGATGCGCAGCGCCGCGATCAGCCGGGCCCGGTTTCTTCGATCCCTGGCGGGTGTCTGCTCCTCGAGGTGCCGGCGGAGCATGTCGCGGCACAATCGCCCGCTGCGCCGCCGCGAGGAGCCGGTGCGCCGGGCGACGTGATAGGTGAGCAGCACGATCCGATCGCCCGGCGACACGGCCGTGTCACCGAGCCAGCGCGGGATGTCCGACACGGGCGACCTGCGCTTCAGCATGACCGCGACACCTGCCGAGGTGAGCGGGGCTGCCACGGTATCCGGGCCGTCGCCCGGATTCCGGCCCGGCCCAGCGCGAGGTCGATGGCCCGGTCGTCGCTGATCACCCGAAGGTGGCAGCGGGTCCGCGGGCAACGCCGCGCCGCGTTCTGCACGATCGTGACGATCTCGGTTGCGTTCAACGCGCATCCGGCGACATCGAACAGCACCACACCCGAAGCCAGTTCACAGGCCTCGGCCAGGTGATTGATCAAGGTGGCACTATCGGCGGCGGTCATTCCCGATGCGCTGAGCGAGATGACCCCGTCGGCTACCAGCATCCCGACCTGCGGCCGGGCCGCGGCAACCGGAATAGCATTCACGTCTGCCGCGTCCATTCGCTGCCTCCTGCAGGTCGACTCAACGTCGGCACGGGAGTACCACCTTACGAAGTTCTTACACTCCGGCAACTCGACGGATCCGAGGCAGGAGGAAAGACACGGCCGGCGGCGAATGCCGGCGAGCGTGGTGATTCTGCAACCGAGACACAAACTCGAACCCGATCGCCGAGAGTCCGCAGTTCAAACGCCATATTTCGCTCCGCTGGAGACCCATCCGCAAGCTCGTGGACCCCGAATTCCGGCTATGGAGGCGGAGGTCAATGTGATTCTGCCGTGCTTGAACGAAGCGACGGCATTGCCGGCGCTGCTCGTGTCAGTGGCAGTTCAAACTCCCCACTGGCGGCCAGTTAGTGGGAGCTATCTGGCCGGGGGCTCGCCTACGTAACGTGCTCGCGAGAGACGTGGCCGTAGCCGGCGAGGAGTGGCCAAGCACCACCGGACGGAGTGGCTTCGGGTCGCGTTCGTCCTCGCTGTGCTGTTCGACGCGTCGTGCTGGCGGCCGGCGCGAGGTCCGTGTCGTGCAGAGGCCAGCACGGCCGTCGGCGTCGGACGACGGACCTACTGCTATCACTGACCGTGCAACTGGCCGCGAGTGGGGAATCGAGCTGGCCGTCCACGGGGGAGTCCGCCTGGCCGCTGACATGCTCGCCGCAATCAGGAACCGCCTGAAGTTTTCGACGTCCGGTGCGCTGCCCAGACGCAGGTCGAGCCGGTTCCGCGGGCTTCCGTGACCGAAATGCCCGCATACGATCGGGTGGTATGCGTGCTCGGCCGTCAGCGCGAGCTACTTTCGGAGGTGGTCGCCGAGGTGTTCGCGCGCGACCGCGGCGTCTTCCCGGCCGACGAGCCCGGCATGCCGGCCCGGATCCGGTGAACTCGATGGCGCTTCGTCGCACCTCCCAGACGTCTCACATGTCGCCGGGTGACGTCACCCACGTTCGGGGGCGATGCCCTGGATGTCGCCGACGCCACTACCCACCGGAAGAGGTTCATCTCCGACCTCGCCGTGGAACCGGCGCATAGTCTCAACCGCGGCTACCTTCCATCCCGCTCGGCCGCGACTACTGACATACCGAGCACCCCCTCGGCGCCTTCACCCAAAAGCGTTGCGCAAGAGTTCGAAGGCGACTCCGGTAGCGACGGCATACACCCCCTTGTGGAACAGGTCAGTGACAAGTTCCTGCCGTTTCCATTCCCACGGCAAGGGCGCGATGCTCAGGCTGCGATACAGCCCTACGTCGCCGCCCCACACCACCGCATAATGCACGGCGGTCGCCGCGACCGCACCCAGTCCGGTCAGGCCCAGCGCCCCGCGCACCGCGCCGAGAGTGATGCCGTGAATCCAGTGCACGGGGGTGTTGAGCCGTGTTACGGCGGCCTCGTCGCCACGGTGTCCTGACAGGGCTGCGCCGACCTGGCCGGGGACGTTGCTAATTTCCCGGTGAGTCAGGCGTTGCTCCACGGTTTCCGACGCGGTCAGCACCACCGTGCCCACCGCTCCGGCGACCAACCCCAAACCAAGTGCGACTGCGACGTTCATCGGAATCCTGCCTTCTTCCAGAGGTGATTTCGGACAATGCGTACGTTCAGGCCGGTGGGACTTTCCTCGGCTGGGCATTCAGCGCATCGGCCACCGCGGGGCGATTGGCCGCCATCGAACGCTCGGTCTTGGTCGACCATTCGTGGCCTTCGTTGGTGTCGGTATAGCTTGCAGCGGGGCCACGTCCGTGGTTCCAGCAGGTCCAGGCCTGGCCTGCAGTTCCCGATGTCGCTGCGGACTTCGGAAATCAGTCGGTGGGCACCGTCGGTCGGCCAGCCGCGGTGTGGGGACCTCTACGCCGCGCTCCCCCGAAGCCTCGACCACGATCCTGGCTAGCAAATCGGTGGTGGAGCGCTCCGCAGACGCCTTCAATGTGCAGTTCAACGCCAGCGCCCGCACAGCGCCTCCCCGACAATCCCAAGGCCGTGGCGCAGCCCTCGTCACTCACGCCCTCCGGTGACTCACCAGCACTACCCGCTGCGATGGTCCGGCAAACCTGGCAAGAAGGCATCCATGTCCAACATGCCTGTACCTGATCCTCAGTGTCCGGACCGGCTGTCACCCAGCTGGCCTTCGCCGTGACGGCGTGATCCTCCACGGCTGCCCCGTCCTCGACGTGCTCGACCTCGCGGGGCGACGGCCGCGGCCGTCGCCCCTCGATCCGGGCGGCGACGCGCTCAGCCCGCACCAGCCTTCGCCCACGTCGCTCCCGTGCGTTGATTGGCTACCGCCGCGCATCCGACCACTACAGGCGGAGGTACCGATTTCCAGTACTCCGCTCTCCTGAGGTGCGTGGTGGGGGTCGTTACGGGGTATGTGACGGTACTGACAACGGAGGAAGGTGGGACTGTTCACGAGCGACGCGGCTCTGGGACTCTTGCGCGGCGCGGCGGCGGGTGCTGCCGGGACGACCGCGCTCAACGCCGTTACCTACCTTGACATGGTGCTGCGGGCCCGCGGCAGCAGTTCCACGCCGGAGCAGACTGTCGAGGCGGTGGAAGCGAAGACGCCATGGCGCATTGCCGGCGACCAGGAGCAACGAAGCAACCGTCTGTCCGGGCTCGGCGCGCTCACAGGCGTCGCGGCCGGCGTCGGTACCGGCGCGATATTGGGACTGCTCAGCGCCGGAGGTTTCCGGCCCGGCTCGGTCGTCGGCGGCCTGATCGCGACGATCGGTGCGTTGCTGGTCGGCAACGGTCCCATGACGGTGCTGGGAGTGACCGACCCGCGGAAGTGGACTACCGCGGACTGGGTCTCGGACGTCGTCCCGCACGTCGCTTACGGAGCGGTCACCGCCGCGACGCTCCACGCCTTCGGTTCCTGACCACCGTGGCGGCCTGGTCTGCCGACTAGGTCCGCGTCAGCCGGTCAGTGCGGTCCTTCAGCGTTCGGTCGTTCAAGTTCGGGCTTACTGCCGACCACCTCGCCTGGCCGGACCAGTCTCTCCTGCGGTGTGCCGTTCGGCGTCGTCGCGGTGATCGCGCCGTGGAACTTCCCGCTGGTGCTGGACATGCGCTGGGTCGCGCCCGCCCTCGCCACCGGCAAGGCCGTGCTGCTCAAACCCGCCAGCGAAACGGCGACCTGCTGCCGCGTCGTCATCGCCGAACTGTTCCAGGAAGCGGGCCTGCCCGAAGGCGTCCTGCACATGCTGTCCGGCAAGGGCAGCGAGCTCGGCAACGCCGTGGCCGAAGACCCGAACGTCGGCAAGGTCTTTTCGACGGGTCGACAATCGTCGTCCGGTCGCTGTCGGAGTCTGGCGGGCAAGCTTCAAAAAGTTCGTCTCCGAACTGGGCGGCAACAACGCCTTCCTCGTGCCCGCCGATGCCGACGTCGGCGTCGGACGCGGGTGCGTTCGGCAGCTTCGTCCACCAGGTCAGGCTGCATGGCCGTCGGCCGCCACCTCGCCGCCGAATCCTGGCCGAAGACAACGTCGCCGAACTCGCCCGCATCGCGGATTTGCTGACCGTCGGCGATCCGCGCGAAGACGTCGACCTCGACTAGGTGTGATGTCCAGGGAGGTTGGTCAGCCGGGTGACCGGCGGCTTGCCGCCGGTTGAGCTGTGGGGTCGGTGATGATTGTAGAAGTGCAGCCAGCTCGGTAACGCCGCCCGCCGCAGTGTCTCCGTCGGGTAGAAGCAGGCGTAGGCCCACCCGTCGGCCAGAGTCCGGTGGAACCGTTCGATCTTGCCATTGGTCTGCGGCCGGTAAGGCCGGGTCCGTTTCGGGCTGATGCCCAGCTCGGCGCACGTGTCCCGCCAAGCATGGGAGCGGTAGGCCGAGCCGTTGTCCGATAACACGCGCTCGACGGTGACGCCCAGGTCGGCGAACCAGGACACCGCCCGGCGCAGGACCGCCGTGGCGGTGGCGGCGGTTTCGTCGGCGTGGATCTCGGCGTAGGCGACGCGGGAGTGGTCGTCGATGACGGTGTGCACGAACGCGGTCCCGGTGCGGGGCTTGTAGTCCGCGCCGCGGGGCAGCCCCAGAGTGGCTCGCTTGTTGACCTCGCCCTATTGCCGGCCGACGTAGCGGTGCCCGCCGCCGTCGGGGATGTTGCCGAACTTGGTGACATCGACGTGCAGCAGCGACCCGGGGTGGTCGTGTTCGTAGCGGCGCAGCGGTTCGCCGGTGACCCGGTCGATACGGGACAGGCGGTTGATCCGGCAGCGCACCAGGACCACGTGCACGGTGGATGCGGGCAGGCCGAGCCGGCCGGCGATCTGGACCGGGCCCAGCCGCTGCCGCCACCGCAGCTTCACGATCGCCCGGACCACCGGCCCGGGTGTGCGGGCCGGGCTGTGGTGGGGCCGGCTGCTGCGATCAGCCATCCCGGCTGCGCCCTCGTCGCGGTAGCGCTTGGCCCACTTCGCCGCGGTCTTTGCGGCGACCATGAATATCTTCGCT
>NZ_PPHG01000028.1 GCF_002904295.1 Amycolatopsis sp. CA-128772
GATGTGTTCGGTCCGGCGTGTTCGCAGCTGCCGCAGGGTTCCGCGCCCGGCTCGCTGGATTCGATGGGGCCGCAGCCGGTCGCTTCGGCCGCGTCGACGAACCCGCTGCTGACCAAGCTGGTGGCGGCGGTGAAGGCCACCAACCTGGTTGACACGCTCAACAGTCAGCAGGCCATCACGGTGTTCGCGCCGGCGGACCCGGCGTTCGCGGCGTTGGGTGACGCGAAGTTCGCCGAGCTGGCGGGCAAGCCCGATCAGCTGGCGCCGATCTTGCAGTACCACGTCGTGGGTAAGCGCTACGACGCCAAGGGTCTCGCCGCCGCTGGCACGCTGGAGTCGCTCAACACCGCCGGGGGCCCGCTGAAGATCGAAGGCTCCGGCGAGAACATGACCGTCAACGGCGCCAAGATCCTGTGCGGCAACATCCCCACCAAGAACGCCACCGTGTTCGTCATCGACAAGGTCCTCACCCCCGGCACCAACAAGTAAGGAAACGCCCGGGCTTTCGTGAAACCTTCGCGCGGAGCCGGGAACGTCGCCTCCGCGAGCAGGCTCGCGGCGGCGACCGTCATATCCGCTGAAAGAACTCGATACCGCGTCGGGTCCGCTGGACTCGACGACGGGGGACGCCGAAGCGGCGGCGCCCCGCCGATCGCCGCCATGGCCGGTTCACTCCCACGCTGTGGCGGCGATCGGCTTCCGAGAGCAGTTGCTGAGCTCGGCGCGTAAACTCAGCGCAGGTGCCCGGGTGCGACACGGGTGAGGTCGACCTCGGCCCACCGTTTTCCCAGTGGGCCGTCGCCACTGGCCATAGGACACGCTCATGGCGGGGACCGGGTTGAACCCGTGTCACCGCTGCAGGACGGCGGCCGGGGCCGGCCGGGTCGATGCAGGTGTCGTCGATTTTCACTGACAGCCGATCGCGTTCGCGCACCAAGGTCAGCTCATCGACGACCAAGAGCGCGTCGATCCGTTGGTCTCCCCTGCGATCCAGCAGCAACCGGCCGGCCCAGGCGCGTACACCCTGGCCAACTGATCCGGAGCTGCGCGCCCGTTCCGAGGAGCCGATGGTGAACGTGGTTACCCGGCTGCCGAGCGGTCAACCTGATACCGGACCGGCAGGCGCCGGAGCGGTCGCTGCGCCACACGGCCGGGTGTGGTCCTGGCGGTGACGCCGCCGCCCGCCGAGGGAGCCTTCGTTCCCGGCTCGCGCCGGGCTGGGCCCGAACGCCGTCCCCTCGGGGCGGCTCAGGACGGCTTTGCGCCTCGGCGACGAGATGGCCACCGCGGCCGGACCGGCCGAGCAGACCGGCGGAGCAGACCGGCGGAGCGCTCGTTGCGGGCAGCGTGCTGGCCCGGCGGCGTGGCGATCTGGCCCGTGCCGCGGACTTGCTGCGCTGACCAGGCCAAGGGCGTCCTGATGGCTGTCCACCGGATCTCGGCGGATGCCACGTTCGCCCTGCCGGTCACCCAGCCACAGTACGAGAACGTCAAGGTTCGCACCCATCGCCGACCCCTTCATCATGGGCATCCTCGATGCCCAGGCCGATGTCGATCCCCAGAGCCGAGGGCGTTGACCAGCGACCCAGACGGGTTGGAGGCGCCGTCCTGGTGACCATGGCGGTGGGTTCCCCAACGGGTGAGCGCCGAGCCTTTCGAGGTAACGCCAACCGTGCCTGCAACGACAATCCGGCAGACGGCTACGCACGTCACCGGGAGTAAACATGAACCCGCCCGGGGGTGCGCAGAGGACGGGAACCAGGCCTGATGAGCACCACGACCGAACCGCAGGAGGATCCCGGGGCGGCGCTCGGGCATCAGATCACGTTCACCGCCGGTGGCGATCTGACCGGAACCGCCGAGATCGAAGAGATCGCCAGGGTCGTGGCGACGCTTCCCGCGGGTACGGCGGTGGTGGTGGACCTGTCCGCGGTCACCCACTTGAGCATGGAGGCCGCGGTTCCCCTGGTGCAGCTGGTCAGCGGGTGCGCCGCCGCAGACCGGCCGGTGCGAGTGCGGGCGTCGGAACCGGTGCGGCTGAAGCTGGCACGCCTGGGATTGGTGTCCACCATCCCGCTTGAGTCCGGTGCCGGCGAATCCCCCTGACTGGTGCGGGGGCTCAAGACAGCTCTACGACACGGCCGGACCCGACCCGGAGCTGCCGGAAAGCTCTTTCATGAACTCGTGACATTGCTTGGTCCGCGCTGAGTCTTCCTCCATGACCTTGCGGAAGAAGTCGGCGATGTCCTGACGTCCAGCGTTGTCGGCATCGCGGACGTATTGGCCGTGTCAGGGCCTACCCAGCGCTCACCGGCTGATACATGTCGTTCTTGCGGGAGTCATGCGTACCCAGTCCGCGAACGGTGCGCAGCCCGAGCGACCGCTGTCGGTCGCCCGGACGGGTGCCACGCCGTTCGCTGTTTGCTCGCCTCCCAGCCCGTGACCACACCGCCGACCAGTTCGCAGAATTCTTCTTCCGTGACGCCGTCGGCTGCTGGAGCGGCCAAGTCTGTGACACTCGAGGTCAGTCCATCGGCCGGGAACATCGGCCCGTATACGCCCAGTGCGGGTTCCGGAGCACGCGTCTTGGATGCACGCCAAGCAGCCCGATCGGTGCTGCCCTGCTCATCGCTACCCACGGCCGCGAACCAGGGCGCGCGGTCGATCATTCACCTAACGATCGACTATGTGGGGCACGCTGGCGTTGAGCTGTGACGCCCCGTGTGTGCCTCGCGTTTCTGAGGCAAGGGACGTGGGTGCGGCGTGGGGAGTCGCCGTGTCGATGTCGTGCGCTCGTTGACGAGGTGATGTGTGGCGGCGGGTCGGAAAAGGTCGTGCGGGTGCAGATGCCGTGGTGGTCGCGCCGAGATCGGGTGAAGCGGTGACGGAGATGGTGAGCGCCGGCGGGGAGGCCGATCCGGGCTCGGTCCTGTCCGGGCCGTCGCCGTTCGTCGGGGCCAGTGAGATGGCTGCGCGGATGGCGGCGTTCGATTGGTCGTCGTCGCCGGTGGGTCCGGTCGCCGGGTGGCCGCAGAGCCTGCGGACCGCGGTGGGAATCTGTCTCAGTTCACGCTATCCGATGGTGATCTGGTGGGCCGTGAGCTGGTGTTGTTGTACAACGACGCGTGGGTGCCGATCCTCGGTCCGGAGAAGCACCCGGCGCTGGGTCTGCCGGGTGTGCGGGTGTGGCCGGAGATGTGGCACATCATCGGCCGGCAGCTGGAGAGTGTGCTGGCCACCGGGCAGGCGACCTTCTCCGATGATCAGCTGTTGCCGGCGAAACGGTTCGGGTACCTGGAGGAAGCGTATTTCACGTATTCCTACAGCGCGATCCACGACGAGTCGGGTGCGGTCGGGGGTGCTTTCACCGCCGTCACCGAGACCACGCAACGGGTGCTGGGCGAACGCAGACTGCGCACGTTGCGGGCTCTGGGTGAGGTGACGACGGCGCCGAGCGGCAACGAGGAACGCTCGGTCGAGCACGTCTGTGCCGCCGCGTTACGCGCGCTGGCCGGGAACCGGGCCGACATCCCGTTCGCCGCCGCCTACGTCGTCGAGGACGGCGTGGTGCGGCTGTTCGACTCGGTCGGGTTGCGCGAAGCCGGCCAGGTGCTTCCTCTGGTGGTCTCCGACCCGGCTGAGGAGCCCTGGGTGTGGGACGCGGTGATGCACGGCGCCGCCGGGGTGATCGACGACTGGGGCCGGCGATGGCCTGGTGCGGTTGTCGCGGGCGCGAATCCGGTCGGTGACGCGGACCCGGAGGTAGTGCTGGTGTTGCCGGTGACCACCGGCAGCCAGTCCGGACCCGCGGCGGTGCTGGTAGCCGGCGTGACGCCGTACCGGACGCTGGACGACGACTTCCGAGGGTTCTTCGGCCTGGTCGTGGACCAGGTCAGCCGGGCGGTCAGCGATGTCCAGGCATTCGAGGGGCAACGCCGGCGCGCCGAGGCGCTGGCTGAACTGGATCGGGCAAAAAGCGAGTTCTTCGCCAACGTCAGTCACGAGTTCCGCACTCCGCTGACCTTGATCGCCGGGCCGGCCGAAGACAGCCTGGGCGACACCCGTGAACCCCTCGGCCCGGCGCAACGGGAGCGGGTGGAGATCATCCGGCGCAACGTGGGACGGCTGCGCCGGCTGGTCGACGACATGCTGGACTTCGCCCGGATCGAAGCCGGGCGGATGCGGCCGGAACTCGAAGCCGCCGATCTCGCCGAGCTGACCCGGGAGCTGGTGTCCTCGTTCGCGCCCGCCGTCGCGCGAGCGGGACTGCAGCTGCGAACCGATATCAAGCTGCCCGGCCCGCCGGTCGAGGTGGACGTGCGGATGTGGGAGAAGATCGTCCTCAACCTGCTGTCCAACGCGGTCAAATACACCCGCACCGGACACATCGAGGTGACGCTCCGCCGGCGGGACGCAACCGTGGCGCTGGCGGTCCGCGACACCGGCATCGGCATTCCCCGGCACGAGCTGCCCCTGCTGTTCCAGCGGTTCCATCGCGTCCGCGGCAACAGCGGCCGCAGCCACGAGGGCGCCGGAATCGGCCTGGCGCTGGTCGCCGAACTCGTCCGCGTGCACGGCGGCACAGTCGAGGTCGAATCCACGGTCGGCACCGGCACGACGTTCACCGTCGGGGTACCGCTCACGCCGACCGACAAGGCGGGCGACGCTTCCTCGACCCGTGCCCGGCCGTCGGCTCCGGGGCCGTACGTGGAGGAAGCGCTGCAGTGGGTTGCCCAGCCGGGGCCAGGCCAGGTCGGTATCGAGGAATACGGCGCCGATGTACCGGTCGGCGTCGCCCGGTCCGGAGCCTGCGTCCTGGTGGTGGAGGACAACGCCGACCTGCGCCGCTTCATCACCAGGCTGCTCGCTCCGCACGAAGCTGCACCAGGTTGCCGCCTGGCTCGTCGAGCACCGCCACGAGCTGTGACCCGAGCCGCCCTCCCGACCGCGAGCCTCCCGTGAGTTAGGACTTGGGTGGGTGCAGATACCGGGGCGAGGGTGTCGCGGGTGACGTCAGTCAGGGTGCGGTCAGTGGCGTAGGCAGAAGCCCGCAACCGGCGTAAGCATCGTCGGTGCTGATGAGCGTCATCAGTCTCATGGGTGAGCTGATGATCGAAGACGGTCTGATCGGTAACCGTGGCAACGGAGACTCGGCTGATTTTCGCCTCACGCTGCCCGATCACCCGGTGTGAAAGCAAAGTCATCGTGACCGGCGCTGGCTCGACCCCGGCTCGGACTCCTCGGTCGGCGGGAGCATCGGCTGGATTGGTGTCATGTGCGCGTTCCCTGGTGCTGGGCGTTCCAGGCGAATGCCGCGTGCCGGGCCAGGCGGCGGCAGGTGTTCTCACCGTCGCGGTCGATCCCCGCGGCCCGATTGTGATGCATGTGCAGCAACGACTCCAGCACCGCGTCGAGATCGGCGTCTGCACCGAGCCGGGTGCGGTAGTCGGCCAGCGCGGCGGCGCGGGCGCGCCACGGTCCGGCGGCTGCGCAGCTCGAGACCCTCTGTGTCTCGCTCAGAGACGCAGCGGGATGCTCGGCAGAACAGGACGGGCACATGAGCACGGTTGCCGATTCCCCCGAGGATTCCACCACCATCGATCTCCGACCGGTACCGGCCACCGATGTGCTGATCCTGGGTGGCGCCGGGGACCTCACCGACACGCACGCCGCGGAGGAGATCGTCGCCCCGGCGTACGCGGCCGATCCCGCCACCGCTCTCGTCCTGGACCTGGCCACGGTGACCTATCTGACCGTGGAAGCTGTCATCCCGTTCGTCAGCCTGGCCCACCGCTGCGCTGCGCGGGAAACGTCGCTGCGGGTCGTGGCCTCCGAGCCGGTCCGGCGCAAGCTGACGAGCCTCGGTCTGCAACCCACCTTGGCGCCGGAACCACCTCCCGCCGAGTCCTGACCCGAGCTGAGCAACGTCCCATCGGGCGTCGTCTCCTTCACCTCGTCCGCGGTAAACGTGAGTTACGCCCCGCGGTGTTGCGGCGGTCGTCGCCGAGGACTTGGGGTGACCGGACAGCTGAATGCTCCATCACCCGGCCATCGACAACCCTTGACCCGTCAGCGGAGCGATCATTGCCTATATCGGTCTCGCAGCGCGTTACCTGCGGCGGATGGCGGTTTCATCGCCTTGAACCGATGCGGCAACGCTCGGCTTCGACAGATGCCAGACGAAGTGATTGCTGACGGAGTGTCCGGTGTTCGCGGTGCCGGGCGTGACCAATTGCGCTGGAATGAGTCCATGACGTCATGGAGATCCCCGGACAACCCGGTCGACGAGATGGCGCAGCTGCGGGACGCCCTGGATACGCAGCCGGTCAGCGAGCAAGCCAAAGGGATGCTGATGCTGATGCGCGGCTGGACCGCGGCAATCGCCTTCGCCGCGCTGCGCACGATTTACCAGCGCACCAACGTCAAACTGCACGACGTCGCGGCGGTCGTGGTCGCTGCCGGCAGCCACGGCGAAGCCGGCACCGTGGATGCTGAGACCTCCTCCGTGGTCCTCGACCAGCTGCGGCAGCACGTGCTCGGGTCGGCCCTCGACGCCCCCGCCAAGGAACGTGAGTCCGAGGTCGGTTGAGCGCGCGATCGGCTGGACAGTGAGTGTCTGGCCCGGTCAGTGCCCTGCGTGACGTCCGGGCCGTGGCGCTTCACCGCCATGCCGGCTTTGGGCGGCCGTGAGTTGGTGCGACGCCGCGGTTGAGGCAGCAGCCGCCACCGAACCCTGTTTGGGCCTGCCCATCGGCAGCCCGGCACGGCGGGGAGGCGCGGCGCAGCCGGCTCTCCCCGCGTCGACGAGAAGGCCCCTGACGTGCCCGCCACCGCTGCCCCCGCAGCCACCGTGACATCGACGCCGGCACTCTCGCACGCACCCGTCTCACGGTGACCGCCACGGCCGACGCGGCCACCGTCGTGGTCGCCGGGGATCTGGACCTGTCGAGCACGGCACGGCTGCAGGAACGGCTGGATGTGGAGCTGGCGTTGCGGCCTCCCGCGCTCATCAGCGACCTGAGCGAGGTCGAATTCTGCTCCTCCGGCGGCCTGTCGGACCTGGTTAACGCGGTCACGAACGCCCACGCGCGCGGGATCGTCTACGCGGTCATCGCCGGCCAGCGCGCCGTGGTCCGCCCCAACAAGCTGCTGCTCCTCGACCGCATCCTGCCGATTCACGCCGACCGGGCCGACGCCGACGAGTGGTTGTCGCTGGTAGCGCGGCTGCGCTGAACAACCGCAACTCCGCTCGGCAACCTCCGGCCCTCCAGCACCAGGCCGCATTACACGGAAGGCGGCCTAATCCCAGCACTCTGGATTCCCAGCTCGAGATGGCTGGAAGACCTGCCCCTCAGCCCCAAGGGATGAGGGTTGGCCGTGCGCCCGACGCTGTCGATCGCGGCCCGCGCGACAAGCGGCCGAAGTCATGGTTTGGCTCGGCTCAAGATCGGGTAAATGCGACAGCGTTTGTTGTGGTTGCTGTGTGTACGTCACGCGCGCCGAGAAGGGACTGAGCTTATGGTCGACAGAGTGCGCACGGGCCGGTGAACGACAACGTCGCCGACCCGGCCCGAATCGAGGGCGCCCTGCGACTTTCCCTGGCGAGGAACTTCCCTTGGCCGTGCTGGTACTGGTCGCGGCAGGTGCGTTTGATCTGCTTACGGCCGAGCAGCTGACCGATGCGGTCACCGCCGCCCTTACCCGGCGGCCACCGGTGCTCGAGATCGATCTGGCCGCCGTGACGTTCCTCGACTCCTCCGGCCTGTCGGTGCTGGCACGAGCCCACGCCGACGGCGGTCGGGACACCATCGTGCGGGTCATCGCGGTCGAGGAAACCCTGGCCCACCGCGCGATCATCCTGACCGGGATGCCCAGCTGCTGCCGGTGTTCACCAGCACGGCGGACGCACTCGCCGCAGACCGGCCGCGATGACCTGCTCCGCGGACCTCCCCGCTGACGACACCGTCGTCGCCCCGGACTTGCGGCACGAGGACGTGCCAGCCGAGGCGGCCCAGCTGGGCCGGCTGCGGGACCAGCTCGCCGCATGGGCTGCCGGCATCGGCCTGCCGCCCTGGCGAGTTCAGGACCAGCTGCTGGCGGTGTACGAGGCGATGGCCAACGTCGTCGTCCACGCCTACCCCGACCGCATCGGGACCTTGGTTCTGCACGCCGACCAGGTCGGCGACTCCGTACGGGAATCGCAGCGTTCATGGCCGGGTCGGATCATTCGGCGACCAAGTGCGCCCGGAGTTGTTCGAGTGTTCTGGCCAGCAGCCGGGAAACGTGCATTTGCGACACCCCGATCCGCTGCGCGATCTCCCGTTGAGAGAGTTCGTCGACGAACCGCATCGTGATGATGGCGCGTTCGCGGGCGGGCAACGTGGCCATCGCGGCCTGCAAAGCGTCATGGTTGTCGAACCGGGTGAACCCGGATTCTTCGACCGCGAGCTGCTCGGCGACGGTGACCGTGTCCTCGGCGCCGCGCACCGGTGCATCGATCGAGTGCGGGCGGTAAGCCTCCGCCGCCAACAGCCCTTCGCGCACGAAGTCGACGCTCATCCCCAGATGCGCGGCCAGCTCGCTGGGCGTAGGCGCCCGCCCGAGGTCGTGAGCAAGCGTGTCGATCGCCGTGCTGAGCTTCTGCTGAAGATCCTTCAAGGAGCGTGGGACACGCATCGACCAGCCGGTGTCGCGGAAGTGCCGGCGAACCTCGCCCATGATGGTCGGCACCGCGAAGGACAGCAAGTCAGCGCCGCGGTCGGGGTCGTAGCGGTCGACGGCGCGGATCAGGCCGCTCCGCGCGACCTGCAGCAGGTCGTCGAACGGTTCGCCCCGGCCGCTGAAGCGCCGGGCGATGTGTTCGGCCACCGGGAGATGCTCGGTGATCAACCGCGCCCGCAGCACGCCGCGCCGGGCGTCCTCCTCGTCGAACCCGCTCCGTTCGAGGAACAGCGGAACGCAGTGCGCGTACTCGTCGAAGCGGCGCTGGGACGGCAGGTTGGGTGTCGCGGCGGACGGGTTTCGTTTGGGCGCTTGGACGACCATGCGCACGTGGTACCCAATCGCTGGCGAAACCACACGATCGGTTATTCCTTCGCCGGGGATTGCCGCCCCAGGAGGCAAGTTGACTACGTTTGCCGATGAACCCGACGACTGAACGCGTAGGACAGTCGCAGGGTTTCACGGGTTCGTCCGATTCCGGCGTACGAGATGAGGCCGTGAGGACGCTGCATCGTCTGCTGGCCGGTGTACGGTCAGCGTACAGCGGTTCAGCCCGGTAGCCGCCGCATCATACCTCCCCGGCCTGGCAGACTGTGTGGCGTGGGCCTGAACTGGTGCAGCGGCAGTGAGGTCTCGCAGGTGGTTCGAGGAGGCCATGCTCATGTCGTTGTTCGTGCCCCGGCCGCGGGATCCGCGACGCCGGCCAACGGCGTCGTTCACGGTGACCCGCACACGTGAGGCGAGTGTGGTCAATGCGTCAGGCGAGCTCGATTTGGCTGTCGCCGCTCAGCTTGCTGCCCTGCTCGCCGAGGAATTGTGCCGGCTACCACCGGCGCTGATCTGCGATACCTCGGCGGTCGAGTTCTGCGCCGCACGTATCCTGACCGTCTTGATCGACGCGGTCGCTGACGCGACGGTGGCTCGGGTACCGTTCGCTGTAGCTGGCCGCTCGCGAGGATTGCTGCGACCGATCGCCGCGCTCGAGCTGGAGCAGGTTCTGCCTGTTCACCGCAATGTCGCTGACGCGCTGAGCTGGATCGCCCTCGCGGCTCATCCGGCCAGCCCGGACACCCGCTGAGATATCCGAACTGACCGGCGGGTCATAGCTCGGCAGTGTCGCAGTCGAGACGTCCCCAGATGAGCTTGCCGTCATCGTGACGCCTCACGCCCCACTCGGCACCCACGGCGTCGACCAGCAACAGGCCGCGGCCACCCCTGCGGTCCGGGACCCGCTGCAGAGGTTCGCCGATCCCACGATCGGCGACGGCCACGATCACCTCGTGCGAGTTCACGTGGTGGTGAATGCGCAGCTGGTGCGGTCCACCACCGTGCAGGAAGGCGTTCTCAAGCAACTCTCCGACGACCAGCACCGCGTCGAACTTGACGCGTTCACCCAGCGTGTCCAGGTGGTCCGCGGCCCATTGTCGGGCCACCGTCAAGCGGGAGACGTCCGCACCGGACATATTCAGAATTTGCTAGTACCCCGGTGCGTTTTCGATCCAGCTCACGCGCACGCGCGACTCCCTCCGCCGTGACGCTTGAGCTCACCGTGGCAACCGTCCACTCGATCAGGGGTACCCAGGCGCCGCAATTTATTTCTCCAAGTAGGTGCCCACAGTGCTCAATACCTGCATCCGCAGGGCCTGCGCTCGGGGCCACCGAACGCTCGACCGGGTGACCACGGCGGCGGCGAGGGGACGAACTGCGGTGCCGGAATGGCATTATGGACGCGCTCAGCGTCGAGCGCCCGGTCTCCCAAGGACACCAGCGAGAGGCTATCGCCGAGTGATTAAGATTTGCCGAGGACGCGACGGAAACGGTGCGAAACGCATCGTCTTCAGCCTGCCAGCCGACGACCCTCCTGGCCGCGTCAGCGTGGTCGGATCGTTCAACAACTGGAGACCGGGCCAGCACCATCTGCAGCCGCACACCACCGGGCGCCGTTCTACGGCCGTGGAGGTCGCCGCTGGCGTCGCCGTGCAATTCCGCTATCTCGCAGAGAACGGCTACTGGTTCGACGACCCCGACGATCCTGACGTGCTCGACCGCGTCGACGACCCATCGGCGTAACGGTCTCCGCCACGCTCGGCGGATCAGGAGATCGTTGGATCCGATTCGGATCGCGAGGGGGTCCCCCGGAGTTGCGAGGGGTCGGTGGACAGGTCGCCGGTGCCCGATAGCGCTGGCGGGTGTGACAACGCGACGACGGCCCGGTCACCGAAGTGGCCGGGCCGTCGCGCCGGGTCAGCTGACCTGAGGTTGGCGACTAGTGGTGTGGTCGGTGGGAGGGATCCGGTGGCGGGCTCGACGGTCACCGCGACCCCGTCGGTGCCGGCGGGGAGGACGGCTTCGACGGTGCCTTGAGGGCGGATGAGGCCCGCCGAGCGTGGCGCATCCGGGCCGGTCAGCCACACCTCGTAGGCGTGGCCGGCGTCCAGCCGCGGCAGGGCCTGCGCGGCGATGAGGACTTTGCCCAGCTGCCGGGAGGCTGTGGCCGTGACCGAGCCGCCGCCGGCCACGGCCGTGCGCACGGTGGTCGCGTCGGGCGCGGACGTCACCGCGCGGCCGTCGGCCACCGGCACCGGGCGGCCGGAGACCGACTGGTCCAGCCCGATGCTGATGCCGCCGGCGAGCACCGCTGCCGCCGCGGCGACGGACGCGATCCCGATCAGTGCACGCTTGCGCCACGGGGTGCGTCGCGCGGGAGAGGTCGGCTCGGCGGCGACGCGGGGAGGCGTGAGCAGGATCGCCAGTGCGGTGAGGTAGATGTCGGTCTTCTCCGCGTGGGGCAGGACGGCCTGGCCGGAGACGAGCGTACCGACCAGAAACGACACCGGCAGGAAAGCGGACCGAGGTGAGGCCGGCGGAAAACCTCCGGCAGCGAGGTGGCGGCGGCCAGGATGGTCGCGCCAAAGAGCACTCCGGACAAGCCGCTGTGGTCGGCTATGCCGTCGCCGCTGCGTTCCAGGAAGATCCCCGCGACGAGCGTCACGAGCGCGGGCACGGTGAACAGCACAGCGGACTTGGCGGTGCCGGTTCCCTTGTCGGTCTGCTGTCGCTCGACGTGACGGCGGCGGTGTCTGCGCGGCTTTTCCTGGCCGTCGGGTGGCTGCCCGGCTTCGTGCCAGGGCAGCGACCGGCCGGCGCGTTGCAGCAGCACCAGCCCCTTCCCCCCCCGCAGCACGGCGATTAGCACCGGGGCCGGGGACAGCCGCCAGAAGATCAGCGAGTCGGGAAGCTGGGTACCGGCGATCACCACGGCCAGGACAGCCGCCACCAGCGCTGCCTCGAGAACGAGGACCAGGGACGCGGCCCGGCAGGTCAGCGGCCGGTCACCGCGCACGCACCGCCGCCTGGGTCTGGCCAGTGACGCCGGTCTGAACGGCGACCATCCCGTGACGGTGTTCTTCCGGCCGTGTCTGTCCGCCGGCGAGCGGTCGCGTGCCGCTCGTGGACCGAGCCTCGGCTAGGCACCACGCTCGGTCTGGTCACCAGGGACGTCGGCGGTCTCTTCGTACCGCCCGCCGACGTCCCGACCTGCTGGCGTGGCCCAAGGTCCGGCGTGGACCCGCGCCGGTGCTGAGAACCGTCGGCCTACCTGTGCTCTACGGGACGCGGGTTCCGGTGCCCAGGGTCCAGCGCTGATTGGCTCCGCCGTTGCAGGCCCACAGCTGGATACCGGATCCGTTGGGGTTCACCGTCCCCGAGACGTCGAGGCAGAGCCCGGACTGGACGCCGGTGATCGTGCCGTCGGAGTTGGTGTTCCACTGCTGGTTGGCGCCGCCGTTGCAGTCGTAGAGCTCGACGTGCGTGCCGGAAACCGTCCCGCCGCCGTGTGCGTCGAAGCACTTGTTCAGGACCTTGAGGGTCTTGGCCGAGGTGCTGTAGGCGACCTTCTGGTTTTCACCGCCGTTGCAGTCCCAGACCGCGAGCTGCGTGCCGTTCACGGTGGTGCCGCCGGGAGCGTCCGCGCAACGACCCGAATTGGTGCTCGTGAGCGGGCCGCCCAGCGGGGTGCTGCCCGCACTGGGGGTAACCTTGAACAGCGCCGATTCGTGACTGACTAGGCTGCGCGAGACCGAGTTGCCGGACGTGCCCGCGTCTGCCCTGGCCCACAGGTTCCGGACCGTGGCGTTGCCGGTGAAGCCGAGGTCGGACCAGTTGGCGGTGATCGTGGCGGTGTTGTCGCCGAGGTTGAACATCGCGACCGTGTAGCTGCCGTCCGGATTCTTCGGAGAACGCCAGACCTGCTGCTGGGTGGCCTGGGAGACAGGGGTGGCCGGACGACCGCCGTCCCGGTCGATGGCGAGGACCTCGTCGTTCTTCAGCATGCCGAGGTCACCGGCATCGAAGTGGGTCATGTCCACCCCGAGCAGCAGCGGAGCCTTGGAGATCGCCCACAGGGTGAGCTGGCTCTGTCGCTCGGCTGGCGTGAGGCCGGTGGCCGTGCCGTTGCCGACCTCGAGCGAGTCGGGGTCGTTCCAGGCACCCGGACCGGCGTACGGCGCCCACTTCGGCAGGTCGACCCAGCGCGAACGGATCATCCCCCAGTGGGTCAGGGTCGAGCAGTAGCACTCGATGTCGCCACTGATCCGCCAGCTGTTGGCGTATTGCCGCCAGGTGTTGACGTTGCCGAAGTCCAGTGTGTTGGACAGTCCGTAGTGGATGGTCCGCCCGGTTTGACGCAGAGCGTCCGACCAGTGTTTGACGTCGTCCTGGTCGCTGGTGTGCACGCCGTCGATCTTGATGTAGTCAACGCCGTAGGAAGCAAAGAGATTGGCCCACGAGTTCAGGAATGCCTGCGCCGCAGCGGGGTTCTTGTTGTAGTCGATGAAGTACATGACGTTGCCGAAGCCACCGTAGTTCGACTCGTACCGGCTGGTGTCGGAAACGATGTCGCGGGCGTGGAAGGAGGTCCCTTGGATCGGGGTGTTCTGGTTGTACGCCGCGACCGGGATTCCGGGGGTGACATACATGCCGAACTTCTCGCCGAGGCCGTGGACGTAGTCCCCGAGCGCCTTCATGCCGCTCGGGAACTTGGCGGTGTCGACGGCCCAGCGCCCGTACTGGTCCACGGTGGTGCCGGGATTGAGGATGTAGTAGTCGTCAAGATTGATGTATTGGAAGCCCTTGGCCACCAGGCCGGCGTCCGACATGCCTTTCGCTTGCGCCTTCACCTTGGCCTCGGTCGGGCTGCGCATCAGGAAGCTCCAACTGCTCCACCCGGCCGGCGGCGTCTGGGACGCGCCGTTGTCGGAGGCCAGCGCCGGTGACGCCGTCGTAAGGTTCGAGATCGACAGCGACGCTGCCAACGCCATCGTCGCGATCAGCGCACGTTTTCGCATAACTCTCCTCTGCTGACTCTGGATCACACGGACCCGCAGTTCTGCGTGGATCCGGTGGCGTTGACGCGGAGAGCGCCGCCGCTGGTGTTCGTGCTGTTGCCGATGCAGTAGCCGTTGACGGTCTGGAAGCCGAGGTCGTAGGCGTTGCCGCTACCGCTACCGCGCTGTGCCATAAAGTGGTCGAAGGCAACAGGACCGCCGCCGTAGGCGATCACCGCGGGACGGTTGTCGTTGGTCGCGAACCTCACCGACGAGTCGGTGAAGCGGATGTTGTCGGCGTTGTGGAGGTACCAGCCGTACGCGGGCCGGGTGCCGATGCTGGTGGGGTCGTAGCCGGTGGCGTTGTCGCTGGGCGGCGTGGTGGCGATGGCCGGGCTGCCACCGGGGACGGTGATGGTGACGTTGGTGAAGGTCACTCCGCTGATGTGGTTGCTGCCGGATTCACCCCACAGGGTCGGGGTGACGCTGGGGTTGCTGCCGGTCGCGATGATGTTGTCGTAGGTGACGTTGCTGATGTGGCCGACGCCGGGATTGTTGCCGCAGCGTTTTCTGGTTCCGATCTTCTGGAAGATCGGTGAGTGGACGCCGGTCATGGTGATGTCGCGGTAGTGGACGTCGGAGATGGTGGCGCCGTCCATGGAGACCATGCCGAGGCCGGATTTGCCGGCGCCGGTGATCTTGATGCCTTGGAACTGGTAATCGGTGAAGTCGCCGCAGGTTTCGGAGCCGAACATCAGCGCGTTGCAGCACCGGGCCGAAAGTGTCGAGTTGGTCACCGTGACGTGTCCGTTGGGGAGCTTGGCGCCGAGGGCGTAGTCGCTCTTGAAGACCAGCGCGTCGTCGTTGGCGGAGATGTTCGCGTTGGTGATGGTGACGTTGGTGGTGGAGATGATGTTCCAGCCGTCCTGGTCGCCGGCGGTGTCGATGGTGAGGTGGTCGGAGACGACGTGGTCGCAGTCGTTGATCAGTGCGGCGAAGTGGCCGCCGCGGCGGAGGGTGGCGCCGCTGAGGACGAGGTTCTTGCAACGAGTCAGTGAGATGATCTTGTCGGCTTCACCTGCGCCCGGATTTCTGGTGGCAGTGACCAGGTAGCCGCCGCCGTCGATGGTGCCGGAGCCGGTGAAGCCGATGTTGGTCACGTTGTCGCCGTAGAACATGGCGTCGTGGAAGTGACTGTGTCCGTAGTCCTGGTATCTGTCGTTGGCGTTGGGTTCGGCGGCGTCGTAGGTGTCGGCGACCGAGCCCAGGACGGTGGACCCGGCGTCTAGCTGGATCGTCACGTTGCTCTTGAGGTGGACGGTGTTCTTGGACTTGTAGGTGCCGGCGGGGAACTCCACCGTGCCACCGCCTGCGGAGTTCGCCGCGGTGATCGCCTTGGCGATGGCGGGGCTGTCGTTGACGTGGCCGTCGCCCACGGCCCCGTAGTCCCTGACGTTGAACGCGGCGGTCGCGGCGCTCGATGCCGGGCCTGGCGGGCTGCCGGCGTCTGCGGCGGCCGACCCGGACAGGATGGTGACCGCCGCAATGACGATGCCCGACAGGGTGCTGGTGCGGTTCATACGTCCTCACCTTTCAGCCGAGGGCGACGTGGAAGATTCTTTCGTTGCTGTTGTTCGGAATGCTGTCTTTGTCGCCGTTGTTGCTCGTGGTCAGCCACAGGCCTCCGTCGGGAGCGGGTTCCACGGTGCGCAGCCGGCCGTAGGTGCCGTTGAAGTAGGTCTGCACGTTGGTCAGGTCGCTGCCGCTGATGACTTCGCGGTACATGCGGGTTCCGCGTTCGCAGGCGACGTAAAGCACGTCCCTCACGATGGCGATGCCTGAGCAGGAGCCGTCGGCGGTGGGGTAGGTTCGTTTGGGAGCGATGAAGCCGGCGGTGCCGCACGTCCCGGAGGTTCCTTCGCACGCCGGCCAGCCGTAGTTGCCGCCCTTGGTGATCAGGTTGGTCTCGTCCATCACCGCGTTGCCGAACTCCTGCTCCCACAACCGGCCCTGGGAGTCGAAGGCCAGGCCTTGCGGGTTGCGGTGGCCGTAGCTCCACACCGCGTTGCCGAAGGGGTTGTCCGAGGGCACGCTGCCGTCCGGGTTCAGCCGCAAAACCTTGCCGTTGAGGCTCGTCCTGTTCTGCGCGTTGTCGCCGTTCTGGGCGTCGCCGGTGCTGGCGTAGAGCTTGCCGTCGGGGCCGAACCGCAACCGGCCGCCGTCGTGGAACTTGTTGCGCAGGATCCCGCTGAGGAGAACCTGCTCCGTGCCGGTGTTGAGCCTGTCGTTCTCGAGCTTGATCCGCACGATCCGGTTGTCGGTCGGTGAGGTGTGCATGATGTAGAGCCAGTGGTCGCTGGCGTAGGTGGAAGAGATCGCCAGACCGGTCAGGCCGCCCTCGCCGTCGGTGCTCTGCACGTTCGGCACGGTGCCGACATCGGTCTTGGCGCCGGTGGCGGGGTTGAGGTGGATGATGTTCTGGGCGTCGCGGCGGTTGTACAGGATGATGCCGTCGGGCAGCGTGGCTAGGCCCCACGGGATGTCGGTGTCCGTGGCGATCTGCGTGACCGCGCAGACCGGGTTGCCGCACGCGGAACCGGTGGTGAGCGAGACGGTGTTGCTGTGCGCGGACACGTTGGCTTGCGCGTCACGCGCCACCACGTAGTACGTGTACGCGGTGTTCGCGGCGAGACCGCTGTCGGTGAACGTCGTGGCTGGCGGGGTCGTCCCGTTGGCGGTCACCGTGCCCACCCTGGTGGTGCCGCGGTAGATGTCGTAGAACTTGACCGCCACGTTGTCGGTGGAGGCCGACCACCTCAAGGTGACGGTGGTGCCGGAGACAGTCCCGGTGAGCGACCCGGGTGCGGTCGGCGCCTGCGTGTCGACCTGGCATTGCGGGGGCGTGACGGGCACCGTGGCACTCGCCTGCGAGACGTTTCCCGCGGCGTCACGGGCGTTGACGTAGAGCCCCCACGTGACTCCCGGGACCACGGTCAGGCTGGTGGACAGGGTGCTGCCGCTCACCGACTTGATGAGCTGACCGTCGTGGTAGACGTCGTAGAAGGCCACGCCGACGTTGTCGCCGGCGGCGTTCCAGGCGAACGTCACGGAGTCACACGCCAGATCACTGATCCGGGCGTTGCCCGGAACCGAAGGCGGCTGACTGTCACCCGCGGTGGTCTTCCACTGCTGATTGGCCCCGCCGTTGCAGGTCCACAAGTCCACCAGGGTGCTGTTCGCCGTGCCCGCCCCGACCACGTCGAGGCACAGCCCGGACTGCACTCCGGTGATGGTGCCGTTGCCGTTGATCTTCCACTGCTGGTTGGCGCCGCCGTTGCAGGCGTAGATCTGCAGCTTGGCGCCGGGGGTGGTGCTTTGACCGGCCACGTCCAGGCACATCGGGCTGTCGTAGACCCGCAGTTCGCCGGCCGAAGTGAAGGTCCACGCCTGGTTGGCGTTGCCGGTGCAGTCGTAGATGTTGATTCCGGCGCCGGATGCCGTGCTCTGGCCGACGACGTCCAGGCACCGGCCGGAGGCCGTGCCGGTGATCGGAGTGCCGGTGGCCGCCGACGCGGTATCGGAGGTGGTCAGCAACGGAGCGGTCAGCACGGTGACTGACACGAGGATCGCCAGCAGTCGCCGCGGCTTTCGTTGAGACGGGGCATGACCGAACACGCGTTGCTCCTTGCGAGGGTGGAGAGGGGAAGGGAGGTCAGACGCGGACTGCCTGGGTCACGAGGTCATCCATTTTTGGTTGGCGCCGCCGGTGCAGGTCCAGATTTCCAGCGGCGTCCCGTTCGCCATGCCGCCGGCGGTGGCGTCGAGGCACTTGCCGGAGGCGGTGTTGGCCACCGTGCCGTCGGATCGGATCGTCCACTGCTGGTTGCCGCCGTTGTTGCAGTCCCATATTTGCACTGCGGCGCCGTCGGCGGTGCTCGCGCCGTTGACGTCGAGGCACTTGGTGCCGTAGACGGTCAGCTGCCCCGAGGGTGTGGCGGTCCAGGTCTGGTTGGCGCCGCCGTTGCAGTCCCACAGCGCGATTTGGGTGCCGTTGGTCCGGGTCGCGCCGGGCACGTCAGCGCATCTGCCGGATCCCTGTCCACGCAGGACGCCGGGGGTGCCGGTCGCGGCGGTGGCTTTGGCCGCGACGAGAGTCGCGGCGGCACTGGCCTGGGTGGTGGGGGACCAGAGGGCGAAGGGGCCGACGAAGGAGTTGCCCTGCTGGCCCGCGCTGGTCGTGTCGTTGGCGAGGATGGAGTTGGCGGTGGTAGTCAGGAAGGAGTCGTATTGCGTGCTTCCCGTGGCGTTGGCGAGGGCACGGAGGTAGCGGGCGAAGATGCCTTTGAAGGCTTGGCCGTCGCCGGCGCAGTTGGGTTCGCAGCCCTCGTAGAGGACTCCGCCTTTGCTGAAGTGCTGCGTAGCTGCGGTGGCGATGGATGTCGCCGTGCTCAGAAGTGAGCTGTTACCGGTGGCGCGGTTGAGCTCGGCGAGGCCTTGGAGGACGACACCCTGGTTGTAGGTGTAGTTCGCGGTGTGGAAACCGCAGCCGGCGACGTCGAGCCCGTCGCGGACGAGATTGCCGTTGATGAGGCCGGAGCCGGTGAACCAGTTCCATTCCTGGTTGGCCCAGCCGAGGTAGGTGGTGTCGCCGGGGATGCGGTTGTGCAGTCCGGCTGTGGCGGCCAGGAAGAGTTCGTTGGCGATGGCGGCTTTGTAGGTCTTGGCGGTGCTCCAGTAGACGCCGCCGCCGCACTGGGTGTCCCAGTAGTTGTGCATGTAGTTGGCGGTTGTCTTCGCCATGGTGAGGTAGCTGGTGTTTCCCGTGATGTCGTAGGCTTGCAGCCAGACCAGGCTCCACCAGCCGGTGTCGTCGATGTAGTCGTTGGTGAAGTTGCTGTTCTTGGCGTAGGCGCCGGAGATCGCGTAGTCGTACTGGGTGTCGCCGGTGGCTTGGCGGTAGGTCATCACGGTGCTCAGGGACACTGCGGATGTCCACCAGTCGCTGCCGATGCGTCCGGTGTTCGGGTTGTAGGACTGCATGAGCACCGAAATGCTGCTTGCGGCAGGACTCGGCGCAGCCTGCGCGACGCCGGAGCACGGAATCAGCAGCGCCAGAATGAACAGGGCGGCGGCAGCCCGGGTTGACCATCGTGTCGGTGCGTCTGGGGTCATCATGCGGTCCCTTTTTGCTGCTCGTCGTCGCAGGTGGTTGTGGAGGTGATCAGGGCGCGGACCACTGCTGGTTGGCGCCGCCGTTGCAGTCCCAGATCACGACCTGGGTGCCGTCGGTCGTGGAGGAGGCGGGGTCGTCGAGGCAGCGGCCGGAAGCCGGGTTGCGGTAGCCGCGGTTGTACGGCTGCCACTGCTGGTTGCCACCGCCGTTGCAGTCCCAGACCGCGACCTTGCTGCCGTTCGCGGTGGCCGCGCCGGAGATGTCGAGGCACTTGCCGAGCGCGCGCAGCGTGCCGTCCGAGGACGTGGTCCAGATTTGCGCGGTGGTGTTGTTGCACGTCCAGATCTGGGCTGCGGTGCCGTTGGCGCTGTTGCCGCCGTTGACGTCGAGGCATTTGCCGCTGATTCCGGAGCGGACG
This sequence comes from Amycolatopsis sp. CA-128772, assembly GCF_002904295.1. GTDB lineage: Bacteria > Actinomycetota > Actinomycetes > Mycobacteriales > Pseudonocardiaceae > Amycolatopsis. Next base: position 19,637 of record NZ_PPHG01000028.1, read on the forward strand.
AGGCCGGTGCTACCGATCGGCACGGGTGCGTTGATCCAGCCGGCCGCGTCGGCGGCCTGGATCCCGGCGTTGAAGGCGGTGGCCATCTTCTGGTAGCCGCCGTCGTTGGGATGGAGCGAGTCGGACAGGTCGCCGGCCGTCAGCGCGCTCATGTCGATCAGCCGGACGTGCTTGCCGGCGGCCTGCTCGGTCTGCACGATGCCCGGGACTGCCCGGTTGAACCCGGGCCGGTTGGCCTCCTCGGTGGAGCTGGTGGACACGATCACCGTGCCGACCAGCACGGTCGCGTCGGGTGCGGCTGTCGTGATCTGGTCGATCAGGGCGCGCAGCCGGTCGGGGGCGGTGGGCACCTGGTAGTTCTGGTTCAGGTCGTTGGTGCCGATTTCCAAGGTCACGACGTTCGGCCGGTACTGGGCCAGTACGGAGTCGGCGATGCCGGCGATCTGGTCGATCCGCCAGCCGGAGTGGCCCTCGTTGTCCGGATCGGACATGGTGCCGTTGCGCTGCGTGCCGACGAAGTCCAGGGCGTGTCCTTCGGAGGACAGCTGGGTGGCCAGGTCACCTCGGTAGCTGTTACCGGTACTGCTGCCGACACCCCAGGTGATGGAATCACCCAGTGGCATCACCCGCAACGACGCGGGTGCCGGTGCGGCTTGGGCGCTGTCGAGAGCAGCCGGCAACACCACGCCCGCGCTGAGCGCGGCGGCCACGATGGCCGTCCGGTACCTCATGTTTCGCTCCCTCGGTCGGTGTGACGGGGTGGATTCACGATGCGGCTGGGAAGTTCCACTTCTGGTTGGCGCCGCCGTTGCAGTCCCAGATGTCGAGTGCTGTCCCGTTGGCGGTGGTGAAGCCGGGGATGTCGAGGCAGCGACCGGAGGCGGGGTTGACCAGGGTGCCGTTGCTGCCGGTCCACTGCTGGTTGCCGCCGCCGTTGCAGGTCCACAGGTCCACCGCTGAGCCGTTGGCGGTGGCGTTGCCCACGACGTCCAGGCACAGGCCGTTGATGGTGACGGCACTGTTGCCCACGGTCCACTGCTGGGCGGGCGAGCCGTTGCAGTCCCAGATGTCGACGACGGCGCCGGCGGTGCTGGAGGCGGTGTAGTCGTCGAGGCACTTCGCGGTGTTCAGGGCGGAGGGGACGGGCCCGGTCACGGTGCCGCCCGTTCCACCGGAACCCGGGGTGATGGCCAGGTTGTCGAACTGGTCGGTGCGGTAGCCCTGGATGCCCAGCCCGGCTTGTCCGGACTGGAAGGAGGTGTCGGTGACCGAGCCGATCTGCCTGCCGTCGACCTTGGCGCTGATCGTGGAGCCTTGGAAGGTGAAAGCGAGGTTGTGCCACTGGCCGGTGCCCAGCGCAGTGGTGGTGCCGGTGGCCAGCGTGTGGTTGGAGCCGTCGGTGTACATCTTCTCGATCCACCACTGCCCGGTGTCGCGGATCCGGAAGTAGTAGGCGTTCATGTGCGACTGCGGGCGCAGCTGGGTGTTGGCGCGACCGAGCAGCTCGGTGGTGCCGGTGCTGCGCAGCAGGACGTCGGAGGTGACGGTGTAGTTCGACCAGCGGTGTCGCCGATCAGCGAGTAGGAGTCGGAGTCGTCCTGCCACTCGATCGGCTTGACCGGTGCCATCTGACGGACGCACTGCCCGGCACGGCCGGTGCAGGGTTGGACCTCGAAGGAGCCCTGCATGTCCGACAGGTACTTCGCTTCGGTGCCGTTGCCGTAGGCGTCGAAGTTGTCGCTGTAGGGCAGGGCGAGCCCGTGGGCGGCGGGTGCGGTCGCGGTGCCCTTGCCCTGACCGGTGGTGGTGGTCACGGTGTAGACGTAGCCCGGCTGCATCGTGAGCGAATACGAGCCGCCCGAGGGGCTGATGTCCTGGGTGTGGACGAAGGACGTGGCCGCGCTGGGGGAGTTGACGTTGGTGGCCCAGACGTGGACGGTGCCGGTGGACAGTCCGCCTTGGACGTGGAAATTGGCAGTCTGCGCGGAGTTGGTCGTCGTGGTTTCCAGGATGGTGGAGTAGTCGGAGCCGGTGTTGGATTTGACGGTGACGTAGGTGCCGTTGGACTCCGCGCCGCCCAGGTAGCCGGAGGCGGAGTCGATGAACTTCCAGCCGGGCTGGGTGAACTGGGTGACCTGCGCGGTGGCCCAGGTGCTGGTCCCGATGGTGTAGTTACCCGACCACGGCGATCCGGCGGTGGCCAGGCCGACGGTGCTGAAGGGCAGGTTCGGGTAGATCGCGGCGATCAGCGGCCAGTTGAAGAAGCTGGTCATCTTCGCGTCGACGTAGCCGCGGGTGATCGCCCGGATCAGCGCGGGAGCGCCGGCGTTCATGTCCTGGGAGCCGTTTTCGCTGTCCCATAGCGGCTTGCCGAGATTCCGTCCGGCCTGGGTGCTCTGGCAGGAGGTCGCATCGCCGCCATCGCCGCCGTTGCAGGAGTAGTGCACCCCGACGATCGACACCGCGTTGTTGAACGCCGCGTTGCGTGCCATGTCGTCCGCGACGCTCCAGCCGGAGTCGTCGCCGACGATCTGGATACTGCTGTAACCGGCATTGTTCAGCGCCGATCGCAGCTGGACGTACCAGTTCATGTCGTGGCCGCGTTCGTTCCAGCCGCCGAGGTACTTGATGTTCAGGCCGTGCTGCTTGGCGCACCCCAGCCAGGTGATCAGGTAGTTGATCGTGTCAGTGGACCAGAAACCGCCGTTGATCCATCCGGGTGCGGTCCAGGCCAGGCCGTATAGGCCGATGTTGGGGTTGCGCGCCTTCGCCTGCTCGGCCAGCCAGAACTCGTAGCCGGCGTTGCAGTTGATCTGTCCCCTGGCATGCTCGATGGAGGGCTCGGAGCCATCGGTGGAGTTGGCGTCGCCGCCGATCTCCAGCTTCAGCAACTGCAGATTCGCGCCGTAGCCGGGCTTGAACATGTAGTCCAAGATCTGCGACTGCTGCGCGGCGGGATAATCGGCCAGCAGCCGCGAATTGCCGCCGCCGCCGCTGATCGCACCGATCCCGTCGAACGTCCGGCCGCTCTGCGCGCCGTCCACCGTGATGGCCGTGGTCGCGGCCTCAGCCGGATCGGCACCGACCGCGAGCGACGCGGCGAGCAATGCCAGTACGGGAGCAAGTCGAGCGATGCGACGCATAGGACCATCCTTCGCCGTGAGGAGACGGCAGAAGGTCCGCTCGACCAGAGGAGCGACCATGCACCGCCGGGAAGATGTGGCCCAGTGTGCGGTTGTGTTTGTTTTACTGTCAACCCTCCCAGGAGGCGACAACTTCACACGGCACGACAAGATTTGGACCAGGGGGTTGCCGATTCAGCAATCCGGGCCTGCGCGGTCGCTGGACGACACCTGCAATCGGTTGTGCACGCGTAGACCTGAGGTACCGAGTAGCCGCCGATGACTCCGCGAAGTTCCCGGCAGTGGGGCTGCGCGGCCGCGCTCGACGCTGATCGAATCCCACTCGGTGATCCACTGTCAGAAGTTGCGCACTCTCCGTTGACATAGGGACCGCGGATCGCTCAAGATACAACGTCGGTACTTTTGAGCCTCGTGCGGCGACGCGGGCGACCGGACGTGGGAACTTGTCCGGCACCTTGTCTGCTTGCTAACGGAGTTACGTTGTATGTTACGTCATATATGAGATCTGAGCATAGAACGTCTCCCTTCTTGTTCGGCGTTCGTCACCTCCCGTCTCTGGAGGCCCGGTGGAGTTCAACCGTCGCAAAGCGCTGACGATCGGCACGGTGGGTGTCGCCACCGCGGCGTTGCCCGCCCCCGGTGCCGTATCGGCAGGGGAGGTTGCTGCAGCGCCTGCCGGCCCGGCGACCGAAACGCTGCTCCTGACCGGGGCCGACGCCGATCACACCGTCGACTGGGACTTCCAGGTCACGTCCGGCAGGCGCGCGGGGGAGTGGGCCACCATCCCGACGCCGTCGAACTGGGAGTGCCACGGGTTCGGCAGCTACCACTACGGCGGTGATCTCGTTCCGGCGGAGAAGGGCAACTACCGGCACTCGTTCACGCCACCGGCGTCCTGGGCCGGCCGCCGGAACTTCTTGGTGTTCGAGGCCGCCATGACCGACGCCGACGTCCGGGTCAACGGCGTCTCGGCCGGGCCGGTGCACCAGGGCGGCTTTTACCGCTTCCGCTATGACGTCACCGCCCTGCTGCGCCTCGGCGAGGCGAACCTGCTCGAGGTGACCGTCAGCAAGGAATCCGCCGACAACTCCGTGAACGACGCCGAGCGCCGCGGCGACTTCTGGAACTTCGGCGGGATCTTCCGGCCGGTCTCGCTGGTGTCGTACCCGGCCGCCCGTATCGACCGCGTCGCGATCGACGCCCGCGCCGACGGGACATTTGCCGCCCGGGTCACGCTCGCGGGCGTGACCGCGGCGGCCCGGCTGACCGCGCAGCTACGCCGCCTCGATGGCACGGCGGTCGTCGGGGCCTTCTCGGTCGCCGTGGCGAGCGGGGCGACCAGCGCGACCGTGACCACCACCGCGGCCCAGCCATTGTTGTGGACGGCCGAGACGCCGAACCTCCACCAAGTCGAGCTGACGCTGGCGAGCTCCGGTGGCGTGTCGTGGCACAGCACCGTCGAACGCTTCGGCTTCCGCACGATCGAAGTCAGGACCGGCGACGGCGTCTACGTCAACGGGAGGCGGATCGTCCTCAAAGGAGCGAACCGGCACACCTTCTGGCCGACGCTCGGCCGGGCGTCGAGCCCGCGCCTCGCGCGGCTGGACATCGGGCTGATGAAGGACATGAACATGAATGCCGTCCGGATGTCGCACTACCCGCCGGATGCGTACTTCCTCGACCTCTGCGACGAGCTCGGGCTCTACGTCCTGGACGAGCTGACCGGCTGGCAGCACCACTACGACGAAGGCGTCGGCGCACCACTGGTCGAGGCGCTGGTGGAGCGCGACGTCAACCACCCGTCGATCCTGTTCTGGGACAACGGGAACGAGGGTGGCTGGAACACCGCGCTGGACGACGACTTTGCGCAGTACGACCCGCAGCGGCGGGCCGTGCTGCACCCCTGGACGACGTTCAGCGGCGTCGACACGAGCCACTACCAGACCTACAGCAGCACCGCGAGCAAGGCCGCCGGCCCCGCGATCTTCATGCCGACCGAGTTCCTGCACGGCCTCTACGACGGCGGCGCCGGGGCCGGCTTGAACGACTACTGGAAGCTGATGGGCGGGTCGCAGCGTTCGGCGGGCGGGTTCATCTGGGCGCTCGTCGACGAAAGCGTCG
>NZ_PPHG01000029.1 GCF_002904295.1 Amycolatopsis sp. CA-128772
GGTGCGGTGCCGGGGCCGCCGAGGGGCTGGGGGTCCATCAGGTATTCGATGCCGGCGCCGGTGGTCCAGCTGGCGCCCTTGGCGCCGTCGGGTCCGTCGGACAGGTGCCAGATGGTGTGGTTGTGGGTCTGGTCTTCTTCGTCGAGGAGGGCGCCGGGGGCGATGTCGCCTTCGAGGCCGTCGGCTTGGAGTTCTTCGATGGCGGCGAGCCATTGTTTCTGGTGGACGGTGTCGCGGGCGAGGTTGAACTGGAGCATGGCTTTGACGCCGGGGTCGTCGGTCATGTTGTAGAGGCGGGCGGTTTGGAGGCGGCCTTGGGCTTCGGCGGCGGCGTTGGCGCGGAAGTCGGCGAGGAGGTTGCCGGAGGCGACGATGTATTTGCCGTTCCAGGGGGTGCCGTTGCTGTCGGCGGGCAGGGCGCCGCCGCCGGCGACGATGGCTTGCTGGACGTCCATGCCGCCGATCATGGCGGCCATGACGGGGTCTTTGACGGCGTCGGCGGTGACGGTGGCGGGGGCGCCTTCGAGGAGGCGGGCGACCATGGTGGCGAGCATTTCGACGTGGCCGATTTCTTCGGTCGCGGTGTCCATGATGAGGTCTTTGTACTTGCCTTCGATGCGGCAGTTCCAGCCTTGGAAGAGGTATTGCATGGTGACGGTCATTTCGCCGAAGGCGCCGCCGATGAGTTCTTGGAGTTTGCGGGCGTAGACGGGGTCGGGCTTTTCGGGCTTGGCTTCGAACTGCAGCAGCTTCGTGTGACGGAACACGACATTCCCTCCGTCGTCCGGGGTGGTCCCCAGCGGGGGACCGACGGTCGGAGGGGGCTTTCCCGGTTAGCGGAGGGTTAACCACGTCGATCGGAACGGTCTTTGCCGGGGCAACCGCTCAGCCGAGCTGCTCGCCCGGCGGCATGCTCGCGGACGACGTGGCTCGCCGCGGCGATCACCGACGCCGTCGCCCGCGGCGGGTGAGGATCGACAACGTTGCCTCCACTGTGATAGTTGAACGCGGAACGTTCGAAGGCGAGTGGAGCGATACGTGAGCGATCACCAGGAGCGGGTGCCGGCCTGCCGGCGGTACCAGTGCGACGAGCCGGCCCTCTGGCGGAGGATGTGCGCGGCTCACTGGGCTCGCTGGCAGAACGGGACCGACCCGCTCGAGCAGCCCGGTGACGACGGGCAGGCGCCCGAGGCCAGCGTGTGGCAGCCGCCGTTGCGGGAGACCAGTGTTTCGCAGCGGAAGCCGCCCGGCCGGCCGCTCTGACGGCTCCCGGGCGGCTCCGGCGGCGGTCAGCCGGCGATCTCGGCCACCGTCACGCCGATCGGGGTGCCCGGCCGGCCGGTGCGGGTGCGCAGGTTGCCCGTCGTCTCGGCGAGCAGGCCGTCGCGGATGTCGGCGTCGATCGCCACCAGCATGCCCACCACCGGCTCCGGCAGGCCCGCGCCGGTCAGGGCCTTGGCGTGCTCGTCGGCCGGCAGGTCGACGTAGCCGACCTCGCGGCCGGCCGCCTCGGCGATCTCGGCGGCGAGGTCCGCGTTCGACCACGTCACGTCGCCGGCGCTGCCCACGAAGCTGCCCGTCGCGGCCGCCTGCATGATCGTCTCGGCGTAGTTCTCGTTGTACCAGTTGTTGCGCAGGATCGTGGCGGGCAGGCCGGCCGCCTCGATGACCGCCTGGTGCCGGGCGACCCGTTGCCCGACCTCGCCGCCCGAAACCAGCAGCACCTTTTCGGCGCCCTTGAACGCGGTGACCAGGCTTTCCGGGTCGGTGTAGTCCGCGCGCCGGACCTCCACGCCGCGGGCGGCCAGGCCGGCGGCCTTCTCCGGGGTGCGGACCGCGGCGACGACCCGGTCGGCGGGCACGAGGCCCTGATCGCCGACGTGTTCAGCCCCGCCTGCGCGTCCCGGGCCGTGCTCGAACACGTCACCGGCCGGTGGGTGTGCTCGCCCTCGTCGCGCTCGACGACGGCGTCTTCCGGTTCAACGCGCTGCGCCGCCGCGTGCAGGGGGTCAGCGAGAAGATGCTCGCCCAGACGCTGCGGGCGCTCGAGCGCGACGGCTTCGTCCACCGGGATGCGCGGCCGACGGTCCCGCCGCACGGGGAGTACAGCCTCACGCCCGCCGGGCAGGAGGTCGCCCGGCGGCTGCTGGCGCTGGTCGAGGTGCTCGAAGCCGGGGTGCCCGCCGTCCTGGCGGCGCAGGCGCGCTACGACGAGGCGAAAGCCGGCTGAATCCCGTTGCGGGGCAAAGGGTCTCCGCCGGACATCGAAAGCGTCGAAATAACTCCGGTGCGCGGTTCGCCCGTTGCCTTGGGTCGGTCCCGGAGTTATGTTAGCGCTCACAATCGCTCCGCTTGTGCCGTTCCAGCGTGTCGGTGATCGAGGAGGAGGTTGGCACCGTCGCCGGCCCGCGCACTTGTCGATACGACGATTTCCGCACTGCACCAGGAGATCACCCATGGCACGACAGCCGAGAACTCCCCGCGCCATCGCCTCCGCCGTCCTCGCGGCCGGCACGCTCGTCACCGGCCTGCTCGTCGGTAGCGGCACGTCCCAGGCGGCGACGCAGGGTCCCTGCGACATCTACGCGGCCGGCGGCACGCCGTGCGTGGCCGCGCATTCGACGACCCGCGCGTTGTACGGCGCCTACACCGGCCCGCTGTACCAGGTCCGGCGCGCGTCGGACAGCACCACGCGTGACATCGCGCCGTTGAGCGCGGGCGGGGTCGCCAACGCCGCCACGCAGGATTCGTTCTGCGCCGGGACCACCTGCCTGATCACGGTCATCTACGACCAGTCCGGCCGCAACAACCGCCTCACCCAGGCGCCACCGGGCGGGTTCCAGGGACCGGCCGCGGGCGGGTACGACAACCTCGCCAACGCCACCGCGGCGCCGATCAGCGTCGGCGGTCACAAGGCCTACGGCGTCTACGTGGCGCCCGGTACCGGCTACCGCAACAACAACACCAACGGCGTCGCGACCGGTGACCAGCCCGAGGGCATGTACGCGATCTTCGACGGCACGCACTACAACGGCGGCTGCTGCTTCGACTACGGCAACGCCGAACGCAACAGCCGCGACAACGGCAACGGCACCATGGAGGCCATCTACTTCGGCAACATCAGGGTCTGGGGCTACGGCGCCGGCAACGGCCCGTGGATCATGGCCGACCTGGAGAACGGCCTGTTCTCCGGGGTCAACCAGCACTACAACGCCAACGACCCGAGCATCAGCCACCGCTTCCTGACCGCCATCGTCAAGGGCGGCCCCAACCACTGGGCCATCCGGGGCGGCAACGCCCAATCCGGTGGCGTGTCGACCTTCTACGACGGGGTGCGGCCCAACGTTTCGGGTTACAACCCGATGAAGAAGGAAGGCGCCATCATCCTGGGCATCGGCGGCGACAACAGCGTCGGCGCCCGCGGCACCTTCTACGAAGGCGTGATGACGTCCGGTTATCCCTCCGACGCCACGGAAAGCGCCGTGCAGGCCAACATCACCGCGGCCGGCTACGCGACGAGTTCCTCGGGCACCGGCCTGACGCCGGGGACGTCCGTCTCGCTGCGCGCCACCACCGCGTGCTGCACCGATCGCTACATCCACCACACCGGTTCCACAGTGGACACCGCGGTGATCGGCAGCGGGAGTTCGGCCACCGAAAAGGGCAATGCGTCCTGGACCGTCCGAACCGGACTCGGCAGCGGCTCGTGCGTGTCGTTCGAGTCGAAGAACGTGCCCGGGCAGTACCTGCGGCACCAGAACTACCAGCTGTACCTGCAGGCCAACGACGGGAGTTCGCTGTTCGCCCAGGACGCGACCTTCTGCCCGGAGGCCGGCCGCAACGGGCAGGGTGCCTCGCTGAGGTCGCTCAACTTCTCCGACCGGTACGTGCGGCACTACGCCAACATCGTCTACATCGCGGCCAACGGCGGGTCGAACACCTTCGACAACGCCACTGCCTACAACGACGACGTGAGCTGGCTCGTCAGCTCTCCCTGGGCTTCCTGATCGCCGGCGGGTGGTCGTGCGTCACCCCGGTGGTGACGCACGGCCGCCCGCCCGGCCCCTTCGTGCCGATGGAGGCACCATGACGGCCCCGCGAAAGTCGGTTTTCTTTGCTCTGACCGTATTGCTGGCCGCGGCGCTCACCGCGCCGGCCGCCGCCGCGGCCACCTACCCCAACCCCGGCCGCGTCACCGGCGACGTCGGCGTGCACGACCCGAGCGTGGTGAAGCGCCCGGACGGCAGCTACCTGGTGGCGTATTCGGGGGACGGCGTCGCGCTGAAGACCTCCACCGACCGCACCGCCTTCTCGGGCGCCGGTTCGGTCTTCCCGGGCGGCGCGCCGTGGACCACGTCCTACACCGCGGGCGGGCGCAGCCTGTGGGCGCCGGACATCTCCTACCGCAACGGCCGGTACTACCTGTACTACGCGGCCTCCACGTTCGGCTCCAACCACTCGGCGATCTTCCTGGCCACCAGCGCGTCCGGCGCCTCGGGCACGTGGACGAACCAGGGGCTGGTCGTCGAATCCCGGGCCGGCGACGGCTTCAACGCGATCGACCCGAACCTGGTGGTCGACGACCAGGGCCGGTGGTGGCTGGCCTTCGGCTCGTTCTGGTCGGGCATCGAGCTGATCCGGCTGGATCCGGCGACGGGCCTGCGCCAGGGCACCGGCATCACCGCGATCGCCGGGCGCGGCGGTGGGGCGATCGAGGCGCCCTTCATCGTCGAACGCGGCCAGTACTACTACCAGTACGTGTCGTTCGACCTGTGCTGCCGCGGGGCGTCGAGCACCTACCGGGTGATGGTCGGGCGGTCCACCAGCGTCACCGGGCCCTACGCCGACCGCAACGGCGTGCCGATGACCTCGGGTGGCGGTACCGAAGTCCTGGCCGGCCACGGCAGCATCCACGGGCCGGGCCACGAGGCCGTGCTCGCCGACAACGACGGCGATCTGCTGCTCTACCACTACTACGCCGACAACGGCGCGGCGCTGCTCGGCATCAACCGCCTGACCTACGACGCGGCCGGCTGGCCGGTCGTCACCTGATCCGCACCTCGACGAGAGGACGCCCCGGATGCGCCTTCGCAGAACCGCTGTCGTCCTGGCCGTTGCCGCGTCGCTGCTGAGCCCGGCGGTGGCGGACGCCGCGTCGGCCGACGGCGTCCTGCCGGGGTCGGTCACGCTGACGGAGTCGGCGCTCCAGGGCGTGCACGGCGTCTCGCCCGACGTCACGGTCCGCAACGTGCTCACCGTGACCGCGAGCGGGACGGCCCTGCGCGTCCGGCTGGGCAATCCCTTCGGTGCCACCGCATTGCGGGTGCGGTCGGTGTGGGTCGGGCGGCAGCCGTCGACGGGTTCGCCCGCGCTGGCGCCCGGGTCGAACCGCCGGGCGACGTTCGGTTTCCGGCACGCGGTGACGATCCCGCCGGGCGCGAGCGTGTGGACCGACCCGCTGCCGCTGTCCGTGCGGCGGGGGGATCACGTCGCGGTGAGCGTGTACGCGCCGGGGTCGCCGGTCGACGACCACACGTTCCCGCCGCCGGAGACCGGCACACCGGGGTCGTTCGCCTCGGCCGCGCCGGGTGACGCCGGGTCCGACGAGTCGGGAGGGGCGTACGGCGCCTTCGCGCCGGGCGTCCTGTGGTGGGCGGACGCGATCAGCGCGGTGTCGCCGGCCCGCGGCACGATCGTCGCGCTGGGGGACTCGATCACCGACGGCTACAACGCGTTCGGCGGCGGCCCGCGCTGGACCGACGTGCTCGCCGAGCGCATCGCGACCCGCCCGCCCGCGCGGCGGCTGTCGGTGGCGAACGCCGGGATCAGCGGCAACACCGTCAGCGTGCAGCCGAACCCGTACGACCCGACCGGCCAGTGCTGCGGGCCGCCGGCGCCGGTCCGGCTCGACCGGGACGTGCTGTCCCTGCCCGGCGTGCGGTACGTGCTGCTGCTGGAGGGCACGAACGACCTCGGCGGCGGCGACAACGCGCCCCCGGCGCCGGCCGCGCAGGTCATCGACGCGATGAAGACCATCGCCGGGCGGGTGCACGCGGCGGGCCGCCGGATCGTCGGCGCGACCATCCTGCCGATGTGCAACGCGGCGGGCGGGCCGAAGGAGCAGGCCCGGCTGGCGGTGAACGCGTGGATCCGCACGTCGGGCACGTTCGACGCGGTGCTCGACTTCGACGCGGTGCTGCGCGACCCGGCCGACCCGACGGTGATCCGCGCGGACTGGCGCACGGACTGCTACCACCCCAACGCCGCCGGCGACCGCCTCCTGGGCGACTCGATCGACCTCCGGGTGTTCGGGCTGTGAAGGGTTCAGTGCCGGTCGGTTTTCGGCCGCCGCGGGTCGCGGACGGGCCCCGGCGCGGACCGCGGATCGTGGGCACGCGCCCGGCGCGCACCGAGGACGGTGATGATCAGGTGGTCGTTGGGCGACATCGGAGCCTCTCAGCAACGAGCGATCGAACCGGTTCGATCATAAACCTTAGGATACGCCGGGGGTCGGCGGCACCGGCCGAACCGGAGAAGAGGTTCGGCCGGTAGGGGCAACCTGGGGCGGGCGGCGGGTTCGCGTGAGCCGGCTGTGGTCGGCCGCGCAGCTCGCGCGTGCCGAACACGGCCCCCGCTAGCCGCGAGGGCGGGCCCCCGTGCTCGACCGCAGCGAAATCGGCGGCTCCAGCAGTGCGTGCCGCGGCTCCGCGCCGCCGTCCGCGATCTGCGCCAGGAGGAGGTCCACCGCCAGGCGGCCCAGGTCGACCGCCGGGACGTCGGCCGCCGTCAGCGGGGGGTGGAAGTCCTCCGCCAGCCGCTCCGCGATCACGCCCGTCAGCGAAAAGTCGCGCGGTACCTCCAAGCCCGCCCGGTGCAACGCGCGCTGCACCCCCGGCAGGGCCGCCTCGTTGATCGTGACCGCCGCCGTCACCGCGGGCCACTGCGTCCGGATCTGCTCGAAGCACGCCAGCCCCGCCGCCGCCTCGTCCGCGCAGCACACCGTGCGTGCGGTGAGGCCCCGGGCGGCGGTGGCCTCCAGGAAACCCGTCGCCGAGCGGAGGGCCGGCCCGTACCCGGCCGCGACGAGCTCCGCCGACCGGTTGATCAGCACCACCTCCTCGTGCCCGAGGTCGGCGAGGTGGTGGACGCAGCGGGTGATCAGCCCGCCGTAGTCGACGTCGACCCACCAGGACGCGCCCGGGTGCTCGACGTGGCCGATCGTCACGAACGGCAGGCTCGCCTGGCTCAGCCGCTCCACCCGCGAGTCCTCCAGGAGGATCTCCATCAGGATCACGCCGTCGACGCGCCGGCCCGTCACGATGCGCTCGAACGACCGGTCGTGGTCGCCGCCGCTGGGGGAGAGCAGGACGTCGAGGTCGTGGGCCGCGGCCGCGTCGACGACGCTGCCGACGAACCCCAGCTGGACGTCGGTCAGGCGGCGGCTGGCCGGCGGGACCACCAGGCCCAGCGTGCGCGTGCGGCCCTCGGCCAGGGCGCGGGCGCTCGCGTTGGGCCGGTAGCCGAGCTCGGCGATGACGTCGTTGATGCGCTGCACCGTGGCCGCCGACACCGGGCGCTTGCCGCTGAGCGCGTACGACACCGTGCTGCGTGACACGCCCGCGCGCCGCGCGATCTCCCCGATGTTCATGCCACTCCCGAACGGTCGTCCAGAACCGGTTCGATCGTAGTACACGCAGTATTGCGCAGGAGCGCTCGCGGGGTTTACGGTGACGCGGCCTCGGTCATCGAACCGGTTCGACGACGAATCGACCGTCCTCAGCTCGTCGAAGGTGCCGACAGGAAGGACCCCTCATGCAGCGTCACCCGATCCTCCGGCTGCTGTCGGCGGCCGTCGCCGCGACGACACTGGCCGCGTGCTCCTCGGCGACGGCCCCCGCCGCCGCGGGCCCGTTCGCGGTCTGGGACCCCTACCCCCAGTTCGACGCGAGCTCCGCGTGGGCGAAGGTCGTCGACAAGTGCGGTGCCGAAGCCGGGGTGAAGATCGCGCGGCAGGCGTTCGACACGACCGACCTCACGAACAAGGTGCTGCTCGCCGCCCAGCAGAACACCGCGCCGAACGTCCTGGTCGTGGACAACCCGGTGGTCTCGACCCTGGCCGAGGGCGGGGTGCTCAAGTCCACTGCGGACACCGGGCTGGACACCGCCCAGGTCGCCCCGAACCTGCTCGCCGCCGGCGACGTCAAGGGCCAGGCCTACGGCGTGCCGATCGGCGCGAACACGCTCGCCCTCTACTACAACAAAAACGTGCTGACCGCCGCCGGCGTCGACCCGGCGTCCGTGCGGGACTGGGCGTCGCTCGAAGCCGCGCTGGCCAAGGTGCACGCCGCCGGCAAGAAGGGCATCACGTTCTCCGCCATCGGCACCGAAGAAGGCAGCTTCCAGTTCCTTCCCTGGTTCTGGGGCTCCGGCGCGAACCTGACCGACCTCGCCTCGGCCGACGCGGTGTCCGCGCTCGCGCAGTGGAAGGCGTGGCTGGACAAGGGGTACGCGCCGAACTCGGTGATCGGCAACACGCAGACCACCAGCTGGCAGGAGTTCGCGACCGGGGAGTACGCCTTCGCCGAAAACGGCACCTGGCAGCTGCAGAACGCCAAGAAGGCCGGCTTCCCGTACGGCGTGCTCGCCATCCCGGCCCGCGCCGGGGGACCGGCCCCGGCGCCGACCGGCGGCGAGTTCGTCACCGTGCCCGCGCAGAGCAGCCCGGACGCCGAGCAGACCGCGGGCCGGATCGCGTCCTGCCTGACCAGCCCGGCCAACGTCCTCGACTCCGACACCGCGCTGACCTACGTGTCCGCCGTGCCCTCGGTGCAGGACAAGCAGGTCGCCGCGCAGCCCGAGCTGAAGGTGTGGGCCGACGCGGTGAAGGTCGCGAAGGGCCGCACCGGCGACAACCTCGGTACCCGCTACCCGCGGATCTCGGAGCCGCTCTGGGGCGCCGTGCAGGCCGCGCTCACCGGCGCGAAGGCCCCTGACGCCGCCCTCGCGGCCGCGCAGGCGACCGCCGCGTCGGCGAAGTAGGCGTGCTCGTGCCGGACATCCGGGAGCCGGTCACCGTCCGCCCGGCCGCGCGAGCGCCCGGACGGACGAGGCGACGGCGGCCGCAGCTGCTCGCGTGGGCGTTCCTGCTGCCGCTCGTCGCCTACCTCGTCCTCTGCTACGGCTATCCGCTCGCCACGAACATCGACCTGAGCCTGCGCAGCTACACGGTCCGCACGTTCGTCCACGGCGGGGCGCCGCTGGTCTGGTTCGACAACTACGCCGGGGTGTTCGCCGAGCCGACCTTCCGCACGGCGCTGCTCAACACGCTCGTCTTCACGGCCGCGTCGCTGCTCTTCCAGTACGGCATCGGCCTGGCCATGGCGGTCTTCTTCGCCCGCCACTTCCGCTTGGGCCCGACGCTTCGGGCGCTGTTCCTGGTGCCGTGGCTGCTGCCGCTGATCGTCTCCGGCTCGACCTGGGCGTGGCTGCTCAACAGTGAGTCCGGGGTGGTCAACGCCGTGCTGGGCTGGTTCGGCGCCGGCCGGATCGACTGGCTGACGTCGCCGTCCTGGGCGCTGGTCTCGGTGATCGTGGCCAACATCTGGATCGGCGTGCCGTTCAACCTCGTCGTGCTGCACAGCGGCCTGCAGACCATCCCGGCCGAGGTGTACGAGGCGGCGTCGCTCGACGGCGCCGGGGCGTGGCAGCGGTTCCGGCACATCACGTTCCCGCTCCTGCGCCCGGTCTCGGCGATCACCCTGCTGCTGGGACTGGTCTACACGCTGAAGGTGTTCGACGTCATCTGGATCATGACCAGGGGCGGGCCCGGCGGGGCGTCGACCACCCTGGCCACCTGGTCCTACCAGCTCGGCTTCGGCAGCCTGCTGCCGCGGTTCGGGCCCAGCGCGGCCGTGGGCAACGTGCTCATCCTCTTGGCCCTGGTCGCGGGCCTGCGCTACATCCGCGCGCAGCGCAGGCAGGAGGCCGCGTGATCCGCCGCTGGCGCACCGCGGTGGGGCTGCTCCTCACCGCCGTGATGCTGTTCCCGGTCTACTGGATGGTCAACGTGTCGCTGACCCCGGCCGGGCGGATGCGCAAGTCGCCGCCCGACTGGTTCCCGGCGGCGCCGACGTTCGAGGGCTACGAGCGGGTCCTGCACGAGCAACTCCCGTACTTCGCCACGAGCCTCTTCGTCGCGCTGGGCACCGTTGCGTTGACGCTGGCCTTGGCGGCGCCGTCGGCGTACGCGCTGGCGAAGCTCCGCCCGCGTGGCCACCGGGCGCTGGGGTTCGTGCTGCTCGTCGCCCAGATGATCCCCGGCATCATCATGGCGCTGGGGTTCTACGGCATTTACGTCACCCTCGGCATCACCAACACCGCCTGGGGGCTGGTCCTCGCCGATTCGACGATCGCGGTGCCGTTCGCCGTGCTCATCCTGACCTCCTTCATGGCTTCCGTGCCGGACGAGCTCGTCCAGGCGGCCACGATCGACGGGGCCGGCGCGGTGCGCACGTTCTGGTCGGTGGTGCTGCCCGCCAGCCGCAACGGGGTCGTCACGGCCGGGCTGTTTTCGTTCCTGTGGGCCTGGTCGGACTTCGTCTTCGCGGCGACGCTCGACGGCGGCGGCTCGCTGCGGCCGCTGACCCTGGGCATCTACCGCTACATCGGCAACAACAACCAGGAGTGGAACTCCATCATGGCGACGGCGGTGGTGGCCTCGGTGCCGGCCGCCGTGCTCCTCGTGCTGGCCCAGCGGTTCGTCGCCGCGGGCGTCACCGCGGGCGCCGTGAAGGACTGACCCCCCTCGAAAGGACGGCTTCTGTGCCCACGGGCGAGTTTTCGCTGCGGGAAATCCCGTTCAGCCACCCGGGATCGTGGTTCGACGTCTCCCCGGTGGTGGCCCAGGCCACCTACACCGACGACCTGCACCTGGTGTCCCACCGCCACGGCATGCACGCCGTGCTGGCGCTCGTCCCCGAATCCGGCGGGACGCGCGCGGAGGTCCCGGCCGGCGCCACGCCGGCCGCCCTCACCTGGGGCGCCGGCGACCGGCGGATCACGGCGGCGTACGCGGCCCCGGACGCGCTCCGGATCGCCGGCCGCGGTCTGGACCTGCGGATCCGCGCGGCGGAGCCCACGCTGACGCCGTTCACCGGCACGTACTTCTTCGCCGATCCGGTCGGTGGTGCCGCCGTGTTCACCTCCTACGAAACCGGGCACCGCTACCGCGTCACCGTCCTTTCCGGACACGCGCGGCACGTCGGCGCCGAAGCGCTCGGCACGGCCGAGCGGGCCGTCGTGGTGAGCGGGCAGGTGTGGGAGGTGGTGATCGAGGAACTCCCCGGCGCCCGGGAGCCGTACGTGCCGCCGGCGACGTTCGACGCCGTGGTCGCCGCCGCCGGGGCCGGGTTCACCGCGTTCGCCGATGCGGTGGCGCCGTGGCGCGGCGAGCGGACCCCGGCCGCCGAACTCGCCTGTTACGTGCTCTGGTCGGCCGTCGTGGCGCCCTCGGGGTTCGTCGGCCGTCCGGCCGTGCTGATGTCCAAGCACTGGATGGACAAGGTGTGGAGCTGGGACCACTGCTTCAACGCGCTCGCGCTGGCCGCGGGCCGGCCGGAGCTGGCCTGGCACCAGTTCCAGGTGGTGTTCGACCACCAGGACGACCGGGGCGCGCTGCCCGACTCGGTCACCCACGCCGAGGTGCTGCGCAACTTCGTCAAGCCGCCGATCCACGGCTGGGCGCTGAGCCGCCTGCGCGGCCGGCTGCCCGGCGGCCTGCCGGAACCCGGGCGGGCCTACCGGCAGCTGGCGGCGTGGACGACGTTCTGGCTCGAGCACCGCCGCGTACCCGGCCGGCCGGTCGCCCACTACGAACACGGCAACGACAGCGGCTGGGACAACGCGACGCCGTTCGCCCGGGAGCGGCTCGTGCAGACGCCCGACCTGGCGGCGTTCCTGGTGCTGCAGCTGACCGAGCTGGCCGCGCTGGCCGCCGAACTCGGCGAGGCGGCCGCGGCCGAGCGCTGGCGGGCCGAAGCGGACGGGATGCTGGCGGCGTTGCTGGCCGAACTCTGGGACGGCACCCGGTTCGTCAGCCGCTCGGCGGCGACCGGTGCGGTGCAGGGCGGCGAGAGCCTGCTCGAACTCATGCCGATCGTCCTCGGCGAACACCTGCCGGCCGACGTCCGGGAGAGCCTCGTGGCCGGGCTCGAGGAGCACCTCACCGACATCGGGCTGGCGACCGAGCGGCCGGCGTCGGCGTTCTACGAGGCCGACGGCTACTGGCGCGGGCCGGTGTGGGCGCCCGTCACGGTGCTCGTCGAGGACGGTCTCCGCCGCGCCGGTGCGGTGGACCTCGCCGACCGGGTCAGCGCGCGGTTCCGCGCGGTGTGCGAGAAATCCGGGTTCGCGGAGAACTTCGACGCGCTGACCGGGGACGGCCTGCGCGACCGCGCGTACACGTGGACGGCCGCGGCCTACCTGCTGCTGGCCGGGGCCGCCGAAGCGCGGGAAACGCTTTCCGATTCGTAATAATCGCGT
Source organism: Amycolatopsis sp. CA-128772 (assembly GCF_002904295.1). GTDB lineage: Bacteria > Actinomycetota > Actinomycetes > Mycobacteriales > Pseudonocardiaceae > Amycolatopsis. The sequence continues at coordinate 12,541 of NZ_PPHG01000029.1, forward strand.
TTGTTCGACCGCATCGACGACCGGTCACCATTGAAATCATCGATGCGATTTGCCGGCGTCGTCGATTGCCGGAGAATCACCCATCGAATCTTGACCGGCGCACAACGTGCCTGCAATAGTCGTCACGTCTCCGGTTCGATTCCCGGGAAAGGACCATTCCCATGCACAACGTCGTGCGTTCCTTGCTCGTTTCGCTGACCGCGGCCGCCGTGGTGGCCACCACCGCCGGGGTGGCCGAAGCGGCCGCCTGGTCGTCTTCGGACCAATGGGGGACATGGTCCACCGGGGGGTACACCGTCCGCAACGACGTCTGGGGCAGCGGCGCCGGTCCGCAGACGATCTGGGCGAACTCCTACAGCAACTGGGGCGTGTGGGCGAACCACCCGAACACCGGCGGCGTCAAGTCGTACCCGCATTCGGCGAAGAACGTCGGCCGCACGCTCAGCTCGCTGCGCCAGGTTTCCAGCAGTTTCAACGTGACCCGCCCCGGCAGCGGGGCGTACGAAACGGCGTATGACATCTGGGCGAACAACAACGCCTACGAGATCATGCTGTGGGTCAACAAGCAGGGCGCGGTCGGCCCGCTGGGCAGCAAACAGACGACGGTGAGCGTCGGCGGCCACACCTGGGACGTCTACAAGGGATCGAACGGCTCGAACGCGGTGTTCTCGTTCCTGCGCACGTCGAACACGAACGCGGGCACGATCGACGTCCTCGCGGTGCTGAACTGGATCAAGGCCCGCGGCTGGTTCGGCGACGTGGCACTGGGCGAGGTGCAGTTCGGGTTCGAAATCACTTCGTCGTCGGGCGGGTTGAACTTCACCTCGAACAGCTATTCCGTTTCCGCCTCCTGACCCCACGCCGGCTGGGCCACTCCGCGGGCGGCGCCGGCGCCCTCCTCGGCTTCCGGCCGGCGGCACCACCCGGGGAACCGGCCACAGATGGCCGGTCGGTGACCTGGTCCGGCCGCGCGGGCGGCGCGACGATGGCCTTCCACAGGCAATCCGGGAGGACCACCGATGAAGAAGCTGCTCACCGCATTCGCCGCTCTCGTGGCCGGCGCCGCTGTCCTGGCCGCGGGCGGGGGCGTGGCCGCCGCCGCGCCGATCCACCCGGACGGGGTGTACCCGTACGACAGCGCACCGGCGGGCACGTACCCCTTCGACAGCGCACCGGCGGGGGCGTACCCCAAGGACAGCGCGCCGGCGGGGACGTATCCATACGACAGCGCGCCGGCCGGGACGTACCCCTTCGACAGCGCGCCGGCCGGGGCATATCCCGTCGACAGCGCGCCGGCGACGCCGGCGTCCTGACCCGCGAACCTTGATACTGGTGCCGGAGCTGCGGGTGACCGGGGCGATGCCGGCATAGGCGGCCAGGTGCCCGGACGAGGCGAAGTGGGAGGCGTCGCCGACCTCGAGCAGTGCACAGGGGCCGGAGCACGCCACATCAGGTTCAGGAAGGGGTACTCCAGCGGCGAACTGGCCGTGCTGCCCGTCCGCGCCCACCTCGCGGCCGGCGAAACCGATGCGGCCGAAGCGGTGTTGCGGGTCACGGCGTCGGCGCCTTCGCTGCTGCCCGCCACCCCGGTCGACCGCTGCCCGGCCGAAACGGCGCCGGCACTGCGTTCGCACCGGCGGACCAAGGCGCTGCACGCCCTCGACCGCGCGCTCGCCCTCGACCGCCCGAACGGGCTGGTGCGGCCGTTCGCCCTCGCCGATGCGCGGGTCGGGGACCCGCTGATCGACCACTCCGGCGAATTCGGTTCCCTGAACCGGTTCGCACAGGCGGTCCGCGGCCGGATCGTGCCGCACGCCCCGCCCAGCGGCCTGACCGACCGCGACACGGTGACGCACGTGCGGGCCAGCTACGGGAAGCGTCGCGGGGACGGCGAGCACTGCGCCGAGCGGGCCCAGCAGCCAGGTCCAGAACACCAGCGCCAGCACGGTGACCGAAGTGGACAGACCGACCGAGCCGGTGACGAACCGGGGCTGGATCAGCGACTGCACCACGAAGTTCAGTGCGGCGTAGACCACGAGCACCACGAGCAGGCTGCGCCGGCCGCCGTCGAGCAGCGCGATCACCGCGGGCGGCGCGAAGCCGATCACGAGGAGGCCGCCGAAGACGGTCGTCACGAGCAGGTGGCTCCGGGTGCCGGTGGCGAAACCTTCTAGCGAAGCGGAAATCCACGGCCGGTCGCGGGCGATCCGGCTGAGCCGTTGTCCCGCCCAGGCCGTCTCGGCGCAGAGGAACAGCAGCAGGGCGAACAGGAACGCGAGGTTGGTGACCAGCCCGCCGACCCCGGCGAGCAGCGAACCCGGCCAGGCCGACCAGCTTCCCGGTGTCGAGGGACGACAGGATGGCGCGCAGCTCGGGTTCGCCGACGCCGAACCGGCCGAGGTAGACGGTGACGACTCGGCCGGCGGCGGTCAGCCGGCGCGGCCGGCGGCGGGTGCGCACCACCACCGCCGAACCGGTCGGCGAGTCCCCGGAAGGGACGACGCACGTTCCGGTTCCCGGCCGCGCCCCGGTGCCGCCGGGGCTTGCGGAACCGGTGGGCCGGGAAATCGGTGAGGGAAGCTCGCACCATGCTGACTCTTCCGGAGACGGTCGGCGGCGGGTGCCACGGTGCCGCGTGGGAGCGCTCGGTCGTCACCCGGCACGGGCGGATGGTGCTTCGGCGGGCTGCCCGGTTCGGATGGACGGGTCCGGTGCGGCATGGGTGTTCGGCCCGGCCCGATGGCCGCGGACGTTCCGGACGGCCTGCGGCTCGAGCGGAACGGGCTAAGGTGGCCGGGTGATCCGGCCGGCGCACGGGCGACCCGCGGTGCTCGTCGAGCTGGGCTTCCTGCTGCTCTGGTTCCTGCTGTTCGCGCGGCTCGACGCCGCGGTCGGCCAGGACCTCTCGGCGGCCGACGCGCACGCGCTGGCCCTGCAGACCGCCGAACACGCGGTGCACATCGACATCGAGCGCAGCGCGAACACCTGGCTGGCCGGGAACCCGGCTCTCGCCCGGTTCGCGGTCGCCGTGTACCGGCTGTACTACGTGGTGGTCGCCGGCGTCCTGCTGTGGGTGTTCGTCCGGCACGCCGGGGTCTACCGCCGGGTCCGCGCGACGATGGTCGCGATGACGGCCCTGGTCCTGCCGGTCTACTGGGCGGTGCCGATGTCGCCACCGCGGTCCGCGCTGCCCGGCGCGGTCGACGTCGTGGCGCGGTACGACATCGTGGACAGTGCGAGCTGGACGCACCCCGGCCACTACACGGCCATGCCCAGCATGCACGTGGGCTGGTCGCTGTGGTGCGCGTATGCCGTGTGGACCGTGCTCCGGGACACCCGTCCCCGGTGGGCGCCGGTGCCGTGGGCGTTCCCGCTGCTCATGGTGGCGGTCGTGCTCACCACCGCGAACCACTACGTGCTCGACGTCGTGGGCAGTGTCGTGCTGCTGGCCGTCTCCATCGGTGCCGCGGCGCTGTGGGGCCGCGTCGTGGCGCGCGGCCGGCCCGGCGGTCCTTGACCGTCCGAAACGCACCGGACGGCCGGAAGGTTGCCCTGCCGCGTTCGCGGAACGTTCCGGCCTCCCCGAACGTCCGGCCCGGTCCTAGATTCGCTGCACAACCACAAGGGGGAAGAAAACCATGCCTACTGGCAGATTCGCGCGGGCCGCCGGTGTGCTCGCCGCGGCACTCGTCATGGCGGGGCTGGCCGCCGCGCCCGCGTCGGCCGCCTCCGGCCCGAACCTCAAGGTCACCGCCGTCGCGCAGCAGGGCAATTGGCTGTCCGGCGACACCGTCGCGCTCGACGTGACGGTGGCCAACATCGGGGACGCCGTCGCCTTCGGCGCGTTCGGGACCGCGTACTCGGAGTCCGGGACGGACTTCTGGACCGACCGGAACCAATGGGGCGACCTCTCCGACGGCGGCAGCGGCGCGAACATCGCGCAGGGGGAGACCCGGACGGTCCACCTGACCGGGCAGCTGGGCACGTTCAACGGCGACTCGATCGTGCACATCGAGGTCTACGCCGGCAACGACGTCGACTACAGCGACAACGTCCTGCGGATCACGCTGCCGATGGCGCGGGGCACCGAGCGCGTCGCGGGCGTGCTGTACGGCGACGCGAACGGCGACGGCAAGCCGTCCCCGGGCGAGGCGCTGGCCGGGGCCGAGGCGCACTTCATCGGCGTCGGGACGACGAACGACCTGGTTTCGGTCACCGATGCGACCGGCCACTTCCACTTCGACAACCTCCCGCTGAGCCGCAACGCCTACGTGTCCTTCCAGAAGGTGCCCGGCGGCTGGGTCGACCAGCCGGTGGGGACGCTGCGGCTGGACGGCCGCGGGGCCTACACGGCGCTCGAGGTCCGGGCCGTCCGCCCGCTGTCCGACGTGCTGCACGAGACGATCGCGCTGGACAGGACGAGCTACGCCGCCGGCGACACCGCCAAGGTGACGGTCACGCTGTCGAACTCCGGCACCAAGGCGCTCACCGGCCTCTACGTCGGCTGCGACGCGGGCGGCTTCGGCTCGGAGCTGGTGATCGCGGACGACCAGTGGGGCGCGTTCGGCTACCAGCGTCGCGAGGGGACGCTGGCCGCGGGGCAGCGGCTCGTGCTCACGGTTTCGGGCAAGGTGCCGGACAAGTCGGCCTACACCGGCTCGACCGGGCTGGACTGCGTGGCCGGCGACGGCCACAGCGGCGGCGCCCCGTACGCGGCCGTCAACGCCAAGGTGCCCGGCCTGCGGGCGGACTCCCGCGGCCAGGTCTGGTTCGACAAGAACGGCAACGGCCTCCTGGACGCCGACGAGGGCATGGCGAACCGCAACCTGGTGCTCCTGGAGAACGGCGCGATCCGCGCCTACGCCCGCACCGACGCCAACGGCTACGCGACGTTCAAGGACATCCCGGTGGGCAACTACCAGCTGCGCGTCCTCGGCCCGTGGAAGCCGGCCCCGTTCGAGGGCGACCTCGCGATCTGGGCACCCCCGTACGGCGGCGCCGGCGATTGGCACCAGCAGTTCGTGGCCGGCTGAGGCGGAGGTAGGACGACGCGCGGTGCGGGTGGCGTCGGCGTCGGCGTCGAGGGCGGGAAGCCGGCGCCGTCGCCGGCGCGGCCGCGGCGCCGGTGGTCACGGTGGGGCGGCCGGGCCACCGGTACCTGATCAGCCCGGCGGTTCGGGAGGATGTCGAACACCTTCGGCTTGCGCGTGGGGTCCGGTTCGCCCGCGTTGAATTCGGCCCGGACCTCCAGTCTGGTGAACGCCCAGCTTCGGGGGGAACAACAGCAGCGGAAGCCGGATCCACCAGAACGTGAATTCCGCTTCGCGTACGGCAAGCCGAGCGGCCGACGTCCGATCGCGTCCGGCAGTTCCAGCAGGGGGACGGGGTAGACGTCCGGGTAATCACCGAATTCGACGACATCCTCGACGAGGCCGCGCACCAGGTCGCCGAAGGCGAAGTCCGGATCGACGCGTATCGGCAAGTGTGGCGGAGGATTCGTACTGATCTGGCGGACAACGTCGCAGGACAACGCCGATCGGCCGACGCCGCCCGCGTTTTCGCCTCGACGGCGGGCCCCGGCGGGGAATCATCGCCTTTCATGGCCCGTCCGGGTACCAGGGGCTGTGTGAATATCAGTCGCCCCGTGCCCGGTCGCCGTTACGGCACGCCCTCGGCACGCACGAATCCGCGCCTGCCGGCCGGAAAGACTTTTCGAGGGCGGCGTGCACTGGAAGGCCGGCGCGAAACTGCGTCCCCGGTTACCACCGGCGTAAGGCGTCCTTCACGACCTTGCCGGTCTCGTTGCGGGGCAGTTCGCCGACGAACGCGACGTCCCGGGGCACCGCGAACCGTGCGAGGTGCCGGCGGACGTGGGCGCGCACCGTGTCGGCGTCGAGGCGGGCGCCGCGGGTGAGTACGACGTACGCCGCGAGGCGCTGTCCGTAGCGGGCGTCGGGCACGCCGACCACGGCGGCTTCCCGGACGCCGTCGAGTCTCAGCAGGACTTCCTCGACCGACGCCGGGGCCACGTTTTCCCCGCCCGACACGACCATGTCGTCCGCGCGGCCCTCGACGAACAGGCGGCCGTCCGCGTCGAAGTAGCCGCGGTCGCCGGTGTCCATGAGGCCCTCGTGGGCGGCCGGCGGCGCCCCTTCGGTGTACCCGTCGAACAGCATCTTGTTGCCGACGTAGAGCCGTCCGGTCGCGCCGGGCGGCACCGGGGTGCCCGCGTCGTCCAGGATCCGGAGGCGCGTGCCGAGCGGGGGCCGGCCCGCCGTGCTCCGGGCCGCCCGCAGGTCGGCGGGGGTGGCGATGGCCGCCCAGGACACTTCGGTGGAACCGTAGAGGTTGTAGAGGATGTCACCGAAGGCGTCCATGAACTCCTCGGCCAGCCGGCCCGGCAGCGCCGCGCCGGAGCTGGCGACGATCCGCAGCGACGACAGGTCGTAGCGCGCGCGGACCCGTTCGGGCACGTCCAGCAGGCGCCGCAGCATGGTCGGCACCGCGAACAGCACCGTGCACCGGTGCTTTTCGACCAGCTGCAACGTCGTTTCCGCGTCGAAGCGCCGGCGCAGCACCAGGCCGGCCCGCAAGGCCATGCCGAGCTGGAGCGCGGCGAGGCCCCAGGTGTGGAACAGCGGGGCGGCGACCAAGATGCGCGCTTCGGCGCGCAAGGGGATCGCCGACAGGACCGCGGCCGCGTCCACCGGACCACGGGGTGTCGGCCGGCGGGCGCCCTTGGGCAGGCCGGACGTGCCCGAGGTGAGCACGACGATCCGGCCCTGGTTCTCCGGGGGCGCGATCCGCTCCGCCTCCGTGGCGTCGATCAGCGCTTCCGCGGTGGGGCCGGACTGCTCGCCCGAAGACCAGGCGCGGATGCGCGGGAGGTGGACCGGCAGGTGCCGGCCGAGCTCGGCGAACTCGTCGTCGGCCAGGACCAGCGTGCACCGGTGCCGGTGGACGAAGTCGGCCACGGTGGCCGGTGCCAGCCCGGTGTTCATCAGCACGACGTCGGCGCCGAGCTTGCCGCACGCGATCATCGCCTCGACCATCGCGTTGTGGTTGCGGCACATCAGGAGCACCCGCGACCCCTCGCCGACGTCGTACCGCCGCAACGCCGTCGCCAGCCGGCTGGTGCGCTCGTCGAGCTCGCCGAAGGTCCGGCCGGACCGCTCGTCCCACAGCGCCGGCGAGTCCGCGGCCCGGCGGGCGCCGGCGGCGAACCCGCCCGCCAAGGTCGGTCCCCACCGGCTCACGGCCTTCAGCTGCCGCAGCATCCCGGCGGGCTGGGCCGGGGTGAGCACCCCCGCCTTGATCAGGGAACGCCCGATTTCGAGCGGCGACGGGTCCGGCGCCGGCCGCTCTTGCGCCGGTACGCCACCGAGGTGGTCGCTCACGGCCTCGATCGCGTCGGCGATCCGCCGCCGGATCTCCGACGTCCCCAGCGCCGGCGCGCCGAGCAGCGCGAGCCAGACGATGACCGTGCAGCCGCCGGGGGCCGGACGCAGCGTGACGGACATCCGGTGGTGCCCGGCCTGGACGCTGGACCAGGTCAGCTGCTCGTTCCGGCGGTGGGTCAGGATTTCCGCCACGTCTTCGCCGCCGGCGAGGTACTGGTACCTCGCCCCGCGGCCCCCGCTCGCGGTCACCCGTTCGCACCAGGTGATGCCCCGGACAAATCGTGAATATAATTCAGGTCTTTCGATGATCGTCCACAAGGCGGCCGGTGTTCGGGGAACGGTGACGCTGACCTCGATGAATTCCGGCTCCATTGCCACCTTCTGCGCGGGGAAAGGAGTCGCAGTTTAGCTTTTCCGCGTCACCGCCGGTGGTTCAGCCGCCGATCCGGGCGCCGGCCGCGGCGAGGGCGGTGGTCACCGGCTGGAAGAACGTCACGCCGCCGGTGCGGCAGTCGCCGCTGCCGCCGGAGGTGATGCCGATCGCGCTGCCGTCCCCGGTGAACAGCCGGCCGCCGCTGAGCAGCGAGAAGTCACCGTTGCCGGGGAACGTCGCCTGCTCGACGGTGGCGACCGGCCGGCCGCCCTGGGTGAGCGACCACCGCCGGCCGGCGGCGGCGCAGCGGCCGGCGGTCAGGATGCCCGGGCTGCCGTTGCTCGTGGTCACGGTGAAGCCGAGCGAGCAGCGGGCCCGCCGGTGAAGATCGCGTCGCCGCCTTCGGCGAACAACCTGAGCACCCTGGGCGTCCGCACGACGCGGACGGCGCTCCCGCGGGTGGCCGCCAGCAGGCTGTCCCACTCGGCGTCCTGCACGGTGCTGTCGGCGGTGACGACCGTTTCCCCGGTCCGGGCGTCGACCGCCCAGGCCGTCCCGGTGATGGACCGCGCCGCCGCGTCGGTGCCGGCGGCGTCCGCATGGGGGAGGGCGATGGCCGCGGTGCCGGCCGCGGCCAGGACCTTGCCTCGGCTGATTTCCCGTGCCGGGAGCGCATCGATGACCTCCGTAGCCGTTGATCACGTCCTGCTTGATCCACGGCCCGTGGCGGGGGCGGGTTCGAACTGCGCGGGGAAGTCAGGACGAGAGGCCGATCGTCCCGATTTCCGTCTGCCGACGGGCAGTTCACGATTCTTCGAGGCGGGTGCCGCGGCGCCAGATCGCGCGGGTGTTGAGCGTGTCGCCGATGTCCGTCGTCGGATCGCCGTCGACGAGCAGGAGGTCGGCGCGGAGCCCTTCGGCGATGCGGCCGCGGTCGCCGAGGCGGAAGCGGCGGGCCGTGGTCGCGGTGGCGGCGCGCAGGGCTTGCGCGGGGGTCAGGCCGGCGGCGACGAGGTACTGCAGTTCGTGGTGCAGGCTGGCGCCGTGGGCGAGGCCGCCGAAGAAGGTCTCGGCCATGGAGGCGTCGGTGCCGGCCAGGACGTCCACGCCCGCGGCGCTCAGCGCCCGGACCGTGGCCAGGACGTCGTCGAGCCGGCCCTGCGGGTAGCGGTCATAGCTCGAGCGCAGGGTTTTGTCCCACCGGTCGTCGAGACGGCGGGCGACGCGCGGGTCGTCGGCGAGTTCGCTGCCGGTGATGCCCATCATCGACGCGTCGAGGCAGACGCACGGCACGACGAACATGTCCGCCTCGGCGATCACGTCGATGATCTCGGCCGTGTGCGGCTGGTCCATGAAGACGTGGACCAGGCCGTCGATGCCGGCTTCGGCGGCCATCCGGGTGGCGTCGAGGGTGAGCGTGTGGGCGACGGTGAGGGCGCCGAGCTTCCGGGCTTCGGCGACGCCGGCGTCGAGCGTGGCCTGGTCGAGCATCGGCAGCCCGGGGTGTCCTTCGACGCTGCCGTCGTCGATCATGAACTTGATGTAGTCGGAGCCGCGGGCCAGCAGCTGCGGGACGAACGCGGCGGCCTGCTCCGGCGTGGTGGAGAACGGCATCAGCGGCATGACCGGCGGCAGGTTGCCCGCCGGCCGGAACCCCTCGGGCATCAGTTCGCTGGGGTGCCCGCCGGGCGGCGTGATGGCGAAGCCGGATGACCGGACGTCGGCGACCGTGTCGTCTTCGGTGATGTGGGCGCGGTTTTCGCGGGTGTTCAGGCCCTGCATCTCCAGTTCGGTGGTGACGCCGAACCGCAGCGCCAGGGCGAGGGAGCCGGGGCTGGAGTGGACGTGCGCGTCGATCAGCCCGGGCAGCAGGGTGGCCCCGCGGCCGTCGACGACCCCGGCGCCCTCGGGCACGTCGCCGCCGACCCGGCGGATCTTCCGGCCGTCGAGGACGACGGTCTGCACGCCCAGGTCCTTCTCCCCGTCGAAGACGCGGGCGCCGGTGATGGCGGTGGTGGCGGTGGTGGCCATGTCGGCCTCTCTTTCTCGCTCTCGGTTACATACCTGATGCTATGCAATTTGCGACTGGTATGCAAATGCTCCGAGTACTACGATCCGGGAGGTGAGCAGTGCCGCCGAAAATCCCGCGCTGGACCAGATCGGCCCGGCCCTGTCCCGCCTGCGCCGGCGCACTCCGGCCGCGAGCCGGGACCTGACCCGGAACCTGGTGCTCAACGTGGTCGCCGACGCCCCGGGGGAGATGACGGTCGGCGGCCTGGCGGCGGAGATGGGCGTGGTGCAGCCGGTGGCCAGCCGCACGGTGGCGGCCTGCATCGCCGACGGCCTGCTGCGGCGGGCGGCATCCCAGGCGGACGGCCGCCGGACGGTGCTCGAGCTGACCGAGCACGGCGAGGCCGAGCGAGCCCGGTTCGCGGCCGAGCAACGCGCGGTGTTCGAAGACATCACCGCGGATTGGCCGCCGGAGGAGCGCATCGAGTTCGCGCGGCTGCTCGTCCGCTACACCACGGACGCCGCCGCCTGGTCCCGTCGCCGAGCCTGACCGGCGGAAGGGGATTTGCCGAGGCGAGCCGGCCGTTCGGCGTCCCCGAGAACGCGGCCGACCGTACCGACCGGATGGTATGTTGACCGCGTGATCGACGTGGCGCGCCGGACCTGGCGATTTCTCGAGCCCTACCACGGGATGATCTACTTCGCGCCGGAGGCCGCGGCCGCCTACGCGGAGCTCGGCCTGACCGGCCGGGCCGGCTACTTCGCGTCGCGGTCGGCGGCGCTCGGCGCGGCCCCGGCGCCGGTCGTGGTCGCGACCTTCTACAACTTCAACCCCGTCCTCGTCCGGGAGTCGATCACGGCTGCCTGGTCGGCCACCGACCCGGGCGCGGTGCTGGCCGCACGTTACGCGGCGGCGGACCGGGTGTTGCGCCGCATCCTCGGCGACGCGGTGACTTCGCCGGAGATGGACCGGGCCGCGGCGCTGCTGCGTGAGGCCGCCGAAACGATCACCGGCGACGTCACCGGCCGCCCGCTCTTCGCCGCCCACGCGGCCCTGCCGTGGCCCGCCGAGCCGCACCTGGTGCTGTGGCACGCGCAGACCCTCCTGCGCGAGTACCGCGGTGACGCGCACGTCGCCGCCCTGTTGACGGCCGGCCTGGACGGCATCGAAGCCCTCGTCACCCACGCCGCTTCCGGCGCGGTCCCCGCCGAAACGCTGCGCACTTCCCGGTCATGGTCCGAAGAGGACTGGAACCGGGCCGTCACCGGCCTCCGCGAACGGAATTGGCTCACCGCAGACGACGACCTGACGTTCACCCCCACGGGCGCGGCCCGCCGAGCGGAAATCGAGAAGGCGACGGACGAAAACAGCGTCACGCCGTACGCGCACATCGGCGAGGCCGCCTGCGCCGAACTGCAGGCCCTGGTCCGCCCGTTCAGCCGGGCGCTCTCCGAAGAACTCATGCCGTGGGTGCTCGCGCGGCCGTGACCCGTGGTGCTACTCGCCGGGCCGCAGGCCGGTCAGCGGGGAAGCTCGGGTTTCCGGCGGAAGGATTCGATCAGTTCCCGGGTCGGTGAACCGAGCCCGGTGATCGTGTCGTAGCCGGGGGCGTGGCCGTCGACTTGCCGTCCGCGGACCGGGACGTTTCGTCGGTCGCCCAGCCGATTTCCCGCCGGTAGGCGTTCCCGGGGCCGATGGCGAGGGTGTGGCCGCCCACCGCGGCGTCCGGGACGGAGCCGATTGGTGTCGGGCAGGGGCCGGTGGGTGCCGCATTCCGCGCTGTGATGCGGGATTCCGGCCCGGTCGGCCGGCAGCCGGTGACGGTCAGGACCTCACGCCCCACCGCCGCGGGCACCGAGACCGGCACCCGCGAGGAACACCCGCTCGGTGACCTCGCCGGCCGGATCGGCCGGCCCGGTGTCCGTCCCGTCGTGGACCACGCGGGTGGACCGGGTGCCCTCCGGCGCTCTGACCGGCGTGTTCGCGAACGCCGGCGAGGCGGGCACGAGCACGGCCGCGACCAGCAGGCCCACCAGCAGGAATCGACGGGTCAGCACGCGACCTCCTTGATGTGCACGCGGAGGACGCCGAGCCCCGGGAAATGTGGCTGCGGACCGTGCCGACGGCGCACCCGAGCACCTCGGCGATCTCGTCGTCGCTCCGGTCTTCGTAGAAGCGCAGCACGATTGCGGCGCGCTGCGCCCGCGAAAGGGCCGACAGCAGTTCAGCGAGCTGCCCGGCGTCGGCGATCCGGTCCGCGTGATCGGGCACGGCGGTGTCGCCGTACCTCGTGGCGTCCGCGGTGGGCTGCACGGAACGCTGGTACCAGCGGCGGCGCCACGAGAGGTAGCCGTTGACCACCATCTTCCGCAGGTAGAGGTCCGGCCGTTCGGCGGCGGTCACCCGCCGCCAGTGCTGGTGGGCGCGCACGAGCGCGTCCTGCACGACGTCCTGCGCCAGTTCGCGGTCCCCCGTCAGGACGGCCGCGAACCGCACCAGGTCGGGCAGCTCCTTGCGCGCGAACTCATCGAAGTGCACATGAAGTAGATGCCTGGACCCCGCCGGGCCGTTGCGCCGCGGCCCGGAAAAAATCCCGGGCACAACCGCAACAGAGCCGTGGCGCGGCGGCATCTTCAGGGTGTGCAGGTCGAAGGCTGCACAGTGAGAACCGGCCCAGGAGAGTGCGATGACCGACGTCGACGAGCTGCGCCACGCGCTGCGCGCCCAGGAGTCCATGGCGCCGGATCCCGGCGCCGTGCTGACCGCGGCCACCCGCCGGATCCGCCGTCGCCGGACGGCCGGAGTGACGGCGATGGCCCTCGCCGTGGCCGCAGTGGCCGCGGCGGCGGTCGGCGTGCCGGACCGAAGCGTGCCCCCGGCCGCGCACGTGAACCTCCCACCGGCCGAGCTGCCGGTCACCGACCGGGTCCCCCCGCCGGCCCCCGCGGTGAGCCTCGAGGACAGCGCCTGGGACCTGATGGTCTGGGCCGTCCAGCCCCACTACGCCGGCGTGCACTACGGCCAGGCGCACCGCTACGCGTTCGAGATCGAGCTCCGCGACGGACCGGCGCCGCACAGCGCATTGCCGGAGAAACCGTCGGCCGCCGCCCAGCTCACCCACCCGCAAACGGTGCTGTGGCAGGACGGCCCGGCCCGCTGGATCCGCGTCCAGACGTCGAAGCCGGTGACGGCCGCGGAAATGCTGGCCCTGCTGGCGAAGATCCGCACGACGCCCCCGGTGATCCACTCCCCGCTGAAGGCGGTGCAGGTCCCCGCGGGCCAGAAGGTCACGACGTTCACCAGCGAGCCGGAGACGAACACCCTGGTCCTCTGCCCCGACCCGGAGGCCCCGAGGGCCCTGCTCGACACCCGCTGTTTCTCCCTGACGGCGGGAGCGGGGCCGCCGGTCACGCGGTCAGTTGACGTACACCGAGTAGCCGATGCCACCCGACCTGGTGCCGTCGGCCGTGCTGCCCCGCACGATGACCGAGAAGGTGCCTCGGTCCGGTGGGGTCCACGTCATCGTCCCCTGTTCTCCTGCGAGAAGACGTTGCCGGCCGTCACCGTGCGTACCCGCAGGTCGTGGGAGGCCGAGCCTTCCGGTGGCAGCGGGGGTGTCCACGCCAGCACCGAGGTCCGTGCTGCGCGGCTGTCTGCTGAAACGGACCCCAGTCGAACGACTACTCGAACGCCGCCGCGCCCGGCTGGCGGGCATCGAAGGTGAAGGTGCCGGGGAAGACCCGCCCGTTCGCCTGGAACTCCTTCGAGCTCACCGTGGGGTCGTTCGTCACCGTCCAGGTGATGTTGTCCGTCGACGACCACACGCCCGCCGTGTTCTTCGCGCGCACCAGCATTCCGTAGTCGCCGGTTCTCGGCGGGGTGCAGCTCACCGTCGCGGTGTTCCCGCTGACCGGCACGGTCCACTTGGTCGCCGGGTCCGCCGTCAGCCAGTACTCGAACTCCACGGCGTCCGGCATCGGGTTGGTGAACGTGAACGTGGCGGCTCTGCCTTCCGTTCCGATGTCCCCCCGGGTAGCCGATCTCCGGTCGCCAGGTGTTGAGCAACAACCGTTTCTCCGTCACCGGGGAAAGGCCACCGGAAGCGTCGCGGGCCTGGACCCGCAGCAGGTTCTGGTCGGCCGAGGTGAACCCGACCGGTAGCGTGGCGGTTCCGTCGGCGTTGGCCTTGACCGTCCACTTCGTACTCTCGGCACTCGCGAACCGGTAGGCGTACGTCACGACGTCCGGCATCCCCGGCGCGAACCGGAACACGCCCGGCACGCCGATGCCGCCGTCCGGGCCGCCCTGCGGCGGGTGGCGGTCGGACGTGACCGCCGGCCGCGTCTCCTTGACGATGAACGAGGAGTAGGTGGTGAGCGAGAGGTTGCCCGCCCGGTCTTACGCCCGCACGACCACCGACTGCCAGCCGTCGGCCGTCGGCCGTCGGCGTGAAGCTGACCGTGGCCGTGCCGTCGGGGCCTGCGGCGATCTCCCGCGTGCCCGCGCCGAAGTTGTAGTCGTACCGCACGACGTCGGTGGAACCGTTGGGGAAGAGGGTGAACTGGCCCGCGACACCGATCCCGCCGCCCTCGGCGCCCGCCGGGTACGTCGCCGAGACGACGCCAGGCGCGTTCGGATCGGTGCGGTCGACGGTGAACCGGCACGGGCCTGCCGTGGACGACTTCGCACCCCTCACCGCCGCGGCGCGGCATCGTGCTCCGCTTGTCCCCGTCGTTCGGCGGCGCGAAGTGACCGTGGTCCGGGCCGGTGTCCACCACCCGTCCCGGCGGCGGTGTCGCGGGACGTCACTGCTGAGCCTCGACGGTGAACTCCAGGGCCCAGCGGCCGTTGGTCACGGGGGTCGCGCTGCGGAGGGACAGGCCGCTTTCGGTGGCCAGTTCGGTCAGCTCCTCGATGGTTCGTTCCTTGCTGCCGAAGCACATCAGCATGAACAGGTCGATCGCCGTGTCGGCCCCGTGTCCCCGCACCGGTTCGATCAGGATGACGGTGGTGTCCGGTGCAGCGGCGCGGCGGCAGCCGGCCAGGATTTTGCGGGCGTGCTCGTCGTCCCAGTCGTGCAGGATGTCGGACAGCAAGTACGCGTCGGCTCCGGTCGGCAGCGGGTCGAAGAAGCTGCCGGGCACCGCGCTCGCCCGGTCGTCGAGCCCGGCCGCCTTCAGCCGTTCGCCGGCGGCCGCGGCCGTCGGCGGCAGGTCGAGGATGCGGCCGCGGACGGCCGGGTGCGCCCGCAGGATCTCGACGAGCAGCGGCCCGTCGCCGCCGCCGACGTCGACGATGTCGGGGAACCGGCTCCAGTCGAAGTTGCGGGCGATCAGCGGCGCCTGTTCCCGGAACCGCCAGTTCATCTGCGCGTCGAACGAAGTCCGCAATTTCGGCTCGGCGTCGAGATCGGCCCAGAAATCGCGGCCGTACCGGCGTGGATAGGCGGGCGCGCCGTCGGTCATCACGTCGAGGAGTTCGACGAAGGCGAGTTCGGCCCGGCCCCCGGCGCAGGTGATGTCGAGCAGTGGTTTGACGCCTTCGGGCGCGTCTTCCCGCAGCTGCGCGCCGAGCTCGGTCGGCCGGTAACTCCCCTCGGCGGTCAGCTGGAAGACATCCACGGCGACCAGGTGGTCGAGCAGCCGGCGCAGCGGCGCCTCCGAAGTTCCGCTCAGCGACGCGAGCCGCTCCGCCGTCGCACCTTCGGTTCCGGCGTGTTCGGCCAACCCGAGCGTCGCGGCCACCCGTACGGCCATCGGAGTGGCCAGATCGGCCAAGGGCATGATCGACTGCTTCGCAGCGGGGCGGTCCATTTCGCCAGGCTAGCAAAGCGTGCTTCAGTGGTATAGACCGGTGCAACTGCGGAAGTTCCGCACTTGACAGGCCGCATTCCCGGCCGCCCGTGCCGAGGTTTGCCGCCGCGCAGCACGGCTCATATGGTGGCCGGAGCAATCCGTCGAAAAGCCTTTCCCTTCGGAAGCGGGCCGAGCGATGAACGGACGTGATCTCCATTTCTCGTCGAAATCTTGAGTTGCCGGACTGGCCGCAGTACGACGATTCCGAAAAAGCCGCTCTCCTGCGTGCGCTCGACCAGAGCGGGTGGTGGCGCTTCGGCGGGCAGGAGGTGTCGGAGTTCGAGCGGGAGTTCGCCGAGTACCACGGCGCGCGCAACGCGCTGGCGGTGACGAGCGGAACCCACGCGCTGGAACTCGCCCTCCAGGTGATCGGCGTGGGACCGGGGACCGAGGTCATCGTCCCGGCGTTCACCTTCATCTCCTCGTCCCAGGCCGTGCAGCGGCTGGGCGCGGTGGCCGTGCCGGTCGACGTCGACCCGGACACCTACAACATCGACGTCGCCGCGGCCACCGCCGCGGTGACCGGGAGGACCCGCGCGATCATGCCGGTCCACATGGCGGGCCTGCTCGCCGACCTCGACGCGCTGGGCAAGCTGTCCGGCGACGCCGGGGTACCGCTGGTGCACGACGCCGCGCACGCCCAGGGCGCCGAATGGCGCGGAGTGCGGCTCGGCGAACTCGCGGCCATCGCCGCCTACAGCTTCCAGAACGGCAAGCTGATGACGGCGGGGGAGGGCGGCGCCCTCCTGTTCGCCGATTCGCTGGAGTACGAGACCGCGTTCCTGCGGCACAGCTGCGGCCGTCCGCCGTCCGATCGCGCCTACGAGCACAAGGTGTCCGGCTCCAACTTCCGGATGAACGAGTTTTCGGCGAGCGTCCTGCGTGCTCAGCTCGCCCGCCTCGGCGGGCAGATCGACGTGCGCGAACAGCGCTGGCCGCTGCTTTCCGCGCTGCTGGCCCGGATTCCGGGCGTGGTACCGCAGGGAACGGACGACCGGTGCACCCGCAACCCGCACTACATGGCGATGTTCCGGGTGCCGGGGATCACCGACGGCCAGCGGCGGCGGGTGGTCGACGAGCTCATCGCGCACGGCGTTCCGGCGTTCGCGGCCTTCCGGGCGATCTACCGCACCGACGCCTTCTGGGAACTGGCCGCCCCGGCCGGAGGTGTCGAGGCCATCGCCGCCCGGTGCCCGAACGCCGAAGCGATTTCCGGGGACTGCGTCTGGCTGCACCACCGGACCCTGCTCGGCACCGAGGACCAGATGGCCACGGTCGCCGAGATCGTCGCGGACGTGGTGGCGAAGGTGGTCGGCTCCCGGTGACCCGGGAGAACCTGGCCGGTCCGGTCGTGGCCCACCGGGCCGCCGGGACCGCGCTGAACGCCGTGGTCTTCGACCTCGACGGCGTGCTCGTGAACTCGTTCGAGGTGATGCGCTCGGCGTTCGCGCACGCGTTCCGGGAAGTGGCCGGTGCCGGGGAGCCGCCGTTCGAGGTGTACCTGCGCCACCTCGGCGGGTACTTCCCCGAGATCATGCGGAAGATGGGGCTGCCGCGCGAAATGGAAGGCCCGTTCGTCCGCGAAAGCTACCGGCTCGCGGACCGGATCGAGCTCTACCCCGGGGTGCGGGAACTGCTCGCCGGGCTGGCGGAGTGCGGCATCCCGTGCGCGGTCGCGACCGGCAAGGCGGGGGATCGCGCCCGCTCGCTGCTCGCCGGGCTCGGGGTGCTGGACCGGTTCACGCACGTGATCGGCTCGGACGAGGTCGGCCGCCCCAAGCCGGCCCCCGACATCGTGCGCAAAGCCCTCACATCGATGGACGTCGACGCGAGCGAAGCCGTGATGATCGGTGACGCCGCCTACGACATGGCGGCCGCGCGGGCCGCCGGCGTCACCGCGGTGGCGGCCCTGTGGGGCGAGGGCGACCGCGACGTGCTTCTGGCCGCCGGTCCTGACGCGTGCCTGGAGAGCGCCGGCGAAGTCCTCGAGTTCGTGCTCGCGACGAGAAGGCAGGCACCCGGATGACCACGACCATCGAGCAGGCCCTGGTCGGCGGCGGGACCGCCCGGCTCGTCGTGAACGACGTCGAATGGCCGGCCGAAAGCCTGCTGGGCGCCGGAATCCGGCTGGCCGGCGAGATTTCCCGGCGGTTCGGCGACGTCCGGATGCTGACGACGTCCACCGCCGACGCGGCCCTGATCGTCGCCGCGGTGACCGCGGCCGGCCGGTTGGGCGTTCCCATGCTGCTGCGGGATCCGGCGGCCACCGGCACCTTCGACGCGGCCGATGTGCTGATCGGCGACCGGCCGCCCGGCGATCCGGTGCTGCTGGGCGAAAGCCTCGGCTGCCACCTCGAGCAGCTCGCGACGGCGCGGCCGGTGCCGCTGCCGGGCGGCTCGATCCTGTTCCAGACCTCGGGGTCGACCGCCGCGCCCAAGGCGGTGGTGAAGCCGGTCGACGCCGTGCTGCGCGACGCCGCGCGGATCGCCACCGCGTTGCACGGCGAGGGCGCTTCGGACCCCGTCGTCTGCGCCGCCCCGGTGTTCCACTCCTACGGGTTCACGCACGGGCTGCTCGCCGGGCTGCTGGCCGGCGCGGAAACCACGTATCGCCCGCCGTCGTCGCTGCCCCAGTCCCTCGTGAAGACCGTGGCGAGCACCGGTGCCGGCACCCTCGTCGCGCTGCCGAACCACATCCACATGATCGCGGACGCCGGCTCGCTCGATTTCGGCGGAGTGCGGCAGGTGGTGTCGGCCGGTGCCCCGCTGCGGCCGGACGCGGTGGCCCGGATCTGCGGCGGTCACGGGTTCCGGCTCCTCAACGCCTACGGGGCGTCCGAGGTGGGCACGATGGCGATCTCGGCCCTGGCGGGGACGTCGGCCCCGGGCAGCATCGGCTTGCCGCTGGCCGGCGTCGACCTCCGGATCGGGCCGGGGGAGGGCGAGCTGCTCGCCCGGAACGACTCGTTCGCCACCGGCTACTTCACCGAAGGGCGGCTGCGCCCGCTGCCCGCCGAGGACGGCTGGTACCGCACCGGCGATCTCGCCGAACGGGACGCGGACGGCCTGCGCATCACCGGACGGCTCGGCGACCTGATCAACATCGCCGGCCGGAAGACCCGCCGCTCCCGGCTGGAAGCCGTCCTCTCGGCGCACCCGGACGTGGCCGAGGTGCAGGTGATCGTCGCCGAAGACGCGGTGCGCGGGGAGTTCCCGGTGGCGCGGGCCGTGGTCGCACCCGGGCGCGAGCGCCCGGACCTGCTGGGCTGGAGCCGGACCCGGCTCGACGCCTTCGAAGTGCCGCGGCAGGTCGAGTGGGTGGACCGGCTGCCGCGGACCTCCACCGGGAAAGTGAGCTACGCACGCCGCCGTGCCGACGGCGACCGTTGACGTTGGGAAGGACGAAGCATGTCGAGCATCGATGAGGCTGCGGCCCGGGGCGACGTCGTCGACCTCTACGAGGCCAAGGACGAGTTCTACCGCGACCCGCACGCGGTGATGAAGTCCCTGCGGGACGCCGGCCCGGTGCACCGGGTGCGGCTGCCGTTCGACCTGCCCGCCTGGGTGGTCGTCGAAACCGAAGCGATCCGGGACCTCTTGGCCGACCCGACGCTGGCGGCCGGCCCGCGCTTCCTCGGCGTCGCGCACCCGGACGGGGGCGGCAATTCGACACTGGGGATGCTGACCTGCGACGAGCCGCGGCACGGGCAGCTGCGCCAGACCGTCGCCGGGGCGTTCAAGCCGAAGGTCATCGCGCAGCTGGCCCCCCGGCTGAAGGAGATCGCCGACGACCTGCTGGGCAACCTCCACGAGGGGGACGAGGTCGACATCGTCGACGCGTTCGCGTACCGGTTCGCGCTGGAGATGATCATCGAGATCGTCGGGGTGCCGCTGGTCGACCGCACGCTGTTCCGGCACTGGACCAACGAAACCGTGACCGACGGCGACGACTCGCACGCCATCACCGCGGCGCGGGAACACCTGGAGGACGTGCTGCGCCGGACCTTGCGCGACGGCGCCGGCAGTACCCTCGTCGAGCGCATGGCGACGGCGGAAGGGCCCGACGGCGAGCCTCCGATGTCCTTCGACGAGCTGGTTTCGATGGTGTACCTGCTGCTGATCGCCGGGCACGAAAGCTCGACCAACCTGATCGCCAACACCCTGGTGACGGTGCTCGAATCGGAGGAGCTGTCCGGCAAGGTGCTGGCCGGCCGCATCGACTACGAGACGCTCGTCGAGGAATCGCTGCGGTTCGACACGCCGCTGATGATCTCGACCAGCCGGATCACGACGTGCCCGGTGTCGGTCGGCGGGAAGACGATCCCGGGCGACGGCGAGATGATCTTCTTCTCGTGGGCCGCCGCCGAGCGGGATGCGTCCACAATGGACAAGCCGGACGAGTTCGACCCCCACCGCAAGCGCAGCCGGACGCTGGCGTTCGGCGCCGGTACGCACTACTGCCTCGGGGCGAACCTCGCCCGGCTGGAGGCGGTGGTGGCGTTGCGGGAACTGTTCTCGCGGTTCCCCGGTATGCGGCTGGCCAAGCCGCCGAAGCGGTGGGCCAGCACGGTGACCCGCGGGATCGAAAGCCTGTTCATCCGCCTGTAGCCACGACGGAGGCAACCGATGGTGGAGACCGAGCGGCGGCCGCTCGGCCGGACCGGGCTGACCGTGTCGCCGGTGACGGTGGGTGCGGCGGGCTGGCGGCACTGGGCGGACGGCTCCGGGCCCACTCGCACGCAGAGCGCGGAGCTGCTGCGGCGTCTGGTGCGCGACGGCCGGATCAGCGTGGTGGACACGTCGAACAACTACGGCGAAGGGGAAAGCGAACGGCGGATCGGCGGTGTGCTGGCCGAACTGGGCGGGCCGCCACCGGGCTTCCTGGTGCAGACCAAGGCGGACCGGCACTTCACCGGGGACTTCTCCGGTGCCCGGATGCGGGAGTCGCTCCGGGAAAGCCTGGACCGGCTGGGCGTCGACCGGCTGCCGGTGTGCTACCTGCACGACCCGGAACACGCCGCGCCCGAGGAGCTCCTCGGGCGCGGCGGGGCGGTCGAAGCCCTGCTCGAAGCCCGGGACGAAGGCCTCATCGAACACCTCGGCGTCGCCGGCGGCCCGGTCCCGCTGCTGTGCGACCTGGTGCGCACCGGCCACTTCGCCACCCTGATCACCCACAACCGCTGGACGCTGGTGGACCGGTCCGCGGACGAACTGCTCGACCTGGCCGCCGAGCGCGGTCTCGGGGTGTTCAACGCCGCGCCCTACGGCGGGGGCCTGTTGACCTCTTGGCCGTCGGAACACACCCACTACGCCTACCGGGCGGCCCCGCCGGCGCTGCTCGCGACCGCCGACGAGATCGGACGGCTGTGCGCCGCCGCCGGGGTGCCGTTCGCCGCGGCGGCGCTGCACTGGTCGCTTCGCGATCCGAGGATCACGTCGACGATCGTCGGCGCGGCCGGTGCGGACAGCTACGAGCGGACACTGGCGTTGAGCGATGTGGTGGTCGAAGACGCGCTGATGGCGGCGATCGAAGCGGTCCCGCTCGACGAACGCACCTGGCAGGACCCGAGGAAGGGACGAGGATGACTGACCGGCCACGAGCCCGGACCGCCACGGGATCGGTCGAGGGCGAAGTACAGGACGAGGTTTTCGCGTTCCGGGGAATCCCGTTCGCCGCTCCGCCGGTCGGCGCGAACCGGTTCGCCGAGCCCCGTCCGGCGGCGCCGTGGGACGGCGTCCGCGACGTTTCCGCGTTCGGCACCGCGCCGCCCGGCCCCCAGGCCCCGACGACCGGCGACGACTGGCTGACCCTGGCGGTCTGGACGCCGGATCCCGGCGCGGCCCGGCTGCCGGTGCTCGTCTGGATCACCGGCGGGGCGTACCTGCAGTGCAGCACCGCGAACCCGCATTTCGACGGGGCGCGGCTCGCGGCCGGCGGCGCGGTGGTGGTCAGCGTCAACTACCGCGTCGGCGCCGAAGGGTGGGCCCACCTCGACGGCCACCCGGACAACCGCGGGCTCCTCGACCAGATCGCCGCGCTGCGCTGGGTGAAGGACAACATCGCCGCGTTCGGGGGCGACCCCGGCAACGTCACGGTGTACGGCCAGTCGGCGGGCGCCGGTTCGTGCGCCGCCCTGCTGGTGATGCCGAGGGCGGCCGGGCTGATCGACCGCGCCATCCTGCAGAGCGTGCCGGGCACGTACTTCACGCCGGCGCTGGCCGCCGCGGTGACCGGGCACATCCGCGCCGAGGCGGGTACAGCCGAGCTTGCCGACGTCGCTCCGCCGCGGCTGCTGGCGGCCGTGATGGCGGTGAGCGAACGCATGGACCCGAGGTGGGGCCCGGTCGTCCACACACCGACCCCGTTCTCTCCGGTGGTCGACGGCGAGATCCTGCCCGTCGCCCCCTGGGCGGGCCTGGCCGCGGGCGCCGCGAAGGGCGTGCCCCTCCTGCTCGGGCACACCCGTGACGACGCCCGGATGCTCGCCGCCCGGCTCGGGCCGGCCGAAGACGCCGAAGTGACGGCGCTGGTCGCCGGCCTCGCACCGACCGTGGACGCGGACCGCTACCGCGCGGAGTTCCCCGGATTGAACGCGACGGCGTTGCGCGAGCTCGCCCTGGGGGACTGGCTGCTGCGGATGCCGACGTTGCGCCTGGCCGAAGCCGCGCAGGCGGGCGGGTCGCCGGTGTGGCTGTCCGAGCTGTGCTGGGGATACGGGCCGGAGGGTGCCTGCCACATGCTGGACGCGTCGCTGGTCTTCGGCACCACGGACCTGGGCGGTGCCGTCACGGGCGCCGGCCCGGAGGCGGTCGAGCAGCACGGGGTGCTTTCGGAACTGATGCGTCGCGAGTACCTGGCCTTCGCCGCAACCGGTGACCCCGGCTGGGCCGCGTTCGAACCGCCCGGGCGCGCCACCCGGGTCTACGACGTCGTGTCCACGGTGGAGCGGTACCCGGAGGAACGATCGGCGGCGGTGTGGCGTGACCACCGGTTCGGCGTGGTGGACCCGCTCGGGATCGATGCCTGAGCCCGGCTTCACCCGGCCGGCCGGGGAGTCCCGGCCGACCGGTAGAGCCGCTCGATCATGTCGATCGTCCGGATCACCTCGGCCGCGGCCGCACCCTGCTGTGCCGGATCGCGCAGCAGCGCCGGGAGGTGGTCCAGCTGGCGCCGGTACTCCGCCCCCCGTGCGTCGGGCGCCGGCTCGACCGGCTCGGCCCGGCCGTCGCGGTGCAGGACCAGCGAACTGCGCACCCCGTTCGGGCTGAGACCGAACGTGCACGTCAGTTCGGCACGGGCGTCGGCGCCCTCGAGCACCACGCGGGTCACATCGCGGGCCGCGTGCGACGCCCAAGCCGCGGTGATGCCCACCAGCGGCCCGCCGTCGAGGGCCAGGACGCCGCGAACGGTGTCTTCGACGTCCTTCGGCGCGAGTTCACGCTCCGGACCGCCGGGCGACCCCCGCCAGGTCGCTCCGGCGTCCGACCGGGCGAGGAAGTCCGCCGACACCGCGCCGATCACCTGCGTCACCCGCGGCCACGACACCAGCCGCAGGCCGACGGTGATCAGGTGCCAGCCCAGGTCGACGAGGGCCCCGCCGCCCGCCCGGCGGCGTTCGGTGAACCAGCCGCCGGGCGCGGGGACTCCGGCGGCCCGGACCCACGACAGCTCCATCGACCGGAGCGGGCCGAGCTCCGGCAGGAGCTCGCGCAAGGCCGTGACGTCGGCGCGGTACCAGGCCGCGGTGCCCGACAGCAGCAGGGCCCCGCCCGCGCGCTCCGCGGCCGCCAGCGCCGCCGCCTCTTCCGCGCTCAGGCAGACCGGCTTCTCGACGAACGTGGCGATTCCCCGTTCCAACAGCGGGATCGCGGTGGTGGCGTGCAGGTGGTTGGGCGTCGCGACCACGGCCAAGTCGACGTCGCCGCCGTGCAGGTCGCCGGGGTCGCTCAGGGACCGCGCGGCCGGGAACCGGGCGGCGGCCCAGGCGGTGGCGGCCGGGTCCGGGTCGTGCACGGCGACGACCGTGAACCCCGGGTGCGCCAGGATCCTCGGTGCCCAGAGCTCGCGGACGGCCCAGCCGAGGCCGATCAGGGCGAGGCGGATCTCCATCGTGGCTCAGCGCAGCCGGAGGATGGTGTCCGCCAGCGAGCCGATCGTGCTCGCGCTGGCGATCGCCTGGTCCTGGTCGGCCAGATCGACGCCGAACTCCGCCTCGGCCTTGGCGAGCAGCTGGACGATGGCGATCGAGTCGAACCCGGCGAAGTCCGTGAGCGAGGTGTCCTCCGCCGGCGCGGACTCCTCGCAACCGGGCACCAGCTCCACCACCCACGCGGTCAGCCGCCGCGCCACCTCGGCGCGCTCGGGGGTTCCCGTCTCGTTGCTCATCGCGGTGCCTCTCGGTCGGTTTCGGTGGCTTGGGCAAGGGCGAGCTTGAACGCTTCGACGGCGGGGACGTCCCGGTGCGCGGAAAGCTGCGCCAGCGCGAAGACCTCCATCGCGACGAGGACTTCCCGCGGCTCGGCGGCGGGCACGCAGCAGCGGTCGAGCATCAGCTGGGGAGCGGGGCCGTCCCCGCCGTTGCGGATCTCGACGTGGAACTTGTCGTCGTAGTACTGCAGGACCTGCGGTGGCCCGACGACGGTCCGCGGCCGAAGCGCATGGATCTCGGAGTCGGACAGGGGTGCCTTCTTGGCGACCGCGGTGTCGCGGAAGTCGTTGTGCATGGCGTCGAACCGGCCCGGCGGGATGATTTCCGCCAGCTGTTCCATCCGGTACCGGCCCATCGAGTACCCGCGGATGCTCGCGGCCATGGTGCGCCGGACGACCTCGTCGAACACCGCGTCGCCGACTTCGACGTCGAAGGCGCCCGACTGCGCCATGTTGCCGATGTAGTACTTCTCGGCTTCGGTGAACCGGTTGGAGATCATGCAGCGGAGCGCAGTGCCGGACCGGCCGGACAGCATCGACACCACCGTCGCCGACATGGCCGCGAACACGGCGGGCGAAGTGACCTTGACCCGGTCGGCGATCCGGTCGAACGCGGCGCCGAGCGCGGGCGAGCACATGGCGACGCGCACCCAGCGCGGCTCGCGGACGGCGGACGGCGCCGGGAAGTTCGTCACGTCGACCCGGTCCCGGAACCGCCGCCACCGCTCGATCGTGCGCTCGTTGAGCCGGATCCCGCTCGGGCCGTTCTCCGCCCGGGCCTGCGCCACCGGGGTCAGCAGCGGCCGGTCCTCGCCGTAGCCGCGCTCGCCCGCCAGCCGCGCGGTGAACTCCTCGTGGAGCCGGTTGCGCGCGAGGCCGTCGATGGACAGGTGCGACACGACGACCAGCAGCCAGGCCGGCCGCTGTCCGGAGCAGACGATCGCGAACCGGGCGGGCAGTCCGCGGTCGACGTCGAACGAGCGGTCGGCGAACCGGGCGAGCAGGTCGTCGAGCGGCTCCTCCGGGTCGTGCTCCAGCCGGACCTCGTATTCGCCGGAACCGAGCACCTCCTGCCGGCCCGACCCGTCGGCCGCGTCGAAGTACCGGGTCCGCAGCGATTCGTGCCGCACGACGACGTCGTGGAGCACGGCGAGGACGTCGTCGAGCGCCCGGCCGTCCGGGATCTCGACCCGGCAGCTGACGTTCAGGTAGGCGTCGTGCGGGCGGAACATCTTGACCGCGCCCCAGATCCCGAACTGGGACCAGGTCATCGGCGCGACGGCCCCGGCCGGACCGGAGAACCGGACCGGCGCCGATGTGGTTGTCGAAGGAGCCATGGATCGACCTCCTAGCGGGTGGTGAGGACGTCGGTGAACAGTTCGACGAGCGCGCCGGCTTGAGCGGGGTTGAGCCGGGGGTCGCAAGCCGAGCGGTACCGGGCGGGCTGCGGCCCGGTCGCCAGGTCCGCGACGTCGTCCACGCATTCGCCGACGTCGTCGGGGGTGATCTCCAGGTGCAGCCCGCCCGGGTGCCGCCCATGCCGGTGGAGCACCGCGCAGAACTGCTCGACCTCGTCGGCCAGCCGGCGCACCACCCGGGTCTTGAGTCCGTGTGCCGAGCGGACCGTGTTGCCGTGCATGGGATCGCTGAGCCAGACGACGTCCGCCGCGTGGTCGCCGAGCGCCCGGACGATCGGCGGCAGCCGCTCGCCGATCCGGTCGGCGCCCATCCGGACGATCAGGCTCAGCCGGCCCGGCGGCCGGTGCCACGTCAGCCGTTCGGCCAGCGCCAGCACCTCGGCCGGATCGGCGTCCGGGCCGACCTTCACCCCGACGGGGTTGGCGATCTCATCGGCGAAGGCGATGTGCGGCCCGGCCACCGCGCGGGTGCGCTCGCCGATCCACATCGTGTGCGCCGACGACGCGAACACTTCGTCCCGGAGCGGGTCCCTCCGGCGCAACGCGTGCTCGTAGTCCAGCAGCAGGGCTTCGTGGCTGGTGTACACCGCCGGCCCGGACGCGAGGGTCCGCAGGCCGCGCGCGGCGTGCGCGTAGGCGAGCAACAGCCGCCGCGGGTCGGGCCGCCGGTCCGCCGCGGTCGGCCTCAGGTCGTTGACCGCGTCCCCGAGGTAGACGGGGACCTCGACGTCGCCGGCCCCGAGCTCGGCACGGTGCGACCGCGGCTTGGCGTACTGGCCCGCCATCCGCCCGATCAGGACCGGCGTCCGCCCCGCGCGGCGCACGCGCTCGCCGAGCCCGGCCAGCTGCGCGGTCTTGGCGCGGATCGCCCGCGGCGCCGAGTCGGCGAACAGCTCGGCGCAGTCGCCCGCCTGCAGCACGACGCGTTCTCCGCGCGTCACGGCCGCGAGCTCCTCGGAGAGCTGGGCACACTCGCCGGCCTCCACCAGCGGCGGCAGGTCGCGCACCAGCTCGACCGTCTCCCGCAGCACCGCCGGGTCCGGCCAAGGGGGCTGGTGCGCCGCGCCGACGAGGTCCGAAACCGCGGTCACGAGCCCGCTCCGCCGGCCTCGCCGGAGAACTTCATGGTGAGCACGCCTTCGACCTCCAGGAGCAGTTCGCGACGGCAGATGTCCACGGTGAACAGCGCCAGCGGGACCAGCGGCCCGACCTCGTCGCGCAGCCGTCGCCGCACGTGCGGGACATCGCGTTCGTGCCGCACATACGCCTTGAGCATGGTGAACGAATCCGGTTCCACCTTGCCGCCGGTCTTCTCCGAGACGTCGGCGAGGAGGACGCGGATGTTTTCGAGGGTCGTGTCGCATTGCCCGTCGAGATCGCCGGCGTGCGTCGACCGGTGCCCGACGATGCTGGCCGTGCCGGAGAGGAAGAGCTTTTCCGATGCCGGCAGCAAAGTGGCACGGGCGAAACTCGGCGAGCGCGGGCCGTATTCGCGCGGATAGCGGTGGGCCGGTACCTGCCGGGGGTTCTCGAAATGGACGGGCGCGCCGGACCGCTCGGCGATGAAGTAGACCGTCACGCCGTCGCCGTGGGAGCCGATCCCGGTGGCGGCGGGCAGGCCGGCGGCCATGTCCGTGCCGGCCTCTTCGAACCCTTCGGCCCGCCCCTGGCAGAAGTCCCGGTAGACCTCCATGCCGCCGGCGTTGGTGTGGTTGATCCCGCCGATGTGGTTCCACATGCGGACCAGGTGGGGGTAGCCGAGGTCGTGGAGCAGTGCCACCATCCGGCGGTAGGCCGACCGGGTCGCCGCGCGGTAGCTCGCCGCGCCGGGCAGCCGGAACGCGCCGAACAGGTGCACGCCGTCGTGGCCGTAGACGATGTCGTCACGAACGCCGCTCGTCACCGCGGAAGCGCTCGTCCACACTTCGCGAACGGGTTTGCGTCCCCGTTCGCGCATCGCTATTCCGATCGTCGGGTGGCCCACGGCAAGGTCCGGATTCCGGGATTGACCGCCGAATTCGACGACGCCCAGTACTCCGCCGTGGTTCCGCGGAGGCTCATCCATCGAAACGGCAACATCGATCATCGGCGTCACTTTCGTCACGAGCATCTCACAGTGGCTTGTCGGAGCATGGGAAGATTTGCGCTCCACGAGTGCGAAAACCATCTCGCAGAACATTCTTCGGGGCAAATGCCGCCGGTGCGGGTCATGGCGCCGGGCTCAGGGGACCCGGTCCAGGAGGGCACGCGCGGCGAGGCGGTAGCCGAACGCGCCGAGGCCGGCGATGACGCCGCCGGCCAGCGGCGCGAGCACCGATTCGTGCCGGAACCGCTCGCGGGCCCACACGTTCGACAGGTGCACTTCGATCCATGGCCGGGGGTAGGCGGCGAGCGCGTCCCGCAGGCTCCACCCGGCGATCATCAGCGCGCCGGGGTTCACGATCGCCCCGACCGTCCCGTGGGCCTCGTGCAGGGACCGCACCAGTGCGCCTTCGCAGTCGTGCTGGACTCCGGCCACCCGCCAGCCCCGTGCGGCCACTTCCGCCTCGACGGCGGCCTGGATGTCCGCCAGCGTGTCCGTGCCGTAGATCGCCGGTTCCCGCCGCCCGAGGATGCCCAGGTTCGGTCCGTTGAGCAGCAGCAGTTCGGCCGTCATCGCCGCACCGCCCGCGGCCGCGGGCGGAGCCTGCCGATTTCCCCGCCACCGGGCCGGGTGCCTTGCAGGTGCTCGTTGAACATGGTCCCGTCGTCGCGGGTGGCCGGTGGCCGCACGTGGTTCTGGTGGGCCATGACGAAGTCGCCGCGGCCGGTCCGGCCGTGCGCCGCCGCGAGCTCGTGGAACGCGTTGTCCTCGCCGCCCCAGCCCGTGTAGCGCTCGTCGTGGCCGCCGATCGCGAGGTAGAAATCGCGCCGCACGGCGAAGCAGCCGCCGTAGAGGCCGTCGATGCTCAGGCCTCGGGCGGCTGCCCCGTCGAGCCGGTACGGGCCGCTCGCCGCGGTGACGGCCGCGATGGTGCGCGTCGTCGACACCTCGTCCATCCAGGTCACGCGGCGGTAGGGGACGAACAGGTCGGCGTCGTCGAGGCCCCGGAGCATCGCGGCCAGCACGGCCCGGTCGACGAGCAGGTCCGCGTCGAGCACGCAGATCCGCTCGTGCGCGGACCGGCGCACCCCGGCGTTGACACTCCACGACTTGTTGAACGGACCGCTGTCGGCCACGAGGACGTGCGAGTCGTAGAGGGTTCGCGGCACGCCGTTCAGCCGGGTGCCGGAGTCCTGCTCGACCAGGGTCACTTCGACGTCGGGTACATCCCGGGCGGCGTCCCGCACCGCGCGCAGGGTGACCGCGAGGTTCCGGGTCCGGTCTTCGGTCGACGCGCGGAACGGCACGATCACCGTCAGCGCGCCCCGGCCGGTCGCCGGTGAGGGCGCGGGGTCCGCGACGAACGCCCCGGTGGCCGTCCCGTGCCCGGGGGAGAGCCGGGTGCGGAAGACCAGCCGGTCGAGCTCCCGGAACGCCGCGGTCGAGCCGGGCGGGGTGCCGACGTCCGCCAGCAGCAGCTCGAGCCGGTCGAGGGCGACGCGGTCGCCCTCCTCTCCGGCGGCCGCCGTCGCCGCGGCCGCCACCTCGGTCCGTTCGCCGGGGGACAGCGGGGCGAGCCGGGCGTCGACGGCGCGTTCCAGGAGCGCGCGTTCGGCCGGCCAGCTGTGGTCGTTGAGCCGTCGGCCCGGGTGGGCGAGCAGGACGAGGGCCTCGGCGAGCTCGCTCACCGCGGTGGTCCCGGTCGGCCTCGGCGCAGTTCTTCCGGTCATTTGTTCCTTCTTCGATGCGGAGTTTCCGACGTGCCGGGCGTGTGGTTTCCGGCACGGGATCAGTGGTGATTCCGCGTTCGGGAAAGCCGATCCGCGGGACGTTTCGCGCATTGCCGGCGACCGGCGCCGGAGTTTCTCTTCTACCAGCCGGGCCCGCCCGGCCCAACCGGGCGAGGAGCCGCCGGGCAACTGCCGCGAGGCTGCAGTTGACGACCGGTACTCCGCCATCCGGGTGGCGTTGAGCAGGTCATTTCGCGATCACCCTGGGCAAAGATCCAGACCGGTTCGAGAGGTCCAGACCAGCTGTCCGCTGCGGCTTGATCATCACGGATGGCGCGCGGTAAGGTGCAAAAGCGACATGAGCTGTTCTGAGTGGGGGGAACGCTGACAGTGCATTCATGTGCCGATGAACGGGCGCAGTCGCCCGATTCGCAGTCTTCGGAGGGTAGGCCGGAGACTGCGCAAACCGCTGTTGTCGATGTGAAATCATTGCTTCCGGGTGAATCGCCCCGGCTTTCCGGTGAAGACCTCGGCTACGTCCGAATGCTGGCCGAACTCGATGCGAAGCTGCCGCCGATCCTGGTCCACCGGCAGACCGGAAGAGTGATCGACGGGATGCACCGCCTCCGCGCGGCCGAGCTGCGCGGCGACGCCACCATCGAGGTGACGTTCTACGACGGCGGACCCGAATCCGCGTTCGTCCACGCGGTCGAAGCGAACACCAAGCACGGTCTGCCGCTGAACAGGGCCGAACGCGAATCGGCCGCGGAACGGATCATCCGGTTCTTCCCGCACTGGTCGGACCGCTCGATCTCGAAGATCGCCGGCCTGTCCGCGAAGAAGATCAGCACCATCCGCTGCCGGGTGTCCCCGGATTCCGGGCGCACCACGGCGGTGCGGATCGGCAAGGACGGCCGCGCGCGGCCGCTCGACCCGTCCGCCGGGCGGCTCCGGGCGGCCGAGCTGATCTCGGCGCGCCCGGACGCCTCGCTCAGCGAGGTCGCGAGGTCGTCGGGGATCGCCGTCGGCACCGTCCGCGACGTGCGGGACCGGCTCCGGCGCGGCGAGGACCCGATCCCCAAGGCGTACAGCAAGAACGCACCCGAAGAGGAGAAGCCGGCTGCCTCCGTGGAACGGCGGATCGCCGCCGCGGCGGAGGCGTTGCAGGCAAAACTGGAGTCCGCCGGCGCGCTGCAGGCCCTGGAGCGCGACCCGTCGCTGCGGCTCAGCGTCACCGGCAGGCGGATTCTCCGCCTGATCGGCGCGACGCATTCGATGTCGGCGCACCTGAACGGCCTGGTCGACTTCCTGCCGTCACACTGCACGAACGTCGTCGCCGACCTGGCCCGCAATTGCGCCGAAACCTGGGAACTGCTCGCCGGTGAGCTGGAAAAGCGCGGCGACGACCAGCTCGAAGCCAACGGATAACCGAACCCCGCCGTCCACCTTTCCGGCCGCGGTACACCCGTGCCCGCAACCGGCGCTTCGCACGTGAACTGGAGAACGCCATGAAAGAAACCGCCGGCATCGGGCGACGCAGATTCCTGACGGGCACGGTCGCGGCGAGCACCGCCACCGTACTGGGACCCGCGGCCCTCGTCCCCGCCCAGGCGGCGCCGGTCGCGGGGACGGAGACCACGGCGTTCGGGCCGGTCGCGATCACCGCGGCGGACGGCCGGTACCGCGACCTGGTCCGCGGCCTCAACCCGCGGTACGTGGCCGCTCCCGACGCGATCTACGTCGCCGATTCGACGGCCTCGGTGATCGAGGTCGTGCGCAAGGCGGTCGCCGAGGGCAAGCGGCTCACCGTGCGCAGCGGCGGTCACTGCGTCGAGGACTTCGTGTTCAACCCGGATGTCCAGGTGGTGCTGGACCTGTCCGAGATGAACCGGGTGTACTTCGACGCCGAGCGCGGCGCGGTCGCCGTGGAACCCGGCGCCATCCTGATGGACGTGTACGACCGGCTCTACAAGGCCTGGGGTGTCACGATTCCCGCCGGCATCATCTACTCGATCGGCGCGGGCGGCCATTTCGCCGGCGGCGGGCACGGGTTCCTGTCCCGCCTCCACGGAATGGGGGTCGACCACCTCCACGCGGTCGAGGTGGTCGTGGTCGACGCCCGCGGCGGTGTCCGCAAGGTGGTGGCGACGCGGGAGCCCGGTGACCCCCACCGCGACCTGTGGTGGGCCCACACCGGCGGGGGCGGCGGCAACTTCGGCGTGGTCACCCGCTACTGGTTCCGCTCGCCGGGGGCGAAGGGGAACGACCCGCGCAGGATCCTGCCCCAGCCGCCCGCCGAAGTGCTCTTCGCCGGCCTCGGGCTGCCGTGGGCGGACTTCACGAAGGAGAAGTTCGCCCGGCTGCTGAAGAACTACAGCGCCTTCCACGAAAAGCACAAGCACCCCGGCTCGCCGTACCTGGCGCTGACCGGGGGACTGGGGCTCCCGCTCCGGTCGGCGGGCCCGATCGGCCTGGGCACCCAGGTGGCCGCGACCCACCCGGACGCCGAGCGGCTGCTCGAGCGCTACCACGCGGAGATCCTCGACGGCGTCGCGCCGGACGCGAAGCCCCACGTGACGCGGATGCCGTGGCTGCAGTCGACCCTGCAGCGCGCGACGACGAACAGCCAGGCGAACGACCCGGCCCTGCGCAGCGACTTCAAGTCGGCCATGATGCGGGGGACCATGCCGGACGCGCAGATCGACGCGCTCTACCGGTACCTCACCCGCACCGACGTCGACAACCCGACGATCGGGGTGTCGTTCCTGTCCTTCGGCGGCCGGATCAACGCGGTCGGCCGGAACGACACCGCCTTCCCGCACCGCGACTGCTCGCTGAACCTGCTGTGGACGGTGATCTGGACCGATCCGGCCGACGACGCCAGGTACGTCGGCTGGAACCGGGACTTCTACCGGGCGGTGTACGCGGAGACCGGTGGCGTCCCGGTGCCCGACGGCGTCACAGGCGGGTGCTACGTCAACGACGCCGACACCGACGTCGCCGACCCGCACTTCAACACCTCGGCCGCCGCGTGGCACGACCTGTACTACCGGGACAACTACCCGCGCCTGCAGCAGGTCAAGGCGAAGTGGGATCCCCGGGACTTCTTCCGGCACCAGCTGTCCGTCCGGCTTCCCTGACCGTGGCGAAAGGTGTGACACCCATGACCCGCGCCGCGTCCTCCTGGCTGGCCGATTCCGTGCTGTACCACGTCTACCCGCCGTCGTTCGCCGATTCCGACGGCGACGGCATCGGCGACCTGGCCGGGCTGACCGCACGGCTGGACTACCTGAAGTGGCTGGGCGTCGACGCCGTCTGGCTGAGCCCCTGCTTCGCGTCGGAGTTCGCCGACGGCGGGTACGACGTGGTGGACTACCTGACCATCGCGCCGCGGTACGGCACCGGTGAAGACGCCGTGGCGCTGATCGAGGCCGCGCGCGAACGCGGTATCCGCGTGCTCTTCGACCTCGTGGCCGGGCACACTTCCCACCGGCACCCGTGGTTCCGGGAGTCGGCCGGAACGCCGGGCGACGACCGGTACATCTGGTCCGACCGGATCTCCTCGCCGGTCCGGGAGTGGGTGCCCAACCTGGGCCGCCGCGGCGGGTTCTACCGCGCCAACTTCTACCCGGCCCAGCCGGCGCTGAACTTCGGGTACGCCCGGCCCGACCCGGCCGAGCCCTGGCGGCAACCCGTGGACGCCCCCGGCCCGCGTGCCAACCGGGCGGCGCTGCGGGAGATCATGGGCCACTGGTTCGACCGCGGAATTTCGGGGTTCCGCATCGACATGGCCTACTCGCTGGTCAAGGACGACCCCGGCTGGGTGGAGACGGCCAAGCTGTGGGGCGAGCTGCGCGAGTGGGCCGACCGCGAGTACCCGCACTGTGCGTTGCTGTCGGAATGGGGAGTGCCGCAGACGGCCGTCCCCGCCGGGTTCCACGCCGACTTCTTCCTGCACTTCGTCGGTCCGGCGGTGCATTCGCTGTGGGACAACGACTCCGGCACCCAGGGGCCGTGGACCGACGGGAGGCCCTGCTACTTCGACGAGGCCGGCCGGGGCTCGATGAAGCCGTTCCTGACCGAATGGCAGGGGTTCGAAGCCGCGACGGCCGGGCGCGGGCTGGCGGCGCTGCCGACGTCCAACCACGACTTCTCCCGGCTCGTCTGCGGGCCTCGCACCCGGGACATGGTCCCGCCGGCATTCGCCTTCCAGCTCACCTGGCCGACGTTGCCGGTCGTCTACTACGGCGACGAGATCGGGATGCGGTACGTCCCGGGCCTGCCGGACAAGGAGGGCAGCCAGGCCGACATCACCGCGCGCCAGGGTTCGCGCACCCCGATGCAGTGGGACGACGGCCCGAACGCCGGCTTCTCCACCGCCCCCGCGGCGGACCTGTACCTCCCGGTCGACCCCGATCCGGGCCGCCCCACCGCCGCGGCCGCCCGTGCGGACGACGCCTCCCTGCTCCACCACGTCCGGCGGCTGATCGAACTGCGCAGGCGGATCCCCGAGCTCGGCACCGCGGCGCCGGTGCGGGTGCTCTTCCAGGACTACCCCTTCGGCTACCTCCGGGGCGAGCGGTACCTGGTGGTCGTCAACGGACGGCGGGAGCCGGCGACCGCCCCGCTGGAGCTCGAGGTCGTCGGCCCGCTCGCCGTCCACGGGGTGGCGTGCGGCGACGGGGAGGTCCGGGCGGACGGCTTCTCCTACGGCGTCTTCGAAGTACGCGGATGAGCGACACGGAAGCCGCCGCGGTGGGTTCGTCGGTCCGTGCCGTCCGCACCGAGACGAAGAACGTCGTCCTCACCTACGACGACGGGCCCGAGCCGGGCGGCACCGAACGGGTGCTCGAAGCCTTGCGTGAACACGGTGTGACCGCCACGTTCTTCGTCCTCATGGGCCGGGTCCGCCGGTTCCCGCGGCTGTTCGCCGAGATGGCGGACGAGGGCCACGAAGTCGGGCTGCACGGCGTCGACCACCGGAGGCTGACGTCGATCGATCCGCGCGAGGTCCGCCGGCGCACCGGGGACGCGCGCCGCGAGCTGGAGGACCGGCTCGGGAGCGAGGTGCGGTGGTTCCGGCCGCCGTACGGCCTGCACTCCCGGGACAGCTGGACCGCGGTGGCCGCCACCGGCCTGACCACGGTGCTCTGGACGGACGCCCTGCGCGACTGGTGGGACCGGCCGACGGACACGCACCTCGAACCGGTGCTCACCGCGGCCCGGCCGGGCACGATCATGCTCGCGCACGACGGGTTCGCGTCCTGGGTGGACGGTGTCGACGACGGGCGCCCGCCGACGCTCGACCGCGGCCGCCTGACGGACCTGGTGATCGGCGCCTACCGGGACCAGGGCCTCGCCTGCTGTTCCCTCACCGAAGCTCTCGACGCCGGCGAACCCGTCATCGACGTGCGGCTGGCCCCGTGACAACCGGAGGAAGATGATGGACATCCGTTTCTTGGCGGCCGAGGATCATGCGGAGCTCGCCGCGCTGTGCGCGGCCGGGCTCCCGCTGGACCCGTACGCCGCGGACTACCCGGAGATGCTGCTGCGCCGCGAAGCCATCGGCCTCGTCGCCACCGAGGAGGGCCGGCTCGTGGGTGCCGCGCTGGGTTCGGCCCGGGGCACGGACGAGGGTTCGCTCGACCTCCTGGTCGTCGCCGACGACTTCCGGCGCCGGGGTACCGCCCGGCAGCTGGTGACGACCATGGAGAGCCGGCTGGCCGAGCGGGGCGCCACCGCCATCGTGGTCGAGGGCAACGCGCCCTACTACGTGTGGCCCGGCGTCGACCTGCACTACACCCCGGCCATCTGCTTCTTCGAGGACAGCGGGTACGAACGCGGGCGGTCCGTGGTCAACATGGACGTCGACCTGCGGGCGATTCCCCTGGACACGGCGGACGACGAGAAGCGCCTGCTGGGCGAGGGGATCGAGCTGCGCGAGGCGACCACGGCCGACCGGGACGAGCTGCACGCCTGGCTGTCCGCCGGATCCGGGTGGCCGCCCGACGGCTGGCCGCCCGGCTGGGCGGACGAGGCCGTGGCCGCCCTCGGCCGGGAGAACGCGGGGTGCCACCTCGCGGTGTCGGCGGGGAAACCGGTCGCGTTCTGCGCGTACGGAGTGAACCAGCCGCACATCATCGGCCCGATGGCCACCGGCCACGCGGTGCGCAGCCGGGGCATCGGCATGACCCTGATGAAGCGGTGTTACGCCGATCAACGCGACCGGGGCATCACCGTCGCCGAGATCTCGTGGGTGGGACCGCTGTCCCTGTTCTCCGACCGGCTGCGGGCCCGCATCCGCCGGTGCTTCTGGCAGTACCGCAAGCCGCTGAAAGCCGAGGTCTCCGATGGCGGGGCGTGAACCGCAGGTCCCCTTGCCGACGATCGTCTGCGCGGTGGACGACAACTTCGAGCTCCCGGCGAGGGTCGCGCTGCACTCGCTGGCCGCCGCGCACGAAGACTGCCTCGGCGACCTCAGGGTCGTGCTCCTCTACGACACCTTGAGCGCCGACGCGCGGACCCGCATCCGGACGCACGGCGATCGGCTCGGCCTGAAGCTGGAGCTGGTGGAGAGCCCGCCGGTCGATCCCCGCCTGCCCGTGCTGCGGCGCTACACCGCGGCCATCTACCTGCGGCTCAACGTGCACCACGTGCTGGCCGACGAGTCGCGGGTCCTGTACCTGGACTCGGATCTGGTCGTCCTGCAGGACCTGCGCGAGCTGCTGACGCTGCCCATGGACGGCCACGCCATCGGCGCCGTCCGCGACTCGGCGCGGCCGACGATGAGCCGCGGCGGCGCGCTGCCCTCGTGGGGAGAGCGCGAGTTCCCGGCGGACCGCGAGTACTTCAACTCGGGCGTGCTCCTGCTCGACCTCGACGCATGCCGGTCGACCGGGGTGCTCGACCGGGCGAGCGACATCCTCCTGCGGCAACCCGACATGGCGCGCTTCCCCGATCAGGACGCGCTGAACTGGGCCGCCGCGGACCACTGGCTCCGCCTGGACCGCAAGTGGAACACCTTCGCCATGTCGATCATGGCCGCCCGCAGCGACTACGTCCACGTGGCCGAGGACCTCGCCGGTCTGGACTCGCTCGTGCGCGCCGAGCGGACCGCGTCGATCCTGCACTTCAGCGGCCGCGACAAACCGTGGCAGGACACCTGCCCGCCGAGCTGGTCCCGCGACCGGTACCGGGAGTTCCTGCGCGCGGTGGAGGGCCCGCTCCGGTGACGGAGGCCTGCTACCTCGGCGTGGACATCGGCGGCACCAAGGTGTCGTTCCGGCTGGTGCGCGGTGCGGACGGCGAGGTGCTGTGGAGTTCGTTCGCCCGCTGGCCGGAGGTGCCGTCGGACGTCGGGGACGACCTGGCCGTCTTGCGGACGCGGGTGCGGGACCTGCGGGAGGCCACCCGGGTGTGGCCGGCCGGGGTGGGCGTCGCCGTCGCGGCCACCGTGGACGCCGCGGGCCGGGTGGTGTCGTGGCCGAACCGGGGCACGTGGCGCGGACTCGACCTGCTGGGTGAGCTGCGCTCGCTGTTCCCGGGGTCGGAGGTCGCCTGGGCCGACGACGGCGCGCTCGCCACCGTCGCGGAAGCCGCGGCGGCGGAGGTTCCGAACCTGGTCTACGCGGGCGTCGGCACGGGCATCGGGGGAGGGGTGGTCGTCGGCGGCCGCCTGCTGTCCGCGATGTCCGGCGGCGCATGCGAGCTCGGCCACGTGGTGGTGAACCACGACGGCCCGCCGTGCACCTGCGGCCGGCGGGGCTGCGTGCAGGCGGAGGCGTCGGGCCCGGCCACCCTGCGGCGGGCGTCCGCGGAGTGCCGGCAGACCGTGGCCTTCGATCGGCTCCGCGTCGGCTACCGAGACCGCGAGCCGTGGGCGGCGGCCGCGATCGAGCACAGCTGTGCGGCCCTGGCGGCCGCGCTGGCCGGCGTCGGCGAGCTGGTGGCCCCGGCGGTCCACGTGGTGGGCGGCGGGTTCGCGGCGGGCATCCCCGGCTACGTGGCGGAGGTCGGCCGGCACCTGGCTGCCTTGTCACGCCCGGGCCACCCGGCGGCCCCGGTGGTGCCGGCCCGGTTCGGCGGCGAATCGTCGTTGCGCGGCGCTGTCCTGGCCGCGATGGGCGCGTTGTCCGGTCCGGACGTGCCACGCCGCCCGGATCAAAGGGCGCGCGAGAGGTAGCCGGCGTCCGCGCCGTAACCGGGTACCGGTACCTCGGGATGCGGCCGGAAGCCGTTGGCGGACCAGAAGGCCGTGCTGCCCGCGACGGCGATCAGCGACATCCGGTCGTACCGCCTCGACCGGGCGGTCACGATGAGCCGGTCCAGCAGGACCTTCGCCAGCCCCCGGCCGCGCCGGTCGCGGGCGATGACGAGATCGTGCAGGTGCAGGTTGCCCGACGTGTATGCGGGACCTTCCGGCCGGTCGAAGGCGGGGAACCGGAACAGCGGATAGGGCAACGCCAGCACGTATCCCGCGAGGTGCCGGCCGGTCCGCAGGACGAAGCACGTCTCCGGGGAGGCTCGCACCCGTGACTCGAGTACGCTTCGCCGCTCGGACAACCCCTTCGCCGCGTACGACTCGGTTTCCAGCCGGACGATGCCGGGCCAGTCGCCGGACGACACGGCCTCGATCCGCACCCCGCCGGTCACGGCCGGTGCACCGCGATCGGCAGGGGCGAGAACCCGTTGAAGCCCCGCGTGGTGTAGCTCATGGAGTACGCCCCGCACGAGAGCAGCCACACCGGATCTCCCGACTTCGCCGCCTTCGGCACCGGCGCGAAGGTGAGACCGTCGCTGAACACGTCGTCGCTGTCGCAGGTGGGGCCGGCGATGATCGCCGGCACG
Organism: Amycolatopsis sp. CA-128772; assembly: GCF_002904295.1. Lineage (GTDB taxonomy): Bacteria > Actinomycetota > Actinomycetes > Mycobacteriales > Pseudonocardiaceae > Amycolatopsis. The sequence goes on from NZ_PPHG01000029.1 coordinate 50,686, forward strand.
TACTCGCCGCCGGGGTGACCGGGGAACACCAGCCGGTAACGCAGCATGTCGGTCTCGTAGAGCCCGTTGAACTTCCCGCAGCTCAGGTACAGCCACCGTTCGCGGGTCCCGCTCAGCTGCCGCCGGGACGACAGCCGGGAGACGTGGGCCCGGATCACGCCGTGCTCGGCGACCAGGTGCCGGCCCGGCTCCACGACGAACGCCAGGGGGCGCCCCGCCAGCCGCCGGAGCCGGCGCATGCCGTCGCGGAGGGCGGCGAACATCCGCCCGACCGGGGGACGCAGGGGCCGGCCCGCCTTGTCGAGGTAGCCGGCCGCGGGCAGGCCGCCGCCCAGGTTGACGTGGTCGATGGCCAGTCCCTGGAGGGAGAGCGCGACGAGGACGTCGGCGATGCGGTCGAAGGCGTCGTGCCAGGCTTCGACCGTCATCTGCTGGGAACCCACGTGGACCGAAAGCCCCGACGGGACCAGGCCGTGCTGCCGGGCGGTGCGCAGGACACGCGCCGCGTCGGTGCCCGCGCAGCCGTACTTGCGCCCGAGGCCCCACAGGGCGCCGGCACCGGTCGTCGCCAGCCGGCAGAACACCCGGGCGCCGGGGGCGTGGGCCGCGATGGCCAGCACGTCCTCGACGCTGTCCGTGGCGAAGTCGCGCACGCCGAGCCGGTGCGCCGCGGCGATGTTTTCGTCGGACTTCACCGTGTTGCCGTAGTGGACGAGCCCGGGCGGGATGCCGGTGGCGAGGGCCTGGCCGATCTCGTCGGGACCGGCGGCGTCGAAGCCCGCGCCCCGGCGCGCCAGGCCGGCCAGGACCTCGTCGACCGGGCACGCCTTCATCGCGAACCGAACGGCCACGTCGGGGAGTTCGCGGGTGAGCGCGTCGTAGGCGTGTTCGATCCCGGCGAGGTCGAGGACGAGCTGATCGTGCTCCGCGGCGGCGAGCGCGGTTCGGATCCGGCCGGTCGGGAACCCGGTCCGGTCGGTTTCCGCGAGTGTCATGCTCGATCGAGTCCCTGTGCCGCGCTCGCCGTCATCAGCCGCTCCCACGCGTCGATCAGGGTGGCGAAGTCGCCGATGTCCCGGCGGGCCGCGGCGAGCAGTTCTTCCCGGCGTGGCGCGAGGAACTCCGCGAACCCGGCGTACCGGCCGCCCAGCCCGCGGTAGGTCTTGTCGATGCGGTCGAGCCGCTCGACGTTCGCGTCGTCGGCCAGCCCGGTGCTCTCCCGGGCGAAGCCGGCGACCAGCGCGGGACGCACGCGGTGGCGGTGGTCCAGCAGCGCCGCCCCGGCCGCGGCCAGCCGGCCGTAGATGTGGTGGAAGTACAGCATGGACAGGAAGAACTTGGTCAGCCGCAGCTGGTAGGCCGAGAACCCCGCGTCGGTTTTCCGTTCCCCGGTGTGGAAGTTGACGATGTGGCGGTTGTGCACGATGCCCGGCAGCCGGGCGCTGTGCGCGAGGTGGAACAGGAAGTAGTCGCTGCCGATCGTGTCGGTCGCGGGCGGCAACGGCACCTGCTCCTGGATCCCGTGGAAGGCGACGTTGCACATGTCGACGCGCATCGGGTCGGCGAAGCCGGCTTCCGACCGGTCTTCGGTGAACGGTTCGATGCCCGCCCCGGTGAAGGATTGCTCCACCAGCTCGGCCTTCCGATCGTCCGTCCAGTCGTGGGGCGCCCACAGGCTCACGATGTCGTGGTAGGCGGCCCGGTCCCGCGATCGCAGGTCGCCGAGGTCGACCGAAAGGTCGCCGATGAACGAACCGCCCACCAGCACCACGGGTTTGTCCCCGTGTTCCGGGGCGAGCGACGAGGAAGTCACGTGTCCTCGCACGTCCGCGGCCCGGCGGCCGATCGAGGCGAGTTCGTGGTGCACCGGGAACACCTTCCGGCCGTTCGAAAGCTGGTAGCGGCTGTCGGAATCCCGGCGGTGCACGGAATCGCACCGGAGCGCGCGGGCGATGAGGAACGCGCGGTCGGTGCAGGCACCGTAGGAAATTTCCCGGGGAAGCAGGAGACCGAGCGCCGGTTCGCCGGCGTCGGCGGCCTCGGTCACCCGGTGCAGGAACGCTCGCTGCTCGGTTTCGCCCAGGTGCAGCACGACGATGTTCCGGCTTCGCCGCCGGCCGGCGACGATCCCGGCGTGTTCGCCGTAGGCCGGTTCCGGGGCGGAATCCAGGATTACCGCGAACACTTCGACATCGAAGTTCGCGGCCGCGAACTCGCCTTCTTCGAGGAAGTCCGACAGGGTTCCGGCACAGGCACGATTGGTGGGAAGAGCCAGGCAGATCCGGCGCATTCCTCCAGGCTACCGACGGGGCCGGGTACGTCAACCACCGTCAACCGCCGAAAATCCGCAGTTGCCCGCCCGCGTTCCGCCGAGGCGACAGGGGAGCCGATATCCGGCCAAGATGACGGTACCCACACGAAGGCTTTTCACCGCCGAGCCACCGCTGGAAAAAGGAACGGGTAATGACCGATTCGGGGAAGAAGTCGGCCTCTTGGCTTGTTCGCGCCCAGAAAAGCGTCAGCTACGAGGTGCGGTTCTGTGAGGATGTCTTCCGCTCCGACCGCACGGACCTGCTGGAAAAGGGCGGCGACGAAGGTAGGCCACGGCGGTTCGTCGTGATCGACGCCAACGTCGACCGCCACCACGGCGCCCGGATCCGCGCCTATTTCGAAGACCACGGCGTGGAGTACGCGATGCTGGCGGTGTCCGTGGACGAGACGGTCAAGGACTTCGAGACGGCCGCGCGGATCGTGGAAGCATTCGACCGGTTCGGGATCGCGCGGCGCCGCGAGCCCATCATCGTCATCGGTGGCGGCGTCCTGACGGACATCGCCGGCCTCGCCGCGAGCCTGTACCGGCGCGGCACCCCGTTCCTGCGCGTGCCGACCACGCTCATCGGCCTGGTCGACGCGGGCGTCGGCGTCAAGACGGGCGTGAACTTCAACGGGCACAAGAACCGGCTGGGCACCTACGCCCCCGCGGAGCTGACGCTGCTCGACCGGACCTTCCTGGCCACCCTGGACCGGCGGCAGATCAGCAACGGACTCGCGGAAATCCTCAAGATCGCGTTGATCAAGGACTTCGCGTTGTTCAAGCTGCTGGAGGAACACGGCGCGCGCCTGCTGTCGGAGAAGTTCCAGGGCCACAGCCCGCAGAGCGACCGGGCCGCGGTGGCCGTGCTGCACGCCGCCACGCACGGGATGCTCGAGGAGCTCGAACCGAACCTGTGGGAAGCCGAGCTGGAGCGGTGCGTCGACTACGGACACACGTTCAGCCCGGCGATCGAGATGCGGGCCCTGCCCGCGCTGCTGCACGGCGAGGCCGTGTGTGTCGACATGGCGCTTTCCACCATCCTCGCCCACCGCCGCGGACTGCTCACCGAAGCCCAGCGCGACCGCGTTTTCGCCGTGATGACGCTGCTCGAACTGCCCGTCTGGGACGCGCTGCTCGAGCCGGCCGTGCTCGCCCAGGCCCTGCGTGACGTCGTCCGGCACCGCGACGGGCGGCAGCGGTTGCCGCTGCCGGTCGGCATCGGCGGCGTCACGTTCGTCGACGACGTCAGCCCGGAGGAACTGGGCGCGGCACTGGAGATCCACCGCGGTCTTCGGCGCCTGCCGGTGGGGTGAACCACCGCGCGCGGCGGCGTGCCCAGGCGAGGTCGGTGGCGAGCCGGCCGGGATCGCCGTCGCGGTAGTCGTTCTCCAGGACGAGGGCCCGCACCGGTACCGCGTGCTCGCGCAGGGCTTCGAGGGTGCTGTCCACCCGTCCGGTCCCGGCGCCGAGCGCGGGCGTGGCCCCGACGTCGGGCGGGCCGTCCTTGAGGTGGACCTGGTCGGCGAGGAGAGGCCCGGCACCGGCGACGAGCGCCTCGGGCCGGAGCCCGGCCTTGACGGGGTTGAAGGTGTCCAGGACGAGCCGGAACGCCGGGGAACCGACCCGCTCGGCCAGCTGGGCCGCCCGGTGGGCGCCGAGGACGTTCTCACTGGCCAGCCGCAGCCCCCGCGCCTCGGCTTCGGCGGCGGCCCAGGCGAGCACCCGGGCGGTGCGCTCGAAGGCGGCGGGTCCGTCGATGGCGCTGCGCCGGAAGCTCGGCAGGAAGACGAGCGGCACTTCGAGCGCGTGCGCGGCGTCGAGCAGGCGCTCGACGACCGGCCGCGCCGGCGCGGTGGTCAGGCCGACGTCGTTGAGGTGGTTGCCGGCCACGGCGAGCAACCGGACGCCGGCTGCCGCGGCAGCGTCACGCACGGCTCGCACCCGCCCGGGCGTGTCGAGCCACTCTCCGCGGCCGGGGCCGCCGAAGTCGAGCTGCAGTCCGTCGGCCCCGGCGGCCGCGGTCCGGCGGACGGCCTCGGGGCCGGCGGCGGGAAGCCGCCACTCGGCCAGGCCGAGCAGGCAGGGTGTCACCTCCCGGCTCCGATGTGGACGGACAATTTGATCAGGCGCCGCCCGTCGATCATCCGCTCGCGTGAGCCGGTCAGGGTGCGCATGACCCGGGCCGCCCCTTCGAGGTCGGTTTCGTGGGTGATCAGGTCGCGGTACCGCTCGGGCACGGCGGTGAGTTCGGCCGCGGCGTCGAGCAGGTGCCGGGCGGCCACCCCGCGGTGGCCGAACACGTGGACCCGGTGGCCGCCGGCGGACCCGGTCGTCACGACGCGCGCGGGATCCGGGCGTCCGCCGCAGTTCGCGGCGCGGGCCGCGGTGAGGTCGACGCTGGGCAGCAGCGGTGTCGTGGCGGCCGGAGGCAGGCCGCCCACGATGTCGACGGCCAGCTCGCCGGCGCCGAGCGACAGCACCGCCTCCAACGCGGACACCGTCGCGTCGCGCGGCGTGGCGAGCAGCGCGCCGACCGCACCGGGGCCGAGGTGGGCCCGGTCCAACCGGGTGCACAGCACGTCCGCGCGGTACGGCGCCGCCTCGCTGAAGGCGAGCCCGGCTGCGGTGTGGTGCACCAGGACCACCCGGGTCGCCGAACCGAGCACACGGCGGGCCGTGCGGACGGCGAGGTGCCCGATGACGCCGTCGCCGTAGACGATCAGGGTGCGGGGCGCGAACGCGCGGAGTTCCCCCAGCGCGTACCGGACGACGGCGAGCGGCTCCAGCAGGGGCCCGAGCGTCCGGTCCGTGTCCGCGGGCAGCGGAAGGACCATGCCGCCTCCGACGGCCGAGGCGGGCAGCAGGGTGCGCTCCTGCAACAGGCCGTCGACGTTGTGTCCCAGGAGGAAATCCCGATCGGCCGGGTGCGTGGGGTTGACCGCAACCAACGTCCCCACGGCGAACCCGGCCGGGACTCCGGCACCCGCGGCCACGACCGTCGCGATTCCTTCGTGGCCGATCACCGGCGCCGGATCGTCCCGCAGCCCGCGCAGCATCTGGATGTCCGTCCCGCACAACCCCGCGTACTCGGTCGCCACGACGAGCTCGCCCGGACCGGGCTCGCTCGTCGCCCGCGCCTGGACCGACACCGACCCGCCCGCGCGGACGACCGCGCGGTGCGTGGTGCGGGCGTGCGCGGCGAGCCCGGCGCCGACCAGGCCGTTCGCCTCGTCCGGGCCGCAGACCAGGATCCGGTCGAGGACCCAGCCGGGGTCGCGTTCGCCGGTGAGGTAGAGGCCGTCCGCGGTCAGGTGACGGGTCAGTGCGTCCCGGTAGTGCCGGCCGAGCCCGGTCGCGACACCGCCGGTGAAGGCGACCAGGTCGATCTCCGGATCAAGGCACAGCGCGGTGCGCACGACGTCGGCGACCGGTTTGACGGCGGTCCGCAGGAGCTCGACCGCCACCGGGTCGGCGCCGTCGAGCGCCGACCGCAGCGTGGTTTCGAACGGCCCGTCCCCGGCCGGCCGCGACCGTGCCCGCCGGTCCCGGAACACTTCGCTCAGCCGGCGCAGCCCGGTGCCGGAGGCGAACGCCGCGACGTGGCCGGGCTGCCCGCAGTCACACCGGAGCTCGACCGGTTCGCCGTCGACGGTCACGGTCGCGGGCAAGTGGCCGATCTCGCCTTGCAGACCGAGGCTGTCCAGCGGGATCTCGCCGGTGCGCGTGTCGAGGGTCCGGCAGGCGATGCCGGTGCTGACCGTGACGAGCAGGATCTTGCGACGGCCGTCGGCGTGCGGCGACGCGGCGAGGTGCAGAAGGGCGGCAGTGACGTCGTTGACGACGTGCCAGCGGACATCGGGCCGCACGGACCGCAGCGCCTCCCCGAGGTCGAAGGGCTCGACGTGCGACCCCCACAGGGGCGCGGACGCGTAGACAACCCCGCTCCGGTGATCGAGCGCGGCACCGAACGACACCCCGGCGACCCCGCCGGCCGGAACCACTTCGGCCATCGCCTTGACCAGCGACACCTGCAGCTCGCCGACTGTCGCGTGTGGATGGTTGGTGAGACCGGGCGTCGGGACGCGGCGAACCTCGCCGAGCCCGGTTTCGGCCGACCAGCGAGCCGAGCGAAGGTGAGTGCCGCCGACGTCGAGAACGGTGATGGACACGGAAACCCTCCGGTGGTCGTGGGCGCCAAGACGACCACTCCGGCCGACCGGATGTCCACTGTGCGGGTTGCAGGCGCCGAGCTCGTGCGTGCCGGGGCCGAGGACCGGTGGCCTTGAGGTGTCAGAGTTCAGGGAACGAGGATGCGCAACGAGGAGTCGCCGAGACCCAGGCCGTCGAAGGCGCTGCGCCACTGCCGTTCGTGGTGCCCGGCCGACTCCCGGTCACCGAGGGCCGCGAAGACTCGTTCGGCGCGGGCGTGGGTCCGGGCGATCTCGAGCGGCGCGTCGAGCCGTCGCCAGATGGCCAGTGCGCGCGTGAGCGGCGCGACCCCGGCCGTGGGCTGGTCACGAGCGCGGGCGAGATCCGCGACGAGGCCGAGGGCGAGGCCGGGACCGAGCCAGTCGGCGTTGTCCTCGTAGGTACGCACGACGCCGTCCATGGCTTCGGCCGCGGCGCCCCACCCGCCCCGGAGCGCGTCCAGCTCGGCGTGGACGTGGTTCAGGTACGCCGCCATCTGGTCGTTGCGTGTCTCGCGCGCCGTGGCAAGTCCTTGTGCCACCACGGTTTCCGACTCCGCGATCCGGCCGGCCTCCATCAATGCGACCGCGCGTTCCACCTCGCAGCGCAGGCCCAGCCGGACGTCGCCGAGCAGGTCGGCCCCCTCGGCCGCCCGGTCGATGCAGGGCAGCGCGTCCCCCGGCCGCCCCGCCTCGAGGTGCATGCTCGCGGTGGCGACGTCCAAGGAAACTTTGGCCGGCGAGGTCGGGACGAGCCGCGGGCCCAGCTCGGCGATGCGGTGGGCGGCGTCGGTCAGCCGCCCGGCCCGAAGCAGTCCCCAGACGCCGTTGACCAGCGCCCGCTCCTCCGCGGGCCGGTCTCCCAGCCGCCGCGCGAGCTGCTCCTGCTCCGCCGCCAGCGCCAGCATCTGCCGGGCTCGCGCGGTCCGGGAAACCCAGGGGAACAGCACCGACAACAGCCGCAGCAGCGTCTCGTCCGGGCCGGTGCGGCGGACGTGCTCGACGACCGCGAGCAGCCGCCGGCCCTCGTCGGCGGTGAAGGCACGCAAGGTCAAGTAGGCGCCGAGGCTCAGGGCCAGCTCGCCCGCGACCGCGCTACCCGGCAGCCCGCAAGCCTCGTCGACCGCGGTGAGCAGGTTCGGCAGCTCGATGTCGAACCAGTCGCGGGCGTCCGCGGTGGCGTCGGCCAGCTGCCCGTCGGCCCTCCTGGCGCGGTCGAGCCAGGCGCTCAGGTGGCGCTCGACGACGACGGCGCGGGCCTGAGGCGTTTCCTCGGCCAGCGCCCGTTCGCGAGCGAAGGCCGCGACCAGCCCGTGCATCCGGTACCGGCGCCGGCCCAGCGCGTCACGCGCGGCGAGGTCGACGAGATGCAGATCGACGAGGTGGCCGGGCAGCGGGCTCGCGGGATCGTCCGACAGCTCCGCGCCGACCCAGTCGGGCCATTCGGACATCGGGACCAGGCCCAGGTAGCGGAACAGGCGCCGGGACCCGGCGTCGAGCGCCCGGTAACTGAGCTCGATGGCGGCCCGGACGTCGAGGTCCCCGATGCTGAGCCCGTCGAGCCGGCGGCGTTGCTGGGCGAGCTCCGTGGCCAGCTCGGCGATCGTCAGGTCCGGTCCGACGGCGACCCGCCCGGCCGCGATGCACACCGCCAGCGGCAGGCCACCGCAGAGCTCGACGAGCTCGGTCGCCGCGTCCGGTTCCGCCGCGGTCCGGGGCGCACCGGTGATCCTGGTCAGTACCGCCAGCCCCGCGTCCGGTTCGAGCACGGGCACGGTCCAGCGGGACGCGCCGAGCAGCGCGCCGAGGCGACGGCGCGAGGTGATCAGCGTGGCGCAGGACGGCGTGCCGGGCAGCAACGGCCGGACCTGGCGCCCGGCCGCCGCGTCGTCGAGGACGATCAGCATCCTCCGCCCCGCGAGCGCGGTGCGGTACCGGGCGACCCGCTCCTCCGGGTCGTCGGGTACCTCGGGCCCGGCGACCCCGAGCGCCGCCAGCAGCCTGCCGAGCACCGTGTGCGCGTCGACGGCGGCGCCACCCGCGCCCCGCAGGTCGGCGAACAGCTGCCCGTCGGGAAAGTCCCCGGCGAGCGCGGCCCCCGCGGCGAGCGCCAGCGACGTCTTCCCGATCCCCGCCGGGCCCACGAGCAGCCCGATCGGGGCGACGGTCCCCGTGGGCCGGTACAGGGCCGCCCGGATCTCGGCGAGCAACCCGTCCCGGCCCGCGAGCTCGGTCGTCAGCCCGGGGAGCTGCCGGGGTACCGCCCGGACCGGCGCGGCCGCGGCCGCGCCCGTCAACCCGGGATCCTGCCGGAGGATCCGCTCGTAGAGTTCGCGGGCGGCGCAGGCGGGCTCGACGCCCAGTTCGTCACGCAGCCTGGTCCGCAACGCGGTGTAAGCGTCGATCGCGTCGCTCTGCCTGCCCGCGCGGTACAGGGCGGTCATCGCGAGCACGACCAGGCTCTCGCGCAACGGATGGTCCGCGACAGCCTGGGCCAGCTCCTGTGGGGAGGGCGAACCGCCTTCGTCGAGCAGGGTGGCGAAATGACGCTCCAGCAGGGAAAGACGTCGTTCCGCGAGCGCGTCGGCTGCCCCGCGCAGGATCTCGCCGTCCAGCCCGGCCAGGCCGGTCCGCGCCACAGCCGCAGCGCCGCCCGCCGGTCCCCGGCCTTGGCGAGGGCGTCGAAGTCGACGACGTCGCACCGGAGACCCGTGAGGTCCATCCGGAAGCCCGCCCCCTCGGCCACGATGACCGACTCCGGCGCCCCGGCCGCCACGAGCGTCCGCCGCAGGGCGGTGACGAGGTTGCGGACCTGCCGGACGGCGGTGTGCGGGGGTGCGGCGTTCCAGACCGTGTCGACGAGCGAGGAAACCGTCACCAGCCGGCCCTCCGCGAGCGCCAGCGCCGCCAGCAGTTTCTGCTGTCTCGCCCCGCTCAGCGGCACCCGCGCGGCCGCCGCGTGCACCTGGACGTCACCCAGCAGCAGAATCGAGACCTCGCCCACGGTTCCCCTCCCTGTTGCCGACTTCAGCCGCACCGGCGCCGGGAAACGACCCGTCCGCCGGCGGTGCATGCGCGATGCACCGGCGATGCGGCCGCCCGCGAGCCTGGGTGAACCCGGAGAGGTTTCACCGAGGAAAGGGAATCAGCATGCAGGTGAAGGGCAAGGCCGGAAAGCTCGTGCGAGCGGCGGTGGCCGTCCTGGGGGTGGGCATCGCGGCTCCGATCGCGCTCGCCGGCCCGGCACAGGCGTTGACGTATGTCGGCAGCGACGCGGGGGGGTCGAGGGACGCTGCCACAACTCGACCTACTACCTGTGCCTGTACTACAACAGCACCCGGACGACGGCGTGGTGGGGCACCCAGACCTCGGTGTCGGATCTGGGCACCCGGACGTTCTTCGCCGGAACGGGCGCGGGCTCGGGAACACGCGTGAAGGTCAACGCGGCGGCTGTCTCGTGTGACGCCGGATCGAGCTCGATCTGCTACGTCTTCTCGCTGCCCGGCTACGCGGGTGGTCGTGACTGGCTGTACGGCGGCTCGAGCGGCCAGCTGCAGGAGACCTACAACAATGACGCCTCCGTGAAGATCAGCTGGGGCTGAGCCGATGCCCACGCCGTATCGCCGCTTGATGCCCGCTCTGCTCGTCCTCGGCCTGGTGACCGGCTGCTCCGCAGTGGCCGCGGTGCCGGCCCCCAGTCCGGCTCCGCCGGCCGACGTCGTGACCGGCGACCTCGAGCTCCCGATCAACGCCTACCGGTCGAACGCATGGGAGACCGGGGAGCTGATCCTGGCCCGGGCACTCCTGATCGACGACTGCCTGACCCGGTCCGGCCCGCGCCACCGCGCGGCGCCCGACCAGGCCGGGTCCGAGCGGCAAACCCGGAACCGGATAGCCGATTTCGGGTTCCACGGAAACAAGCGGCGATACGGCGTGACCTCGGCCGAGGACGCGCGCCGGTACGGCCACCACCTGCCGACCTCGGTGAACGGCGCCGAGGCCGCCCAGCCGGAGAAGGCGCCGCCGGGCCAGGCGGCATGTGCCGCGGAAGCGGGCAAGACCTTGGCACTGGAAAGCGGCGACGCCGAACTGGCGCGCGGGATAGCGTCGGCCTCCTTCACCGAGTCACTCGGGAATCCACGGCTGGCCAAGGCGGTGACGGCGTGGTCCGGCTGCATGAAAGCCAAGGGGGTCGAGCAGAAGGACCCGCTCACCGCGGTGTCGGCGTTCGACCTGAACGGTGCCCCGACCCAGCGGGAGCTCGCAACGGCCACGGCCGACGTCGCGTGCAAGCAGCAGACGGGTGTGGTCGAAACCTGGCGTGAGGTCGAGACCGAGTACCAGAACGCGAGGATCGCGGAGCACCAGGACGAACTGCGCACCATCCTGGACGAGCACACACAGCTGATGAAGCGCGTGGCCGCGGTCATCGCCGAACACTGACGCGGTGGTTCTGTTCTCGCGTGCCCTGCGCAGTGGGTGCGTGGCTGCTCGACGCTCGAAATCCGGCGTCCGAGGAAATCGTGTGGTCGCGGCGGTCGGCGTAGCCGCGACCGATACGCCGATGGCGGTGGCGTTTCGCTTTTCGCGGGAGGGGGTTCCGGATTTCGAGGGCATCCGGGGGAGGGCCGCAGGACTCGGCGAGGCCGATGTGCGCGACGAGCCCGGGGCCGAACGTCAGCTCGTGCTGAACCCGTCCTCGACGGCTCTGCGCGCTCACGAAACTCCGAGTCGGCATCGACCACGATACGGACCACGCCATGATCGGCAGCACCATGATCGGCAGCACACTGCCCGGCGACAAGATCGAGGAGGTGGCCACAGCCGCAGCTGACGCGGAAGCCGTCCGGATGGCCGAGCCGCAGGTCAACGCTGGTGTGGTTGCTGCGGGTGCCCCCGGTGAGATTCGAACTCACACTGGACGGGTTTTGAATCCGTTGCCTCTGCCAGTTGGGCTACGGGGGCGCGACGTCGTCACCCTACGGGATCGCCGCTCTCCTCCGTCGTCGGGGCGGGGGGAGTGTCATGAGGGCCACTTCGTGGTGAACGCCATCTCTTCCTCTGGATCGTTCCCGGTAGGCTTCGGGTTCGCGGGACGCCGCGAACCGCCAACGCCCGCCTAGTCTTTCAGGAGGACCCCGGTGACCGATCAGGCTACCGAGGCCCACGGTGCCGCCACCGTGCCGCAGCGTCGGGTGCTCGTCGCGGAGGATGAGGCTCTCATCCGGCTCGATCTCGTCGAAATGCTGCGGGAAGAGGGCTATGAAGTGGTCGGGGAGGCCGGTGATGGCGAGCAGGCCATCTCCCTCGCCACCGACCTCAAGCCCGATCTCGTGATCCTCGACGTCAAGATGCCGAAGCTGGACGGCATCGAGGCCGCGTCCAAGATCACCGGTGACCGGATCGCGCCCGTCGTCATCCTCACCGCCTTCAGCCAGCGGGACCTCGTCGAACGCGCTCGCGATGCCGGGACCATGGCCTACCTCGTCAAGCCCTTCGCGAAGCGGGACCTCGTGCCCGCCATCGAGCTGGCCGTCAGCCGGTTCTCCGAGCTGCAGGCCCTCGAGGCCGAGGTCGCCGGGCTCACCGACCGGCTCGAGACGCGGAAGGTCATCGACCGCGCCAAGGGCCTGCTGATGAGCCGGCAGGGCCTGACCGAGCCCGATGCCTTCCGCTGGATCCAGCGCACCGCCATGGACCGCCGGACCACCATGAAGGCCGTCGCCGAGGCCGTTGTGGAGAGCATCGGCAGCTGATCCACCCGATAAGGGGGTGGCCGCGAGCGCGGTCACCCCCTTTTTCGTGACGCTCCGGGTGCCCGAAAGGGCGTACTTGATACCTTTGCGAGCCTTCCCGGCGTGGCCGGGGACGATGATCGACGCCCGGTCCGTAGACTCTGCACACCTTGGACGGACCGTCAAGAGGCAGTCTGCGGGCTGTCGGGCACCGAGAGTCACCACCCGCTGGTCGTATTACGACGAGCGGGTGTAAACCATACGTTAATACTCGTGACGACCGTCACGATGTGGCTACAAGAGCTCGTGTGACTCTGTGCAACGGCCGCCAAGGCGGCTACTTTCAGCGGCCAGTCAGGTCCCACGCCGGGACAGCCGCCCGACCGGGCGGCCAGGTGGCATTTGGAGGAACGAGTGCAGAAAGCACGACTTGCGAGGGTCATCGTGCTGGCCAGTGTCGGGGCCATCGCCCTCAGCGCGTGTTCGGCGCGGACGGACAGCGGCTCGAACAGCAACAGCTCGAGCTCCCAGTCCCAGGCCGCGGCGCCGTCCGCCGCCGCCGACGCGGCCGACCCGGCCGGTGACGGCAAGGCCCAGTGTGCCCCGACCTCCATCGCGTACGCGGGCACCATCAACGGCGCCAACGCCGCGCTGGGCCAGAACATCCTGAACGGCGCGAAGCTCGCCGTCGACCAGCACAACAAGGCCAACCCGGGCTGCCAGGTCAAGCTGGAGCAGTTCGACACCGAAGGCACGCCCGACAAGGCGCCCGGCATCGTGACGCAGATCGTCAACACGCCGTCGATCATCGGCGTCGTCGGCCTGCCGTTCTCCGGTGAGTCCAAGGCCGCCGGCAACATCTTCAACGGTGCGGGCCTGGTCACGGTGACCCCGTCGGCCACCAACCCGACCCTGTCGCAGAACGGCTGGAAGACCTTCTTCCGCGGGCTGGGCAACGACAACACCCAGGGCCCGGCCGCCGCGAAGTTCATCACCGGCGAGCTCAAGGCCAACAAGGTGTGCGTCATCAAGGACGACTCCGACTACGGCACCGGCCTGGCGGCTTCGACCATCCAGGCGCTCGGCGACAAGGGCTCCTGCCAGGACAGCGTCAAGACGAAGCAGACCGACTTCTCGGCCGTGGTCAACAAGATCAAGAGCGAGAAGCCGGACGCGGTGTTCTACTCCGGGTACTACCAGGAAGCTGCGCCCTTCGCGCAGCAGCTGAACGACGCGCGCGTCGAGGCCAAGTTCATCGGCCCGGACGGCGTGAAGGACGAAGAGTTCGTCAAGGGCGCCGGCGAGGCGGCCGCGAACGCGTACTTCACCTGCCCGTGCGTCCCGGCGGACCAGTTCACCAAGTTCTCCGACGCGTACAAGGCGGGCTTCAGCAAGGACCCGGGCACCTACTCGCCCGAGGCCTACGACCTGGCGACGATCCTGCTCAAGGGCATCGACTCGGGCAAGAAGGACCGCGCGGGCCTGCTCGACTTCGTCAAGAGCTACGACGGCCAGGGCATCACGAAGCACTTCAAGTGGGACGACAAGGGCGAGCTCGCGAGCACGACCGTGTGGACCTACAAGGTCGAGGGCGGGAAGATCGTCCGCAACACCGAGATCAAGTAGCGCAACGCTTCCGTTCTGATTACCGGGGTGCACGTCCGGCGGCTGGATCCCGCCGGGCCTGCACCCCGGTCCCACATGGAGAACTAGTGTGTCATTGACTCATGACCTGAGCTCGCTCGTTCTGGCCCAGAGCAGCAGCTGGATCACGTTCGACGTGAACGCGTTCCTCGACCAGTTCTGGAACAACACGTTCGACGGGCTCGCCTACGGCAGCATCTACGCGCTCGTGGCGCTGGGGTACACCCTCGTCTACGGCGTCCTGAAGCTCATCAACTTCGCCCATTCCGAGGTGTTCATCTACGGCGTCTACGCGACGTGGTTCACCTTCTACGGCCTCGGGTTCCGGCCCGGTCTCACCCCCTCGCTCTCGGTGGTGGAGCTCATCGGCTTCCTGTTGCTCGCGTTGCTGGCCTCGATGGCGGTTTCCGGGGGCACGGCGGTCGTCCTGGAACGGGTCGCCTACCGGCCACTGCGAAAACGCGGGGCACCGAAACTGGTCTTCCTGATCACCGCGATCGGTGCTTCGTTCGTGCTGCAGCAGATCATCTTCATCTGGCGCCACGGCAACCCCGAACTCGGCATCCGCCTGATGCGCAACCAGGAAGTCTTCTCGCTCTTCGGCGGCAGCATCACCAACGTCACGATCATCACGGTCATCGCGTCGATCGTGCTGATGCTGGGCGCCAACTACTTCGTCAACAAGACGAAGTTCGGGCGCGGCATCCGCGCGGTGGCGCAGGACCCGGACACGGCGACGCTGATGGGCGTGAACAAGGAACGCGTCATCATGCTGACCTTCCTCATCGGCGGCCTGCTCGCCGGCGCGGCGGCCCTGTTCTACATGATGAAGATCCCGCAGGGCGCCTGGTACCAGGGCGGTTTCCTGCTCGGCATCAAGGCGTTCACGGCGGCGGTGCTCGGCGGGATCGGCAACCTGCGCGGCGCGCTGCTCGGCGGCCTGCTGCTCGGTGTCGCCGAGAACTACGGCCAGTCGCTGTTCGGCGGTGGCTGGCGTGACATCGTCGCGTTCGCCCTGCTGGTGCTGGTCCTGATGATCCGGCCCACCGGCATCCTCGGTGAGTCGCTCGGAAAGGCCCGGGTATGACGACGACCACGAACCAGCCGGCGGTGGCGACCCCCGGCAAGCACTCGCTCCGCGAGCGCTGGAACAACCTCAGCCGCGTGCAGCAGTGGGTCATCCTGATCCCGCTGGTGGTGCTGATCTACTTCCTGCCGGTGCTGAACCCGCCGATCCTGACCACCCAGCCGGGCTACGACTTCCCGATCGCGATGTTCGAGGTGGCCCGCTACGCGCTGGTCGCCATCGGCCTCAACGTCGTGGTCGGCCAGGCGGGCCTGCTGGACCTCGGTTACGTCGGGTTCTTCGCCATCGGCGCGTACGTGATGGCGCTGTTCACCAGCCCCGACTCCTCGCTGTCGCACCTGCCGTTCCTCGTCGTGCTCCCCATCGCGATGGTGGTCACGATGATCTTCGGCGTGATCCTCGGGACACCGACGCTGCGGTTGCGCGGTGACTACCTGGCGATCGTGACGCTCGGGTTCGGCGAGATCGTCCGCCTGCTGGCCGACAACGTCGGTCCGCTGCGCGGCAACTCCGGCTTCCACGAGGTCGGGCACCCGCCGGGCACGAACGCCAACGGCTCGGCGTTGTTCAACAACTCGAACGGCATCCCCTGGTACTGGCTGTGCGTCACGCTGATCATCGCCGTGCTGTTCCTGGTCGGGAACCTGGAGCGCAGCCGCGTCGGCCGCGCGTGGGTGGCCATCCGGGACGACGAGGACGCGGCCGAGATCATGGGCGTGCCGACGTTCAAGTTCAAGATCTGGGCGTTCATCAGCGGCGCGGCGATCGGCGGCCTCTCCGGCGCGCTCTACGCCGGTCAGCTCGGCTTCGTCAACAACCAGAAGTTCGACGTCGTGACGTCGATGCTGTTCCTGGCCGCGGTGATCCTCGGTGGCTCGGGCAACAAGGTCGGCGTCATCCTCGGTGCCTGCGTGGTGGCCTACGTCCCGCTGCGCTTCCAGGCGATCGCCGAGTACAAGTACCTGATCTTCGGTCTGGCGCTGATCATCCTGATGATCTTCCGGCCGCAGGGCCTGCTCGGCGCCCGCCAGCGCCTGCTCGCCTACGGCAGGCAGGCGTACCAGCGGCTGCTGGGCCGGGGTGAGCAGATCAGCAGTGACGGTGCGCTGCAGACCGAACCGACTCCGGGGAGCAAGCCATGACCGACCCCCAGAACGGCGGGCCCGAGGTCGTCGCGGAGGGCGGCCTCGTCGCCGAGCTGCAGCACATGACGGCCCAGGAGCGGGCGGAGCACGAAGCCGAGGTCGCCGAGGCCGTCGCGCCGGACCGCGACATCGAGGTCGAGGTCGGGCAGACGCTGCTCGAGGTCGACGACGTGACGATGCGCTTCGGTGGTCTCGTCGCGCTCGACCAGATCTCCTTCGGCATTCGCCGCGGCGAGATCCTCGGCCTGATCGGGCCGAACGGCGCGGGCAAGACGACGTGCTTCAACGCGATGACCGGCGTCTACCGGCCGACCTCCGGCGAGGTCCGGCTGGAAGGCCGGGCGCTGGGCAAGACGTCGCGGCACGGCATCACCCAGCTGGGCATCGCGCGGACGTTCCAGAACATCCGGCTCTTCAGCGAGATGACGGCGCTGGAGAACGTCGTCGTCGGCACCGACGCGCGACACAAGACCAGCCTGCTGGGCGCACTGGTGCGCTCCCCGCGGCACCACCGCGAGGAGAAGTCCGCCGTCGAGAAGGCGATGGCCCTGCTGGAGTTCGTCGGCATCGCCGACCGCGCGGCCGACCGGGCGAAGAACCTGCCCTACGGCTACCAGCGGCGCCTGGAGATCGCGCGGGCGCTGGCCACCGATCCGAAGCTGCTCTGCCTGGACGAGCCCGCGGCGGGCTTCAACCCGGCGGAGAAGGAAGACCTCATGGGTCTGATCCGGACGATCCGCGACGACGGCTACACCGTCCTGCTCATCGAACACGACATGAAGCTCGTCATGGGCGTGACCGACCGGATCGTGGTGCTGGAGTTCGGCAAGAAGATCGCCGAAGGACTGCCGGCCGAGATCCGCGAGAACCCCGCGGTGATCGCGGCCTACCTGGGGGTGCCTGACGATGACGTTGCTTGAGCTGTCGGACGTGTCCGTCCACTACGGACGGATCCAGGCGGTCTCCGGCCTGTCGATCTCGGTCGAGGAAGGCGAGATCGTCACGCTGATCGGGGCCAACGGCGCCGGCAAGTCGACGACGATGCGGGCGATCTCCGGGATCCGGCCGATCTCCGCGGGCAAGATCACCTTCGCCGGTGAGGACATCTCGAAGCTGCGCGGCGACCTCCGCGTGGTCCGCGGGATCTCCCAGGCACCGGAAGGCCGGGGCATCTTCCCCGGCATGACGGTGATGGAGAACCTCGACATGGGCGCCTACGCCCGCAAGGACCGCAAGGACCTCAGCGGGGACCTGGAACGCGTCTTCGAGCTGTTCCCGAGGCTGGCGGAGCGCAAGACCCAGCTGGGCGGCACGATGTCCGGCGGCGAGCAGCAGATGCTCGCCATCGGGCGCGCCCTGATGGCGAAGCCGAAGCTGCTGCTGCTGGACGAGCCGTCGATGGGTCTCGCGCCGCAGTTCATCCAGCAGATCTTCCGGATCATCACGGAGATCAACAAGCAGGGCACCACGGTGCTGCTGGTGGAGCAGAACGCGCAGCAGGCGCTGTCCCGCGCCCACCGCGCGTACGTGCTCGAGACCGGCCGGATCACCAAGACCGGCACCGGCAAGGAGCTGCTCGCGGACAACAGCATCAAGGAGGCGTACCTGGGCGTCGGCTGACACCCCGGGACGCCGGAAACCGGCCCCGCACGCTCCGGCGTGCGGGGCCGGTTCGCTTTTCCGGCGACAACCGGTGGTTGTCGATCACGCCGAAACGGCTGTTGGACCCGGCCCCCTCCCGGGGGTTTGCTTGGGGCACGAGGAAACCGAGGGAGCGTGAAATGGTGGAAGGGATCGCGGCCGGCGTGCCCTTCGTGGCGGTGCCGCCGGCGGACGAGAACGCGCCGGCGGCCCTGCTGGCGGGCTGGCACCTGATGGACGCGCCGGCCAGTGAGCAGGCGATGGCCGACGCCGTCCCGATGGCGGGCCTGCAGGCGTGGCGGGTGTACTTCGGGCTGCCCCTGTCCGGGAAGCGGCTGCCCGAGGGCGGTCCGCCCGAGGTGTTCCGGCGCGCGAGCGAGGACGCCGTGCTGAACGTGTTCGGTCCGGTGACCGAGCAGGCCGCGGACGAGTTCCCGGCGGCGCTGGCCGAGCTGCGCGACCGGCTGCCGGGCGCGACCGGGCCGCTCGGGGTGTTCGGCGGCTCGGCCGGGTCGCTCGTGGCCCTGGAGGTGCTGGCGCGCGGCGACGCCGCGATCACGGCGGCCGCGGTCGTGAGCCCGGTCGTCCGGCTCTCGCCGATGATCGCCGCCAACGAGCGCCGCTTCGGGGTGTCCTACGCCTGGACGGAGCGGTCACGGGAGGTCGCGGCGCGCCACGACTACCTCGACCGGGCGGCCGAGCTGACCGTGCCGCTGCTGCTCGTCACCGGCGCGGACGACGACGTCGCCGTGCGCGAGCCGGCCCAGGCGCTGCACGAGAAGCTGGGGGCCGAGCTGGTGACCGTCGACGGGATGGCGCACGAGTTCCCGCCGGGGACGCCGGAAGCGGCCCGCGTCGACGCCGCCTTCACGGAGTGGTTCGCGCGGCGGCTGCGAGGCTGACGTCGTCGTCCGGCAGCCAGGCGTGCTCCGGGTCGTGGGCGCACCAGTCCTCCTCGCGGCTGGCGCGCCCGGCCACGGCCAGCAGCCGCCGCAGCGCCGGGTGCGCCTTGCCGCGCCGCCAGACCAGCGACCACGGGAACAACGGCGACGGCTCGAACGGCAGCACCTTCAGGTTCAGCTCGGGCGCCAGCTCCATGTCGGCGCCGGCGAGGGTGACGCGCCGCTTGCCGTACCGCGTCTGTTCGAGGGTGTGCCGCAGGTCGTAGCTGACGCCGGAGTCGTCGATCGGCACCCCGAACCGGGTGCACAGCTCCGCGAGGTAGGACAGCCACTCGGCGGGGCCGCGGAGGCCGGGCAGCCAGATGCCGTCGGCGCGCAGCTCGTCGAGCGGCAGCACGTCCTGCACCGCCAGCGGGTGTTCCGGCGCGAGCAGCGCGACCAGCGGCTCGAGCCGGACGACCCGGTGCTCCAGCTCGTCGGGCAGCGGCCGGTCGCCGCCGGTGACCCGGCCGAAGGCGGCGTCGAGCTCGCCCGACAGCAGCGGCTCGACCGCGTTGGCGAACCCGCCGCCGGCGACCCGGTCGATCTCCAGTCCCGGCTGGCGTTGGGCGAGGCGGCGGAGCAGGAACATGGGGGAGAGCCGGTAGTCGAGGACGTCGAGCCGCAGCGGCCGGTCCTCGGCGCCCACCGCGGCCACCGCGGCGTCGGCCACCCGCAGCAGCTCGCGCGCGTGCGGGAGGAACCGCTCGCCGTCGGCGGTCAGCTCGACCGTGCGGGGCGTGCGCAGGAACAACGGGGCCGCGAGGGTGTCTTCGAGCTTCCGGATCCGCTTCGACAGCGCCTGCTGGGTGAGGAACAGCGCCTGGGCGGCCCGCCCGAAGTGGCGGTGCTCCGCGGTCACCACGAACGCCCGCACCTGGGCGAGGTCGAGGTCCACCGGCTCAGGCGCCCGGCGGCCGGTCCCGGACCACGCAGGTCAGCCGGGCGGTGCAGGTGCGGCGGCCTTCGTCGTCGGTCAGCACGATCTCCGCGGTGATCGTGCCGCGGCCGACGTGCAGCGGCGTCGCCACGCCGGTGACCGTGCCCGCGCGGACGGCCCGGTGGTGCGTGCAGGACAGCTCCAGTCCCATCGCCGCCTTGCCGGGGCCGGCGTTGAGCGCGGCGACCGTGGACCCCAGCGCTTCGGCGAGCACGGCGTTCGCGCCGCCGTGCAGCAGGCCGTACGGCTGGAGGTTGCCCTCGACCGGGATGGTGCCGACCACGCGCTCGGCCGTCGCTTCCAGCAGCTTCATCCCGACCTTGTCGTTCAGCTGCTGCTCCGCCGCCGCCGGGTCGATGCCCGACAGCCGCTCCACGTCGATGGGGGCGGCACTGTCCGTCACACAAAGC
The DNA here is from genome assembly GCF_002904295.1 of Amycolatopsis sp. CA-128772. Classification (GTDB taxonomy): domain Bacteria; phylum Actinomycetota; class Actinomycetes; order Mycobacteriales; family Pseudonocardiaceae; genus Amycolatopsis. The sequence goes on from NZ_PPHG01000029.1 coordinate 70,730, forward strand.
TCCTGTTCCTATGCGACACGTAAGAGTGTCAGACCCTCAGCCTAGACTCGGCCTCGTGAGCCCGAGTGAGAAGACGACCGTTGCCAACGCCACAGGAAACACCAGCCTCGCCGAGCGGCCGAAGCTGCTGCTGATCGACGGCCATTCGATGGCCTACCGCGCGTTCTTCGCCCTGCCCGCGGAGAACTTCAAGACGAAGACCGGTCAGGTCACGAACGCGGTGTTCGGCTTCACCTCGATGCTCATCAACCTGCTGCGCGACGAAGCGCCGACCCACCTCGCGGTGGCGTTCGACCTCTCGCGCAAGACGTTCCGCTCGGAGACCTACGCCGACTACAAGGCGAACCGCAGCAGCACGCCGGACGAGTTCCGCGGCCAGGTGGACCTGGTCAAGGAGGTCCTCGAGGTGCTCGGGATCCCGTCGCTGGTGAAGGAGAACTTCGAGGCCGACGACATCATCGCCACGCTCACGACGCAGGCGACGGCCGACGGGTTCGACGTCCTCATCTGTACCGGCGACCGCGACGCCCTGCAGCTGGTCACCGAGCAGGTCACCGTGCTGTACCCGAAGCGCGGCGTCTCGGAGATGACCCGGTTCACCCCGGACGCCGTCGAAGAGAAGTACGGGCTCACCCCGCGGCAGTACCCGGACTTCGCGGCCCTGCGCGGCGACCCCTCGGACAACCTGCCGAGCATCCCCGGCGTCGGTGAGAAGACGGCGGCCAAGTGGATCAAGCAGTTCGGCTCGCTCGACGACCTCATCGACCGCGTCGACGAGGTCAAGGGCAAGGTCGGCGACGCGCTGCGGGCGCACCTGTCGTCGGTCCAGCTCAACCGCCAGCTGACCGAGCTGATCCGCGACGTCGAGCTGGAGATCGCGCCGTCGGGGCTGGAGCTGCGCCCGTGGGATCGCGAGGCGGTGCACGCGCTGTTCGACGAGCTGGAGTTCCGCGTGCTGCGGGACAGGCTGTTCGCGACGCTGCAGAGCGCCGAGCCGGAGGCCGACGAAGGCTTCGAGGTCTCGGGTTCCGCGCTCGCGCCGGGCGCGCTGGGCGCGTGGCTGACCGCGCACGCGGCCGGTGGCGAGCCGGTGGCGCTGTCCTTCCGCGCGGTGGGCACGTCGGTCCGGTCCGACCTGCGCTCGGTCGCCTTCGCGACGGCCGACGGCGAAGGCGCGTATGTCGACGTCACAGCGATGGACCAGGCCGACGACGCGGCGCTGGCCGCCTGGTTCGCCGACCCGAAGATCCGCAAGACCGGCCACGACCTCAAGGTCCCGCTGCACGCGATCCGCGCCCGCGGCTGGGCCCTCTCCGGGCTCGCCATGGACACCGCGCTCGCCGCGTACCTGGTGCGCCCGGGCCAGCGCACGTTCGAACTCGACGACCTGGCGCTGCGTTACCTCCACCGCGAGCTGCGCTCGGAGACCGACGGCGGCGACGGGCAGCTGTCGCTGCTCGACGGCGGCGCGGAAGGCTTGGAGCAGAAGGAGATCCAGGACGAGCTGGTGAAGGCCCGCGCGATCTTCGAGCTGGCCGGCGCGCTCGACAAGGAGCTGGAGCAGATCGGCGGCGCGAAACTGCTCGCCGAACTGGAACTGCCGCTGCTGGAGGTGATCACCGAGCTGGAGGTCGCCGGCGTCGCGGTCGACCTGGAGCAGCTGACCACCCTCGAAGCGCACTACCTCTCGCGTGTCACGCAGGCGGCCGAAGAGGCGTACGCGGTGATCGGCAAGCAGATCAACCTCGGTTCGCCGAAGCAGCTGCAGGTCGTCCTGTTCGACGAGCTCGGCATGCCGAAGACCAAGCGCACCAAGACCGGCTACACGACCGACGCCGAGGCGCTGCAGGGCCTGTTCGAGAAGACCGAGCACCCGTTCCTGCAGCACATGCTGGAGCACCGGGACGCGACGAAGCTGCGCACGACGGTCGAGGGCCTGATCAAGGCCGTCGCCGACGACGGGCGCATCCACACCACGCTGCTGCAGACGATCGCGGCCACCGGGCGGCTGTCCTCGACCGAGCCGAACCTGCAGAACATCCCGGTCCGCACCGAGGAAGGCCGCCGCATCCGCGACGCCTTCGTCGTCGGCGAGGGCTTCACCGAGCTGATGACCGCGGACTACAGCCAGATCGAGATGCGGATCATGGCGCACCTTTCGCAGGACGAGGGCCTCATCGAGGCGTTCAACTCCGGCGAGGACCTGCACACGTTCGTCGCCTCGCGCGCGTTCTCGATGCCGCCGGAGGAGATCACGCCGGAGCTGCGCTACCGCGTCAAGGCGATGTCGTACGGGCTCGCGTATGGGCTGTCGGCGTACGGGCTTTCGCAACAGCTGCGAATCTCCACCGAAGAAGCCAAGGAGCAGATGGAGGCGTACTTCACCCGCTTCGGCGGCATCAGCGACTACCTCCACTCGGTCGTCGGCGTCGCGGCGAAGAACGGCTACACCGAAACGGTCTTCGGCCGCCGCCGTTACCTGCCGGACCTCAACAGCGACAACCGCCAGCGCCGCGAGATGGCCGAGCGGATGGCGCTCAACGCCCCGATCCAGGGCAGCGCGGCCGACATCATCAAGGTGGCGATGCTGAACGTCCACCGCGCGCTCGTCGAGGCGAAGCTGAAAAGCCGGATCCTGCTGCAGGTCCACGACGAACTGGTGCTGGAAGTCGCCGAGGGCGAGAAGGAGCAGCTGGAGCAGCTGGTCCGGGCCGGCATGGGCTCGGCGTACTCCCTGGCGGTGCCGCTGGAGGTTTCGGTCGGCTACGGCCGGTCGTGGAACGAAGCCGCGCACTGAGTCATCCGGGGCTCCGCCCCGGGGCGGGGGCTTCGCCACCCGGACCCCCTCAAGAGGTTCCGCTCACTCCCCGTCACGGCCATCATCACCGGGTCGTGGCGCGGGAGCACTCGGGCGGACGGCGCCGCAGGCACGCACCGCGGCGATGCTGGGCGCCATGGCCAGTGACTTCCAGCGACGCAAGATCTCCGGCGTGTTCGGCGCCATGGACCACGACGGCGACGGGTTCCTGACGGAGGCCGACTTCCGGGCGCTCACCGCGCGCTGGCTCGACCTGCGCGGCACCGACGCGGGCACGCCCGACGGGCAGCGGCTCACCGGCATCATGATGGGCTGGTGGGGCACCCTCGACGACGCCGCCGGCGGTGGCGGCAAGGTCAGCCTCGACCAGGTGCTGCAGGTCGTCGACGCCCTCCCGGCGATGCCGGGCGCGGTCACCGGCACGGCCGAGGCGATGTTCGAAGCCGTCGACGAGAACGGCGACGGCGTCATCTCCGCCGCCGAGTACGACCGCCTCATCGCGGCGTGGAACGGCGTCGGCACGCCGTCCGAAGACGTCTTCGCCCTCCTCGACACCGACGGCGACGGCCGCCTGTCCCGCGAGGAGTTCACCGGGCACTGGTTCGAGTTCTGGGCCGGCGACGACCCGGCCGCGCCCGGCAGCCGCGTCTTCGGACGAGTGTGATCCGGCGTTGCGCCGAACGGAGGACTCCGTTCGGGTGAGCCATTACCGCTGGGTAGGGAGGTCGGCGCCACCGCGTGGCGATCACGGCGTAGGGTCCGCCGAATGGGGTTCGAGCGTGAGCGACGACGCTGGCGGGTCCGGTTGCACGACGAACTCGGCCGGGTGTGCGGAGCGGGCACGGTACTGGACGAGTACCACGTGCTCACGAGCGCGCACGTCGTCGAGACCGCCGGCGGCCCGCGAGCCGCGCTGAGCGTCGACTTCGTCGGCCTGGCCGAGGCGATGCCCGGCGCCGCGACCGTCGTCGAAGGGTGCTGGGTGCCCTCCGACGGCGGCGGCCACGGCGATCTCGCCCTGCTGCGCCTGGAACGGCCCGAATCCCGCGTGTTCCGCGCGCCCCTGCACCGGATGCCGCTCGGCGAGCACCAGCTCGTCCGCGCGTTCGGGTTCCCGCCCGGCTCGGTCGGCCGCTGGACGCACGCCCGCCTCGGCGGCCCGGAGCAGACCGGCGGCGAGTGGGTCCGCCTGTTCCGCACGGCCGAAGCCGAGCCGCTCGGCCCGGGCTTCGGCGGCACCGCGGTGCTCGACGAGGCGACCGGCCACGTCGTCGGCATGGTGGTCGGCAAGGACACCGGCACGTGGATGGTGCCGGTCGAGACGATGCTCGGGCACCTGCCCCAGCTGAGCATCTGGACCTCCGGCAGCCCGGCCGTCGACGCGAGCTTCTCGCGTCCGGTCGGCGAGGCCGTCGACGTGTCCTTCGTGCAGCGCGTCGCCGACTGGTTTTCGAACGCCGAACCGGGGACGGTCTGGGTGGTCGACACGGGCGAGGCCGGTTCGCCGGTCGCGGCGGCGCTGCGGTTCGGGATCGTCCTCGCCGACCGGGAACGCTCCCTCGGCGTGCCCGGCCTGCCGCCCGCGCTGGGCGAGATGCCGCCGCCGGGCAGCGTGGACCTCGCGGTCGACGCGACGGGCCGCACGGCCGACGCCGTCCGCCACCGCATCGCCGACCGCCTCACCAACGGGGTCGCCGGCCGCACCCTGGTCGTCGACGCGATCGACGACTCGGCCGAGCCCGACCGGCTCGTCGGCGAGGTGCTGGCCCCGCTCGCCGGCCGCGCGGCCGAGCTCGGTCTGCGTCTGTTGCTGGGCTTCCGCGAGGAGTCGTCGCCGGGGGTGGCGGCGGTGCGGGCGAGCACGGGCCAGGCCCGCCCGGCCCCGGACGACCTCGCGGGCCGGCTCGAGGTGCTGACCCAGGCGGTGGCGGAGCTGGCGGAGATCGAGGCGTACCAGCTGCGCGTGGCCACGCGCTTCACGGGCGTCGCGATGCTCCCGGCCCGGGCGCAGCGGCTCCGCGGGGCGCTCAAGCAGCTCCGGTCGGCCGAGGTGGACGGCGACGCGGAGTGGGTCGAGCGCCACATCGACAGCCACGAGCACGCGGTGGCCCCGGCGGTGGAGGACGGCCGCCGCCAGCGAGCGGTCCTCGACGGCCTGGTCGCCCGCCGCGAGGAACTGCGCGCGAGACTGTCGGCCGACCACGACCTGGCCCGCGAGTACGGCCTGCTGGGAGACCCGGAGATCGAGCAGGCGTACATCCCGGCGAAGAGGTTGCTGATCGACGGCCCGTGCGAACTGACGGCCGCAGCCACAGCGGTCGACACGTACGCGGCAGCGATCCGGGCCCGCATCGAGGACCGCGGCTGAGCAGGCTGCGGGGCGCCGGAACTGTCGGTGCCTGCCGGTAGCGTGGAAAACGGGGGGCGCCCCGCGGCCCGTGGATCAGACCGTGAGGACCACCTTCCCCCGCAGGTGACCGCCTTCGAGCAGCCGGTGGGCGTCGGCGATGCGGTCGAACGGGAACGTCTCCTGGACGCTGACCCGCAGCGCCCCCTGCTCGACCAGCCCGGCCAGCCCGCGCAGCGCCACCGGATCCGGATCGACCGCGATGCCGCTGAACCGCATTCCGGCCGCCTCGAACCTCGCGATCAAGTCCGTGTCCTCCTCCGCCACCGCCGTCACGAGCTGGCCCCCGGGCCGGAGCACCGCGAGCGAGCGCGAAGCCGTGTCGCCGCCGATCGTGTCGAGTACGACGTCCACGTTCCGGACCACCTCCGCGAAGTCCGTCGTCGTGTAGTCGACGATCTCGTCGGCGCCCAAGCTCGCGACGAAGTCCCGCTTGCCCGTCCCCGCGGTCGTGATCACGTGCGCGCCCAGTGACTTCGCGAGCTGGATCGCCACGTGCCCGACCCCGCCGCCACCGCCGTGGATCAGGACGCGGTCGCCCTTCGTCACGCCGGCCAGGTCGACGAGGCCCTGCCAAGCCGTCAGCCCGACGATCGGCAACGCCGCCGCCTCGACGTGGGACAGTGACGCCGGTTTGCGCACCAGGTGCAACGCCGGCGCGGCCACGAACTCGGCGTACGCGTTGGCCGCCCGGGGGAACAGCGGCATGCCGAACACCTCGTCACCGGGCCGGAACCGCCACGTCTGCGACGCCGGCTCGACCACACCGCTGATGTCCCAGCCGAGGGTGAACGGTGGCGCGCCCAGCAGCGGGAATTCACCGGCCCGCAGGCGTGCTTCCAGGGGGTTCAGCCCGATCGCCTTGACGCGGACGAGGACCTCGGTCGGCTGAATGCGGGGCTCGGGCGCGTCCACGATGGTCAGGACTTCGGGGCCGCCGAGCGTGTGCTGGGTGATGACTCGCATACCCCCACCATGATCGCCGCCGCGGCGGCGTACCACCGGTGTGCCGCCAGGAAATTCCGGAAACCCGCCACCGTAGGGTGAGGTCATGATCGAGCCGGTGTTCCAGAACGGCGCTGCGGCGGCTTGCGGGCCCCTGGCCCACGGCGAGGACGTCGCCGCGCACTTCCACGACTTCGGTCAGCTCCGGTACGCCGCCTCCGGGGCACTGGTCACCACGACCCGGGCCGGCACCTGGGTGGCGCCGGCGAACCGCATCACCTGGGTGCCGCCGTTTTACGTCCACAGCAGCCGCTCGCACGGCGAGACCGTGATCCGGCTGCTCGCGGTGCCGGCGGCCCTGGCCGGGCGATTGCCGGCGCAGCCTTCGGTGTTCGCGGCCAGTGCGCTGATGCGCGAGGCCTACCTGGCGACGGGCACCGAGCCGGCCGGCAGCCCGCGCGCCCGGCTGCTGCTGGAGGTCGTCCTCACCGAGCTCGCCCGCGCTCCGCAGGAACCGCTGCGCCTGCCCGAGCCGGGCGACGCCCGCCTCAAGGCCGTGACCGACCTGCTGCACGCCGATCCGGCCGGCCCGGCGACCCTGGCCGAGCTGGGGCACCGGACCGGCTCGAGCGAACGCACCCTCAGCCGCCTGTTCGGCAGCGAACTGTCGATGAGCTTCCGCCAGTGGCGGACCCTGCTGCGGGTCCAGCGGTCCCTGCTCGAACTGTGCGCGGGCGCCTCGGTCACCGACACGGCGATCCGGCTGGGCTGGGCGAATCCGGGCAGCTTCATCGACGCCTTCACCGACCTCGTCGGCCAGACACCCGGCCGCTACCGCGCCGCGGCGCGCGCCGCCGCCGGTGCGCTGTCCGTGGACGGTGGCGGACCCGGTGACACGCCGGTCGGCGTTCGAGGTGGGTGAACGGCCGCCCGCTGAGTTGCACGCCAGAGCCGGAGCCGGAGCCGGAGCCGCAGCCGCAGCCGGAGCCGATCAGCCGGGCACCGCGTCCAGCGCCGCCTGCACGCCTTCGGCACGCTCGGGCAGGCCGACAGCTCGCCACAAAGCGACCGCCAGGCTCAGGTGGTGCCGGGCCGCGGCCGCGTCGCCGAGTTCGCTTTCGAGCTCGCCGAGCTGCTGCCAGCACGCGGCCTCGTTGCTGCGGTCCCCGTTGAGGCGGAAGACGTGCGCCGCGCGCTGCAGGGCCGAATCCGCCCGGGAGCGGTCACCGGCCTCCGCGTAGATGGCACCGAGCCGTTGGTCGGTGTAGGCGCCGCACCGCTCGTCGTTGATCTCGTTGAAGATCGTCAGCGCTCCGGTGAGGTCGCGCAGCGCGGCCGGGGTGTCGCCGACCCCCTGGTGGTACCGGCTGAGCGTGCGGAGGATCACCGCCTGCCGGTGCCGGTCGCCGAGGTCGCAGGCGATCCGCAGGCCGTCCTCGATCCACGAACCCGAGTCGGCGGCGCCCTGTTCGAAACCGATGATGCCGATGGCGGTCCGGATCTGCGCTTCCGCCTGCCGGTGCCCGGCGGCCACGAGGTGGGCCAGCGCTTCCTTGTCGACGGTCAGCGCCGCGTCGAGTTCGCCGCGGACGCGGTGCACCGTGCCCAGGCTCGCCAGGGCGAGCCCTTCGCCGCGGTGATCGCCGATGCCCTGGTACAGCTGCGCGCACCGGTGCAGGTCGTCGCGGGCTTCGGCCATTTCGTCGAGGTAGATGTGCACCTGGCCGAGCCCCTGCAGCAACGCCGCTTCCCCGTGGGCGTTGCCGGCCGCGCCGGCGGCGGCCAGGGCGATCTGGTGGCTGCGGTTCCAGTCCTGGTACAGGCTGCGGTGGTCGTAGTAGGGCACCGCGGCGATCGCCAGCTCCCACGCCAGTTCGTCCAGCTCCCATTCGGCCGCGAGCTCGATCGCCCGCAGCAACGTCCCGCGTTCGGCGTCGAACCAGGCGATGGGATCGACGACCGTGTGGTCCGGGGTCCAGCGCGGCGCGCGCCCCGGCGTGGGCCGGAACAGGCTGGGGTAGCACAGGTCGCGGGCCTGCTCGGCGAGGGCGAGCCAGGCGGAGAGGACCCGCTCCACCGCCGCCCGGCGGTCCTCGGCCGGGTAGTGGTCGTGAGCGCCTTCCGACGCGTAGGCGCGCAGCAGGTCGTGCAGCCGGTAGCGCGGCTGGCCGGCGCGGTCGGTCGTCACCAGGCGCACGAGGTAGGCGTCGACGAGGGTGTCGAGCACGTCGTCTCCGGCCGGGTGGCCGAGGAGCGGGCCGATCACCCACGCGGGGAGCGTTTCCGCGCCCAGCAGTCCCAGCAGCCGGAACGCCCGCACGGCTTCCCCGGGGAGCAGGCGCAGGCTCAGGTCGAAGTTGGCCCGCACGTCGAGGTCGCCGACCCGCAGCTCGCGCAGCCGCCGGGACTCGTCCTCCAGGCGTTCGCGCAGCACCTGCAGGGTCCACGCCCGCCGGCTCGCGAGCCTCGCCCCGGTGATCCGGATGGCCAGCGGAAGGCGTCCGCACAGCCGGACGATCGCGTCGGCCTGCTCCGGCTCGCGCTCGACACGCTCCGCCCCGGCGATGCGGGCGAGCAGGTCGCGGGCGTCTTCGGCGGACAGCACGTCCAGCTCGACGTGCTCGGCGCCGGCCAGGTCCGCCAGCCGGTGCCGGCTCGTGACCACCACCGCGCACCCCCCGGACGGCGGCAGCAGCGGCCGCACCTGCTGGGCGCCGGCGACGTCGTCGAGCAGCACGAGCATGCGGCGATCGGCCAGCCGTGACCGGTAGAGGGCGGCGCGTTCGTGCAGGCCCGGCGGCATGACCGCGTCCGTGACGCCGAGTGCGCGCAGCAGCTCGGCCAGCAGCATCGCCGGGTCGCGCGGCACGGCGGAGGTGCCGGCGAGGTCCAGGTAGAGCTGGCCGTCGGGGAACGCGTCCCCGGCCTGGCGGAGCGCTCGCACGGCGAGGGCCGACTTACCGGTCCCGGGTGCGCCGGCGACGACCACCACCCGGCGCTCGGCCAGCAGGTCCAGCAGCTCCTGCAGCGGCCCGGCGCGGCCGGTGAAGTCCGGGATGTCCGCGGGCAGCTGGGCGATCGACCGCGGCTCTTCGGTCGCGGTCGCCACGTCGAGCGCCGGATCGGCGCGCAGGATCTGGGCGTGCACGCGCTGCAGGCCGTGCCCGGGATCGGCGCCGAGTTCCTCGGCCAGCAGGCGCTGGATGTCGTGGAACACGGCGAGCGCGTCGCCCTGGCGGCCGCTGCGGTAGAGCGCGATCATCAGCAGTTCCCGCGCGCGTTCGCGGTACGGGTGCTCGTCGGTGAGCCGGGACAGCTCGGGGATGGCCAGCGCGTGTTCCCCGTGCAGCAGGTCGAGCTCGGCGAGGTCTTCCAGCGCGCCGAGGCGGTATTCCTCCAGCCGGCTGCGTTCGGTGGTGGCCGCCGGGGTGTCGAGGCCGCTGAAGGCGGGCCCGCGCCACAGCGTCATCGCCTCGGCGAGGTGCTGCCGGGCGGCGGTCAGGTCGCCGTCGCTCCTGGTTTCGCGCGCCCGGGCGAGCCGCGACGCGAATTGGGCGCTGTCGAGCTGGTCGGGCGCCACCCGCAGCAGGTACCCGGTGCCCACCGTCTGCAGCGAGCCGTCGTCGAGCTCCAGCGACCTGCGCACCTCGCCGACGTACTTCTGGACGAGGTTGACCGCGCTCTTCGGCGGGCCGCCGTCCCAGGCTCCCTCGATGATCTGCTCGCGGTCCACCCGCTGGTTCGCGTGCAGCAGCAGCACCCCGAGCACCCGCAGGCACTTCCCGGACCCCACCTCGACCGGGTCCTGGCCCCACCAGGCCGCGACCGGCCCCAGCACGCCGAATCGGACATCAGACACGCACCAGCCCCCTCCCCGAAGCCGAGCGTACCTCCGACCTGCCACGTTCCGTAAGACTGCAGTGCGATTGCAGTGAGCGTTGCCAAGCTCCCGACGCCAATGAAAACGTGTTGACGCGAGGGAGATCAACCATGGCCGGCACCGCAGTCCGACACCCCGATCGAGCAGGCTCGTCGGTTCCGTTCAAGCGCGTGAAGGCGGCCGCGGCCGTGACCGCGGCCGTGGCGGCGACCGTCCTGGCCGCACCGATCGCCACCGCGGCACCCGCAGCGGATCCCAGCTCCGAGTACCACCTCGAGTACGGCGCGAGCTACGCCCTCGGCCACGTGCGGTGGCACCAGCGATCCGTCGACGTCGACTACTCGATCAAGGCCTACGGCTGCCGCCAGCTGGTGGCGTACGGGTACGACGCCAACGGTGTGAAGCGAGGGTCCAACTACTCGGTGTGGGTCTGCGACACCACGTACACGGACACCATGAACGTGCCGGTGGACATCGCGGGCGGTCCGGCCTTCGTCAGGTTCTACTTCGTCGACGAGAACAACACCACGCTCGACACGAAGAAGTACCTCCACCCGTGATGGGGAGGCGGCCCGGGCCGGGGGGCCGATGACCGGCTCCTTCGTGCCGGAGGTTCGACCTCCGGCACGAGGGAGCCCGGTCGGGTTCGTCCCCGGGCCGCGCGCTAGCGGCGGCCCAGCCCGCGGATCAGCACCATCACCGCGTCCCGGACCTCCGCGCGAGTCCGCTGCGGCCCGAACACCTGCCAGTCCAGGGCCACCACCAGCATCGTCCCGAACAGGCCGGCCGCCGCCGTCGGGATCTGCACCCCCTCCGGCAGGCGCCCGGCCGCGTCCAGCCGGGACAGCTGCTGCTTCACGATCGAGATGATCTCCTCGCGCAGCAGCGACAACGTCCCGTGCCACTGGCCCGGCGTCCGCCACAGCTCGCTCACCAGGATCTGCGAGAACCCCGGGTACTGGGCGATGAACTCCAGCGTCGTGTCGACCTGCGCCTCGATCACGTCCAGCGGATCGGCGTCGGACACCGCCGCGCGCAGCCGGCCCGCGAGCATGTCGACGCCGTACCGCAACAGGGCGTCGACCAGGCCGTCCTTGGAGCCGAAGTTGTAGTACACCGTGCCCTTGGCGACGCCCGCCGCGGCGGCGATGTCGTCGACCGTCAGGCCCACCAGGCCCCGGCTCTTCGAGAGCTCCAGCGTGGCCTCGAAGAGCTTCTGCTTCGTCCCGCCGCTCACAGGCTGAGCTCGGGCTTGAGCGCGGACACCGTCCAAACGCGACGCTTGCGGGCGGCCAGCGTGGACACCAGGATCCCGCCCACCAGGTACGCCAGCAGCACGCCGATGTCGCCGAGCAGCCGGCCCGTCGAGGCGCCGCTGTAGAACAGGTGGCGGAAGCCGTCGATCGCGTAGCCCATCGGCAGCACCACGTGCAGCGGGTACAGCGCGTCCGGGATCGTCTGCCAGGGGAACGTGCCGCCCGCGCTCACCAGCTGCAGCACCAGCAGCACCAGGCCGAGGAACTTGCCGACCGCGCCGAAGAACGCGTTGAGCGCGTGCACCACCGACGTGAACGCCCATGACACCAGCACGGCGAACCCGATCGCGCCCAGCGGGTGGGCGATGTGGATGCCGACCAGCCAGGTCACCGCGCCGAACAGGACGACGACCTGCGCGATGCCCAGCAGCGCCGAGGACAGCCAGCCGCCGACCGCGACCCGGAACGGGGCCGCGCCCGCGGTCAGCGCGCGCGTCGAGAGCGGGCGCAGGATCAGGAACAGCACGAACGCGCCGATCCAGGTGGCCAGCGAGATGAAGAACGGCGCGAGCCCGGCGCCGTAGGTGCCGGCCGACGCCTCGCCGTTGGCGTTGACCGCCACCGGGTCCGCGATCGTGGTGGCCGTCGCGGCGCGCGTCGGGTCGTCCGGGTTCGGGATCTGCTGGAGCCCGGCCGCGAGCCCGTCACGCAGCTTGACCGCGCCGTCGGCGAGCTGGTTCGTGCCGTTGACCGCGGTCTTCTCGCCGTCGCTGAGCTGGGACGCGCCGTCCTTCAGCTGGTTCGCGCCGTCGGACGCCTGCGCGATGCCGCTCGCCAGCTGGGGCGACGCCGCGGCGAGCTTGGCCGCGCCGTCGGACACCTGGCGGGCGCCGTCGGCCAGCTTCGCCAGGTCGCCGTTGGCCTGGTGGATCCGGCTGTTGGCCTGGTCGACGGGGGAGCGCAGCTGGTCGGCGCGCGCCAGGATCTCCTGGACCTGCGTCTCCGGCACGCCCGCGCCGCGCAGGTCGGTCTGGAGCTGGCTGCGGTAGGAGTCGAGCTTGCCCTGGATGTCCGACGACGCCGTCGCGGCGGTCGAAGCCGCGTCGGCGACCTTCTGGTCACCGGCGGCCACCTGCGAAGCGCCGCTGGCCAGCTTCTGCGTCTGCGAAGGCAGGTCCGCGGTGGCGCTCTTCAGCGTGCCCAGGCCGGTCGCCAGCGTCGACGAGCCGTCCGCCAGTTTCGCCGCGCCGTCGGCCAGCTTCTGCTGCCCGGTCTTGAGCTGCGTGGCGCCGTCGGCAAGCTGCGAAGCGCCGTTCGACGCCTCCTGGATCTTGGCGTAGATCGTCGAGAAGCCGACCAGGAACCGGTCCGCGGCCTCGCTGCCGACCTTCTCCGCGATCGTCTTGCGCACCTGCTCGGCGACCTGCTTGGCGATGGTGCCGGAGAGGTAGTTGTTGGCGTCGTTGGTGGTCAGCGTGATGGTCGCCTGCTGGGGCTGGAAGTTGCCCACCGACAGCAGCGCGGCGGAGAAGCCGCTGGGGATGCCGATCGCGAAGGAGTACTTGTCGTCGCGGACGCCGTCGCGGGCCTCCTGCTCGGACACCTCGTGCCACTGGAAGGTGCCGGACTTGAGCAGCTCGTCGGTCACCTCGCGGCCGACGTTGCGCTCCTGGCCGCCGGCGTCCTTCGCGCCGGCGTCACTGGTGAAGACGGCGGCGGGCAGCTTGTCGAGCCGGCCGTACGGGTCGTAGTTCGCGTACAGGTAGAAGGACGCGTAGAGCAGCGGCACCAGCACGAGCGCGACCAGCGCGAGCTTCGGCAGGGTGCCGGTGGAGAGGCGGCGCAGCTCGTTGCGCGCGATCCGGAAGGCGTTCATTCGGTGACTCCGTCAGTGCTCTCGGGGAGCTCTTCGGTGGGTTCGGGTTCGGGGGTTTCCGGGGGAGCGCAGTGCTCCGGGGCGGGCTGCCCGGCCGAGCCGAGGAGCGCGGGCGTGACCGGCAGCGCGGCCGCCGGCGTCGTCGCGGCCAGCACGACCACGGCCAGGCCGCGCGTGGCCTGCACCCGGGCCGTCGCGACCCAGCTGCCGACGTCGCTGGTGTGCCGGTCGGGCGTGTCGAGGACGAGCACGCGCACGCCCTTGCGCTCGGCGGCCAGCTCGGTGAGCAGCCGGGTGCGCACCGCCGGGGCGAGGTTTTCGAACCGCGTGCCGGCGAAGGGCGCGGCGTCGTGCTCGCCGAGCCAGCGGGCGACGTCCTCCTTGCCCGCCGGGCGGTGCGCCAGCGCCAGTTCCTCGCCGACGACCACGCGCAGCGGCAGGGCGTCGTCGGGCTCGCTGACGCCGGGGGCGTCGACGACGGCGACGAGCTCGGTCAGCGGGGCGTCGACGCCCTCGGCGTGCACGGTGCCGGTGGTCGGCTTCAGGCGGCCGGCCAGCGCGAGGCCGAAGGCGGTGACGCCGACGCCGGGTTCGCCGTGCACGATCGCCAGGTCGCCTCCGCCGACGGTCAGCGAGGTGGGCGGTAACAAGGGGCCGTGGTGCCCTTCGAGGGACACCCGATCGGCTCGGACCTGCACGGTTTCTCCCGCTTCGCGAACTTTTGAACTGACCGGTCAGTTCAAAAGCTAGCCCGGGGCGCGGGTGGCAGCAAGATCACCGGACGCACGTCACACTTGTGGGTGGCTCACGAAGGCGATGCGGGCTCCGGGCACGGCCGACTGTCGCATTTCGGCGACACCGGCGCAGCCCGGCCGCCCCGGAGGGGGTATCGCGCAGCCCGGCCGCCCCGGAGGGGGTACCGCGCAGCCCGGCCGCCCCGGAGGGGGTACCGCGCAGCCCGGCCGCCCCGGAGGGGGTACCGCGCAGCCACCCGGGCCGTGCTCACCGGAGGGCCGCCGCCGGGCGCACCTCCCACGTGGTCCACAGCGGACGGTAGCCCTGCCGGTGCCAGAACACCGAGGACAGCGGGTTGGTCGGGTTGTAGTAGAGGTACGTCCGGGTCGCGCCGCCGCGGTGCAGCTCCCGGTGCACGTGGGCCATCAGCGCCCGGCCGAGCCCGCCGCCGCGCTCGCCGGGCGCGGTCACGACGTTGTTCACGTACCCCCAGCGCCCCGCCGGGAGCAGTTCGCCCGCTTCGCTGCCCGGCACCGCGTCGATCCACGCGCAGTGCGCGAACGCGCGGAGCTCGCCGCCGGCTTCGACCAGCCAGACCGGCGGTTCCTCCTCGGCGAGCGCCGCCCGCAGCGACGGCGCCAGCAGCTCGGCCGTGTTGGCCCGGCGGGGCGCGGCGACCAGCCCGGTGTAGTCGAACGTCGCCGCCGCCAGCGCCAGCCCGGCCGCGAAGTCGCCGGGCCCGGCGCGGCGGACGGTGACCCCCGGCTCGGCGTCGGGCGGGGGAGCGGTCCGCACGCCGACCGCCGACAGGGGGACGAGGCCGTGGTCGAGGAAGGCGCGGATCGCCTCGGCGTCCCGGCTGGGCCAGACGACCACGCACGCCGAGTCGTCGCCGGTCGCTTCCGCGGCGAGCCGGCCCTTGAGCGCCCGCAGCAGCAGGTCCAGGCCTTCGGTGCCGGTCGCGCCGAAATACGGGAAGAGCTGCCAGGTGTCGGCGGCCGACCACAGCATCGGGACGTCGCCGGGCGCCAGCCGCTGCCGCTGCAGCACGCCGGTGACCCGCGTGCCGGCGGCGGTCGCCGCGTCCAGGCGCTCGCCCTCGGCCGGGGGCGCGGCGGGCGGCAGCAGCGGGTCGACCGCGGCGAACCGCGCCCGGTGCGCCGCGAGCAACGGCTCGGCGATGTCCATGGTTCCCCCTCGGAGCGCGCGGTCAGGACCAGGCCGGACGCCGGATCCACATGGTCCACAGTGGACGATAGCCCTGCCGGTGCCAGAACACCGGCGAGAGCGGGTTCGCCGGGTGGTAGAAGAGAAACGTCCCGCGCGTCCCGGGCCGGACCAGCTCCCGGTGCGCCACCGCCATCAGCGCCCGGCCGACCCCGCCGCCGCGGGCCGCGGGCGCGACCGACAGCGTGTCGACGTACCCCCAGCGGCCCGGCAGCAGCCGCCCGTGGATGCTGTCGCCCGGCGCCGGCGAGGCCAGCGCGCAGGCGGCCATGCCGGACGGCACGCCGTCGGCCTCGGCCAGCCAGACCAGCCCGCTGAAGCGCAGCGAGCGGACGACCTCCGCGCGCAGCAGCGCGCGGGCGCCCGGGCGCGGCACCGCGGTGCCGACCAGCGACGTGTAGCGCCATTCGGCCAGGCGCAGTTCGGTCAGCGCGTCGACGTCGCCCTCGCCGGCCCGGCGGACGGTCACCCCCGCCGGCCCCGGCTCACCGGGCGGGTCCGGCGGCCGCACCGCCAGCGCCGTCATCGGGGCGAAGCCGTGCGCCAGCAGCACCGCCGCCGCCTCGGCGTCGCGGCTCGGCCAGGTCAGCGTGCAGGCCGAGTCCGGGCCGGCCGGCGTCCCGCGCAGCCGGTCGTGCCACGCGCCGAGCAGCGCGGCCAGGCCGGCCGCGCCGCTGTCGCCCGGCACCGCGGTCAGGTCCCGGATCTCCGCCGGTCCCCAGAGCGTCGGCCAGGACCCCGGCGGGTGCACGACGTGGGTCAGCAGGCCGCCGGCCCGGCGCCCGCCGGCCGTCACGACCAGGGGCTCGTTCGACGGCGACGGCGGGGCCGCGATCGGCGGGAGCAGCGGGTCGAGCGCGGCGAAACGGGCGTTCTGCTGCGCTTCGAGGGGGTTCACGAGCGGTGCGTGCGGAAGATCGCGGTGCCCGGGAAGAGCTTGCCGCGCAGCGGGCTCCACTGGCCCCAGACCCGCGTGTGCCCGGCCGGCCACTCGGGCTCGACCAGGTCGGTGAGGGTGAACCCGGCGCCCGCCAGCGCGCGCACGTAGTCGCCGAGGGTGTGGTGGTACTCGACGTAGGTGGCGGTGCCCTCGTCGTCGACCTCGACGTAGGGCGTGCGGTCGAAGTACGGCTGGGTGACGGTGAGCCCCTGCGGGCCCGGGTCGTCGGGGAACATCCACCGCATCGGGTGAGTCACCGAGAACACCCACGGCGCGCCCGGCTGCAGCACCCGGTGCACCTCGGCGAACACCGCGTCCACCGAGGCCACGAACGGGATCGCGCCGAAGGCCGAGCAGGCCGCGTCGAAGCTGCCCGACGCCAGCGGCAGCTGCTCGGCGTTCGCCTGCACGAGCGGCACGGCCAGGCCGGTGCGCGCGTTGCCGTCGCGGGCGTGGCGCAGCATGCCGGCGGAGAGGTCGGTCGCCACGGCGTGCGCGCCCTCGGCGGCCAGCCAGCGCGCGCAGGCGGCCTGCCCGCAGCCGACCTCCAGCACGCGCTTGCCGCGGACGTCGCCGAGCAGCCGGGCGTCGGCCTCCCGGACCCCCTCCGGGCACCAGACGAAGTCGGCGTCGCCGAGGAACCCGCCGTGCTCGGCCTGGTAGTCGTCGGCGTCGGCGTCCCACCAGGCCAGGTTCGCTGCCGCGGCCTCCGCCCCGCCGACCTCGCGGTAGGCGACCGCCGAGGTGCCCAGCCGGTGCTCCGCGGCGTCGTGGCGCCCCGGCGCGGGCGCCTCCTCCGGTGGCATGATGGTGTCTCCGGTCCCGGTGGGCCTCAGCTGCTCCACCTGCATCTCGGTGCGTGCGGTTTGCTTCCGCGAGGACCTTAGCGAGCCAGGGGGACCCTGATTGTGCCGCCTAGCGGCTGCCGCGTAGGATAAGTGTTAGCGCAGTGGGTTCGCGCTGCCTTCCGCTCAGCTTCTGGTTGGGACTCGGGTCGCGCACCGTATGCGGGTCATGCCGCGGTCGTTCACTGGTGGACGTTTGCTAGCAGGGTCGACGCATGCACCCATTCGCGCCGACAACTGCCAACCCTCGATTCCATCCACCGGAGCAACCCGCCTAATGACCACCGACACCGCCACCGCCCCGACCGCCCCGATCGGGGCCCCGCAGGTCGCCATCAACGACATCGGGTCGGAGGAAGATTTCCTCGCGGCTATCGACAAGACGATCAAGTACTTCAACGATGGTGACATCGTCGAAGGCACGATCGTCAAGGTCGACCGCGACGAGGTCCTGCTCGACATCGGCTACAAGACCGAGGGTGTCATCCCCTCGCGTGAGCTCTCCATCAAGCACGATGTCGACCCGGCTGAGGTTGTCACCGTCGGCGATGAGGTCGAAGCCCTGGTTCTCCAGAAGGAGGACAAGGAAGGCCGTCTGATCCTGTCCAAGAAGCGCGCGCAGTACGAGCGCGCCTGGGGCACGATCGAGGAGCTCAAGGAGAAGGACGAGCCCGTCAAGGGCACCGTCATCGAGGTCGTCAAGGGCGGCCTCATCCTGGACATCGGCCTGCGCGGCTTCCTCCCCGCGTCCCTGGTCGAGATGCGCCGCGTGCGCGACCTGCAGCCGTACGTCGGCCGCGAGCTCGAGGCGAAGATCATCGAGCTGGACAAGAACCGCAACAACGTGGTCCTGTCCCGCCGTGCCTACCTGGAGCAGACCCAGTCCGAGGTGCGCAGCGAGTTCCTCAACGCGCTCGCCAAGGGCCAGGTCCGCAAGGGCGTCGTGTCGTCCATCGTCAACTTCGGTGCCTTCGTGGACCTGGGTGGCGTCGACGGCCTGGTGCACGTCTCCGAGCTGTCCTGGAAGCACATCGACCACCCGTCCGAGGTCGTCGAGGTCGGCCAGGAGGTCACGGTCGAGGTCCTGGACGTCGACATGGACCGCGAGCGCGTCTCGCTGTCGCTGAAGGCGACCCAGGAAGACCCGTGGCGCCAGTTCGCCCGCACCCACGCGATCGGCCAGATCGTGCCGGGCAAGGTCACCAAGCTGGTTCCGTTCGGTGCGTTCGTCCGCGTCGAAGAGGGCATCGAGGGCCTGGTCCACATCTCCGAGCTGGCCGAGCGCCACGTGGAGATCCCGGAGCAGGTCGTCCAGGTCAACGGCGACGTCATGGTCAAGGTCATCGACATCGACCTCGAGCGCCGTCGCATCTCGCTGTCGCTGAAGCAGGCGAACGAGGGTGTCACGCCGGACACCGAGTTCGACCCGACCCAGTACGGCATGGCCGCCGAGTACGACGCCGAGGGCAACTACATCTACCCCGAAGGCTTCGACCCGGACACCCAGGAGTGGCAGGAAGGCTTCGACAAGCAGCGTGAGGAGTGGGAGCGCCAGTACGCCGAGGCGCACACTCGTTACGAGGCCCACATGAAGCAGGTCGTGAAGGCCGTCGAGGCGGACGCCGAAGCGGCGGCCGACGCGGCGACCGGCATCGAGGGTGGCGCGGAAAGCTACACCTCGGGCTCGGCCCCGGCCGACTCCAAGAGCAGCGGTGGCACCCTCGCCTCCGACGAGCAGCTCGCGGCGCTCCGCGAGAAGCTCTCCGGCGGTGCGTGAGCACTAGCTCTCCGAGCTGAACGGCAGAACCCCCGGTCCCTCGTGGACCGGGGGTTCTGCCGTTTCCGGGACTGTTGCTTTCCGCAGCCTGAGCCGGCCGTCGCGCGGGTCAGCGGTTGCGCAGCGCTCCGGCATGCATGGTCGCCGGCGTCGCGCGGTCAGGGGTTGCGCAGCGCTCCGGCGGTGGTGCGGAATCGCGTGGCGGGACGTGCCGGCGGTGTTCGGTCCGTGGCAGACGATGTGGACCTGGCCCCGCTCCACAGGGGGCTGGGTCGAACTACACGGATCTGCTGAGCGAGCCGCCTGATCACGCGATCGGCCGCTCCCGCGGCGGGTGGAGCACGAAGGTGCACCACCTCGTCGACGGCAACGGCCGACCGCTGGTGACGCTGGTCGGGTCCGGCCAGGCCGGAGCTGCACCGATGTTCCCGCACCTGATGCGGCACCTACGCATCCGCCGGGCTGGACGCGGTCGGGCGCGCACGAGACCTCACCGGGTTCGCGGCGACAAGGCCTACTCTTCGAGAACGATCCGCGGGCATCACCGATCAGCGGTCGTGCTGCACGCGGTGGTCACCTGGACCGAGGCATTGTCAGACACGCCCTAGATCAACCCTCCCCATCCCGAGTGGACCGGGGGCTCTGTCGTTTGCAGAGGCTCGCCCTTCCGCAGCCTGAGCCGGCCGTCGCGCGGGTCAGCGGTTGCGCAGGCCGAGGCCGGACATCATCGCGCTGACGCCCTGCCGGTACATCTCCTCGTTGGCCTCGTCGGTGGGCGGGATGAACCAGTCCGCCAGCGGCCGCCGCGAAGCGAGCATCAGTTCCGAGCCGACCAGGCCGTGCATGGTCGTCCACAGCTGGTACGCCGTCGACCGGGCGTCCGCGCCCGGCGGGCAGACCCGGTGGACGCGGGCGATGAACAGGCTGAACGTCGTCCGCAGCACCGCCGACCGCAGCGCCGGGTCGGGGTCGAAGCCCGGGACCGGGCGCTCGAACATCAACGCGTACCGCGTCGGGCTCTCCCGGGCGAAGGTCCGGTACTCCAGCGCGAGGTGCAGCAGGTCCGCGACGGCGTCCTCACTCGACGGCGGCAGGTTCTCCAGCAGCTCCCGCAGCGAGTCGAAGGTGCGCTCGTACAAGGCGTCGAGCAGGCCCGCGCGCCCGCCGAAACGGGCGTACACGGAGATCGTCGACGCGCCGGCCGCCTCGGCCACCCCGCGCACGGTCAGCCCCGGGACGCCCCGGTCGACCAGGACCGACAAGGCGGCGTCGAGGAAGCGCTCGCGGCCGCCCTGGTCGGCCGGCCGCATCGGCAAGTGCCTTGTGGCCACGGCGCACCCCCTTCGCGGCAGCCCGGCGCAAGCGGCGCCCGGGTGACCCACCCGCAGCAGAAGATACGATATCCGCGGCGTCTTGGGAATGTTCTGGATGTCCGGATCCGAGCGCCCCCGACCACTGGGAGGACTGGCGCGGATGGATCACCCCGAACCCGGCACCGTCGTCGTCACCGCGAGCGGCGACGGCACCTACACGCAGCGGGTCACGACGGCGGCCCACGAGCTGCTCGTCGACGAGCCGGTCGCGGTCGGCGGCGCCGACGCCGGCCCGAACCCGTACGAGCTGCTGCTGGCGTCCCTGGGTTCGTGCACGGCGATCACGCTGCGGATGTACGCCGACCGCAAGGGCATCCCGCTCACCCGCGCGACGATCCGGCTGCGCCACGACCGCATCCACGCCGAAGACTGCGCCCAGTGCGAAACCGAGCGGGGCATGCTCAGCCGGATCACCCGCGAGATCACCCTCGAAGGGGACCTCGACGACGACCAGCGCGCCCGGCTGATGCTGATCGCCGACAAGTGCCCGGTGCACCGGACGTTGTCGTCGGAGATCGCGATCGAGACGCGCGAAGCCGGGTCTTGACTCCCGGTTTCAGGGGGCGGGTGGTGAAGCCCCCGGCCCGAGGCGAAGCCTCGGTTGACCAAGACCCTCAGGCGGCGCGCACGGTCACCGCGATCGGGCGGGCCGGGCTGACGACCGGCACCCAGATGCGTTCGAGGGCGGCGGCGCGGGCCTTGCGGCGGAGGCCGGCGAAGCTGTGCTTGGCCGGCACCAGCAGGGCGCTCAGCCAGGTCCGGCGGTAGCCCGCCAGTGCGTCGCCCACCGGATGGTGGAGAAGGCAGTGCACCAGCCCCGGCGTGCCGAGCCGGTGCCGCCCGGCGTGCTTGCTGTCCGCCATCGTTCCTCCGCGTGGACGACTTCGTCGCGGGCACCGTACGCAGCCGGGCGGGGCCCGGTGGGTAAGCAACACGGCGTGTCCGGATATCGGTTGAGTCACGCGTCACGATCGACTTGCGGATCGGCCGTTCTTCGGGCATGCGCGCCGGGCGCCCGGCGGGTGACTAGGGTGATCGTCATGTTGCGTGTGGGGTTGACGGGTGGGATCGGGGCCGGGAAGTCGACCGTGGCGAACCGGCTCGCCGAACACGGGGCCGTGCTGGTGGACTCCGACCGGATCGCCCGGGAGGTCGTCGAACCCGGGACCGAGGGGCTCGAGCAGCTGGTGGCCGGATTCGGCGCGGAGATCCTGGCCGCGGACGGTTCGCTCGACCGGCCCGCGCTGGCCGCGAAGGCGTTCGCCGACGACGACTCGCGGCACCGGCTGAACGCGATCGTGCACCCGCTGGTCGGCGCCCGCACCGGAGAGTTGATGGCGGCCGCGAGGCCCGACGCGATCATCGTCCACGACATCCCGCTCCTGGTCGAGAACGGTCTCGCGACGGCCTACCACCTGGTCGTGGTCGTCGACGCGCCGGTCGAGGTCCGGGTGCGGCGGCTGGTGTCGGCGCGCGGCATGGCCGAAGCGGACGCGCGGGCGCGGATCCGGGCGCAGGCGAGCACCGAACAGCGCCGCGCCGTCGCGGACGTCTGGCTCGACAACGGCGGCGCCGAAGACGCCGTGCTCGCCGAGGTCGACGCGCTCTGGGCGGACCGGCTGGTGCCGTTCGAGGCGAACGTCCGGCTGCGCCGGCCGCGGCCGCCGATGGCGCCGAAGATCGCCGGCTACGACCTCACCTGGCCCGCCCAGGCCGAGCGGGTGCTGGCCCGGGTCCGCGCCGCGGCGGGGCCGCTCGCCCGCCGCGCCGACCACATCGGCTCCACGGCCGTCCCCGGCCTGCCCGCCAAGAACATCCTCGACCTGCAGCTCACCGTGTCCACAATGGACGACGCGGACGCGCTCGGCGAACTGCTGGCGGACGCCGGCTTCCCGCGGCTGGCCGGCGACTGGGCCGACGACGCCCAGGACGGCGACGGGTTGTGGCCCAAGCGCATGCACGTCAGTGCCGATCCGAAGCGCCCGGTCAACCTGCACGTCCGCGCGGAGGAGACGCCCGCGTGGCGGCTTGCCCTGCTCTTCCGCGACTACCTGCGCGCGAACCCGGACGAGCGCGACGACTACCGCGACGTGAAGCTGCGGCTGGCCGAAGCGCACGCCGCCGACCCCGGTTTCGAGGCGTACGCCGACGAGAAGCAGGAGTGGGTCAACGGCGTGTTCGCCCGCGCGGAGAAGTGGGCGGCGGCCACCGGCTGGACGCCCTGAGCCCGCATGTCCTTCAGCTGCGGCCAGCTTCCGGCCCAGCTCCCGGTCCGGCCGCTGAGCGGCCAGACCGGCATGTGCTCGCTGGCGTTGCGGATCCCGAGCCGGTTGCCGAACCGGCCCGACGATGCGCGCGTCGCCGAAGGGTTTCGCGATCTTCGACGGGGTCGTAGCCGACGAAGAGCACGTGGCGGGTGTCGTCGGCGGGACGGCCGAAGGACCAGAAGCCGCGGCTGGGGCTGGCTGCGGCCGGCCGTTCGCGCGCTGCCAGAGCAGCGTGGGCACCAGGGAGGCGGCGGCGATCAGGGCCCCCAGCCACAGCTTCGGCCGGCGCAGCAGCTCCCGCGGCCCGAACGCGAGCACGGCGAGCCCGGCCGGGGGCGAGGGTGTCCATCGCCCGGGCGAGGGCCGGCACGAGGGGTGGCTGGTCGGCGTAACCCCAGGCCAGGTGCTTTCCGGCAGCGAGGAAGTACAGCTCGTCGCCGAAGTAGCCGTAGCGGCCGGCGGTGAGCAGCAGCGCGGTGGCCGTACCCGCCGCGAACAGCAGGACCGGGAGCCGGGCGAACGGGGAAAGCCGCCGGGCTAGGGGTGCCGCCGCCAGGTCAGCGCGATGTCCCGGGTGGCCAGCCAGGCCGTGAGGTCGTAGCCGTGCGCGGCCAGCCCCTCGACGGCGGTGTAGGTGGTCTTCAGCGCGTGCTCGGCCTCTTCGGCGGTGACGAGACCCGCTTCGAGGGCCTCCAGGAGCTCGTCGGTGTCGATCACGCGGAGGGAGAGCTTGTCCTTGAGCACGATGTCGACGTACAGGTCGGTGGCGACCCAGCGCGGGCCGTCCCGGTGGACGCGGACGACGTCGAGGTAGAAGTCCTGGTCGCGTTCGTGGCCGGGGGAGAACCAGAAGTCGGTGAAGCGCAGGCCGAGCCCGGGCACCAGCCAGGACTCGAGGTAGTGGAACTGCGCGCGGCCCGGCGTCGGGCGGGCGAGGTAGAGGCCGAACGGCTCCTCGCGGAACTCCTCGACCTCCCGCACGATGCCCTTCGGGTCGATGTTCGCGCGCGCGGCGGGGTCGAAGACCTCGACCTTCGGGGGGTGCAGTTCGGCCATGCGGGTCATCCTGCCGGGCCGGTCACGAAACGCGAACTCCCGCCGCGGGCGTCACGCGTTCGGGCTAAGGTTCGCCGACCGTCCGTGACCGAGGGGGACTGGGGATGTTCGGGATCATCAGGCCGTGCCGCCACCGGCTGGCCGCCGGCCTGCACGCGGACTGGCAGGCGCACCTGTGCGGGCTGTGTCTCACGTTGCGCGACGAACACGGCCAGCTCGCCCGCATGGTCACCAACTACGACGGCCTGATCATCTCGGTGCTGGTGGAGGCCCAGACGCCCCGCGCGGACGGCCGGCGCGAAGCGGGACCGTGCCCGTTGCGCGGCATGCGGACGGCCTCGGTGGCCCGCGGCGAAGGCGCCCAGCTGGCGGCCGCGGTCTCGTTGGTCCTGGCGGCGGCGAAGGTCGGCGACCACGTCGAGGACCGCGACGGCCCGTTCGGCCGCCGCCCGGTGGCCGCGGCGGCCCGCCGGGTGGCGGCGCGCTGGGCCGAGCAGGGCAGCCGCACGGGCGGCCGCGTCGGGTTCGACACGTCGGTGCTGACGGAGGCGGTCCAAGGGCAGGCCGCGCTGGAGTCGTCGGTGCGGCTCGGCGATTCGCCGCTGGTCGCGACGGAACCGGCCGAGCGCGCGACGGCGGCGGCGTTCGCGCGCACGGCGGAACTGGCAGGCCGCCCGGGCAACGCGGGCCCGCTGGCGGAGGCGGGCCGCTTGTTCGGCCGGGTGGCCCACCTGCTGGACGCGGTCGAGGACGGCGCGTCCGACGCGGCGGTGGGGGCGTGGAACCCGTTGCTGGCGACGGGCACGGGACTGGCGGAGGCCCGGCGGCTGTGTGACGACGCGGTGCTGGGGGTGGAGCTGGCGTTGCGGGAGACGGAGTTCGCCCAGCCGTCGTTGGTGCACGCGTTGCTGGTGCACGAGCTGCGCCAGGCGGTGCGGAGGGCCTTCGGCCACGGCGCGGCTTGCGCTGCCGGGCATGACCCGTCGCCTGGCCACGGCTCACGGCCAGGGGTGGGCTCGTCCTCCGGCCGAGACCTGCTGCCCGGGGACGGCTCGTCGGCCGGGCAGTGCTCCCTGCCCGCCGAAGGCAGTTGGCAAGGCGCCCGGCCGGGCGAGCCGGCCGGGCAACAGCCGCCGCCCGGGTGGATCGGGCCGGGGCCGGCGCCGCAGCAGCACCCGCACCAGGCGCCGCCGGGGTGGATCGGGCCGGGACCGGCGCCGCAGCAGCACCCGCACCAGGTGCCGCCCGGCCGGAGCGGTTCCCCGCGGCCGCAGGGGTTCCCCCCACCGGGGCCGGTTCCGCCGCCGGGTGCCCCCGGTCCGGGCGGTCCGCACGGCCCGAACGGCCCGGGTGGGCCCGGCGGCCCGAACGGCCCCGGTGGGCGCGGCCCGGGTGGGCCCGGCGGCCCGAACGGCCCCGGTGGCCCGGGTGGGCCTGGCGGTCCCGATGACCCTGGCGGCCCCGGCGGCCCAGGCGGTCCCAAGGACCCCGGCGGCTCCCGCGAATCCGGCCCGTACGACGGCCAGGGCGGCGGCCTCTGGTACCCGAAATTCGCCGTCCCCCCGAAGAAGCGCAACTTCTTCCTCGGCTGCGCCCTCACGCCCTACATGTGCTGCACCTGCCAGTTCTGCTGCCGCGATCCCTATCCTGGCCCGTGGAGCGGAAAACCGGTGGCCACCTGCGACGGCTGCGATTGCGGCGGCGGATGTGACGGTTGTTGCGACTGTTGCAGCTGTTGCGACTGCAGCTGCTGAGGCACGGCCCGCCCCCGCTGTCGCCGCGCGAGGTCGACGCCGTCCTGCACTGCGCCGTCGACCGCCCCACTGTCACCTCGGTCACGCTCTTCCGGCCCCGCTGACCAGGGCCGACGGAAATTGTCGGTGGGTCGGCCTACTCTGGTCCACGTGGCTTTCGCAACCGAACACCCCGTGCTCGCCCAGTCCGACTTCCGGCCCGTCTCGGAGATCCCCCGGACCGGCGGCCGGTTCGAGGTGATCAGTGACTACCAGCCCGCCGGTGACCAGCCGGCGGCCATCGACGAGCTCGAACGCCGGGTCAAGGCGGGCGAGAAGGACGTCGTGCTCCTGGGCGCCACCGGCACCGGCAAGTCGGCGACGACGGCGTGGCTCATCGAGCGCGTCCAGCGGCCGACGCTGGTCATGGCGCCGAACAAGACCCTCGCCGCCCAGCTGGCGAACGAGCTGCGCGAGCTCTTCCCGAACAACGCGGTGGAGTACTTCGTCAGCTACTACGACTACTACCAGCCCGAGGCGTACATCGCGCAGACGGACACCTACATCGAGAAGGACTCGTCGATCAACGACGACGTCGAGCGGCTGCGGCACTCGGCGACGATGAACCTGCTGTCGCGGCGGGACGTCATCGTGGTCGCGAGTGTGTCCTGCATCTACGGCCTGGGCACGCCGCAGTCCTACCTCGACCGGTCGTCGAAGCTCGCGGTCGGCATGCAGCTGGACCGGGACGTCTTCCTGCGCGCGCTGGTCGACGTCCAGTACACGCGCAACGACATCGCCTTCGCGCGCGGCACGTTCCGCGCGCGCGGCGACACGGTCGAGATCATCCCGGCGTACGAGGAGCTGGCGATCCGCGTCGAGTTCTTCGGCGACGAGGTGGAGAAGCTCTACTACCTGCACCCGCTGACCGGGGACATCGTCAAGGAGGTCGACGAGGTCCGGATCTTCCCGGCGACGCACTACGTCGCCGGTCCGGAGCGGATGGAAAAGGCGATCCAGGGCATCGAGAAGGAGCTCGAGGAGCGGCTCGCCGAGCTGGAGCGCCAGGGCAAGCTCCTGGAGGCCCAGCGGCTGCGGATGCGCACGGCCTACGACATCGAAATGATGCGCCAGGTCGGCTTCTGCTCCGGCATCGAGAACTACTCGCGCCACATCGACGGCCGCGGTGCCGGCACGGCGCCGGCGACGCTGATCGACTACTTCCCGGAAGACTTCCTGCTGGTGATCGACGAGTCGCACCAGACGGTCCCGCAGATCGGCGGCATGTACGAAGGCGACATGTCCCGCAAGCGCAACCTGGTCGAGTACGGCTTCCGCCTGCCGAGCGCGGTCGACAACCGGCCGCTGACCTGGGAGGAGTTCTCCGACCGGATCGGCCAGACGGTGTACCTGTCGGCGACGCCGGGCCCGTACGAGATGGGCCAGGCCGGCGGCGAGTTCGTCGAGCAGGTGATCCGGCCGACGGGCCTGGTCGACCCGAAGGTGGTCGTGAAGCCGACCGAGGGCCAGATCGACGACCTGGTGCACGAAATCCGGGAGCGCGCGGACAAGGACGAGCGCGTCCTGGTCACCACGCTGACGAAGAAGATGGCCGAGGACCTGACCGACTACCTGCTGGAGCTGGGCATCCGCGTGCGCTACCTGCACTCGGAGGTCGACACGCTGCGCCGCGTCGAGCTGCTGCGCCAGCTGCGGGCGGGCGACTTCGACGTGCTGGTCGGCATCAACCTGCTGCGCGAGGGCCTCGACCTGCCGGAGGTCTCCCTGGTGGCGATCCTCGACGCGGACAAGGAGGGCTTCCTGCGCAGCGGGACGAGCCTGATCCAGACGATCGGCCGCGCGGCGCGAAACGTGTCGGGCGAGGTCCACATGTACGCGGACAAGATCACCGACTCGATGCAGCACGCGATCGACGAAACGGACCGCCGCCGCGAAAAGCAGGTGGCGTACAACAAGGAGCGCGGCGTCGACCCGCAGCCGCTGCGCAAGAAGATCGCGGACATCCTCGACCGCGTGTACAGCGAAGCGGAGGACACCGACCAGGTCTCGGTGGGCGGCTCGGGCCGCAACTCATCGCGCGGCAAGAAGCCGGAACAGGGCGACCGGGTCCGCAGCTCGGGAATGCTGGTGGACAAGAACGTGTCGGCCATGCCCCGCGCCCAGCTGGCCGACCTGATCCAGCAGATGACGGACCAGATGATGCAGGCGGCAAGGGACCTGCAGTTCGAGCTGGCGGCCCGCCTCCGCGACGAGATCTCGGACCTGAAGAAGGAACTGAGGGGCATGGACGCGGCCGGCATCAAGTAGCGCGGCGCCGGGCCGCCCCGGTCCGGGCCGCGGGTCGACTCGGGACCGGGGCCAGGCGAGGCCGCCGCAAGGCGGCTCGGCTCGGCTCCGGCAAGGGGCCTGAGCAAGCCCGGCAGCCCGCGAGCACAAGGCGAGATGGCCGCGGAACAGAACCACCAGCCACACCCCACCCTGCATCCCGATCCGAAGCCCCGACACGGCCGGTGCCACCGGGTCAAGGCACGCTTTCCCGCCTTGAGGCGGTGCCACCGGCCGTAGTCACAATGGGGCATCGGGATGAAGGGTTCTCATTCGGCAGAATCCCGGCCGGATCTCCTACGACCGACTCAGCCAAGCCCGCCCCGAGTCACTCCGGCGCCGGTGCAGGCGCGTTCTCATCAGCCTGCAGCATCCCGAAAACATTCCCCTCCGTATCCTTGCAATACGCCAGCCACCCCACTCCCGGAACCGGGCTCTTCGGCAACGCCAGCGTCCCACCGGCCCGGTTCACTTCCTCCAACGCACGATCCAGATCCGCCACGTCGATCGTGTTGACGAAACCGTGGACCGGAGCCGACGCCTCCGGCGCCGGGCCCTGCCGGGGTATCAGCCCTCCGTCGATACCGTCGCCCTCGCCGGTGGTGACCATCCAATACGGGGCATCGCCCCAGCGGTCGAACTTCCAGCCGAACACCGCCGTGTAGAACGCCGCCGCTCGTTCGGGGTCGCCCGCGTGGATCTCGAAGTGGACGGGACGAGGCATGCTCGCCTCCTCAGGCCGGGCCGTCAGGTGTGGTGAGAGTACGCCCGGCCTGAGGAAAGTTACAGCCGTGCCCGCAGCGTCAGGTCCGCGTCGAAGTCCGGGAAGCCGGCCGGAGCCGAGCGCAGGGCCAGCGATGTCGCCGGTGGCAGACCGGCCCAGCGCCGGACCGTCGCCGTCGCCGCCGCGGCGTCGGGCGTGGCCAGCTGGGCGATCTTCGAGCCGTGGTTGCCGCCCTCGACGTAATAGCGGTACGAATCCCGGCTGCCGAAGCCCAGTTCGAACGGCTCCGCGCCCCACGGGTCGTTCGAGCCGTACACGAACAGCAGGCGCGTGCCGCGGGACTTCACCCAGAAGTCGATGTCCGGCATCGCCAGGTAGTCGAAGCGCGGCAGGCGGATCGACGCCGGCACGAACGTCTTCGGCTGGTCCGCGCCCGGGTAGCGCAGCAGGTCGCGCAGATAACCGTCGTACGCTTCGGGGGAGCCCAGCTGGACCGCCGCCTGGTAGTAGTACGGGATGTAGGGCGCCAGGTCCTGGTCGGAGTAGGTGTTGAGGCTCTCCACCTTCTCGTACCAGGCGTAGACGTCGGCCGCGGGCGCTCCCGGGGCCGGCACCGTCGCGCAGTCGGACTGCTTCTGGTACTGCCAGAACGCGAAGTACGAGTCGATCACCGAAATCTCGAGGGACTTGTCCGCCGAGCCGACGATCGAGAACGTCAAGCCGCGCCGGGCCGCGTCCGCGGCGGCGATCGCGCCCAGTTCGGCACGCCGTTTCAGGGCGTCGCGCTGGATGGCCTTCAACGCGGCGCGGCACGCCGGGTCGGTGCCCACGCGCGAAAGGAACCGGTTGTAGACGTCGACCGGGTCGATGACGTCGTTGGGCGCGACGTACGGGATCGTCGCGTCGACGTCGTCGGGGAAGAAGCGGCGGAAGTACGTCGCGGTCATGCCGCCCTTGCTGCCGCCCGTGGCCAGCCACTTGCCCGGGTAGATCGCCTTGAACGCCTGCACCGCGCGGTGCTCGTCCGCGGCGGCCTGCCAGATCGTCAGCTGCTTCGCCCAGTTCTCCGGCTCCGGCCGCGAAGGCGTGAAGTAGCGGTACTCCATCGACAGCTGGTTGCCGTCGACGATCTGGGTGGGCTCGGACCGGTTGGGCGTGCTGCCGACGTTGTAGCCGCTCGTGTAGGCGACCGTCGGGGCGGCGAAGTCCCGGTGCAGCAGGGTGAACCGCTGCTGGAACGTGCCGGCTTCGGGGTGCCGGTGGTCGGCGGGCTGGGTGTAGGTCAGCTTGAAGAACCGGAACCCGGCCGGCGCCGCGTCCTCCGACACGATGGTCAGCCCGGGGATCCGCTGCAGCTCCGCCTTGATGTCGGGTGCCGCCGCGGCCGCCGGCGCCAGGCCGGCCAGCGCGAGCAGGACCGCACCGGCGGTGAACAGTCTGCGCATTCGAGCACCTTCCCGCTTGGAGCCTTCCGTGGGACCCTCACAGAACGGGCCGGGGTCGGCAATCGGCTGTCCGGGCGCAGAATCGGTCAGGATCCGACTTTCGGCGGGTGGCGCGACGCCCGGGGCGGCGTCCTCCGGTGTGCGCAGCCGCGGGCACCGTGCGAGTTGTCCGGGCGATCGGCGCCGCGTTACGGTCCGAATCCGTAGGCACCGGCATCGAGCGAGGGGTCCGCCATGAAGGTTTCCGACTGCCCTACGACCCAGGTCGAAATCCGCATCGCCGCGCAGCCGGCCGAGGTCTGGTCCTGGCTGCTGGACGTCGACCTGCCGGCCCGGTTCTCGAACGAGTTCCAGGGCGGCGGCTGGGTCGAGGGATCCGAGCCCGGCCTCGGCGCGCAGTTCCGCGGCCGCAACTCCCACCCGGTCGCCGGGGAGTGGGAGACGATCTCGACGGTGACGGGCTACGAGCCCGGCCGCCTGTTCGCGTGGGCGGTGATGGACGTGACGAACCCGGCGGCTTCGTGGCGCTTCGAGCTGATCCCGGACGGCGACGGCACGGTCCTGCGCCAGTGGGCCCAGATCGGCCCGGGCCCGTCCAACCTGACGAAGATCATCAGCTCGATGCCCGAGCACGAAGAGGAGATCGTCGCGATGCGCCTCGGCGAGCTGCAGGCCAACATGCAGAAGACGGTCCAGGGCATCAAGTCCCTCGCCGAGACCGGCGTGCACGCCGCCTAGCGCAGGACCCGGTCCACATAGGACTTCACCGCGGCCAGCGCCTCGGCGGACTGCCACATCCGCTCCACCTGCGGGTCGTCGGAGTGGCGGTATTCGGCGATCCGCTCGTGGAACGGCTGCCGGATCTGGGCCTTCGTGTGCGCGAACGGCTCGGCCGGCAGCTCGCCGAGCCGGGACGCGACGGCGATCGCCCGCTCCAGGACGTCCTCCGGCCGGGCCTGCTCGTCGGCCAGGCCCCGGCCCAAGGCTTCTGCGCCGCCCCATGTTTCACCCGTGCAGGTGAGCGCAGGCAGCTGCGTCGTTCCGTACGTGCAGCGGAGGACTTCCAGGGCGGCGAGCGGGAACGGCAGGCCGACCAGCAGCTCGGTCACGCCGATCGTGCCCGCTCCGAGCACGCGGTGGTCGCAGGCCGCCGCGAGGACCGCGCCGCCCGCGATCGCGTGGCCGTTGAGGGCCGCCACCACCGGGCGGGGGAAGCCGAACACGGCCAGCAGCGCGTCCGACAGCAGCGGGAGGAACTCCGCCACGTACGGTGCGCCGCCGCCGGCGATGCGCTTGAGGTCGACGCCCGCGCAGAAGATGCCCCCCGTTCCGGTGAGCACCACCGCGCGGGCCTGCTCGGCCTCCTCGAGCCGGAGCACCAGCTCGCGGCACGAATCCGTGTCGAGGGTGTTGCCGCCGCCGTGGTCGATCCGGAGCACGGCGAGGTCGCGGTGGCTGTCCAGGGTGATCGGCACGGCCCGACCGTACCGCGGTGCCGGCCGCCCGGTCAGCTCGCGACGCTCAACCGGACGACGCCGAAGTGCTCCCGCCGGACCAGGCCGGCGACCTCGTCGAGGGTCGGCAGCCGGCCGAGGGGGAACCTCAAGCCGATCATCCGGGCCGCCCGGCGCATGCCCAGCCCGGTCATCCGGTCCAGGTAGCTCCGGGGCACCTCGGCCCGGTCCTCGACGAGCACGCCGCGCATCGGCGTCGTCCGGTCGGCGAGGGTGACGTCGACGTCCGCGCCGCCGCGGAAGTCGAGCCGCCGGCCCGCCGGCGTCAGCGCGCAGAGGTCGCCGGCGACGCGGTGGGCGGTGACCGGCACGCGGTAGCGCTGCCCGGTCCGTCGGCCGGTGAAGGCGAGCAGCATGAACTCGCCGACACCGCGGCCGAGCGACTGGGTAGCACGCCGCGCAGCACCACGTTCATCGTCCGCACCAGCGCCGCGGGCGGCTGGTGCCACTCCACTGCGGACGTCATCGATGGAGCGTACGCCCGCCGGAGACGTCAGCTCGTGATGTCTTTTTGAGCGAACCGCCGCCCGGCGAAGAGGAAGAACACCGTCCCGTAGATCGCCGCCGACAGCATCCCGCTCGCCAGGTTGGTCCAGTCGACGTCGGTCGAAATCAGGTCCATCCAAGAGAACGCGTAGTGCGTGGGCAGGTAGTTGCGCAGGCCCTCCAGCGCGGTGATCTGGTCGAGGATCTGCGACAGGATCGCCGCCAGCACCGCGCCGCCGACCGCGCCGAGCGGGGCGTCGGTCGACACGCTCAGGGCCAGCGCGAGCCCGGCCACCCAGGCCAGCTGCAGGATGATGTACACAGTGGACAGTACGATGGCCAGCAGGCTGTCGCCGAAGGACACCGCGTCGCCGGTCGGGCTGATCGCGTCGCCCGCGCCGTACCAGAGCACCCCGACGCCGAGCGACACCAAGGGCAGCAGCACCAGCGCGAACGCCGACAGCAGCCCGGACACGATCGCCTTCTGCCGCAGCACCCGCTGCCGCGGCACCGGCACCGCGAGCAGGTACTTCAGGCTCGACCACGACGCTTCGCTGGCGATGGTGTCGCCGAAGAACAGCGCGACGATCATCGGCAGCAGGAACGTTCCGGACACGAACAGCGCCAGCACGACGAAGTTCGGCGCGGACGCCGTGGCCAGGTCGACGAACCCGCCGCTGCGCCGGTTCGGGTTCGACTGCCCGAGCTCGAACGCGATCACCAGGATGAACGGCAGCAGCGCGACGAACCCGAGCAGCAGCTGCGTGCGCCGCCGCTTCAGCTGGCGCCGCAGCTCGACGCCGAGCCGCAGCGTCCGCCGGGCGCTGTAGCCCTCGACGGCGCCGTCCGGCCCGACGCCCGCGTGCTCGGCCGAAGCGACGTCGCTCAGCTCGTCGAGCGCGTGCGGATCGGTGTGGACGCCTTCACTCACGACTCTTCTCCGACCAGTTGCAGGAACGCGTCTTCCAGCCGGCGCCGGGGCCCCGCCTGCTCCACCGCGACGCCGGCGCGAACCAGCACCGCCACGGCCTCTGCGCGGGGCAGCCCGTCGAGATCGGCGTGCACGAGGTCGCCCTCGACATCAACGGACGTGACCCCGTCCGCCTTCAGCGCCGCCGCGGCCGCCGCCGGGTCGTCGACCCGGAACGTCGCCTCGCCGCCGGCCGCGGCCAGCTCGCCGACCTCGCCCGAGGCGACCAGCGAACCGCGGTGCATGACCACGACGTGCGTGCAGGTCTGCTCGACCTCGGCCAGCAGGTGGCTGGACACCACCACCGTGCGGCCGGTCGCGGCGTACCGCTTCAGCACCTCGCGCATCTGGTGGATCTGGGGCGGGTCGAGCCCGTTGGTCGGTTCGTCGAGCACCATCAGCTCCGGCAGGCCGAGCATCGCCTGCGCGATCGCCAGCCGCTGCCGCATGCCCTGGCTGTAGGTCCGGACGCGGCGCTCGACCGCGTTGCCGAGCCCGGCGATCTCCAGCGCCTCCGCGAAGTGCGCCTTCTCCGCCGGCCGCCCGGTCGCCGCCCAGTACAGCTCGAGGTTCGCGCGGCCGGACAGGTGCGGCAGGAAGCCGGAGCCCTCGACGAACGAGCCGATGCGGGAGAGCACCGGCGCGCCCGGGGTGATCTTGTGCCCGAACACGCGGATGCCGCCCGCGGTCGGCGTGATCAGGCCCATCAGCATCCGCAGCGTGGTCGTCTTCCCCGCGCCGTTCGGCCCGAGCAGGCCGAGCACCTGGCCCGGTTCGACGCGGAACGACAGGTCCTTCACGGCGACGAACCCGCCCGCGTACTGCTTGCGCAACCCTTCGATGACCAGCGGAGTCGTGGCCAGCCCGGGGTCGACGTCGGTGGCGCGGCGTCGCCGAAGCGCCGCGAAGAGCACCGCCGCGAGGCCGACCGCCAGCGTCACACCGATGCCAACGAGCTGCCCGACCGGTGCCGGGGAACCGACCGACGTCCCGGGCACGATCGGCACGGCCAGCGCGGTGCCGCCGGCCAATCCGATGCGGAACACCGCGGGCGCGGCCGGCGCCGCGTAGCCCTGGTCGGTCGTGCCGACGACCAGCCGCAGCGAATGCCCGCCCTCGATCGGCCGGACGATGCCGGGCAGCGTCACGGTGACGTCGACCGGGGTGCCGTCGGCGGGCAGCCCGCTCACCCGGAACGGCGCGATGGCGTTGGCCGGCAGCACCCGCGAGCCGTCCTGGCCGACGTCGTAGAGCTTCGCGAACAGCACCGCGTCCGGCTGCGGGTGCGCCGGGTCCGCGGCGACCTGCAGGCGCACGGTCGACGACCCGCTGATCACGACCTGGCCGTCGAAGGCCGCCGTGGTGAACTGCGCCGCCTGGCCGGGCGGGTCGTTGCTGAACAGCGCACCGAGCCGGGAGGTGCTGCTCGCGATGCCGTTGAGGCCGGGGATCCCGCTCACCGCGGCCGGGTTCGCCCCGGCCGGGCGCACCACCGGCTGCGCGGGCCCGGCCAGCGCCAGCAGCCGCCGTTCGGTCGCCGGCCCGGTCAGCCCAGGGTAGGCGGCCGCGTTGACCGTGCGGACCGACGGCGTCCCGTTGGCGCGCAACGTGCCTTGGACGTCATAGCTGAAGCCGGTGCCCGGGTCGCCGCCGTCCAGCGCCGTCTTCAGGAAGTCACCGATCTTGGCGCGCAGCTGCGGGCCGGGCTTGCCGCCGTCGTGGCCGCCGGTGTACCAGATGGTCTTGACCTGGCCGCCCGCCGCGGTGATCTGCCGGGCGTTCGCGTCGGACTGGTCGAGGCCGAACAGCGTGTCGCTCTCGCCCTGGACCAGCAGCGTCGGCACGGTGATCCTGCTCGTCACCGACGCGGGGGAGACGCGGCGCAGCAGGTCGACGCTCGCCTGGCTCGCCTGCCCGGTGGTGCCGAGTTCGGTGTAGGCGCGGCAGACCGCGGCGGTGAACCGGCCGCACGGGTCGGCGGCCCCGCCGCGAGGCGCGCCCGCACCCGGCGGCGCCGCCGGGAGAGCGGCCGCCGCGTTCCCGGCGGCGCCGGCGGCACCGGTGTCGGTCTCCTGCCCGGCTTCCGGCGCTTCGGCGGACGGCGAACCGCTCGCCGCGGCGCCGGAACCGGCCGAGAAGAAGATGCCGGCCCAGCTCTTCTTGAACACGCCGCCGGTGGCGAACGCGCCGGCCGCCGGGGTTCCCGCGGCCGCGGCCGCCGGGGCCGCCGCGTTCGGGACCAGGCCCTGGGCGAGGTCGTTGTAGGTGATCACCGGCGCGATCGCGTCGACGCGCTTGTCCGTGCCGGCCAGCAGCAGCGAGAGCGCGCCGCCGTAGGAGGCCCCGGTGACGGCGACCTTCGGGTCGCCCTTGGCGTCGAGCGTCACCTGGTGCTCGGCGACGAGCCGGTCGATCAGCCGGCTCGCGTCGGCGACCTCGCCGTCCGGGTCGTTGAGGCCGATCTTGCCGGTGCTCTTGCCGAACCCGCGCGCGGACCACGTCATCACGACGAAGCCCTTCCGCGCGAGTTCGCGGGCGTCGTCGGCGACGCTGGCCTTGTCCCCGCCGAAGCCGTGCGCGAGCAGGACGGCGGGTGCGGGCACGGTCGCCGGGAGGTAGGTGGTCGTGTCGATCTCGACCTGCTGCGCCGAGCCGGGCGCGGCCGGCATGTCGAGCAGGGCGTCCTGGGTGGGCACGGCGGGCGGGGCCGTGTCGCGCGACGCCCAGAGGACGGTCGCGGCGGCGAGCACCACCACGACGGCGCCGAGCGCCGTCAGACGGGCTCGGCGAGTGCGCGGGAGCGGGAGTCGGGGCACGACGTGACCGTAGGTGAAGTTTCCTGAGAGTGTCCTCACCGGCTCACCTTGATCACACCTCCGCGACCACCAGGTGGACCGAAGTGACCGGAATTACAGGCCCAACCCGGTGACGTGCGCGATCCCGGCTGGCTTTCGGGGGGAGGAACCGGCAAACTGGACGCGCTGTGAGGGGAGTATTCCTTCGCGGCGGTGTCGTCAGCACGGTGGCCCTGCGCCCCCGGCACCGTCGGCCGGTGGTTGCCACCGGCGGGAGAGACCTCCGGTTAGTTGCTGCTGCGCACTATCCGGAGGTTCGAGTTCCATGACTGTCCCCCTGTGGCTGTGGATCGCCACGATCGGTGGCCTGCTCGCGTTGATCGCGCTGGACCTGGTCATCGTCGATCGCAAGCCGCACGCGGTGACCACGGGGGAAGCTGCTCGCTGGGTCGTCTTCTACGTCTCGTGCGCGATCGTCTTCGGCATCGGCGTGTGGGTCTTCGCCGGCCACGACCCGGGTGTCGAGTTCTTCACCGGGTACATCACCGAGTACTCGCTGAGCGTCGACAACCTGTTCATCTTCATGATCATCATGGGCTCGTTCAAGGTGCCCGCCATCCATCAGCACCGCGTGCTGCTGGTCGGCATCCTGCTCGCGCTCGCCATGCGGAGCGTCTTCATCGCCATCGGCGCCGCGCTGATCGCCCAGTTCGTCTGGGTGTTCTTCCTCTTCGGCGCCATCTTGATCTGGACCGCGATCAGCATGCTGCGCGGCAAGGGCGAGGACGAGGAGTACCACGAGAACGCCGTCACCCGGCAGGTCCGCCGGTTCGCCCCGGTGACCGACGACTACCACGACCACCACTACACGGTGAAGATCGACGGCAAGCGGATGATCACGCCGATGCTGCTGGTGATCGTGGCCATCGGCTCGGCCGACCTGCTGTTCGCCGTCGACTCCATCCCGGCGATCTTCGGCATCACGCAGGAGGCGTTCCTCGTCTTCACCGCCAACGCGTTCGCGCTGATGGGCCTGCGGCAGCTGTACTTCCTGCTCGGCGGCCTGGTGACCAAGCTCGTCTACCTCAGCTACGGCCTCGCGGTCATCCTCGCCTTCATCGGCGCGAAGCTGTTCCTGCACGCGCTGCACGAGTACCACGTCGTGCCGGACTGGCTGGACATCAACAACTGGGTCTCCCTCGGCGTGATCATCGTCGTGCTGTCGGTGACCACGGCGGCCAGCCTGGCCAAGGCGCGGCGTGACGAGCGCAAGCAGGTCGTGGCTTAACGTCCGGCAAAATCGTTCGCCTCGCTAAGGGTTTCGGGTACCGTCGGTGACGTGCGTCCAGCCGACATCGAAGTCCTCGTCACTCCCGGCCGTCCCGCCCTGCGCGGGGACCTGCTGCTCACCGCGCTGAAGAAGCCGGACCTGAAGGCGAACGCCTCGCTCGGCTCGGTGCGGCGGGTGTCGCTCGACGGCGGCGAGGCCGCGTGGACCCACGGT
The DNA here is from genome assembly GCF_002904295.1 of Amycolatopsis sp. CA-128772. GTDB lineage: Bacteria > Actinomycetota > Actinomycetes > Mycobacteriales > Pseudonocardiaceae > Amycolatopsis. The sequence continues at coordinate 107,649 of NZ_PPHG01000029.1, forward strand.
CCGCGCGACTCCGCCCCGGCGATCTCCCCGGACGGGCGCTGGGTGGCGTTCCTGCGCGCGGGGGAGGGCGACGGTGCCGACGGCAGCCCGCAGCTGCACCTGATGCCGTCGACCGGCGGGGAGGCCCGCCGGCTGACGTCGCTGCACCTCGGGGCGGGCGAGCCGGTGTGGGCGCCGGATTCGCGGCGGATCGCGTTCACCGCCCGCGTGCCCGAGCCCGGCCGCTACGGCACGCCGGACGCCGACGGCGAGACCCCGGAGCCGGCCGCCGAGGCCCCGCGCCGGATCACGCGGATGGACTACCGGATCGACGACGTCGGGTTCCTGCGCGACCGCATGCAGCGGCTGTTCGCCGTCGACGCGGTCGCGGCGCTCGATCAGGACGAGCTCCCGGACCTCGAACCGCTGACCGGCGACGGGTTCGACGCGGCCCACCCGGTGTGGACGCCGGACGGCACGCGGCTGGTCTTCACCGCGCCGCCGGACTGGGGCGCGGCCGAAAGCGACTCGCGCGACATCTGCGCGATCTCCGCCGAGGGCGGCGAGCCCGAGGTTGTGGTGCGCGGCGCGGGCTACTCGGAGCGGCCGGCCTTCGGCCCCGACGGCACGTTGTTCTACTTCGGACAGTCCTTCGAGCACCACCACGAAGCCGCCCCCACCGGGCTCTACGCGGCGACGCCCGAATTCGGCGCCGGCCCGGTGGCCGGCCGGCGGCTCACCGACGCCGAGACCGTGGACTGCGAGGCCGCGGCGGGCCCGCCGGCCCCGCGCGGCGACGACGTCGTGGTGGCGGTCCGCAACCGCGGCGCGGTGGAGCTGCGCGCGGTCTCCGCCGACGCCGCGGACGCCCCGCTGGCCGACCTCGCGGTGGTCCACGCGGAGCAGGCCGCGGTCCGGTCGTTCACCCTGGACGGCTCGGTGCTGGTGGCGGTGATCGCGACGCCGTCGACGCCCGGGGAGGTCGTGCTGCTCGGCGACGCCGGCCCGCGGGTGCTGACCGACTACGCGAAGCCGTTGCGGGACAAGGGCATCCGGCCGATGATCGAGCTGGAGACGACCGCGCCGGACGGCTACCCGGTGCACGGCTGGCTGGTGCTGCCCGAGGGCGACGGGCCGCACCCGGTGCTGCGCGTGGTCCACGGCGGCCCGTTCACCCAGCAGGAGTGGACGCTGTTCGACGAGGCGCAGGTGTACGCGTCGGCGGGCTACGCGGTGGTGGTCGGCAACCCGCGCGGGTCGGCGGGGTACGGGCAGACGCACGGCCACGCGATCACGCACGCCTTCGGCACGGTCGACGTCGACGACGTCCTGGCGCTGCTGGACAAGGCGCTGGAGCGCCCGGACCTGGACGCCTCCCGCGTCGGCATCATGGGCGGCTCGTACGGCGGATTCATGACGAGCTGGCTGGCCGCCCACCACGGCGAGCGCTTCAAGGCGGCGTGGAGCGAGCGCGCGGTCAACGCGTGGGACTCGATGGTCGGCAGTTCCGACATCGGCTACTTCTTCGTCGACGCCTACATCGGCTCGTCGCCGGAGGTGCAGCGCGACCGGTCGCCGCTCTCGTACGCGGCGCAGATCAAGATTCCCTTCGCGGTCGTGCATTCGGAGCAGGACTGGCGCTGCCCGCTGGAGCAGGCGGAGCGGATGTTCGTCGCCCTGCGCCGCGCCGGCGCGCCCGCGGAGCTGCTGGTGTTCCCCGGCGAGGGCCACGAGCTGAGCCGGTCGGGCCGGCCGCGCCACCGCGTCCAGCGCTTCGACGCGATCCTCGAGTGGTGGGCGCGGCACCTCTGACCCTTGTCCGGGGCGCCCCGGCCTGCGAACGTCGGTGGGTATGACGGTGCCCGAGGTGGACTTCGAGCTCGAGACGTGGCGGATGGTGCTGTTCCGGGCGGGCCCGCGGGCGGCGGAGATCCCCGAGGAGATGGCGCGGGAGCTGCGCGCGCGGCACCTGTCGTCGGCCCGGCAGCAGCAGGCGATGGGCACGCTGCTGTTCGCCGGGGCGGTGCCGGAGCCGTCGTCGACGCTGCCGGTGACGGGGGTGGCGTTCTTCCGCACGTCCGAGGCGGAGACCCGGGCGATCCTGGACGCCGATCCGGCCGAGCAGGCGGGGCTGATCGCGTCGGAGATCGTGGGGTTCGTCTGCCCGCGGGGCACCCTTGGCTGACGGCCTGGTCTGCTTCGACGTCGACGGCACCCTCGTGCCCGGCACGAGCTCGTGCGCGTGGGTGGCGGCCGCGCTGGGGCACGAAGCCGAGCTGGTCGCGGCCGAGGCGGCCTACGCGGCCGGGCGGATGACGAACCAGGAGGCGTCGGTGATCGACGCCCGCCGCTGGGCCGGGCACACCGAGGCGGAGATCCGGGCCCGGCTGGAGACGCTGCCGCTGGTCGGCGGGATCGCCGAGACGGTGTCGTGGTGCCGGGACCGGGGCCTGCGCCCGGTCCTGACCACGCTGGCGTGGGCGCCGGTGGGGCAACTGCTCGCCGGCCGCTTCGGGTTCGCCGCGTACTGCGGGCCGGTGCCGGAAGCTCTCGGCGGCCGCTACACCGGGCGGGTCGCCGAGCACCTGGACGAGTACGGCAAGGGGGACTTCGCGCTGGCGCAGGGCTTCGCGCCGGAGCGGTGTGCCGCGGTCGGGGACAGCCGGTCGGACCTGCCGCTGTTCGCCGCCGTCGGGACGAGCATCGGCTTCAACGCGGCGCCGGACGCCCGCGCCGTCGCGACCCACGTCGTCGACGGCCCGGACCTGCGGGCGATCATCCCGGTGCTGGCGGCTCAGTTCAGCAGCGTGTAGTTCAGCTCTTCGCAGACCCGGCCGAGCGGGACGTCCAGGCCCGGGTGGTCCAGCGGCAGCAGCACGTCCGGCGCGATCGGCAGCGCGGCGCCCGCCGGCGGGTCCCACAGGCAGATCGCGGGGTCACCGGAGTCCATCGACGAGCGGTACCAGAGGCCGTCGAGGTCGCTGAACGCGCCGCGGATCGCGCGGGCCCAGGCCTGGGTAAGTTTCTTCGGCCCGCTGGAAATTTCCTGGGACGCGCCGACCCGCGTCGGCCAGAGACCGGTCAGGTCGAGCAGGCGCAGCGTGCGCGTCGGGCGGACGACGACCAGCCGGGGGCCGCGGGTGCGGCGGTCGACGGTCGAGCTCGTCTGGAACACCTCGGCGACCGACGTGCGCACGGTGAGGCCGAAGTAGAGGACGCCGTTCGCGGGATCGGTGACCGGCGCGCCGCCGCGGCCGGGCGACTGCTGGTCGAACCGGCCGTGCGGGAGCGGGCCGGTGTAGCGGAACGAGTTCCACTGCTGGGGGTGGTTGCCGTGCGCGGTGAAGATCCGGACGAGCCTGGTCGCGGGCTGGACCGTCACCACGTCGCTGGCGCGGTTCAGCTGCCGGACCAGGACGGATCGGGCGGGCGGCAGCGGGAGCCGGGCCATGGGTCGGGGGTGGTCCGTCCTTGTCGGTGATCTTGCTCGGGAGGGTCCAGCCTAGAGTGGCGTGCCGAGCGTGGCGATGAGGCGGGCTACGTGGTCCGGATCACCACCGGAGAGGAGCCATTGGCGCGGGGTCGCCGCGTGGTCGTTGATGACCAGGTCGGCCTGCGGCGTGCTCATGAAGGCGGCGACGACGAGCGCGGGCTGGTCGTCGGGCAAAGCCTTCAGCACGACCTCGAGGCCGGGCAGCACGCCGGAGCCGGCGAACTGCCACGCGGGCAGCCGCCACCCGCCGTCCTTCCACCCGGTCAGCCTGCCTTCCTTGAGGCGGTGCCGGATCCGGCTGTCGTCGACCCCGAGGGCCTTGGCGGCCTCGTTGACGCTGAGCGCCCCCTCGGCGAGCACGGCGTGGGCGGCGACGGTCCGGGCCCGGAAGTCGGGTTCGTCTTCCCGGCGTGGCGAGAGGTCCAGCCCGACATCGGCGAGCGCGGCCCGCTGGTCGGCCGAGAAGTAGTGCGACGGATCGGGGTTCGGTGGGGAGAGTCTGCGCGCCGCGTCTTCGACGAGGGTGAGGAACTCGTTCGCGTCGACTTTGAGGCCCGCCTTGGCGAGGATGTTCTCCAGCGCTACAGACATGTGGCTCAGGTTAACCCGAAACAGCGCGCGTGTGCGGGTTCGTGCGGTTTCTTGCCCGGTAAGTGGGCGAATTCACCAGAGATCGACACTTACGGCACATCATCCAACACGTTGAGTAGGCAACTTCCGGTCAGTGTCCCCGGGAGGAGTGGGGTTGTCCAGCCCCGCACCGGCTTGACAGTGGTGGTTCGCGCACCTAGGTTGCCGATGAGTAAACGATTTCCGCTCCGTGCTCACAGGATCCGGCGTTCCGGCGCCGGTCATGGGGGACACAGGGGGTGGGGCGTGCCTGGGGGGCCCGGCACGAGCCGGCCCCCTGGGCACGTCGCTCCCGTCCTGGTGGCTGACCGCCTGGGTGCGCGAGCCGACCGTCTGGGCACGCGAGCCGACTCTTGAGGCGCGGGTGGGCCGCCTGAGCGCCCGGGTCGAACGTCTGGGTGCGCGAGCCGGGTCGGGCGTGCGTGTTCCGTCACCGTCCGAGCGTCAGCGGCGGGAGCTCTTTCGCTCGATCAGGCGAGCCTCCAGCGTCGTGGTCGTCGCTTCGCGGCTGCTGTCGGTGATCCTCGCCAGGAGGAGCTGCGCCGCGACCCGGCCCACCTCGTACGCCGGCTGGGCGACCACCGTCAGCGGGGGGTCGATCAGCGTTGTCCAGGGTGCGTCGTCGAACGAAACGATGCCCACGTCGCGGCCCGGGCGCAGGCCGCGGGCCGACAGGGCCTCCAGGACCCCGATCGCCATCGTGCTGTTCGCGACCAGGAGCGCGTCCGGCGGCGCGGGGGCGTCGAGGAGCTCGAGCGCGGCCAGGCGGGCGCCCTCCGCGCGGTACTCCGCCCGCCGGGACAGGACGTTCTCTTCGCCGACCACGTCCGCGTACCCCGCCAAGCGGTCGTCGGCCGTGCGGACGCCTGCCGGGCCCGTCAGGCAGCCCACGCGTTCGTAGCCGCCCGCGAGGAGGTGGCGCGTCGCCTCGGCGGCCGCGTGGCGGGTGTCGACCAGGACCTGGTCGCCCGCCGCGGCGGGCAACGGCCGGTCCACGGCCACCAGGGGGGTGCCCTGGCGGTGGAGGCCCTCGACGTTCGTCGAACGGCCGGTGGGGGACAGCACCACCCCGGCGACCCGCTCCTGCAGCGCGACCTCGATGTAGCGCCGCTCCTTCTCCTCGTTTTCATCGGAGTTGCAGAGGACCACCGAATACCCGGACCGCTGCGCGAGATCCTCGACGCCGCGCGCGATGGCGGTGAAGAACGGGTTCTCGACGTCGGAGATGATCAGCGCGAGCACCGCCGTCTCCTGCCGACGGAGGTTCCGGGCCAGCCCGTTCGGGTGATACCCCAGCTCGGCGGCGGCCTCCTGGACCCGCGCGGCCAGCGTGGGGTCCACAGTGGACTTGCCGTTGAGCGCGCGCGACACGGTCGCCGTGGAGACACCGGCTCTCGCCGCGACGTCGCTGATGGTGGCCACACGCCCTCCCTGATCACTCGTCGAGGGGGAGGATAGCGCTCTTGGTAGTCGTTTACCGTCCGCTTACCTTTTCGGGTGACCGGCCACTTCCGGTTGTCCGCGCGGGTTACGCCGAACGGAGTCGATCACGCTCCGCCACGTCCACAGTGGAGGGTCGCCGGAAGTAGGCGCGGGGAGTGAGGCCGGTCAGCGCCCGGCAGTCCCGGCTGAGGTGCGCTTGGTCGGCATACCCGGCGGCGGCGGCCAGCGCGGCGAGGGCGGGAATGTGCGGCGCCAGCGCGACGGCCCGCTGGAACCGGCTGACGCGCAGGTAGGTGGCGGGCCCGTAGCCGACCGCTTGGACGAACCGCCGCCGCAGCCGCCGTTCGCTCACCGCAACGGACGCGGCGGGATCTTCGACCCGCCTGGCCGCGAGCTCCGCCGGGCCTGCGCCAGGGTGGCTGGGGGCGGCGATAGTTTCAGGGTTGCGCGCGGCTTCCGGTTTGCCTTGGGCGAGGAGGGCGGCCGCTTGGGCGATGTGCGCGGCTTCCGGTTTGCCTTGGCCGACGGCCGCTTGCGCAATGCGCGCGCCTTCGGAGCCGGCTCGGGCGAGCAGCCTGGCTGCTTCTGCGATGCGCGCGCCTTCCGGAGCGGTTTTGGCGAGCAGGGCGGCCACCTGCGCGGCTCCCGGCCCACCCCGAACCAACCCCGCCACCGCCTCCCCGACCCGCCCAACCCCCGCGTCCAGCCGCGCGATCAACTCCGCCACCGCCAAATCCGGCGGCGCCACCTCCGAAACCCGCGACCCCACCGCCTCCGCCAACGACCACTCACCCGACAACAGCCGCTCCGCCACCGCCTCCCCGGCACGCCCCCACAACTCGCCCAGCGGCACCCGCCGATCCCGCAGCTCGTCCGCCGCCACGCCCAGGACCGCCGCCGCGCGGCCCGGGGTGAAACGGATTCCCTCCAGCACCGCTCCCGGCCGGCTCAGCGACGACCACGCCGTCGTGTCCGGGCCCGCCACGAACACCTCGCCGTCGCCCGTGACCAGGTCCACGCAGCCGTCCGGGACTATGCGCTTCGGTCCCTCCGAAGCCGATCGCCACACGCAGCGCGCCACGCCATGCAGCCGCCGCGGGGGTGCCATCTCCTCGTACACGCCCCCGATCATGCCCCCGGGGTCCGACAATTTCCGGCCGCACCGAAGACCCCCGTCCGGGTGAACATCGAAATCGGCGGCCACGAGCTGCTAACACGCAGTCAGGTCACGGCGAGATATACACCGACGCACTCGACGGAAGTGCGCGGGACGAGAGAAGACCTCTCCATGGGCGTTCCCACCGCCACCCGGGCCCAGCGCGAATGCGCCGGGCGGGCTCGGTCGGCCGGCAGCTTCGTCGTCGTCTTCGGGGTGCTCGCCGCGGCTTTCGCGGTGTCCGCCTACGTCGTGCCCAGATCCGCGCGTGGGCCGGTCGAGGCAGAGCCCGCCACCGCGCCCGTCGCGCCCGCCGCCGTCCGGACCGTGAGCCACAGCGTCGTCTACGAGCTGGTCGGCGCGCACGGTGCCCGCAACGTCACCTTCGCCGCCGCCGGCTCGGCGCTGACCCAGCACGCCGAAGTCGCGACGCCGTGGTCGACGCGGTTCACGCGGATCGGGCCGGCCGGGCGGACCGAGTTCTACAGCATCGCCGCCCGGAACCCCGGGCCCGGCGAGCTGCGCTGCCGGATCGTCGTCGACGGCGTCGTCGTCGCCGAGAAGACCGAGACCGAACCGGACCGCCTCTTCAGCTGCGCCGTCTAGGCGGGAGGATCGGCGGCGTGAACGCCGCGATCACCTTCGGACCCGCCCTCGTGGCCGTCCTGGTCCTGCTCGCCGTCGCCGGCGCGGCCGTCGTCCAGGCCGGCGGCCTCGGCTCGGGTCGCGTCGTCCTCGTCGCCGCCGTCCGGGCGGTCGCCCAGCTCGCCCTCGTGTCGCTGGTGATCACCGCCGTCCTGCGCTCGGCCCCGCTCACCGGCGTCTTCGTGCTGCTGATGTTCGGCATCGCCGCGGTGACGTCGGCGCGCCGGGTCGGCACCCGCCGGAACCTGCCGTGGACGGCCCTGGCCATCGCCGCCGGGGTCGCGCCGGTGCTCGCGCTCGTCCTCGGCGCCGGTGTCGTGCCGCTCAAGCCGATCGCCGTCGTGCCGATCGCCGGGATCGTGATCGGCGGCGCGATGACCGCGACGTCGCAGGCCGCCCGCCGGGCCCTCGACGAGCTCAAAGCCCGTCACGGCGAGTACGAAGCCGCGCTGGCGCTGGGGTTCCTGCCGCGCCCGGCCGCGCTGGAGATCTGCCGGCCCTCCGCCGGGCACGCGCTGATCCCCGCGCTCGACCAGACCCGCACGGTCGGCCTGGTGACGCTGCCGGGTGCCTACGTCGGCGTGCTGCTCGGCGGCGCCGGGCCGGTCCAGGCCGGGATGACGCAGGTGCTCGTGCTGATCGGGCTGCTCGCCGCCCAGGCCGTCTCGATCCTGGTGGCCGTGCAGCTCGTCGCGGCCGGGAAGCTCAGCCGAGCGGCGTAGCCAGGTGCGCGGTGTCGTTGAAGCGCCGCACGATCCAGGTGTCGCCGTGCAGCACCAGGTGGGAAACGGACCCGTTGTCGGCGCCGAGGAACGCGAACCGCTCGACCGCCCGGCTGGCCTGGGCGAACACCTCGCCGATCACGCCGCCGTGGGTGAACACCGCGACGCGCTGGTCGGGGTGCGCGGCCGCGATGCGGGTCAGCGCGCCGCGCAGCCGGGCGCCGAACGCCTCGTCGGACTCGGCGCTCGGGATCACGTCCCAGCGCTGCTCGGTCCACAGCCGGTCGACGATCGGGTGGCCGTCGGTCGTGTACTTCCGGAACAGGCCGTTCTCCCAGTCCCCGAGGTGGATCTCGCGCAGGTCCGGCTCGACGACCGGGGTCAGCCCCAGCTTCTCCGCCAGCGGCGCGGCGGTCTGCGCCGTGCGGCGCAACGTCGTCACGTAGATCGCGTCGATCCGCTCCCCGGCGAGCCGCTCGCCGACGCGCTGGGCGTGGTCGCGGCCTTCCGGGGCGAGGTCCGGGTCGGCCTGGCCGTCGACCAGGTCGAACGGGTCGTCGCCACGGGCCGGAGCGGACTCGCCGTGCCGGACCAGGAAGATCTCCGTCGAGCCCGGGGGCGGGCTGAAGCGGTGCTGGCGGTACTCGATCTCCTGCTCCGGGGTGCTCATGGCCCCGACTTTAACCGAGCTGCTTGTCCACGAAACACCAGCGCCACGTCTCGCCCGGTTCGAAGCTGCGCATGACCGGATGGCGGGATTCGTGGAAGTGCTGGGTGGCGTGCCGCCGGGGCGAGGAGTCGCAGCAGGCGACGTTGCCGCACTTCAGGCACATCCGCAGGTGGACCCACGTGGTGCCCTCGGCGAGGCAGGCCGCGCAGCTGTCGGCCGAGCTCGGGTCCTTGTCGACCCACTCGTGCGCCAGGTGCTTGCACGAACCGGCCGTCGCGGCCGGGGTGCGCAGCTCGCGGCCCTCCACCTCGGGTTCTTCCTCGTCGCGGTCGAGCATCGACTCCTCGATGTCGAGCCGCTCCAGGACCCGGCGCAGGACGTCGTCGTCGGCGCTGCCGCTGTCGCGGGCCTTGAGGAACTGGTCGCGTTCGACCTCCAGCAGCGCCAGCCGTAGCCGGCGGTAGGCGTCGCTCGGGGTCTCGGCCAGCGCGCTCTGCCGGCCGAGCTGCTCCCACGCCGAGTCGGCGCGGTGCTGCAGGCGGTCGCGCAGGCGCTGGATGATCTCCGGCGGGTCGTCGGGCGACTGGATCTCGTCCAGCTTGGCCAGGGCCGCCCGGGTCATGTCGTGCAGGACGGCCGCCTCCTGCAGGGCGTCCTCCGCGGGGTCCGGCCGGGGCAGGCGCAGCCGCCGGATCAGCGGCGGCAGCGTCATGCCCTGCACGGCCAGGGTGCCGGCCACGACGACGAACGCCGCGAGCACCAGCACGGCCCGCTGCGGGGTGTCGGCGGGCAGCACGAACGCGGCGGCGAGCGTGACGACCCCGCGCATGCCCGCCCACGCGATGACGGCGGAGTAGCGCCACGGCCAGATCTTCGCCCGCGGTTTCGCCGGCAGCAGCCGCCGTTCCAGCCGTTTCACCGTGCCGATGCCGATCAGGTACAGCACCCGGGTGAGGATGGTCGCGCCCAGCACGGCGACGCAGATCCAGGTCAGCAACACCAGCGACAGCCCGCTCTCGCCGACCTCGGCGAGGATCCGCCGCAGCTGCAGGCCGATCAGCAGGAAGACCATGTTCTCCAGCAGGAACTGGATGGTCTGCCAGTTCAGCCGGGACGCCAGCCGGGTCGAGCCGGAGAGGATCTGCGGCGCCTTGTGTCCGAGGATCAACCCGGCGATGACGACCGCGAGCACGCCGGAGCCGTGGATCGCCTCGGCCGGGATGTAGGCGATGAACGGGACGGCGAACGACAGCGCGGTGTCGAGCACCGGCTCGTCCATCCGGGCGCGGATGAACGCGGCCACGAACCCGACGACCAGGCCGACCACGGCCCCGCCGATGGCCGCGCGGAAGAAGTCGGCGCCGACCTGCCAGAGGCTGACCGACCCGGCCAGCGCGGCGATGGCCGTGCGGAGGGCGACCAGCGCGGCGGCGTCGTTGAAGAGGCTCTCGCCTTCCAGCAGCCGGATCAGCTTGCGCGGCATGCCGACCCGGCGGGCGACGACGCTGGCCGCGACGGCGTCCGGCGGCGCGACGACCGCGCCGAGCGCGATGCCGCCGGCCAGCGGGAGCCCGGGGATCACCGCCCAGGCGACCAGGCCCACGCCGAGCGCGGTGAACACGACGAGCCCGACCGACATCAGCCCGATCGCGCTCCGGTTCTTCCGGAAGTCGACCAGCGACGTCTGGATGGCCGCCGAGTACAGCAGCGGGGGCAGCAGGCCGAGCAGCACGACCTCGGGATCGAGGTGGACTTCGGGCACCCCGGGGACGTACGAGCCGGCGACGCCGACGACGATCAGGCACAGCGGGGCGGACCAGTCCAGCCGCCGCGCCACCGCGCTGACGACGAGGACGGTCACGACCAGCGCCACTATTTCTGCCGCTATGTGCACGGGGTAATCATCACCCGGGGGTCGCGGCGGGCGTCACCGGGCCGGGCGGGTGAGCACCTCGGCGACCAGCTGGGTGTCCATGTACTCGGTGATCTCGCGGATCCGGCCGTCCTCGAGGCGGAAGACGAAGCAGTACTTGTTGTCGTAGCGCTGCCCGGTCTTGGTGGCGACGCTGCCCTGCGTCTCGACCACGACGACGTCGTCTTCGGCGACGAACCGGCTCGCGGTGCTGGTGTAGGTGCCCTCGAACTGGTCGCCGAGCGGGCCCAGCAGGTCGCGGCGGACCGAGTCCTTGCCGGCGAAGCTGCCGGACCAGCTGTTGTGCCCGCTGACCGTCCAGGTGACGTCGTCGGCCATCGCGGCGAGCAGGGGCCGGATGTCGCCGGCCGCCCAGGCGTCGAACGCGGTTCTCAGCAGTTGCTTGTTTCCGGCTGCGCTCATGGCCGACAGTCAACACGCTGGAGCGCACTCCAGGGCAAGTTCGTAGGCTGGACCGCGTGACGACGGTGGAGATCGCGGCCGGTGCGCTGCGCGGGTCCGGGCGCGACGGAGTCCGGACGTTCCTGGGCGTGCCCTACGCCGAGCCGCCGGTGGGGGAGCTGCGGTTCCGTGCTCCCCGGCCCGCGAAGCCCTGGCCCGGTGAACGTGACGCGACGAAGTGGGCGCCCCGCGCGCCGCAGCCCGAGCTGACCGGGCGGGGCTTCACCGGTGACGAAGACTGCCTCTACCTCAACGTCTACGCACCCGCGGAACCCGGCTCGTACCCGGTGCTCGTGTGGATCCACGGCGGTGGTGGCGTGATGGGCGCGCCGCACCAGTTCGACGCCTCCGCGTACGCGCGGCGGGGTGTCGTCGTCGTGACCGTCGCCTACCGGCTCGGGGTGCTCGGGATGCTGCACCTGCCCGGGGTCGCCGACTCGAACCTCTCGCTGCGCGACCAGGTCGCCGCGCTCGGCTGGGTGCGGGACAACATCGGCGCGTTCGGCGGGGATCCGGGCCGTGTCACGCTCGCCGGGCAGTCCAACGGCGGCCGGACCGTCGGGACGCTGCTGGCCGTGCCCGCCACCCGCGGGCTCGTGCACCGGGCGATCGTGCAGAGCGGCACCGGGGTCGGCTCGGTCGTGCACACGCCGGCCGAAGGCGCGGCCGTCGCCGAAGCCGTCCTGCGGGAACTGGACGCCGGGCCCGGCGATCTTCCCGGCCTCCCGGTGACGCGGATTCTCGAAGCGCAGCAACGGGTTTCGGCGGTGTCGGGCACCAAGGTGACCTACCGCGTGGTCGTCGGCGACGAACTGCTTCCGCAGCGGCCGCTGGACGGCGTCCGCGAAATCCCCCTGCTCATCGGGACGACGGCCGACGAAGAGGACCTGTTCAGCTGGCTGCAGTCGAGGGGCGCGAAGCTGCTGGGCGTCGGCTCGACCATGCTGACCGCCGAAGAGGCCGAGCAGGCCGTCGCGGCCTACCGCGAGCTGCTCGGCTGGCCCGAAGACCAGGTCCGCAACCGCGCCCTGACCGCGGGGGACTGGTGGATCCCGGCCATCCGGTTCGCCGAACGGCAGCCGGCCGCGTGGATGTACCGCCTGGACTGGCGGATCGCCCCGCGGGGCAAGGGACTCGGTGCGCCGCACGGGCTCGACCTGCCGCTGGTGTTCGACGACATCCGCAACCGCAACTGGCGGTTCCTCTTCGCCGGCCGCGCGTTCCCGGCCGAACGGATGCAGGCGGTGGCGACGGAGATGTTCGACGCGTGGGTCCGGTTCATCGCGACCGGCGACCCGGGCTGGCCGCGCTACACCCGCGAAGACCGCGTCACGCGCCTCTTCGACGACGTCTCCACGACGGTCAGCGACCCGGACCGCGACCAGCGCCTGTTCTGGGAATAACCGATGCGAGAGCGGATCAAAAGCACCAACGTGCTGACCGAAGCTCAGCTCGACGAGGTGGAGACAGTGCTGACCCAGCTGGTCGAGGGGGCGAAGGCGGCGCTCGGGAGCGAGTTCGCCGGGGCCTGCCTGGTGGGGTCGTTCGCGCGTGGCGCCGGGGACGAAGCCAGTGACGTCGACTTCCTCGTCGTCACCGAGCACCCGCTCGGTGACGAGGCGGAGCAGGCGGTTCGCCGGCTTCACGCAGCCTTGCCGGAGCAGGAGTCCGCATGGGCGAAGCACCGCCGCGGAGACCCTCCTCGACGCGGTGGGACCCGGCCGGCTGAGGGCCGAGGCCGTCTCCGCCGTCCGCGCCATCGCCGCCGTGGCCGATGACGCGGCTCTCCTCTCCAGCGCGTGGGGCCAGCCGCACTGCGTCCTGGCCCTGTGCCGGTTCCTCTACACCGTCGCCACCGGTTCGGTGGCAACGAAGACGGCGGCCGGGGAATGGGCGATCCGCCACCTCAGCGCCCGCTGGACCGGGCTCATCCGCGCCGCGATCGCGAACCGCCCGGATCCGTGGCGGCGAGTTCACCTCCCCAGCGACCCGGCGACGGTGGCCCCCACCAGGGAGTTCCTGACCAGCGGACCGGCGTTCGCCGAGGAGCTGGCCCGCCGGTCCACCCTGCCGTGAATGGCACATCGAGGGATTCGGTGTGCCATTCACGGACTCGGGCTAGACGGTGATCTTGTCGACGTTCGGGCCGCCGTTGGCGGTCGTCGCGGTCGCCTTGATCTTGGAAGTGCCCGCGGGCAGGGTGACCGGGATCGTGACCGTCTGCCACGTATCCCAGTTGCCCGTGCCGCAGAAGGCCACCCCGGACGCCACCTTCGTGCCGTTGACCGAGATGTCCATCGGCCGGTTCGCCGTGGTGCCGTTGGCGAACCGCAGGACCACATCGGCCGGACCCGCCGCGGCCGCCTTCACGGTGAACTCCACCGCGCTGCCGGTCGCGTTGTCGTAGTTGACGAACCCGCTTCCGGTGTAGCCGGTGTGGTTCGACTCCGCGACGCCGCCGGCGATCGTCGCGTCCTCCGCCTGGTAGTCGGCGGGGGTGCCCGGGCCGGTGGAGCCGTCCGCGGGGATCGTCTTCGTCCCCGTGTTCCAGCCCGCGACCCGCACGGACGGCTTGGCGCCCTTGAGGTCCGCGGTCCGGTACGTCGCCGTCAGCGTCGTCGACTCGCCCGGCCAGAGGCTGACCTGGTTGTCGGTCCACCGCACCGGCAGCACCGGCGCGCCCGCCGCGCCGACCACGTGCGCGTCGACGAAGAACGCCGGCACCTTGCCGGACGAGTCGTTCTTCAGCGTCACCTTGGTCGTCGTGGTGCCGTCGGCGTTGGCCGTCGAGGTCGCCGAAGACCCGACCGTGACCGAAGCCAGCGAGTTGAGCCCGGACAGGTCCGCGTAGGCCGACTGCGGCGTGTAGTACCAGTCGCTCGCGCCCCAGTTCAGCGTGTCGGCCTTGGTGGACAGCCAGTACACGTTCCGGCTGACCTCCTTGCCCGCCGGATCGGTGAGCACCAGCTTCGCCAGGTACGTCGTCGACAGCCCGCTCACCGAACCGATGGTCAGCGCGGTCGTCTTGGCGCCGTCACCGCCCACCGAAACGGCCTTGGACTGGTCGTACTTCGCCGTGCCGTCCAGGTTGAACAGCTGCACGCGAGCGGTGAGGCCCGACGCCGCGTCGTGGTTGTGGTTCACGACCACGACGGACTTCGTGTCGTACGAGTACTGGATGTGCAGCGGCTCGTTCGCCTTCTTGGCCCCGAAGTACGAGCCGTTCTGGTCGAGGTAGGCGTCGAACAGCTGCCAGTGCAGCGACGTCCAGCCGCTGTTGAGCATCCAGTAGATGATCCCGGTGGCCGGGTTCGAGCTGTCGCTGAAGTTCCGCGAGTGCGACTCGAACTCGGCGCGGACGTTCTCGTACTGCGCCAGCTGCGCCTTCCGGACGAAGTCGTCCAGGCTCGCCGGCTTGCCGTAGCGCCCGGTCAGCGCGTCGCCGAAGAGCTTCAGGTCGGCGAACGTCGAGGACGACGACCGGTGGTACTGCGCGGTCGACGGGCTCTTCCACATCGTGTCGAGCTCGCTCGAGGACATCATCCGCTTGAGCGTGTCCATCGTCGGGATGTCCGGCCCCGCGCTGGTCTCGGAGTTGAAGCTCCACGCGCCACCGAGGTCGCTGTGCGCCTTGTCGTACCAGTAGTTCGGCGGGACGTAGTCGTACGGGCCGTTCATCTTCATCCCGGACGACCCCAGCTGCGGCGACGACTTCGCCGACGCGGCCGGCACCACCGGCGTCGGCCAGTCCGCGGCGTTCAGCGCGTCGAGGTAGTTCTTCTCGATCGTCGCGTCGGGGGCGAAGTCGCTGCCGATCAGGAACGAGATGACGCTCGGGTGGTCGCGCAGCCGCTCGGCCTCCGCGGTCATCGACGCCTTCGCGACCGGGTAGTCCGCGGCGGTCCAGGGGTCACCCTTCTCGTCCCCGTTGACCTGCCCTTCCCACTTGTCGCAACACTCCCAGCCGGGCAGGGTCAGCACGCCCATCCGGTCGGCGAGGTCGAAGAACTCGTCCGGCTCGATGTGCCCCTCCAGGCGCACGGTGTTGAGCCCGAGGTCCTTGACGTAGGCGAGCTTGTCCGCCGCGGCCTGGGCGTTCCAGCGCAGGAACAGGTCCGGCGAGTAGCCGCCGCCCTTGATCAGCAGCGGGCGCCCGTTGATCGTGTACGCCCGGCCGCCGCTCGAGTTCTTGTTCGCCGTCACCGTGCGCACGCCGAAGCTGGAGTGCGAGGTGTCCGACGCCGCCCCGCCGGCGCTCGCGGTCAGGTCGAGGTCGTAGAGCGGCTGCCCGCCCATCCCGGCGGGCCACCAGACCTGCGGGTTGTCG
This sequence comes from Amycolatopsis sp. CA-128772, assembly GCF_002904295.1. Classification (GTDB taxonomy): domain Bacteria; phylum Actinomycetota; class Actinomycetes; order Mycobacteriales; family Pseudonocardiaceae; genus Amycolatopsis. The sequence continues at coordinate 123,088 of NZ_PPHG01000029.1, forward strand.
ATCCCGACCACGCCGAAGGTGACGGTCTTCTTCTCCTTCGCCGCCAGGCTCACCGTCTGGCTGATCGCACGTCCGGCGACCGTGCCCGACACCGTCGTGGAGACGGCGGCCGCGCTGTCGTTGCGGACGTCGGCCTTCACCGTCAGGTCGGCGTGGCTCAGCCCCGTCAGCTTCGTGACGACGTGCCCGCCGCGCAGCGCCACCGGGCCGCTGCGCCGGACGAGGACGTCCCGCACGATGCCCATGTTCTGGTCCGGCGGGGTCTGGGCCCAGTCGATCCAGCCCATCGACAGGTCCTTGTTCGGGTCGTTCGGGTAGACCTTGAACGCGACGCTGTTCGTGCCCGCCTTCACCAGCGCGGTGATGTCCAGGTCGTGACGCGTGTAGGCGCCGGTGACCTGCGTCTTGTCGGCGACGCGCGTCCCGTTGACCCAGACGTCGGCCTTCGACAGCACACCGCTGAAGTCCAGGTACGTGCGCTGGGTGGTGTCGGCGACGGTGAGGTCGGTCCGGTACCACCACGGAACCTGGAAATCCGCGGTCGGCACGTTCTTCATGTTCGTCGAGTAGAACGGGTCGGCGTACTTGCCGTTGGCCAGCAGGCCGGCGTAGACGGTCGAGCGCGGCCCGACCGGGTACCAGCCCGACGTGTTGTAGCCGGGCTTCGAGACCGCGGAGTCGTCGCTGACCTGGGCGGACGTCTGGATCAGGAAGCCGGGGACCGCGGTGGCCGGTGCCGCGGCCGCGACGACGGCTCCCGCGGGTTCCTGCCCGGTGGCGGACGAGACGGTGGCTCCACTCACCGCGACGGCCAGCGAGGCCGCCACGAGTAGTGTCCGGGTTCTTCTCTGCCGATAGCTCACTAGCGCGCCTCCTAGGCATCCACGGCGGCGGGGGACAGCGGACCATCGTTAGGGAACTTTCCTAACAATTGCGGACGATCGTAGCGGGCCGGTCACCCCGGGAACAGGGCCGTTTCGTCAGACCCGGGCGGTCTGCCACGCCGCGGCGGCGCGCAGGGCCAGCAGGAGCGGCAGGGAACCGTCCTCCCAAAGCCGTGGCGGCAGTGTTTCGCTCAGCGGGACGCCGCCGGTCAGCGCGGCGCCGATCGCGGTGAGGTCGACGTCGAAGAGCGTCAGCCCGGCGCTGTAGAGCCGTTCGCCGCTGACCGGGCGGCGCCGCGTGACCTCGGCGCTGTCGACGGCCAGTTCGGTCAGCCCGAAGAACTCGGGCTTGGCGCCGCGTTCCATCCAGCGCGCGAACCCGACCACCTTCGTCGACCGGACGTCGGCGGGCTTGAGCCCGCTCTCCTCGCACAGCTCGCGTTCCATCCCGGCGCGGACCGCGGTGTGCAGCAGCCGGCGCGGACCGTCGGGCGTGCGCAGGTCGCGGGGCTCCAGCGAGCCGCTGCCCGACGGCGCGAGCAGCAGCCCGCTGACCGAGTTGAGCGACGACTGCCGGACGGTGACCAGCTTGCCGTCGGTGGTGAACGCGACCGTCGAGACGCCGACGAGGTCGGCCAGCGTGCTGCTGCTCAGCTCCCGCAGCGCGCCGGCGGTGTCGGTGAGCTCGGCCTTGCGCAGGTCGTACTCCTCGCCGGTGTCGACGCGCGTGATGCGCAGCGCGGCGAGTTCGTTCGAACAGACGGCGTCGAAGAACCGCGCCCGGTGCAGCCGGATCGGCGCGGGCCGCGCGCCGGCGGCGGGCAGCGGGTCGCCGCGCATGCCGACGATCGGGCCGTTGAACAGCAGCCGGCCGCGCGCCCGCAGCGGCAGCACGTGCGGCGCGGTGGCCTTGAGCGCGGGCGGCAGCCGGTAGGGCTCTTCGGCGACCTCGATCGTGTGCCGTTCGGTCCACAGGTCCCGGTCGATGTCCGCGCTGACCAGCGCGGTCCCGCGGGCGGGCACGGCGAGGTAGGCCGGCTCCGGGTAGGCCGCGGGCGGCGGCAGTTCGGCGGTCGGGAAGGGCGCGGCGATGGTGGTGAACTCGAACCCGGCCCACCGGCGGCGCAGCAGCCGGACGTCCCGAGCGAAGGTGGCGACGCCGAGGCCGAGCGCGACGGCGGAGAGCACCACGCCGACGGCGCTCGGCAGGATGGTGACAACGCCGAGCACAACCCCCAGCCCGGAGGCGGCGAGCGGCCACTCCCGGGCGCCGATGAAGCCGAGGTAGTCCGCCTTCGCCCGGGCGCGGCGCGTCAGTTTTCCCATCGCCGCACTGTTTAGCACGACGGCGGCGGGGTTCAGGCCCGGGCGTCGAGATAGACCCAGTGGCCGTCGTCACGCCGGAAGCGGCTGTTCTCTTCGAGGAAGCCGTCCCGGCCCCGGTGGCGGTAGTGCGCCCGGAACTCGACGGTGCCCTCGGTGTGCAGCAGGCCCCCACCGGTGCGGCCGAGGATCTCCAGCCGCGTCCACTCCTGCCCGGGATCGAGCTCGAGCCGGCGGGGCCGCGTGCCGGGGTGCCAGGTCCGGAGGAGGTAGCCGGTGTCCCGCACGGCGAAGGCGCTGAACCGCGAGCGCATCAGCAGTTCGGCGGTGGGAGCACTGAGCCCGCCGTCGTGGAACCGGCCGCAACAGGCGGCGTAGGACTCGGCGAGGCCGCACGGGCAGGCAGCGGGGGGCACCGGGGAATTGTGCCACGGGCCCGGGCCGGCGGCATTCATCCCCGCCATTTGCGGTAAAGGCGGCCGTCCGCGCCGATGGCGAAAGCGTCGATTCGCCCCGGGCCCGGTGTTTCCGCACGGTTTCCCCGCACGCCGATCCGCGGGAGAACAACAGTAGACCGCGTTCGGTGAACGAGGCGGAATCATGGGCCGGGCAAGCCGAACAACCGGCCGGCTCAGCGATATCGCTTGGCGGAAAAGGGTTCCGGCGCCGAAGATCGGTGGATCAACCGGTGTTGACCGGTTTCCCCGTCTCCCGCGCCTCCTGCGCACCCCGTACCGCGAGCCGGTCGGCTCGCTCGTTTTCCGGGTGGCCCGCGTGGCCCTTCACCCAGAGCCACTCGACCTCGTGCTCGCCGACCGCTGCGTCCAGGCGCTGCCACAGGTCCGCGTTCTTCACCGGTGCGCGCGCCGCCGTCTGCCAGCCGTTGCTCTTCCAGCGGGGGAGCCACTGCGTGATTCCGTTGCGGACGTACGTGCTGTCCGTGTACACGCGCACCTGCGACGGCCGGGTCAAGCTCTCCAGGGCGCGGATCGGCGCCGTCAGCTCCATGCGGTTGTTCGTCGTCGGGGTTGCTTCGCCGCCGTACAGCTCGCGCTCGTGGCGGCCGTAGCGCAGGACCGCGCCCCAGCCGCCCGGTCCGGGGTTGCCGCTGCACGCGCCGTCGGTGTAGATCTCCACGTCCACGCGGTGACCCTACCGGTCGTCACCCTCGCGGAACGCCGCCACGCCGGGTTACGGTGAACCTCCGGAGGGGAGTCATGAGCGGGCACGACGACACGGCGGAGGGGGCGCTCCTGGCGTACCTCGCCGACGCCGATCGCGAGTACCTGCTCGCCCGCGGCACCCGGCGCCGGTTCCGCGCGAACGACGTCGTGCTCATGGAGGGTGACCCGTCCGACCACGTCCACGTGCTGGTCGCCGGCTGGGTGCGCGTCTCCACGATCGTCGAGGACGGCCGCGAGGTGCTCTTCGGGCTGCGCGGCCCCGGCGAGGTGCTCGGCGACCTCGCCGCGGTCACCGGGCGGCCGCGGTCGGCGTCGGTGCGCGCGATCGAACCCTGCACCGTCTTCCAGCTGACCGGCGCGGAGTTCGTCGACGTCCTGCACGCGCGGCCGTCGATCGCCATCGCGACCATCAAAACCGTCGCGGCCCGGCTCCGCAACGCCGAATCCGCCCGGGTCGACTCGGCCGCCTTCGACGTCAGCCGCCGGGTCGCGGTGGTGCTGGTCCGGCTGGCCGAGGAACGCGGCCGGACCGTGCCCGAGGGCGTGGTGATCGACGCGCTGTCGCAGGAGGACGTCGCCGCGCAGATCGGCGCGGCCCGGCGTACCGTCGCCCGGGCGCTGCGCGTGCTGCGGGAGCGGGGCATCGTCGAGACGGGCCGGCGCCGGTTCCTCATCCGCGAGCCCCGCGTCCTGCGGGCCTTCGCCCGTTCTGCGCCAAACGGCACACAAGACCGGTGACATCGGGCATCTGAGGAAACCCGCCGCCCGGCGATCCTGGAACCGGCCGGAAAGAAATGCCAGCCGGCCGGTTTTCCTTTTTCGAGCGAGGCCGGGGAGAACCGGGTGGTGCGCGTCCACGGCCCGGATTCCGTCCCTGCGGAAACTGCTTCCCGCCTCGGCCGGGACGCGATGAGGAGGTGTGTCTGATGGAGAGCCACTCGATCTGGGCCTTGATCTTCGGGGTCCGCTGACCCGCGGTGCAGCCCGGCCGGCCGGCTCGTGGGGGGCCGGTCGGCCGGGCATCGGCGGAATTTCCGCCTGTTACCGTGAGCACTCTTTTCTGCGCCGGAAACGAGGGGGTGGGAGCGATGGACGAGCACACTTTGCCGTTCGTGCGGGAGCTGAACGAACTGCGCCGCGGCCGCGGGCTCGACGCGGCCGACCTGCACCAGCGGATCGGTCCCTGCCTGCGGGCGGCGTGCGCGATCACCGAAGCCGACCAGCCCGCCGCCGCGCGCCACAAGCTCGTGCTGCGGCTCACCGAGCTGTGCGGACGCCTGCCGGCGGACCTGCGGCTGGCCGCGCTGGCGGCCCTCGGCCTGCACGAGGAGGCCGCCGGCGAGTTCCTCGACCGGCGGATTTCGTGGCTCGCCACCGTCCTCGACCGCGACCCGCGCACCGCCCGCCGCCGGATCGACCTGGCGTTCCGCCGGCTCGACGAACTGCTCGGCGCGCCCGCACCGCGCGGCGACCGGCACCCGCTGGCCGGCTGGTACGTCGAGTCGATGAAGGCGATCGTCCGGCTCGACCGCGACCCGCCAGACCTGCGGGAGGAACGCCGGATCGTCGCCGAGACCGACGAGCTGGACGAGCTGATCCTGCCCTTCAGCGTGCCGGCGGAGCCGGGCAGCGACGCGGTGCCGGGCATCACCGCGGACGCGCTGTTCGGCGGCGAAGTCGTCGAGACGCGCCCGGTCTCGGCGAGCCACGCGCAGTTCGTCCTGCGGCTGCCGAGCCCGTTGCGGCTGGGCCAGCGGCACGAGTACGGCATCCGGTTCACCCCGCGCCGCGCGGAACTGCGGCCGTACTACGTCATGACGCCGCTGCGCCGCTGCGAGGAGCTGTCGGTGCGGGTGCGGTTCGACCGCGCGGCACCGCCCTCGCGGGTGTGGCGGCTCAACGGCGTGCCGGGCCGGGTGGTCGACGACGGCGTCGACTCGGGCGACGCGCTGGCCGTCAACCGGGTCGGCGAGGTCGGTCTCGAGTTTCACGACCTGCACCAGGGCCTGAGCTACGGCCTGCAGTGGTCCTTCGGGGACTGAGGCCGCCGTCCGGATGCTGGGACGCGGAATAGCGGCGCGGGCGCCGGGTTGGCACCGTCGTAGCCGACGGAAAAGGGGCCCGCGATGAGCACGTTCACGCAGGAGTGGCAGGACTGGAAGGCCCGGCGCGAGGCGGACCTGGCCGAACCGCACGGCTGGCTGGCGCTGGTTTCGCTCGACTGGCTGACCGACGCCCCGCGGGAGTACCCCGGCATCCCCGGCCGCTGGTGGCAGGACGCGGACGCGGCGTACGTCGACCCGGCCGGCGCGTCGCTGGTGCACGAGGGCGAGCCGATCACCGGTGTCCGGCGGTTCGAGCTGGTCAACAGCGGCGCGGGCACCCGGGTGCTGGCCGGTGACGTCGAGATCGAGGTGGCCCGCCGCTCGGGGTACCTGATCCGCGTCCACGACCCGAAGGCCGAGGTGCTGCGCGAGTTCCACGGGGTCCCGGCGTACGAGCCGGCGCCGTCCTGGGTGCTGTCCGAGCGGTTCGAGCCGTTCGAGGCACCGCGCCCGACCACGGTCGGTGCCGTGGTCGAGGGCCTCAGCCACGTCTACACCGCGCCGGGCGTCGTCCGTTTCACCCGGGACGGGCAGGCGCACGCGCTGACGGCGTTCAACGGCAAGGACGGCGGGCTCAGCATCCTGTTCACCGACGAGACGAGCGGCGTGACGACGTACGCGGCCAACCGCTCGCTGCCGGTCGGCGCGCCGGCCGCGGACGGCTCGGTGACGCTGGACTTCACCCGCGCGCAGAACCTGCCGTGCGCGTTCACCGACTTCGCGACGTGCCCGCTGCCGCCGGCCGGCAACCACCTGCCCTTCGCGGTCGAGGCGGGGGAGAAGACTCCGTACGAGCGCGGGTGACTCCCCCGCCTGCCGCTCGGTGTGCTCTCAGTGGGCGACGTCGATGACGACGCGGTTGGGCGCGGTGAGCGTGAAGACGTTCACCGCGGTCCGCGACCGCACGCCGAGGCCGATCGAGAGGTGCGCCTCGAAGTCCCCGGTGACGGCGACGGCCATGACGTTGGCCAGGTTCCGCGTCCGGAACTTCTGCGGCCCGGTGTAGGTGGGTGTGCCGTTGGCGTCGTGCGCGGCGGCGGGTGTCGCGGTGACGTTGACGAAGTACGCACCGGTGAGCCAGACGACCTCGCCGCTCGGGTCGGCGGTGAGCTCGTCGGGGAGCTGGTAGCCGACGGCCGGCGCGGGCCCGGCGCCGAGGTCGAGCACGACCCGGTCGAAACCGGCGTTCACGCCGGTCCGGATGTTCGTCATGGCGGGGATGACGGGCGCGGCGGCCTGCGCGGGCGCCGCGGCGGCGAGGATCCCGCCCCCGCCGAGCAGCATGATGACGGCGGCGAGCGCGCGCCGCGGGGTTCTGGACATGTGGGCCTCCTGGCGGAGAGAACCGATGGAAGTCCCAGCGCTGGGTTTGCAGTGGACGCCCGGTTCGTCCGGTAAGTTGCCCCGCGGCGGTGTTCGACGCCCCAAGCGTTACCCGGCTGCTCCGAACGTGTCCTCGACGACACCCCACCAGAGGAAGTCGCGGGCGCGCGTCGCCGCGACGAGGCGTTGCCGGTCACGCAGTTCCGACGCCTCCTCCGCGGCGGCGCCGGGCTCGCCCGGATCGCCCGGATCGCCCGGCTTGCCGGTGAACTCGACGACCAGGACGGCCCGGAAGTCGAGTCCCTTCGCCCGGTGCACGGTGCCGGCCTTGAGGTGGTCGTCGGGTGCCCCGGAGTAGTCGTCGAGGGAGAGGACGGGGATCCCGGCCTCGCGCAGGATCCGGCGGCAGCGCACGAGGTCCTGGCGCTGGAACACGATCAGCGCGGTCTGCCCGAGCGTGTCGCGGAGTCCGGCGATCCGCCGCGTCAGCTCGGCCGGCAGGTCGCGTTCGGAGCCGCGCCAGGACGCCGTCGTGCCGCCGGCGTTGCCCGCTTCCACGTTCCGCAGCGTGACCCCGGCCGCGCCGTCGAGGTCGTCGACCTCGTTGCGCGCGTCGAACCGCTGGGCGAAGGCCAGTACTTCGGCGCGGTTGCGGTAGTTGACCCGCAGCACCTCGCCGCGGCCCTGGACCGGGATGCCGGCGTCGGACAGCCGCCAGCCGCCCGGGTAGACCTGCTGCTGGCCGTCGCCGACCAGGAGGAGCTGGTTCGGGCCGGTGCCGCCCAGCTCCTTGATCAGCCGGAGCCCGGTCAGGGTGATGTCCTGGACCTCGTCGACGACCACCGCGGCGTAGCGGGTCTCGAGCGGCTGCCGCCGAAGCTCGGCCAGGGCGAGGTCGATGACGTCGTTGTGGTCGTGCAGCCCGCGCTCGGCGAGCATCTCCTGGTACGTCTCGTAGAACTGCCAGACCGCAGCCTTCTGTTCGTGCCCCAGCCGGACTTCGCGCCCGCGCCGCACCGACGGCCGGCGGTATTGCTCGAGCGTGGTGAACCCGCGTCCCTTGATGACGCGGTCGAGTTCGGTCCGCCAGTACTCGTCGTGCCGCTCGATCGGCTCGAGCACGGCGCGGTGCCGCGTCCAGGCGCGGCCGAAGGCGGTCCGCACCCCGCGCGGGTCGACCTCGACCGGCCGGCCCCGCCCGGCCAGGAACCGGCGCACCCAGGCGTGGAGGTGGACGAACTCCGCCCGGTCGCCGAATTCCGGGGCCAGCCGGCGGAAGGCGGCCTCGTGGACGGGCGGGAGGGTGCGCACGAAGGTGGTGAACAGCAGCGGCCCGCCGGTCCGCCGGGCGACGTGCCGCAGCCGGTGCAGCGCGACGACGGTCTTCCCGGTCCCGGCCGGCCCGCTGATCCGGGCGGGCCCGCGGTAGTCGCGGCTGACGACCGCCCGCTGGTGCGGGTGCAGGAAGGTCAGCCACGAGTCGAAGGGCCGCAGCTGGGCGGCGGCGACCTCGGCGTCGACGAGGCTGCCGGCGTCCAGGAACCCGTCGCCGGCCTCCCGCGGCCCGGGCGCCTGGACGCGCAGGGGGACGTAATCCCGGAAGAGCTTCCCGGCCTGTTCGCCGATCGCTTCGACCTGACGGCGGTCGAGGTGCGGTGCGGTGGGTTTGACCAGCTTCGCCAGCTCGGTCTCCGCGAGCACCCGGAACGGCCCGGCATCCGGGACGGCCCGCCGCGGACCGGGGGTGACGAGCACGAAGTGGACGGCGCTGCCGGTGAGCACCCGCCCACGGCCGTCCCGGATACCGGCGCAGCTTTCCTCGGCGTGCCGCACGAGCTCGTGAAGCCCGGGCGGCTGCGGCGGCTCGGGGGCGATGGTGACGGCGAAGAGTCCTTCGGGCCCGACGAGGAAGGCGTCCGCTCGCTCGGCGAGGGGAGCGGCGCGCACGAAGAGGCGCCAGTGGCCCGCGGTCTCGACGAGCAGGGCGGTGAGAACCCGGCGCCGATCGGCGCCGAGGTCCGGGATGTTCTCCTTCAACAGCGCCGAAGCCTGCTGCTGGAGCACCCGCCTGGCGTGCCGGCTGAGCGCCACCGCCCCTCCCCGTCCTGACGTGGTTACCCTCCGACAGTACCCAACCTGCCGCGAACCGCCGTCCGGCTGCCGCGCACGATTCGGAGGGACCGTTGCCGAAGGTGCCTGACGCTCGCCGGCCGGGCCGTGCGGCGGTCAACGCGCTGCGGACGCTCCTGGAGAGGCACAACCCGGAACAGAAGTTGGACGACGAATCGGTTGTGAACTTCGTCGCCGAGGATCTGATCTTCTGGCAGCGACCAGGTGAGGGATTCGCCACCCTGCTCCACAGCGACCTCGGCTGGCCTGCTTCGCAGCGGCCGAGTGGGCTCGTGAACCCGTCGCCGGTGATCCGCCGCTTCGCACCAACGTCGACGCGCGTGACAGCTACGTGGCCAGACGAGTCGAACACCATCTTCGGGTCGAGCCATCGCCGCGGAGCTGGACTCTGATGCCAGACGGTTGCCGAAGCGCTTTCGCAACCGTGGCGCGAGATCGACGAGCAGCTCCGGATCGTCTGGCGATGCCCGCGGCCGGCCGGGGAATACGGTTTCGACGCGCGGATCGGGTGCCCGAGCCTGCGGGAGGCACCGTCCCGCGAGCGCCTTGCGGCTCACAAGCTCAGACCGGGTGACTTCCCTGGAGGAACGGGCCGTCCGTGACATCGGACGGCCCGTCCGGGAAGATCACCAGCCGCGTTCGCGCCACTCCGGCAGCTTCGAACGCTCCGCGCCCAGCGTCGAATCATCCCCGTGGCCCGGGTAGAACCACGTCTCGTCCGGCAGCTCGCCGAAGATCCGCGACTCCACGTCGTCCAGCAGGGATGTGAAGTCCGCCGGCGACCCCGTCTTCCCCACGCCGCCCGGGAACAGGGAATCGCCGGTGAACAGGTGTGGGTGGCCCGCCGGGTCCTGGTACAGCAGGGCGATCGAGCCCGGGGTGTGGCCGCGCAGGTGGATCACCGACAGCGTGACTTCGCCCACCGAAAGCGTGTCGCCGTGCTCCACCAGGAAGTCCGGGGGTACCGGCAGGGGCGCCGCGTCCAGGGGGTGGGCCGCCGTGTTCGCGCCGTTCGCGCCCGCCACCGCGCCCAGGGCCTGCCAGTGGTCCTGGTGCTGGTGGGTCGTCACGACCGTGCGCAGCGCCGGCCGGTCCGGGCCGTGGCCGATCAGGTCGGAGATGCGCTCCGGGTCGTTCGCCGCGTCGATCAGCAGGGCCTCGTTCGACGCGCGGCACACCAGGAGGTACGCGTTGTTGTCCATCGGGCCGACGGACAGCTTGGTGATGGTCAGCGCGTCCAGGGTGCGGCGGGTGGCGTCGCCGCCCGGGTCGACGTGCCCGGTGTAGGTCTCCACGATGTTCACCGTGCACACGGTAGTCGTTTCGCTCCAAGCGGTTCCACCCGCACAAGAGCCCGCACGCCGCGGCACGTAGGCTCAGCGGGACCCCCGCCAGCCCCGACCTCAGGACGACCGTGCCCACCTCCCCGACGCCGCGCCGGATCAGCTGGGACCTCCTCCGGGTCGTCGCCGTTCTCGCGGTCATCCTCGGGCACGTCACCCACCAGGGCGCGCTGCTGCACCCGGAACTCACGGGGTACCCCGTCCGGGTGACCGCCCAGTTCGGGGCCGCGATCCTGCTGGTGATCTCCGCCTTCTTCGTGTGCGCCGGCCTGCGCAAGGGCCATCCCGGCCGGTGGCTGTGGAACCGCGTCGCGCGGCTCGTACCCGCCTACTTCGCCGCCGTCGTGGTGACCTACGTCATCACGCGGTGGGCCGCCATCTCCTTCAGCGGCCTGCCGTACCCGCCGGGCGTCACCGGGTTCCTCTTCGGCGTGCCGCCGGGCCCGCCGGCGGATCCGTCGCCGTGGTACATCCCGACCTGGCTGGACCTCGTCACCAACCTCGGCATGGTGCAGGAGTGGGGCATCCGCTGGGACGCCTTCTACTACCTCGACGGCTCGTACTGGACGCTGCCGGTGCAGCTGCTCGCCTTCACCGGCGCCGCCCTGCTGTGGCCGCGGTCGTGGCGCACCCACCGGCTGACCGTCGCGCTGCTCTGGGGCCTGATCCTGGTCCCGCTCGCGCTGCGCTTCCTCGTCTTCCCGCCCGGCACGGCGAGCCCGGTCGTCGAGACCTTCTACTACGGACTGGGCCTGCACCGGCTGCACGTCTTCGCGATCGGCATCGCCGTCTGGCTGTGGTCGCAGCGGCGGCTCAAGACCTGGCACGCCGCGCTCTTCGCCGTGGCCGCCGTCGCCGCGCAGGACCTGCAGGTCTTCCCGTTCCACGTCGCCCTGCCGCAGGACGCGCAGCGCTGGCCGTCCACCATCGGGTTCGCCGTGCTGCTCCTGCTGGTCTGCGTGGCCGCCCGGGGCCCCGACTGGCGGTTCCCGGGACTGGCCCGGATCGCCCCGGCCGTCACCTGGCTCGCGGGCATCTCGTATGGTCTTTACCTGGTGCACCAGGAACTGGGCTACATCCTGGCCCGCGCCCTGCTCGACCTCGGCCTCCCCGGCTGGCTGCGGCTCCCCGCGGTCATCGGCGCCGCCGTGCTGGCCGGCTGGGCGGTCACCGCGGGGGTCGAACGCCCGGCCCACCGGTGGCTCACCAGACGGCGGAAGCCCGAAGAACCGCAGGTCAAGGACGCGGAACCCGTTTTTGTCGGTGGTGGCTCGTAGCATGGATCGCGGCCACCCGTGCAGCCGTTTCCGGCACAACCGACCGGGTCGGCGACCGCAGCTGAAGAAGACATTGAGAGGACCCTGGCGTGGCTGATCGCCTCGTTGTTCGCGGTGCCCGCGAGCACAACCTCCGCGGCGTGGATCTCGACCTGCCCCGCGACAGCCTGATCGTGTTCACCGGCCTGTCCGGGTCGGGGAAGTCGAGCCTCGCCTTCGACACCATCTTCGCCGAAGGGCAGCGCCGCTACGTCGAGTCGCTCTCGGCGTACGCCCGGCAGTTCCTCGGGCAGATGGACAAGCCGGACGTCGACTTCATCGAGGGCCTCTCGCCCGCGGTGTCGATCGACCAGAAGTCGACCTCGCGCAACCCGCGCTCCACCGTGGGCACGATCACCGAGGTGTACGACTACCTGCGGCTGCTCTACGCCCGCGCCGGCAAGGCGCACTGCCCCAAGTGCGGCGAGGCGATCAGCAAGCAGACCCCGCAGCAGATCGTCGACCAGGTGCTCGCCATGGAGGAGGGCACCCGGTTCCAGGTGCTCGCGCCGGTGGTGCGCGGGCGCAAGGGCGAGTACGTCGACCTGTTCGAGAACCTGCAGCAGCAGGGCTACGCGCGTGTGGTCGTCGACGGCACCATGCACGCGCTCACCGACCCGCCGAAGCTGAAGAAGCAGGAAAAGCACCAGATCGGCGTGGTCATCGACCGGCTGACCGTGAAGGCGGCCTCGCGGCAGCGGCTCACCGACTCGGTCGAGACGGCGCTGCGGCTGGCCGACGGGCTGATCGAGCTCGAGTTCGTCGACCTGCCGGAGAACGACGCGCACCGGATCCGCGGCTTCTCCGAGAACCTGGCCTGCCCGAACGGCCACCCGCTGGCCATCGAGGACCTCGAGCCCCGCTCGTTCTCCTTCAACTCGCCCTACGGCGCCTGCCCGGAGTGCACCGGCATCGGCATCCGCAAGGAGGTCGACCCGGAACTGGTGGTCCCGGACGACGAGCTGTCGCTGGCCGAGGGCGCGATCGCGCCGTGGTCGGGCGGGCAGAGCGCGGACTACTTCATCCGGCTGCTCGAGTCGCTGTCGGAGACCATCGGCTTCCGGATGGACACGCCGTGGCGGCGGCTGCCCGCGCGCGCCCAGAAGGCGGTGCTGCACGGCGTCGACGAGCAGGTGCACGTCCGCTACAAGAACCGCTACGGCCGCCAGCGCTCGTACTACGCGGCCTTCGAGGGCGTCATCCCGTTCCTCGAGCGGCGCCAGGAGCAGACCGAGTCCGAGTACATGCGCGAGCGGTACGAGGGCTACATGCGCGAGGTGCCGTGCCCGGCCTGCCAGGGCACCCGGCTCAAGCCGGAGATCCTCGCCGTGACGCTGCAGCACAAGACCCGCGGTGACATGTCCATCGCCGAGGTCTGCGGGCTGTCCATCGCGGAGGCGTCGCAGTTCCTCGACGAGCTGGAGCTGGGGCAGCGCGAGGCGATGATCGCCGGCGCGGTGCTCAAGGAGATCCAGGCCCGGCTGCGCTTCCTGCTCGACGTCGGCCTGACGTACCTGTCGCTCGACCGCGCGTCCGCCACTCTTTCGGGTGGTGAAGCGCAGCGCATCCGGCTCGCGACGCAGATCGGTTCGGGCCTGGTCGGCGTGCTGTACGTGCTGGACGAGCCGTCGATCGGCCTGCACCAGCGCGACAACCACCGGCTGATCGAGACGCTGACCCGGCTGCGGAACCTGGGCAACACGCTGATCGTCGTCGAGCACGACGAGGACACCATCCGCTCCAGCGACTGGGTGGTCGACATCGGCCCGGGCGCGGGCGAGCACGGCGGCCACATCGTCCACAGTGGACCGTACAAGAAGCTGCTCAAGAGCAAGGAGTCGCTGACCGGGCAGTACCTGTCCGGCCGGCGCCGGATCGAGGTGCCGGCCATCCGCCGCCCGATCGACAAGAAGCGGCAGCTGACCGTCGTGGGCGCGCGCGAGCACAACCTGCGCGGGCTGGACGTCTCCTTCCCGCTCGGCTGCCTGGTCTCGGTGACCGGCGTCTCCGGCTCGGGCAAGTCCACGCTGGTCAACGACATCCTCGCGACGGTGCTGGCGAACAAGCTCAACGGCGCCCGCCAGGTGCCGGGCCGCCACACCCGGGTCAACGGCCTGAACAACGTCGACAAGCTGGTGCGCGTCGACCAGTCGCCGATCGGGCGGACCCCGCGGTCCAACCCGGCCACCTACACGGGTGTCTGGGACCACGTCCGCAAGCTGTTCGCCGCGACCACCGAGGCGAAGGTCCGCGGCTACCAGCAGGGCCGGTTCTCGTTCAACGTCAAGGGCGGCCGCTGCGAGGCGTGCGCCGGCGACGGCACGATCAAGATCGAGATGAACTTCCTGCCGGACGTCTACGTCCCGTGCGAGGTCTGCAAGGGCGCCCGGTACAACCGGGAGACCCTCGAGGTGCACTACAAGGGCAAGACCGTCTCGGACGTGCTCGACATGCCCATCGAGGAGGCCGCGCAGTTCTTCGAGCCGATCAAGGCCATCCACCGCCACCTGCAGACGCTGGTGGACGTCGGCCTCGGCTACGTCCGGCTCGGCCAGCCCGCGCCGACGCTGTCCGGCGGTGAGGCCCAGCGCGTCAAGCTGGCCAGCGAGCTGCAGAAGCGCTCGACCGGCAAGACGGTGTACATCCTCGACGAGCCGACCACCGGCCTGCACTTCGAGGACATCAACAAGCTGATCGGCGTCATCAACGGCCTGGTCGACAAGGGCAACTCGGTGATCGTGATCGAGCACAACCTCGACGTGATCAAGACCTCCGACTGGATCATCGACATGGGCCCCGAGGGCGGCTCGGGCGGCGGTCAGATCGTCGCCGAGGGCACGCCGGAGTACGTCGCCGAGGTCGAGGGCAGCTACACCGGCGAGTTCCTGCGGACGGTGCTCACGGCCGAGTAGCGGCTACCGCTCCTTCCCGGTGGTCTGGTGGACCACCGGGGAGAGCGGGCCGTAATAGAGCGTCCGGAGCCGGAAGGCCGAGCCCTCTTCGCCGGGCAGGAGCGACAGCGCGCACGTCGTCACGTCCGGCTCGGTGACTTCCACCGGGTCGAAGTCCGGCGCGCCCGGGCGCCGGATCTCCAGCAGGAAGCCGGCTTCGTCCGGCGTGCGGTCGGCCCACGTGACCGTCACCGTGCCGCCCACGACCGCCGTGCGCAGGTCCGTCGAGACCGGACCGGTGAACGGCTGTTCCCGGTAGTAGAACGGCGTCTCGGGGATCAGGTCCGGGTGGTGGTAGCTCGTCGTGTGCGCGGGCAGGAACCGCAGCGTCGTCCACGGCCCGGCCGGGTCGTTCGCGTACTCGACGCGGTGGCCCGCGCCGTCGTCCGGCCAGCTCAGCACGACGTCCGTGGGCGAGGTCAGGGTCGCCGTGAACGACGGCGCGGCCGTCGAGCAGCCCGCGGCCAGCAGGGCCACGGCGACGAGGGGTTTCACGGGCACGGCGGCCTCCCGGAACGGGCGGGGGCGGCGGTGCGGACGTGACCAGCTTAGGAACCCCGCCCGCACGGCGACAAGATCGTGCCGATCACCGGGACACACCAATCCGCTCGTGAACCGGCACCGAATCGCG
The DNA here is from genome assembly GCF_002904295.1 of Amycolatopsis sp. CA-128772. GTDB lineage: Bacteria > Actinomycetota > Actinomycetes > Mycobacteriales > Pseudonocardiaceae > Amycolatopsis. The sequence goes on from NZ_PPHG01000029.1 coordinate 138,278, forward strand.
CGAAACCCGGCTGAACCGTTTGCGGCGACCGTCCGTGTTCCCAGGTGTCGAGGTCCGCCGGACGGCGGTGCCGCCCTCACCGAGGAGAGAACGTCATGAACCGTATCCGGCCGGTGGTCGCCAGCGCGGTGGCGCTCGTCGCCGTCGCCTCGTTGTCCGCCTGCGGTGACATGGCCGACGGCGCGCAAGGGCCGCAACACGGCGAGCCGGGGCACAAGATGCTCCAGGTCTCCACGATCAACGGCGTGGGCGCCCTGGTCACCGACGCGGACGGCAAGACGCTCTACCGGTTCGACAAGGACATCGCGCAGCCGCCGACGTCCAACTGCGACGGCGACTGCACGAAGTCCTGGCTGCCGATGGTGGCCGGGGTGGCCACCCCGATGCTCAAGGGCATCCAGGACACCCAGGTCGGCACCGCGACCCGCAAGGACGGCAGCAAGCAGATCACGCTCAACGGCTGGCCGCTGTACGAGTACGCGGGCGACAAGGTGGCGGGCGACATGAACGGCCAGGGCGCCAACGGCACGTGGTTCGCCGTCGCCCCGGACGGCAGCAAGATCACCGCGGGCGGCAAGGCCGGCGGCGCCGGGTCCTGACAGACGACGGTTTTCCGGGCAGCACGAGGAAGGACGGGCAGCCGATGAACGCCATGGTCGCGCTGCGCTCGGCGCACGCACCGCCGGTGGCACTGAGGGTTGCACTACTGTCCTCGACGACTCAGAACACCGTCGGGAGGACGAGGGTGGCCATAGGAGGCAGGCGGCCTAAGAAGGCCAAAGGCGAAGACCTGATTCGGCAGCTGTACGCCGAACACGGGCGAAGCCTGCTGGCCTACGCGACGAGGCTGACCGGGGATCGCGCGGCAGCCGAGGACGTGGTCCAGGAGACGCTCGTCCGGGCGTGGAAACACGCGGACGACTTGCAGAACGACGGCAAGGGCTCGGTGCGCGGCTGGTTGCTGACCGTCGCGCGCAACCTGGTCACCGACCGGGCCCGGGCCCGGGCGGCGCGGCCACAGGAGGTGGCCGAACCGGCCGAAGGCGTGCCGACCCCGGCCGTCGAGCGCGACCACGCCCAAGGGGTGGTCGATTCGATGACCGTGCTCGGGGCGATGGACGGGCTGTCCAACGAGCATCGAGAGGTCCTGGTGGAGATCTACTACCGGGGACGGACGGTGGCCGAAGCGGCGAGAACACTGGGCGTCGCACCCGGTACCGTGAAATCAAGGTCGTACTACGCACTACGAGCACTCAGAGCAGCGATGATTTCGAGCGGAACGGAGGTGGCGCGATGAACTCGGTCGACGAGAGTCACACGCAGCTCGGCGCGTACGCCCTCGGCGCGCTCGACCCCGCGGAAGCGGCCGACTTCGAGCGGCGGCACCTGCAGACCTGCGCGCAGTGCCGGTTCGACCTGAACGAGCTCGTGGCCCTGCGCGACTCGCTCGACGAGGTGCCGCCCGAGGCGTTCCTCGACGGGCCGCCCGAAGGCGGGGACCTGCTGCTGCAGAAGACCCTGCGCCGGGTGCGCGACGAGGAGGAGACGGTGGCGCCGGCCCGCTCGGGCGGACGCCGGGGCCTGGCCCTGGTCGCGGCGGCGGTGCTCGTGGTGGCCGCGCTCGGCGGCGGCATCCTGGTCGGGCGCCAGACGGGCTCGGACAGCGGTTCCCTCGCGGTGCCCGCGCCGGCGACCGACGTCCCCGGCACGAAGAGCGTCGAAGGGCGAGATCCGACGACCGGCGTGCAGCTGGCGGCTTCGGTGAGCCCGTTCCAGGGCTGGGTCCGGGTCAACGTCGCCGTGAAGGGCGTCAAGGCCGGGGAACAGTGCCTGCTGCAGGTCGTCACGAAGGAAGGCCAGGCGGTCACGGCGGGCAGCTGGAAGGTGTCCGAGAAGTGGGAGAGTTCGGGCTTTTCGCTCGACGGGTCGGCGCTGGTCGCCCCGGACGACGTGAAGTCGGTCGACATCGTCACGGTGGACGGCCGGAAGCTGGTCTCGGCCCAGGTGTGACTTGACGGGCGCGCTCTACCGGTTCCGCAGCACGTGGCTGCTGCCGACCAGCGCGCCCGGGCGGGTGTTCGACGTGGTCACCGACCTCGCCGGCTACCCGCGGTGGTGGTCGGACGTCCGCGCGGTGCGCCGCGTGGACGACGACACCGCCGAGCTGGTTTGCCGGTCCCGGCTGCCGTTCCGGATCACCGTCCGGATGCACCGGGACCACCAGGACGAGCGCACGGGCCTGATGCGGGTCAGGCTCAGCGGCGACCTCGACGGGGTACTGGCCGGTGCGGTCCGCGCGGCGGGCGCGGGCACACTGCTGGAGATCACCCAGGACGTCCAGGCCCGCAAGGAGTTGCTGCGGCGCTTCGACACGGTGGCCCGGCCGCTCTTCCGCGCGAACCACGCGCTGATGATGCGGCGGGGCCACCGTGGGCTTTCCGCCTACCTGGCTTGAGGCCGGGCCCCGAACGCCCCAATGTGGCGTTGGTTGCGCTGGACGCACCCAATGTGGCGTTCGGTGCGTCAGACGCACCGAACGCCACATTGGGGCGCATGAACCGGGGGTTACGCCCGACCGGCGGTGCAGAGCTCGGGAGTGGCGGCGGTGGGACGGGCGCGGCGCCCGAGGACCAGGCCGCCCAGCGCCACCGCCGCGATCAGAAAGCCCGCGCTCACCCCGTACGCCAGCCGGAACCCGGCCGCCAAGGCTTCACGGTGGCCCAAGGGGCTCAGGCTTTCCGTGCGGGACGCGGCCGCCGCGGCCAGCACCGCCGTCCCGACCGCCGCGCCCACCTGCTGGGTCGTGTTGATCAGCCCCGACGCCACTCCCGCGTCCGCGGCCGGGACGTCCGCCATCGCCAGGCCCATCAGCGCGGGGATGGCCGCGCCGGCGCCGAGGCCCATCAGCAGCAGCGGGGGCAGGACGTCGGCGAAGTACGAGCCCGACACCCGGGTGAGCAGCAGCAGCCCCACGATCACCAGGCCGAGCCCCGTGAGCAGCACCGCACGCGGCCCGAACCGCGTCGCGAGCCGGTCCGCGAAGCCCAGCGACGCCACCGCGATCACCACCGGTACCGGCAGGAACGCGACGCCCGTGCCCAGCGCGTCCAGGCCCAGCACCTGCTGCAGGTACAACGCCGTGACGAACTGGAAGCCCAGCATCCCGGCCACCATCAGCACCATCACGACGTTGGCGCCGGCCACCGCGCGGATCCGGAACAGCCGCAACGGCAACAGCGGCGTACGCGCCTTCGCCTGCCGCACCGCGAACGCCGCGAGCAGGACGACGGCTGCGACGAGCGCGCCCCACGCGGACGACGAAATGCCGTACACGCCCAGCATCACCGCGGCGGTGACCAGGATCGCGCCGAACACGTCGAGGCCCGCCCGCAGACCGGTCCCGCGGTCCGGCGAGACCACCCGGACGGCCATCAGCAGGGCCACCACACCGATCGGCAGGTTGACGTAGAACGTCCAGTGCCAGTTCAGCGCCTGGGTCAGCGCGCCGCCCGCGATGAGCCCGATCGACGCGCCCGCCGCCTGCGTGAAGCTGTACACGCCGATCGCCTTCGCCCGGGCGCCCGGCTCCGGGTACATCGTGACGATCATGCCCAGCACCACGGCCGACGCCGGCGCGCCGCCCACGCCCTGGACGAACCGCGAGACGACGAGCACGCCCGCGCTTTCCGAGAGCCCGGCCACCAGGGACGCGAGGGTGAACAGGCCCAGCCCGCCCAGGAAGACGCGGCGGCGACCGAGCAGGTCGCCGAGCCTCCCGGAGAGCAGCAGCAGGCCGCCGAAGGCGACCAGGTACGCGGTCACGACCCAGGCGAGCCCGGCGGCCGTGAAGCCGAGGTCGGCCTGGATGGCGGGCAGGGCCACCGCGACGATGCTGCTGTCCAGTACGACCATCAGCGAGGCGGCGCACAGCACCGCCAGCGCGAGGCCGCGGGAGCGGGTGGGGTGGTTCTCGGCCACGTTGTTGTCGAATGGCACAGCAGGCCCCTCCGGTCGAGAGTTCCCCTGGTCATCGCCAGGGCACTTCTTGTAACAGTGCCCATCATGTGTGACCATTGGTGCCCGCGTAAGGAGGCACTTCCATGTCCCAGGGGAACATCGGTGTACCTGTCCAGGTCACCGAGATCGACCCGGAGAAACTCGACGTCTGCACGGTGCTGGAGGTCATCAACCGGATCAGCGGCAAGTGGGCGATCGGCATCCTGCTGGAGGCCATCCGCGGGCCGGTGCGGTTCACCGAGCTGGAACGCGCGGTCGAGGGGATCAGCCGCCGAATGCTGACGCTGACCCTGCGCAACCTCGAGCGCGACGGCCTCCTGGTCCGCACGATCTACCCGACCGTTCCGCCGCGCGTGGAATACGAGGCCACGGCGATGGCGAAGGAGCTCTACCAGTCGCTGAACGGCCTGCTCGGCTGGGCCGAGCGGCACCGCGACGACATCGCCGCCGCCCGCGTCACCTACGACGCGGCCGGCTGAAACGTGGAACGGGCCGCGGTGCGAAGTCGGGGGACTCGCACCGCGGCCCGCGGTGGCTCGTGCTCAGCGGGGGCAGTGAGCACGAACGTTCAGGGGGTCACCTCGCCGGCGCTTCCTCGGGCTCGGGCTGCTGCTCTTCGTCGATCAGCGTGGCCTCGTCGAACGGCGCGTTCCCGGCGAACACCCGTTCCGCCTGCTCCCGGTCGAACTCCTTGGTCCAGTTTCCGATGAGGACGGTCGCGACGGCGTTGCCGGCGAAGTTCGTCAGCGCGCGCGCTTCCGACATGAACCGGTCGATGCCGAGGATGAACCCGACGCCGTTGACCAGTTCCGGCCGGTGCGACTGCAGGCCGCTGGCCAGGGTGGCGATGCCGGAGCCGCTGACGCCGGCCGCACCCTTCGACGCGATGATCATGAACACCAGCAGGCCGATCTGCGAGCCGATCGACAGCGGTTCGTCCTGGGCCGCGGCGATGAACAGCGTCGCCATGGTCAGGTAGATCGCCGTGCCGTCCAGGTTGAACGAATACCCGGTGGGCACGGTGATGCCGACGACCGACTTGCCGACCCCCAGGTGCTCCATCTTCGCGATCAGCCGCGGCAGCGCCGATTCCGACGACGACGTCGACAGGATCAGCAGGAACTCGCGGCCGAGGTAGCGCAGCAGGTGCCAGATGTTGACGCGGGCGCCGAGCCACAGCACCAGGCCGAGGACGACGAACACGAACACCAGGCAGGTCGCGTAGAAACCGATCATGATCACGGCGAGGCTCTTCAGTGCCGCCCAGCCGGTCGCGCCGACCACGGCGGCGATCGCGCCGAACGCACCGATCGGGGCGGCCCACATGATCATCGCGAGGATCCGGAACACCAGCCGCTGGATGTGCTCTACGCCGCGCAGGATCGGGGCGCCCTTCGGGCCCAGCTTCTGCAGCGCGAAGCCGACGAGCAGCGCGACGAGCAGCGTCTGCAGGACCTGGCCCTCGGTGAAGGCGGACACGAGCGTCTTCGGGATGATGTGGAGCAGGAAGTCGACCGGGCCGTCGGCGCCGGTGGCGGACTTCTGGACGCTCTTCACGTCGGCGGGGTTGAGGTGCAGCCCCTCGCCCGGGTGCAGCAGGTTGCCGACGACCAGGCCGATGGCGAGCGCGAACGTCGACATCACGATGAAGTAGACCAGCGCCATGATGCCGACCTTGCCGACCTTGGCCGCCTTGGCGACCGAGCCGACACCGATCACGATGGTGCAGAAGATGATCGGCGAGATCATCATCTTGATCAGGTTGACGAACCCGTCGCCGAGCGGCTTGAGGCCCTTGGCGAAACCGGGGAAGAGAAAGCCCACCAGGATCCCGAGCAGGACCGCGACGATCACGGCCAGGTACAGGTAGTGGGTTTTGTCGCGGCGGCGCGGCGCCGCGTCGGGGGTCGGTGTAGGCACCGTTGCCTCCAGCTAGGGGTGTCCAGGTTGCGGCACACTGTAGGCGCAGTTCGGTGATCCGGCTCACTTGTGTTCATTGAGTTCGTGTGATGATCGCACCGTCCCGTTCGGACACCGGCGCGCGCGTGTGCTGGTATGAGGAGGTGCCCCCGACGTTGCGGTCCCGCTGGAGCCTGGCCCGCCAGCTGCTCGTGCTGCAGCTCGCGGTGCTCTGCGTGCTGGCCGGCGCCGGGGTCGCGTTCGCCTACCTCGACGCCCGGCGGGCGGTGGACGAGAACGCGCGCGACCAGGTCCGCGCGGTCGCGGCGACGGTCTCCGACTCGCCGGCCGTCGCGGCCGCCGTGACGACGCCGGACCCGAGCGCGACGCTGCAGCCGTTCGCCCTGCGCGTGCAGGCCCACACCCACGTCGACTTCATCACGATCATGAACCCGGCCGGGATCCGCTACACCCACCCGAACCCGGCCCTGATCGGGCAGCACTACATCGGCACCATCGACCAGGCCCAGCGGGGCGGGGAGCTCACCGAGACCTACACCGGCTCGCTCGGCCCGTCGGTGCGCACGGTCGTGCCGGTGTTCGACGCCGGCCACCGGGTGGTCGCGCTGGTCGCGGTCGGCATCACCGTCGCGGCGATCTCGGCCGAGCTGCGCGAACGGCTGTGGCCGCTGTTCGGCGTCGCCGCCGCGGTGCTGCTGGTCGGGGCGCTGGGCGGCTGGCTGATCAGCGCCCGGCTGCGGCGCCAGACCCGGGGCATCGCACCGGACGAGCTGAGCAACCTGTTCGAGTACCACGAGGCCGTGCTGCATTCGGTGCGCGAAGGCGTGTTGCTCGTCGGCCGCGACGGGCGGATCGGCCTCTGCAACGACGGCGCCCGCGCCTTACTCGGGCTCGGCATCGACCCGGTCGGGCGCGACCTGGCTTCGCTGGGTCTGCCGGACGGGCTCGCAAAAGCGTTCAGCTCGGCGGAAAACCGGGCCGAGGAGCTGCACCTGACGGACTCGCGCGTGCTGCTGGTCAGCACGTCCGCCGTCCGCTCGGGCGGCCGCGCGCAGGGCACCGTCGTCGTGCTGCGCGACCACACCGAACTGCAGACGCTCACCGGGGAGCTGACCACCGCCCGCGGGCTCGCGGAAGCGTTGCGGTCGCAGGCGCACGAGGCCGCGAACCGGCTGCACACGGTGGTTTCCCTGGTGGAGATCGGCCAACCCGAGCAGGCCGTCGAGTTCGCGACCGCCGAACTCGCGCTGGCGCAGGAGCTGACCGACCGGGTCGTCGGTGCCGTCGCCGAGCCGGTGCTGGCCGCGCTGCTGCTGGGCAAGGCCGCCGAGGCGAGCGAACGCGGGGTCGAGCTGACCGTCACCCCGGACACCGTGATCGACGACGTCTCGCTCGGCATCGAGGCCCGCGACCTGGTGACGATCCTCGGCAACCTGATCGACAACGGCCTCGACGCGGCCGTCCGCGGCGGCGGCAGGCCGTCGGTCGTCGTCACCGCCCGCACCGGCGACGACGGGCTCCTGCTGCGCGTCGCGGACACCGGACCCGGCGTGCCGGAGGGCGCGGACGTGTTCCGCCGCGGCTGGTCGACGAAGGCGGAGGACGGCCACGGCCTCGGCCTGGCCCTGGTCGGCCAGGCGGTGCGCCGCTACGGCGGCACGGTCGACGTCGGCCGGGACGGCGGCGCGGTGTTCACCGTGCGGCTCCCGCGGCAGGAGGCCGGCCGGTGATCCGGGTACTGGTGGTGGAGGACGAGCCGGTGGCCGCCGAGGCGCACCGCGTCTACGTGGAACGCCTTCCGGGCTTCTCCGTGGCGGGAGTGGTCCATTCCGGCGGGGACGCCCTGCGGTTCTGCGAACGCGAGCCGGTCGACCTGGTGCTGCTCGACTTCTACCTGCCGGACACGCACGGCCTGGCGGTCTGCCGCTCGCTGCGCGCGGCGGGCCTCCCGATCGACGTCATCGCGGTGACGTCGGCCCGCGACCTCGGCCTGGTCAAGGCGGCGGTGTCGGTCGGCGTGGTGCAGTACCTGCTCAAGCCGTTCACGTTCGCCACCCTGCGCGAAAAGCTGGAGCGTTACGCGGAATTCCGCGACGCCTCGGGCGAGGTGACCGGCCAGGCGGAGATCGACCGCGCGCTGGGCGCCCTGCGCACGACCGAGCAGCCGCCGCTGCCCAAGGGGATGAGCGTCCAGACCCTGGAGGCGATCACGGACGCGCTTTCCGGTGCGGTGGAGGGCCTTTCCGCGGGCGCGGCGGCCAGTGCGATCGGCGCGTCCCGCGTGACCGCGCGGCGGTACCTGGAGTACCTGGCCGACAACGGGATGGCCCAGCGCGAGCCGCGTTACGGGCAGGTGGGCCGGCCGGAGGTGTGGTACCGGCTGGCCCGCGTATAACGACCTATACCTTCGCGTCTGCGACTTCCGGCGGTTCCGGCGGCGCTTCCCGTGCGGTAGACCGGGAAGATCACCGACCAGGGGAGTGCCGCCATGCGGAAGTGGGCCGGGTTCGTCGCAGCGCTGGTGGCCGGTCTCGGGGTCGCCGCGCCGGCTCACGCCGCCGAGCCGGCGGCCGCTGTCACCGAGGTGCAGGTGACCGGGCCGGTCGCGCAGCGGTTCACCCTCGTCGTCCTCGGGGACGGCTACACCGCCGCCGAACGGCCCAAGTTCCTCGCCGACGTCGAGCGGCACGTGAGCACCCTGTGGTCGCTCGAGCCGTTCAAGTCCTACCGCAGCTACTTCAACGTCTACGCCGTCTCGATCGCCTCGCCCGAGTCCGGTGTGGACTGTGACCCGGCGCTCGACGCGCCGCGCCGGGACACCCCGCTGAACATGGGTTTCTGGGGCGGCTGCAACCCGCAGAGCGTGCAGCGGCTGCTGACCGTCGACGACGCGGCCGCGCAGCGGTACGCCGGCCTGGTGCACGGAACGACGGCGGCCAACCGGCAGATCCTGGCCCTGGGCAACAGCACCACCTACGGCGGCGCGGGTGGCGCGTACGCGACGGCGTCGGGCGGCAACGCGCTGTCGGCGCTCATCTCGCCGCACGAGCTGGGGCACTCGCTCGGCGGTCTCGACGACGAGTACGACTACTACGCCCGCGCGGTTCCCGGTGGCGCCTACCAGGGCGGCGAACCGGCGTCGATCCACCACACCCTGCTGACCGAGGCGCAGATGCGTGCGCAGCACGCGAAGTGGTGGCGCTGGCTGGGGGAGCCGAGCGAGTCCGGCGGCACCGTCGGCCGCTTCGAGGGCGGGCTGTACAGCCAGACCGGCGTGTGGCGGCCCAGTGCGCATTCGATGATGAAGACCCTCGGCTACGCCTTCGACCAGGTCGGCCGCGAGCGGATGACGCAGCGGATCTCGGCGAAGGTCCCGCTCATCGGCGGCGGCACGCCGGCCGGGACGATCGGCGCCGACCGGGTCGTGTGGTTGCGGGCGATGCACCCGGTCGGCCACCGGCTCGACGTCCGGTGGACGCTCGACGGCGTCGCGCTGCCCGGCCGGGAGGCGGTCGACCTGCGCCAGGTGCGCGTGAAGCCCGGACGCCACACGTTGACGGCGAAGGTGACCGACCCGACGCCGTTCGTCCGCGACCCGGCGGTCCGGCCGGCGGCGACCCGCACGTGGACCGTCGACACCGCGGTGGTCACCCCGCCCGCGAGCGGGCCGGCGGTGGCGGCGGCGACGCCGGTTTTGCGGCCGGTCGGCGGCCGTGACGTCGTGTACGTCGAAACCGGGGAGCCGACGGGCTCGATCCCTGGGGTTTCCTGGGCGCTCGACGGCCGGTTCGCCGGCACCGGCGCCGACTTCGCCCTCGGGGAGACGACCGGCACGCACACGCTCACCGCGACGACCGGCGGCACCACGCTGACCTGGACGGTCGACGCGGACGGCCCGACGACCGCGGTGGAACTGCCCCCGGCGACCGGCAACGTCTTCCACGGCTCGTTCACCATGCGCCTGACCCCCTCCGACGGCCGCCCGGAGTTCCGCGTCGACGGCGACGGCTGGCACAAGTACTACGGCTGGCCGACCGACCCGGCGGCCCCGTACGTGTTCACCCCGCGCGGCACCGACATCGACGGCCTGGCGTACGGAAACCTGGGCTCGGGCGGGCTGACGGTGTCGCCGTTCGCCGAGCGGACCCCGGGCTACGGCACCCACCGCATCGAATACCGCTCGCTCGACGCGGCCGGAAACGTCGGCCCGACGCGTTCGGTCACGGTGACGCTACAGCCGTAGCGGGCGGGAAGCCGGATGACGGTGGACGGCGGCTTCCGGGCCCGGCTGCCGGACCGGCATTGCCGGGTGAACCGAAAATCGTCTCCCGGGATCAGCGTGGCCGGCCCGGCACCCCCGGCCGCGTCTGCCACGGATGCGGCCCGTCCAGCGGCCGGTACTCCACGCCGAGGGCGTCCAGGCGCGGCAGGTGGTGCTCGCGCAACCGGGGGAGGAACTCCGCGTAGTCCCGCGGTCCGCTGCTCCACGCCACCTCGGCGAACGCCGACAACCGCGGGAACGCCATGTAGTCCACGCGCCGGACGCTGTCCAGGTGCTCGCTCCACACCTGCGCCTGCACCCCGCGCAGGCGTGCGCCGGTCAGTGCCGGCTCGTAGGCGTACACGTCCTCCAGGGTGTGGATCCAGCCGACCGGGATCGGCTCTTCGGGGTGCGAAGATTGCCGGTGGTCCAGGTACACGTGCTGCTCCGGGCACATCACCACGTCGTGCCCGGCCGCTGCCGCCCGCAGGCCCGCTTCCTCGTGCTGCCAGGCGGCGACGACCATCGGCGGGAGGCCGTCGACGTCCAGAACCTCGTCCCAGCCCATCGGGGCCCGGCCGCGGGCCACCAGGTGCTCGGCCAACTGCCGGACGAATGCGCGGTGCTCGCCGGTCGCGCCCGGTGTCTCGTCGCCGCCCAGCGCGATCACCGGCGAGGGGAAAATCTCCAGCAGGTGGTCGAACACCCGCCGGAAGAAGTCCAAAGTGGACGGCGACGGCGAGAGCAGCGAAGTGCTGATCCCCCAGGAGGTCCAAATTTCGTAGGACGACGACGTCCCCAGCGAAGGGTAGGCGGCCAGCGCGGCTCGCGCGTGGCCGGGGATGTCGATCTCCGGCACGACCGTGATCGCCCGCGAAGCGGCGTAGGCGACGATCTCCCGGAGGTCGTCACTCGTGTAGTACCCGCCATGCGGACGGCCGTCCTGCGCGCCCCCGCTGCCCACCATCGACGACGGCCGCCAGCCGCCCACGGACGTCAAAAGGGGAAACGCCGGCACTTCGAAGCGCCAGCCCTGGTCGTCGGTGAGGTGCAGGTTCAGCACGTTCAGCTTGTGCGCGGCCAGCAGGTCGACGAACCGCAGCACCTCGGCCTTGGTCCGGAAGTGCCGGGCGACGTCGAGCAGGCAGCCACGCCAGCCGAACCGCGGGTGGTCCTCCACGACCCCGCAGGGCAACGACGACGGCGCGAAGCCGGCGACCCGGAACGCGGCCGGGCCCGCCAGCTGCCGCAGCGTCTCCCGCCCGTAGACCTCCCCGGCCGCGTCGCCGCAGTAAATCGCCACACCGGACGGGGCGATCTCGAGCCGGTAGCCCTCGGGCGGCAGGTCGGCGGACCGGACGTCCACAGAGGACGGCCACGGGCACGACCCTTCGGCGGGGGTCACCGAAACCGGGCGGGGGAGCAGGGTGTCGAAAGCCATGTCAGCCCTTCACGGCGCCGGCCATGCCGGACACCAGCCGTCGTTGGACCAGGACGAAGAACACGAGCACCGGGATGGTCATCAGGGTCGAGGACGCCATCACTGCGCCCCAGTCGGTGTCCTCCGGCTTGAAGAACACCAGGATCGCCTGCGGCAGCGTCTGGTTCTCGGTCTTGGAGATGATGAACGTCTTGGCGAACAGGAAGTCGTTCCAGGCGTGGATGAACGCGAGCACGCTCACGGCCACCAGCCCGGGTGCCACCAGTGGGAACAGGATCTGCCAGGTGAACCGCATCCGCGAAGCGCCGTCGAGCTTCGCGGCCTCTTCGAGCTCCACCGGCACCGCGGCCACGAACCCGCGCAGCATCCAGATCGCGAACGGCAGGCTGAACGCCAAGTGCACCAGCACCAGCGAACCCAGCTCGTTCAGCCCGAACGCCGGCACCACGCCGCCGATCTGGCGCATCAGGAAGAACAGCGGGATGGTCAGCGCCTCGACCGGGACCATCTGCGCGACCAGCGTCATCACCAGCAGCACCGTGCGCCCGCGGAAACGGAACCGCGTCAACGCCACCGCCGAGAGGAACGACAGCAGCAGCGACAACGCCACGACGACCAGGGCGACGATCAGGCTGTTGACGAAGAACCGCCCGAAGCCCGACACCGTGAGCACGCGCGAGAAGCTGTCGAACGACGGGCTGAGCGTCCCCGGCTTCGGGTTCGCCGACTGGATTTCGCCGGCCGGCTTCACCGCCGAGAGCAGCATCCAGTACAGCGGGAACGCGATCAGCCCGGCGAGCACGACGGTGACGACTTCGGCGATCAGGCGCCCCGGACGCTTCACAGCCATGCCGCGCTCCGGCGTTGCGTCCGGACGTACAGCCCGGTGACCGAAAGCAGCAACAGCGTCATCACGACTCCGATCGCCGAGCCGAGGCCGTATTCCTGCCCGGCGAAGGCCTGCTGGTAGGCGTAGACGTTGAGGACGAGGTTGCGCCCGGCCACACCGCCGCCGTTGGTCATCACGTAGATCTGGGTGAACACCTTGAAGTCCCAGATGATCGACTGCACGGTGGCGATCATCAGCAGCGGCCGCACCATCGGCAGCACGATCGTCCACGTCGTCCGCCACGCCGACGCGCCGTCGAGCGACGCCGCTTCGAGCACCTCGTCCGGCACGCCCTTGATCCCGGCGTACATCGTGACCAGCACGAACGGGAAGGAGCACCAGATCACCTCGGCGGCGACCAAGCCGAACGCACCGAGCGTGCCGAAGGTCCACGAGTGGTGCTCGAACGGCAGCCCGAGCCCGGTCAGCACCTCGTTGACCAGGCCGAAGTCGGTGTCGAAGAGGAACAGCCAGACGTAGGAACCGGCGATGGCCGGCGTCGACCACGCGCCCAGCGCGGCCAGGAACAGCAGCGTCCGGGGCAGCGATCGCACCCGCGAAGCCAGCACCGCGAGCCCGGTGCCGACGATCAGCGAGCCGGCCACGCAGGCCGCGGCGAACCCGACCGTCTTGCCCAGCACGGTCCAGAACTGCGCCTGGGACAACAGGTCGGCGTAGTTCGCGAAGCCGAGGAAGACCAGCGGCGCGTTGCCCGCGGCCTGCGGCTGGCCGTAGTCGTAGAACGAGATCAGGACCAGCTGGTAGATCGGGTAGGCCAGCAGCGCGGCGAGCAGGATGCCCGCCGGAGCCAGGTAGCGCGCGGCGGCCCCGCCGTCCCCCTTCCGCCGCGGCCGCCGCGCGGGGGCCGTGACGGAAGGGGTCTCTTGGATCGTCACCACTAGCCGAAGGCCTTGTTCATCGCCGCGGCCGCGTCGGCCAGGGCCGCCGCCGGGTCCTTCCCGCCGGTGGCGACCTGCTGCACGGCCGTCGGCAGCACGTTCTGGCTGTCGATCTTCGACCACGCGGGCGTCGCCGGGACGAATTTCGTGCCGGACTTCAGCGTGTCGACGAACGGCTTGAGGAACGGGTCGTTCGCGGCGAGCTTCTGCTGCACGCTGCTCAGCGTGGGCAGGTTGCCCATCGCGGTGTACATCTTCTCCTGGTACTTCGCGCCGCCGAGCAGCTCGACGAACTCCAGCGCCAGGCTGCGGTGCTTGCTCGCCTGGAAGACGCCCAGCAGGTTGCCGCCGGCGAACGCGGGCGCGATGCTCCCCGCAGTGGTGCCCGGGATCGGCACGACGGCGTACTTGCCCTTCACCGCGCCCTGTTCGACGGCCTTGCGGTTGAAGTCGCCGCCGATCGTCATCCCGGCCTTGCCGCCGGCGAACGCCGTGACGCTCTGCGTGCCGGTCAGGTTCGCGCACTGTGCGGGCGGGCAGACGTCGTCCTTGAGCAGGCTCGCGTACTGCGTCACGCCGGCCTTGGCCTTGTCTTCGGTGACGGCCGACGTCCACTTGCCGCCGTCGTCCTTCGCCAGCTCACCGCCGTTGGCCCAGAGGAACGGCAGCATCGCGTAGGTGTACTTGCCGCCGACGGAGATGCCGTAGAGGTCCGGCTTGGCGGCCCGGATCCGGCGGGCGGTGTCGGTCAGCTCGGCGAGCGTCGCCGGCGGCTTCAGGCCCAGCTCGGTGAAGACGTCCGTGCGGTAGTACAGCGCGCGGATGCCGGTGTACCAGGGCAGGCCGTAGGTCTTGCCGCCGGACTTGGCGGTGTCCAGCACGGTCGGGATCAGGTCCTGGCCCGCCGGCCACGCCGCCAGGTCGCCGGTCAGGTCGGCGAGCGCCCCGGTCGCGGCGTAGCTGGAGACGTCGGTGTTGCCGAACTCGGCGACGTCGGGGGCGTTGGCGGGGTCGTTGAAGGCGCCGGAGAACTTGTCGGCGCGGCCTTCGACCGGCACCCACTGGACGTCGACCTCGACGCCGGAGTGAGCCGCCTTGAACTCGGTGATCGCCTCCTTGACCGCGGCTTCCTTCGGCGCGCGGTTGGCTTCGTCGAACAGCCAGACGCGGACGGTGCCGGTCTTGTCGTCCCCGCCGCCGCCCGCGGGCGCGGACTGGGTGGGCGCGCAGCCGGCCAGCAGGGCCAGGCCGGCGACGACGGGCAGGGTGCGGCGCAGTCTCATGGTGAACCTCACGAAGCGAAGTAGACGGAGTTGACGCTGCCGACGGACAGGCTCCCGGCGACCGCGCCGGGCAGGCCGGTGGCCGGATCGCGCGGCAGCCAGGTGACGGTGCCGGAACGCTGGTTCGAGACGTAGAACCAGTTCTCGCTCGGGTCGAGGGCGACGTGCCGCGGCCAGTTCCCGCCGGTCGGCACGGTGGACACCAGCTTCAGCGTGGCGCCGGAAACGGTGAATGTGGCCAGCGTGTTCGGGCCACGGACGGTGGTGTAGGCGAACTTCCCGTCCTTCGACAGGGTGATTTCGCCCGGGTACAGCTCGCCGGTGCTGCCGGCGGGCACGGCCGGGACGACGGAGAGCGCTTTCAACGTCCCGGTGGCAGCGTCCCAGCTCGCCACCGTCACCTCCGGCCGCAGTTCCTGCAGGACGTAGGCGAACTTGCCGGTGCGGTCGAACGCGAGGTGCCGCGGCCCGGCCCCCGACGGCAGCTTGAGCTGCTGGTGCAGCGAAAGCTTCCCGGTGGCGACGTCGAGGGAGTAGACGTACACCGAGTCGGCGCCGAGGTCCACCGACAGCACCCAGCGGCCGGTCGGGTCGTTGACGACCTGGTGCGCGTGCGCCTGCCCGGTGTCGGCGTGGTGGGTCATCAGGTCGGTGGCCGCGCCGAGCTTGCCGCCCGCCTGGATCGGCAGCACGACGACGCTGCCCGAGCTGTAGTTCGCGGCCAGCACGTACTTCTGGCTCGAATGCACGCTCAGGTGCGTCGGCGCGCCGCCCTTCGACGAAACCTTGTTGAGCAACTTCGGTTTCGCGGGGTCGGCGAGGTTCAGTGCCGAGACGTACCCGTTCGGGTCACCTTCGTTGGTGACGTACAGCGTCTTGCCGTCGGCGCTGCGGTCGAACCACGACGTGTCGGTGATGCCGGGCACCGTGCGGACGGGGTTCAGCGCGGCGCCGGACCGGGTCGTGACGTCGAGCCCGTGCCCGTTCGCCCCGCTGGTGTAACTGCCGATGTACACGGTTCCTCCGGCGAAGCAGCCTTTCGGCGTGGTGGCGGCCGACGCGAGCTGACTGCCGAGCACGGTGGCAGCGCTCGCGCCGGCCGCGGCGCCGAGGAACGTACGACGGGTGAGTCCGGTCATCGTCTTTGTCTCCCAACGGGTTTCGGCGGTGACAGGACCCAGTATGGTCTAGACCACGGCCATGAGCAATGCCGAAGCCCCGAAACCCGAAAGGGAAAGCACGGTTTCCAGCGCGGTCCAGGACTTCAGCGTCTGCGGCACGGTGAGGTTGAAGTACCGCGAAACGATCCAGAAGCCGCCGTCGTTGACGTGCGAGGCGATGATCGAGCCGGCCGAAATCGCCATCACCAGCAGCGCCAGCTGGATCTGCGAATAGCCGAGCTGCGCCACGGTCGGGGCGATGATCCCGCTCGTGGTCACGATGGCGACGGTCGCCGAGCCCTGCGCGATCCGCATGCCGCAGCTGATCACGTACGCCGCCAGCAGCACCGGCAGCCCGGCGTCGTGCAGCGAGTCGGCCACGGCCTTGCCGATCCCGGTGGCCGAGAGCACCGCGCCGAAGAACGCGCCCGCGCCGACGACCAGCAGGATCATCGCCACCGGCCGCAGCGACTTCGCGGCCAGCTCGTTGAGGTCCTTGCCGGTGAACCCGCGCCGCAGCCCGAGCAGCCAGGACGCCAGCAGCACGGCGACGGTCAGCGCGACGGCCGGGGTGCCGATGAACGCGGCGACGCCGGCGAGCGCCGAGCCCTTCGGCAGCCAGATGCTGCCGAACGTGCCGGCCAGAATCAGCACCAGCGGCACCGCGATGATCGCCGCGACCAGCCCCAGCGACGGCGGGTTCTCTTCGCGCTCGCCGTCTTCCTCGGCGAAGACCATGTCCTCGGGCACGTCGACCACGATCCGCTTGCCGATCCACGTCGAGTAGAGCACGCCGCCGATCAGGAACGCGGGGATGCCGCAGGCCAGGCCCATCAGGATGATCCAGCCGAGCTCGACGTGCAGCAGCCCGGCCGCGGTCACCGGACCGGGGTGCGGCGGCAGGAAGGCGTGCGTGATCGACAGACCGGCCAGCAGCGGCATCGCGTACAGCACCAGCGACTTGCCGCCCTGCTTCGCGGCGACGTAGACCAGCGGCGCCAGCACGAAGATGCCGATGTCGAAGAACACCGGGATGCCGAAGACGAACCCGGCGACGCCCATGGCCAGCGGCGCCCGCTTCTCGCCGAACGACCGCAGCAGCGCGCCGGTCAGCACCTTCGCGCCACCCGAGCGTTCCAGGATCGACCCGAGGATCGTGCCCAGCCCGATGATCGCCGTGATGTGCCCCAGGATGCTGCCGAACCCCTTCTCCAGCAGTGAGTCCGACGCCTTCTGGGCGCTGCCGACGATGGTGCCGACCGGCAGGCCCGCGGCCAGCGCCGTCAGCAGGCCGACGACGATCAGCGCGATGAAGGGTTCCAGCTTGAGCTTGATGATCAGCACCAGCAGGACGGCGATCGAGACGGCGGCGAGCGTGAGCAGCCCGCCCGTGGTGTGTTGCAGCCAGTGGATCATCGAGCTCTCCGGGGGTTGCGCAGGGAGTGTCCGGCGAGGGCGCCGGTGGGACTTCCGTCGTCGAGGGCGGTGACGCCGTTGACGAAGACGTGGGTGATCCCGGCGGCGGCCTGCCGGGGATCGTCGAAGGTGGCGGTGTCGGTGATCGTTTCGGGGTCGAACAGCACGAGGTCGGCGGCGTACCCGGCGCGGACCAGCCCGCGGTCGGTCAGCCGCAGCCGCCGCGCGGCCCGCCCGGTCAGGTGGGCGACGCACTCGGCGAGGTCCAGCACGCCCAGCTCGCGGACGTACCGGGCCAGGTAGCGGGGGAACGTGCCCCACGCGCGCGGGTGCGGCCGGGCCCCGACGAGCAGCCCGTCGCTGCCGCCGGTGTGCGTGGCGTGCCGCATGATGGCCTGGACGTTCTCCTCGTGCCCGACGTGCATCAGGCACGACGTCCCGAGCCGTTCGCCGAGCAGGGTGTCGAAGTACAGCTGGGCCGGGGCCACCCCGGCTTTCGCGGCCGACGCGGCGACGCTGTGCCCGACCAGGTGCGCGTTGCCCTCGGTGCGGACGCCGTTGATTTCGATGGCGTCCCAGTCGACCGGGACGCCGTGGGCGCCGTCCGAGCCGGTCTCCTCGATCTCGGTGCGGATCCGCTCGCGTTCGTCCACATCGGACAGCCGGGCCAGTGTCGCGTCGAGCCCGCCTTCGGTGGCCCAGCTCGGCAGCAGCGCCGAGAGGTAGGTGGCGCCCGGCAGGTACGGGTAGGTGTCCAGCGAGATGTCGCAGCCCTCGTCGAGGGCGTCGTCCAGGAGCTTCAGCAGGTCGGGCGCCTTGCCCTTGTTGACCGAAAAGTTCATCGTCGCGTGGGCCAGGTGCAGCGGGCAGCCGGACCGGCGCGACACGTCGATCATCTCGGCGAACGCCTCCAGCGCGCCCCTGCCGTAGCTGCGGTGGTGCGGGCTGTAGAACCCGCCCAGCTCGCCGACGACCCGGCACAGCTCGACCAGTTCGCTCGTCTCCGCGTACATCCCCGGCGTGTAGGTCAGGCCGGACGACATCCCCATCGCGCCCTCGGCCAGGCCGGTGGCGACGAGCTCCTTCATCCGGGCCAGCTCGGCGCCGGTGGCGGGCCGGTCCTCCCAGCCGACGGCCAGCATCCGGACCGTCCCCTGCGGCACCAGGTAGGCGGCGTTGACCGCGATGCCCCGGTCGAGGCGGTCGAGGTACTCGCCGACCGACCGCCAGTTCCAGTCGAACCCCGGCGGGTCGTCGTTCCAGCCGGCCAGCTGCTGGCGCAGCGCTTCGAGCACGACGTCGTCGACGGGCGCGTACGACAGCCCGTCCTGGCCGAGGACCTCGGTCGTCACGCCCTGGGTGATCTTGGCCGGGTGCTCCGGGTTGGCCAGCAGCTGCAGGTCGGAGTGCGAGTGCATGTCGATGAACCCGGGCGCGAGCACCAGGCCGCCGGCGTCGATGGTGCGGCCACCGGTGAGCGAGCCCGGGTCGGCGACCTCCGCGATCTTCCCGCCGGCGAGGCCGACGTCGTGGCGGGCGAGCGGGTCGCCGGTGCCGTCGGCGACCAGCGCGTTCCGGACGACGACGTCCATCAGAACCACGTCCGGACGTAGTCGACGACGGTTTCGCCGTCGGCCGCGGTCACCGGCAGCAGCGGCCACTTGTCGAACACCGTGCACGGGTGGGACAGGCCGAGCCCGATCCAGTCGCCGACCTCGACCGGCGATCCCGGCGGCAGGGCGAGGAAGGCGTGCTGGTCGTTCAGCTTCGTGACGACGTGGTCGCCGAGGGGTTCGGCGGGGCCGCCCGGCGTCCGGCGCAGCTGCGGCTCGGGCATGCCTTCGTCGAAGGACGCGTCCCGCTTGCCGATGGTGAGCAGCGCGAGCTCGTCCGACGGCTTCGACGTCACCTGTGCCCACGCCCGCAGCGCCGGCCGGAAAGAGTCGACGCCGTCGATGCGCGGGTGGTCGCCCAGCGGGGAGATTTCGCGGTAGAAGCCGTCGTCGTGGGTCAGGTAGGCGCCGCTGCGCAGCACCGGCAGCACGTCGAGGCCGTCCGGCCACGGCTTGGTCAGCTCGTTCGCGACCTGGTCGAAGTACGCGCTGCCGCCGGCGGTGACGATGATCTGCCCGTCGAGCAGTCCCTTGTCCGCGAACGAGATCGCGAGGTCGCGCAGGCCGTCCACATAGGAGCTGATCTTGTGCAGCGCGGCTTCGTCGGTGCCGTGGGACAGCGCGCCCTCGTAGCCGCCGGTGCCGCGCAGCCGCAGTACCGGGCTCGCCTGGACCGCCTCGGCGATCGCGAGCGCGGTCCCGGTGTCGCGGACGCCGGTCCGGCCGCCGTCGGCACCCAGCTCGACCAGGACGTCCACCGGGCGCTGGGCGCCTTCGAGGGCCGCGGTCATCAGCTCGACACCGCGGACGGAGTCGACCCAGCAGAGGAACTCGAAGTCCGGGTCCGCCGCCAGTTCGGCGGCCAGCCAGCGGAGGCCGGCCGGGTCGAGCAGCTGGTTGGCCAGCAGGATCCGGGACACCCCGAAGGCGCGGTAGATCCGCAGGTGACCGGCGTTCGCGCAGGTCACGCCCCACGCGCCGTGCTCGATCTGGCGCGCGAACAGCTGCGGCGCCATGGTGGTCTTGCCGTGCGGGGCGAGCGCGACGCCGCGCGCGGCGCACCACGCGGCCATGGTCCGCAGGTTGTGTTCGAGCGCTTCTTCGTCGAGCACGACGAAGGGGGCGAAGAACCCGTCGGTGAACAGGTTCAGCCGGCGGTCCGCGGCTTCTTCGAGCGTGAGCCCGGCCAGCGCGGGGGCGGCCGAGCGGAAGCGCCAGTCGATCCGCTCCCGGCGGAGGGCATCGAGCGCGGCGGTGTTCATCGTGCATGCGTTCATCGGCGGCGACCTCTGTTGCATATAGTGCAACGACTGTTGCGCATTTTGAGTGCCATAGGTGTAGCATCCGGGTCGCCACAGGTCAACGGGGTGAAGGGCAGGGAGACGGAAAGTGACGAGCGGGCCCGAGGTGTTGTGTGTGGGCGAGACGATGGCGCTGTTCGTGCCCGCCGAACCCGGCCCGCCGGACGAGGTGAAGCACTGGGTGCGCACCATCGGCGGCGCCGAGTCGAACGTGGCCTGCAACCTGCCGACGCTGGGGATCCGCAGCGGCTGGGTGAGCGCGGTCGGCGACGACCCGTTCGGCCGGGCGATGCTGCGCGAGGTCGCGTCCCACGGCGTCGACGTCAGCGCGTGCTCCGTCGACCCGCTGCGCCCGACCGGGCTCTACGTCAAGGAAAGCGGCGCCGGCGGCAGTCCCGTGCGCTACTACCGGGCGGGCTCGGCCGCGTCCGGGATGGGGCCCGAGCTGCTCGACCGGCTCGACCTCGACGGCGTCCGCGTGCTGCACCTGTCGGGGATCACGCCCGCGCTGTCGGACAGCTGCCTCGCGCTGGTGCGCGCGCTCCTGGAGCAGCCCCGGGGCGACCGGCTGATCTCCTTCGACGTCAACCTGCGGCCCGCGCTCTGGCTGGGCCGCGACCCCGGCCTGCTCGCCGAACTGGCCGGCCAGGCCGACATCGTGCTGACCGGCGACGACGAGGCCGAACGGGTGTGGGGGACCGGTGACCCGGACCGGCTGCGGGCGCTGCTGCCGCGGCCGCGCACCCTGGTCGTCAAGCACGGCGAACGCGGCGCGACGCTGGTCGAGGGCGAACCGCTGTTCGCGCCCGCGTTGCGGGTCGACGTCGTCGAGCCGGTCGGCGCCGGCGACGCGTTCGCCGCCGGCTTCCTCGCCGCGACCCTGCGCGGTGCGACCCCGCTGGAGCGGCTGCGGCAGGGGCACCTCCAGGCCGCCGTCACCCTGCTGACCCACGACGACGTCGGGGTGCCGCTGCCGCCGGAGGTCGTGGATACCCTGCTGCACGCGGACCCGGACGAGTGGCGTTCGGTCCGGCTGACCGGCGAAGGGGTGGTGCGCACGTGAGCCAGAGCCTGGACCGCGCGTTGACGCTGCTGAACTCGATCGCGCAGGACGCGCGCACGCTCGACGACCTCGCCGACGAGATCGGCGTGCACAAGTCGACCGTGCTGCGGCTGCTGCGCACCCTCGAACAGCACCACTTCGTCCGCCGCGAAGGCGCGCGGCACTACCGGCTGGGCAGCGCCATGTTCGACCTCGCCAACCAGGCCCTGGACTCCTTCGACGTCCGGCGCAGCGCGCAGCCCGCCCTCGCCGGCCTCAACGCGCGCACCGGGCACACCGTGCACCTGGCCAGCTACGAGGACGGCGAAGTCGTCTACATCGACAAGTTCGAAGGCCGGCACTCGGTGCGGATGTACTCCCGCATCGGCAAACGCGCGCCGCTGCACTGCACGGCGGTGGGAAAGGTGCTGGTCGCGGCGATGCCTCTCGCCCGCCGGGAGGAGATCGCGCGGTCGATCGAGTACCCGGTCCGGACGCCGAACACGATCACCACGCCCGCGGATTACCTGGCGGAGCTGGAGCGCGTGGACCGGCTCGGGTACGCCGTCGACAACGCCGAGCACGAGGATTTCATCCACTGCATCGCGGCGCCGGTGCGAGGGACCGGCGGCGAGGTGCTGGCCGCCGCGTCGATGTCGGTGCCGAAGGTGCTGCTCGACTACGACGGCCTGCTGGCGCTGGTGCCCGAACTGCGGGCCGCCACCAGGGAAGCTTCCGTCCACAGTGGATGGACGGAGAACGGAAAGGGGCACTGATGAGCAAGACGGCAGTTTCCACCGAGAACGCGCCGAAGCCGCCGGCGAAGTTCTCCCAGGCCGTCCGCAAGGGGAACCTGCTGCAGGTCGCCGGCCAGGTCGCCTTCGACCCGGCCACGAACGAGGTCGTGGGCGACGACGTCGTGGGCCAGACCCGGCAGACGTTCAAGAACATCGAGGCCGTGCTGGCGGAGGCGGGCGCGAGCCTCGCCGACGCGATCATGGTCCGGGTGTACCTGACCGACACGGCCCACTTCGCGCCGTTCAACGAGGTGTACAACGAGCTGATCGGCGACGCCCCGCACGCGGCCCGCACGACGGTGTACGTCGGCCTGCCGGGCGAGCTGCTCGTCGAGATCGACGTGCTCTGCGTACTGGACTGAGCCTTCGGTGGGCCGGGGTTTCCCCGGCCCACCGGTTCAGCCGAGGACGCTCGTGTAGCCGTTCAGGGCCGGCTGCCCACCGAGGTGCGCGTAGAGGACGTTCGAATCGCGCGGGATTTCGCCCTTCGTGACGAGGTCGATGAGCCCGGCCATCGACTTGCCCTCGTACACCGGGTCGGTGATCATCCCTTCCAGCCGGGCGCAGGTCTCGATCGCGTCCACAGTGGACTTGTCCGGGATGCCGTAGATCCCGGCGTGGTAGCGGTCGTCGAGTTCGACCTCGGGGATCTCCCCGGCGCCGATCAGTTCGGCGGTGTTGCGCGCGATGCGCGTGACCTGCTCGCGGGTTTCTCCGGGCTTGGCCGAGGCGTCGATGCCGAGGATGCGCCGCTTCCGGCCGAGTGCCGTCCCGGCGACCATCCCGCCCTGCGTGCTGCCGGTGACCGAGCAGACGACCACGGCGTCGAAGAAGACGCCGAGTTCCGCTTCCTGTCGTTCCAGCTCGACGATCCAGTTCGCGAAGCCGAGGCCGCCGAGCCGGTGGTCCGAGGCACCGGCCGGGATGGCGTACGGCTTCCCGCCCTGCGCTTCGACCTCGGCGATCGCGTTCTCCCACGCCTCCTTGAAGCCGATGCCGAAGCCGGCCTCGACCAGCCGGACGTCCGCGCCGAGGATCCGCGACAGCTGGATGTTGCCGACCTTGTCGTAGAGCGGGTCGTGCCAGTCGACCCAGCTTTCCTGCACCAGCACGGCCTTCAGCCCGGCGCGCGCCGCGGCCGCGGCGACCTGGCGGGTGTGGTTGGACTGGACGCCGCCGATCGACACGAGCGTGTCGGCGCCCTGGGCGAGCGCGTCGGCGACGAGGTACTCCAGCTTGCGGGTCTTGTTGCCGCCGTAGGCCAGGCCCGAGTTCACGTCCTCGCGCTTGGCCCAGACCCTCGCGCCGCCCAGGTGCTCGGTGAGGCGTTCGAGCGGGTGCACCGGCGACGGCCCGAACAGCAGCGGGTAGCGGGGGAAGTCGGCGAGGGTCATCGGTCCTCCAGCAGATCGGTCCAGATGGTCGAGATGACGGAGACGGCCGTTTCGGCGTCCCGCCGCTCGAGCGCGTCGATGAGCATCGTGTGGCGCTCGACGGAGTTCCAGGCCAGCGTCGAGCTGAACCGGGCGTGTTCGAGACGGCGCAGGAGCGGCGTGTAGCGGTCGAGGGTCGCGGCCACCGCCGCGTTGCCCGCCAGGCGGACCGGCACGTCGTGCAGCTCGTCGTCGGCCTGCACGGCGGCCGCGACGTCCCGGGCTTCGATGGCGGCGGCGAAGCGGTCGTTGGCCGCGCGCATCGCGGCGATGTCGGCGGGACGGCACCTCGCGGCGGCCCGGCGGACGGCGAACTCGTGCAGCAGGCGGACGATCTCGCGGGCGTCCAGGACGTCGGGGGACATCACGTCGGAGACCCGCGTGTAGCTCTGCGGCTTGGAGTCGACCAGGCCGTCGTCGGCCAGGCGCAGCAGGGCCTGCCGGACCGGGGCCTTGGACAGGCCGAGCTGGTCCGCCAGGTCGGCGTCCCGGAGGGGGGCGCCCGGGGGCAGCGTGCCGTCCACGATCGCGTGGCGGATGCGTTCGTAGGCCTCGTCGCGCAGCAGCGGACGGGTGACCTTTGAGAGACTCACATGTAACATGTTAGTTGCTCGAAGGCTCGCCCGGCAACAACCGGACGAGTGAAAGGTCAGTAGACGGGACCGGTGTACTTCTCGCCGGGGCCCTGCCCGGGCTCGTCGGGTACGGCCGAAGCTTCCCGGAAGGCCTTCTGCAGCGACTGCAGGCCGTCGCGCAACGGGCCGGCGTGCAGGCCCAGGTACTCCGCGGACGCCGTCACCAGGCCGGCGAGCGCGGTGATCAGGCGGCGGGCTTCGTCGAGGTCGCGGTGCGGGGACGTCTCGGGGTCGGCATCGGCGAGGCCCAGGCGTTCGGCGCCGGCCGACAGCAGCATCACCGCCGCGCGGCTGATCACCTCCACGCTCGGGATGTCCTCGAGGTCGCGGGAGGAATACGGGGGCTGTTCGGAGGGTTGATCTGACACGTCTGGTACCCTTCCACGAGCGACCAGCCCCCGAGCGATCGGGGGCGGCAAGTGGAGCCCCGCTCCCACCCGCGTCACCGTACAGGCGGCCGGGTCCGGTCTCGCCCGGGCGTGCAGCCCAGGGTGAAGTGCCCGGCTTCGCGGCCGGGTGCGATCGGAAACAGAGTGGGCCCCGCGCACCGAACGGTGTCGGGGCCTTCGCTATGTGGGCACCAGGTCGAAACGAGAGCAGGAAACATTCCTCGGACCAAGGAGGCCCCATCAGCTCCGAGACACGCATCAACGACCGTATCCGGGTGCCGGAAGTCCGCCTCGTCGGACCCGCCGGCGAACAGGTCGGCATCGTCCGGATCGAGGATGCGCTGCGCCTGGCGCAGGAGAACGACCTCGACCTCGTCGAGGTCGCGCCGCAGGCCCGCCCGCCGGTGTGCAAGCTCATGGACTTCGGCAAGTTCAAGTACGAGAGCGCGCAGAAGGCCCGCGAGTCACGGCGCAACCAGCAGCTGACCGTCATCAAGGAACAGAAGCTGCGCCCCAAGATCGACCAGCACGACTACGAGACCAAGAAGGGTCACGTGTCGCGCTTCCTGGCGGCGGGCAACAAGGTCAAGGTCACGATCATGTTCCGCGGCCGCGAGCAGTCCCGGCCGGAGCTCGGCTACCGGCTGCTGCAGAAGCTCGCCGAAGACGTCACGGAGCTCGGCTTCGTCGAGTCGTCGGCCAAGCAGGACGGTCGCAACATGATCATGGTGCTGGCCCCGCACAAGAACGTGAAGCCGAAGGCGAAGGCCGAGGCGGCCCCCGAGCCGACCCCCGACGCGTAGGCGCCGACCAGCACGAGTCAGCGGCTCACCGGTTCCTCCGGTGAGCCGCCGCACGAAAGAGGACACCAAATGCCGAAGATGAAGACCCACAGCGGGACGTCCAAGCGCATCCGCAAGACGGGGACGGGCAAGCTGCGCCGCCAGATGACCGGCCGGCGCCACCGCATGGAGAAGAAGTCCAGCCGCGTGACCCGCCGTCTCGAGGGCACCACCGAGGTGTCGAAGACCGAGGCCGGCCGGCTCAAGCGCCTGCTCGGCATCTGATCCCGCAGAACTTGCTGTAACCACCCGGGGCGTCCCCCTCGCCCCCTGAGATCGACAGGATGGACCCGTGGCACGCGTCAAGCGGGCGGTCAACGCCCAGAAGAAGCGTCGCGCAACTCTCGAACTGGCCAGCGGCTACCGCGGCCAGCGTTCGCGGCTGTACCGCAAGGCCAAGGAGCAGACGCTTCACTCGCTCAACTACGCCTACCGGGACCGCCGTGCCCGCAAGGGTGACTTCCGCCAGCTGTGGATCACCCGCATCAACGCGGCCGCCCGTGCCAACGGCGTGACCTACAACCGGTTCATCCAGGGCATCAAGGCCGCGGGTGTCGAGGTCGACCGCAAGATCCTCGCGGACCTCGCCGTCAACGACGCCGCCGCCTTCACCGCGCTGGCCGAGCTCGCCAAGGCCAACGTGAACACCGGCGAAGCGAAGTCGGCCTGACCGGCAGCTTTCCCCGACCCGGGGCGGATCCGTTCACCGAACGGACCCCCCGGGTCGTTGCTGCGCGCAAGCTGACGCGGCGCGCGGAACGCGACAAGGCCGGCCGGTTCCTGGCCGAAGGCGCCAACGCTGTCGAGGCCTCGCTCGCCGACGGCACGGTGCACGAGCTGTTCGTCACCGCCCGGGCGGCGGAGCAGCACGCGGACCTGGTGGACGCGGCCCGCGCGGCCGGCGTCGGCGTCTCGCCGATCACCGACCGCGCCGCCGATGGCCTGTCGGAAACCGTGACGCCGCAAGGCATCGTGGCCGTCTGCGCGCTGGTGGACCGCCCGCTCGACGAGGCGGTGACCCCCGCCGCCCGGCTCGTGGTCGTGCTGGTGGACGTCGCCGACCCCGGCAACGCGGGCACGGTCATCCGGGTCGCCGACGCGGCCGGCGCCGACGCGGTGATCCTGGCGGGCGACACGGTTGACCCCCACAACGGCAAGTGCGTCCGCGCCGCCGCCGGCAGCCTGTTCCACCTGCCGATCGCGCGCGTCCGCGACGTCCCCGCCGCGCTGGCCGCCTGCTCGGCCGCGGGCCTGCGGACGTTCGCCGCCCACGGCTACGCCGACGCCGAACTCGATCGGGTGGACCTCGGCGCGCCGACCGCCTGGGTGTTCGGCAACGAGGCCCACGGCCTGCCCGCCGACGTCCTCGACCGGACCGACCTCGCAGTCCGCATCCCCCTGTACGGCCGGGCGGAAAGCCTCAACCTGGCCACCGCGGCGGCCGTCTGCGTCTACACGAGTGCGATGGCGGTGCGGCGCTGACCGGCCAGTAGGCTGCCGCGGTATCCATTGTGGCCATCGGGGGGATCCATGGGCAGGCTTGCTCGGTCGTACGCGTTGTTCGTCGCTTCGTTCCGGGTGCTGCGCGCCCACAAGGGCCTGGCGTGGTTCCCGGTGCTCGGCGGGATCGCCGGGCTGCTGGTCGCCGCGGCGTTCCTGACGCCGGCCTTCTTCGCGTCGCACGCCGAGATCACTGAGCACGGCCGGCTCACCGCCGGGTCGTGGGTGCTGCTCGGCGCGTTCTACCTCGTCTCGGCGTTCGTCACCATTTTCTTCAACGCCGCCTTGATCTCCCAGGCCGACCTCGCCCTGCGCGGCGACGGCGGCGTACCCGGCATCGGTGCCGGGCTGGCCGCGGCGAGCCGGCGGTGGCCGGCGCTGCTGGGCTGGGCCGGCGTCACCGCGACGGTCAGCCTCATCCTGCGGACGGTGGAGGAACGGCTCGGCTTCCTCGGCGGCATCGTCAGCAGCCTGGTCGGCCTGGCCTGGCGGTTCACCACGTTCCTCGTGCTGCCGGTCGTCATGCTCGAAGGCGCCGGGGTCCGCGGCGGCGTCAAGCGTTCGGTCGAGCTGTTCCGCCGCACCTGGGGCGAGAACGTCGCCGGCGCCGCGGGCCTCGGCGTGATCGGGTTCCTGCTCACCCTCGCCGGCTTCGTCGTGTTCCTCGGGGCCGGCTTCCTGCTCGGCGGCACGGCCACGGTGTTCGTCGCGGTCGGGCTGGCGCTCGTCTGGACCCTGCTGGTGGCGGTGTTCACCACCACGTTGTCCGGCATCTACCAGACGGCGCTGTACCGCTACGCCGCCGACGGCGTGGTGCCCGGCGAGTTCGCGTCGGTCGGCTTCGCGGAGGCGTTCCGCGCGCGCTGACCGTGCGTCCGCACGCTCCCGGGGCGACCGGGGGCGCGCGGACCCGATCCCATAGACTTTTCCCGCCTTTGACCTCTCGCGTGCCGTGTGCGGCGGAGCGCGAACGACCAGTCCCAGCGGACGCCGAGGAGTTATGTCCGGAGCCACGGAGAAGGAAGCCCAGGGCGCGGTGCTCGCCCCCGAGACGCTGCAGGAGGCGGTCAAGGCCGCCCAGGTGGCGTTCGCCGCCGCGACCGGGCTCGAAGCGCTGGCCGAGGTCAAGCCGGCGCACCTCGGCGACCACGCGCCCCTGCTGCTGGCGCGTCGCGAGATCGGCGCCCTGCCCAAGCAGGAGAAGGCCGAGGCCGGCAAGCGCGTCAACGAAGCCCGCCAGGCCGTCCAGGCGGCCTTCGACGCGCGCCGCGCCGAGCTGCAGGTGGAGCGCGACGAACGCGTGCTGCGCGAGGAGGCCGTCGACGTCACCCTCCCGTGGGACCGCGTCCCGCGCGGGGCCCGGCACCCGATCAGCACCATTTCCGAACGCGTCGCGGACGCCTTCGTCGCGATGGGCTACGAGATCGCCGAGGGCCCGGAGCTCGAAGCCGAGTGGTTCAACTTCGACGCGCTGAACTTCGGCAAGGACCACCCGGCTCGCCAGCTGCAGGACACGTTCTACGTCGGCGACGAGGACTCCGGCCTGGTGCTGCGCACGCACACCTCGCCGGTCCAGGCCCGCACGCTGCTGCACCGCGACCTGCCGGTGTACGTCGTCTGCCCCGGCCGGACGTACCGCACCGACGAGCTGGACTCGACCCACACCCCGGTGTTCACCCAGGTCGAAGGTCTCGCGGTGGACAAGGGCATCACCATGGCCCACCTCAAGGGCACGCTGGACGCTTTCGCCCGCGCGATGTTCGGCGAGAACTCGAAGACCCGGCTGCGCCCGCACTTCTTCCCCTTCACCGAGCCGTCCGCCGAGGTGGACGTCTGGTTCGAGGAGAAGAAGGGCGGCCCCGGCTGGGTCGAGTGGGGCGGCTGCGGCATGGTCAACCCGAACGTGCTGCGCGCCTGCGGCGTCGACCCCGAGGTGTACTCGGGCTTCGCTTTCGGCATGGGCATCGAGCGCACCCTGCAGTTCCGCAACGGGATCCCGGACATGCGCGACATGGTGGAGGGCGACGTCCGCTTCACCCTTCCCTTCGGAACGGAGGCGTAGTGCGAGTCCCAGTCAGCTGGCTGACCGAACACCTCGATCTCGCTGAGGAGGTCACGCCGCAGGACCTGGCCGACGCGTTCGTCCGGATCGGCATCGAGGTCGACGACCTGAGCGAGCTCGGGCCGGTGACCGGCCCGCTGGTCGTCGGCCGGGTCGCCGAGGTCGAAGAGCTCACCGAGTTCAAGAAGCCGGTGCGCTTCTGCCGCGTCGACGTCGGCGAGCCCGCCGACGAAGCCGGGGACCTCGACGAACTCGACGACGACGAGGACGAAGACGACGAAGCCGGCGAGCTCGACGAGGGCCCGCACGGCATCAAGACCCGCGGCATCATCTGCGGCGCGCGCAACTTCACCGAGGGCGACCTGGTGGTCGTCGCGCTGCCCGGCGCGGTTCTGCCCGGCGACTTCACCATCGCCGCCCGCAAGACCTACGGCCGGATCAGCGACGGCATGATCTGCTCGGCCCGCGAGCTCGGCCTCGGCGACGACCACACCGGCATCCTGGTGCTGCCCTCGGGCACGGCGAGCCCGGGCGACGACGCGAGCGAGCTGCTCGGCCTCGGCGACTCGGTGATCGAGCTGACCCCGACCCCGGACCGCGGCTACGCGTTGTCGATCCGCGGGCTGGCCCGCGAGCTGTCGAACGCGCTGGACGTGCCCTTCGGCGACCCGTCCCTGCTGGAGGTCCCGGCGGCCGAGGGCGACGCCTGGCCGGTCCACGTCGAGGATCCGGAGGGCTGCCCGCGGTTCGTGCTGCGCCGGGTCACCGGCCTGGACGCGACGGCGCCCAGCCCGTGGTGGATGCGGCGCCGGCTGATGCTGGCCGGCATCCGGTCGATCTCCCTGGCCGTGGACGTCACGAACTACGTGATGCTCGAACTCGGGCACCCGCTGCATGCGTTCGCCACCAAGGCCATCCAGGGCGACCTGGTGGTCCGCCGGGCGAAGCCGGGCGAGAAGCTGACCACGCTGGACGACGTCGAGCGCGCGCTCGACCCGGACGACATCGTCATCGCCGACGACAGCGGGGTCATCTCGCTGGCGGGCACGATGGGCGGTGCCAGCACCGAGATCACGACGGAGAGCACCGACGTCCTGCTCGAGGCGGCGCACTGGAACCCGGCCGCGATCAGCCGCACGGCCCGCCGGCACAAGCTGTTCTCCGAGGCGGCCAAGCGGTTCGAGCGGTTCACCGACCCGCAGCTGTGCGCGGCGGCGGTCGAGCTGGCGGCGCGCCTGCTGCGCCAGTACGGCGACGCCGCGATCCAGCCCGGCCGCACCGACGAGGGCGTGGTCGAGCCGAACCCGCCGGTCGTGATGCCGATCAACCTGCCGGACAAGGTGGCGGGCGTGAGCTACCAGCGCGGCGTGACGGTCCGGCGGCTGACCCAGATCGGCTGCAAGGTCACGGTCAGCACGGGCGACGACGGAACGGGACTGGTCACGGCGATCCCGCCGTCCTGGCGCGGCGACCTGCGCCAGCCGGCGGACCTGGTCGAGGAGGTGCTGCGGCTGGAGGGCTACGACAGCATCCCGTCGACGCTCCCGGCGGCCCCGGCCGGCCGCGGCCTGACCGACGCCCAGCGCCGGGTCCGCGGGGTGGCCCGCGCCCTGGCCGAGGCGGGCTACGTCGAGGTCCGCCCGTTCCCGTTCGTCGGCGACGCGGTCTGGGACGCTTTCGGCCTGCCGGAGGACGACATCCGCCGCAACGCGATGGTGGTCCGCAACCCGCTGGAGGCCGACCGCAACCGCCTGGCGACGACGTTGCTCCCGGGCCTGCTGGACACGCTGCAGCGCAACGTGTCCCGCGGGATGAAGGACGTCTCGCTCTACCACATCGGCCAGGTGGTCCTCCCGGCCCCGAACCCGCTGAAGGTCCCGGACCTCGGCGTCGACCGGCGGCCGTCGGACGAGGAGCTGGCCCTCCTGGAGGCGGCGGTGCCGCAGCAGCCCCTGCACGTGGCGGTGGTCCTGGCGGGCAACCGGCGCCGAGCGGGCTGGTGGGGCGCGGGCGAGCCGGCGAACTGGGCCGACGCGGTCCAGGCGGCCCGCACGGTCGCGGAGGCCGCGGGCATCGAGCTGACGGTCCAGGCGGCCGACCTGCCCCCGTGGCACCCGGGCCGCTGCGCCCAGCTGCGCGTCGGCGACTGGCCGGTCGGCCACGCGGGCGAGCTGCACCCGAAGGTGGTCGAGGCCCTGGGCCTGCCGCCCCGCACGGTGGCGATGGAGCTGGACCTGGACGCGATCCCCCTGCCGGACGCCCGCCCGGCCCCGAGCGTCTCGGGCTACCCCCCGGTCCTCCTGGACGTGGCCCTGGTCGCGGCGGCGGACGTGCCTTCGGCGGACCTGGCAGAAGTGCTGCGTTCGGGCGCGGGCGAGCTGCTGGAGGAGATCACGCTGTTCGACGTGTACGCGGGCGAGCAGGTGGGCGAGGGCAAGCGATCGCTGGCGTACAAGCTGCGTTTCCGCGCCCCGGACCGCACCCTGACGGTCGACGAGGCCACCAAGGCCCGCGACGCGGCAGTGGCCGCGGCCGGCGAGCGTTTCAGCGCAACGCTGCGCGCCTGACGGCGCCGCAGGACGCTGGGTGAGGGGCCGGGAAACCGGCCCCTCACCGCATTTCCAGCCCTTTCGCCTTCCAGACCCGCGAGCCGACCGCCCAG
>NZ_PPHG01000030.1 GCF_002904295.1 Amycolatopsis sp. CA-128772
CGCGAGCCGACCGCCTGGGTACGCGAGCCGACCGCCCGGGCACGTCAGCCGACTGCCCAGCCCGCGAGCCGACCCTCCAGCCACACCCCGGCCTGCACCTCAGCCGATGTGCTTGAGCGCCTCCCTCCTCGACAGCCCGGACAGCCCCGGGTGGTCGTCCACGAACGCCCGAACCCAATCCGGCGCCGTCTTCGCGTAGTCGCGCAGGGCCCAGCCGATCCCCTTTCGCAGGAAGAACTCCGGCTCGGCGATCGCCGGCTCGATCGCGTCCCTGAGCAGCTCCGTGTCCGTGTCCTTCCTCGCTCCGACCTGGCAGATGATCGCCGTGCGCCGGCGCCAGAGGCTCGCGTCGGCCGCCCATGTGCGCATGACCGGGGTGACCCGGGTCCGGTCGGCGCGCAGGATCGGCCCGATCCGGCGGATCGCGAGCTCGTCCACGTAGTCCCACCACGCCCCGCCGGCGATCATTTCCTCGTACACCGGGATCAGCGCCGGATCCTGCCACCGCCGGTACGCCCGGTGCCCGGAAAGATCGATCGCCGCGTAACGCTCCTCGCGGTATTCGGCGGTTCGCCACAGCTCCAGGACCGTCGCCGAATATGTCACCCGATCGGGCAGTATGCGCTCGGCCAGCAGCGGCTTGAGAAGGGCGCTGCGCTGGGGTTTCGGCACTCCGCGGAACGGCATGTCCGACTTCATGTACGCCTGCATCGCCGGGGCTTTCGCCGCGTCCGCCAGCTCCGCAAGCCCGCCGCGGATCGCCTTGACCAGCTCTTCGTCCGCACCCATCCGTCCTCCTGTCGGCCAGCGGCGGTCCGCAGCGTACTTCCGGCCACCGACAGTTCCGGCGTCCGGCGGACCACGCAGGTACCGACGAAAGGCGGATGGCGGAACCCGCGTCGGTCAGCGAGATTGTCCAGGGTTGCCGGTAGTTTCGTCGGAATCTGGCGAACGCTGTCGAATGCGGACGAAAAGGACGACTGTGAAAAGAATCGTTGCCGCCGTTGCCGCCGCGGGGCTCGCGGCCGGGCTGATGGCCGCCGCGCCCGCCGCGTCGGCGGCTCCCGCGGCGCAGTTCAGCCCCGCGCCGATCGCCTGGGGCCCCTGCGCTTCGGCGAGCCTCAAGGCCAACGGCGCCGAGTGCGGCTTCCTCGAGGTGCCGATGGACTACGCGAAGCCGGGCGGGGCGAAGGTCTCCGTCGCGGTGTCGCGGATCAAGCACAAGACCGCGCAGTCCCAGGGCATCATGCTGGTGAACCCGGGTGGCCCCGGTGGCTCCGGCCTCGGCCTGTCGGTGCTCGGCAAGTACGTGCCGAACCACGCGGGTGACAACTACGACTGGATCGGCTTCGACCCGCGGGGCGTCGGATCCAGCAAGCCCGCGATCAGCTGCGACGGGAACTACTTCAGCTACAACCGGCCCGGCTACGTGCCGACCACGCCGCAGCTGGAGAAGACCTGGCTCGCCCGTTCCAAGGGGTACGCCGACGCGTGCCGCAAGAACGGCGAGATCCTGAACCACCTGAAGACGACCGACGTCGCGCAGGACATGGACAGCCTGCGCAAGGCGCTGGGCGAGAAGCAGATCAACTACTACGGCTTCTCCTACGGCACCTACCTCGGCCAGGTGTACAGCACGCTGTACCCGAAGAACGTCCGGCGGATGGTGCTCGACGGCAACGTCGACCCGCGCAAGGTCTGGTACGAGGCCAACCTCGACCAGGACGTCGCCTTCGACAAGAACATCAAGATCTACTTCGACTGGCTCGCCAAGTACGACGACGTCTACCACCTGGGCAAGACCGGCGACGCCGTCGAGAAGCTCTGGTACGCCACCCAGCGCAAGCTCGCCCAGCACCCGGCGGGCGGCGTCATCGGCGGCGACGAGTGGACCGACATCTTCCTGCAGGCCGGCTACTACGTCTTCGGCTGGGTCGACATGGCCAAGGCCTTCGACGGCTACGTGCACAAGGGTGACTGGCAGACGCTCAAGGCGCTCTACGACGCCTCGAATCCGCCGGGCAACGACAACGGCTTCGCCGTGTACCTGGGCGTGCAGTGCACCGACGTGCAGTGGCCGACCAACTGGGACAAGTGGCGGATCGACAACTGGCTGACCTACTTCAAGGCCCCGTTCGAGACCTGGGGCAACGCCTGGTTCAACGCGCCCTGCGTGTACTGGCCGGCGAAGGCGGGCAAGCCGGTGGACATCGACGGCCGTAAGGTCGCCGGCGCCCTGCTGATCAGTGAGGAGCTCGACGCCGCCACGCCGTACGCCGGCAGCCTCGAGGTCCGGAAGCGGTTCCCGAACTCGAGCCTGATCAGCGCGCCGGGCGGGACCACGCACGCCGGGTCGCTGTCCGGGGTGTCCTGTGTGGACGACAAGATCGCCGACTACCTGGCCACCGGCGCCCTGCCGAAGCGCCAGCCCGGCAACCACTCGGACGTCCAGTGCGACCCGGTGCCGGCGCCGGTGCCCGACGGCGCCGCGGCGCAGAAGTCGGACAACTCCGCGAAGGCCGCTCAGGAGAAGCAGAGCACGCTGGCCCAGCTCCTGCACTTCTGATCGGAACAGCCTCATCCCGCTGCCCCGGCCCGGCTCGCCCGGACCGGGGCAGCGTCTTGTCCGCCGGTGTCCCATCGTCGCCTCCTCGTGACGGTTCGTGGTCGTCGGGGACGTTAGCGAGGGGGTCCGACAATTCCGGAGCGAAACCGGCCGTGAGCAGTGCGTGCCCGAAAATTGTCGGGGGTGGGCGCTACCTTCGTGGCATGTCGATCATCGAACAGCGCCGGACCGAGTTTCGGGCCCAGGAGAACACCTACCAGATCGTGGTCTCGACCAGGACGGACGTCGACCGCGCCGAACCCACGCCCCGGGTGATGATCACCCTGGAAGCCGGCGGCCCCGGCGGCGAGCAGGTCGCCGAAGGCAGCCTCGACCTGGACGTCGCGGTGGCGGCCACGGTCGCCGACCTCGTCGCGGAGGAGTTGCTCTCCGCGACCGGCGAGGGCCGGCCGCAGCGGCGAAGATCCGCGGGCCGTCCTGCCCAGCAGGGCCGCCCGTGGAGCGAGGAGATGGACGCGGAGCTGGAGAACCGGTGGCTGG
The DNA here is from genome assembly GCF_002904295.1 of Amycolatopsis sp. CA-128772. Classification (GTDB taxonomy): domain Bacteria; phylum Actinomycetota; class Actinomycetes; order Mycobacteriales; family Pseudonocardiaceae; genus Amycolatopsis. The sequence continues at coordinate 3,107 of NZ_PPHG01000030.1, forward strand.
CGGGGGAGAGCGTCGCGCAGATCGCGGCGTACTTCGAGCGCACCCCCGGCGGCATCCGCGCCCGCCTCCCGCGCGTGGGCTGCGACCCGGAGAAGCCGGGCTGCTACCTCCCCGTGCCGCCGAGCAGGCGGACGGACCTGGACGAAGGCGAGGCCACCTGAGTGACGGCGGTGGGCCGGTCCACCGTGGACCGGCCCACCGCCGGGCACCGGGAGCAGTCCGCCGACCAGGGGAGGGGTTTCAGTGGGTAGGGCACCGAAGGCGGTGCGTCGGCCGGCCGGGAACAAACCGGCGGGCTTGTCGTCCTGCCGGTTGACTGCGGCGGCCTTGTCGTGCTGCGGGATGACTGCGGCGGGCATGTTGTCCTACCGGTCGACTCCGGCGGGCTTGTCGTGCTGCCGGATGACTCCGGCGGGCCTGTCGTCCTGCCGGATGGCTGCAGCCGGCTCGCCGTCCTGCCGGGGGACTCCGGCGGGCGCCCGCCGGTCAGTCCACCGCCGCCGCGTTGGCGCGGTCCGCCAGCACCTTCAGGTGCGCCACCAGCTCCGGTGGCTCCTCGACCGTGAAGGCGCATCCCAGCCCGAGCAGCCGGAACGCCAGCCAGTCCAGCGTGTCGAGGTGGCTCCGCCACCGGCACCGCCCGTCGCCGAGGTCGGTCAGCTCGCCGGAGGCCGTGCCGAGCCTCGGTGCCACCTCCGACGCCGGTTCCGCCAGGACGGCCACCGCCCGGTAGGACGGCGCCAGGTCGTAGAACCGGTCGAGGACGTAGGCGGCCAGGTCCGCGGCCGGCGGCTCGCGCGGGACAGCCCGGCCACCGGTGGCCTGGGCGTCGCGGACCCGGTCGGCGCGGAAGGTGCGCCAGTCCGCCCGGTCGAGGTCGTACGCCACCAGGTACCAGCGGCGGCCGGCGGCGACCAGCCGGTGCGGCTCGGCCCGGCGCCGGGTCTCGGCGCCGTCGTTCGCGCGGTAGCGGAACCGGACCGTCTCGTGGTTGGCGATCGCGCCCGCGAACACCGTCAGCTGGGCCGGGTCGACCACCGGGCCGGTGGCCGGCACCGCGACCGTCGCGGTGCCGATGGTGCCCACCCGGCGGCGCAGCCGGGCCGGCAGCACCTGCTCCAGCTTGGCCAGCGCCCGCACCGACGCTTCCTCGATCCCGGACACCGACTGCCCCGCCGCGGTCCGCAGCCCGACGGCGATCGCGACGGCTTCCTCGTCGTCGAGCACCAGGGGCGGCATCGCGGTGCCGGCGACCAGCCGGTACCCGCCCGCGACACCGCGGCTGGCCTCGACCGGGTAGCCGAGCTCGCGCAGCCGGTCGATGTCACGGCGGATGGTGCGCGGGCTGACCCCGAACCGCGCGGCCAGTTCGCTGCCCGGCCACTCCCGGGGCGTCTGCAGCAACGAGAGCAGGCCGAGCAGCCGTGCCGGGGTGTCCGTCATCCGCCCAGCATCCCAAGGTGGCGGCGACCACTTCCCGGGAAACCTGTTTGTTTAGACTTGCAAGGGCGTGCATAATCATGCGTATGACGGTGAACATCGCGGTGGCCGGAGCCAGCGGGTACGCGGGCGGTGAGCTGCTGCGCCTGCTCCTGACCCATCCCGAGGTCGAGATCGGCGCGCTCACGGCCGCCAGCAGCGCGGGCACGAAGCTCGGCGTCCACCAGCCCCACCTCGTCCCCCTCGCCGACCGCGTCCTGGCCGAGACGACGCCGGAAACCCTGGCCGGCCACGACGTCGTCTTCCTCGCGCTGCCCCACGGGCACTCGGCGGCGATCGCGGCACAGCTCGGCCCGGACGTGCTGGTGGTCGACCTCGGCGCCGACCACCGCCTGGCCGACGCCGGCGACTGGCAGCGCTGGTACGGCGGCGACCACGCCGGCCAGTGGCCGTACGGCCTGCCCGAACTGCCCGGCGCCCGCGAGAAGCTCGCCGGCACCAAGCGCATCGCCGTGCCCGGCTGTTTCCCGACCGGCGGTTCGCTGGCTCTCGCGCCCGCGTTCGCCGCCGGGCTGGTCGAGCCCGACGTCACGGTCGTCGCGGTCACCGGGACCTCCGGCGCCGGCAAGAGCCTCAAGCCACACCTGCTCGGCTCCGAGGTGATGGGCTCGGCGAGCGCGTACGGCGTCGGCGGCGCCCACCGCCACACCCCCGAGTTCGCACAGAACCTCTCGGCCGTCGCGGGCGGGAAGGTCACCGTGTCCTTCACACCCGTGCTCGCGCCGATGCCCCGCGGCATCCTCACCACGGCGAGCGCCCCGCTGAAGGCGGGCGTCGACGAGGCCGCCGCCCGCGCGGCCTACGAGAAGGCGTACGACGCCGAGCCGTTCGTCCAGCTGCTGCCCGCGGGCGCCTGGCCGACGACCGCGTCGACGCTCGGCTCGAACAACACCCAGCTGCAGGTCGCGGTGGACGAGGGCGCCCGGCGCCTGGTCGTCGTCACCGCGATCGACAACCTCACCAAGGGCACCGCCGGCGGTGCCGTCCAGTCGATGAACCTGGCCCTCGGCCTCCCGGAAACCACCGGGCTTCCCACCGTAGGAGTGGCACCGTGACCGTCACCGGCCCCCAGGGCTTCCGCGCCGCCGGCGTCGCCGCCGGGATCAAGGCCTCCGGCGCGCTCGACCTCACCCTGGTCGTCAACGACGGCCCGCTCGACGTCGCGGCCGGCGTGTTCACCCGCAACGTGATCAAGGCCGCCCCCGTCCTGTGGTCACAGGAGGTGCTCAAGCAGCAGCGGCTGAAGGCCGTCGTCCTCAACTCCGGCGGCGCCAACGCGGCCACCGGCCCCGGCGGCTTCCAGGACACCCACGCCACGGCCGAAAAGGTCGCCGAAGTCCTGCAGGCTGGTGCGATCGAGGTCGCCGTCTGCTCCACCGGCCTGATCGGCGAGCGGCTGCCGATGGACGCGGTCCTGTCCGGCGTGGACGCCGCGTTCAAAGCGCTCGACGCGAGCCCCGAGGCGAGCCTGAACGCCGCCACGGGCGTGATGACCACCGACAGCAAACCGAAGCAGGCCTTCGCGAAGCACGAAAGCGGCTGGAGCGCCGGCGGGTTCGCCAAGGGCGCGGGCATGCTCGCGCCGAACCTCGCCACCATGCTCTCGGTCCTGACCACCGACGCCGTGGCGGACAAGGAAACCCTCGACCGCGCCCTGCGCGCGGCCACCCGCGTCACCTTCGACCGGCTCGACGTCGACGGCGGCACGTCCACCAACGACACCGTGCTCGTCCTGGCGTCCGGGGCGAGCGGCGTCGAGCCGACCGAGGCGGAGCTCACCGAGCTGCTCACCGCGGTCAGCCACGACCTGGTGCTCCAGCTGCGCGCGGACTCCGAGGGCGCGACCAAGGACGTCGACGTCACGGTGCAGGGCGCGGATTCCGAAGCCGACGCGATCGCCGTCGCCCGCACGATCGCCGAGGACAACCTGGTCAAGACGGCGCTGTTCGGCTCCGACCCGAACTGGGGCCGGATCGCCATGGCGCTGGGCCGCGTGCCCGCCCGCATCGACCCGGACACCGTGTCGATCGCCATCAACGGCGTCACCCTGTTCGCCCGGGGCGTGCCCGCCTCGGACCGGTCCGAGGCGGACCTCACCGGCCGCGCCATCGAGATCGTCGTCGACCTCGGCGTCGGCTCGGGCGCGGCGACCATCTACACCACGGATCTTTCCCACGGTTACGTCGAAGAGAACAGCGCGTACTCCTCATGAACCAGGAGGCTCTGATTTCCGCGGACGAACGACTCGCGACAGCGGCCGAGAAGGCCGGAGTGCTCATCGAGGCGCTGCCCTGGCTGCAGCGGTTCCACGGCGCCACCGTGGTGGTGAAGTACGGCGGCAACGCCATGATCGACGACGAGCTGAAGGCGGCCTTCGCCGAGGACATGGTGTTTCTCCGGCTGGCCGGCCTGCGTCCGGTGGTCGTGCACGGCGGTGGCCCGCAGATCACCGCGATGCTCACCCGGCTGGGCGTCGAGGGCGAGTTCAAGGGCGGCCTGCGGGTCACCACGCCGGAGACGATGGACATCGTCCGGATGGTGCTCGTCGGCCAGGTCAGCCGGGAGCTCGTCGGGCTGATCAACGCCCACGGGCCGTACGCGGTCGGCATCTCCGGCGAGGACGCCCGGCTGTTCACCGCCGAGCGCAAACAGGCCACTGTGGACGGTGAGCCGGTCGACATCGGGCTGGTCGGCGAGGTCGCCGAGGTCAACCCGGACGCGGTGCTCGACATCGTGAACGCCGGGCGCATCCCGGTGGTGTCCACCGTCGCCCCGGACGTCGACGGGGTCGTGCACAACGTCAACGCCGACACGGCCGCGGGGGCGCTCGCGGCCGCGCTGGGCGCCGAGAAGCTCGTGATGCTCACCGACGTCGAAGGCCTGTACGCGAACTGGCCGGACCGCTCGTCGCTGATCGACCGCATCCGCGTCGACCACCTCGAGCCGATGCTGCCCACCCTGGCCAGCGGGATGATCCCGAAGATGGAGGCGTGCGTGCGCGCCATCCGCGGCGGTGTGCGCCGGGCGCACGTGATCGACGGCCGCCTCGCCCACTCGGTGCTGCTGGAGGTCTTCACCTCGCGCGGCATCGGCACCATGGTCTTCCCCGAAACGGAGCTCCCGTGACCGACCTCCAGTCCAATGTGGATGGCCAGCAGCACTGGCAGTCCGCCCTGATGGACAACTACGGCACCCCGGCGCTGACCCTCGTGCGCGGCGAAGGCGCGAAGGTGTGGGACGCCGACGGCAAGGAGTACGTCGACCTCGTCGGCGGCATCGCAGTCAACGCGCTCGGCCACGCCCACCCGGCGATCGTCGAAGCCGTTACCACCCAGATCAAGCAGCTCGGCCACACCTCGAACCTCTACGTCAACCCGGTCGCCGTCGAGCTCGCCGAGGCGCTGCTCGACGTCGCCGGCCTCACCGGCCACGGCAAGGTGCTGTTCGTCAACTCCGGCGCCGAGGCCAACGAAGCCGCGCTGAAGATCAGCCGGCTGACCGGGCGCACCAAGGTGGTCGCCGCCGAAGGCGCGTTCCACGGCCGGACCATGGGCGCGCTGACGCTCACCGGCCAGCCCGGCAAGCGCGATCCGTTCAAGCCGCTGGTGCCCGGCGTGGAGCACGTGCCGTTCGGGGACGTCGAAGCGCTCCGGGCCGCCGTCGACACCGACACCGCGGCGGTCTTCCTGGAACCGGTGCTCGGCGAGGCGGGCGTGATCCCCGCGCCGGACGGCTACCTGCAGGCCGCGCGCGAGATCACCAAGGCCACCGGCACGCTGCTGGTGCTCGACGAGGTGCAGACCGGGCTCGGCCGGCTGGGCACCTGGTTCGGCTACCAGCAGGCCGGCATCGTGCCGGACGTGATCACCCTGGCCAAGGGCCTCGGCGGCGGCCTGCCGCTGGGCGCGGTCATCGGCGTCGGCGCGGCCGGTGACCTGCTCGAACCCGGCCACCACGGCACCACCTTCGGCGGCAACCCGGTGTGCTGCGCGGCCGGCGTGGCCGTGCTGAAGACCATCGCCGCCGACGGCCTGCTCGACCACGTCTCGACGCTGGGCAAGGACATCGCCGCCGGCGTCGAGGCCCTCGGCCACCCGCTCGTCGCCGGAGTGCGCGGCGCCGGCCTGCTGCTCGGCATCGCCCTGAAGCAGCCGGTCTCGGCCGCGGTCGCCAAGGCGGTCCAGGACGCCGGCTACCTCGTCAACCCGGTCGCGCCCGACACGATCCGGCTCGCGCCCCCGCTCGTGCTCGACAGCGAGCAGGCCGAAGGCTTCCTGGCCGCACTCCCGGACGCGCTCGACCCCACCACGAAGGACTCCGACTGATGCTGCGCCACTTCCTCCGCGACGACGACGTCAGTCCGGCCGAGCAGAAGGCCATCCTCGACCTCGCCGACCAGCTCAAGGCCGACCCGCTCGGCAACAAGACCCTCGCCGGCAAGTCCATCACGGCGATCTTCGAGAAGAACTCGACGCGGACCCGGTTCTCGTTCGAGGTCGGCATCAGCCAGCTCGGCGGCCACCCGGTGATCGTCGACGGCCGCTCGATGCAGCTCGGGCGCGAAGAGACCATCGAAGACACCTCGCGGGTCCTGTCGCGGTACGTCGACGGGATCGTGTGGCGCACCTTCGCGCAGAAGCGCCTGGAGGCGATGGCGTCGGCCGCGTCGATCCCGGTGGTCAACGCGCTCACCGACGAGTTCCACCCGTGCCAGGTGCTCACCGACCTGATGACCATCCGCGAGCGCAAGGGCAAGCTGGAGGGGCTCACCCTCGTCTACCTCGGCGACGGCGCCAACAACATGGCGCATTCGCTGCTGCTCGGCGGCGTCACCGCCGGGATGCACGTCCGGGTCGTCTCGCCGGTCGGCTTCCAGCCGGACCAGGGCGTCATGCTGGACGCGAAGAAGCGCGCGAGCGAGACGGGCGGCAGCGTCACCGACTTCACCGACCCGTACGCGGCCGTCGACGGCGCGGACGTGCTGGTCACCGACACGTGGACGTCGATGGGCCAGGAGAACGACGGGCTCGACCGGGTGGGCCCGTTCCGCGCCCTGCAGGTCAACGCCGAGCTGCTGAAGAAGGCCGCGGACGACGCGATCGTGCTGCACTGCCTGCCCGCCCACCGCGGCTGGGAGATCACCGACGAGGTGCTCGACGGCCCGGCCAGCGCGGTGTGGGACGAGGCCGAAAACCGCCTGCACGCCCAGAAGGCGCTGCTCGTCTGGCTGTTCGAGGAGAGCCGGCGATGACCGGCAGCCGGGTGGGCCGGCAGGCGCGGATCACCGAGCTGGTGGCCACCATGACCATCCGCAGCCAGACCGAGCTGGCCAAGCTGCTGGCCGCCGAGGGCATCGAGGTCACCCAGGCGACGCTGTCGCGCGACCTCGACGAGCTGGGCGCGGTCAAGCTGCGCGGGCCGGACTCGGGTGCCCCGGTCTACGTGATCCCCGAGGACGGCAGCCCGGTCCGCGGGGTGCAGGGCGGCACGTCACGGCTCTCCCGGCTGCTCGCGGAGCTGATGGTCTCGGCGGATTCGTCGGGCAACCTGACCGTGCTGCGGACGCCGCCCGGCGCGGCCCAGTTCCTGGCCAGCGCCATCGACCGGGCGGCGCTGGAAGAGGTCGTCGGCTCGATCGCGGGCGACGACACCGTCGCGGTGATCGCCCGCGAACCCCTGACGGGCAAGGACCTCGCCGAACGGTTCGCCTCCCTCGCCCAGCGATCGGCGGACGAAGGCACACCATGACCGCGATCGGCGACATCTTCCCGGCCGAGGGGGAGTTCCTCGCGCCGGACGAAGTCGTCGTCACCTACGACGGCGGGGTGCCGGTGGCGATCGACGGCGAGACCGTCTCCGTCGCCGAAGCGCGCCGGATGCTGAGTGCGCGCGGCGAGGCGCAGAGAATCGGCCGCGGCGCCGCGTGCGCCGCGCTCGAACGGCGGGCGGGCCGCGGATGCGCCAGGCTGACCGGCACCGTTTCGGGCGAAGTCCGCCTGGTCCTGTACGACGGCCGGATCACCGTCGCCTGACATCGAACGACCACACCGAGGAGAAACGAGAACAGTGAGCGGGAACGAGCAGCCGGTGCAGCTGTGGGGCGGCCGGTTCGCCAGCGGTCCGGCGGAGGCCATGGCCGCGCTGAGCGCGTCGACGCACTTCGACTGGCGCCTGGCGCCCTACGACATCGCCGGATCGCGCGCGCACGCTCGCGTGCTGCGCAAGGCGGGCCTGCTCACCGACGACGAGCTCGCCGGCATGCTGACCGCACTGGACACGCTGGCCCAGGACGTCGCGGCGGGGGAGTTCACCCCGACGATCGCCGACGAGGACGTGCACACGGCCCTCGAACGCGGCCTGATCGAGCGCGCGGGCACCGAGCTCGGCGGCAAGCTGCGGGCCGGCCGCTCGCGCAACGACCAGGTGGCCACGCTGTTCCGGATGTGGCTGCGCGACGCCGCCCGCCGGGTGGTCGCGGGCACCCTGGAGGTCATCGACGCGCTGGTGTCGCAGGCGAAGCGGCACCCGGACGCGATCCTGCCCGGCCGCACGCACCTGCAGCACGCCCAGCCGGTGCTGCTCGCCCACCACCTGATGGCGCACGGCCAGGCCCTGCTGCGGGACGTCTCGCGCCTGCAGGACTGGGACGCCCGCACGGCCGAGTCGCCGTACGGCTCGGGTGCGCTCGCCGGCTCGTCGCTGGGCCTCGACCCCGAGGCCGTCGCCGAGGAGCTGGGCTTCGCCACCAGCGTCGAGAACTCCATCGACGGCACCGCTTCGCGCGACTTCGTCGCCGAGTTCGCCTTCGCCGTCGCGATGCTCGCGGTGAACCTGTCCCGGATCGCCGAAGAGGTGATCATCTGGAACACCGCCGAGTTCGGGTATGTCACGCTGGACGACGCCTGGGCCACCGGCAGCTCGATCATGCCGCAGAAGAAGAACCCGGACGTCGCGGAGCTGACGCGCGGCAAGGCGGGCCGGCTGATCGGCAACCTCACCGGCCTGCTGGCCACCCTCAAGGCGCAGCCGCTGGCCTACAACCGCGACCTGCAGGAGGACAAGGAGCCGGTGTTCGACTCGGTCGAGCAGCTCGAGCTCCTGTTCCCGGCGATCGCCGGCATGCTCGAAACGCTCACCTTCCACACCGACCGCCTCGCCGAGCTGGCCCCGGCCGGGTTCACGCTGGCCACCGACATCGCCGAGTGGCTGGTCCGCCAGGGCGTCCCGTTCCGCGTCGCCCACGAAGCGGCGGGCGAGAGCGTCCGCGTCGCCGAGGCTCGCGGCGTCGGCTTGGACGCGCTGACCGACGAGGAGTTCGAGAAGATCAACCCGGCGCTCACGCCGGCCGTGCGCGAAGTCCTCACCGTCGAAGGCTCGGTGAACTCCCGCGACGCCCGGGGCGGCACCGCGCCCGTCCGCGTGGCCGAACAGCGCGCCCGGCTGGAAGAACGGGTCACCGCGGCCCGTCAGTGGCTCAACTGAGGCGGGATTTCCGGAGCTTGGCCCGGACGGCCCGGGTGGCCACCGGGCCGAGCCCGTCCAGGACGTCGACGAGCACGGCCAGCTGCTCCAGCGCGGCCACGGCCTGCTCGGCGCCGTCGGGGTCGACCGTGTCGAACAACGTCAGCCCGAGGAACCCGGTGGACACGGCGTGGGCCAGCCCGTCGGGGTCCGCGAGCTCGGCCAGCGGCGACCCCGCGAGCACCCGTTCGAGTGCCGAGCGGACCTCGGTGATCCACTTGTCGAGGCCCTCGCGGGTCGCCTCGGCGAGCCGTTCGCTGCCCTGCGCGCCGGCCAGCGTCTGCGCCAGCAGGGCCAGGTTGCCTTCCGCGCGTTCCGCGACCCGGATCTCCCGGCCGAGCGCCAGCAGCTCGCCGACCGTGGCGACGGCGGCGAACCGGTCCCGGTAGAGGGCGACGCGGGCCTCCGTCGCGGAGATGCACGCCTGCGCGACGAGTTCCTCGACGCTGCCGAAGTGGTAGAAGACCAGCGCCTGGTTGGCGCCCGCGGCACCGGCGACCGACCGGGCGGAGACGGCGGTGATGCCCTGCTGCCGGACGACCTCCAGCACGCCGTCCACGAGCCGCTGCTTCGTGTCCTGCGAACTGGAGTTCCGGCCGGTGCTCATCAGTCCATGACCTTCTCACGAAGCGGCTTGACCGCCCCGCTGACCCCGCCGCCGACGTCGACGTACCGCGCGGCGAAGCTGCCCTCGTAGCCGAACACCGGCCCGAAGCGCCGGTTGACCATCGCGACCTCGACCCGGAACTGCCCGCGGTGCGGGTCGAACCACTCGTCGACCGTGGCGACGCCGGTGAGCATCCGCGGCACCCCGGTCCGCACCGGCCCCTCGTGCAGCCGGAACTCACCGGAACGGAGCCGGGATCCGCCGTCCGGCCGTACCGACACCGCGAGGTCCACCGCCAGGTTCTGGTGCGTTCCCAGGTAGTCGACGAGCCCGCGGCCGGGGCGGTGGACCATCTGGGCGTCGAACCGTCTCCGCCGCTTCGGGAATTCGAAGGTCCGCACGAAGGACACCGTTTCGCGGCCGTGCCCGTCCACGTACGGGTAGTTCTCGATGGTGAACGGCACGTTCCGGCCGCAGTCGGGGAACAGGATGAGCCGCGTCGACCCGAGCCACAGAAATGGCAGCGTGAAGCCCGGGCCGCGCCAGCTGCGGTCCATCACGCCGTGGCCGATCATCCCGCGCCCGTCCGACAGCGCGAGCCGTTCCCGCACGTTCGGGTGCAGGTTCGCGAAGTCCGCGCCCAGCGCGTGCTCGAAGACGCCGGTCACGACGACGCTCCGGCCCGCATCTGGTCGCGGGGCCGCGTCCGGCCGCAGCGCGCGGCCGAGGGCGCGGTCAGCGGCTGGTCCTCCGGCGCGACGCCGGTCTCCAGCCAGATCCGCAGCCGGTCGAACGACCATGCTGTGAGCCGGCCGAACACCGGCCGGAACACCCGGTCGGCCGGCCGCCCGAAGCGTCCCCAGCGGGTGCCGTAGTCGAAGCCGGTGACGAACCGGACGCCGCCGGGGACCGGCGTGTACCGCCAGAACCCCGCACCCGCGCTGATCAGCGACAGCGGGTCGGCGGAGGCGAACCGCAGCACCGACGTGCGCGAGCCGTCCGGCCAGTCGCGCGATGCCGCGGTGATCCCGATCCCGGTGACGGTGACCCCCAGGAACCGGGACGTGTAGCGGAAGTGGTCGCCGGCCGGGGTGATGTCGGCGAAGCGCAGGTCCCAGCGCGTGTGCAGGGCCGGATCCTGGGTGTGCTGCCACAGGGTCTCGAGGTCCGTGCGGATCACGGTCTCGACGTACAGGGCTATCGGTCGCATCTTCGGCTCCCCTCCGAGTTTGAGCGACTGCTCAAAACGACTGTAGAGAAGTTTGAGCGATCGCTCAAGGGTTAGGGTGGGCGCGCCAGGAGCCGAGGAGAGGAAGTCCGTTTGAGCGGCGACGCAGGCCGGTTGTTCACCCGCGACGAGCTGGCGCTGGACCCGGTCGACCTGGCCCACCTGCTGCTCGGCTCGGTCCTGGAGGCCGACGGCCCCGACGGCACGGTCGGCGTCCGGCTGGTCGAAGTCGAGGCGTACCGCGGCGAAGACGATCCGGCGTCGCACTGTTACCGGGGCCGGACACCGCGCAACGCCGTCATGTGGGGTCCCGCCGGGCACCTGTACGTCTACTTCGTCTACGGGATGCACTTCTGCGCGAACATCGTCGGCTCCACCGACGGCGTCGCCGGCGCGGTGCTGCTGCGGGCGGGCGAGGTCGTCACCGGCCTCGACGTGGTCCGCAAGCGGCGTCCGAACGCGCGGGGGACCGGTGAGCTCGCGAAGGGCCCGGCCATCCTGACGTCGGTGCTGCGCATCGACCGGCAGGAGAACGGCGCCGATCTGACCGACCCGGCGTCCCCGGTCCGGCTGTACGCCGGCGAGCGGGTGCCGATCGACCGGATCCGCAGCGGCCCGCGCGTCGGCGTCGCGATGGCGATGGACACGCCGTGGCGGTTCTGGGACGGCGCCTCGCCGGCCGTGTCCACCTACCGCCGCGGCGGGAAGCGCCGGGTCCGACCCGCCAGTTAGTCGGTTGACCAGGTGCGGGAGGATCTACAGGCGTGAGCGAACACATCCTCGACGAGCTGTCCTGGCGCGGCCTGATCGCGCAGTCCACCGACATCGACGCCCTCCGGCGCGAGCTCGACCAGGGTCCCGTGACGCTCTATTGCGGCTTCGACCCGACCGCACCCAGCCTGCACGCCGGCAACCTCGTCCCGCTGCTCATGCTCAAGCGCTTCCAGCGCGCCGGGCACCGGCCGATCGTGCTGGCCGGCGGCGCGACCGGGATGATCGGCGACCCGCGTGACACCGGCGAGCGCACGCTGAACACCCTCGACGTCGTCGCCGAGTGGGCCGGGCGCATCCGCGGCCAGCTCGAGCGGTTCGTCGACTTCGACGACTCGCCGACCGGCGCGATCGTCGAGAACAACCTGAACTGGACCGGGCCGCAGACGTCCCTGGAGTTCCTGCGCGACGTCGGGAAGCACTTCTCGATCAACGTCATGCTGAACCGGGAGACGGTGAAGCGCCGGCTCGAGGGCGACGGCATGTCGTACACCGAGTTCAGCTACCTGCTCCTGCAGTCGCAGGACTACCAGCAGCTCTACCGGCAGTACGGCTGCAAGCTGCAGGTCGGCGGGTCCGACCAGTGGGGCAACCTCGTCGGCGGGGTCGACCTGATCCGCCGGACCGAGGGGGCGGGCGTGCACGCGCTGACCGCGCCGCTGGTCACCGACGCCGAAGGGCGCAAGTTCGGCAAGTCGACCGGCGGCGGGAACCTCTGGCTCGACCCGGAGATGACCTCGCCGTACGCCTGGTACCAGTACTTCGTGAACGTGGGTGACGCCGACGTCGTCCGCTACCTGCGGATGTTCACGTTCCTCGGCCAGGAGGAGATCGCCGCGCTGGCGGAGGACACCGAACAGCGTCCCCACCTGCGGGCCGCGCAGAAGCGGCTGGCGGAGGAGTTCACCACGCTGGTGCACGGCGAGGAGCAGACCCGGCAGGTCATCAACGCCAGCCAGGCGCTGTTCGGCCGCGGCGAACTCGGGGACCTCGACGAACGCACCCTCGACGCGGCGATGGCCGAGGTGCCGAACGGCAAGGTCGACCCGGCGGGCGAGCCGACGATCGTCGACCTGCTGCTCGCCGGCGGGCTGGTGGACAGCAAGGGCGCCGCGCGCCGCACCCTCAAGGAGGGCGGGGCGTACGTCAACAACGTGAAGATCGCGGACGAGGAGTGGAAGCCGGCGCGCAAGGACGCTCTCCACGGCAAGTGGCTCGTCGTCCGCCGGGGCAAGCGGAACGTCGCCGGCGTCGCGCTCGGCGGCTGAGCGGCTCCAGGGGCCCGGAACAGGGGCCTGACCTGCGGGAACGCGGTTAAGGTACCCCCCTGTTCCGGGCCCTCGGAGGGGGTGTAAAGTTCTCCAAGTCGCCAGGGAAACCGGGTGGCCACCGGGACACGAACCAAGCTCTCGCGGATCGCGATTGAGTGGGTGTCCCACCAAAAACTGCTAGAAATGACCCGCTTCGAGCGAGCTGCTTGATCGCGGCGGACTCGGGGTGTGTTGCTTGAGAACTCAACAGTGTGCTAGTGAACTAAGCCAGTAGAGCTTATGTATTGAACCTCGTATGAGGTTCCTTTGAGAGCATTAAATTGCCTCGATTAAACTGTTCATTGTTGGAGAGTTTGATCCTGGCTCAGGACGAACGCTGGCGGCGTGCTTAACACATGCAAGTCGAACGCTGAACCACTTCGGTGGGGATGAGTGGCGAACGGGTGAGTAACACGTGGGTAATCTGCCCTGCACTCTGGGATAAGCCTTGGAAACGAGGTCTAATACCGGATATCACAACTTCTCGCATGGGGGGTTGTTGAAAGTTCTGGCGGTGCAGGATGAACCCGCGGCCTATCAGCTTGTTGGTGGGGTAATGGCCTACCAAGGCGACGACGGGTAGCCGGCCTGAGAGGGTGACCGGCCACACTGGGACTGAGACACGGCCCAGACTCCTACGGGAGGCAGCAGTGGGGAATATTGCACAATGGGCGAAAGCCTGATGCAGCGACGCCGCGTGAGGGATGACGGCCTTCGGGTTGTAAACCTCTTTCGCCAGGGACGAAGCGCAAGTGACGGTACCTGGATAAGAAGCACCGGCTAACTACGTGCCAGCAGCCGCGGTAATACGTAGGGTGCGAGCGTTGTCCGGATTTATTGGGCGTAAAGAGCTCGTAGGCGGTTTGTCGCGTCGGCCGTGAAATCTCCACGCTTAACGTGGAGCGTGCGGTCGATACGGGCAGACTTGAGTTCGGTAGGGGAGACTGGAATTCCTGGTGTAGCGGTGAAATGCGCAGATATCAGGAGGAACACCGGTGGCGAAGGCGGGTCTCTGGGCCGATACTGACGCTGAGGAGCGAAAGCGTGGGGAGCGAACAGGATTAGATACCCTGGTAGTCCACGCTGTAAACGTTGGGCGCTAGGTGTGGGCGACATCCACGTTGTCCGTGCCGTAGCTAACGCATTAAGCGCCCCGCCTGGGGAGTACGGCCGCAAGGCTAAAACTCAAAGGAATTGACGGGGGCCCGCACAAGCGGCGGAGCATGTGGATTAATTCGATGCAACGCGAAGAACCTTACCTGGGCTTGACATGCGCCAGACATCCCCAGAGATGGGGCTTCCCTTGTGGTTGGTGTACAGGTGGTGCATGGCTGTCGTCAGCTCGTGTCGTGAGATGTTGGGTTAAGTCCCGCAACGAGCGCAACCCTTATCCTACGTTGCCAGCGCGTTATGGCGGGGACTCGTGGGAGACTGCCGGGGTCAACTCGGAGGAAGGTGGGGATGACGTCAAGTCATCATGCCCCTTATGTCCAGGGCTTCACACATGCTACAATGGCTGGTACAGAGGGCTGCGATACCGCGAGGTGGAGCGAATCCCTTAAAGCCGGTCTCAGTTCGGATCGCAGTCTGCAACTCGACTGCGTGAAGTCGGAGTCGCTAGTAATCGCAGATCAGCAACGCTGCGGTGAATACGTTCCCGGGCCTTGTACACACCGCCCGTCACGTCATGAAAGTCGGTAACACCCGAAGCCCATGGCCCAACCCCGTAAGGGGAGGGAGTGGTCGAAGGTGGGACTGGCGATTGGGACGAAGTCGTAACAAGGTAGCCGTACCGGAAGGTGCGGCTGGATCACCTCCTTTCTAAGGAGCACAACACATCC
>NZ_PPHG01000031.1 GCF_002904295.1 Amycolatopsis sp. CA-128772
GCGGCGTTCTCTCGGGGTATAGAAGGTGTGGTGTGTCGTTGCACTGGCCTGTATCTGGGTGGGTGCTGCGATGGTTCTCTGGGGGTGTAGCTCTGTGGCTTCTTGTTGTTGATCAAGAAGGAGCAGAGATACAACGTGCGAACATTCAAGGTGCAGTTGCCGTCGGGCGGTCGGTACTGGACGGTGCTGGACAGTGAGCTGGACGTGGTGCCGGCGGCCGATCGGTATCTGCGCGAGCTGCGGTTCGGCCGAGATCGAGCCGAGTCGACGGTGAAGTCCTACGCCGGCGGCGTGGTGTTGTTCCTGCGGTGGTGCCTACGCACCGGCCGGGACTGGACGACCGCGGCCACCGAGATGGGCCTGTTCATGACCTGGCTGAAATACACCCCGGCCGAGGACCAGGATGTCGTGTGTGGGCCGGGAGCGACGCCGGTGCGTGGGCCGAAGCGGATCAACAGGGTGCTGGTGGCGACGCGAGGGTTCCTGACATTCGCCGTCGCTCAGGGAGAGGCCCCGCAGTGGGTGCTCGGCGTGCTCTACGAGCTGGCCGATGACCGGGACCTGCCCGAGGTCGCACGGGGCGAGGACGCCCGGCTGGCTCACCGGCTGCGCGCCCGGCATCAGCTTCACGAGCCGGAGACTGCGGTGGACCGGGCCAGCGACGAGGAGGTCGTCGCACTGTTTATAGCGTGTCGCTCGGCTCGCGACCGGCTGATCGTGCTGCTGCTGGCCAGGGCAGGTCTGCGCCGGGGCGAGGTCACCGGACTGCGGCGCAGTGACCTGCACCTGCTCCCGGACAGCAGGTCCCTGGGCTGTGAGGTCCAGGGCGCTCACCTACATATCGTGCGGCGGGAGAACAGCAACGGCGCCTGGGCGAAGTCCCGTTACACGCGCTGGGTGCCGGTGGATTTCCTGGTCGTGCGATCGATCGATCAGTATCTGCTCGAACGGCAGGACTGCCCAGCCGCGGCAGAGAGTGACTTTCTGCTGGTCAACCTGTTCCAGCAGCCGTTGGGCAGTCCGGTGACGCCGGATGCGCTCAATGAGCTGTTCGAGATCCTCTGCGCTCGAGCCGGAATCACACGCAGTATCACGCCGCACAAGTGCCGCCACGCGTTCGCCAGTAATCTCGCGGACTCCGGCGCGGCGCTGGACGAAATCCAGAAGCTGTTAGGCCACGTCAGCCCATCCTCGTCCCAGATCTACTTACATCCGTCGAAGGACCGGCTACGCGCCGCAGTCGAGCGCGTCCCCACCCCGCGGACACTGATCGAGGGCGTCCGATGACGGCGACCCTGGCCCTTGCCGCGCCGGGCGCGGACCAGCCGGACGACATCACCGCCGGCCTCTGGGCGGCCACCACCACGGAGTTCCTGGACCTGCTGAGCTGGTCTAGCGACCGGCAGACGGTGACGTTCCCGCAGGCACATCCGCTGCTGGGCTGGAACGAGTGCGCGGTGCTCGGCTGTGATCAGCGGTCGAGCCGGGTCGACGGCTTCTGCTCAGCCTGCAACATCCGTTGGAAGCAGCACGGCCGTCCACCGCTCGAGCGGTTCACCGCGGTCGCTCGCGTCCGAACCCGGCACAACACGATCGAGCTCTGCGCAGTTCCCGAGTGCCAGCGCCCCTGGTCGACCCGCGGTTACGCGCTCTGCAGCACTCACCGCTACCAGCGGGTTTACGTGCTCGACCTGCCGCTGGAGCAGTTCGTCGTTCACCCGGACGTGGTCGGGCTGCCTTCGTTCGGGCCGTGCGACGTCGTTGCCTGCACCCGCGACCGGGTCGGCAAGGGCAACTACTGCCACACCCACTCATTGCGCTGGCGCACCTTCCGACGCCGCAAGGACCTGGCCGAGATCGACGAGCAGCACTGGCGCCGCACCCAGCCGGCCGCGGCGATCGGATGCGAGGTCAGCCTGCGCGGGCTGCCGCCCCGCGTCGTCGCCGAGGTCCTCTACGGCCTGCAGCAACGCACGGCGGAGGGAGTGAAGTCCGAGCACAGCGAGTTCCGGCCGCTCTGCGACCACATCCGCAGCAAGGAACTCAGCTCGGTGGACGAGGTCGATCCTGCTGACCTCTCGCCCGGTTCCCGCGCACTGGGCAACGCGTTCGTGGTCGCGAGCCGACGGCTGCGCCTGAACCCCGAGACCGAACGGCACAAGGACGTCTGGGATGCGACCGTGTTCGGCGCCCGGGGCACCCTACGCTTCACCGGCATCTCCCAGCCCTGGCTGCGGGAAGCCGCGAAAGCCTGGGCGCACGAAGATCTGCCACGCCGACGCGGCGGAGGCGCAGCGAACACCTGCCAGAACAGGATCAACTGCCTCGCTTTGCTGTCTGACAGCCTGCGCCTGCAGCGGGAGGACCGCGGTGAGATTCCCGCCGCGCTGGCACGGGTGGACATCACCAACTTCCTCAACCGGCTGGCCCACCTGCAGGCCGAGGACGACATCAGCGCCTACCAGCGGCTCAACGCCATCCGGAACCTCCGCAAGATGATCGGCGAGATGCGCGCATTGAGCCTGACCAGGCCCGGACGCCCGCTACACGGCCTGCCCGACGACTTCACCATCACCGCCGAGGACATTCCCGACGAGCCCGAGGACTCCGAAGCCGGCAAAGACCTTCCCGTCGAGGTCATGCGGCACCTGTGTTCGCACCTGCAGCGGCTGGAAACCGCGAGCTGCCCGGAGATCCGCATCGCGGTCGAGCTGCTGATCGACACCGGCCGCCGCCCGGACGAGATCTGCCAGCTCAAGCTGGAATGCCTCGAACGCGACGGCGACGGGAAACCGGTCCTGATCTACGACAACATCAAGGCCAACCGGAAGGACCGGCGGCTGCCGATCCCCGGAGCCACCGCGGCGGTCATCGAGAAGCAGCAGCAACGCGTCCGCGACCGCTTTCCTGACGAACCAGCCGGCAAGCTCAAACTTCTGCCCGCTCCGACGAGGAACCCCCACGGCACGAAGTGCATCACCGACAGCTGGGTCTCGGGCCGCCACCGCGAGTGGGTCACCGCGTTCCCCGAGGTCGAGGTCCCGGCCGCGGTCGAGATCGACGGCAAGGTGGTGACGAAGATGCTGCCCTTCGACAAGAAGCGGATCATTCTCTACGCCTACCGGCACACCTACGCGCAACGGCACGCTGACGCCGGAGTCGCCGTCGACGTCCTGCGCGAGTTGATGGATCACCGGGTGCTCGAAACGACGCAGTCGTATTACCGCGTCGGCGAGGAACGCCGGCGGGAGGCCGTCGAGCGGGTCACGACCATGCAGTTCGACCGGCACGGCAACCGCATCTGGCGTGAGGCGAAAGCCCTGCTCGACTCCGAACACGCCCGCCGCGCGGTCGGCGAGGTCGCCGTCCCCTACGGCGCCTGCAGCGAGCCCAGCAACGTCGCCGCCGGCGGACACGACTGCCCGATCCGGTTCCGCTGCGTCGGCTGCGGTCACTTCAGCACCGACGTGTCCTACCTGCCTGACATGCAGACCTACCTCGGCGACCTGCTCCGCAACCGCGAGCGGCTGCTGGCCACCGTCGACGCGGACGAGTGGGCCAAGGCCGAAGCGATGCCCTCGGACGAGGAGATCAAGCGGGTCCGTCGGCTGATCAGCCGAGTCAAGGCCGACCTCGATGACCTCACCGCCGAGGAACGAGCCCAGATCGAGGAGTCCGTTGCCGTCGTCCGCAAGACCCGCAACCGGGTCGTCGGCCTCGGGATCCCGCGCATCCGCCAGCCGCTGCCCGACGTCCGCCAAGAAAGGACAGCATGACCAACCCGATGATCGAGGGGCGGCGCGCGGACTCGGCTCGCCGTCGGCAACGCGTGATCAAGGCGATCAACGCGGCCAGCACCGGCGGCGGCGAGATCAGCGTGTCGGCGATCGCGCGCGCCGCCGGCGTTGACCGGACCTTCCCTTACCGGCATCCGGATCTGCTGGCACTGATACACACCGCCCAAACAGACCCGCCCGCCGGGCGCGGCGGGCCGATGGTCAGTCGGGCATCATTGCAGGCCGACCTCGCCAACGCCCAGGAACGACTGTCTCGGCAGGCTGCCCACGTCAGACAGCTGGAACGCAAGCTCTCCGAGGTCCTCGGGGAGCAGGCTTGGCGCGAATCCGGACTCGGAGATCCCGCGGACATCGACCAGCTCCAACATCGGATCACGCAGTTGGAGCAACAGGTCGTCACCCTGCGAGACCAGGCCGAGGAACGCGATCAAGAACTCGAGGCTGCGCGGACCGCCAACCGGGAGCTCATCGCCAACCTCAACAAACGAGGCTGATCGCAGGCACGATCGCCCTTGCGGGTCGAACCGCGAGGGCGATCGTCCCGCACGTCACGATTGCCTTCAGGCAACGAGCTTATCTACTCTAATTGACCTGAATGACCAACTTCAGAACCAATCGCGAAGGCCAACTAAGCGTCGACAATCGCGCCACTATTGAAGCCCGGCCAAAACTATGCACACGCAGGAGTAACTTCAGTCAACTCGACCGTCGAAGTGACGCAGACGCTATCCGACAAGGCGGTGTTAGTCCACCGCAAGTCGTTCCACTGCGTTGCATCACGTTCCAATCTGTTCCATCTTGTTTCCCGTGTTGCCGAGAACTTGTCCCCGGCTCGCCCTGCCGCCATATAGTCATGGAGCGAGCCCGGACCTAGGGGACAACCTCAACGGGCAGACAGGCAAAGAAAGCTCACCGGCAGACAGGCAAGGGAAGAAGCACCAAGTGGAGACCTAGCTGACTGACTTGATAACCAGATCGATGGCAGAGGAGGGTTCGACATGCTGACAATCGCACACAAGTGCCGCCACCTGGCGCTCCTACTGCTGGACACGGTGCACCCCTCTCCTCTCCTGCTGTCACTCAGGCCAGCAGATTACCTGCACCGCCCGCTCAGGCCAACGACTCGGCGAACAGAAACCGCCTCGACGGACACGCCGCCAGGCATGCTGCTCGGCGGGCCACCAGGAGGCGTTTGCGCAGCTAGAGGCCATCCGGACACGCCACGCTCACGACGCGGCACCGTCCCGCCGGCACGCCAATGGCGCACTGGCTGGCTCAATACGCACCACATGCACGACGGCATCGGGCGACGCTCCCAGTCGCGCCCAGCCCCTCTCTCCGTCAGGGCGCGAGCCTGCAGCATTTTCGCTGTTCAGAAGCCTGTCCGCTGCCCCTAGGATCTCCTGAGCCTTCCTCAGCCCGCCGGATCCCTTGATCTAAGCCTCCGCGCGAGTAGTGTTAAGCATGCGCTCACGCGCGCTGCCCGCAGTCCCGCCAAGCTGCGCGCTTCAACCTCATAGTCTCCCGAGCTCGTCTCTCTGTTGGTCCAGGTGGCGGCATCGGGATTAAGAAGGCCCTCCGACTGCAATCGGGGGGCCTTCGCCATGTCTCCTCTACGTCTTCGCATACAAATGATGCATTACCTCGAGCATGATCGCTCACTTCGACACGCTTCAACAGGCCACACTCAGGCCGCGCTTAGGTTCCTCTAAGCTTTGCGCTTAAGCAAGATCAATTGTCGCTCTTCTGTCAACTTTGCAGACAGCCGTGAGTTACTCTCCAACCATTTGCGTTTGCAACTGAAATCGATTACCTATGACACCACCCGCGCGGACGGCCACGGTTCCGTCTCGACTGCACCGAGGGCGTTACAGGTCGACGCGGAGTATTTGACGGCGACCCCATCGTGCTGGAATGATGCCCTTGAGATCTCCCGCCTTGCAGGGCACTTGATCTCGCCCCCGAAAGGATCATGGGGGCTTCTTCACCCATCTGGCGAACCGACCGCCACCTGGACCACCGAGAAACGAGCAGGAGGGAGGTTCTCATGCTCACCAGATTTCTTTCTGCTTCGCTGGTTTTGATGTTCGTCCTCGCGTTCATCTGGGAAGGGTTGTCCTTCGGCTTCGGCCTGGAGGTCACCCTGGCCGCCGGTTTCACCGCCGGTCTCCTGGCCGCCGAAGTCGTCCGCCGGATCATCGGCGGCGACAAGGGCGGCGGTCCGTCGATCGACGACGGCCCGCAGCACCCGGTCCTGAGCTGAACCAAACGGTGATCGGGGTGGCGCCCTCCGGGCGCCCCCCGGTCCCGCCTCTTCACCGAGGAGCGACATCATGTTTACCAAGCAGCCCGCCTTGCACGAGTCCATCATGGACGAGCTCATCAGCTTCGCGACCGATCTGCGGTGGGTCCGTCGCCTCGCGGGCGACCCCTCCTACCGCGAACTCACGCGCACGATCCCGTGGTCGCCCGCGTCGATCACCCGGAACCTGAGCGGAACCAAGCTTCCCACGTGGAAGTTCGTCGAGCAGTTCCTCCAGGCCTGCGAAGTGGACGACGACGACATCGAGGCAGACTGGAAGCCCCGGTGGGTCACGATCGCAGGCATGATCACCCCGATCGACAGCAAGACGGCGCCGAATCACGCCGCAACTGCGGCGCGGCAGATCGCCGGGCCCGTTCCCGCCGGGGCCGCCTGCGAGATCTGCGGAGCCTGGGTCGTCGACCACGCGAAGCACGACGACTGGCACGAAAGCCTCCTGGCTGAGCGGAAGCCGACGCGGTCTTTCGTTCGACGCCTCGCAGGCTAGACACCACACTGAAGATCAACAGGGCCCCTGCCGGCGCGACCAGGCAGGGGCCCTGTCTTACGTTCCCGGCGGGCTGACCGTCGCCGCCGCCGTCTCCACCTCTCGTCCGCTGCGCTGAAGATCCAGACGGCAGGTCGCCTTGCGCAACACGTGTTGCACTCGGTAGTTTTGCCGCCCAAGGTCTTTGAGCTGCGAAAACTCCCGCTGCACCGCGACGCACTGCCGAAGATCCCCGAGAGAAGCGGCGATGAGCCGGTTGCGGACGAGGAACCGGTGCCGGGCCGGCGGAGTCCCGGGCGGGTACTCGCTGACGACCGCACCGCCGGACAGGACGATCCGTTCCAGCATCTTGACGTGCCCGGCCGGATAGCCGGCATCGACGGCGCAGCCCAGCACGGCAACGGTGACCCCGGACGCGGCGAGCGCGCCCCGGTGCGCAGCCCCGTCGATGCCGTAGGCGGCCCCCGAGAAAACCGGCACACCTCGGCCGGCCAGCGCGTAGGCGAACTCGGCGGCGTGGTGTTCGCCGTATTCGGTGGCGGCACGGGCACCGACCACGGCCACGGCCCGGTCGGCGGCGGTGCCGAGCCCGACATCACCGCACACCCACAAAGCCAGCGGCGGAACGGCTTCGGCCACCCCACGCCGTGCAGCGAGATCGAGCGCGAGAAGCGGCCAGGCCGGCCACTCGTCGTCTTCGGGCACGACCAGCCGAGCACCGGCCTCGGCGGCCCGGGCGAAATCCTGGGCGACGAGGTCGTAGTCCCGTCGCGCCTCGGTCGCTTTCAGCACTTCGGCCGGGCAATCACCACGCCGAACCCGAGCAGCGGCGGCTACCGGCCCATACTCGGCGACGAAGGCAACGAGAGCGGGCGCGGGTGGCTCGGCCACGCGCAGCAGGTAGGCGCGGGCTTGCCGCAACTCGTCGGCGCTCATGTCGCCGCCCATTCCCGGAAGGCCGACGCCGACAGGTGCTCGGGGAGGAACCCGAGCCCAGCCGACGCCCAGTGCAGGACCGCCCGCCACGGCCAGGAATCCGCGCCGGAAAGGGCAACACCGAGCCAACCCTTGTCGACCCGCGCCCGGTCGGCCGACGCGACCGGAGCCGCTACTCGCCCCAGAACCGTGCGCGCTCTGCACAACAGACTCATGCCGCCACCCGCTCGCGGAAGGCCAGGGCCGATCCGACCTGGTCGGCTCCCGGGCGGGACTCGCCGTCCAGGTCCGCCAACGTCCAGGCGATGCGCAGGCAGCGGTCGGCGCCTCGGCCGCTCAAAGCGCCTCGGTCCATGGCTCGGTCGAGCAGAACCGTTGCGTTGGCGGGTAGGGCGAACTGACGACGCAGGGCCGGCCCGGGTACCTCCGAGTTGGACAGCCAGCCGTGCTCGCTCCAGCGTCGGGCCGCGCGTTCACGCGCCGCCAACACCCGCTGACGGACCGGTTCCGATGGCTCCGCCTCGCCGGTGTGGTGCGCGCTGATCGCGCTGAGTGGGCGCAATCGGACTCTCAGGTCGACCCGGTCGAGCAGGGGTCCGGACAGCTTGCCCAGGTAGCGGCGGCGGGCGCTCGGCGAGCACACGCAGTCCGTGTCCTTCGGCGGTGCGCACGCACACGGGTTGGTCGCCAGGACCAGTTGGAAGCGAGCCGGGTAGGTGATCGATCCCTTCACCCGGGAAATGCGCACCTCGCCTTCCTCGAGGACGGTCCGGAGCGATTCGAGGCACTGGCCGCCGAACTCGCAGACCTCGTCGAGGAACAGGACTCCTCGGTGCGCCCGGCTGATCGCGCCCGGCGACGCGATTCCGCTGCCGCCACCGATCAGGGCCGGTACGGAGATCGAATAGTGCGGGGCCACGAACGGGGGCACCGTGACCAGGGGCGAGGACTTCGACAACGAACCGTCTACCGAGTGCACCGCGGTGACCTCCAAGGACTCCTCCTGCGTCAGCTGCGGGAGGAGGCCGGGAAGCCGCTTCGCCAGCATCGTCTTGCCCACTCCGGGCGGACCGGTGAGGAGAAGGTGGTGCCCGCCGGCCGCGGCGACCTCCAACGCCCAGCGGGCCTCCGGCTGGCCGATGACGTCCGCCAGGTCCGGCACGTCCGGCGGTGGTGCCGGGGCGGGTGGCTCCGGACGGGTCAGCTCGGCTTCGCGATTCAGCCATGCCACGAAGTCCCGCAGGTGAGGCGCGCCCGCGACTTCGATGCCGTCCACGAGCGCCGCCTCGACGAGGGAGTCCGTCGGCACCACGGCTCGTCCGTATCCGGCCGCCCGTGCGGCCAGGAGGCCCGGGAGGATGCCGCGGACCGCGCGGATCCGGCCGTCCAAGGCCAGTTCGCCGAGCAACACGGTGCCGAGCAGCCGCGTTGCCGGGACCGCACCCGATGCCGCGAGCACTGCCGCCGCGATGCCCAGGTCGAAGGCGGAACCCATTTTGGGGAGGTTCGCCGGGGACAGGCCGAGCGTGACCTTGCCGTCGGGCCACGGTTGCCCGGAATTGCGCACGGCGGAGCGGACGCGGTCCTTCGCCTCGCGCAACCCGGCGTCGGGCAGGCCCACGAGGGTGATCCGGCTCAGCCCGCCGCCGAGGTCGGCCTCGATCTCGATCACACGGCCGTTGATGCCGAGCAGGCCCGCGGACCAGGCTTTGGCGATGGGCATCAGAACGCCGCCTCGATGTGCTGGAGGCGGGCCTGGGCGCCGGGTTCCGCGAGGATCGTCACCACGTCGTAGCGGACTGGGCACCAGCCGATGCGGAATTCGCGTAGCCAGCGTTGGGCCGCGCGGCGGACGCGGCCCGCCTTCTCTTCCGTGACCGTCTCCGTGGGCAAGCCGAACTCCGTGCCCGAGCGGGTTTTCACCTCGCAGACGATCACCCGGGTGCGGTCGGTGAAGACCAGGTCCAGCTCGCCCTCCCGGCAGCGCCAGTTGCGGGCCAGCAGGACGAGGCCGCGGTCCCGGAGGTAGCGGAGGGCCAGGTCCTCACCCCAGGCGCCCAGGTCGCGGCGGTGTCTTGCGAGTTCGTCGGTGCCCGTCATCGTGTGCGCCCCCTCGGCCGTTCACGTCCGTCACCGGGGCGGTCCCGGCGATCACGGTGCGTGTGCGTTCGACGATGCCAGCGGGCGGCGGGGCTTCACCAGACCCGGATCGCCGACCTGTGGACAACCGGGGTGCTGGGGACAACTCACCCACGGATCGCGGTCGGGACGCCCGGACGGTCGGTGGGGTGTGCTACGCGGCGAGGGCGCACAACGAACCGCGCCGGCTCCCCGAGGGAGAGCCGGCGCGGTCGAAGCGGGAGGTCAGCCCGAGAACGGGCCGTCCTCAGGGAGGCGGAGGTCCGGCTTGTCCAGTTCCTCCACGTTGACGTCCTTGAACGTGATGACCCGGACGTGCTTGACGAAGCGGGCCGGGCGGTACATGTCCCAGACCCACGCGTCGGACATGCGGACCTCGAAGTACACCTCGCCGCCGCCGTCGCGGACCTGGACGTCCACCGCGTTGGCCAGGTAAAACCGTCGCTCGGTCTCCACCACGTACGAAAACTGGCCGACTATGTCGCGGTACTCGCGGTACAGCGAGAGCTCCATCTCGGTCTCGTACTTCTCGAGATCCTCTGCGCTCATGAAATCCGCGCCCCTCCTCGGGATCGTGCTGGTGCTCCGCCGGCAGAGCGTTCATTGTGACCCACACCCGCGGCCGGGGCATGCAGCGGCAGGCTGAGTTGTGGCTCCAATGCCTCGTCGAGGACCGCAGCCAGGCTCGCCGCGCCGGGCGTCTCCAAGGTCTTTTCCAACGCCGCATACGTGAGCAGGACCGGCCGCGCCGGACGCAGGCCGCGCTTGACCGCCACCGTGGCCACGTTCGTGTAGGACCAGCGGTGGACGTCGCTCGGGCCGTGCTCGCGCAGCGCCGCCAGGTGGTCGGACGTGCTGTAGCCCTTGTGCACGTCGAAGCCGTAGTGCGGGAGTTCCTCGTGGTAGCCCGCCATGATGCGGTCTCGCGTCACTTTCGCCAGCACCGACGCGGCCGCGATGCAGGCCACCGAACGGTCGCCCTTGATGACCGCCGCGTTCGGGGCCGTCAGGCCCGGGACGCGGAAGCCGTCGGTGAGGATGTAACCCGGGTGTACGCGCAGCGCCGCCGCCGCCCGGCGCATGGCCTCCAGGTTCATCACCCGGATGCCGTAGAGGTCGACCTCTTCGGTCGGGACGACGATCACCGAGTAGTCGACGGCGCGGGCGAGGACCAGGTCGTAGACCCGGTCACGCGCCTTGGCCGTCATCAGCTTCGAGTCCGTGAGCTCGGTCAGCTTCGCCGCGTCGCCCTGCTTGAGCACGCAGGCCGCGACCACCAGCGGCCCCGCGCACGCCCCGGCGCCGGCTTCGTCCACGCCGGCGACCGGGCCGAGGCCACGGCGGTCGAGCGCGCCCTGCAGACCCCAGAAGAGGTCGCCGCGCACCACGGCTCGCGGTGGCCGGATCGGCTCGGCCGCCGTCAGGGGAACGGGAAGTGTCAAGGCTGGATCACCCGTCTGCCGGCAAGGGTCGGGTGGCTAGGGTTTCCGCCCGGCCGCCCGGCGCAGTCCGGACTTGAGCTTGCGCCCGAGGAACAGCGCCGGCCACGCCGCCGCGATCCCGGCACCCAGCGGAAGCCCGCCCTGCCAGGCCGGCGCGCCCAGCGCCACCGGCTGCGCCGACTCCTGCGGGTTGTGGTCGCTGATCCCACCCCACCGGCTCGGCGGCAGGACGATGATCCGCGCCTTGCCGATGATGTTGTCCACCGGGACCGCACCGTTCACGCCGCCGCCGCCCTGGAACCGGGAGTCGTCGGAGTTGTTGCGGTTGTCGCCCTGAACCCAAACCATCCCAGCCGGCACCTTGACCGGGTCGAAGGTCTTCTGCTCCTGGACGGACGGGTCTTCCCAGTGGATGTACGGCTCGTCGAGCGCCTTGCCGTCCACGATCATCCGGCCCTGCAGGTCGCAGCACTGCACGGTCTGGCCGCCGACCGCGATCACCCGCTTGACGAAGTCGCGCTCGTCCGGCGGAGCGAACCCGACCAGCGAACCGAGACCGCGCAGGCCCTGCACGATGATGTTGCTCGACTCCTGCGGCGCGATCTCGTTGTTGATCCACGCCTGCGGGCCCTTGAACACGATCACGTCACCCGGAGCGGGCTCGGTGAAATCGTAGGTGACCCGGTCGACCAGGATCCGGTCCCCGGTGCACCCGGGGCATCCGTGCAGGGTGGCCTCCATGGAGCCCGAAGGGATCATGAAGACCTTCGCGAGGAATGTCTGGATCAGGATCGTGAGCACCAGGGCGATCACGAGCAGGATCGGCAGTTCCTTCCAGAACGACCGTTTCTTGGCGGGCTTGGCTCGCCGCCGGCGGGATCCCCCGCGCTCCTCGGAACGGGACAGCCTGGGCTTGTCCTCTTCGGAGCGATCGGGGTCATCCTCGGGAGCGTTCTGGGACACGGGTTCGGCCACGTCGTCAGGCTACCGGTAACCGGGTGGTGACTCAGTTAGCCGAGGCCGTCTCGCGGTTCTCGCGGCGCTCCTTGATCTTGGCCTTCTTGCCGCGGAGGTCGCGCAGGTAGTACAGCTTCGCGCGCCGCACGTCACCGCGCTTGTGGACCTCGATCTCGGCGAGGTTCGGCGAGTGCACCGGGAAGGTGCGCTCGACGCCGACGCCGAACGAAACCTTGCGCACGGTGAAGGTCTCCCGGATGCCACCGCCCTGACGGCGGATCACGACGCCCTGGAAGACCTGGTTGCGCTCGCGGTTGCCCTCGATGACGCGGACGTGCACCTTGAGCGTGTCGCCCGGGCGGAAGTCCGGGATGTCGGAACGCAGCGACTGCTTGTCCAGCGCGTCCAGGGTGTTCATCGGTGGTCCGTCCTCGTCTTCGGTATGGCTTGCGTACAGATCCCGGGCGCGCAACGGTGCCGCTGCGGGCGACCCAGGGGGCTGCTGGCGGGCTCGTGGACGACGAGGTCCACTCACGCCAACCTGTCAAGTATTACAGACCGGGATCGGGCCGGGAGAACCGGCCCTCGGCCTGCCCGGAGTCCAAGCCCTCCAGGACCCCGCGATCGTGCTTGTCGAGACTACCTTCCGGCAGCGCGGCCAGGAGATCCGGGCGGCGGCGGGCCGTGCGCTCGAGGGCCTGGTCACGCCGCCAGCGGTCGATCAGCGCGTGGTTGCCCGACCGCAGCACGTCCGGCACGGCCAGCTCCCGCCACACGTCCGGGCGCGTGTAGCTGGGCCCTTCGAGCAGGCCGTCGGAGAACGAGTCCTCGGCGGCCGAACGCGCGTTGCCCAGCACGCCGGGCAGCAGCCGGACGACGGCCTCGACGATGACCAGCACCGCCGCCTCGCCGCCGACCAGCACGTAGTCGCCGATCGACACCTCGTCGACGGGCATCCGGCGGGCCGCGTCGTCGACGACTCGCTGGTCGATGCCCTCGTAGCGGCCGCAGGCGAACACCAGGTGCTTCTCCGACGCGTACTCGTGCGCCAGCTCCTGGGTGAACGGGCGCCCGGCCGGCGTCGGCACGACGAGCCGCGTCCCGGGACGGCAGACTTCGTCCAGCGCCGGGCCCCAGATCTGCGGCTTCATGACCATGCCGGGCCCACCGCCGTACGGCGCGTCGTCGACCGCGCGGTGCACGTCGTGGGTCCAGTCGCGCAGGTCGTGCACGCCGACCTCGATGAGGCCGCGGTCGATCGCCCGGCCCAGCAGCGCGGCGCGCAGCGGGTCGAGGTATTCGGGGAAGATCGTGACGACGTCGATGCGCATCTCAGGCGTCCAGGAGCCCTTCCGGCGGGTCGAGCACGACCCGGCCGCCGGCGACGTCCACGGTGGGGACGATCGCGCGGACGAACGGCACCAGCACCTCGCGGCCGTCGACGTCGAGCTCCAGGAGCTCACCCGCCGGCGAGTGGACGATCTCGACGACCTTGCCCACGACGGTGCCGTCGGCCAGCTCGGCCCGCAGGCCGGCCAGCTCGTGGTCGTAGAACTCGTCGGGGTCCGTGGTCGGCGGCAGCGTGGCCGTGTCGGCCAGCAGCAGCGCACCCCGCAGCGTCTCGGCGACGTCGCGGGTCAGGACCTCCTCGAAACGCACCAGCAGCCGCCCGCTGTGTTCGCGGGCGGCTGCGATGGTGAGTTCCCTCTTGCTGCCGTCACGCAGCTTCGTCGTGACGGCCGCACCGATCTTGAACCGCTCGTCCGGCGAGTCCGTGCGCACGTCCACCGCGAGTTCCCCGCGGATTCCGTGTGCCTTCGCGATGCGGCCTACTACGACGTCCATCCTGACCGTTTCCGAAAAGGCGCTCAGCGGTCGGTGTCGACGACGTCAACGCGGACGCCGCGGCCACCGATGCCACCCATGACGGTGCGCAGGGCGGTCGCCGTGCGACCACCCCGGCCGATCACCTTGCCGAGGTCGTCGGGGTGCACGTGCACCTCGAGCGTGCGGCCACGACGGGTGGTCAGCAGCTCGACCCGGACCTCGTCCGGGTTGTCGACGATCCCGCGCACCAGGTGCTCGAGGGAGTCCGCGAGGAAACTCACTCGGACTTCTCGCCCTCAGCGGCCTCCGCCTTCTCGGCCTCGGCCTTCTTCGGGGCGGACTTCTTCTTCGGCGTGGTGGCCTCGGTGGAGGGCTCCTCGCCGGCCGCGGCCAGCGCCGCGTTGAACAGGTCCTGCTTGGACGGCTTCGGCTCGGCCACCTTCAGGGTGCCCTCGGAGCCCGGCAGGCCCTTGAACTTCTGCCAGTCACCGGTGATCTCCAGCAGGCGCTGGACCGGCTCGGTCGGCTGCGCGCCGACACCCAGCCAGTACTGGGCGCGCTCGGAGACGACCTCGATCAGGCTCGGCTCTTCCTTCGGGTGGTACTTGCCGATCGTCTCGATGGCCTTGCCGTCCCGGCGGGTGCGCGCGTCGGCGACGATGATGCGGTAGTACGGCGCACGGATCTTGCCGAGGCGCTGCAGCTTGATCTTGACGGCCACGGGTGTGGGTTCTCCTCGAGTCTCTCTGGTGCTGGGGTGGGCGCACGCGGGCCGAGTGGGGACACGGACGCGGGCACCCGGAGGTCAGGAGCTTTCGCACGGTGAGAGGGTCCGGCGGAAGCAGGCAGTGACCCATTCTGCCAGACGGCACCCGCGCCACCGGAAAGAGGCTCAGAAAGAGGCCACTCCGAGCGCCCCGAGCAGGATGGTCAGCGCGGGCAGGAAGTTGTTGACCTGGTGCGCGACGATACTGCCCGGCAGCCGTCCGGTGACCAGCCGCACCAGGCCGATCGGCACCGCGATGACCAGCAGCAACGTCGTCCGCAGCGGCTCGAGGTGACTGGCCGCGAACACCGCCGTGGACAGCAGGAACGCCGCGACGCGGCCCCAGCGCTCGCTGCGCCACTGCAGCTGCTCGGCGGCGCCCCAGAGCAGGCCGCGGTAGATGACCTCCTCGCAGATCGGGCCGAGCAGCCAGAGGTAGACGAACATCACGACGGCCGCGGAGATCGACATCCGGCGGTCCTCGACCAGCGCGCTGATCGCCGACGTCGCGTTCGCGTCGCCGACCAGGTGCGTCCACAGGTAGGCCGCGACGGTGGTGAAGACGAGCCCGACGCAGCCGTACCGGACCCCCGTCTTGACGTCGGCCCAGCGCCACTCGAGCCGCAGGTCCACGACGGGCCCGTTGCCGCGCACGTAGGTGATCAGCACGGCCACGCCGGCCGCGATCATCGTCGGCAGCATGGTCCCGAGCAGCACGACGCGCATCGGCAGCGGACCGGGCCCGGTGTCGCCGACCAGGGCGGACACGAAGGCCGCGGACGCCAGCAGCACCACTTCGACGAGGAGGAAGGCCCCGAACCCCCACCGGTGCCGCGGCGGGGACGGCAGGAAGGCGGTCGCGGCGGGCTCCTCGGGCTCGGGGAGCGGCGTCGGGCCGGCAGCCGGGTCCCGGGGCTGGGAAGTGGTCACGCCTTGCCCTCCGCGTCGCTCGGCTCCTGCGTCGAGCCTAGCCGCCGGGATGTGATCGCACAGTATCCGTCCAGCTACTGTCCATCGAACTTCGCAACGATCAGTGCGCGACGAACAGCAGCACCGCGGGCGGCAGGTTGTTGGCCGCGTGGGCGATCACCCCGGCGCTGACCCGGCCGGACAGGTGCCGGGCCAGCCCGATCGCGAGGCCCTGGCCGAACAGCGCGATGGTGCGGGTCGGCTCGCCGTGCAGCTGGGCGAACACCAGCGAGGTGAGCACGAGCACCACCCACGGCGGCACCCGGTGGAACGACAGCGCGTTCCACAGGGTGCCGCGGACCAGCAGTTCCTCGGTGATCGGCGCGCCGGCGATGACGATCACCGCGGCGAGCACCAGCCACACCGTGTCGCCGTCGAAAGTGTCGGCGAGGTCGGTGAGCGGGCTGTCGGAGACGTCGTCGGCACCGTAGACGGCGATCAGCATCAGGTTGAGCAGGTAGCCGACGACCAGCGCGAGCACCCCGCAGGCGAGCCCGATCCGGACGTCGCGCCAGGTCGGCTTGAGCCCGAAGTCCGCGCGCAGGCCGTCGCCCCAGAGCCAGGACGCCGTCGCCGGGCCGAGGCCGAGCAGCAGGTTGGGCACGAAGGCCAGGAGCAGCAGCGGGCCGATGTCACGCAGCTCGAGGGGGTCGAATTCGCCGACGTTGCGGTTGACCGCCGCGGCGATGATCAGGTTGGTCAGGTAGTAGCCGGCGATCCCCGCGAAGAACGCCACGAAACACCAGTGCGCCCCCAGCACGCGCCGTGCGCCGTCGTCGTCCGTCACGCGCTCCACGCTAAAGTGCCGCCCCCGCAAGGAAATCAGCGGGGGTCTAGGCGTAGACGACCCCGCCGAGGACGATGTGCGAAGGATGCCGGAGGACGCCCAGGTCCTTCCGCGGATCCCCCGGGTAGACGAGCAGGTCGGCGGGGGCGCCGTCGGCGATGCCGAGGTGGCCGAGCCAGTCGCGGGCGGCCCAGGACGCGCTCGCGAGGGCCGCCTCGCGCGTCATGCCGGCGCGGTGGAGCGCCTCGATCTCGTCGACGAGCCGGCCGTGCTCGACCATGCCGCCGGCGTCGCTGCCCGCGAAGACGTGTACGCCCGCTTCGATGGCCGAAGCGACCAACCCGCCGACGCCGGCGTGCAACGCGCGCATGTGCGCCGCGTACGCCGGGTACTTGCCCGCCTTGTCCGCGATGCCGGGGAAGTTTTCGATGTTGATCAGCGTCGGGACCAGGGCGACGTCGTGGCGGGCCAGCTCGGTCAGCTGGTCGGCGCTCAGGCCGGTGCCGTGTTCGAGGCAGTCGATGCCGGCCGCGATCAGCCCGGGCAGCGCGGCTTCGCCGAACACGTGCGCGGTGACGCGGGCGCCGTTCTCGTGCGCGACCTTGACGGCTTCGGCCAGGACGTCGTCCGGCCACAGCGGCGCGAGGTCGCCCGCACCGCGGTCGATCCAGTCGCCGACGAGCTTCACCCAGCCGTCGCCGTCACGGGCCTGCCCGGCGACGGCCTCCGGCAGCTGGGCGGGGTCGTCCAGCTCGATCCCCAGGCCGGGGATGTACCGCTTGACCAGCGCGAGGTGCTGCCCGGCGCGGATGATGGTCGGCAGGTCGGCGCGCCGCTGCAGCGGGCGGACGTCGATCGGGAGACCGCAGTCGCGGATGAGCAGCGTGCCCGCGGCACGATCCTGCAGAGCTTGCGCGGCCGCCTCGTCCAGGGACACCGGCCCGCCGACGCCGATACCCGGGTGGCAGTGCGCGTCGACCAGGCCGGGCACGAGGAAGACGTCCCGGCCGAGGCTTTCGGCGTCCGGCACCGGCTCGAACGAGATCCGGCCGCCGGTGATCCACAGCTCCCCCGGCTCGCCGCCGGGCAGGAGCACCCCGGCGGCGTGGAGCGCGGTGCTCAATTGTCCTTGGGGTTCTTCGGGAGCTTGAACTTCGTCGGGTCGAAGCCCGGGACGTCGTTCATGCCGCCGAGCTGCGACAGGTCGGGCATGCCGCCCGGCATCTGCCCGCCCGGGGGCAGCATCGGCATGCCGCCGGGGAAGCCGCCGCGGACCTTGGGCTGCGTGGGGCCGCGCCCCTTCTTGCCCTTCTTGCCCTTGCGAGACTTGGAGCCGCCGCCCCCGCCGCCGAAGCCGAACCGGCCGGCCATCTGGGCCATCATCTTGCGGGCCTCGAAGAACCGGTTGACCAGGTCGTTGACCTCGCGGACGGTGACGCCGGAGCCGTTGGCGATGCGCAGCCGCCGTGACCCGTTGATCATCTTGGGGTCTTCGCGCTCGGCCGGGGTCATGCCGCGGATGATCGCCTGCAGCCGGTCCAGGTGCTTGTCGTCGACCTGGGCCAGCTGGTCCTTCATCTGGCCGGCGCCCGGGAGCATGCCGAGCAGGTTGCCGATCGGGCCCATCTTGCGGACCGCGAGCATCTGCTCGAGGAAGTCCTCGAGGGTGAGCTGGCCGCTCGACAGCTTCTCGGCGGCCTTCTCGGCCTGCTTCTGGTCGAAGGCCTGTTCGGCGTGCTCGATCAGGGTGAGGACGTCACCCATGCCGAGGATCCGCGACGCCATCCGGTCCGGGTGGAAGGTGTCGAAGTCCTCGAGCTTCTCGCCGTTGGAGGCGAACAGGATCGGCTGGCCGGTGACTTCGCGGACGCTCAGCGCGGCACCACCGCGGGCGTCGCCGTCGAGCTTGGTGAGCACGACGCCGCTGAAGCCGACGCCGTCCTGGAACGCCTGGGCCGTGGTCACGGCGTCCTGGCCGATCATCGCGTCGACGACGAACAGGACCTCGTCCGGCTCGACCGCGTCGCGGATGTCGGCGGCCTGCTTCATCAGCTCTTCGTCGACACCCAGGCGGCCCGCGGTGTCGACCACGACGACGTCGTGCTGCGCGCGCTTGGCCTCGGCGATGGCGCGGCGGGCGACGTCGACCGGGTCGCCGACGCCGTTGCCGGGCTCGGGCGCGAAGGTGACGACGCCGGCGCGCTCGCCGACGACCTGCAGCTGCGTGACGGCGTTCGGGCGCTGGAGGTCGCAGGCGACCAGCATCGGCGCGTGGCCCTGCTTCTTCAGCCACAGCGCGAGCTTGCCGGCGAGCGTCGTCTTACCGGCACCCTGGAGGCCCGCCAGCATGATCACGGTCGGCGGGGTCTTGGCCAGGTTGAGCCGCCGCGTCTCGCCGCCGAGGATCGCGACGAGCTCCTCGTTGACGATCTTGACGACCTGCTGCGCGGGGTTGAGCGCCTGGGAGACCTCGGCGCCCTTCGCCCGCTCCTTGATCTTCGCGATGAAGGCCTTGACCACGCCGAGGGCGACGTCGGCCTCCAGCAGCGCGATGCGGATCTCGCGCGCGGTGGCGTCGATGTCGGCGTCGGACAGCCTGCCCTTGCGCGTGAGCGTCTGCAGGGCGGCGGTGAGCCGATCGGAGAGGGTGTCGAACACGGGTGTGCACGCTCCAGCTGGGTCGAGAGTGGCGCGCCGGACCGGGCCGGCTCTGACGAGAGTAGTCGCTCCGGCTCGGTCTCTCCGCGGGTACGCACCCGGTAGTACGCCTACGTTAACTACTGTTCGAACCACTTTCGTGTGGTGCTGCCGAATTTGGTGGCGCTGCGACCGTATTTTAGTAAACATAGGTGCATGACCTCAGTCCCCGTCCTGCGCGAACCGGCCACCGACGCCGACGAGCCGGTGCCGCTCCGGCGGATTGCCGGCTTGTTCCGCCCGCACCGCGGGCCGCTCGGCGCGCTGTTCGCGCTGATCGTCGTGCAGGCGGGCCTCGGCGTCGTCTCGCCGTTCCTGCTGCGCGAGATCCTCGACGACGCTCTTCCGCACCGCGACACGCTGCTGATCAGCCTGCTGGCGGCCGGGATGATCGTCTGCTCGGTCGGCAGCGGCTCCTTCGGCG
The DNA here is from genome assembly GCF_002904295.1 of Amycolatopsis sp. CA-128772. Classification (GTDB taxonomy): domain Bacteria; phylum Actinomycetota; class Actinomycetes; order Mycobacteriales; family Pseudonocardiaceae; genus Amycolatopsis. The sequence continues at coordinate 19,552 of NZ_PPHG01000031.1, forward strand.
TCGCCACCACCGGGCTGTCCAACACCATCGGGCAACGGGTCATGAACGAGCTGCGCGTCTCCGTCTACGGCCACCTGCAGCGGATGTCGCTCGGCTTCTTCACGCGGACGAAGAGCGGCGAAGTGCTTTCGCGGGTGTTCAACGACATCGGCGGGGTCGACAACGTGATCACCACGACCGCCGGGTCGATGGTGCAGAACGCGACCACGACGATCGCCATCGCCACCGCGCTGGTCCTGCTCGACTGGCAACTCGCGGCGCTCTCCCTGGTCGTCGTGCCGCTGTTCCTGCTGTTCACCCTGCGGCTGGGCCGGAAACGGCGGCAGCTGGCCCGCGGCCGGACCCGCCGGATGGCCCGGCTGACGACGATGGTCGAGGAGTCCCTGTCGGTCACCGGGGTGCTGCTCGCCAAGACGATGGGCAACGAGCGGGCGATGCGCGAGCGGTTCGGGGCGGAGTCGCGGGAAATCGCGTCGCTGGAGCGGGACGCGGCGCTGGCGGGCCGCTGGCACCGGGCGTCGCGGGCGATGAGCCTGACCGTCATCCCGGCGCTGGTCTACTGGATCGCCGGGCTGGCGCTGGCGGGCGGGGCGTCGCCGATCTCGCTCGGCACCGTCGTGGCGTTCACCAGCATGCTCAACCGGCTGGTCGCGCCGGCGAGCGCGATGCAGACGATCGGGCAGAACGTGGCGACGTCGAAGGCGCTGTTCGGCCGCATCTTCGAGGTGCTGGACCTGCCGGTGGAGATCGCGGACAAGCCGGGTGCCCGTGAGCTGGAGGTGCGCCGCGGCGACGTCTCGATGCGCGGCGTCTCGTTCAGCTACGACGAAGGCGGGCCGCCGACGCTGCACGAGATCGACCTCGACGTGCCGGCCGGGACCACGACGGCCCTGGTCGGCTCCACTGGCTCGGGCAAGACGACGCTCGCCTACCTGGTCGCGCGGTTGTACGAGGTGAGCAGTGGTTCGGTGACGATCGACGGCACCGACGTCCGGGACGTCACCCTGGCGTCGCTCGCAGCCGGCGTGGGGCTGGTGTCGCAGGAGACCTACCTCTTCCACGACACCGTGCGGGAGAACCTGCGTTTCGCCAAGCCGGACGCGACGGACGACGAGATCGAGCGGGCGGCGAAGGCCGCGCACATCCACGACACCCTGGCCGGTCTGCCCGAGGGGTACGACACGGTCGTCGGCCAGCGCGGCTACCGGTTCTCCGGCGGCGAGAAGCAGCGGATGGCGATCGCCCGGATCCTGCTGCGCAACCCGCCGGTGCTCATCCTCGACGAGGCGACCAGCGCGCTCGACACCCGCACCGAACGTTCGGTGCAGGCCGAGCTCGACCGCCTCGCCGCGGGCCGCACGACGCTGACGATCGCGCACCGGCTGTCCACTGTGGAACACGCGGACCAGATCGTGGTGCTGGACGAAGGGAGGATCGCCGAACGAGGAACACACGACGAGCTGCTGACGCGCGGCGGGCGTTATGCCCGGCTGGTGCGGGGAACCCCTTAACCTGGGGCCATGCAGCCTGACACCCTCCACGCGGACGCCGAACTCGCCGACCTGGCCCGGCGGGTGCGCGAAGGCGTCGGACGGCTGAACTGGCGGATGCGCGGCGAGGCGGACCAGGGCAACCCGGGGCCGGCGGTGCTCGCGGTGCTGAGCCGGCTCTACCGGGCGGGCACGCAGACGCCGACCGAGCTGGCCGAGGCGGAACGGCTGCAGCCGCAGTCGCTCACCCGGATCCTGACGTCGCTCACCATCCGCGGGCTCGTCGATCGGGAGCCGGATCCCGAAGACGGGCGCCGTTCGCGGATCAGCCTCTCCGAGGAGGGCCTGGCCGTCCTGCGCCGGTACAGCTACCAACGCGAACGGTGGCTGGCCAACGCGCTGGAGTCGACGTTGTCGCCGACCGAACGGCAGCTGCTGCGGCTGGCTGCGGACCTGCTGATCCGGGTCGCGGACGCCTGAGGCGCTCGGCTCGGGGCGCCGGCCGCGGCCGGCGTGCGGACGCCTGAAAGCTGCCGTGGAGACCCCTCGATCCCTCCACGGCAGCCTTCGGACACCCCCTTGCCCCCACCGCCTCCCCGCGGTGTGGGTCGGGTTCCGGAACGGGCCGCTCCTCCTCCGGCCCGCCCCGGAACCCTGGTGCCCGGACGGCTCACCTCCCCAGGGGCCGTCCGGACTTCCCTCCTGGCCGGTGGTCCGGTACCCGCCGGCAGGACAAAGTCTGCCGCGCGGAGAGCGGCGAGTTGAGTGTGAGAACCCTCAATTACCCGTGGGTAGTAATACTCAGCCGGACGTCTTCATGCCCCTGCGCGTCGCCGCGCGCTTTGCCGTCGCACGTGCCTTCGCCGCCCTGGACGCGGCAGCCTTGGCCTTTGCGACGGCCTCGTTGCGCGCGCCCTCCGCTTCGGCGGCGCTCTCTTGCAACGCCGCGAGCAGGCGGGTTACTCCCTCGGTCTGCTCGGCGGCCGTCGGCTGGACGACCTCGGCCCCGTCGATCTTCGCCTGGACCAACGCCTGGAAAGCTTCGCGGTAACGGTCGGGGTAGCGGCCGGGGTCGAATTCGCCCGTCAGCTCCCCGACCAGGTTCACCGCGCGCCGCAGCTCGCCGGGGCGGATGTCGACGTCGGCGTGCCGGAAGGGGAAGTCGGGCTCGCGCACCTCGTCCGGCCACCGCATGGTCTCGAGCACGATGACCTGGTCGCGCACGCGCAGGGCGCCGAGCGTCTCGCGGCGGCGCAGCGCGACCGTGACCAGCGCGAGCCGGCCCGACTGCTGGAGGGCCTCGCTGAACAGCACGTACGGCTTCGTGCCCGCCGGCTCGGGTTCGAGGTAGTAGCTCTTCGCGAACCAGATCGGATCGACGTCGGCGAGCGGGGCGAACCCGCGGATGGCGATCGTGCGGCCCGGCATCGGGAGCGACGCCAGTTCGTGGTCGGACAGCAGGACGACGTCGCCGCCGGGGACCGGGTAGCCGCGGACCATCTCTTCGGGCGGCACTTCGGCGCCGTCGACCTCGCAGACCCGCTTGACCCGGACGCGGCCGCCGTCGGCTTCGTGCACCTGGTGCAGCGGGAGCTCGCGCTCTTCGGTGGCGCTGTACGCCTTCACCGGAACGGCGTAGCTGCCGAACCCGATCGTGCCCGTCCACACCGCACGCATGCGAACCACCTCCGCAGCTCCCAGGCTAGACAGCCACCCGCGCGGATCGACAGCTACAAACGGGTGTCAGGCGCGACGGCCTCGCTCACACATTCGAACGACGGCGTGACCTCGTCGAGCGCCTCCGCGGAGCAGCGGGAGGCGATGGCCGCCGCGCGGAGCACCTCGGTGACCACTTCGACGTCCAGCGGCGGGGCCGCGGCGAGCGCGGCCGAACCACCTTCGACGCGGGCGGCGAGGCCGGCGAGCGCGTGGGAGATGGCCTCCTGGCCGGCCACCAGCTGGGCGACGACGTCGGTGAGTTCGCCGGTCGTGGCGCCCGGGCCGCCGCACCGCAGGCCGGCGGCGAGTTCCTCGGCGCAGGTGCGCAGGTGGGTGGCGACAACCGTCGGCGGCAGCGTCAGCCGATCTTGCATCGATCACCTCTCGGGCCGGCGAAAGCAGCCATAGTGCCACCGCACGCGCCGTCACCGGATCCGACACACCGCCACTCACATATTTGACCGAGCGTTCTCGATAGCGCTAGGGTTTCGATCATGTCGCGGGTCAAGGAGTTCGACGTCGGCGAAGCCTGCGAGGGGGCACTCACGCTCTTCCGGCGCCAGGGTTACGAGGCGACGTCGGTCAGCGACCTCGTCGCGCACCTCGGCGTCGCCAAGGCCAGCCTGTACGCGACCTTCGGCACGAAGCACGACCTGTACGTCACAGCGTTGAAGCGCTACGCCGAACAGGCCGACGCGCGGGTGATGGCGCAGTTGTCGGAGCCGGGTTCGGGCGTGGCCGCGGTGCGCCGGCTCTTCGACGGCTACGTCGGGGAAATCCTCGGCGACGAGGCGAGGATGGGCTGCTTCGTCGTCAACGCGGCGATCGAGCTGCTCCCCCGCGATCCCGACGTCGCCCGGCTGGTGGAACGCAGCTGGGACACCCTCGAGGTCGCGCTGACCATGGCGCTGGAACGCGCGCGAGCCCAGGGCGAACTACGCCACGGCAGCGAGCCGGCAACGCTGGCGCGGTTCCTGCTGACCGTGCTGCAGGGCCTGCGCGTCCTGGGCAAGGGCGTCGACGCGGCGGGCCGGGTGCACGCGGCCGTCTCGCAGGCCATGCGGCTTATTCAAGACTGATCGGACCAGAAAGAAGGTACACGATGGGGGCACGTTTCGCGGGCAAGGTCGTCCTGGTGACGGGCGGCGGCTCGGGAATCGGACGGGCGACGGCGCGGGCGTTCGCGGCCGAAGGCGCGACGGTGGTCGTCGCGGGGCGCGACGAGCGGCGGCTCGAGTCGGCGGTGCGGGAGATCGGCGGCGACGCGAGCGCGGTGACCGTCGACGTGACCGGCTCCGCGAGCGTGGCGCGGATGGTGGAGACGGTCGTCGCGCGGCACGGCGGGCTCGACGTCGCGTTCAACAACGCGGGCATCCTCGGGTCGCCGGCGCCGGTCGCGGACCTCGGCGAGGACGACTTCGGCGCGGTGCTGGACACGAACGTCACCGGGACGTGGCTGTGCCTGAAGCACGAGGTCGCGCACATGCGGGCGCACGGCGGCGGCGCGATCGTCAACATGGCGTCGAACATCGGCGCGCACGGCAGGCTGCCGAACCTGGCGGCCTACGCGGCGTCGAAGGCCGCGGTGAGCGCGCTGACCAGGACGGCGGCGCGCGACCACATCGGCGACGGCGTCCGCATCAACGCGGTCAGCCCGGGGGCGACCGACACGGACATGTCCCGCCGCCCCGGCGAGACGGACGCGGACCGCGCCGCGCGGCTGAAGGACGCGATCCCGCTGGGCCGGGTGGGCGCCACGGCCGAAGTGGCCGCCGCGGTGCTGTGGCTGGCTTCGGACGAGGCGGCGTTCACCGTGGGGCACGACCTGGTGGTCGACGGCGGCGCGACCGCCTGAGCGGCCCACCCGGACGCGGGGACCGTTTCACGACTCACGGTTGCGCATGGCGGCTCTCCTTTCGGGCGCGGTGACGAGGGGCGGCGGCTCAGGACTCGCGGTTACGCACGGTGGCTCTCCTTCCGGGACGCAGGGCACGGCGGGCACTCGTTCAGGACTCGCGGTTACGCACAGCGCATCTCCTTCCGGGGCGTGATGGCGGGGTTTGCGGCAGCCTCAGGACTCGCGATTGCGCACGACGGCACTCCTCTCGAACGCGGGGACAAGGGGGCTCCGGCGGCTCAGGACTCGCGGTTGCGCATGACGGCCTCCCTCCGGCGGATCGCGCGGACTTCGGGACTCGGGGGCCTCAGGACTCGCGGTTGCGCATGGCGGCGGCCTCCCTTCACTGCTCCGAACGTGTGGCAATCATCGATCGCGGCCGTCCGGTGTGGTGGGGTGGTTGTGGATCGTCGGATCACCCCCAGGGGAGTTGCACCGCCTTGAGTATGGACGGCGCCCGTCCGGCCGAACGCCACCCGGCCCGGATCCGAGGGGCGCTGAACCCTGCTCGCTGGACGCTCTGGCGGCAGCGGCGGTCACTCGTCTTCTACTGCTTCCTCGTCGAATCCGCCGCGCTCGTCGCCACCGTCTGGACCGCCGTCGCGGTGCCCGTGCGGGGCTGGGACCTGATCGTCTTCGGCGTGCTCGCCGGGCTCGGCGTGCTGCAGGCCGAGCTGGGGCGGCAGGTCGAGCGCGTCCGGCGGCTGGTTTCCGACACCCCGCACATCAACCTGACGTCGGTCTGGACGTTCGCCGGGGTCCTGCTCCTGCCGCCGGCGCTCGGGGCCGCGCTCGTCGTCGTCCTGTACGTGCACCTCGGGACCCGGAGCCTGGCGCGGATCAAGCGCGTCCCGCCGTTCCGGATCGCGCTGAACGCCACGCTGGTCGTCGTCACCTGCTACTCGGCCGACTTCGTGCTCGCGCGGCTGGGGGTCGGCGACATGCCCGCCGCGCTGACCGCCGGCTGGCGCGGCGTCACCGCGATCGCGCTCGCGGCCGGGACGTACTTCCTGGTCGCGGCGATCACGATCCTCCCGGCGCTGACCATCACGACCCGCTCGGTCAAGGCGTTCTTCGGCGGCCTCGGCGACAACCTCCTCGAGGTCGCGACGCTCTGCCTGGGCATGCTGACGGCGCTGACGCTGGCGACGCTGCCCGCGCTGGCCGTCGCGATCGTGCCGCCGCTGCTGGTGCTGCACCGGGCGGTGCTGATCAAGCAGCTGGAGATCGCCGCGACGACCGATGAGAAGACCGGCCTGTTCAACACGACCGGCTGGCACCTGCTCGCCTCGCGCGAGCTGGCCCGGGCGCAGCGCAGCACCCGGAGCACGTTCGGCGTCCTGATGATCGACCTGGACCACTTCAAGCTGATCAACGACCAGCACGGCCACCTGGCGGGCGACACGGTCCTGCGCGCGGTCGCGGCGACGATCAAGAGCGCGGTCCGCGACTACGACTCGGTCGGCCGCTTCGGCGGCGAAGAGTTCGTGGTCCTGCTCCCGGACATCGGCCCGGTGGCGGTCCTGGCGGTGGCCGAGCGCATCCGGTCGGCGATCGAGGCCCTGAAGGTCGAGTACGAGGACGGCACCGAGGTCCGGGTGATCGCGAACCTGTCGGCCTCGATCGGCGTGGCGACCTACCCGGACGGCGGAACGGCCGTCGACCGCCTGCTGCAGGCCGCGGACAAGGCCCTGTACCGAGCCAAGAACGCGGGCCGCAACCAGGTGGTCGACGGCACGGCGACCGCCTAGGAAGCCGCCGGTTCCAGCCGCCAGAGGTCGCCGAGCACCTTCAGCAGGAGCTCTTGCCGCTCCTCGAGCACCGCGGGGGTCCAGACGTCGCTCGCGGCCACCTGGGAAGTCAGCACGAACGGCGCCCAGCTGGTCTTTTCGAAGTACTTGGTCTTCTTCGCCTCGAACTCGAGGTTGCTCGCTTGGGAATTCTTCCGCTTCGAGAGCAGAACCAGGTTCGCCAGGCGATGCACCCAGTAGGCCCGCTCCTGCGCGGTGAACGCCGTGGTCCACCCACTGCCCGCGGTCGGGTTCTGCGGCAGGACGTGCTCGACGCTGATCGACGGGTAGTCGTCGTAGCTCGCCCCGCCGTCCGACAACGCCGAGTCCAGGCGTTGCAGCACGTAGAGCCGGACGCGAAGCACCGTGTAGATCTCGGCGTCCAGCTTGCCGAGAGTCTCGTCCTGCTCGGCGGCGGACAGTTGCAGCGGCGACTCGGGCGAGTAGAGATCGCGGTCGTTCTCCATCCAGTCGAGCACGCGTCCGTAGCGCTCGATCCGGCGGGTGATGTCCACGCGGCGGACGAGCATGCTGCCGGCGAGCCGCTCGAGGTCGGTCAGGAACCGCAGCAGCGACGCCGAGTCGGCCGTCGGACGGCTGAAGGCGCTGATCGCCGGCGGGATCCAGTCCGTGTTGCCCAGCTGGTTCAGCCAGCCCAGCAGCCGGTTGATCGCTTTGGCGTCCGGTCCCCCGGCGTAGCCGGCCCGCGTGACCACCTCGAAGGCATCCGAGAAGGGGACGAGCACGTCGTCGACGAACCTCTTGCCGTCAGGAACCTTCTGCAGCACGGAGGCCCGGAACTCCTTGAGGATCGACTCGCGGGCTTTGGTCTTCGCGTAGACCATGCGGATGTGGGAGAAGAGGTCGCCGAAGTCGTCGCGCCCGAGGTCGTTCTCCTCCTGCACCCACTTGTTCGTGTAGGCCTCTTGCTCGGCGGCCGGGATCGCCCCGATGATCTCCGACTTCAGGATGTCGGTGTGCGTGAGGTCCAGGCCGCGTTCGTTGAGCACCGTGAAGATCCGGTAGGCGGACTCGAAGTCGGCCGTCGACACGACGACGAGGTAGGTGTGCCGGTCGATGAACGACACCAGCCGCTGGCACTCCTCGACCCCGAGCTCGCTCAACCGGTTCTGGAGCAGCACAGCGTTCTCGACCAGACGCGTGCGGCTGTCGGGGCGCACGTCGACCAAGGACGGCAGCGACTCGTTGCCGGAGCGTTCCTGGATGTACTTCTCGAAAAAGCCCTGGTCCTGGTCACGCAGGCGAAGGCGTGGCTGGTCCGCGGTCCCCTTGATCGGGTCGCCCTCCTGGAAGATCCGGCCTTCGAGGGACGCGGCGAAACGCGGCGAGACGTACTCGCGGAGAACGCTGAGGAGCACGGTCAAGGTGGTGAGGCGCTGCTGCCCGTCGATGACCGCCGCGTGGGCTTCCTTCTCGTCCTTGACCAGGACGATGCTGCCGAGGAAGTAGGGATCGGCTTCGGTCAGCGAATCCTTGGCCCGGGAGGCGGCGAGCAGATCGTCGAACATCTCGCCCGCCTGCTCGGTAGTCCACGCGTACGGTCGCTGGTAGCGGGGAATGGAGAAGTGGTAGGCGTCGGTGAAGATTTCGCCGACGGTGTGCTCCGCTGCTTGGATTCTGGTCCCGGCCATGCGAGTGAACTCGCAGGAAGAGGATCACTTGTTACACCAGTTACCGCATTGTTCGCAGCTGCGGGCTCCCGCAGCTGCGAACAAAGCCCTCAGGAAGCCGCGGCCAGGACGGCCTGCTCCACCTCGCGGCGCCAGCCCGGCTCGATGCGGCCGCTTCTGGGCGTTACCGCGAACGAGTCCACCACCGCTCCACCGAGCGTTGATGCCTTCGCCCAGCGGACCTCCGCATCACACCTGCGCAACGCTCCCGCCACCCGGAACAGCAAGCCGATTCGGTCCGCTGCGCGTAGCTCCAGGACCACCGTGTCCGGGCCTGATGTTTCGTCGTCGAACCACAGCACCTTCGGGGCCACCGGGGCCGATGGGGTGCCGTAGTCGCGTTCCTTTGCCGCCAGGCGCTGGGTCAGGGGCAGGGTTCCCGCCACCGCGCGGGCGAACTGCTCGCGCAACAGCGTTGCGTCCGGCAGGGAACCGAACTTCGGGGACGCCGTGAACAACCCCGCCCGGCCGCCCTCGTGGCCGCGCAGGACCGCCGAGTGGACCTCCAGGGAGTTCAGGGCCAGCACGCCCGCCGCCGGGGCGAGGAGCTCCGCGCGGGCCGGGACCGCCAGCAGGACCGTCACCACCTTCCCGTGCGAGCTGATCCGGATCTCGCCCGTGCCCGACGCCACCGCCGCGGCGACCAGCTCTCGCTGTTCGTCGTCCATCGGTGTGGGGGCGGTGAAACCCCGGCCGTGCAGGACTTCTTCGCACCCGGACACCAGCTCGGCCAGCAGGCGGGCCTTCCAGTCCGTCCAGACGCCCGGGCCCGTCGCCAGCGAATCCGCCTGGGTCAGCGCGTGCAGCAGCTCGACCAGGACGATGTCGCTGTCCAGGGTCTTCACCACCCGCGCCACCGTGGCCGGTTCGCTGATGTCGCGGCGGGTTGCCGTGTGCGCCAGGAGGAGGTGGTGGCGGACCATCGCCGACACCGTGGCCGTGTCGGCCGGGGTGAGGCCCAGGCGGGTCGCGACCTGGGCGGAGATCTTGGCGCCCAGCTCCGAGTGGTCGGCGTCGCGGCCCTTGCCGATGTCGTGCAGCAGCGCGCCGATCAGCAGCAGGTCGGGGCGCGACACCGTGGTGGTCAGCTTGGCCGCCTCGACGCAGGTGCGGACCAGGTGGCGGTCGACCGTCCACTGGTGCACCGGCGACCGCGGCGGCAGATCGCGGACCGCGCCCCACTCGGGGAACAGCCGGGACCACAGGCCGGTCCGGTCGAGCGACTCCACCGCGTCGACCAGGCCCTCGCCCGCGCCCAGCAGCTCGACCAGCGCGTTCAGCGCCTCGGCCGGCCACGGGGCACGCAGCTCCGGCGCCGACTCGGCCAGCGCCTTGAGCGTGCCGAGCGCGATCGGCTTGCCCGTGCGCGCCGACGCCGCCGCGACCCGCAGCAGGAGGGCCGGGTCCTTCGCCGGGACCGCGTCGCGGGCCAGCGCGACCTCGTTCCCGTGCAGCACCACGTTTTCCGCCAGCGGCGTCCGCGACGGCCGCCGCCCGAAGCGCGGCCGCGGTGGCTCCACAGTGGACCGCAGGGCGACGTCCAGCGCGTACGCGATCGTGCGGCCGGCCCCGGAAAGCTTGCGGGCCAACGTGAACCGGTCGCCGAAGCCGAGTTCGGCCGCGACCAGCTCGGCCTCCGGCGCCGACAGCACGTCCCGTTCCCGCCGGATCTCGCGCCGCAGCTCGGTGCGGACGTCGAGCAGGAGTCCCTTGGCTTCCAGGAGTTCCTCGCCCGGCCGCGCGGTGAGCTGCGCCGCGGCGAGGGCTTCCAGGACGGCGAAGTCCCGCAGGCCGCCGCGCCCGTGCTTGAGGTCGGGTTCGGCGGACTGCGCGATTTCGCCGCTGCGGGCCCAGCGCTGCCGGACCGACGCCGTCATGTCCGGGATCTGCTTGCGCGCCGTGCGGCGCCACTGGTCCCGCGCCGCGGACACCAGCCGGCCGCTCAGCTCGGCGTCCCCGGCGAGGTGCCGGGCGTCGAGCAGGCCCATGGCCACGCGCAGGTCCTCCGAAGCGACCTTCAGCGCTTCACCCGGTGTGCGGACCGAGTGGTCGAGCCCGACTTTCGCGTCCCACAGGGGATACCAGAGCGCGTCCGCGATCTCGCCGACGCCGCTGTTGCCGTTGTGCACCAGCAGCAGGTCGAGATCGGAGAACGGCACCAGCTCCCGGCGGCCGAGCCCGCCCACGGCGACCAGCGCGACACCCGGTTCCGCGGTGTCTACACCGGCCGCCGAGGCGCCCCTGCTCAGCCAGAACTCGTAGAGGTCGACCAGGGCCGCCCGCAGTGCGGACGCCCCCAGCCTCCCGTGCCTGCCCTCGAGCAAGCGCTCGGTGGCCTTGACCAGTTCGCCCCCGTCGGCCATCCCAGACGCCTTATAGGGCGTCCGTGCCGCGCTCGCCGGTCCGTACCCGGATGACCGTCTCCACCGGCGTCACCCACACCTTGCCGTCACCGATCTTGCCGGTGTGCGCGGCCGTGGTGATGGCGTCGAGGACCTTTTCCACGTTGGCGTCGTCGGTGACGACCTCGATCTTCAGCTTGGCCACGAAGTCCACCGAGTACTCGGCGCCGCGGTAGACCTCGGTGTGGCCCTTCTGCCGCCCGTAGCCCTGAACTTCGCTGACCGTCATGCCCAGCACGCCCAGCTGCTCCAGCGCGGAGCGGACGTCGTCGAGCGTGAACGGCTTGACAATCGCCGTGATGAGCTTCATGCCTTGCTCTCCTCGAGTTTCGCGGCCGGGGTGGCGGACTTGACCGGGATGGTCGTCGGGTGGCCGAGGCCACCGCCGGACCCGGTGAAGTCGTACGCGCTTTCCGCGTGCTGGGCTTCGTCGATGCCGCTGACCTCGTCCTCGGTGCTGACGCGGAAGCCGCCGGCCTTCTTGATCACGAAGCCGATGATGAAGGACAGCACGAAGGAGTACGCGAGCACCGCGCCCGCGGCCGCCGCCTGACGCCCCAGCTGGGTGAACCCGCCGCCGTAGAACAGGCCGTCCGCACCGAGCGAGTTGACGCTGGTGGTGCCGAAGAAGCCGATCAGCAGCGTGCCGACGATGCCGCCGACCAGGTGGACGCCCACGACGTCGAGCGAGTCGTCGAAGCCGAACTTGAACTTGAGCGAGATGGCCAGTGCGCAGACCGCACCGGCGATGAGGCCGATCGCGATGGCCCCGAGCGGGCTCACGAAACCACAGGCCGGGGTGATGGCGACCAGGCCGGCGACCGCGCCGGAAGCCGCGCCGAGGGTGGTCGGCTTGCCGAACTTGAGCTGCTCCACGACCAGCCAGCCGAGGACGGCCGCGGCGGTGGCGACGGTGGTGTTGGTGAACGCGACGGCGGCGAGGTCGTTGGCGGCCAGCGCCGAACCGGCGTTGAAGCCGTACCAGCCGAACCACAGCAGCGACGCACCGAGGAGCACGAACGGCACGTTGTGCGGCCGGCCGGTGTCCTTCGGCCAGCCCTTGCGCTTGCCGAGCACGATGGCGAGAGCGAGACCCGCGGCACCGGCGTTGATGTGGACCGCGGTCCCGCCGGCGAAGTCGAGCGCCTTCAGGTTGTTGGCGATCCAGCCGCCGACGGCGTTCTCGCCGATGAAGCCGTTGAACGAGAACACCCAGTGCGCGACCGGGAAGTACACGACCGTCACCCAGATGACGACGAACAGCGTCCAGCCCCAGAACTTCGCGCGGTCGGCGATGGCGCCGGAGATCAGCGCGGGCGTGATGATCGCGAACATCAGCTGGAACATCACGAAGGCGAGGACGGGCAAGCCGTCCGAGCCGGGCCAGGCGACCGCTGGCGAGGTGTCGGTGGCGGCGACCGCGAAGCCGGCGAGCTTGCCGAAGGTGTTTTCCAGCCCGGCGAAGTGGAAGTTACCGAGCAAACCGCCGAAGGCGTCGTCGCCGAAGGACATCGAGAAGCCGTACAGGGCCCACAACACCCCCACGACGGCCAGCGCGATGAAGTTCATCATCAGCATGTTCAGGACGCTCTTCGCGCGGACCATGCCGCCATAGAAGAACGCCAGTCCTGGGGTCATGAGCATGACCAGCGCGGCGCTGGCCAATACCCACGCGGTGTCTCCTGCGTTCAGCACATCGTCCTCCCGTGCCCTGGGTTCGTGCGTTGGCAGTTTTGGCGCGCGGTGTTTCACGGGGCGGCTCGCGAGGTTTCGCCCGCGTGAACTGTCCGCGCCCGGTTGTTACGGCCAGGTTTCCCCCGACCCCGCCTCGGGTGTCCGGTTGCGAAACGTCGTGGTCGAATAGCCCCATGACACCGGCCGACCACGGGAATGACCCACTGCCACCCCCGGTGGTCGCCGCACTGCGGTGTTCGGTGTGCGGCGACCCGATCGGCGCAGCGGGACGCACGCTGCGTTGCGGCAACCGCCACTCGTTCGATCTAGCGCGCCAGGGTTACGTGAACCTGTTGCACGCGCGAATCCCGGCCGGGACCGCGGACACCGCGCCAATGGTCGCCGCGCGCGCGGGCTTCCTCGCGTCGGGCGCGTACGAGCCACTGGCGGACGAGCTGGCCCGGGTCTGCGCGGAAGCCGGCGGCCTGGTGATCGACGCGGGCGCGGGCACGGGGTACTACCTCGCGCGGGTGCTGGAGACGTCGGAGGCGTTCGGGCTCGCGCTCGACGTCTCGGCGGTCGCGCTGCGGCGGGCGGCGCGGGCCCACCCGCGGCTGGGCGCGGCGGTGTGGAACCTCTGGGAGCCGTGGCCGGTGGGCGACGGTGTGGCGTCGGTCGTGCTGAACGTCTTCGCGCCGCGCAACGGACCGGAGTTCCACCGCGTGCTGCGGCCCGGGGGCCTCCTCGTGGTCGCCGCGCCGGCCCCGGACCACCTCCGCGAGCTGGGCGACCTGGTCCTGGCCGTCGACGAGCGCAAGGACGAGCGCCTCGACGCCACCCTGGGCGAGTACTTCACGCGCACGGACCGCACGGAAGTCCGGCGCGAGGTCGAGCTGACGCCGCGGCAGATCCGCCAGGCCGTCGAGATGGGACCAGCCGGGTTCCACCTGGACCGCGACGGCCGCCGGGAGCGCCTGGACGCGCTGAGCGAACCCCAGGTCGTCACGGTGTCGTTCACCGTCTCGTCGTATCGGAGGAAGGGATGAAGCCGGACTGGACGGTGTCCGCGTCCCGGCTCGCCGACAACGACTGGGTGCGGGCCCGCATCGGCGGCGCGGCGAAGCTGTACGGCTGCGCGCGGCCGGAGGTGCTGGGGACGATCTGGTGGTACTCGCTGTCGTCGGTCCTGGTCGCCCCGGCGGTCGAAGGCCTGGTGGCCGGGACGCCGGTCGATCCGTCGCTGGACGCGATGGAGCTCGACCTCGTCGCCGACGGGCGGTTCCTCGGTGCCCGGTCCACCCGTCCGCTCGACGGCGGCCTCCCCGCGCTCGGCGCCGCGTTCACCGGCGCCCTCGGGACCGCGATCGCCACCATCGCCGCCGTCAGCGGGGCTCGGGAGCGCGCGCTCGGGGCCATCGCCACGGACTCGATCGGCAACCGGCTGCTCTGGACGCCCGATCCCGAACGCGCAATGGCCCTCGCCGAGCCCCTGGTCGCCGCGATCGACCTGGGCCTGCCGAAGCCGCGCTTCGTGCGCGTCGGCCGTACGCCCGCGGTACGGCGTGCTTCGTGCTGCCTGATCTACGAAGCCGGCAACCCCAAGTGCGTGAGCTGCCCGCGTCAGACGCCCGAAGAGCGCGAAGCCCGCCTTCGCGCCGCCCTGGGTTAGAGAACCGCCAGCTCCAGCGCGGCGAGCCGCTCCGGGTCGGCGATGACCTCGATGCCCGTGATGCGGTCGCCGTCGACCTGGAACGCCAGGACCACCGCCAACCGGCCCTCGCGCACCATGAGCAGGCCGGGGGCGCCGTCGACCAGGGCGAGTTCGCTCGCGCGGGCCCGCTCGGACGCCAGGATCGCGCCCCGGCGGACGCTCTCGACGCCGCGCAGCTCGATCGGCGCCGGGCTCGGGCCGGCGAACCGGTCGGCGTGCAGCACCACGTCCGGGTCGAGCAGCGCCAGGAGCGCCTCGAAGTCGCCGCCGCGGGAGGCCGCGAGGAACGCTTCGACGACCTTGCGCCGCCGGGGCAGGTCCGCGGCCGCCGCCTCGCCGCCCTTCACCCGGCGGCGGGCGCGGCTCGCCAGCTGCCGGGTCGCGGCCGGGGTCTTGCCGATCACCGGCGCGATCTCGTCGAACGGCACCGCGAACATGTCGTGCAGCACGAACGCGACGCGCTCGGCCGGACCCAGCGCGTCGAGGACGACCAGCAGCGCCAGCCCGACCGTGTCGGCCAGCTCCGCCTCCTGGCCGGGGTCGCGGCGGTCGTCGTCCGGCTCGGGCTGCCCGTCCAAGGGCTCTTCGCGGTGGTTGCGCCGCGTGCGCAGCAGGGACAGGCAGATCCGGGCGACCACGGTGGTCAGCCACGCGGGGAGGTTGTCGATCCCGGCCGCGTCGGTGCGGTGGAACCGCAGCCACGCCTCCTGGACGGCGTCGTCGGCTTCGGCCGCCGAACCCAGCATCCGGTAGGCGACCGCGCGCAGCCGCGGCCGCTCCTGCTCGAACCGCTCGGTCAGCGTGTCCACTGTGTCCTGTTCCTTCCGCCGTGCGTCGTAGCAGTAGACCCCGCGGCGGCCGCCGATGTGCCCGGAACGCGTGTGATCCCGGTCATCCCCCGGCGGTCCGGCGGAGTACCTCGGCGAGCAGGGCCGCGGGCTCGGACACCGGCCCCGGGAGGCGCGCGAGCACCACCCGCCGCCGCTCCGACGGGCCGCCGCGGACCTCCAGCACGCGCACTCCCGGCGGCACGGCCTCGGCCAGCGAAGCCGGCAACGTGGTGAGGCCGCAGCCGGCGGCGACGAGGTTCAGCTTCGCCAGCCAGTCGCGGGCGGTGTGGGCGATCTCGGGCCGCTCGTCGAGCCCCGGCCACACGCCCATCAACGTCGTCTCCCCCGCCGACGGCCCGGCGATCCAGCGCTGCCCGCGCAGGTCCGCCACGTCGACCTCGCCGGCGCCGGCCAGCGGGTGGCTCGCGGGCACGGCGAGGCGGAGGCTGCGCTCGGACAGGGTCTCCAGGCGCAGCGCCGGCGTCTCGGCGTCCGGCGGGCGGAACGGCGGGACCGAGCCGAGCAGGGCCAGGTCGACCGTGCCCGCGCGCAGGGCCCGGACCAGAACCGGCGTCGTGCCCTCCCGGGTGACCACGGTGACGGCCGGGTGCGTGCGGCGCAGCTCGGCGACGACGCGCGGCACCAGCACCGCGCCCGCGCTGGGGTACCAGCCGAGGCGCACCGTCCCGGCGTCGGCGGGCAGCCCGGCCAGCTCGCGCCCGGCGGCGTCGATCTCGTCGAGCACCGCGACGGCGCGCCGCAGCACGATGGTGCCGGCGGCGGTGAGCCGGACACCGTCCGGCCGCCGGTCCAGCACCGGTGTGCGGGCCACCCGTTCGAGCGACGCGATCTGCCGCGACACCGCGGACTGCGTGTAGCCCAGCGCCGTCGCGGCGGCGGTCAGGGTGCCGCGTTCGGCGACCTCGCGGAACACGCGCAGGGCCACCAGGGAGACGTCGCCGAAGTCCATGACGTTCACGCATACCAGGGTTGCCGGATTCTCGCTTTTCGCATGGCTGCCGCGGATCTAGCGTGGCCGGTATGACACGTACCGCCGTGGTGACCGGGGCCAACCAGGGCCTCGGCTTCGCCCTCGTCCGCGGGCTCGCGGCCCGCCTCGCCCCCGAAGACCTCGTCCTGCTCACCGGCCGCGACGCCGGCCGGGTGGCCGCGGCCGCCGCCCGCGTCGCCGCCGATCCGGCGACGCGCAGCCGCGTCGAAGGGCGCGTCCTCGACGTCTCCGACGCAAGCGCCGTCGCCCGCTTCGCCGAGCCGGCCGACATCGTGCTCTCGAACGCCATCGGGCCGCTCGACCCGGACCGTCCGCAGGCCGAACAGGCCGACGTCTTCCTCGACGTCGCCAACAGCGGCACGCACGCGGTGCTGCGGTCGTTCGGGCCGGTCCTGCGCCCGGGCGGGCGGCTGCTGGTCGTCGCCAGCTCGCTGGGCACCCTCGGCCACCTGCCCGAGCCGCTGCGGCCGCGCTTCGACGGCGTCTCGCTGGACGACGTCGAGAAGGCAGTCGAGAACTGGCGCGCGGCGATCCACGACGGCACCGCCGCTGCGGCGGGCTGGCCGGACTGGATCAACGTGCCGTCCAAGGTCGCCCAGGTGGCGGCGGTGCGCGCGGTGGCGGCCGAACGCCGGGACGGCGACCTCGCGAACGGCACCCTGGTGGCGGCGGTCTGCCCGGGCCTGGTCGACACGCGGGCGTCCCGGCCGTGGTTCAGCGACTTCAGCCAGGCCCAGCCGCCGGACGAGGCGGCGCGGAAGGTGCTGGACCTGGTGTTCGCCGACGTCGACCCGGCCACCTACGGCGAACTGGTCCGGTTCGGCCGCGTGCTGCCGTGGCGGAGCTGACCCCGGTTCACAGCACGCAGAACTCGTTGCCCTCCGGGTCGGCCATGACGAAGTGGTCGGGGCGGCCGTCCAGCTCGTCCTGGCGCAGCACCGTCGCGCCCGCGGCGGTCAGCCGGGCGACCGCCTCCACCACCCGCTCCCAGCGCGTGTCCCACGGCACCTCGCGCCCGCCGCCGGCCTGGACGTCCAGGTGGAGACGGTTCTTCGCGGTCTTGCCTTCGGGCACCTTGAGGAAGCTCAAGCCCGGCAGGACGCCTTCCGGATCGCTCAGGTACGCGCCGTCGTCCCACTCCTCCTCGGGCACGTCGTGCTCGGCGAACCACGCCTCCCAGCTCGCGAACCCCGCCGGGGGCGGCCGTTCGATGTAGCCGAGGGCCACCGACCAGAACCTCGCCAAAGCGCGGGGTTCCGCGCAGTCGATCGTCACGCTCCAGCGCACCGTCACGGACTGGAGCGTAACCTCGCCCACGCCCCGGGAGGGCGTGTCATCCGGGGGATGATGCGGTTACCGTGGGCGGCGATGAGTGAACGCAGCTGGGGCTTCCGCACCCGCGCCCTGCACGCGGGCGGCACCCCCGATCCGGCCACCGGTGCGCGGGCCGTGCCGATCTACCAGACCACCAGCTTCGTCTTCGAGGACGCGGCCGACGCGGCGAACCTGTTCGCGCTGCAGAAGTACGGCAACATCTACAGCCGGATCGGGAACCCGACCGTGGCCGCCTTCGAGGAGCGGATCGCCAGCCTCGAAGGAGCCATCGGCGGGGTCGCCACCGCGAGCGGGCAGGCCGCCGAGTTCCTCACCTTCAGCGCGCTCACCGAGGCCGGGGACCACATCGTCGCCGCGAGCGGCCTCTACGGCGGCACCGTCACCCAGCTCACCGGCACGCTCCGGCGCTTCGGCGTCGAGACCACCTTCGTCAGCGGCGGCATCGACGACTACGCCGCGGCGATCACCGGCCGGACGCGGCTGCTCTACACCGAGATCATCGGCAACCCCGGGGGCGGCGTCGCCGACCTGGCCGCGCTGGCCGACCTCGCGCACGCGCACGACATCCCGCTGGTCGTCGACGCCACCCTCGCCACGCCGTACCTGTGCCGCCCGATCGAGCACGGCGCCGACATCGTGCTGCACTCGGCGACGAAGTTCCTCGGCGGCCACGGGACGACGCTCGGCGGGATCGTCGTCGAATCCGGGAAGTTCGACTGGGGCAACGGGAAGTTCCCGCGGATGACCGAGACCGTCGACAGCTACGGCGGCCTCCGCTATCGGGAGAACTTCGGCGAGTACGCGTTCTGCACCCGGCTGCGCGCCGAGCAGCTGCGGGACATCGGCGCGGTGCTCTCGCCGCACTCGGCGTTCCTGCTGCTGCAGGGCGTCGAGACGCTCCCGCAGCGGATGGACGCGCACGTCGCCAACGCCCGCGCGGTCGCCGAGTACCTCGAAGCCGACCCGCGCGTGGCCTGGGTGTCCTACGCCGGGCTGCCGTCGCACCCGCACCACGACCTGGCCCGGAGGTACCTGCCCGCCGGGCCGGGCGCGGTGTTCTCCTTCGGCATCGACGGCGGCCGGGCGGCGGGCGGGAGGTTCGTCGAATCGGTGGAGCTGCTGTCGCACCTGGCGAACGTCGGGGACGCGCGGACGCTCGTCATCCACCCGGCGTCGACCACGCACGCGCAGCTGTCGGCGGAACAGCTCGCCGCCGCGGGCGTCGGGCCCGACCTGATCCGGCTGTCGGTCGGTTTGGAGGACGTCGACGACATCCTCTGGGACCTCGACCAGGCGCTCGGCAAGGCGGTGGCCGGATGACGCACGACGTCGGTGCCGTCGAGCGGCGGGCGATCCTCCAGCGGACGAAGTCCGTGACGCTGATCGGCGCGTCGGCCAACCCGGCGCGGCCCAGCTACTTCGTCGCGACCTACCTGCTTTCGTCGACGCGGTACGAGGTCCACTTCGTCAACCCGCGGCTGGACACGCTGTTCGGGAAACCGGTGTACGCGTCGCTGAAGGACGTGCCGGGCGAGCCCGACCTGGTCAGCGTGTTCCGCAGGCACGACGACCTGCCGCAGGTCGCCGAGGAGGTCATCGACGCCGGCGCGCGGACGCTGTGGCTGCAACTCGGGTTGTCACACGAGCCGGTGGCCGGCCGGGCGCGGGACGCCGGGCTGGACGTCGTGATGAACCGGTGCGTGAAGATCGAGCACGCGCGCTTCGCGGGCGGGCTGCACCTGGCCGGGTTCAACACGGGCGTGATCAGCTCGCGGCGGCAGTCGGCGCCCTGATCGGGGAAGAGAACGGCCGTTCCCGGTGTTGGCCCCGGGTATGACCTTGGGGATCACGTTCTCCGGCGGCCCGACCGCCCTCCTGGAACTCGGCGGCGTCCGGCTGCTCACCGACCCGACCTTCGACGCCCCCGGCGACCACCCCGTCGGCGAGCGCGTGCTGGTCAAGACTGAGGAATCGGCGCTGACCGAAGAGGCGACCGGGGTGGTGGACGCGGTGCTGCTGTCCCACGACCAGCACCCGGACAACCTGGACGACCGCGGCCGCGCGTACCTCGCGACGGTGCCGTTGACGCTGGTCACGCCCAGCGGGGCGGCGCGGCTCGGCGGGACGGCCCGCGGGCTGGCGCCGTGGGATTCGACGCGGGTCGGGGCGCTGACGATCACGGCGGTTCCGGCGCTGCACGGACCCGAAGGCGCTTCGCGGCTCACAGGAGACGTCACGGGGTTCGTGCTGACCGGCGACGGGCTGCCGACGGTGTACGTGAGCGGCGACAACGCGTCGGTGGACCTGGTGGGCGAGATCGCGGCGCGGTTCCGGGTGGACATCGCGGTGCTGTTCGCCGGCGCGGCCCGCACGGTGTTCTTCGACGGCGCGCCGCTGACGTTGACCAGCGTGGACGCGGTGGAGGCGGCGAAGGTCCTGGGCGCGGCGAAGGTGGTCCCGCTGCACTTCCGGGGCTGGCAGCACTTCAGCGAGGGGCCGGACGTGCTGCGGAAGGAGTTCGAGGCGGCGGGGCTGGCGGACCGGCTCGTCCTGCTGGAGCCCGGGCAGCACGCGGAGGTCTGACGGGGGCGTGAGAGGCTGGCGGCATGGCCAAGCCGACTCCACTGCAGTTCCGGAACATCCTCGTCGCCCTCCTCGCGGCGGCGGGCTTCGTCTGGAGCGTCGTGGTCGGGCTGCCGTGGTGGGTGAGTGCCATCGTCGGGTGCGCCTGCGTCCTGTCGCTCGCCTCCGCCTACCTCAACCGGCCCGGCGCGAACTGACGCGTCTTCGCGAAATGGCCTCGGCTGACGTTGCGCCATGACGACGATCTGGGGCGTTCACAACGACCAGCCGCACCTGGACCTGGTCGGGAACGGGTTCGTCTCGATCGGCTGGGACGACCTCGGCGACCTCTCGGAGCTGAAGGATGACCGCGACGACGCCAAGGACCGGGTCGTCCGGGGATACCCGGACCTGAAACCGGGAGCCATCCCGGTCACCGCGGGAACGTTGCTCTCGTTCCGGTACCGGATGCAGCCCGGCGACATCGTGATCCACCCCCACAAACCGGACAGCACCCTCAACTTCGGCCGCATCACCGGTGACTACTACCACCAGGCCGGCGTCTCCCTCCACGCCAACCGGCGACCGGTCGAGTGGCTGCGAACCGGTGTTCCCCGGACGACCTTCTCGCAGAGCGCTCGCTACGAGATCGGTTCGGCCGTCACGGTCTTCCAGGTCAAGCGACACCGGCAGGAATTCCTCGGCTTCCTGAAGGGGCTGCCGACGTCGGCGGCCCCCGCCGAGGCCGAACCGGAGGCCGCCGCCGACGAAGCGGCCGAGCAACCGGATGCCGAACGGATCGAGACCTACACCCACGACTTCGTCATCGACACCCTGATGAAAAAGCTGGAGGGCGTCGACTTCGAGCACTTCGTCGCGCACCTGCTCGGCGCCATGGGGTACCGGACCGAGGTGACCAGCCCGTCACGCGACGGCGGCTACGACATCATCGCCTCGCACGATCCCCTGCTGCTGAAGCCGCCGATCATCAAGGTCCAGTGCAAGCGCACGACTTCGTCGATCGGGCGCCCGGAGGTGCAGCAGCTCACCGGGGCGTTGGCCGCCGGCGGATCCGAGCTCGGCCTGTTCGTGACGTTGGGCAGCTACTCCGCCGACGCACAGCACGAAGAACGGCACCGCCAGAACCTCCGGCTCATCAACGGCCGTCAGCTGGTCAAGCTGATCTTCGAGCACTACGGCAAGTTCAGCCTCGAGTACAAGCGGCTCCTTCCGCTGCGGTCCGTCTACGTCGTCGACAACACCGCGAACTAACGCGTCTTCGCGAAGCGGGCCTTCAGGTTCGTGCGGCCCGCTTCCGTGAGCCGGCCGAACAGCCGCAAGCGGGCCAGGCCGCCGTCCGGGTAGATGTCCAACCGGGCCTCCGTCACCTCCGGGCCGTCCGGGAGGGCGAAGCGGTGGCGCGTGTCCGGCTGCAAGCGCGTCTTCGGCAGCAGCGGGACCCATTCGCCGTACGTTTCGCGGCCGCTCACCGAGGCCCAGCCCGGTGCGTTGCCCTTCAGGTTGCTCGTGTCCAGCTCCACGAACCGGACGATGCCGGCGCCGGCCAGGCGCAGCGTCACCCAGTCGTTGCCGTCGTCGCGGCGGCGGGCCGTCTCCCAGCCCTCCGCCTGGTGGGCCGCCAGGCCCGGCGACAGGATGTTGTTCGGCGACGAATAGAACCGGTTGCTGCAGCCCGTGACGACCGCGCCGTTCTCCAGGGCCGCCAGGTCGAGTGCGTCCAGGTCGAGCAGCGCCGGGTCCGGGATCGGTGCGCCGTGCACGCGCAGGCGCGCCACTCCCCCGTCCGGGTGCTGGGTCAGCCGGACGTGCGTGTAGCGCCGCGATCCGTTGACCGCGTAGAAGTTCTCCGTGTGCCCCGAGGCCGGCGCGCGGTCGACCAGGACGTCCCAGTCCGCCGCCACCACCTCCGCCGCCGACGGGTAGCCCGGCAGCGACGTCGCCTCGACCGAGACGTGCGGCGGGTAGTTGCCCTTGAAGAACGCCGTGTCGACGACGACGCCGGTGACCGTGCCGGCCAGGCCGAGCCGGACGATGGCCTGGTCGTCGCCCGGTTCGCGGTGACGGCGGGTCTCCCAGCCGTCGTAGACCTGGCCCTTCGGGCCGAACGTCTCCGCCCGGTGCGCCGGCACCCAGGGGTTGACCAGGTTCTCCTTCTCGGCGAACAGCTCGTCGGTCGCCCACATCACCGTGCCGCCGAAGCGGCGGGACGCGAGGTCGGGCAGTTCTGTCCACTCCGGACGGTCGGACACCAGAGCCTCCATTTCAGCAGTTCCCCCGGGTCAGCAACGCACCGCGCGGCTCGTCGCCGGTGATTTCCGTGCCCCGCAGCCAGGTCGAGCGCACGACGCCGGCGAGCGGCCGCCGGTCGTACGCGCTGACCGGGTTGCGGTGCTCCAGTTTCGCGACGTCCACGACAAAGGCCTCGTCCGGCGCGAACACGCAGAAGTCGGCGTCGTACCCCACGGCCAGGTGCCCCTTGCGGCGCATCCCCGCCTGTGCGGCCGGCCGCTCGGCCATCCACCGGACGACGTCGGTGAGCGCGAACCCGCGCTGCCGCGCTTGCGTCCAGATCGCCGGCAGCCCCAGCTGCAGGCTGGAAATCCCGCCCCACGCCTGGCCGAAGTCGCCGCTGTCGAAGCGTTTCAGCTCCGGCGTGCACGGCGAATGGTCGCTGACGATCGTGTCGATGACGCCGTCGGCGAGCCCCTGCCAGAGCTGTTCGCGGTTGGCCGCCTCGCGGATCGGCGGGCAGCACTTGAACTGCGTCGCGCCGTCTCGGATCTCCTCGGCGACGAAGCTGAGGTAGTGCGGGCAGGTCTCCGCCGACAGCCGGACGCCGTCGCGCCGCGCCGACGCGATCAGCGGCAGTGCGTCCGAAGAGGACAGGTGCAGGATGTGGGCCCGCGCGGCGTGGCGGCGGGCCGCCTCGATCACCTGCGAGATCGCGTGGTTCTCGGCCGTGCGCGGCCGAGAGTGCAGGAAGTCGACATAGCGACCGCCGTGGGGCTCCGGTGCTTCGTCGATCTCGGTTGCGTCCTCGGCGTGGACGATCATCAGCGCGTCGAAGGAACTGAGCTCCCGCAACGCTTCGTCGAGCCCGGCCGGGTCGAGCGGCGGGAATTCGTCGACGCCGGAGTGCAGCAGGAAGCACTTGAAGCCGAACACCCCGGCTTCGTGCAGGCCGCGCAGATCGGTCACGTTGCCGGGGATCGCGCCGCCCCAGAAGCCGACGTCGACGTGCACCCGGCCGGCCGCCGCCGTGCGCTTGACCTCCAGGGCCGCGACGTCGACGGTCGGCGGCAGGCTGTTCAGCGGCATGTCCACGATCGTGGTCACCCCGCCCGCCGCGGCCGCGCGGGTCGCCGTCTCGAAGCCCTCCCACTCGGCGCGGCCGGGGTCGTTCACATGGACGTGCGTGTCGACCAGCCCCGGCAGCAGCACGACGTCGTCGCCGAGGTCGAGGACGCGGTCGCCGGCCAGAGCCGCGTCGCCGGGTTCGACCGCGACGATCCGGCCGCCGTCGACCCCGACGGTCGCCGGGCCTTCGCCCGCGGCCGTCACGGCCCGGGCGGCACGCACCACAAGATCCATCCGAAAACCCTTCTGCGGGAGGATGACCACCGCCGATTTCACAGTACGGAAAGGCGGTTTCGCACAACGACAGTAACCACGGCGCGCGCCGCTCGTCAACGACGGACATAGCGCGTTACGGTCATCCTTGTGCGGCTTGAAGCGGAGTTCACCAGCGAACCGTTCCACGGCGAAGGTTCGCCGCCCGAGCACGCCGTCGCCGCGCGTGACGCCGCCGCGGAAGCCGGGCTGGACACCGATTTCGGGCCACTCGGCACCCTCGCCCGCGGCGAGGCGAAGGAGCTGCTCGAAGCCCTCCCGGCGATTGCGAAGGCGGCCCTGGAGGGTGGCGCCACACGGGTCACGCTGCAGCTGCGCCGGGCCGACGACCCGGGCAGCGCACCCGTCGTCGAGCTGAACGACGCGCTGGCCCGGCTGATCGCCGACGTCGAGCGCGAACTGGGCGCCAAGCTGGGCGAACTCGACCGCGCGGGCAAGCAGCGCGCGGTGCGGCTGTTGCGCGAACGCGGCGCCTTCGGGCTGCGGAAATCCGTCTCGTCGGTGGCCGACGCGCTGGGCGTCACGCGGTTCACCGTCTACAACTACCTCAACCGCGAAGCGGACTGACCAGCGCTTTCAACAAAATGTTGACGGAACTCGGGCGCCGACGTACGGTCAGCTCGTGCTGCTCACCGAGTTCAACACCACCGACGTCCGCCCGCTGCTGACGGACTGCCTCGCCGTGCCCCGGTGGGTCGACGCCGTGCTGGCCGGGCGCCCCTACGCCGACGTCGACGCGTTGACCGCCGCCGCGGACCTGCCGCTGAGCAGCGACGAGATCCGCCAGGCCATGGCCGCGCACCCCCGCATCGGGGAAAAGCCGGCGGACGGCTGGGCCCGCTCCGAACAGTCCGGTGTGGACAATGCGGACGCGTTCGCCGCGGCGAACGCCGAGTACGAAGCCAAGTTCGGCCACGTGTACCTGGTCTGTGCGACCGGCCGCAGCGGCGACGAGCTGCTGAAGATCCTCCGCGAACGACTCGGCAACGACCCCGCGACCGAGCTGGCCGTCGCCGGCCGCGAACTGCTGAAGATCGCCGGACTCCGACTCGCGAAAGCGGTGACCGCGTGAGCCTCGTGACCACCCACGTCCTCGACACGGCGACCGGGCGCCCGGCACCGGGCATCGCCGTCCGCTTCGAAACCGCCGGGGGCAAGCCGATCGCCGAGGGCCGCACCGACGACGACGGCCGCATCCGCGACCTGGGGCCGGAAACCCTCGAGCCGGGCACCTACCGCCTGGTCTTCGACACCGGCGCCTATCTGGGCCCGGACGCCTTCTTCCCCGAGGTCACGCTGGCGTTCCGGATCTC
Organism: Amycolatopsis sp. CA-128772; assembly: GCF_002904295.1. Lineage (GTDB taxonomy): Bacteria > Actinomycetota > Actinomycetes > Mycobacteriales > Pseudonocardiaceae > Amycolatopsis. The sequence goes on from NZ_PPHG01000031.1 coordinate 44,629, forward strand.
CGACCCCGCGGCGCACCACCACGTGCCGCTCCTGCTCAGCCCGTTCGCCTATTCGACCTACCGAGGGAGCTGACCGTGGCCGTCACCCTGGGCCCCAACCAGTACGGCAAGGCGGAGGTCCGCCTGGTCACCGTGCGCCGCGAAGGCGCCGTGCACCACCTCAAGGACCTCACCGTGTCGACGTCGCTGCGCGGCGAACTGGCCGCGACGCACCTGACCGGCGACAACGCCGGCGTGCTGGCGACCGACACGCAGAAGAACACCGTGTACGCCTTCGCGAAGGAGGCGCCGGTCGGCGAGATCGAGGACTTCGGCCTGCGCCTGGCCCGCCACTTCGTCGGCACGCAGCAGAACATCACGGGCGCGCGGATCAAGATCGACGAGCACGGCTGGGACCGCATTCCGGTCGGCGGCGAGCCGCACGACCACGCGTTCAGCCGCTCCGGCGACGAGCGCCGCACGACGGCGGTGACGGTCCGGGACGGCCGCGCGTGGGTCGTGTCGGGCATCGACGGCCTGACCCTGCTGAAGTCCACCGGTTCGGAGTTCCACGGCTTCCCGCGCGACCAGTACACGACGCTGGCGGAAACCGACGACCGGATCCTGGCCACGGCCGTCACGGCGAAGTGGCGTTACCAGGGCGAGGACATCGACTGGGCGGCGAGCCACCGCGAGATCCGGCGGCTGATGCTGGAGACGTTCGCGACGAAGCACAGCTTTTCTTTGCAGCAGACGCTGTACGCGATGGGGGCGGCGGTGCTGGAGGGCCGGCCGGAGGTGGCCGAGGTGCGGTTGTCGCTGCCGAACAAGCACCACTTCCTGGTCGACCTGAGCCCGTTCGGGCTGAAGAACGACAACGAGGTGTTCTACGCGGCGGACCGGCCGTACGGGCTGATCGAGGGCACGATCCTGCGCGATGACGCCGAGGCCCCGGGCCCGGCCTGGGACATCCACTGAGTTGATAGAACGCTCTATCATCGAGGGGTGGCAGGGACCAAGGAACGCATCATGGCCGCCGGCGCCGAGCTCTTCCGGCGCAACGGCTACGCCGGCACCGGGCTGAAGCAGATCGTCACCGAGGCCGGCGCCCCCTTCGGGTCCCTGTACCACTTCTTCCCCGGCGGCAAGGAGCAGCTCGGCGGGGAGGTCATCCGCACCTCCGGGCTGGCCTACATCCGGCTCTTCGACCTCTTCATCGTGCCCGCGCCGGACGTGATCAGCGGGATCGAAGCCTTCTTCGCCGCCGGGATCGCGACGCTGGAAGCCACCGACTACGTCGAAGGGTGCCCGATCGCCACCGTGGCGCTCGAGGTCGCCGCGACCAACGAACCCCTCCGGCAGGCCACCGCGGACGTCTTCACCGCCTGGATCGACGCCGGCACCGAGAAGTTCGCGAAGTTCGGGCTGCCGCGGGAAGCCGCCCGGACCCTCACCATCACCGCCGTCAACAACCTCGAAGGCGCTTTTGTCCTCTGCCGCTCGCTGCGGGACACCGAGGCCATGGCCGTCGCCGGGGCCGCGACCGTCGACGTCGCCCGACGACTCCTTCAGGAGCGCACACAACTTTAGTCGGGGATCCAACACAAATCACCAAAGTGGCGCTTGACCGCGCAGCATCCGACACGGATGCTGCCCAGTGCTGGTCAAAAAGTGGTCTAGTCCTCCTGCCTCACACCGCCGTCCGGTTGGAGCCGCCATGCGCCGAGTCCTCGCCGTCCTCGCCACCGCCGTCGCCGCCGTCGGCCTGGCGAGCCCGCCCGCCGACGCCCTCGAAAACGGCCTCGCCCGCACCCCGCCGATGGGGTGGAACACCTGGAACACCTTCGAGTGCAACATCAACGAGACCCTGGTCAAGCAGACCACCGACCTGATGGTCAGCTCCGGGATGCGCGACCGCGGCTACACCTACGTCAACCTCGACGACTGCTGGATGACGCGCTCGCGCGACAGCGCCGGCAACCTCGCCGCCGATTCCGCGAAGTTCCCCAGCGGCCTCAAGGCCCTCGGCGACTACATCCACGCCCGCGGCATGAAGTTCGGCATCTACGAGAGCGCGGGCACCGAAACCTGCCAGCACTACCCGGGTAGCCTCGGCCACGAACAGGCCGACGCCAACCTCTTCGCGAGCTGGGGCGTCGACTACCTCAAGTACGACAACTGCGGCAGCCCGGCCGGCGAAAACCAGCAGGGCTACATCCGCCGTTACTCCGCGATGCGCGACGCGCTCAAGGCGACCGGCCGCCCGATCGCCTACAGCATCTGCGAATGGGGCAACTTCAGCCCGTCGACCTGGGCGCCGGACGTCGGCAACCTGTGGCGCACCACCGGCGACATCACCAACAACTGGGGCAGCATCGACTCGATCTACCACCAGAACGTCGGGCTTGCCGCCGCTGCGAAACCGGGTGCCTGGAACGACCCCGACATGCTGGAGGTCGGCGACGGCATGGACTTCCAGGAAGACCGCGCGCACTTCACGCTCTGGGCCGCGATGGCCGCGCCCCTGATCGCCGGTGCCGACCTCCGCAGCGCCAGCGTGGCCACCTTCTCGACGTACCTCAACGGCGACGTCATCGCCGTCGACCAGGACCCGCTCGGCAAGCAGGCAACGCGGATCTCGTCGTCCGGCGGGCTGGACGTGCTGGCGAAACCGCTGCAGAACGGCGACGTAGCTGTGGTGCTGTTCAACGAGAACAGCACCACGAAGACCGTCTCGACGACGGCGGCCGCGGCCGGGCTACCCGCTGCGCCGAGCTACCGGCTGACCAACCTGTGGTCGAAGGAGCTGACCACGAGCACGGGGACGATCAGTGCCGCCGTGCCGTCGCACAGCACCGTCATCTACCGCGTCAAGGCGAATTCGTCGGGCACCAGCGTCGGCACCGCGCACCCGATCCAGGGCGCGTCCTCGTCGCGCTGCATCGACGTCAACGGCGGCTCGGCGACCCCGGGGACCAAGGTCGACATCTGGGACTGCGACGGCGGCGGCAACCAGGCCTGGACGTTCACCAGCGCCGGTGAGCTCAGGTCCGGCGGCCTCTGCCTCGACGCCGGCGGCGGCACCAGCGCGGCCGGGACGAAGCTCGTCACCTGGACCTGCCACGGCGGCGCCAACCAGAAGTTCCAGCTGGCCGCCGACGGCTCGATCACCCAGGCCGGCCTGTGCATCGACGTCACCGGCGGCGACAAGCCCGCCGGCAACGTCAACGGCGTCCAGCTCGAACTGTGGAACTGCAACGACGACGCCAACCAGAACTGGCAGCTCCGGTAGTGGTGAGGTCCAGGGACGTCGTCCCGAGTCGAGGTGACCGCTGACGGCCTGTTCTGCAGTCAGGTGAAGGCCTCCGGATGTGAAGCGAGCTGTCTAGGAACCGCTTCACCGACCGGAGGCCTTCGTCTTTCACACTGACCCCACGCACCGACTCCGGTCGGCTACCGGCGAAGGCGCCGCCAGGATGGCTGACCGCAGCTGCTGATCCACGTCGATGTCACCGAGTTCGGCAACATCCCCGACGGCGGCGGGCACCGGTTCGTCGAACGGTTCCACCGCACCTTGCCAGCGGGCTGGGCCTACGCCCGCCTCCCCGACGGAAACCCTGCGGCGGGCCGCGTTACCAGGCTGGCTGCCCTTCTACCGTTACCACCGATCCTCCAGCTCAACCGGCGCAAGCCGCCGGTCACCCGGCTGACCACCCCCCTGGACACTCCCGCTGGATCAGGTCGCGGTCAGGTGCTCCGGCCGGACCGGGACGCGGGCGAGGGCGAGCCCGGTCGCGGCCCGGATCGCGGCCACGATCGCCGGGGTCGAGGAGATCGTCGGCGGCTCGCCGACCCCGCGCAGGCCGTACGGCGCGTGGGGGTCCGGGCGCTCCAGGACGTCGATGCTCATCGGCGGCATGTCCAGGACCGTCGGGATCAGGTAGTCGGTGAAGGAGGGGTTCCGGATCTTCCCGCCGGAGGTCTGGATCTCCTCCATCACCGCGAGCCCGAGGCCCTGCGCCGAGCCGCCCTGGATCTGGCCGAGCACGGCTTGGGGGTTCAGCGCCTTGCCGACGTCCTGGGCGCAGTCCAGCGCGACCACCTTGACCAGGCCGAGCTCGGTGTCGACGTCGACGACCGCCCGGTGCGCGGCGAAGGCGTACTGCACGTGCGCGGTGCCCTGCCCGGTTTCGGGATCCAGCGCAGAAGTCGGCCGGTGGCGCCACTCCACGGTTTCGTCGTAGACGTCGTCCGCGAGCACGTCGGCCAGGTCGGCGACCACCTGGCCGTCGGCGGCGACGAGCTTGCCGCCGACCACCCGCACCCGCTGGTCGAACCGGGACAGCAGCCGCGCCCGGACCGCCGCGCACGCGGCCTGCACCGCGCCACCGGTGACGTAGGTCTGGCGTGACGCCGACGTCGAGCCGCCGTTGCCGATCGAGGTGTCCATCGGCAGGATCGTCACCTGGTCGACGCCCAGCTCGGTCCGCACGATCTGCTGCATGATCGTCACCAGGCCCTGGCCGACCTCGCAGGCCGCGGTGTGCACGGTCGCGGCCGGTTCGCCGCCGACCAGCTGCAGGCGCACGCGGGCCGTCGAGTAGTCGTCGAAGCCTTCGGAGAAGCAGACGTTCTTGATCCCGACCGCGTACCCGACGCCGCGCACGACCCCTTCGCCGTGCGTCGTGTTCGACACCCCGCCCGGCATGTGCCGCAGGTCGAACGGCCGGTCCGATGGCATCGGCATGTCCCGCACGCGGTTAAGCAGCTCGGCGACCGGCGCCTCCGCGTCGACGACCTGGCCGGTCGGCATCAGGTCGCCTTCGCGCATCGCGTTGCGGACGCGGATCTCCACCGGGTCCAGGCCGCAGGCCGCGGCCAGCTTGTCCATCTGGGACTCGTATCCGAACGCCGCCTGCACCGCGCCGAACCCGCGCATGGCGCCGCACGGCGGGTTGTTGGTGTAGGTGCCCCAGCAGTCCACCGCCACACTGTCCACTTTGTACGGTCCGACGCCGAGGGTCGCGGCGTTCGCGACCACCGCGCCGGTCGAGGACGCGTACGCGCCGCCGTCCAGGAAGAGCCGCGTCTTCACGTACACGAGCCGGCCGTCTCCGGTCGCCCCGTGCTCGTAGTACATCTTCGCCGGGTGGCGGTGAACATGGCCGTAGAAGGACTCTTCGCGGTTGTAGACCATCTTCACCGGCTTGCCGGTGTGCAGCGCGAGGAGGCAGGCGTGGACCTGCATCGACAGGTCTTCGCGGCCGCCGAACGCGCCGCCGACACCGCCGAGCGTCAGCCGCACCTTCGCCACCGGCAGGCCCAGGGCCGCGACGATCTGCTGCTGGTCGACGTGCAGCCACTGCGTCGCGACGTACAGGTCGACGCCGCCTTCGGTGTCCGGCACGGCCAGCCCGGACTCGGGACCGAGGAACGCCTGGTCCTGCATGCCGACCTCGTAGACGCCGGAGACGACGACGTCCGCGGTGACGTCCTGCGGACCGCGGCGGATCTTCACGTGCCGGACGACGTTGCCGCCTTCGTGCAGCGAAGGCCCTTCGCCTGCGACGGCGGCTTCGGAGTCCGTCACCGGCTCGAGTTCTTCGTAGGTGACGCGGATCCGTTTCATCGCGCGGCGCGCGGTCTCCGGGTGGTCGGCGGCGACCAGCGCCACCGGCTCACCCTGGTACCGCACGACGTCGGACGCGAGCACCGGCTGGTCGGTGTGCTCGAGGCCGTAGCGGTTGACGCCCGGGACGTCCTCGTACGTCAGCACCGCGTGGACACCCGGTACGGCGAGGGCTTCGGCGATGTCGATCGCGGTGATCCGCGCGTACGGGTGCGGGCTGCGCAGGGTCACGCCCCACACCATGTCCTCGTGCCAGAGGTCCGAGGAGTAGGCGAACTCGCCGCGCACCTTCACCGTGCCGTCGGGGCGGCGCGGCGAAGCACCGACGCCGTTCGCGGTCGGCGTCGTGACGGAGGTGGTGGTCATCGGTCCTCCCGCAGTCTCGCGCTCGCGGCCGCCAGCTCGCGGGCGATGGCGGACTCGTCGGCTTCGCGCAGGGTGCCGTCCTCGACGACGGCCTTGCCGCCGACGAACAGCCGGCGCAGCGGCGGCGTGGTGCCGAGCACCAGCGCCGCGACCGGGTCGGTGATGCCGGCGTAGTTCAGCCCGGTCAGGTCCCAGACGGCGAGGTCGGCGAGCTTCCCGGGTTCGATCGACCCGAGGTCGCCGGCCCGGCCGAGGCAGCGCGCGCCGCCCATCGTGCCCATCCACAGCGCCTCGCGCGTGGTCAGCCCGCGGGGTCCGCCGCGCTGGCGGGCCTGCAGCAGCGCCTGGTGCAGCTCCTCGCCGAGGCCGCCGGACTCGTTGGACGCGGCGCCGTCGACCCCGAGGCCGACCGCCACCCCCGCGTCGAGCAGGTCGCGGACCGGGGCGATGCCGCTGCCGAGCCGTCCGTTGGACGTCGGGCAGTGCGCCGACCCGGTGCCGGTCGCGCCGAACCGGCGGATCGCCTCGGGCGCGAGGTGGACGGTGTGCGCCAGCCAGACGTCGTCGGCGAGCCAGCCCAGCTTGTCGGCGTACTCGGCGGGCGTGCAGCCGACCTCGGCGAGGCACTGGCGTTCTTCGTCGAGGGTCTCGGCGAGGTGGGTGTGCAGGCGGACGCCCTTGCGGCGGGCCAGCTCGGCGGCGCCGGACATCAGCCGCTCGGTGACCGAGAACGGCGAGCAGGGGCCGGCCGCGATCTGCAGGTGCGCCCCCGCGGCGTCGTCGTGGAAGCGGTCGATCGCCGCTTCGGTGCCGGCCAGCGCGTCGTCGGTCGTCTCGACGAGGTTGTCCGGCGGCAGGCCGCCGTCGGACTCGCCGCGGTCCATCGACCCGCGCACGACGTGCAGCCGGACGCCGATCCGCTGCCGGGCCGCGGCCAGCGCCGCGACCTGGTCGCCGCCGTCGCGCGGGAAGACGTAGTGGTGGTCGGCGACGGTGGTGCAGCCGGTCAGCGCCAGCCGCGCCATTCCGGCGGTGCCCGCGGCGTGCGTGATCCCGTCGTCGAGGCGGCCCCAGACCGGGTAGAGCTGCTTGAGCCACTCGAACAGCGTGTGGTCGGCGGCCATGCCGCGGGTCGCCCACTGGTAGAGGTGGTGGTGGGTGTTGATCAGGCCGGGCGTGACCAGGCAGCCGTCGGCCTCGACGCGTTCGTCGAACTCGCCGGTGAACACGCCTTCGCCGACTTCGGCGATCCGGTCGTTCTCGACGACGACGTGGCCGCTCGCGTACTCCTCGCCGGTGACCGTGGCGATGGCCGCGTTCGCGATGAGCGTCCTCACGCCACGCCTCCCTTGGCCACCGCGCGCACCGCGTCGAGGATCTTCTCGTAGCCGGTGCAGCGGCAGAGGTTGCCGGCCAGGGCTTCGCGGATCTCCTCGTCACTCGGGTCGGGCACGCGGTTCAGCAGGTCGTGTGCGGCGACGACCAGGCCCGGCGTGCAGAACCCGCACTGGACGGCGCCGGCATCCACAAAGGACTGCTGGACCGGGTCGAGCGTGTCGCCGTCGGCCAGCCCTTCGACCGTCCGGACCCCGCGGCCCTCGGCCTGCCCGGCCGCGACCAGGCAGGCGCACACCGGGACGTCGTCGAGGTAGACCGTGCAGGACCCGCATTCGCCCTGCTCGCAGGCGTTCTTCGAACCCGGCAGCCCGAGCCGCTCCCGCAGCACGTACAGCAGGCTCTCGCCTTCCCAGACGTCGTCCGCCTGCCGCGGCTCGCCGTTGATCGTGACATTCAGGCGCATGCGCGCTCTCCCGTCCGGTATTCGTCCCACGCCCAGGTCAACGTACGCCGCGCTAGTACCCCGAGCGCGTGCTTCCGATACGCGGCGCTGCCCCGGACGTCGTCGATCGGGGCCGCGGCCGCGCCGACCAGGTCGCCGAAGCGGCGTTTCAGCGAGTCCGGCAGCGGCTCGGGTGACGTCCAGGGCAGCTCGGCGGCCAGGAAGTCCTCCGCCTCCCGGGCGCGGCGCGGGGTCGGCGCGGCGGAGCCGATCGCCGCGCCGACCCCGCCGTGCCGGAGCGAAAGCGCGAACGAGCAGACCGCGATGACCATGGCGTTGCGCGTGCCGACCTTGGCGAACTGCTGCGGCCCGGCGTGCGCGGGCAGGTGGACGGCGGTGATCAGCTCGTCCGGGGCGAGGGCGTGGCGTTTCACGCCGACGTAGAACTCCTCCGCCCGGAGGAGGCGGGTCCCCCGGACGGAGGCCACCTCGATCCGCGCGTCCAGGGCGAGCAGCACCGGGTGCGTGTCGCCGGCGGGCGAGGCGGCGCCGAGGTTGCCGCCGACCGTGCCGCGGTTGCGGATCTGCGGCGACCCGACCGTGCGGGAAGCCATGGCCAGCGCCGGGACGGATTCACCCAGCTCGGTGATGACCCGGGAGTACGGGACGCCGGCGCCGAGCCGGATCGTGCCGTCCGTGTGGTCCACAGTGGACCACTCGGCCAGCTCGGGAACCGTGGTCAGGTCGAGCAGGGCCCCGGGGCGCCGGTGGTCGAAGTTGAGCTCGACCATGACGTCGGTGCCGCCGGCGATCGGCACGGCGTCCGGCCGCGCGGCCTTGAGGGCCAGGGCCTCCGCGAGCGTCGCGGGACGCAGGAACTCCACGGGCGTGCTCCTTCGTGAGGGGCGATAGCCCAGTAGACGACGGACCGGGCGCGGGCGGCAACGGCTGTGACCATGAAACGCACAGCAGCGGACCCGGGTGCGGTTGTGCTTTCCTACAAGCCTGATGACGACCGTGAAAACACTCCTGGGGCTGCCGGGGCTGCGGCTGCGCCCGCGGGCCGGGACCGACCTGCTCGACCGGCCGGTGACGCGCATCTACGTCACGGAGCTGTCCGACCCCGGGCGGTACCTGTCGGCCGGTGAGCTGGTCCTGTCCGGTCTGCTGTGGTGGCGCGCCCCGGGGGACGCCGAGCCGTTCGTGGCGGCGCTGGCCCGCTCGGGCGCGGCGGCGCTGGCGGCGTCCGGCGCCGACTCGGACGGCATCCCGGACGACGTGGTCGACGCCTGCGTCCGGCACCGGATCCCGCTCCTGGAGGTCCCGGCCGACCTGTCGTTTTCGGTGATCACCGAGCAGGTGGTGCTCGCGCTGGCGGCGGCGTCCGACAGCGCCCGCAAACGTCTGCAGGCCGCGGCGGAGGCCCCGGTCGAGACGCTCCTGGAGCGCGCGTCGGCGGAGCTCGGGCTGCCCTGCTGGGTGCTGTCGGGCCTGGGCCGGGTGACCGCCGGGACGGCCCCGCTGCCGATGCCGGCGGAGGACGTCGTCCGCCGGTACGCGGCCCGCGAGCCGGGGCCGCTGACGCTGGTCCCGGTCGAGGGCCGGCACGCGGTGCCGTGGCTGATCGCCGCCGGCGGGCCCCTGAGCACCGGGCAGGCGGAGCTGGCCGAGGAACTCGCGGGACTCGTCGGGGTGACGCGGGCCCGCGCCGGCCGGGCCGAGCCGCCGGTGCCCGCCGAAGCGTGCGTGGTCGCGTTGCGGACGTCGGGCAGCGACGAGAGCCGGGACGTCCTGGGCGAGTGGCTGCCGGACGCGGTCCTGCTCGAATCAGCCGGGGAAACGTCCTTCGCGGCGACGGCTGTGCCGCCTTCCCCGGCGGCGTTGTCCATTGTGGAGCCGCTGCTCCGGGCCACGCGGATCCTGTGCGGCATCAGCGATCCGGGCTCGCGGGACGAAGCCACGGAGAGCGCGCGGAACGCGGTGGCGGCGGCAGCGCGGCGCCCGGGCCGGGTGGCGGTGGTCCGGGCGGCCGAGGTGGACGTGCACGAGCTGCTGCTGGCCGGCGCCCCGGACGGCCTGCGCGCAGCGTTGCGGCGTCGTGTGCTCGGGCCGCTGCTGGCGTACGACGCCGAGCAGCACACGGACCTGGTGCACACGGTCCGGGTGTTCCTGGAGTGCTCGGGCTCCCCGACCCGCGCGGCGAAGGCCCTGCACGTACACGTGAACACGCTGCGTTACCGGATCGGCCGGGCGGGCGAGCTGCTCGGCGCGGATTTGACGGAGTTCACGGATCAGCTGGATGTGTACCTCGCGTTGCGCGCGGGGGACTGAGATCCGCGCCGGGCGGGGCTCCGCGGGCCGGCGGCGCCACCGCCCCGGAAGCCTGCCGAACAGCGAACCCACCCCGTTGCGCGCGACAAGCAGCCGGCTGTGCACCCCTCAGCGGCCACCTCGCGTTGCGCGCCGGCGGGTAGGCGGGAGGATGAGGGCGTGGACCCCGAAATCACTTCGGCCCGGCAGGCGGCGAACGATGCCCGCGTGCAGGCCTTCGGGCGGCTGCAGGGGGCCGCGAACCGGCTCGAATACCTGCTCGGCCGGGCGCTGGAGCGGGAATGCGGGATCACCCACCTGATGTACGAGGTGCTGCTGATCGTGGGGCGCGCCGGTGAGGAAGGGCTGACCATGCGCTCGATCGCGCAGGAGCAGGTGCTCACCACCGGCGGCGCGACCCGGCTCGTCGACCGGATGGAGGCGCTCGGGCTGGTGACCCGCACCGCCGACCCGCGCGACCGCCGCGTGCAGCTCGTACGGCTGACCGGGCTCGGCGAGGAAACCACCGTGCGGGCCAGCCGGCTGCACGTGGAAAACATCGAGGAGTTCTTCTTCCGGCCCCTGCCCGAGGGCCACCGCGAGCGCTTCGCCGAAGACCTCCGGACGCTGAGCCACTTCGCCCGTGACGCCCTCCCCCGGCTGCGCTAGCCGTGGGCAAGCGGAAAACGCCCCGCGGCGAGCTGCCGGCGACAGCCGAGGGCTTCGCCACCGCGCTGCTGGCCGCCGCCCGCGCCGGTGATGACGCACGGTGGCTCGCGCCGGGCTTCGAGCTCCCCGCCGAGCTGGCCCGGGGTGCGGAACTGGCCGCGCAGCCGCTGGTCGGCCGGGCCCGCCGGGGCGGCTGGCCGCCCGAGGACCTGCGTCAGGCCGCGAGCCGCCGCGTCGACGAGTTCGCCGGCTCGTACGTGCTCGACGCGCTCGCCGAAGCGGATGGCGTCCGCTGGTGGACCGGCGCCGAGCCGCACCTGGCGCAGTGGGCGGCGAAGCACATCCTCACCCCGGCCGAAGCGGTGACGGCGGTGGTCGAAGCCCTCGGCCTGCTGCTGACCCTGCCGGTGACGGCGGCGCAGCCCCGGCCGGCCGCGCCGCACGGCGTCGACGACAAGAAGCTGAGCCGGGTCCGGGCGCTGCTGGCGAAGGCCGAGTCGACCTCGTTCCCGGAGGAGGCCGAAGCCCTGTCGGCGAAGGCACAGGAGCTCATGACCCGGCACGCCCTGGACCGCGTGCTGCTGGAGGCCGCACCCGCGCTGCCGTCGTCCCGCCGCATCTGGCTCGACACGCCGTACACCGACGCGAAGTCGCTGCTGGTGCACGTGGTGGCGAAGGCGAACCGCTGCCGCGCGGTGTACGACCCGCGCTGGGAGTTCGTGACCGTGGTCGGCGACGAGGAGGACCTGGACGCGGTCGCGCTGCTGACGACGTCCCTGCTCGTCCAGGCGACGCGGGCGATGATCGCGGATCCGGCCGGGCGGTCCCGGCCGTTCCGCAAGTCGTTCCTGGTCTCGTACGCGACCCGGATCGGCGAGCGCCTCGAGCAGGCCGCCGCGGCGACGCTGACGGAGCTGCCCGGCGCGGACCGGCTGCTGCCGGTGCTCGCCTCGCACGAACTGAGGGTGAACACGGCGTTCGCCACGTTGTTCCCCGAGGTGGTGGGCAAGTCGGTGACCGTGCGCAGCGCCGAGGGCTGGCACGCCGGCCGCTCGGCCGCCGACCGCGCCCGGTTCGGCGAGTGAACTACAGGAAGATCTTGACCAGCTGGTCCCGGCCGTCCTGGTCGCGCACCAGGACCTGCTTGCCCGCCTTCAGTTCGGCGTCGATGAACTCGTAGACCAGCAGGGCCCGGTTGACGAGGTCGACCTTCTTCAGGCCGGTGCGCTCCTGCAGCTTCGCCAGCGCGTCGACCGCCTCGGCGATCAACGCCACGTTGACCCGGCCCACCGGATTGTCTTCAGCCACGACGCCATGATGGCAGAAAACCCACCGAAAGCCCACTTGTTTTGCAGCAAATCGGTGTTGCGTCCTCCCGATCCGGCGCTCTACAGTCGAAGGTGCCTGCCACGAACCCGTCTTCATGCGAACGGGTCGGGAAGCCGGACCACGCTTCTTCGCGGCGGGGAACCGGACGGCGGATCGCCAGGGGGGAGAGCGGCGGATCGCCGGCCGGCAACCGGCCGCGGCGCGAGCCGCGGCCACGACAAGTGGTCCCCGGCCGGCGTGCCACCGCGGACGTCCGGCCGGACCCGGAAAGGAACGGGCACGAGCATGGGTGCCGGAATCGAGCGTGCGGACCCGTCCGCACCTCACGAAGGAGAGCCGGAGCGGGACGACGTCCCGACCCGGTTCGCGCACGTCCGGATCGAGACGTCGGAGGTGAAGGCCGAGATGGCGGTGCCGTCGAGCCAGACCCGCCGGCTGCTCACCACGGTCCTCGACGTGCTGGTGGTGCTCGGCGCGGTCCTCGGGCCGATGCTGACGTCGAAGGCGGCCTCGGCCGCGCTTCCGACGTGGGCGACCGCCGGGACGATCGCCGGTCAGCTCGCCTTGCTGACCGTCGTTGCCGTGCTCGCGCACCGGCCGGAACACCCCGGCCGGTTGCCGTCGTGACAACGGCCGTGAGCAGTGGTTGAGTGGGCGCTTCGCCTTCGGGCGCCGGCTCTGCCACTGCTCACGCGAGCCGCAGGGCGTACTTCTCCAGCTCCGGGCGCCCGAACGGCAGCTCGTCCTCGTCCAGCGCCCCGCAGTCCAAGCCCCGCAGCAGGTACACCGCCAACGCCTGCGCGGTCGCCGGCTCGTCCAGGACGCCTCCCGCCTTCTTCTCCGCGTACGCGCGCAACCGCTCCACCGCCGCACCGAACCCCGAGCGGTAGAACGTGTACGTCGCCGCGAAGCGGGTCGGAAGCTGGTGGGGGTGCAGGTCCCAGCCCTGGTAGAAGCCGCGCTCCAGCGATCTGCGGACCAGCCTCAGGTGCTCGGCCCACGCCGCCGGCAACCCGTCGCCGATCGGGAGGCGGTTGGTCGAGCCGTCCGAGAGGCGGACGCCGGTGCCGGCCGCCGCCACCTGCATCAGCCCCTTCGCCAGGTCCGCCGCCGGGTGCTCCATGCTCTGGTACGCCGCCGCGATGCCCAGGCCCGCGCTGTAGTCGTAGGTCCCGTAGTGCAGTCCGGTGCACCGGCCCGAAGCGGCCTGCACGATCCGCGCCACCGCCAGCGTCCCGTCGGTGTCTACAATGGACTGCGCTGTCTCGATCTGGACCTCGAAGCGCAGTGTTCCCGCGGCGAGGTCATACGCGGATTCCAGCCGCGCCAGCACGTCCGCGGCCACCGAGACCTGCTCGACCGCCGTCACCTTCGGCAGCGTGACGACGAACCCGGGCGGCAGTGGCCCGTTGTCCAGCAACGCACCCAGGAACAGGTCCAGGGTGCGGATGCCCCGCCGGCGCGTCGCCGCTTCGAAGCTCTTGAAGCGGATGCCGCAGAACGGCGTCCCCCCGGTCGTCGCCAGGGTCTGGCCGGCCGCCACGGCCGCCGCGTCCTCGACGTCTTCGGGCACGCGGCCGTAGCCGTCCTCGAAGTCGATCCGCAGGTCCTCGATCGGCTCGGTGAGCAGCTTCGCGCGCACGCGCTCGTACCCGCCGTCGTCCAGGCCGAGCAGGTCGCCGTGCTCGACGAAGACCCGCATCGCCTGCTTGCCCCAGCCGGCGACCAGGCGCGTCTTGTACTGCGACGCCGGGACGTACACCGTGTGCACCGGCTGCCGTCCCGGCCGCTCCCCCGGGTACGACGCCGCGACGCGCGCGTCGGCCGCAGCCAGGCGCGCGTCGGCGGCGTCGTAGACGTCCTCGGGCAGCCGCACCTACTTGATCCGCTCGTAGGCGGGCAGGGTCAGGAAGTCCGGGAACTCGTCGGCCAGCGCGACCTGCTCGAACAGCTCCACGGCCGGCTCCAGCTGCTCCGGCTTGAGCTCGCCCGCCAGCTCGCCGCGGACGTCCGCCAGCACACCGCGGACCAGCTCGGACGTCACGACGTCACCGGAGTCCAAGGTGGTCCCGTTCTTGACCCACTGCCAGATCTGCGAGCGCGAGATCTCGGCGGTGGCCGCGTCCTCCATCAGGTTGTGGATGGCCGCCGCGCCGTTGCCGCCCAGCCAGGACGCGATGTAGCGGACACCGACGTCGACCGCGGCGCGCAGGCCGGCCGCCGTCGCGCCACCCGGCGTCGAAGCGACGTCGAGCAGCTGGTCGGCGGCGGCAGAGAGATCCCAGTCCTCGTCGCGCCTGCGCCCGAGCTGGTTCGGCTGCTCGCCGAGCACCTGGTCGAACTCCTCCTTGCAGAGCTCGACCATGCCCGGGTGGGCGACCCAGGAGCCGTCGAAACCGTCGCCGGCCTCGCGCGACTTGTCCGCGTGGACCTTCTCGAAGGCCCCCTTGTTGACCTCGGGGTCCTTGCTCGGGATGAACGCGGCCATGCCGCCGATCGCGAACGCGCCGCGCTTGTGGCAGGTGCGCACGAGCAGCTCGGTGTAGGCGCGCATGAAGGGCGCGGTCATGGTGACCGAGTTGCGGTCCGGCAGCACGAACTTCTCGCCCGCGTCGCGGAAGTACTTGATCACGCTGAACAGGTAGTCCCAGCGGCCGGCGTTGAGGCCCGAGGCGTGCTCGCGCAGCTCGTAGAGGATCTCCTCCATCTCGAACGCGGCCGGGATGGTCTCGATCAGCACGGTGGCGCGGACGGTGCCGTGCTCGATGCCGAGGGTCTTCTCGGCGTGGGTGAAGACGTCGTTCCAGAGCCGCGCTTCGAGGTGGCTCTCCATCTTCGGCAGGTAGTAGTACGGGCCCTTGCCGCGCTTCAGCAGCTCGGCCGCGTTGTGGAAGAAGTGCAGGCCGAAGTCGACGAGCGCGCCGACACCCTCGCGGCCGCCGAAGGTCAGGTGGCTCTCGGGCAGGTGCCAGCCGCGCGGGCGGACCACGATCGTGGCGTGCTCGACGTCGTCCTTCAGCGCGTAGCTCTTGCCGCCGCTCTCCAGGGTGATCGTCTCGCGGACGGCGTCGTACAGGTTGACCTGGCCGGAGACCACGTTGTGCCAGTGCGGGGTGTTGGCGTCCTCGAGGTCGGCGAGCCACACCTTCGCGCCGGAGTTGAGCGCGTTGATGGTCATCTTGCGGTCGGTCGGCCCGGTGATCTCGACCCGGCGGTCCTGCAGTGCGGCGGGCGCGCCGGCGACCTGCCAGTCGCCTTCGCGGATCTCCTTGGTCTCGGGCAGGAAGTCGAGCCGGCCGGTGGTCCGGGCCTCCTCGCGGCGCTTGCTGCGCGCCTGGAGCAGCTCGTCGCGGCGGCCGGCGAAGGCGTCGTGCAGGCCGGCGAGGAAGGCGAGCGCCTCCGGCGTGAGGATCTCGTCGCCGCGCTCGACCGGGTCGCCCAGCACCTGGACTTCAGAAGACATGGGGAAACACCTCGAGGGTTCGGATCTTTGGATAACGGCCCTACGGTTTTCTACCAGCCGGACTATAGTTTCTGCATAGCGGAAGCTCAACGCCGACGTAAGGAGGGCCACCGTGCCGGCGGAGAAGAACGGTCGCGACGGCGGCGTCCAGTCCCTGCAGCGCGCCTTCGAGCTGCTGGAACACCTCGCGGACACCGGCGGCGAAGCCAGCCTGTCGGAGCTGGCGACGCTGTCCGGGCTGCCGATGCCGACCATCCACCGGCTGATCCGCACCCTGGTCGACCTGGGGTACGTCCGCCAGAACACGAATCGCCGCTACGCACTGGGCGCGCGCCTGATCCGGCTGGGCGAGAACGCGAGCATGCAGTTCGGCGCGTGGGCCCGGCCGCTGCTGGCGGAGCTGGTGGAGGAGGTCGGCGAGACGGCGAACCTGGCGGTCCTGGAGCGCGACGAGGTCGTGTACGTGGCCCAGGTGCCTTCGAAGCACTCGATGCGCATGTTCACCGAGGTCGGACGCCGGTTGCTGCCGCACGGGACCGGGGTGGGCAAGGCGATGCTGGCCCACCTGCCCTTTGACGAGGTCCGGTCGCTGCTCGACCGGACGGGGATGCCCGCGTACACGGAGCACACGTTCACGGACCCGGACGCGCTGGCGGCCGAGCTGTCGCGGATCGCTTCCCAGGGCTACGCGCTGGACGAGGCGGAGCAGGAGCTGGGGGTCCGGTGCGTGGCGGTGGCGGTCCCGGGCGCGCCGGTGCCGGCGGCGGTGTCGGTGTCGGGGCCGTCCGGCCGGCTGACCGCCGAGGCGGTGGCGCACATCGCCCCGGCGGTGCAGCGGGTGGCGGACGCCCTGGGGGCGAGCCTGTCCCGGGCGGTCACGGTCTGACCCGTTCAGCTCAGCTCCCCGGCCAGCAGGTCCATCAGCACCCCGTCGTGCCAGGTGCCGTCCGGGGCGCGTTCGTAGTCGCGCAGCACGCCGACCGGGCGGAAGCCCACCTTCGTGTACACCCGGATCGCCGTCTCGTTGGACGCCGCCGGGTCGATCGTCAGGCGGTGGTGGCCCTGGGCGAACAGGTGCGTGGCCAGCGCCCGGATCGCGTCCGTGCCGAGGCCGCGGCCGTGGAAGGCCGGGTGCACCGAGATGTCGATGCCCGCGTGGCGGTACTGCGGGTCCAGCTCCTCGCAGCTCTGGATCAGGCCGACGACCTCGCCGCCGAATTCGATCATGTAGACGGTGTAGCCTTCTTCGACCTCGTACAGGCCTTCGGTTTCGCGATCCGGGTCGCCCCACCAGCGGGCGACCTCCGGGGTGGCCAGGATTTCGCGCACGCGGGCGCGGTCCGCTGCGCCGATCGGGCGCAGCCGCACCCGGTCGCCGTGGATGGCGGTCATGATTGTCCTCTCTCGTAGCGAACGACGGCTTCGGAGCGTCTGTCACGAGGAGGGGCACGCGGGCGTCAACCGGGCATGCCCGGATTCTGCGCTCGTACCGCCGCCGCCGTCATCCGAATATCGCCGGAGGACCGCATGGACCCGCACACCGGCGCCCTGGCCTGGCTCGCCCAGGGCGCCGCTTCGAACCTGCTGAACCGGCTCGTCGACCGGGCGCTCGACGGCTCCACCGCACCACCCGCGTGGCCGCGCCCGGGACCGGCGCCGTCGGGGACGGCCGAGATCAGCGTCCGGCACCACCTCGCCGCGAAAGGGCGGACGCCGGTGATCATCACCCTGCAGGAGGACGGCAGCCGCACCGGCACGGCGTTCCCGGTGGTCCTGGGCCACACGGCCCGCATCGCCCTCCCGGGCGGCCACTACTTCGGCGCGGCGATGGTCCTCGACCCGGCCCGCCGCACGCTGCAGGGCATCGGCTGGTCCCGGCTGACGGTCGCGGCCCGCCGGACGTCGCCGTGCCTGATCCCGGTCAACCGCCCGTCCGCGCCGGTGATGCTGCAGCTGGGCCTGCGGAAGGCGGACGGGACGCCGCTGTTCCGGATTTAGGTATCACCCGGCGGCGCGGAAGCGTCTGTCAGGGGAGCACGCGCCTGCGGAGGGAACCGAAGTGGCCGAACCGTTCACCATGTCGCTCATCTGGCTGGGGCAGGCGGCCGGCGCCGCCATCGTCGGACGGCTCGCCGAGCGCGGGGTCGACCGGCTGCTCGACGGGCCGCGGCAGGTCGTCCGGCCGCCGGCGGCCGAGCCGCGGCGGCATCGGCTCGGGGACGTGACCAGCGACCTCGACATCACCGTGCGGCACCTGGCCGCCGGGCGGCGGGCCGTGCTGCTGGCGTTCCAGACCGCGCCGCGCGACGGCGAGCGGACCGCGGGCGTGACCGTGCCGATGGTGCTCGGCGAGACCGCGCACCTGACCCTGCCCCGCGACGACTACCTGATCAGCGCCCTCGTCCTCGACCCGCCCGCGGAGCTCGGTGGCAAGCCGGTGCTGCACGGCGTCGGCTGGGTGCGCCACTGGGTCGCGAGCACCGGGACCGACCGGCTGACCATCGCGAGCCAGGCCCCGACGCAGCAGCTGCTCGAAAAGCTGGGGCTGCGCTCGGCGGACGGGACCAGCCCGTTCGAGATCGCGCCGCCGGGGGCCGCGACACCGCCGAACGCCGCTTCGCGCCCGCTCACGAGGGTCAGTCCCGACTCGGTGCCGGCCAGGGCGCTCGCCGCGCAGAACGCCGCGAAGGCGATCCAGCCCCTCCGGCCGGCTCAGTCGTCCGGGCGCCTGCAGTGCCGGGCGGCGACCAGCCGGTTCGGCGCGCGTTGCATCCACTTGCCGTTCGACATCGGCAACAACACCGGGCTGTGCATGATGCACAACAACGCCCGCGTCCGCGGCGAAACCGTGTACGACTGGAGCACCCGGCGGCCGGTCATCTAGCCCAGGAGTGCGTCCACGAAGGCACCCGGCTCGAACGGCGCCAGGTCGTCCGGGCCTTCGCCCAGCCCGACCAGCTTCACCGGGACGCCCAGCTCCTTCTGGACCTGGAACACGATCCCGCCCTTGGCCGTCCCGTCCAGCTTCGTCAGCACGATCCCCGTCACGTCGATGACCTCGGCGAACACCCGGGCCTGCATGAGGCCGTTCTGGCCCGTCGTCGCGTCCAGGACCAGCAGGACCTCGTCGACCTTCGCCTGCTTCTCGACGACGCGCTTGACCTTGCCCAGCTCGTCCATCAGGCCCGTCTTCGTGTGGAGCCGGCCCGCCGTGTCGACCAGGACCGCGTCCACGCCCGTGTCCACGCCGCGCTTGACGGCGTCGAACGCCACCGCGGCCGGGTCCGCGCCCTCCTTGCCGCGGACGACCTCGGCGCCCACGCGCTCGGCCCACGTCTGCAGCTGGTCGGCCGCCGCCGCGCGGAACGTGTCCGCCGCGCCCAGCAGGACCGTGCCGCCCTGGGCCACCAGGACGCGGGCGAGCTTGCCCGTGGTCGTCGTCTTGCCCGTGCCGTTGACCCCCGCCACCAGCACCACCGCGGGCTGCTTGCGGCCGTCGACGGTGTGCGGCAGCGCCCGGACCGCGCGGTGGCCGTCGGTCGACAGCTGCGCCGTCAGCACCTCGTGCAGCACCTCGCGCGCCTCCGCGGACGAGCGCACCGCGCGCCGGGACAGCTCGTCGCGCAGCCGCTCGACGATCTGGGTCGTGGTGGCCGCGCCCAGGTCGGCCATCAGCAGCGTGTCCTCGACGTCCTGCCAGGAGTCCTCGTCGAGGTCGCCGGCGCCGAGCAGGCCGAGCAGGCTCGTCCCGAGCACCGACCGCGACTTCGACAGCCGGCCGCGCAGCCGCTCCATGCGGCCGGTCGCGGGCTCGATCTCCTCGGCGGCCGGGGCGGTCCCGGCCGGTTCGACGACCTCGGCGTCCGGCAGCTTGACGTCGCGGACCGTGCGCTGCGCCGAGTCACGCGGGACGGCCGCGTCGTCGCCGACCGCGGGCTGGCCGTCGACCTCGGGCCGGTCCTCGACCGGGTGCTCGAGGGCGGGTTCTTCCGGCGGGGCCGCCGTGCCGCCCGGCGCGAGCGCGATGCCCCCGATGGCCGCGTACGAGCCGCCCTTCGGTTTCTCCTCGATCTCGCGCTGGGCGTCCAGGCTGATCCGCCGCCTGCGTGCGATCAGCAGGCCGGTCACCAGCAGGGCGACCAGTACGACGACGGCGACGACTACGAACAGGAACCAGGTGCTCGACACGGGCCCATCCTTTCATCCGCGTCCCCGCCCGCCGGACACCCCGTCCACACAGGCAATTCGCAACAACCTGGGTCCCGATTGGGCCAAGACTTCACCACGTGGGTTGCGTCACAGGCAACGCTCCACTAAACCCCTCCGGATGGGGATGCGTGCGAGCCACGGCTATCGGGTGATCGGCCTGATATCGGGCACGTCGATCGACGGGATCGACGTGGCCGCCGCCGACCTGCACGCCGAGGACGGCACGGTCGTCCTGACCCCGCTCGGCGAGCTCGACGTCCCTTACCCGGAACCCCTGCGCGAAGCCCTGCTCGCCGCGCTGCCGCCGAACCCCTGCACGGCCGGGGAGCTGACGCGGCTGGACACCGGCGTCGGGCAGGCGTTCGCCGACGCGGCCCGGCGCGGCGCCGCGGAACTCGCCGGCGGCCGCGCGGACCTGGTCGCGTCGCTGGGCCAGACCGTCTTCCACTGGGTCGAGGAAGGCCACGTCCGCGGCACCCTCCAGCTCGGCCAGCCCGCCTGGATCGCCGAACGCACCGGGCTGCCGGTCTGCGCCGACCTGCGGGCCCGCGACGTGGCCGCCGGCGGTCACGGCGCACCCCTCGCGAGCACACTCGACCAGCTGTGGCTGCGCGGCCTCGCCGAGGACGCCGGCCACCCGGTCGCCGCGCTCAACCTCGGCGGCATCGCCAACATCACCGTCGTCACCGCGGGCGCGCCGGCGATCGCCTACGACACCGGGCCGGCCAACGCCCTGCTCGACCTCGCGGCCCACCGGGTCACCGGGCGGCACCGCGACGTCGACGGCCGGCTCGCGCTCGGCGGGTCGGTGCGCCGGGACCTGCTCGCCCGGCTGCTCGCCGACCCGTACTTCGCCGCCGCGCCGCCGAAGTCCACCGGCAAGGAGCACTTCAACGCGCCCTACCTCGACGCCGCCCTCCGCGATCTGCCGCCGCTCGAACCCGGCGACCTGCTCGCGACGCTGACCGAGCTGACCGCCGTCACCGTGGCCGACGAGTGCCGCCGCCACGGCGTCACCACCGTCATCGCCTCCGGCGGCGGGGTCGCGAACCCCGCGCTGATGGCGGCGCTGGCCCGCACCCTGCCCGCGGCCGTGCTCAAGACCAGCGACGACCTCGGGCTGCCCGGCGGCGGCAAGGAGGCGTACCTCACTGCGCTGCTGGGCTGGCTGACCTGGTGCGGCGTGCCCGGTACGGTGCCGTCGGCGACCGGCGCGCGCGGGCCGCGCGTGCTCGGCGCGCTGGTCCCGGGCGCCGGGCCCCTGATCCTTCCCGCCCCGCTGGGGGGCACCGTGACGCGGTTGCGCGTCGCGGAGAAGACCGGATGACGGTAGGAGAGATCCATGCGCGGTGTCGACCTCGCGATCATCGTTGTCTACCTGGCGGCGATGCCGCTGATAGGCGTGCTCGTCGGCCGTAAGCAACGGTCGGCGGCCGACTACTTCGTCGGGGAGCGCAGCCTGCCGTGGGGCGCGGTGATGCTGTCCGTGGTGGCCACGGAAACCTCGACGCTCACCGTGATCAGCACGCCCGGGCTGGTCTTCGGCAACGCGTTCCTGTTCCTGCAGCTGGCCTTCGGCTACATCATCGGCCGGACCATCGCCGCGTTCGTGCTGCTGCCGCGGTACTTCCGCGGCAACCTCGTCAGCGCGTACGCGTTCCTGGGGAAGCGGTTCGGCTCCGGGCTGCAGGGCACCGCGTCGGTGACGTTCGTGATCACGCGGCTGCTCGCCGAGGGCGTGCGGCTGTTCGCCGGCGCCATCCCGATCAAGGTGATCCTCGGGCACTACAACATCCACCTGGACTACTGGGTGATCGTCGTCATCCTGACCGCGCTGACCCTGATCTACGCCTACATCGGCGGGATCAAGGCGGTCGTCTGGGTCGACGTCATCCAGCTGTCGCTCTACCTCGGCGGCGCGGCGGTCGCGGCGATCGTGCTGCTGAACAAGCTGCCGGGCGACTGGATGAGCCAGGCGTCCGACGACGGCAAGTTCATGCTCGTCGACTTCACGAAGAACCTGCTGACCAGCCCGTACGCCTTCGTGACGGCGGTGCTCGGCGGCGCGGCGCTGTCGATGGCTTCGCACGGGGCCGACCAGCTGATCGCGCAGCGGCTGATGGCCACGCGCAGCCTGCGTGACGGCCAGAAGGCCCTGATCGGCAGCGGCGTCATCGTCACCGTGCAGTTCGCGCTGTTCCTGCTGGTCGGGGCGATGCTGTGGGTGTTCGACGGCCGCAAGTCGGTCGCGCAGCTCGGGCTGCAGAGCCCGGACGACGTGTTCTCGCGGTTCATCATCGACGACCTGCCGGCCGGCGTCTCCGGCCTGCTCATCGCGGGCGTGCTGGCGTCGACCATGGGTGCGCTGGCCTCGGCGCTCAACGCGCTTTCGACGTCCACCGTGGCCGACCTCTACCAGCGGTTCACCAAGCGCTCGCCGGAGGACTCGAAGCTGCTGAAGCACGGCCGCATGTGGACGCTGATCTGGGCCGTGGTGTTCGCCGTGTTCGCGTCGCTGTTCTCGACCACGAAGAACTCGGTCATCGAACTCGGCCTGGCGATCACCGGCTACACCTACGGCGCCCTGCTCGGCTCGTTCCTGCTCGGCCTGCTGATCAAGAAGGCGCGGCAGGTGGACGCGATCATCGCGTTCGTGGCCACCGTCGTGGTGATGGCGTTCGTCATCCTCGGGGTCAAGTTCAGCGCGAAGACCGGCGGCCTGATCGGCATCGACTTCAGCAAGGCGGCCGGGGACAAGGTGGCGCTCGCCTACCCGTGGTACACGCTGCTGGGGGTGGTGATCACGCTGGTCGTGGGCGGGTTGCTGGCCCTGCGGCACCGGACGCCCGACCCCAAGGCGGCCGAGGCCGAAGCGGTGTCGGAGGAGATCGCCGCCTGATTCTTCTGAACCGCTTCCGGCGGGCGCCCGTGTCGTCTTGCGGGAGCCCGCCGAAAAGCGGCGGGAGGATTTCGAAGGTGGAGCTCATGAAGCGGATGACGGTGGCGCTCGCGATCGGCGCCCTGCTGGTCGGTGGCGCGGCGACGGCCTCGGCCACCCCGGCGGGGGCGAAGGTGCCGGACGCGGTCAAGGTGCCGGCCGGCAACGTCGCGCTGGCGAGCTATCCGGCCGAAGGCGTGCAGATCTACGGGTGCACGAACGGCGCGTGGGCGCTGGTCCAGCCGGCGGCGGTGCTCTCGCGGCACGGGCAGCCGGTGGCCCTGCACAGCAAGGGTCCGGTCTGGACGTCCATTGTGGACGGCAGCACGGTCGGCGCGGCGGCGGTCGCGAATTCCCCGCGCGACGGCGCGATCCCGCAGCTGCTGCTCAAGGCGAACCCGAACACCGGCAACGGCATCTTCGGCAAGGTGACGTACATCCAGCGGCTCAACACCCGCGGCGGCGTGGCCCCGGCCGGAACCTGCACGGACGGCGCGCAGACCGCGGTGCGCTACTCGGCGGACTACGCCTTCTGGGTCGCCGGATAAGCGGATGTGGTGCCCCTCCCGGCCCCGTAACCTGGGCATCGGGAGGGGATGCACCATGGGGTTCTTCATCGGTCTCGGCGTGGTGCTGGCGGTCGCGCTCGTCATCGCGCTGGTCGTGGACCGGTCCGACCGCAAGCGCGGGGTCAAGCACGGGATACTCCGGCCGCGCGGGCGCCGGCCGCAGCTGGGCGACGCCGGCAGCGTCGGCAACGACCTGCGGCACTACGAACCGCGCGTGCGCGGCGAAGACCGCCGCGTGCCGCGCGAAGACGAGATGTGACGCGCCTCAGCCGACCGCGACCGGTTCGTCGTCGGCCGTGCGCAGGCGCTGCGAGATCACCTTCGTGATGCCGTCGCCCTGCATGCTTACGCCGTAGAGCGCGTCGGCGATCTCCATGGTCGGCTTCTGGTGGGTGATGATGATCAGCTGCGACGAGTCGCGCAGCTGCTCCAGGAGCCCGATCAGGCGGCGCATGTTCGTGTCGTCGAGCGCCGCCTCGACCTCGTCCATCACGTAGAAGGGTGAGGGCCGGGCGCGGAAGATCGCGACCAGCATGCCCACCGCGACCAGCGACTTCTCGCCACCCGAGAGCAGCGAAAGCCGCTTGACCTTCTTGCCCGGCGGGCGCGCCTCGACGTCGACGCCGGTGGCCAGCAGGTCGTCCGGCTCGGTGAGGACCATCCGGCCCTCGCCGCCCGGGAAGAGCACGCCGAACACCGTCTCGAACTCGCGGGCCACGTCCGCGTACGCGCCGGCGAAGACCTCGAGGATCTTCTCGTCGACCTGCTTGATGACCGCTTCGAGGTCCTTGCGGGTGTCCTTGAGGTCTTCCAGCTGGGTGGAGAGGAACTTGTACCGCTCCTCCAGCGCCGCGAACTCCTCCAGCGCCAGGGGGTTCACCTTGCCCAGCAACGACAGGTCCTTCTCGGCGCGCTTGGCCCGGCGGGCCTGGGTGTCGCGGTCGTAGGGCATCGGCGGCGGCGGGGTGACGTCCTCGCCGCGGTCCTTGGCCGCTTCGTACTCGGCCATCTCGCCCGCGCTCGGCGGGACCGGGACGTCCGGGCCGTACTCCTGCACCAGATCCGTGAGGCCGATGCCGAAGTCTTCGGCGATCTTGGCTTCCAGGGTCTCCAGCCGCAGCCGCTGCTCGGCGCGCAGCACCTCGTCGCGGTGCACGGCGTCGGTCAGCTTCTCCAGCTCGCCGGTCAGCTCGCGGACCTTCGCGCGGACGCTCGTCAGGGCCTGCTCGCGGCTCTGGCGGCGGGCCTGGACCTGGTCGCGTTCGACGGCGGCGCGCTGCACGGAGTGCTCGATGCGTTCCAGGGCGAGCTCGCCCGCGTTGACGACGGCGTTGGCGATCCCGGCGCCGCGCTTGCGGGCCGCGGCGGCGCGCTCGGCGCGTTCGCGGGCCTGCTGCTCGGCGTGCGCGGCGCGGCGGAGCCCTTCGGCCTTGCCCGCGATGCTGCGGGCCCGCTCCTCGGAGGTGCGCTGCGCGAGCCGCGCTTCCATCTCTTCCTGCCGGACGACGGCCAGTTCCTCGACGGCGGCATCGCGCTCGGCGGTGTCCGGGTCGTCCTCGACGGGCTGCTCGGCGACGGCGGCGAGCCGCTCTTCCAGCTCGGCGAGCTGGGCCAGCGCCTGGACGCGGCTCTGCTCGACCTTCGCGCGCTGCCCGGAGAACCGCTCCACCTCGGCCTGGGCCTGGCGGGCCGCCTGCTCCATCCGGTTGAGCCGCTCCGACGACCTGGCCTTGCGGACCTTGGCCTCGCCCAGGGCGTCCTTGGCCCGGGAAACTTCTTCGCGGCGCGCCTGCTGCTCGGCGCGGGCGCCTTCCAGCTCGGCCGCGTACCGCTCCAGCGAGCGTTCGGCCAGGCGGAGGCGTTCCCCCGCCTCGTCGACGGCGGCCTGGACCTCGATCACGCTCTCGCGCTTGCCGGAGCCACCGATGGCCCAGCGTGCCCCGAAGACGTCGCCCTCGGCGGTGACCGCGCGGACCTCCGGGTGCACCGCGACCAGCTGCCGCGCCGCGTCGAGGTCGCGGACCAGGGCCAGCTTGTCGAGGGCCTGCTCGACCGCGGGCCGCAGCTGCGCCGGCGCCTGGACGACCTCACGGGCCCAGCGGGCCCCTTCCGGCAGCGACGGCCACGAATACGTGTCCACAGTGGACTCCGGACCGCCGAGCAGGATGCCCGCGCGACCGGAGTCGGTGTCCTTCAGGTACTTCAGGGCACGGAGGGCGTCTTCGCCGCCCGCGACGGCGATGGCGTCGGCCACCGGGCCGAGGGCCGCGGCCAGCGCGACTTCGTGCCCCGGCTCGACGGTGAGCAGCGCGGCGACCGAGCCGAGCAGGCCCGGCAGCTCGTGGGACGCACCGAGCAGCGCGCCCGCGCCGTCCTTGCGCTTGAGTCCCATGGACAGCGCCTCGACGCGCGCCTTCTCCGACGCGATCTCGCGTTCGGCGGCGCGTTCGGCCTTGACCAGCTCTTCGACGCGGGCCTTGGCCGCGTTGTTGGCCTCGACCGCGCGGTCGTGGCGGTCCATCAGGCCGGCGTCGTCGGATTCCTCCGCGCCGCCCTCGGCCTTGGCCATCTCGAGCTCTTCGACGGCGATCTCGGCGCGCTCGGCGGCTTCCTCGAGGGAGACGCTGAGCCGGTCGATCTCGTCGGAGGTGGCGCCGTTCTTGCTGCGCAGCGCCTCGACCTGGCCGGTCAGCTTGGCCATGCCCTCGCGGCGGTCGGCGATGGCGCGGACGGCGGCCCAGTGCGCGCGCTCGGCCGCCTGGACGCGCTGTTCGAGGTCCTCGCGCCGCAGGATGGTCTGGGCGAGCAGCTCCCGGGCCTCCATGACGGCCTCGTTGAGCTCTTCTTCCTGCTCGGCGACGCGCTCGGCCTCTTCGAGGAGTTCTTCGGGGTCGCGGCCGCCGGTCGACGTCGAGACGTCGGCGGAGAGGTGCCGCTGGCGTTCGACGGCGAGGCGGACGGTGCCGCGCAGCCGCTCGGCCAGGGCCGACAGCTTGTACCAGGTCTCCTGCGCGGTCTGCAGCAGCGGCGCGTCCTCGGCGAGGGAGGCTTCCAGCTCGGCTTCCTCGGCCGAAACGAGCTCGAGGTGCTGCTCGACCTCGGCGCGGCGCCGGCGGGCCGTCTTCTCGTCGGCTTCGTCGCGGGCGATCGTGTCGCGCTGGGTGACCAGGTCGTCGGCGAGCAGGCGCAGGCGGGAGTCGCGCAGCTCGGACTGGACCGACTGGGCCTTGCGGGCGATCTCGGCCTGCTTGCCCAGGGGCTTGAGCTGGCGGCGCAGCTCGGTGGTGAGGTCGCCGAGGCGGTCGAGGTTGCCCTGCATGTTGGCCAGCTTGCGCAGGGTTTGTTCCTTGCGCTTGCGGTGCTTGAGGACGCCGGCGGCCTCTTCGATGAAGGCGCGGCGCTCCTCGGGCTTGGACTCGAGGATGGCCGACAGCTGGCCCTGCCCGACGATGACGTGCATCTCGCGGCCGATACCGGAGTCGGACAGCAGTTCCTGGACGTCCATCAGGCGGCAGCGGTCGCCGTTGATCTCGTACTCGCTCGCGCCGTCGCGGAACATCCGGCGGGTGATCGAGACCTCGGAGTACTCGATGGGCAGCGCGCCGTCGGCGTTGTCGATGGTGAGGGTGACCTCGGCGCGGCCGAGCGGGGCGCGCCCCGCGGTGCCGGCGAAGATGACGTCCTCCATCTTGCCGCCGCGCAGGTCCTTGGCGCCCTGGGTGCCCATCACCCAGCGCAGCGCGTCCAGCACGTTCGACTTGCCGGAGCCGTTCGGCCCGACCACGCAGGTGATGCCGGGTTCGAAGCGCAGCGTGGTGGCCGAGGCGAAGGATTTGAAGCCCTTGAGCGTCAGGCTTTTCAGGTGCACTGGGTGCTGACCCCTCTGGCTGCCGGTACTGGCGTTTCAATCGTGCCAGGCTACCTGGGGGTCTCCGGGGACTGCCGGACGCGCCCCCTCCTCGGCGCGCCTAGCACACCCGGCGACGACCCGGCAACACCACAAGCCACACCGGCCCCGGACGGACCAAGGCGTTCCCTACCGCTCGACGAACCCCGAGAGTCCCCCTTTCGGGGCTGACCAGCGCTCGGCGACGTGCTCCACACTTCCGGGTGATTCTCCCGACCGCAGCGCGGACAACAGCCGCTGACAGTGGTCGCGGCTACCCTCCGCTATGACCTCGACACGGCCGTCGGCGAGGTTGCTCGCGCTCCCGACCAAGCCGAGCTCCAGCGCACGACTGCGCGTCCACCAGCGGAAACCGACACCCTGCACCCGGCCCCGGACCCACGCCGTCAGCCGGGTGCAGGTTTCTTCCTCACTCACCCGATTCCTCCCATCTGGGTCCACTGACCGCGCACAGTAACGGATCAAGGCCACTACCTGGGGGAATACCCGCGCGCCGGTGATAACCTCGCCGCCGAGGTCGCTCCCCGCCGTGGCTTTGCCCCGATCCACGACCTCGCCCGCGCCTCCCCGAATTCCCCTAGGAGCCCCGTATGCCCCGCCCCGCCGGGTCGGATTCGAGCTCTCGGATCACCAGGATCGACACCGCGCCGCCCAAGAGCAGCAAACCGAACCGCACCGGGTACGTCGTGCTCGGGGTGGCCGGGCTGGTCGTCGCGACCGCGTTCGCCGCGGTGGCCGAGCTCGCCGGCCCCGCACCGGCGACCACCGCGGGCGGCACGGGCGGCCCCGGCGGCCAGGGCACGGTCCCGGCCGGGGTGCAGACCCTGCCGGCGAGCCCGTCGTCGACCGACCCCTCGACCTCCAGCGGGGCGCCGACCACGTCGAGCCCCACGTCGTCGAGCGCGCCGACGACGGTGGTGTCGGTGAGCCCGGACGGCAAGACGACCACCACGGTCGTCACCCAGCCCGCCCCGCCCCCGCCGCGCAGCGACACGGGCGGCAACCCGCCCCCGCCGGTGCACACGTCGGTCTCTCCCCCGCCGAAGACGACGACCACACCGCCCCCGGTGACGACGCCGACCACCCCGACCACGCCGCCGTCGACCACCCCGACGGAGCCGAGCGGCGGCGGTTCGAGCTCGGCCGGCGCGCCGTCGTCGAGCACGACCGGGACCAGCACCACGGCGTGAGCAGGACAGCTTCCGAAGGCCACCGCTGCGGCGGTGGCCTTCGGTGCGTTCAGGCCAGGACGGCCGCGACCATCGCGTCGCGCAGGAACCGCCCGTAGCGCTCCGGGGGCCAGCCGCGCTCCAGGCAGAGCAGCTCGCACTGCTCCGGGCCGTGGCAGGTCCACCGGATGTCGCGGACGTCGTCGGCGGTCAGGCCGGGTTTGACCTGGCCGGTGGCCACGAGGTCGGCCGGGAAGTACGTCATGGCCATCAGCGATTCCCGCCGCAGCTGCGCCCACACCTCGGCGGCCGCGGGGCCGGCGGCCGCCGCGTCGCGGGCCGGCAGCTGCACCGGGGCCACCGCCGGCATGACCGCCGCGAAGTGGCCGAGGTACATCGTGATCTTGCGGGCGGCGTCCGGCTCGGCCTGGATTCGCGGCGATGAAGTCGCGGCCGGCGATGGGGACGTCCTCGTCGTCGCCGGCGACCGTCACGTCGAAGACGGCCTTGAGCAGCGTCGCCTTGTTCGCGAACGCCTTGTGGGCGGTCTGCACCGAGACACCCGCCGCCTTCGCCACCTCGGGCATCGCGGCGCCCGCGTACCCCTTCTCCCGGAACAGCGCCGAAGCCGACGCCAGGATCCGACGCCGTCACCGCCGCGCGGGACCTCGCGCCGGAGCTGAACGCGCGGGCCACCGAAGCCGAGCAGCTCCAGACCCTGCCCCGCGACCTGGTCGAGCGGGCGCGCGCGGCCGGGCTCTTCCGGCTGGCGACCTCGCGCGTGCCCGGCGGGCTGGAGCTGCCGCCCGCCACGATCGTCGAGGTGCTCGAGGAACTCGCCCGCGCGGACGGCTCCGCGGGGTGGACGATCGCCATCGGCAACGGCTCGGCGTTCCTGGCGTGGCTCGAGCCGGCGGTCGCCGCGGAGCTGGTCGCCGGCACCCCGGACCCGATCGGCGGCGGCGTCTTCGCCCCGGCCGGCCGGCTCGTCCCGGACGGCACCGGGAAGTTCTCCCTCACCGGCCGCTGGGGCTTCTGCAGCGGCAGCCCGCACTCCGCCCTGTTCTTCGACGACGCCCTGGTCTTCGACGACGCCCTGGTGTTCGACGGCGACGCGCCGCGGATGGTGCCCGGCCGCGGGCCGGACCGGCGGCTGGCCGTCGTCCCGGCCGCGCAGGCGCGGGTGGTCGGGAACTGGGACGTCATGGGCCTGCGCGGCACCGGCAGCCACGACGTCACGATCGACGCGGTGATGCGCGCGGAGCACACGATCTCACCGTTCACGAACCGGCGCGCCACGACGGCCCGCTGTGGCGCTTCCCGTTCTTCACGTTCGCCGGGGCGATCCTGGTGGACGTCCCGCTCGACGGCGCCGGCGGACGAACAGCACCCAGCACCCGGCCGGATACCCACCGGGTCAGACCTCGAAGCGGTACCCCATCCCCGGTTCCGTCAGCAGGTGCCGGGGCCGGGACGGCTCCAGTTCCAGTTTCCGCCGCAGCTGGGCCAGGTACACCCGCAGGTAGTGGGACTCCGTCTCGTACGAGGGGCCCCACACCTCGTGCAGGAGCTGCTTCTGCGCCACCAGCCGGCCGCGGTTGCGGACCAGCAGCTCCAGCACGCCCCACTCCGTCTTCGTCAGGTGGACTTCCACGCCGTCGTGGCGGCGGACCTTCTTCGCCGCCAGGTCCACGCTGAACGACGCCGTGTCCACCACCGCGTCCGCGCCGTCCGCGCCCGCCACCGCCGAGCGGCGGACCGCCGCGCGCAGGCGGGCCAGCAGTTCGTCCATGCCGAACGGCTTCGTCACGTAGTCGTCGGCGCCCGCGTCC
The DNA here is from genome assembly GCF_002904295.1 of Amycolatopsis sp. CA-128772. GTDB lineage: Bacteria > Actinomycetota > Actinomycetes > Mycobacteriales > Pseudonocardiaceae > Amycolatopsis. The sequence goes on from NZ_PPHG01000031.1 coordinate 74,778, forward strand.
AGGGCCTCGACCTTGTCCGCCGAATCGACGCGGGCCGACAGCACGATGATCGGGACCGTCGTCCAGCCGCGCAGGCCCGCGATCACCTCCGTGCCGTCCAGGTCGGGCAGGCCGAGGTCGAGCACGACGACGTCGGGCTTGGTCTCGGCCACCGCCTTCAACGCGGCCGTGCCGTCGTGCGCGGTGATCACCCTGTAGCCGCGGGCGGTCAGGTTGATCCGCAGGGCCCGCACGATCTGCGGCTCGTCGTCCACCACCAGCACGGTGGCGCCCGGGTCGCTCATCGCACCCCCTCCTCTTCGTACTCGACACTGAACGCGGGCAGGGACAGCACGATCGTGAGCCCGCCACCCGGGGTGTCCTCGGCGCGGATCGTGCCGCCCATCGCCTCGGTGAACCCCTTCGCCACCGACAGCCCGAGCCCGACGCCCGGGGTCGTGTCCCGGTCGCCGCCGAGCCGCTGGAACGGCGCGAACGCCGAGTCCGCGGCCCCCTTGCGCAGGCCCTTACCGTGGTCGACGATCCGCAGCTCGACCTGGCCGGAGTGCGCGCTGGCCCGGGCCGACACCGGAGCGCCGCCGTGCCGGAGGGCGTTGTCCAGCACGTTCGCCACCACCCGTTCCAGCAGGCCGGGGTCGGCCGGCACCGACGGGAGCTCGTCGTCGATCGCGACCACGACGTGGTCCGAGCCGTCCACAGTGGACAGCGCGTGCGCGACGACCTCGTCGTAGCCCACCGGACGCAGGTGCGGCCGCACCGCGCCGGTGGCCAGCCGCGACGAGTCGAGGAGGTTGTCGATCAGCCCGGCGAGCCGGTCGGCGGACAGTTCGATGGCCTCCATCAGCTCGGCGGTGTCCTCTTCGGACAACTGCAGATCCGCGGCCCGCAGGCTGCCGATCGACGCCTTGATCGACGTCAGCGGCGTCCGCAGGTCGTGGCCGACGGCCGAGAGCAGCGTCGTGCGCAGCTCGGTCGCCTCGGCCTTGCGCTCGGCGCGCGCCGCCGCGGCCGCGGCCCGCTGCTGCCGCAGGGCCAGGAACGCCTGTCCCGCCACGGCTTCCAGCACCCGCCGGTCGGCCGCCGGCAGCGCCCGGCCGCGCAGGGTCAGGTGGACGTCGGCGGTGACGGCGATGTCGGCGTCGGCCTCGTCCGGGTCGGCGCACGGGTGCTCCCCCGCGGTCGCCACGCACTGCCACACGCCGTCCTGCTTCTCCAGCAGCGTCACCGACGTCAGCGCGAAGTTCTCGCGCACCTTGGCCAGCAGCCGCTCGATCGGGTTCGCGTGGGTGAGCACGGTCCGGGCGTAGGAGGCCAGCAGCGCCGCCTCGGTCCGGGCCCGCGCCGCCTGCGCCGCCCGCCGCGCGGCCTGGTCGACGACCAGGGCGACCAGCACCGCGACCACGACCATCGCGATCAGCGTCACCAGGTTCTGCGGGGTGTGCACGTTGAGCGTGTACAGCGGCGGCGTGAAGAAGAAGTTCAGCAGCCCGGCGCCGAGGACGGCCGCCAGCAGCGCCGGGCCGAGGCCGCCGACCAGGGCGACGACGACCGTGACCAGCACGTAGGCGATCACGTCGGTGGCGAAGTCGAGCCCGCTGGGCAGGACGACGCCGACGAGGGTGACCAGCACCGGCGCCGCGATGGCCAGCACCCAGCCCGTGACCAGCCGCGAGACCCCCAGCGGGCTCGCGGTCAGCCCGGTCCGCAGGCGGCCGCCGGCCTCGGAGTGGGTGACCATGTGCACGTCGATCGGCCCCGACCGGCGGACCACCGACGCGCCGATGCCCTCGTCGAACAGCCGCGCCACCCGCGAGCGCCGCGACGTGCCGAGGATCAGCTGGGTCGCGTTGACCCCGCGGGCGAAGTCCAGGAGGGCGCCCGGGACGTCGTCGCCGACGACCGTGTGGAACGTGGCCCCGACCTCCTCGGCGAGCTTGCGGTAGCGGGCCATCGCGGCCGGGCTGATGCCGGCCAGGCCGTCGCCGCGCAGGATGTGCACCACCTGCAGTTCGGCGCCGGCGCGGGTGGCGATCCGGCTCGCACGGCGGATGAGCGTCTCGCTCTCCGGGCCGCCGGTGATCGAGGCGACGACGCGTTCGCGCGCCTCCCACGTGTCGGTGATGCGCTGCTCGGCGCGGTAGCGCTGGAGGGCGACGTCGACCTGGTCGGCCACCCAGAGCAGCGCCAGTTCCCGCAGCGCGGTGAGGTTGCCGGGGCGGAAGTAGTTGCCGAGCGCGGCGTCGATCCGCTCGGCCGGGTAGACGTTCCCGTGGGCCAGGCGCCGCCGCAGCGCCTCCGGCGTGATGTCGACCAGCTCCAGCTGTTCGGCGCGGCGGACGACCTCGTCCGGCACGGTCTCCTGCTGGGTGACACCGGTGATCCGCTCGACGACGTCGTTGAGGCTCTGCAGGTGCTGCACGTTGACCGTGGACAGCACGTCGATGCCCGCGGCCAGCAGCTCTTCGACGTCCTGCCAGCGCTTGGCGTTGCGCGAGCCGGGCACGTTGGTGTGCGCCAGTTCGTCGATGACGGCGACCTCGGGCCCGCGGGTGAGGATCGCGTCGACGTCCATTTCGCCGAACTCGCGGCCGCGGTGCTCGGCGTGCCGCCGCGGGACGGTCTCGAGGCCGTCGAGGAGTTCCGCGGTCTTCGCGCGGCCGTGCGTCTCGACCAGCCCGATGACGACGTCGGTGCCGCGGTCCAGGCGCCGCCGTGCTTCGCCGAGCATGGCGAAGGTCTTGCCGACGCCCGGAGCCGCGCCGAGGTAGATCCTCAGCTCTCCCCGGCGCGGCTTGGGCACGTTCTCGGTGGTCACGCTGTCAGTGTGCCCCTCCGGCCGCGGCGCGCACGGCCAAGTTGAGCGGGAGCACAGCCACGCCGGGGACGCCGATCCCGGCTCCGCTCGTGTTCTGCGCGATCACCTGCTTCACCCGGTCGAGGGGCAGGCCGGTGTTCCGCGCGACCCGCGCGGCCTGCAGGTCGGCGTAGGCGACGCTGATGTCCGGGTCGAGGCCCGAGCCCGACGCCGTCACGGCGTCCGGCGGTACCTGATCGGGGGATACGCCTTCACGCTGCGCGATGGCGTCCTTGCGCTCCCCGATGCTCTTCACGAGGTCCTCGTTGTACGGGCCCTTGTTGGACGCGCCGGACGGCACCTCGGGGGTGGCCGCCGACGGCCGGGTGTGGAACCAGCTGTCGTGCGCCGGGTCGGCGGGCACCGGGTCGACGCCGATGAGCGACGACCCCACGGCCTGGCCGTTCTGCGTGACGATCGAGCCTTCGGCGTTCGAGTCCAGCCCCGGGATACGGGCGATCGCCCACACGGCCAGGGGGTAAAGGATCCCGAGCAGGATGGTCATGACGAGCAGGACGCGCAGCCCGGCCCAGGTCTGTTTGACGAGCGTGTTCACGGTTTTCACCCGATTCCGGGAATGAGGCGGACGAGCAGGTCGATCAGCCAGATCCCGAGGAAGGGGCTGACGATCCCGCCGAGGCCGTAGACGAGCAGGTTGCGGCGCAGCAGGGCCGAGGCCGACGACGGCTTGTACCGCACGCCGCGCAGGGCCAGCGGGATGAGCACGACGATGATCAGCGCGTTGAAGATGACCGCGGAGAGGATCGCCGACTTCGGCGTGGCCAGGTGCATGACGTTCAGCCCGCCCAGCTGGGCGTAGATGCCGGTGAACATCGCGGGCAGGATCGCGAAGTACTTGGCCAGGTCGTTCGCGACGCTGAAGGTGGTCAGCGCGCCGCGGGTGATCAGCAGCTGCTTGCCGATCTCGACGATCTCGATCAGCTTCGTCGGGTCGCTGTCGAGGTCGACCATGTTCCCGGCTTCCTTGGCGGCCGAGGTGCCGGTGTTCATCGCGACGCCGACGTCGGCCTGCGCGAGCGCGGGAGCGTCGTTGGTGCCGTCGCCGGTCATCGCGACCAGCCGGCCGCCTTCCTGCTCCTGCCGGATGAGGGCCATCTTGTCCTCGGGCTTGGCCTCGGCGAGGTAGTCGTCGACGCCGGCGTCCGCGGCGATGGCCTTCGCGGTGAGCGGGTTGTCGCCGGTGATCATCACCGTCTTGATGCCCATTGAGCGCAGCTCTTCGAAGCGCTCCTTCATGCCCGGCTTGACGACGTCGGACAGCCGGATCACCCCGCGCACGACGGTGTCCTCGGCGACGACCAGTGGCGTCCCGCCCTGGGCGCTGATGTCGTCGACGACCCGCTCGGTCTCGTCGGGGAACTCGCCGCCGTTGTTCCGCACCCACGCCCGCACGGCGCTCGCCGCGCCCTTGCGGATCCGGCACGTCCCGAGGTCGAGGCCGCTCATCCGGGTCTGCGCGGTGAAGGGGACGAACTCGCCGAGCTCGTCCTGGGCCGCGTGTTCCGACGTCAGCTCGACGACGCTGCGGCCCTCGGGTGTTTCGTCGGCCAGGCTGGCCAGCCTGGCCGCCCGCGCGAGTTCGTCCGGTGTGGACGTGCCGACCGGGATCAGCTCGGTGGCGCGGCGGTTGCCGAAGGTGATCGTGCCGGTCTTGTCGAGCAGCAGCGTCGAGACGTCGCCCGCGGCTTCCACCGCGCGGCCGCTGGTGGCCAGGACGTTGCGCTGGACCAGGCGGTCCATGCCCGCGATGCCGATCGCGGACAGGAGCGCGCCGATCGTCGTCGGGATCAGGCAGACCAGGAGCGCGGTCAGCACGATCACCGGCTGCTCGGAGCCGGAGTAGCGGGCCATCGGCTGCAGCGCGACGACGGCGAGCAGGAAGATGATCGTCAACGTCGAGAGCAGGATGGTCAGCGCGATCTCGTTCGGCGTCTTCTGCCGGGAGGCACCTTCCACCAACGCGATCATGCGGTCCACGAAGGACTCGCCGGGCCTGGTGGTGATGCGCACGACGATCCGGTCGCTCAGCACGGTCGTGCCGCCGGTGACGGCCGACCGGTCGCCGCCGGACTCGCGGATGACCGGGGCCGACTCGCCGGTGATGGCGGATTCGTCGACGGTCGCGATGCCTTCGACGACGTCGCCGTCACCCGGGATCACCTGCCCGGCCCCGACGACGACCAGGTCGCCGACCTTCAGCTCGACGCCGGGGACCTGCTCCTCCCCTGCCGCGGTGAGCCGGCGGGCGACGGTTTCCTTCTTCGACCGCCGCAGGGATTCGGCCTGGGCCTTGCCGCGGCCTTCCGCGACGGCCTCGGCGAGGTTCGCGAACAGGACCGTGAACCACAGCCAGGCGGCGATCAGAATGCTGAACACACCCGGATCGGTGACGGCGAAGACCGTGGTGAGGGCGGAACCCACCCACACCACGAACATCACCGGGTTGCCGAGCTGGTGCTTCGGGTTGAGCTTCCGGACGGCCTCGGGAAGCGACGTCCAGAGCTGGCGGGGGCTGAACACCCCGGCGCCGACGGTCATGCGAGTGCCTCCGCGATGGGCCCGAGCGCGAGGGCCGGGATGAACGTGAGGGCCGCGACGAGCACCACCGTGCCGGTGAGCAGGGTGGCGAACAGCGGCCCGGTGGTCGGCAGGGTGCCCGCGGTCTCGGGCACCTTCCGCTGGGCGGCCAGGGAACCGGCCAGGCAGAGCACGGCGAGGATGGGCACGAACCGGCCGAACGCCATCGCGACCCCGAACGACGACTGGAACCAGTCGCTCGTCGCGGTCAGCCCGCCGAACGCGCTGCCGTTGTTGTTGCCGGTCGACGCGTAGCCGTAGAGGACCTCGGACAGCCCGTGCGCGCCGGAATTGCCCAGCGCGCCCGCGGTGCCCGGCAGCAGCAGGGCGATCCCGGAGCCGAGGAGCACCACGGTCGGCATGGCCAGCATCGCGACGGCCGCGCAGGTGACCTCGCGCTTGCCGAGCTTCTTGCCCAGGTACTCCGGCGTGCGCCCGACCATCAGGCCGGCCAGGAACATCGCGATGATCGCCAGCACGAGGATGCCGTAGAGGCCGGTGCCGACGCCGCCGGGCGAGATCTCGCCGTAGAGCATGTTCAGCAGCGGGCCGCCGCCGCCGAGGCCGGACAGGCTGTCGTGGGCGCCGTTCACCGCGCCGGTCGACGTGCCGGTGGTGGTGTCGGCGAAGATCGACGTCAGGCCGGTGCCGAACCGCTGCTCCTTGCCTTCCATGCTCGCCCCGGCGGCCAGCGCGGCCGGGTTGCTCGCGCGCGCTTCGGAGAACCAGATGAGCGTCAGCGAAGCGGCCCACAGCACGCCCATCACGCTGAGCAGGACGTACCCCTGGCGGCGGTGGCCGACCAGCGTGCCGAAGGCGCGGGTCAGGCTGACCGGGATGACCAGGATCAGGAAGAGCTGGACGAGGTTCGACCAGGCGGTGGGGTTTTCGAAGGGGTGCGCGGAGTTGGCGTTGAAGATGCCGCCGCCGTTGGTGCCCAGTTCCTTGATGGCCTCCTGGCTCGCGGCCGGGGCCAGCGCGATGGTGCGGTGGCTGCCGTCCGGGCTCGTGACATCGATGCCCGCCTTGAGGCTCTGCACCACACCGAGTGCGACCAGGACGAGGGCGAACACGAAGGCCATCGGCAGCAGCACGCGGACCGTGCCGCGGGTGAGGTCGACCCAGAAGTTGCCGAGCCGGTCGGTCTTCGCGCGGACGAAGCCGCGCGTCACCGCGATCGCCACGGCCAGGCCGACCGCCGCCGACAGGAAGTTCTGCACGGTCAGGCCGGCCATCTGCACGAAGTGGCCCATCGTCGTCTCGGGGACGTAGGACTGCCAGTTCGTGTTGGTGACGAACGAGACCGCCGTGTTGAAGGCGACGCCGGGGTCCACCGAGCCGCGGCCCAGGTTCCACGGCAGGAGCGGCTGCAGGCGCTGCAGCAGGTAGAGCAGGACGACCGAGACGAACGAGAAGCCGAGCACGCCGGCGGCGTAGGTCGGCCACCGCTGCTCGGCGTCGGGGTTGACGCGAAAGAGCCGGTAGAGGCCCTTTTCGAGCTTCCAGTGCTTTTCGGTGGAGAAGACGCGCGCCAGGTGGTCGCCGAGCGGTTGGTAAACCGCGGCGAGGGCGGCGAGGAGCAGGCCGAGCTGGATGAGCCCGGCCACGGTGTCGGACATCAGAATTTCTCCGGCCTGATCAGCGCGACGAACAGGTAACCGAGCAGGCCGAGCGCGAGCAGCCCGCCCACCACGTCGGCCACGGCGCTCACAGCTTTTCCAAGCCGCGCAGCACGAGCGCCAGCACCACGAAAACGCCGATCAGGAGAACGGCGTAGAGCAAGTCGGCCACAGGCACCTCTCAGGACGGGTCACCGGGTTCGGTGACCGGGACGACGTCACTGTGCGGTCCGGGAAGGTCTCTCCGGCGGCCGGCTGATGGCGCCTTGATGCCGTCCTGACGCGCATTTACGCCGCCTTGACGGCCGGTGGCGGCGGTCACGCAAACGTTTGCCCTCTCACCGCAGGTAGTTGGTCAGTGACAAGCGACACACCGCGTGAGCGAACAGGTGCGGAACGTGCAATTCGGGCAGACAAGATCTTCGGGGCGTGTTAAACCTGGGTTACCGATACTTGTACCTGCTAAGCAATTACCGGGAGGGGCTATGTGCGGTATTGCCGGCTGGGTTTCCTACGACGCCGACCTCACCCGACGCCAGGACGTCGTCGACGCCATGACGGCCACGATGGCCTGCCGCGGGCCGGATGACGCGGGGACCTGGGTGCGCCGGCACGTCGCCCTCGGGCACCGGCGGCTGGCCATCATCGACCTGCCCGGCGGCCGTCAGCCGATGACCGTGTCGACGCCGAACGGCGACATCGCGATGGTCTACAGCGGTGAGGCCTACAACTTCACCGAGCTGAAGGAGGAGCTGACCAAGCTCGGCCACACCTGGGAAACCGACAGCGACACCGAAGTGGTGCTGCACGGCTACCTGCAGTGGGGCGACGCGGTCGTCGACCACCTCAACGGCATGTACGCCTTCGCGATCTGGGACGAGCGCGACGACCGGCTCGTGATGATCCGCGACCGGATGGGCATCAAGCCGTTCTACTACTACCCCACGGCCGACGGCGTGCTGTTCGGCTCCGAGCCGAAAGCTATCCTCGCCAACCCGCTGGCCGCGAAGGTCGTCGACACGGACGGGCTGCGCGAGCTGATGGCGTTCACCAAGAAGCCCGGCTGGTCGCTGTGGAAAGGCATGGAGGAGGTCCGGCCGGGCACGATCGTCACCGTGTCCCGCGAGGGCGTCCGGACGCGGACGTACTGGAAGCTGGACGCCAAGCAGCACACCGACGACCAGGACACGACGGTCGCCCGCGTGCGCGAGCTGATGACCGACATCGTCAACCGGCAGCTGGTCGCCGACGTCCCGCGGTGCGTGCTGCTGTCGGGCGGCCTGGACTCCAGCGCCGTCACCGGACTCGCGGCCGCGCGGCTGGCGGAGCAGGGTGAGCAGCTGCGGACGTTCTCGGTCGACTTCTTCGGCCAGGAGGAGAACTTCCGGCCGGACGAGATGCGGGACACGGCGGACTCGCCGTTCGTCCGGGACGTCGCTTCGCTGGTGGGCTCGGCGCACAAGGACGTCGTGCTGAACCCGGCCGAGCTGACCGACCCGGAGGTGCGGCGCGCGGTCCTGCGGGCGCGGGACATCCCGGCCGGCCTCGGCGACATGGACACGTCGCTGTACCTGCTGTTCAAGGCGATCCGCGGCGAGTCGACGGTGGCCCTGTCGGGTGAGTCGGCCGACGAGGTGTTCGGCGGCTACCGCTGGTTCTTCGACGAGGCTGCGGTCAACGCGCAGATGTTCCCCTGGATCGCCTTCCGCAGCGCGATGATGACCGACCGGACGTCGATCTACACGCCCGAGCTGATGCGCAAGATGGACCTGGAGTCCTACCTGCGGGACGAGTACCGCTCCGCGGTGTCGGAAGTCGAGCACCTCGAAGGCGAGTCCGAGACCGAGGCGCGGATGCGGACGATCTGCCACCTGCACCTGACCCGGTTCGTGCGGATGCTGCTGGACCGCAAGGACCGCGCGTCGATGGCGGTGGGCCTGGAGGTCCGGGTCCCGTTCTGCGACCACCGGCTGGTCGAGTACGTGTACAACACCCCGTGGTCGCTGAAGACGTTCGACGGCCGCGAGAAGAGCCTGCTGCGGCACGCGACCAAGCACGTGCTGCCGGAGTCGGTGGCCCAGCGGGTGAAGAGCCCGTACCCGTCGACCCAGGACCCGGGCTACGCGGCGGCGCTGCAGCAGCAGGCCAAGGAGGTCCTGGCCGAGCCGGGCCACGCGGTGTTCGGCCTGGTCGACCGGTCCTGGACCCACCGGGTGTCCGAAGTGGACTCGGCGACGATGGCCCCGGCCGACCGGATCGGCTTGGACCGGCTGCTCGACCTGTACCACTGGATCGAGATGTACTCCCCGGAGCTGCAGCTCGACTGAGGCTGAACCGGTCCGGCGCGGCGCGCCGGACCGGTCATCCGAGCCGCAGGTTCGCGGCCACCTCGTCCCCTTCGGCGGTGAGCGCCGCGCCCGTTCCGGACAGCAGGGCGCGGGCGCCGTGGTTGTCCGCCGTCGTCGAGGCGACGAACCTCGCCGCGCCGGTCGCCCGGGCCTCCGCAAGCAGCAATGCCGTCACCTGCCTGCCGATGCCGCGGCCGCGAGCCTGCCGGCTCAGCCAGATGCCCGCCTCGACGGCGTCGCCGTGGGGCTCCAGGCGGGCCGCGCCGACCGCGGTGCCGTCGGTGTCGATCACCCAGGTGCGTTCCACCGCCGTCGCCGGGTTCAGCGAGCGGGCGCGGTGGAACGCGAGGAACGCTTCGCGGCGCACCCTCGTCCAACCCGGCGGTCCCTCGACCGGGGGCATGACCTCCAGGGGATCGGCCCCGGCGACGGCGGCTTCGAGCAGCCGCGCCAAGGCGGCCTCGTCCAGCGGGATCAGGCTTGTCACGCCCGCAGTTTCCCGGCCGGGAGGATCCGGCGCGAGCGGATAACGCCGGAACTCGCGAGTTCCGGCCCCGATCACGCGAGTTCCGGCTTCAATCACGTGAGTTCCGGCTTTGATCACGTGAGTTCCGGCTAGCGGCGGACCTCCGTCAGCTTCACCGGCCGCCGTTCCCGGCGGGACACCTCGCACGCCTCCGCGATGTAGAACGCCTCCAACGCGTCCGCCGCGCCGCACGGTGACGGCGCCCGGCCCGCGACGACGTCCAGGAACGCGCGCAGCTCCGTCGTGTAGGCCGGGCGGAAGCGCTCCATGAACCCCGGGTACGCCGGCCCGGGCAGCGGGACGACCCCCGGCTCCACCGACCGCAGCGGCGCCCGGTCGTCCAGGCCGACCACCACGCCCGACACCGAACCCAGCACGTCGAGCCGCACGTCGTACCCTGCGCCGTTGTAGCGGGTCAGCGAAACCGTGGCCAGGGTGCCGTCGTCCAGGGTCAGCGTCGCCGCCGCCGTGTCGACGTCGCCCGCGTCCGCGAAGAACCGCTCGCCGCGGTTGGCGCCGATCGCGTAGACCTCGTCGACCTCGCGGCCGCTCACCCAGCGGATGATGTCGAAGTCGTGGACGCCGCAGTCGCGGAACAACCCGCCCGAGTGGGCGACGTACTCCGCCGGTGGGGGCGCCGGGTCGAACGTCGTCGCGCGCAGCGTGTGCAGCCAGCCCAGCTCACCCGACGCGACCGCCGCGCGCGCCGCCGCGTAGCCCGCGTCGAACCGGCGCTGGAAGCCGATCTGGACCCCGACGTCCGACGCGCCGATGCGGTCGATCACGGCCAGGGTGCCCGGGATGTCCGCGGCCACCGGCTTTTCGCAGAACACCGGGAGGCCCGCGTCGACCGCCGCGATGATCAGGCCGGGGTGCGCGTCCGTCGCCGCCGTGACGACCAGGCCGTCCAGGTCCGCGGCGAACAGCTCGTCGAGCAAAACCGATTCGACGCCGAGCTTCGCGGCCGCGGCGACGGCTCGCGCGGTGTCGACGTCGGCCACGACGACCGACTCGACCTCTTCGAAGCCCTTCAACGTTTCCGCGTGCGCGGTGCCGATCCGGCCGGTGCCCGCCAATCCCAACCTCATCGTGAAGCTCCTCCTGTCGCAGAAAACTCGGCCGTGGTCGCGCGGACCACCAGTGACGGGTGCAGCAGGTGCCGGACCGGCTCCGTGCGCTCCCCGCGGACGCGTTCGAGCAAGGCCGCAAAGGCCAGCCTCGCCATGTCCTTGCGCGGCTGGTCCACCGTGGTCAGGGAAAGGTGCCGCAGGGCGGCGAGCGAAGTGTTGTCGTAGCCGACGACCGAAACGTCCCCGGGCACGCGCAGCCCGGCCTCTTCGAGGGCCGAGATCGCACCCACGGCGTTGAAGTCGTTGCCGGAGACCAAGCCCGTCGGCAGTTCCGCGCGCGGGTACGCGGCGAGCAGCTCCCGCACGGCGTTCTCGCCCCCGATGTCGGTGTGTTCGCTGCGCACGACGATCGGCTCGAGACCGTGCCGCCGCATCGCCGACTCGAAGCCGCGCCGCCGCTGCGCCGCACCGGCCGCGCCGCCGCCGTCGAGGTGCACGATGCGCCGGTGCCCGAGCCCGGCCAAGTGGTCGACGGCCAGCGCGGACCCGGCCTCGCCGTCGTCGTTCACCGTGTCCACCAGTGACGACCGGATCGTCCGCGAGACCAGCACGACCGGGCACTGCCCGGCCGCGGCCTGGATCGACGCCGCCGGGACGACCGGGGACAGCAGGACGATCCCGGCCGGGCGGAAGGAAAGCAGGTTGTGCAGCGCGTTCCCCTGCCGCGTGGGACTGCGGCCGCCGGTGTTGAGGATGAGGTCGAACCCCGCCGCCTGCGCGGCGGTGTCCAGCTCCTCGACGATGTCGGCGAAGAAGGCGTTGCGCAGGTCGTTGACCATCACGCCGAGCACGGTGGACGTCCGGCTGGCCAGCGAGCGCGCCATCACGTGCGGCTGGTAGCCGAGTTCTTCGGCCGCGCGCAGCACGGCCGCGCGCCGCGCGTCGGACACCTTCGGGGAATTCCGCATCACCAGAGAGACCAGTGCGCGGGAGACTCCCGCCCGTTCGGCGACGTCCTCCATGGTCGGACGCACCACGCCGCACCTCCCCTGATCACCGGAAACTCAGCCTTGACTTGCTGTGACGGACGCTACAAGATTAGAGCGCTCTAATCAATAGAGCGCTCCAACGGACCAACGGAGGCCCCTTGTGACAGCGACGATCCGCGTGGCCGCCGCCCCGATCTCCTGGGGCGTCTGCGAAGTCCCGGGCTGGGGCCGGGTACTGGACGCGGCGACCGTGCTCGGCGAGATGGCGGCGCTGGGCGTGCAGGCCACCGAGCTGGGCCCGCCCGGCTACCTGCCCCGCGACCCGGCCGAGCTGCGGGAGCTGCTGGGCGGCCACGGCCTGCGGCTCGTCGGCGGTTTCCTCGCCGTCGTGCTCCACGAGAACCAGCAGGACGCGCTCGAGCAAGCCGAAGAGTCCGCCGCGCTCTTCGCCGCCTGCGGGGGTGAGGTCCTCGTCCTCGCCGCCGCCACCGGGCTCGACGGCTACGACGACCGCCCGCGGCTCACCGGCGCCGAATGGGCGACCCTCGTCGACACCGCGGGCAAGATCCGCGACATCGCCGCCGCGCACGGCCTGCGCACGGTGCTGCACCCGCACGTCGGGACGCACGTGGAGCAGCGGGCCGAGGTCGAGCGGTTCCTCGCCGATTCCGATCTCGGGTTGTGCCTCGACACCGGGCACCTGATGATCGGCGGGACGGATCCGGTCGAGCTCGCGAAGCGGTATCCCGAACGGGTGGGGCACGTGCATCTCAAGGATGTCCGGGAAGACCTGGCGGCCGAGGTCCGCGCGGGCCGGCTCGACTACACCGAAGCGGTCGGGCGGGGCATCTACACCCCGCTCGGCGAGGGGGACGTGGACGTGGCGTCGATGGTGCGCTCCGTCCAGGCCGCCGGCTACGACGGCTGGTACGTCCTCGAACAGGACACCGCCCTCGGCGACTCGAGCCCCGACGACCTACCCCGGCGGGACACCGAGCGCAGCCTGGCCCACCTCGCCGGGATCACCGGCGCCCTCTGAAATCCTGGTCCCGAAGGAGTGACTGTGTTCCCTCTCAAGAAGCTGGCCGGTGTGGCGGCGATCGCCGCCGCCGGGCTGGTCCTCGCCGCCTGCAGCGGCCCCACCGCCGACAACTCGAAGAGCAGCTCCAGCTCCACGGCCGCCGCCGCGCCGAGCACGGGCGGCCCGCTGAAGGTCGCCGTGGTCACCCACGGCAGCGCCGGCGACGCCTTCTGGAACGTCGTCAAGAACGGCGCCGAGCAGGCGGGCAAGGACCTGAACGTCGGGGTCGACTACTTCGCCGACGGCGACCCGGGCAACCAGGCCCGGCTGATCGACAACGCGGTCGCGCAGAAGGTCGGCGGCCTGGTCGTCTCGATGGCGAACCCGCAGGCGCTGCAGACGTCGATCCAGAACGCGGTCAAGGCCGGCATCCCGGTCATCACCATCAACTCCGGCGAGGACTTCAGCGCCCAGTTCGGCGCGATCGCGCACGTCGGCCAGAGCGAGGGCCTCGCGGGCCAAGGGGCCGGCCAGCGGCTCAAGGCGGCCGGCAAGATCAAGCTGCTGTGCGTCATCCACGAGGCCGGCAACATCGGCCAGAACCAGCGCTGCGACGGCGCTAAGCAGTCCTTCGGCAACGTCACGACGCTGCAGGTCGACATCGCCAACCCGACCGACGCGCAGGCCCGGATCCGCGGCGCACTGCAGTCCGACCCGTCGATCGACGCCGTACTGGCGCTGAACTCGCAGGTCGCCGCCCGTGCCGTCGCCGCCGCGAAGGAAGCGAGCTCCAAGGCCCAGGTGGCCACCTTCGACCTGAACGCCGACGTCGTCGCGGCCATCAAGGACGGCAGCATCCTCTTCGCCGTGGACCAGCAGCAGTACGAGCAGGGCTACCTGCCGATCGTGTTCCTCAAGCTGTACAAGGAGAACGGCAACACCATCGGCGGCGGCCACCCGGTGCAGACCGGCCCGGGCTTCGTCGACAAGACCAACATCGACACCGTGGCCCCGTACGCGCAGCGCGGCACGCGATGACCGCAGCCATCCAGGCACAGCCCGACGAGCGCGTCGCCAAAAAGGGACTGACGGACCGCCTGGTCGTCCGCCCCGAAATCGGCGCGCTCCTCGGAGCGGTGCTGGTGTTCGTCTTCTTCTCCGTCGTCACCGGCCAGTTCCTCAGCCCGCTGGGCGTGGCGACCTGGCTCGACGACTCCTCGACGCTGGGCATCATGGCCGTCGTGGTCGCGCTGCTGATGGTCGGCGGCGAGTTCGACCTGTCGGCCGGCGTGATGACGGCGTCGACGTCACTGGTCACCGCCATCCTGGCGACGCAGGCGGGCTGGAACGTCTGGCTCGCGCTGGCCGCGTCGCTGGTGTTCGCGCTCGGCGTCGGTGCGTTCAACGGCTGGCTGGTGATGAAAACCGGGCTGCCCAGCTTCATCGTCACGCTCGGCTCGTTCCTGGCCCTGCAGGGGCTCAACCTCGGCGTGACGCGGCTGGTCACCAACACCGTCCAGGTGTCGGGCATGCGCTCGACCAGCGGCTACGAATCGGCCGGCGCCCTGTTCGCCTCCACCTTCGACATCGGCGGCACGGAGTTCCAGTCGTCGATCATCTGGTGGGTCGTCGTCACGGCGATCGCCGCGTGGCTGCTGGTGCGGACCCGGTTCGGCAACTGGATCTTCGCGGTCGGCGGGTCGCAGGTTTCGGCCCGCTCGGTCGGCGTGCCGGTGGTGCGCACGAAGATCCTGCTGTTCATGGGCACCGCGCTCGGCGCGTGGCTGGTCGGCTCGATCAACATCCTGCGCTTCGCCAGCGTGCAGGCGAACCAGGGCATCGGGCTGGAGTTCCAGTACATCATCGCGGCGGTGATCGGCGGTTGCCTGCTCACCGGCGGGTTCGGCTCGGCGGTGGGCGCGGCGATCGGCGCGCTGATCTTCGGCATGGCGCGCCAGGGCATCGTGTTCGCGCAGTGGAACAGCGACTGGTTCATGCTCTTCCTCGGCGTCATGCTGCTGGCCGCGGTCCTGGTCAACAACGCCTTCCGGCGCCGCGCGGAAAGGGTCCGCCGATGAGCCTGCTCGAAGTTCGCGAGATCGGGAAGACCTACGGCAGCGTGATCGCGCTGCGTGATGTGTCCACTGTGGTCAACGCGGGCGAGGTGACCTGCGTGCTCGGCGACAACGGCGCCGGGAAGTCCACGCTGATCAAGATCCTGGCCGGGGTGCACCAGCACGACCGCGGCGAGTTCCTCGTCGAGGGCGAGCCGGTGCGGTTCACCTCGCCGCGCGAGGCCCTGGACAGCGGCATCGCGACCGTCTACCAGGACCTCGCCGTGGTGCCGCTGATGAGCGTCTGGCGGAACTTCTTCCTCGGCTCCGAGCCGACGACCGGGTTCGGCCCGTTCCGGATGCTCGACCGGAAGAAGGGCCGCGAGACGACGAAGAAGGCGTTGTCCGACATGGGCATCGACCTCCGCGACGTCGAGCAGCCGGTCGGAACGCTTTCGGGCGGTGAACGCCAGTGCGTCGCGATCGCGCGCGCGGTGTACTTCGGCGCGAAGGTGCTGATCCTGGACGAGCCGACGGCCGCGCTCGGCGTCAAGCAGGCCGGGGTCGTGCTGAAGTACGTCGCCCAGGCGCGGGACCGCGGGCTCGGCGTCGTGCTGATCACGCACAACCCGCACCACGCCTACCCCGTGGCCGACCGGTTCCTGCTGCTCAAGCGGGGTGCCGCGCTCGGGCACTACGAAAAGTCCGAGATCGACTTGGGCGAGCTGACCCGGCAGATGGCGGGCGGTGCGGAACTGGAAGCGCTGGAACACGAGCTGCGGCAGGTGGAGAAGGCGTGAGTCTCGAAGCGCTGACGATCGGCCGGGTGGGCGTCGACCTCTACCCCGAGCAGAGCGGCGTGCCGCTGGCCGGGGTCAGCACGTTCGCCAAGTCGCTCGGCGGGACCGCGACCAACGTCGCGGTCGCCGCCGCGCGGCTCGGCCGGCGCACGGCGGTGCTCACCAAGGTCGGACCGGACGGCTTCGGCGACTACGTCCGGCAAGCACTCGACGGCTTCGGCGTCTCGCCCGGCTTCGTGGGCACTTCGCCGGACCTGCAGACCCCCGTGGTGTTCTGCGAGCTGAACCCGCCCGCGGACCCGCCGCTGCTGTTCTACCGCTCCCCGATCGCCCCCGATCTCACGCTCACCGACGACGACGTGCCGTGGGACGTCGTCGGGTCGGTGCCGCTGCTGTGGGTCACCGGCACCGGCGTGTCCGCCGAACCCGCCCGGACGACCCAGCGCAAGATCCTCGAAACCCGTGGCCGGCGGGAGCACACCGTCCTGGACCTCGACTACCGGCCGATGTTCTGGCCGTCGGTGGACGACGCCCGCGCGGAGATCGGCGCGCTGCTCGACCACGTCACGGTCGCGGTCGGCAACCGCGCCGAGGTGGAGGTTGCGGTCGGCACCGCGGACCCGGACGCGGCCGCGGACCGCCTGCTTTCGCGGGGCCTCCGGCTGGCCGTGATCAAGAAGGGCGCCGAGGGTGTGCTGGTGGCGACCCCGGACGGGCGATCGACGGTGCCGCCGCAGCGCGTCGAGGTCGTCTGCGGGCTCGGCGCGGGCGACGGCTTCGGCGGAGCGTTGATCCACGGCCTGCTGTCGGGCTGGGACCCGGTGCGGATCGCGGAGTACGCGAACGCGGCCGGTGCGCTCGTCGCGTCCCGGCTGGCCTGCGCCGACGCCATGCCGACCGCCGCCGAGATCGAGGAGCTGCTGTGATCCTCACCGACGAACGCTGGCGGGAACTTCTGCACGTCCGCGCCACGAACCCGGGCGCGATCCGGCAGGCGTACGCGACCCGGCGCCGGCGCTCGACGCTGCTGTCCGACCAGGGCACCCTGTTCCTGGTCGCGGCCGACCACCCGGCCCGGGGCGCCCTCGGCGTCGGCGAGGACCCCCTGGCCATGGCCGACCGGCGGACGCTGCTCGAACGGCTGCTCGTCGCCCTGGAAAACCCGGCGGTCGACGGCCTCCTCGGCACCCCCGACGTCGTCGAGGAACTGCTGCTGCTCGGCGCCCTGCACGACAAGGTCGTCTTCGGCTCGATGAACCGCGGCGGCCTGGCCGGCGCCGACTGGGAGATCGACGACCGGTTCACCGGCTACGACGCCCGCACCCTGGTCGACTGCGGGCTCGACGGCGGCAAGATGCTGCTGCGCCTGGTCGACGCCGACCCGGGCACGATCCCGACGCTGCAGGCCTGCGCCGACGCCGTCACCGAGCTGGCCGCGTACGGCCTGATCGCCATGGTGGAGCCGCTCCCCTACCGCCGTTCGGACGGGAAGCTGGTGCTGCAGAAGGATCCCGTGTCGCTCGCGCGAGCGGTTACGGTGGCTTCGGGGCTCGGCGTGACATCCGCGCACACCTGGCTGAAGCTGCCGTCCACCGACTCGGCGGCCGTCCTGGGCGCCACCACGCTGCCGGTGGTGGTGCTCGGCGGCATGCCGTCGGGCGACCCGGCCGCCGACCTGGCCTCCTGGGGCCGGACCCTGCGCCACGACGTCGTGCGCGGCCTGGTCGTCGGCCGCACCCTGCTCTACCCGCCCGGCGGCGACGTCGGCGCCGCCGTCGAAGCCGCCGCGAAGGTCCTGGAGGCCGCGAAGTGAGCAAGCTGCACCGTCCGCTCGGGACCCTGTCCGACGGCACCGACCCGGTCCGGCTGACCCCGGACAGCGCCGGCTGGACCTACACCGGCCTGCGGGTGCTTTCCCTGGCCCCCGGCGAGGTCCGGGTCCTGCACACCGGCGAGTTCGAGGCGTTCGTGCTCCCCCTGGCCGGCTCGGCGACGGTCCGCGTCGACGGGCAGACGTTCGAGCTGGCCGGCCGCTCGTCGGTCTTCGCCCGCGTGACGGACTTCGCGTACGTGCCCCGCGACGCCGAAGTCGAGTTGTCGGCCACGGACGGGCTCGAGGTCGCGCTGCCGATGGCGCGCTGCACCCGCCGGCTCGAACCGCGCTACGGGCCGGCCGAAGGCGTGCCCGTGGAGGTCCGCGGCGCCGGGCAGGCGACGCGGCAGGTGACCAACTTCGGCGTGCCCGGGGTGTGGGAGCACGCGGACAAGCTGAACGCGTGCGAGCTGATCACACCGGGCGGCAACTGGTCGTCGTACCCGCCGCACAAGCACGACGAGGCGAGCGAGTGCGAAGTCGTCAACGAGGAGATCTACTACTTCCGCATCGCCGGCCGCGACGGCGTGACACCGTCCCGCGAAGGCTTCGGCTTGCACCGGACGTACACCGCCGACGGCGAGCTGGACGAGGACGTCGCCGTCCGCGACCACGACGTCTTCCTGATCCCCCGTGGCTACCACGGTCCGTGCGTGGCCGCGCCCGGCTACCCGATGTACTACCTGAACGTCCTGGCCGGGCCGGCCGAAGAGCGGTCCATGGCCTTCTGCGACGACCCCGCGCACGGCTGGGTCCGCGACACGTGGGCCACGCAGGACCCGGACCCGCGGTGCCCCGTCACGAGCCACGAAGGGCGTGTGCAGTGAACAACTTCAGGGGTCCGGGGGCAGAGCCCTCGGCCGGGGTGCGGGGGCTGGGCCCCCGCAAGACACAGCAGCTGACGACGGCTCAGGCGCTGGTCCGCTGGATCCTCGCCCAGCGCTCGGAAACCCTCGACGGGCGCGAAGTGCCGCTGTTCCCCGGCGTGTTCGCGATCTTCGGGCACGGCAACGTCCTCGGCCTCGGCACCGCCCTGGAGGAGCACCGCGGGGACATCCCGGTCTGGCGCGGGCACACCGAGCAGGGCATGGCCCTCGCGGCGGTCGGCCTGGCGAAGGCCACGCACCGGCGTCAGGTCGGCGTCGCGACGTCGTCGATCGGACCGGGCGCGCTCAACATGGTGACCGCGGCCGGCGTCGCCCACGCGAACCGGCTGCCGGTGCTGCTGCTGCCGGGCGACACGTTCACCAACCGGGCGCCGGACCCGGTGCTGCAGCAGATCGAGCCGTTCGGCGACGCGACCGCGACGGTGAACGACGCCTTCCGCGCGGTCTCGCGCTACTTCGACCGGATCAGCAGGCCCGAGCAGCTGATCGCGACGTTGCCGCAGGTCGCGCGGGTGCTCACGGACCCGGCGGACGCGGGTCCGGTGACCCTCGCGCTGCCGCAGGACGTCCAGGCCGAGACGTACGACTTCCCGGACGCGCTGTTCGAGCCGGTGACGCACCGCCCGCCGCGCCCGCGCCCGGACCGGCGTTCGGTCACCGAGGCCGCCGGGGTCCTGCGAGCGTCCCACCGTCCGCTGCTGGTGCTCGGCGGGGGCGTCCGGTACTCCGGGGCCGGGCAGCGCGCGCTGGACTTCGCCGAACGGCACGGGATTCCGCTCGTCGAAACCACGGCGGGCCGCACGCTGGTGCCCCACCGGCACCCGCTGCACGCGGGGCCGCTGGGCATCACCGGCTCGACGTCGGCGAACGTCGTCGCCGCGGCGGCGGACGTCGTACTCGCGGTGGGGACGCGGCTGCAGGACTTCACGACGGCGTCCTGGACGGTCTTCTCCCCCGACGTCCGGCTGGTGTCGCTCAACGCGGCCCGGTTCGACGCGGTGAAGCACGGGGCGCTGTCAGTCGTCGGGGACGCCGACGCGGGCCTGACGGACCTCGCCGCGCAGCTGGAGAGCTGGCGGGTGGACCCGGCGTGGACGTCCAGGGCCGCCACCGAGCGGGCGGCCTGGGACGCGCACATCGACTCGCTGCGGTCCCCGTCCGGCGAGCTGCCGTCGTACGCGCAGGTCGTCGGGGTGGTGAACGACCTGTCGGCGGCCGGCGACTACGTCATGACGGCGTCGGGCGGGCTGCCGGGCGAGCTGATCGGCGGCTGGCGCGGGTCCGGTTCGGTCTCGATGGACGTCGAGTACGGCTTCTCCTGCATGGGTTACGAGCTGTCCGGTGCGTGGGGCGCGGCGATCGCCCACCCGGGTCTGGTGACGACGCTCCTGGGTGACGGCTCGTACCTGATGTTGAATTCGGAGCTGTTCTCGGCCGCATTCGCCGGTCACCCGTTCGTCGCCGTGGTGTGCGACAACGACGGGTACGCCGTGATCGCCCGCCTGCAGGAGGGCCAGGGCGGGAAGCCGTTCAACAACTTCTACGCCGACTGCACGACTTCGCACGCTTCGCCACCGCGAGTCGACTTCGCCCGCCACGCGGAGTCCCTGGGCTGCGTGGTGTTCACGGCGTCCACTGTGGACTCACTTCGTGACGCATACGCTTCGGCTCGCGAGGCAGCGGTCTCGGAGCAGCGCCCGGCCGTCGTCGTGGTGAAGACGCAGCCGTCGAGCTGGACCGAGGCCGGGGCCTGGTGGGAGGTCGGCGTGCCCGGGCACCTGACCGGGCGGGACGGCTACGAGCGCGGGAAGGGCGGCCAGGTGCGTTACCTCGGGTCCTGAGTGACGGCCGGCGACGCCGCCCCGGCCACCAGCCGGCGCGGCGCGCCGGAGCCGTCCGCCGGGACCGCCCAGACGGCGTTCTCCAGGCCGTACAGGATCGTGTGGTCGTCCTGCCACAGCGCCTGGTCATCGACGCTGCGGGTCTCGGCGAGCTCGGTTTCCTCCAGGCTCGCCAGGTCCAGGACCGAGAGCCGCCAGACGCCTTCGCCGACCTTCTTCTTGAAGGCGACCCGCTTGCCGTCCGGGGACAGCGACGGGCATTCGACGTTCTCGCGCAGGGTTTTCCCGCGGAAGCGCTGGTAGTCCGCTTCGACGAGGTACGTCTTGCCCTTACTGCCCAAGGTGGCGTAGAAGTGGTTGCCGTCGGGGGTGAAGGTGATGCCCCAGTAGTTGACGTCGGCCGCGAAGTAGCGGTCGTCGTTCTTGAAGACCGGGAGCTCCTCGATCGTCTTGACGAGCCGTCCGGTGTCGACCTCGTAGAGCCCGGCGCGCGTCGAGAAGCCGGTCTGGGCGTACGAATCGCCGGTGACGAACAGTGT
Organism: Amycolatopsis sp. CA-128772; assembly: GCF_002904295.1. Taxonomy (GTDB): domain Bacteria; phylum Actinomycetota; class Actinomycetes; order Mycobacteriales; family Pseudonocardiaceae; genus Amycolatopsis. Next base: position 95,797 of record NZ_PPHG01000031.1, read on the forward strand.
CCAGCCGACGCGCCTGCCGTCCGGCGAGACGCGTGCGCGGCTCGGCGTCCCCGGCAGGGTTTCGGTGTGGCGGACGGCGAGGTGGTCGTCGAGGACGAGGACGTCGGTGATCGCCGGGAGCGTGCCGGGCCGGACGGCCAGGCACACCGCCGTCTGCTTCGCCACCGCGAACCGGTCGCACTTGAGGCCGCTGAGCTGCGGTTTCGCCTGGGTGTCGCCGAGCGGGACGGCGCCGACGCGGCCGCTGGCCGTGTCGCGGAACAGCAGCTGCCCGGGGGCGAGGGTCACCGCGGCGGCGGGTTCGGCGGCCGCCGTGCCGTGCCGCGCACTGACCGTGTAGGTGACGGCGGCGGCGACCAGGAGGGCCGTGCCGCCGAGGGCGAGGACGAGTTTCTTCACGGGCGCACCGGTTTCGCGAAGGCGGCGGCGAGGGCGACGGCGGCCAGGCAGACCGCGGCGACGAGCACCGCGGGCCGCAGGTCCCACAGCGTCCACGCCAGTCCGAACAGGACGGAGGAGAGCATCCGGGCCACGGCCTGGCCCGTCTGCACCACGGCCAGCCCGGTGGCGCGCAGGCCGGCCGGGATGAGCGGGCCGGCGGCGGCCATCAGGACGCCGTCGGTGGCCGCGTAGAACACGCCGTGCAGGCCGAGCGCGACCACGGCGAGCCACAGCCCCGCCTGCGGGCCGCACAGCAGCACCAGGGCCACGCACAGGGCCACGTGCCCGCCGAGGAACACCGGCCAGCGGCCGACGCGGTCGGCGAGCTTGCCCAGCGGCACGGCCAGCAGCAGGTAGACCCCGGCCGTACCCAGCGGCAGCAGCGGGAAGTACGTCGCCGCGATCTCCCAGCGACGTTGCAGGATCAGGTAGACGAACGAGTCGCCGACCGTCACCAGGCCCAGCAGGGCGGCCCAGAGCGTCACGCGCCGGAAGTCCTGCTGCTTCAGGAGGCCGAACGCGGCCCGTGCGGACACCGCCGCGCGGTCGACGCTGCCGGGCCGGTCGCGGACGAACAGGGCCAGCAGCAGCACGGCGATGGCCGCGATGCAGAAGCTGGTGAAGAACACGCTGGTGTAGCTGCCGAGGCTCAGCGCGAGCACCGCCATGGCCACCAGCGGGCCGAGGAACGCGCCGACGGTGTCCATCGCCCGGTGCACCCCGAACGACCGGCCGAGGGTGGCCGGCTCGCTGGACAGCGAGATGAGCGCGTCGCGCGGGCCGGTGCGCAGCCCCTTGCCGGTGCGGTCGGCGGCGAGGACGACCCCGATGGCCGCGACCGACGAACCGGCCGCGACCAGGCCGAGCTTGCACACCGCGGACAAGCCGTACCCGAACCCCGCGACGGCCTTGAGCCGCCGCCACCGGTCGGCGAGGTGCCCGCCGAGCACCCGCACGACCGCGGTCGCGCCGGCGTAGAGCCCGTCGAGCAGCCCGAACTGCAGCGGGTTCAGGCCGAGGCCGAGCACCAGGTAGAGCGGGAGGACGGCGGTGACCATCTCCGACGAGACGTCGGTGACCAGGCTGACCATCCCGAGCGCCACCACGTTGGCGGACACCCGCTTCAGGGCCGGCTTGCGGTCGGTTCCCGAGGCCGGGTCCGAGGTACGGCTTGCCGCGATGTACATGCCCGCGCTCCTAGTGGCAGGTGTAGGTCGGGCTGTTGTCCAGGACCTTGCCGTCGACGCCGATGAGCTGCGTCTGGAACGTGGTGTCCGTCATCGACAGCTTCAGGACGCCGAAGGTCTTCAGCAGCTTGGCCGTCGTCGCGTGCGCCGGGCTCAGGTCGTAGAGGTTGGCGCCGCCACTGCCGCCGACGATCTCGACCGGGCCGTTCGCGTCCGCCTTGCCGTCGGCGTTCTGCGGGACGAACCGCTCGTAGTCGTGGTCGTGGCCGTTGAGCACGAGGTCGGCCTTGTTGGCGACCAGGAGGTTCCAGAGCTCGATGCTGTCCTTGTTGTCACCGTGGTCGCCGGAGCTCCACCGCGGGTGGTGGTAGTACGCGGCGACGCAGCCCTTCTTGTTGTCGGCGAGGTCCTGCTTGAGCCAGGTGATCTGGGGCGGCTCGGCGAAATCGTCGTGGGTGACGAAGTCGTTGGAGTCCAGGGCGATGAAGTGCCAGTTGCCCATTTCCCAGCTGTAGTACCGCTTGCCCTGCGGCTTCGCGATGGCGCCGAAGTAGTCGTCGTAGCCCTTGTACGGCGTGTCGTCGTAGGTCTCGTGGTTGCCGGGGATCGGCTTGGTCTTGTTCTTGAACTTGCCCCACGTGGTGTCGTAGTAGGACTTGAAGTCCGAGAGGTGGGCGTCGTCGTACTGGTTGTCGCCCATGGTGATCACGGCCGCGGGGTTCATGTTCTCGACGAGCTTCGCGGTCTTGGGGTGGACGCAGCCGGAACTGCTCGCGGTGCACTGTTCGGCGATGTCACCGGCCGCGGCGAGGACGAAGCCCGCGCTCCCGGCCGCGGTCTTCACCGTGATCGGCGGGCTCGCGGCCGAGACGTTCCCCGCGGCGTCACGGGCGCGGACCGCGTAGGTGTAGCTGGTGGCCGGGGTGAGCCCGGTGTCGGTGTAGGACGTCGTCGCGCTGGTGGCGACGGCCGTGCCGTTGCGGAGGATGTCGTATCCGGTGACGCCGACGTTGTCGGTGGCGGCGCCCCAGGTCAGCGGGACGCTCGTGGCGGTCGCGGTGCCCGCGGCGAGGCCGGCCGGGGTGGTCGGGGCCTGGGTGTCGCTGTCGGTGCTGCCGAAGACCTGCATCTCCCAGAAGGAGTAGCCGTAGCTCGTGGCGCGGGTGAGGCCGACGAAGCGCACGAAGCGGCCGCGGGCGGTGAGGCCGCCGAGGTCGTCGATCTTGCCGTCACCGGTGTCGACGGTGGCGGCTGTGGTGAACGTCGTGCCGTCGTCGGAGACCTCGACGCGGTACTTCTTGGCGTAGGCGGCTTCCCAGTTGAGGACGACGCGGTGGATGCTCGCGGACTGGCCGAGGTCGATCCGCAGCCACTGCGGGTCGGAGCCCTCGGCGCTGGCCCAGCGGGTGGTGGTGCTGCCGTCGACGGCCTTGGCGCCGGTGTAGGACGAGCTTTCGGTCGTCGAGGTGGCAACGGGCTTCCCCTGCGAGAGCAGGACATCGGCGGCCTGGGTGGAGGCGGCCGCGGCGATCGCGGACGGCAACAGCACCACGGCGGCGATCACCGGGGTGAGTCGGGCTAAAGGACGTAGGCGGGTGGACGGCACGTCGCGCTCCTTACGGGCCTGGCGGTGGCTGGTGGGCTGCGGCGTCGGGTTGACCAAACTGTTAGGAAAGTTTCCTAACTAAGCGGGACTTTAACGAGAGGACGTTCCGGCTGACAAGGCTTGTCTTGCCGTTGAATCGGTCAAGAGGGTGGGTTTTTCTCGGTTTCCGCTGCTCAGCACGTGTTCCGGTGACCGGGATACTGCGCCGGGGGGCGGGACCGGTGATCCGACCTATGCCTTCCCGTTGGCCCGCAAGGGAAAGGAGCTCGCGTCAAGATCACCCGATTCAGCGACTGTGGTTCGCACAGGTGTTCGGTAGCTTCGGATGTATGGCCCAGACACCCCGCCCTCTGACCATCCGCCGAAGACCCGGTTCAGCCTTCCGGACGCAGCAGTTTCCGGATCTCCGCCACCGCGGCGCGTCCCGCCCGGTTCGCCCCGACCGTGCTCGCCGACGGCCCGTACCCCACCAGGTGCAGCCGCGGCTCGAGCACCACCCGCGTGCCGTCCATGCGGATCCCGCCTCCCGCTTCACGGACGTGCAGCGGTGCGAGGTGGTCGATCGCCGCGCGGAAGCCGGTCGCCCAGAGGATCACGTCGGCGTCGAACCGCGAGCCGTCCGCCCAGGCGACCCCGGCCGGCGTGATCCGCTCGAACATCGGCCGCCGGTCGAGAAGCCCGGCGGCGCGGGCGGCCCGCACCTCCGGCGTCACGGCGAGATCGGTGACGCTGACAACGCTTTCGGGCGGCAGCCCGGCCCGCACCCGCTCGTCGACCTTCGCGACGGCGCTGCGTCCCCAGTCCTCGCTGAAGGGCTCATCCCGCCACACGGGCGGCCGGCGCGTCACCCAGGCCGTCGCCCGGGCGAGCGGCCCGAACTCCATGAGCAGCTGAACGGCGGACGCCCCACCCCCGACGACGACCACCCGCAGCCCCCGGAACTCCGCGGGCCCGGCGTAGTCGGCGGTGTGCAGCTGCCGCCCGGCGAAGGTCTCCTGCCCGGGGTAGCGCGGCCAGAAGGGCCGGTCCCAGGTCCCGGTGGCACTGATGACGGCCCGCGCAGCCCACGATTCGGCCGGGCTGGAAACGACGAGCCGCTCCCCCGCCCGCGTCACGGACCGGACGTCGACGGGCCGCACCACGGGAAGGTCGTAGAGGCTTTCGAAGCGCCCGAAGTACTCGGAGACCACTTCGGAGGCGGGACGCGTGACATCCGGGGTCCCGAAGGCCATCCCGGGCAGATCATGGATGCCGTGCACTTTTCCGAGGACGAGAGAAGGCCACCGGTACTGCCAAGCACCCCCGGCCCGCTTACCGTGGTCGAGAACAACGAACCCCCGCCGGTTGGCGAACCCGGCCCGCCGAAGGTGATAGGCAGCGGACAGCCCAGCCTGCCCAGCCCCGACCACCACGACGTCCGTCTCGTGATCCGCACCGCTCATAAGGGGTGCAACAGCAAGGCGGGTGAAGTATTTCGCGCCGTCGGTCACAGGGGCTCGGGCGGGTTCTGCACTCGCTTCCAGCCGGACTCGCGCTCCCGGCCACCCGCAACCCCGACCTGCGGCGGCAAACACATAGCCCCTCCCGCCACCGAGGCCGGCAGCTGCGGAGATGTTCCGTCGGCCCGGCGCCACCCCGCCCGCAGCCACACCGCGACCCAAGCCTCGGCCGCCGCCACCCCGGCCCTGCTCCCCCCGCACCAGCAGCCTGCCCGCCTGTCGGCAGTCGCTGCCGCCCCCACCGGGTGCGGCAGGCGCAGTTACCCAGCCGAGGCCGAATCAGCCGGCCTCCGCGCCACCCCGCCCATCGGCAGCCGCAGCGCCACCAGCGCGGTCACCCCCGCCACTCGCCACGACAACCGCGGCCGACGGCCCCTACCCAGCCAAGCGCC
>NZ_PPHG01000032.1 GCF_002904295.1 Amycolatopsis sp. CA-128772
CCGCAGCCTGCCCCCGCGCCGGCAGCCGTAGCCCGCGCCCGTGCTGGCAGCCTCGACTGTCGGCAAGCCGCAAAGCAACCGCACCCTGCCGCCCCGGCCCGCCGGCTGCCGCAGGCGCCTCGACCCAGCCGAGCGCCGGGTCAGCCGGCCTCCGCGCCACCCCGCCCATCGGCAGCCGCAGCGCTGCCACCCCCGCCGTCCGCCACGACAACCGCGTTCAGCGCAGCTACCCCGGCAGCCGACCCGCACCCCACTCCCGCAGCGACCAGCCCCCTCGTCGGCCGCGCCCCCTCACACAGCCACCCGGTTGCGGCCCGCCTCCTTCGCCCGATACAGCGCCGCGTCCGCCGTACGAAGTACATCGTCCAGGGTCGGGCCGGCGTCGGGGTGGCGGGCGACTCCGATCGAGACCGACAGCCCGCTCACCCGGACCGTTCCGCTGCCCGTCGAGATCACCACGTTCAGCTCGCCCACCGCCAGCCGGACCCGTTCGGCGATGGCCAGTACGTCGGCGCGGCCGAGGCCCGGCAGGAGCACCACGAACTCCTCGCCGCCGAACCGGCCGACTGTGTCGCCCTGGCGGACCGAACCGGTGATCGCCACCGCGACCGCGGCCAGCACGTCGTCGCCGGTCAGGTGGCCGTAGGTGTCGTTGATGCGCTTGAAGTGGTCCAAGTCGATCATCAGCACGGCGAAGTCGCCGGCTGCGCCGCGGCGCTGGGCGCGGGCGTGCTCGCGGACCGCGGATTCGTGCCAGCCCGCGGTGTTGAGCAGCCCCGTCTTCTCGTCGGTGACCGCGGCGACCTGCAGTTGCTGCTTCAGCAACAGGTACCGGTGCAGCAGCAGCAACGGCGCCACGACGAACACCACCAGCACCGGCTGCTCGACCAGCGCGAGCGCGGCGAGCCCGCCGAGGCAGAGCGTGGCCAGCTCGAAAGCGTTGTCCTCCCAGGTGCCGATCAGGTCGGCCGCCGAGCGCTGGCTCGTGTACAGGTAGATCCCGGCCGCGACGAGGCCGACGTTCACCAGCTCGAACACCGCGGCCGCCAGGCACAGCGCGAACAACCCACGCGGCGTCTGCAACGGCGTCCCGTGCAGACCCAAGATCGCGAGAACGGAGGAAGCCGCGAAACACGAGAGCATCGCCCACGCCGTGCTCGCGACGAAGCGGTGCGCGGGCCGCGTACGCACCTGTCGCCACACTCGCACCCACAGGTGCGCGTAGAGCACCACGGCCAGCAGCGCGACCCAAGCCGGCGGCAGCAGGACGACGCCGGCGAGGTACCAGACGGACGTGACGTTGATGTGCGTCTGCCCGCTCATCCACCGCCGCAACCCTTCGATCCGGCGCGACATCTCGGCCTGCGCCACCCCCAGCGCCACCAGCACGGCAAACCACACGGGACGCACCGCCCCGCCGAACCCGGCGGCCAAAGCGGTCACGGTCGCGACGACGGCGAGCAATTCACAACCGAGCGCGTACGCGATCCAGCGGCCTTTGGCCCCGCTCCACATCGCCCATCGCGCGGGCCAGCCCGGCCAGGTGGAAACCGTTTCCCGGCGCACGGCGGCCTGGGCTCTCAAGAGCCGAGGTCACAGACGTGACGAACCGCCATCGTGACGTACCCCTTGCGCGAAGTTCGGCCGGCAGGTAGCCCAGCGTAGCCGCTTCGGCGACCCCCGTCGCCAGTCCGGGGGATTTGCGGGCATCGCCCCTGCTCGAAGACCCGCGCAGGGTAGATCGGCTCCTTCGGCAACAGGGCAAACAGGACCGAACCGGTCACCCGAACAGGACCAGCTCGGACTGTCGACTGAGGTCAGCTCACCTGCGCAGCTTGCGGATGAACGCCACCAACCCGGCCACCGCCGCGACGCCGATCAGCACGGGGGCCACCCGCTTGAGCACCGACTGGCCCGCGTAGTCGAGGAGGTCGATCGCGTCCGCCTCCGGGGGTGCAGGGACGCTGTGCAGCGGCGGGCGGTCCGCCGGCTTGGGCTTCGGCTCCGTGTTGATCTCCGCCGTCGTCGGGGCCGGCTTGACCGCCGGCTGGGGCTTGGCCACCGGCTCCGCGGTCGCAATCGGCTCGGCCGACGCCGGTTCCGGCACCGGCTTGGGCGCCGGTTCCGCCACGGCCGGAGACGAAGACGCGGGCGCAGGCGCAGGCGCGGCAGAAGTCGCGTCCGGGGCCAGCTTGCCCGACAGGCACCCCGCGAACGTGTCCAGGATCTTCCCGCCCACCTCGCTGATCAACCCGCGGCCGAACTGGGCCGGCTTGCCCGTGATCGCCAAGTCCGTCGAGACTGCTCCGCGGGTTCCGCCGTCAGCCTCCGTCAGGGTCAACGTCACCGTGGCCGCCGCCGTGCCTGCTCCGCGGGAGTCCTTGCCCGAAGCCTTGATCGTCACCTTGCGGGCGGCTTCGTCCTTCTCCAGGAACTCGCCGTTCCCCTTGTACAGCAGCGAAATCGGCCCCAGCTTGACCTTCACCGTGCCGCTGAAGCGGTCGCCCTCGACCTTGGTGAGCGTTGCTCCGGGCATGCAGGGGGCGACGCGCTCCGGGTCGACGACCGCCTGCCAGACCTCGCCGATCGGTGCCGGGACGGTGAATTCGTGGTCGAGCCGCACGGGCCGACCTCCTTTCTGCCGAACCTGGGGTGTCCGCACCCCACCCTAGCCGTCCCGGGGCCGCGGGCCGGCGGACCAGCCGCGGCCCCGGGAACGTGCGTCAGGATCCGGCCGCCGCCGCGATCGCGCGGCCCGTCAGCACCTGGGCCAGGTGACGGCGGTATTCGACGTCCGCGTTGCTGTCGACCGGCGGATTCGTGCCCTCCGCCGCGTGCGAAGCCGCCGCGCGGATAGAGTCCGCCGACGCCTGGACGCCGACCAGCGCCGCCTCGACACCCGAGGCGCGGACCGGGGTCGAGCCCATGTTCGTCAGCGCGACCCGGGCCTCCTCGATGACGCCCGCCTCGGTACGGACCGTCACCGCGACCGCGACCATCGACCACGCCTGGGCGACCCGGTTGAACTTCTCGTAGTGCGCCCGCCACCCGGTGTGCTTGGGCACGCGGACCTCGACCAGCAGCTCGTCCGGCGCCAGCGCCGTGGTGAACAGGTCGCGGAAGAACTCCGCGGCCGGCACCGTGCGCCGCCCCGACGGCCCGGCCAGTACCAGCGACGCCTCCAGGGCGAGGACCGGCGCGAGCAGGTCCCCGGCCGGGTCGGCGTGCGCGATCGCGCCGCCGAGCGTGCCGCGGTGGCGGATCTGGGGGTCGGCCACCGTGTCCGTCGCCTCTTTGAGCAACGCCGCGTGCGAAGCGACCAACGCGTCCCGCTGGACGTCGTAGTGCGTCGTCATCGCGCCGATGACCAGCTCGTCGCCGTCCTCGCGGACGCCGCGCAGTTCCGCGACGCGCCCGAGGTCGATCAGGGTCGTCGGCGCCGCGAGGCGCATCCGCAGCACCGGGAGCAGGCTCTGCCCGCCCGCCAGCACCTTGGCGTCCTCGCCCGCCGCCGCCAGCGCCTGCACCGCTTCGTCCACTGTGGACGGGCGGACGTAGTCGAAGGGAGCCGGGATCACTGCGCACCTCCGGTGGCGTCGATCGAACCGAGCCCGCCACCGGCTTCGCCGCGGCCGGGGCCGCCCGCGTCGCTGGTGCCGTGCTGGATGGCGTGCCAGACCCGCATCGGGGTCAGCGGCATCTCGATGTCGTCGACGCCGAAGTGCCGCACGGCGTCGACCACCGCGTTGACCACCGCCGGGGTGGACGCGATGGTGCCCGCCTCGCCGACGCCCTTGGCGCCGAGCGGGTTGGTCGTCGACGGCGTTTCCGTGCGGTCGGTGGTGAACGACGGCAGATCGGCCGCGGACGGCAGCAGGTAGTCGGCGAACGTACCCGTCGTCAACGTGCCGCTCTCGTCGTGCTCGGTGCCCTCGAACAACGCCTGCGCGATGCCCTGCGCGAGCCCGCCGTGCACCTGGCCTTCGACGATCAGCGGGTTCACCGCGACGCCGACGTCGTCGACGCAGACGTACGAACGCAGCTTGACCCGGCCCGTCTCGGTGTCCACTTCGGCGGCGCACAGGTGCGTGCCGTGCGGGAACGAGAAGTTCTCCGGGTCGAAGGTCGCGTCCGAGTCGAGCGAGGGCTCGACGCCTTCGGGCAGGTTGTGCGCCGCGAACACCGCGAGCGCGACGTCGCCCATCGTCGTCGACGTGTCGGTGCCTTTCACCGTGAACTTGCCGCCGGCGAACTCGAGGTCGTCCTCGGCGCATTCGAGCAGGTGCGCCGCGATCGGCTTGGCTTTGGCGACGACCTTCTCGGCGGCCTTGATGACCGCGATCCCGCCGACCACCAGCGACCGCGAGCCGTAGGTGTCCATGCCCTTGTGCGACGACTGCGTGTCGCCGTGCAGGATCTCGACGTCCTCGAACGCGACGCCCAGCTGGTCGGCGACGATCTGGCTCCACGCCGTCTCGTGGCCCTGGCCGTGCGCGGACGCACCCGTGGTGACCTCGACCTTGCCGGTGGGCAGCATCCGGACCGACGCGTACTCCCAGCCGCCGGCGCCGTAGTCGAGCGAGCCGAGCACCCGCGACGGCGCGAGCCCGCACATCTCGGTGAACGTCGAGATGCCGATGCCGAGCTGCACCTTGTCGCCCGAGCTGCGGCGCTTCTCCTGCTCGGCGCGCAGGCCGTCGTAGTCGAAGAGCTGCTTGGCCTTCTCGGTGGCGGCCTCGTAGTTGCCCGAGTCGTAGGTCAGCCCGCACACCGTGGTGAACGGAAACTCCTCGTGCTTGATCCAGTTCTTCTCGCGCAGCTCCATCGGGTCCATGCCGAGCTCGACGGCGAGCTCGTCCATGATCCGTTCGATCGCGAACGTCGCCTCCGGGCGGCCGGCGCCGCGGTAGGCGTCGGTCAGCGTCGTCGTCGTGTACACGTTGGTGCACGCGAAGTGGTAGGCCGGGATCTTGTAGATCGCGTTGAACATGAACGCGCCGAGGATCGGCACACCCGGGCCCACCAGGCCGTTGTACGCGCCGAGGTTGGCGAGCAGCTCGACCTTGAGCCCGGTGACCTGGCCGTCGCGGGTCGCGGAGATGGTGATGTCCTGGATCTGGTCGCGGCCGTGGTGGGCGGCGAGCATGGTCTCCGACCGCGTCTCGTTCCACTTGACCGGCTTGCCGAGCTTCCGCGCGACCAGCAGCGACATCATCTCTTCCGGCAGCACGCCGATCTTGCCGCCGAAACCGCCGCCGACGTCGGGGGCGATCACGCGCAGCTTGTGCTCGGGGATGCCGAGCGTCAGCGCCGACATCACGCGCAGGATGTGCGGCACCTGCGTGGCCGACCACATGGTGATCTGCGTGCTGGTCGGGTCGACGACGCAGGCCCGCGGCTCCATGAACGCCGGGACGAGCCGCTGCTGGCGGAAGCGGCGCTTGAGGACGACCTCCGACGAGCTGATCGCGTCCTCGACGTTGCCGCCGGTGCCGGCCTCGGCGGAGTCGAACTTCCAGACCGCGCTCGTGTTGGTGCCCAGGTCCTCGTGGACCAGCGCGGCGCCCTCGGCGATCGCGGCCTCCATGTCGAGGATGACCGGCAGCTCGTCGTACTCGACGTCGATTTCCTCGAGCGCGTCGTGCGCTTCGGCCGACGTCCGCGCGACGACGACCGCGACGCCCTCACCGGCGAAGTTGACCGTGTCGGACGCGAGCACCGGGCGCCGCGGCGCCTTCATGTCCGGCGTGATCGGCCACGCGCACGGCATGCCGACCGAGCCGTCCGGGTCGAGGTCCTTGGCGGTGTAGACGGCGATGACGCCGGGCGCGCTCTTCGCCGCCGACGTGTCGATCGAGACGATCTTGGCGTGCGCGATCGGGCTGCGCAGGACCGCCATGTGCAGCAGGCCGGGCAGCGTGATGTTGTCGGTCCAGCGGGTGCGGCCGGTGATCAGCCGCTCGTCCTCCTTGCGGCGGCGGGACTTGCCGACCTCCGGTTCGATCGTGGCGGTCATCAGTCACCACCCACGCCGACGTGCTTGTTCTCGGCGATCCGTTCGGCTTCGGGGCCGGCGCCGGGGCTCATGTTCTGCGCGGCGTCGCGGACCGCGCGGACGATGTTCTGGTAGCCGGTGCAGCGGCAGAGGTTGCCTTCGAGCCCTTCGCGGACGGCCTGTTCGTCCGGGTCGGGGTTGTCGGCCAGCAGGTCGATCGACTGCATGATCATCCCCGGCGTGCAGAACCCGCACTGCAGGGCGTGGTTGTCGTGGAAGGCCTGCTGCACCGGGTGCAGCTTGCCGTCGCGGGCGAGGCCTTCGATGGTGGTGACTTCGCAGCCGTCGGCCTGCACGGCCAGGACGGAGCAGGACTTCACGCTGTGCCCGTCGAGGTGGACGGTGCAGGCGCCGCAGTTGCTGGTGTCGCAACCGACGACGGTACCGACCTTCCCGAGTTTTTCCCGTAGGTGGTGCACGAGGAGGGTGCGGGGTTCGACTTCGTCGGTGTACTTCGTCCCGTCGACGGTGACGGTGATGCGCATCAGGCCTCCAAAAGCCGGTTCGGGAACGGCCCGCCCGATCGTGATCGGGCTCACAGACCCCGAGCGTGCTACGCGACCTTCGCGTGGACAAGCCCTGATGTCACACGTTCAACTACCTGTTCCGCGGATACGCGGGTATTCCGGGCGGGACGCCGCAACCGCGGAATGCCGGACGGGTGAACTTTCGTGCGCCACCCGGAGCAGCGCCCGGCCCGGAAACGGTCAGCCGTGGATGCGCCCCGACAGCGCCGCGAGCCGCTGGCCGCCGCCGCCCCAGCGCAGCGCGATGATCTCCGCCGCGATGGACACCGCCGTCTCCTCCGGGGTGCGCGCACCCAGGTCGAGACCGATCGGCGACGACAGCCTTTCCAGCTCCGCCTCGGTGATCCCGGCCTCGCGCAGGCGGGCGAACCGGTCGTCGTGGGTCTTGCGGGACCCCATCGCGCCCACGTACCCGACGTTCAAGCGCAGCGCCACCTCCAGCAGCGGCACGTCGAACTTCGGGTCGTGGGTCAGCACCGCGATCGCCGTCCGCTGGTCGACGCGGCCCGCGTCCGCCTCGGCCTGCAGGTAGCGGTGCGGCCAGTCGACGACGACCTCGTGCGCGTCCGGGAACCGGCTGGCGGTGGCGAACACCGGTCGCGCGTCGCACACGGTGACCTGGTAGCCGAGGTAGGCGCCCATGCGGGCCATCGCGGCGGCGAAGTCGATCGCGCCGAAGACCAGCAGCCGGGGCGGCGGCTCGAAGGAGTTGACGAACACCGCCATCCCCTCGCCGCGGCGCTGGCCGTCCGGGCCGTAGTGCAGGGTGCCGGTGCGGCCGCTGGCCAGCAGGCCGCGCGCGTCGTCGGCCACCGCGTCGTCCATCCGCGACGACCCCAGCGAGCCTGCGGTGCGGTCCGGCCAGACGATCATGTGCTCGCCGACCAGGCCCTCGCGTTCGTGCTCGATGACCGTGACGACCGCGACGGGCTCGCCGCCGCGCACGGATTCGACCACGTCGCCGAGCTCCGGCATCGACTCGCGGTCGACCGCCTCGACGTAGATGTCGATGATCCCGCCGCAGGTCAGGCCGACCGCGAAGGCGTCGTCGTCGGTGACGCCGTAGCGCTGCAGCACCGGCTTTCGCTCGGCCACGACCTCCTGCGCCAGCTCGTAGACCGCGCCTTCGACGCAGCCGCCGGACACGCTGCCGGCGACCGTGCCGTCGGGGGCGACGACCATCGCGGCGCCCGGCGCGCGCGGCGCCGAGGAGAAGGTGGCGACCACGGTGCCGAGCCCGACGGTCTCACCCGCCGACCAGCGGCGGAACACGTCGTCCAGTACGTCACGCATCGGAAATCTCCCCGAGCAGTCGTTCCAAGGTGGCCAGGGTGTGCCCGGCCAGGAGCCGGTCGATGTGGGGCAGCGCGGCCACGATGCCCGACTGGACCGGAGCGTAGCCCGCACGGCCGGCGTGCGGATTCACCCAGAATACGGCGTGCGCGAGCCGGCGCAGCCGCCCGAGCTGCTCGCCGAGCAGGCCGGTGTCGCCGCGTTCCCAGCCGTCGGAGAACACCGTGACGACCGCGCGGCGCGCCACCCCGCGCCGGCCCCAGCGGTCGAGGAACGCCTGGAGCGTCTCGCCGAGCCGGGTGCCGCCGGCGAAGTCCGGCACCGCCGAGCCCGCCGCGAGCATCGCGCGTTCCGGGTCGCGCTGGCGCAGCTGCCGGGACACGCGGGTCAGCCGCGTGCCGAGGGTGAACACCTCGACGGACTGGGGCGCCGACCGCGTCAGGACGTGGGCGAACCGCAGCAGCGCGTCGGCGTACGGGCTCATCGAACCGGAGACGTCGACGAGCAGCACGACCCGCCGTGGCCGGCCGGCGCGCTTGGCGTGCACGAGTTTCCGCGGCTCGCCGCCGCTGGCGAGCATGGCGCGCAGCGTGCGCGACGGGTCGAGGCGGCCGCGCCGCGACGGCGTCCGGCGGGCGGCCGGGCGCCGCGGGGGCGCGGGTTTCAGCGCGGCCAGCAGTTCGCGGAGGTGCTCGCGCTCGGCGGCGGTGAGCTCGGCGAGGTCGCGGTGGCGCAGGACCTCGTGCGCGCTGGCGGCGACTTTGAGCTGGTCAGGGCCGTCGCCACCCTCGGCGTCCCCGCCTTCGGCGTCGACGAGCGGGGCGATCCTCGCCTGCTTCGGCACGGCGGTCTTCGCGCGCTGCGGGGTGGTCGTCTCGATCGCGAACCACTGGCTGAACGCCTCCTCGTAGCACGGGAGGTCGTCGGGGCTCGAGCACAGCGTCAGCCGGCCGGCCCAGTACAGCTGCGTGGGCTCGGCGACGTCGATCTCGGCGACGGCCGTCAGGTACGCCTGGACGCGGTGGGCGTCGCAGGCGACACCGGCTTCGCGCAGCGCGGCGGCGAAGCCGGCGTACCCGGCGACGGGATCCGCGGCGGTGGTCATGCCTCCATTGTGCGCTTGTCGGGTGTCCCGGCGAGGACTTGAACCTCGGACCTCGGCGTTCGTAGCGCCGCGCTCTGTCCTGCTGAGCTACCGGGACGGGGCGGTCTGCGCACGCGCCCCTCCCCGGACGGGCGCGCAGACCGCGCTCTTCGCCGCGGCCGACCCAAGGTAGCGGGGGTGGGCGCGAAGAGCTTTTCGGAAGGAAAAGGGAAGTCAGCGAACGGCACGGGAGATCGTGCCGCCTATCCGGTCTTGCCGTCGGTTCACGATCTCCTCCTCTCGGGTGGCGGTTTCTGCTGTGCTGGGAAAAGGATGCCCGAATACCCCGCGGGCGGGCAACGCAATTAAGAACACCCGCCTCGACGGTCCTTTGTGGACCGTCGAGGCGGGTGTGGTTTCCGGAGGTCAGGCGGCCTTGGTGCCGGGCTGGACGTTGGCGCAGCCGCGCAGGCCCGCCGTCTTGTTCAGCTCCAGGACCGGGGTCAGCGTCTTCCGGGCGTACGCCTGGAGTTCCGCGAGTTTCGCGGGGTCGACCAGGTCGCGCCGGACGTGGTAGCTGACCCGGTTGCGCGAGTCGATCGTCGAGTTGCCGATCCCCTGGTTCGCGAAGATCGTCACGTAGTCGCGGTCGAACCGCGGGTCCTGGTCGAACTGCAGCGTGGTGATCCACGACCCGATGAACGTGATCAGCTCGGGCTTGGCCTGGGTGAAGACGTAGTCGCGCAGCCCCTGCAGGTCGGAGTCGTGCAGGTAGTCGGCGATCGGCTTGTCGCCGAGGCCGGCCAGGTCGAGCACCCGGATGCGGCTGCCCAGCGACGTCCCGCCGAGGTCGATCAGGCCGACCTGGGCGGTGTCGGGCAGCTTGAGGATGTCCGCGAAGCCGTTGACGGTCTGGGCGTCGCGCTCGGCGACGATGCAGAACGCCGTCTTGACGTTGGCGCGGTAGGTCGTGCCCTGGGTGTAGAGCCCGCTCAGCGAGCTGACCAGCGCCACCGCGAGCAGGCACGCGAGCACGATCCGGCCGCGCAGGCGGGCCGCGGCCAGCGCCTCGACGACCACGATCGCGCCGCCGAACGCGCCGAGCGTCCAGACCGGGGTGGCGAACCGCAGCTGCCCCATCCAGTCGTACTCGAGCACGATGTAGGCGACGACGGTGAGCCCGAACGGCACCAGCAGCGCGATCAGGCCGGTGCGCAGCCGCGACGGCCGGACCAGCAGCATGACCAGGCACGCGACGGCGACCGCGACGGCCAGCCAGCCGACGTAGGAGACGATTTCGCCCGGCCGCGCGAGGTCGTCGAGGTCCGGCGCCTCCTGCCCCTTCGCGACGGCGGTGTTGGGCACCAGCCGGCCGAATTCGAACCAGCGGAACACCACGTAGGCGCCGTACGGCACGGCGAACCCGGCGACCGAAACGACGACCGCGCGGACACTGCGGCCGAGCAGCTCCCGCTTGAGGAACAGCAGGACGACGATCGGGTACGCGCCGGCGTAGATGATGCCGTCGGGCCGGGTCAGCGCGGCCAGCACGGCGATCAGCCCGGTGCCGGCCGCGACCTGCGTGTCGAGCAGCCGGCCGCTCTGCACCGCCCGCAGGATCAGCACGGCGAGCGCGGCGATCGTCAGCGCGTAGAAGGAATTTTCGAGGCCGGAGAAGCACCAGATCACGAACGACGGGATCGCGGCGAGCACGGCCCCCGCGACGAACGTGACCAGCGCGGGCCGGCGGGTGAGCGTCTTCGCGCCGAAGTAGAAGAGGACCAGGACGCCGGCGCAGCAGGCGAGCGCGAGCGCCTTCGGGAAGAGGATCTGGTCGTTGACGCCGAAGAGCGTGCCGTGGTCGAACAGGCCGACGAGCTTGCCCAGGGCGAGCAGCACCATCCAGGTCGGGTTGGAGTACCCCTCGACCGGCGCGGCGCCGGGCTGGAGGACCGGCCCGAAGCCGTCGGCGACGTTGCGCGAGTAAGCGAACGTGATGGCCGCGTCGTCGATCAGCCAGCGGCCGTAGAGCGAGGCGTGCGCGGCGATCAGCGCGGTACCGCCGAGCACGGCGGCCACGGCGGCGAGCCGGGCCCGCCACCCCCGTCGTGCGGTGGCCACGCCGGGCCGATCCGGCTCCGCTTCGGCCACCGGTCTCGTCTCGGTCGTCTCCGCCACGCTCATCCGCAGGTCCTCCCCGGTCTCGGCTTCGTCCGTCGTCCCACCGGGAACTCGTCCCACCGGGATCAGGCGAAGAGGGCGTCGAGTTTCGCCCGGACCCGGTCGAGGTCTTCGCTGTACTTGAGGACGGCGCCCAGTGTCCGCGCCGCCGTGGCCGCGTCCAGCTCGTCGCGCTGCAGAGTCAGCAGGGCTCGCGCCCAGTCGAGTGACTCCGCCACCCCGGGTGGCTTCAGCAGATCCATCTCACGGAGCCGGTGGACCGCTTCTGCGATCTGCTGGGCCAGCACTTCGCCTGTTTCCGGGATCCTACGTCGCAGGATGGCGACCTCCCGCACCAGGTCCGGGTGTTCGAGCCAGTGGTAGAGGCACCGGCGCTTGAGCGCGTCGTGCACTTCCCGGGTCCGGTTCGAGGTCAGCACCACCAGCGGCGGCTGTTCGGCGCGGACTTCGCCGTACTCGGGGATGGTCACGGCGTGTTCGTCGAGCAGCTGCAGCAGGAAGGCCTCGAACTCGTCGTCGGCGCGGTCGATCTCGTCGATGAGCAGGACGCAAGGCGCGCTGATCAGGGCCTGCAGCAGCGGCCGGGCGAGCAGGAACCGCTCGGTGTAGAGCGAGCGCTCGGCGGTCTCGACATCGAGC
The DNA here is from genome assembly GCF_002904295.1 of Amycolatopsis sp. CA-128772. Taxonomy (GTDB): domain Bacteria; phylum Actinomycetota; class Actinomycetes; order Mycobacteriales; family Pseudonocardiaceae; genus Amycolatopsis. The sequence goes on from NZ_PPHG01000032.1 coordinate 11,780, forward strand.
TGCCCACCCCCGGCGGCTTCGAGGGCACGCAGGTGCAGCAGCTGCCGCGGGAAGTCCCATTCGTAGAGGGCCTGGGAGGCGTCGATGCCTTCGTGGCACTGAAGCCGGACGAGCGGCCGCCCGAGCGCGGCGGCCAGCGCGAGGGCGAGTGACGTCTTGCCGGTCCCGGGCTCCCCTTCGCAGAAGAGGGGGCGCCCCATCCGCAGGGCGAGGAACCCGGCGGTCGCGAGCCCGTCATCGGCGAGGTAACCGGTCGCGTCCAGCGCGGCAGCAAGAGCTTCGGGCGAGTCCGTCACGCCGTCGATCGTAGGCGGCGCGGCGTGCTCACGCCGGGCCCGGGAGGTCGCCGGGCCGGTCGACGTCCCGGCCGCTGCCGAGGTCACCGCACTCGACGAGGGTGAGATCTTCGCGGGTGGCGAGCCAGTCCCGCGCCCCACGGTCGCCTCGGGCGCCGGCGGCGATCTCGGCCCACCAGCGCCGCCCGAGCAGTACGGGATGGCCGGGGGTGCCGTCATAGGCGGCGCGGGCGACGGTGGTTTCGCCGGCGTGGGTGGCGACGCGGGCGAGAACCTCGGACCCGACCCAGGGCAGATCGACGAGCTGAACGAGCGCGGCGACGGGTCCGGGGGTGTCGGCGAGCGCGGCGAGGCCGGCGCGAAGGGAGGCGCCCATACCGCTGGCCCAGTCTTCGGCGAGGACGGCTTGCGAGGGGTCCGGGAGGAGGGCGCGAACTCGGTCTTCGGCGGCCCCGACGACGACCCGGATGGGATGACATCCGGCGGCGGTGAGGGTACGGAGGACGCGGAGGACGAGGGGTTCGCCGTCGATGTGGACGAGGGCTTTGGGGCCGCCGAACCGCCGGCCCGCCCCGGCGGCGAGGAGGAGGCCGGCGACGGGCGGGGCGGTCATGAGGGGGAACCGGCGGTTGGGGCGGCCGCGGGCGGGGCTTGCGGCTGCCGAGGGGGTGCGGCGGTGGGCATCGGCGCCTCCTCAGGCGGCGGCGCGGATCCGGTGGGCGCCGGCTCAGCCATGGGCGGCACTCCGGGCCTCGGCTCCGCTACCCCGCGCGCCCGCGGCCGGGTCAGCCATGGGCTCGGTCCGGGGCTGCTACCGCCAGGTCTGCCTCGATTGCCCGGGCCGTCTCCAGCAACGGGGGAACCAGCTCCGTCCGGACCGACTCTGCCGTTGTGCGGCTCGCGTGGGTCGACAGGTTCACCGCTGCCACCACTCGGCCCCTGCGGTTGCGGATCGGGGCCGCCACCGAGCGGAGGCCCTCCTCCAGCTCCTGGTCCACCATCGCCCAGCCCTGCTCGGCCACCTTGGCCAGCTCCGTGCGGAGGCGGCCGGGGGCGGTGACCGTGTGGTCCGTCAAGCGGTCCAGGCTGGCCACCACGAAGTACGCCTCCAGCTCCGCCTTGCTGAGGCCGGCCAGGAGGACGTGGCCCATCGAGGTCGCGTGGGCCGGGAAGCGGGTGCCCACGCTGATGCTCACCGTCATGATGCGGGACACCGCCACCCGTGCCACGTAGACGATGTCCGTGGCCTCCAGGACCGAGATCGAGCTCGACTCGTGCACGCGCGCCGACAGCTGTTCCAGGTGGGGCTGGGCCACCTCCGGCAACGTCATGCTCGACAAGTACGCGTAACCCAGCTCCAGCACCCGGGCCGTCAGCGAAAAGTACTTGCCGTCCGTGCGGACGTAGCCGAGGTCGGTCAGGGTCAGCAAGAACCGGCGGGCTGCCGCGCGGGTGAGGCCCGTGGCGCGGGCGACGTCGCTCAACGTGAGGACGGACGCGCCCGCGTGGAAAGCCTTGATCACCGCCAGGCCGCGCTCCAGCGACTGCACGTGGTGGGCACCACGGTGCGCCGGCTCGCTGCTCGGCGTGGCCTCGATCGACGGCCTCCCCACGTCCATGCCCGCACCTTATCCGGCGTCGGCGGGCCGGGCGCCCGGCTCGCCGAGCTCGGCCAGGGTGCGCTGGGCGATGGCGAACGCCGCGTTCGCCGCCGGGGCTCCCGCGTACACCGCCGTGTGCAGCAGTACCTCGCCGATCTCCGCGGCCGTCAGCCCGTTGCGGACCGCGGCGCGGACGTGCATCGCCAGCTCGTTGTGCGCCTGCAGCGCGGTCAGCGCCGCCAGCGTGACGCAGCTGCGCGTGCGGCGGTCCAGGCCGTCGCGGGCCCACACCGAGCCCCACGCGCCCTCGGTGATGTAGTCCTGGAACGGGCGGCTGAAGTCCGTCGTGCCCGCGACCGCGCGGTCGACGTGCTCGTCGCCCAGCACCTCGCGCCGCACCTTCATGCCCTGCTCGTGGCGGTCCGTCACGTTCGCTCCAAGTGGTCCAGGATCAGCCGGGTGAACTCCGCCGGCTGCTCGTAGCTGCCCAGGTGCGCGGCGTCCGCCACGACCTCCAGCCGCGCGCCGGGGATGCCCTCGGCGATCGGCCGCGCGTGTTCGCCCGGGGAAGTGGCCGGGTCGTCGGCACCCGCGATGACCAGGGTGGGCGCGGTGATCTTCGGGAGCAGGTCCAGCAGGTCCATCCGCTCGATCGCACCGCAGCAGGCCGCGTAGCCCTCGGCGGGGACGCCTGCGATCATCGCGCGGAGGAACCCGGCCCGGTCCGGATGACGCTCGACGTAGCCCGGCGTCAGCCAGCGGCTCACCCCGGCCCCGGCCACCGCGGCGGTGCCCTCGGCGCGGACCGTGCGCGCCCGCTCCGCCCACATCTGCGGCGGCCCGAGCTTCGCGGACGTGCAGCAGAGCACCAAGCTCGCAACGCGCTCCGGCGCGTGGATGCCGAGCCACATCCCGGTCATGCCGCCGAGCGACAGGCCCACCAGGTGCGCCCGCGCGACGCCGAGCTCGTCGAGCAGCGCGAGAACGTCGGCCCCCAGGTCGTCGAGCTCGTAGGGGCCCGGCGGGACGGGCGAGGCGCCGTGCCCGCGCGTGTCGTACCGGACCACCCGGAAACCGCGCTCGACCAGCGGCGCGACCTGGGGTTCCCACATCCGCAGGTCACTGCCGAGCGACCCGCCGAACACGACCGCCGGGCCGTCCGCCGGGCCTTCGACGACCCGGTGCAGTTTCACCACGCTCACCGCGTCACACCCGGAAGAAGACGGTTTCGCCGTCTCCCTGCAGCCGGACGTCGAAGCGGTAGCCGTCCTCGGTCTTCGCCGCGACCAGCGTGCCGCGCCGCTCCTCCGGGACCGTCGCCAGGACCGGGTCGCCGGTGTTGTCCTGGTCCTCGAAGTAGATCCGCGTGACGACCCGGTTGAGCAGGCCGCGCGCGAACACCGACACGTCGATGTGCCGGGCCTGCGTGGCGCCGCCCTCGCCGGGCACCACGCCCGGGAGCACGGTGAAGATGCCGTAGGTGCCGTCGGGGTTCGTCGGGCAGCGGCCGAAGCCGCGGAACTCGCCGGCTCCCTCGCCGCGGGGGTCGTCGGGGTGGCGGAAGCCGCCGCCCGGGTCGGCCTGCCAGGTCTCGATCATGGCGTCCGGGACCGGGTCGCCGTTGCCGTCGCGGACGGTGCCGCGGATCCAGAACGCGCCGGCCGTGCCCTCGGGCACGACGTGCGGGCCGTCGGGCCAGGGCAGCCCGATCGACAGGTACGGGCCGACGGTCTGCGAAGGGGTGGGCAGCAGCCTGGTCATTCGTCCTCGTCCTCTTCCTCTTCGAACACCGACGCGTCGCGCCCGCGCAGCACGATGTCGAACTGGAAGCCGAGCGCCCACTCGGCCTGGGTGATCTCGTGGTCGTAGCGCGAGACCATCCGCTGCCGGGCCTTCTCGTCCGGGATCGAGTTGAAGATCGGGTCCTGGGAGAACAGCGGGTCGTCCGGGAAGTACATCTGGGTGACCAGGCGCTGGGTGAACGCCGAGCCGAACACCGAGAAGTGGATGTGCGCCGGGCGCCAGGCGTTGTCGTGGTTCTTCCACGGGTAGGCGCCGGGCTTGATGGTGGTGAAGGTGTAGCGGCCGTCGCTGTCGGTCAGGGTGCGCCCGACGCCGTCGAAGTTCGGGTCGAGCGGCGACGGCCAGCGGTCGCCGGTGTGGCGGTAGCGGCCGCCGGCGTTGGCCTGCCAGATCTCGACGAGCGAGTCGCGCACCGGGCGGCCTTCGCCGTCGAGGAGCCGTCCGGTGACGATGATCCGCTGCCCCTGCGGCTCGCCGGCGTGCTGCCGGGTGAGGTCGTTGTCGTGCTCACCGAGGCGCCCCGGCCCGAGCAGCGGGCCGGTGACCTCGGTCAGCATCTGCGGGAGCAGGACGAGGTCCTGCTTCGGGTGCCTCAGCGCCGTCGAGCGGTAGCCGGGGTAGCCCAGGGGCGGGTGGGTGCCTTCGGGGTCTTCCCCGTAGCGCGGCAGCCTGGATTCGGTCGGAGTGGCCACGGTTCTCTCCTTTACCGGCCTTCGAGGACGACGGCGAGGCCCTGGCCGACGCCGATGCAGATGGCGGCGAGGCCCCAGCCCCCGCCGCGGCGGTGCAGGTCGTGCGCCAGGGTGCCGAGGATCCGGCCGCCGGACGCGCCGAGCGGATGCCCGATGGCGATCGCGCCGCCGTGGGTGTTCACGATCTCCGGGTCGAGGTCCTTCCAGTCGCGCAGGCAGGCCAGGGACTGCGCGGCGAAGGCCTCGTTGAGTTCGACCGCGGCCAGGTCGTCCCAGCCGATGCCGGCGCGTTCGAGGGCGATCTCCGCCGCGCGCACCGGGCCGATGCCGAAGACGTCCGGGTCGACACCCGCCGCGCCGCGGCCGGCGATCCGGGCGAGCGGGGCCTTGTTCAGCCGGCTCGCGGCCGCCTCGTCGCCGAGGAGGAGGGCGGAGGCGCCGTCGTTGAGCGGGGAGGCGTTGCCCGCGGTGACGGTGCCGTTCTCCGTGCGGAAGACGGGCTTGAGCTTGGCCAGCTTCTCGGGGCTGGAGTCGGGCCGGATGCCTTCGTCGCGGGTCAGGTCCACGCCTTCGACCGGGACGACCAGGTCGTCGTAGAAGCCGTCGTCCCACGCCTCGGCCGCGTTGACGTGGCTGCGGGCGGCGAAGGCGTCCTGCTCGTCGCGGCCGATGCCGTAGCGCTCGGCGAGCTGCTCGGTGGACTCACCCAGGGAGATCGTCCACTGCGACGGCATCGCCGGGTTCACCATGCGCCAGCCGAGCGCGGTGTTGTAGAGGGTCTGGTTCCCCGTGGGGAACGCCTTCTCGGGCTTCGGCATGACCAGCGGCGAGCGGGTCATCGACTCGACACCGCCGGCGACGACCAGGGACGCGTCGCCGGTCTGGATCGCGCGGCTGGCCTGGATCGCCGCGTCGAGACCGGAGCCGCAGAGGCGGTTGACCGTGCTGCCCGGGACGGTCGTGGGCCAGCCCGCGAGGAGCGCCGCCATGCGGGCGACGTTGCGGTTGTCCTCCCCCGCGCCGTTCGCGTCGCCGAGGGTGACTTCGTCCACTGTGGACGGATCGAGGTCGTTGCGCTGCTGGAGCGCCTTGAGCACGCCCGCGGCCAGGTCGTCGGGGCGGACGCCGGCCAGTGCGCCGCCGTAGCGGCCGAACGGGGTGCGGATCGCGTCGATGATGTAGACGTCGGTCATGCGCTTGCCTTCTCCAGGTCCCGCAGGAGGGTCAGCTCCTGCGCCGTGGGGGCGGGGGTGGTCGCGAGGTCGTCGGACACCTTCAGTTTCCACCCCGTGGCCGCGATGGCGCGGTCGAGGTCCACGCCGGTGTGCAGCTCCGTCAGCGTCAGCTCCGACGTCTCCGGGTCCGGGCGCAGCAGGCCCAGGTCCGTCACCACGAGCGTCGGGCCCCGGCCCGGGAGGCCCAGGCGCGCGCGGTCGCCCTTGCCCGTTCCGTGGCCGAACGACGTCACGAAGTCGACCTTCTCCACGAACGCCCGGGGGTTCTGGCGCAGGACGATGAACACCTCGCCGCACGAGGCCGCGATCTCCGGGGCGCCGCCCGCGCCCGGGAGCCGGACCTTCGGGTCGTGGTAGTCCGAGCCGATCACCGTGGTGTTGATGTTGCCGAACTTGTCGAGCTGGGCCGCGCCGAGGAAGCCGACGTCGATGCGGCCCGGCTGGAGCCAGTAGTTGAACACCTCCGGGACGCTGATCACCGCGTCCGCCGTGTCGGCCAGCTCGCCGTCGCCGATGGACAGCGGCAGCCGGGACGGCTTCGCGCCCAGGCAGCCGGATTCGTAGATGAGCGTCAGGTTCGGGGCGTGCGCGCGGCGGGCGAGGTTCGCCGCCTTGCTCGGCAGGCCGATCCCGACGAAGCAGGACGTGCCGTCGCCGAGCGCGCGGGCCGCCGCGACGCTCATCATCTCGTCGGCGGAATACTGGGCGCTCATGCCGTCACCCCGGTCAGCTCGTTCAGCCACTTCGTGAACTCTTCGCGGTCGCGGCCCACCTCGTCCCACGCCTGGTACGCAGCGTTGTCCCGCTCGTAGTACCCGGCCGCGTACGACGGCTTGGCGCCGCCCGGGACCTCGGCCACCGCGGTGACCACCCATGCCGGCAGCACGACCGCGCCGGGGCGCGGTTCCAGCTCGTCGACGATCTCCTCGACCGTCACCAAGGACCGTTTCGCCGCCAGCACGGCTTCCTTCTGGACACCGGTGATGCCCCACATCTGGACGTTCCCGCTCCGGTCCGCGCGCTGGGCGTGGACGATCGAGACGTCCGGGTTCAGCGCCGGTACCGCGGTGAGCTGTTCGCCGGTGAAGGGGCAGGTGATCGGCTTGATCGTGGCGGTCTGGGCCGGCAGGTCGGTGCCCGTGTAGCCGCGCAGCACCGCGAAGGGCAGGCCGGACGCGCCGGCGACGTACCGGTTCGCCATGCCCGCGTGGCTGTGTTCCTCGATCTCCAGCGGCACCGGCCAGTCGTGCTGGACGGCGTCGCGGAACCGGTGCAACGAGCCGACGCCCGGGTTGCCGCCCCACGAAAAGACCAGCTTGCGCGCGCAGCCGGCGCCGATCAGCTGGTCGTAGACGATGTCAGGGGTCATCCGCACCAGGGTGAGATCCCGCCGGCGTTGCCGGATGATCTCCTGCCCGGCCGCGACCGGGATGAGGTGCGTGAACCCTTCGAGCGCGACGGTGTCGCCGTCGTGCACCAGCCGGTCCACGGCCTCCTCCAGCGACAGCAGCTCCGCCATCCCGCCCTCCGTCCGATCGGATTGTTCGCATCACGCACACTCGTTCTGCAACCGAACATAGCACGCTGACGGCCGCGCCGACCAGACGTCTTCCACCCAATGGATGACGCACGCACGCCGAAGACGAAAAAGGGTCCGAACAGGTTGACCAGCGCGGCCAGCCCCAGCCCGATCGCGTGCCCGGCGGCGGCGAAGGCCTCGCGCAGCGGTTCGCCGCCGCCGCGAGCGCGCGCCACGGCGTCTTACATGGTCAAGGCAGGTTCTCCGGAGACCTCGCGAGCGCGCGTCAAGATCGCCTCGGTGGACGCGATCGCCTCGACGCAGCCCCGCCCGCCGCAGTGGCAGGACGGGCCGCCGTCGGCGATTGGGACGTGCCCGATCTCTCCCGCGACTCCGTGCGCGCCGATGAAGGGCCAGGCGGCCTTGGTGACCGCGGCAGAGGACGACCCCGTACGGCGGGCGACGACGCGGGAAACCGGCCCTTCGGTCAGGACCGTGGTGAACACGGTCGCGGCCGCGGGGCTGGCGATCGGCGCCTTTACGCTGGTCAGCCCTACGCTGTCGGGCATGTCGCTCGTCGAACACGACCCGGCGCACCGGCTCTGGCTGCTGCGCACCCCCGAGAGCTCGTACGCCTTCCGGCTGGACGACGCCGACCGGCCGCGGCACGTCCACTGGGGCGCGCCGCTGACCCTGGACCAGGCCACGCAGGTCGCCGCGCGCCGCAACCCGGCCGACAGCAGCTTCGACGAGCCCGGGGACGAGCGGCAGGAGCTCCCGGCCGAGGGCGGCGCGTTCTTCGGCGTCGCGGCGCTGGCCGTGCGGTACGCGGACGGGACGTCGGCGCTCGAATGGCGTTACGACGGCTTCGCGCTCGAAGACGACACGCTCGTCGTGCGGCTCGCCGACCGGCACTACCCCCTCGAGCTGTCCCTGCACTACCGCGTCCGCGGCGACGTCGTCGAACGCTGGACGTCGCTGCGGCACACCGGCGCCGGCGAGGCGATCTCGTTGCTGCGCACCGATTCCGCGTCGTGGACCCTCCCCCGGCGTGACGGCGCGCGACTGACCCGGACGTCCGGCGCGTGGAGCGCCGAGTACGGCGTGCTGCGCGAACCCGTGCCGGTCGGCGAAACCACGCTGACCAGCCGTCGCGGGGTCTCCAGCCACCAGGTCGACCCGTGGGTGATGCTCGACGCGGGCGACGCGACGGAGACCTCCGGCGAGGTGTGGTCGTCGGCGCTGGCGTGGAGCGGGAGCTGGCGGATCACCGTGGAACGCACGCACACCGGCCGCGTCACGTGGACCGGCGGGTTCGGCCACGACCACGTCGCCTGGCCGCTGTGGCCGGGAGAAACGTGGGAGACACCGGTGTTCGCCGGGCTCTACGCGGCCGACGGCTTCGGCGGGACCAGCCGGCGCTGGCACGCCTACGTCCGAAAGTTCGTGCAGCCACACCCGGGCGAGCTGCGGCCGGTCGTCTACAACTCGTGGGAAGCGACCGGCTGGGACGTCGACGAGCGGACCGAAACCGACCTGGCGGCCGCGGCGGCCCGCGTCGGAGCCGAACTGTTCGTCATGGACGACGGCTGGTTCGGCGCCCGCACCGGCGACACCGCGGGTCTCGGCGACTGGATCGCCAACGAACAGCGCTTCCCGGCCGGGCTGCAGCCGTTGGTCGACGCCGTGCACGCGCACGGGATGCGGTTCGGGCTGTGGGTCGAGCCGGAGATGGTCAACCCCGACAGCGACCTCTACCGCGCGCACCCGGACTGGGTGCTGCACATGGCGCACCGGGAGCGCACGACGTTGCGCAACCAGCTCGTGCTCAACTTCGCGCGCCCGGACGTCGCGGACTGGGCGCACGAGTGGCTCGACCGCCTGGTCGGCGAGCACGGCATCGACTACCTCAAGTGGGACATGAACCGCGCGTTCACCGAGGCCGGCTGGCCGGCGGCGGGACCGGACGCGCAGCGGCTGTGGGCCGGGCACGTCCGCGCGGTGTACGCGATCCTGGACCGGCTGCGCGCCGACCACCCGGACCTGCGGATCCAGGGGTGCGCGGGCGGCGGCGGGCGCACCGACCTGGGGATCCTCGCGCGCACCGACGAGATCTGGGCGTCGGACAACACCGACGCCGCCGACCGGATCACCATCCAGCACGGCTACGGGCAGATCTACCCGGCGGGCACGATGTCCGCCTGGGTCACCGACAGCCCGAACCCGGCGACGCACCGGGAGGCGCCGCTGAGCTTCCGGTTCCACGTGGCGATGGCGGGCGTGCTCGGCCTGGGCGGCGACCTGCCGCGCTGGACACCGGGCGAACTCGCCGAGGCGGCGACGCTCGTGGCGCTGTACAAGGAGATCCGGCCGGTGGTGCAGCACGGCGTGCTGTACCGGCTGGCGGATCCGGCGGTTTCGGCGCTGACGGCCGTGCAGTACGTCCTGGGCGCCGAGGTGGTCGTCTTCTTCTGGCGGCGGCCCACGGAGTTCGCGCGGCCGTACACCCCGCCGCGGCTCGCCGGGCTGGATCCGGCCGGGCGCTACCGCGACCAGGACGGCGTCGTGCACCACGGGGCCGTGTTGCTGAGCCACGGGCTCGACGTCTCGTGGCCGGGAAGCGGGTACGCGAGTGCGGTGGTGCGGCTGACGCGCGTGGGCTGAATCGTCGGTGACATCGGGGGCTCCGCCCCAGTCGGGGGCTCCGCCACCCGAACCCCCGAAAACCGTGGGTGGGGTGCCCTAGGCTGTCGTCGTGGCCAAGATCGCGGTGACCCGGTGGATTCCCGACGACGCGGTGAAGCTCCTCGCCGAAGCAGGCGACGTGGAGGTTTCCCCCGCCGATCGGCCGCTGACGCCTGCGGAACTGCACGAGTTCGTCGCGGGCGCTTCGGCCGTCGTCGGGATGCTGCACGACCGGCTCGACGGCGCGCTGGCCGACGCCGCCGGTCCCGGGCTGAAGGTGGTCGCGAACGTGGCCGTGGGGTACGACAACGTCGACGTCCCGGCGCTGGCCTCGCGCGGGATCGTCGTCACCAACACCCCGGGCGTGCTCACCGACGCCACCGCCGACCTCGCCTTCGGGCTGCTACTCGCGGTCACGCGGCGGCTGGGCGAAGGAGAACGGCTGCTGCGCTCGCGCACGCCGTGGTCGTTCCACCTCGGGTTCCTCCTCGGTTCCGGGCTGCAGGGCAAGACGCTGGGCATCGTCGGGCTCGGGCAGATCGGGCGGGCGGTGGCTCGCCGGGCCACCGCGTTCGGGATGTCGGTCGTCTACTCCGGACGGTCCAAACAGGACTTCGATGCCGAGTACGTGTCGTTCGACGAGCTGCTGGCGCGCTCGGACGTCGTCTCGCTGCACTGCCCGCTGACGCCCGAGACGCGGCACCTCGTCGACGCCGCCGCGTTGCGGGCCATGAAACCCGGCGCGTACCTGGTGAACACGACCCGCGGGCCGGTCGTCGACGAAGCCGCGCTGGCCGACGCGCTGGAAGCCGGGGAGATCGCCGGCGCGGCGCTCGACGTGTTCGAGAAGGAACCGGAGGTCGAACCGCGCCTGCTCGGCCGGGACGACGTCGTGCTGAGCCCGCACCTGGGGTCGGCGACGGTCGAAACGCGCACCGGGATGGCCGTGCTGGCCGCCCGCAACGTCGCGGCGGTGCTCGCCGGGCGTCCCCCGCTGACGGAGGTGAAGCCGTGACCCGGGTCGTCATCGCGCCCGACAAGTTCAAGGGCAGCCTCACCGCGGTCGAGGCCGCGGAGGCGATCGCGCTCGGCGTGCGGGATGCCTTGCCGGACGCGGACATCGTCACGTGCCCGGTCGCCGACGGCGGCGAAGGCACCCTCGACGTCCTGGAAGCGGCGGGCGCGCGGATCGTGCGGCTGACGGTCCGGGGCCCGCTCGAGGAGTCCGTCCCGGCGCGGTACGCGGTGCTGGACGGCACGGCGTACGTCGAATCCGCGCGGGCGTGCGGCATCGAATTCGTCGAACCTTCCCCGGCGACGGCGCTGGCCGCGCACACCTGGGGCGTCGGCGAACTCCTGGCGGACGCGCTGATCCACGGCGCGAAGGGGCTGGTGCTCACGGTCGGCGGCACGGCCAGCACGGACGGCGGCGCCGGGATGCTCGGCGCGCTCGGGGCCGGGGTGCTGGACGCGTTCGGCGCGCCCGTCGGCCTGGGCGGCGGGACGTTGGGGCGGGTCGCCTCGACCGAGCTCGCGCCGGTGCGGGAACGGCTGGCCGGCGTACGCGTGGCGGTGGCGACCGACGTCACGAACACGTTGCTGGGCCCGGAAGGCGCGGCGGCGGTGTTCGGGCCGCAGAAGGGCGCGGGCCCGGCGGAAGTCGCGGCGCTCGACGAGGCGCTGGGGCGGTGGGCGCACGCGCTGCAGGTGGGCGGGGCGCCGGACGTGGCGCGCGTACCGGGTGCCGGAGCGGGCGGCGGGGTCGCGGCCGGGGCGATCGCGCTCGGCGCGAGCGTGGAGTCCGGGTTCGACCTGATCGCGGGACTGACCGGAGTCGATCAGGCTTTGGACGGCGCCGATCTCGTGATCACCGGCGAGGGGTCGCTGGACGAGCAGAGTCTCAACGGCAAGGCGCCGGCCGGGATCGCCGACCGGGCGCGGGGAATCCCCCTGATGGTGCTCGCCGGGCGGATCCAGCTCGATGCCGCCGGGCTGGCGCGGCTCGGCGTCGTCGGGAGCAGCGCGTTGATCGACCACGCGCCCTCGCTGGACCACGCGCGGGCGCACGCGGCGGAACTGCTGCGCGCACGCGCGGCCGAGCTGGTCCGGGAGTGGCGGTCCCGCTGAACCACGAGCGGACGGGCCGTTCGCACCCGAAGAGCGAAAGGCCCGTCCGCCGCGGTCAGCTCGTGTGCTGGGGCAGCACGGCGAACGCCACGCCGCCGGCTTCGTCCTCCTGGACGTCCAGCACCTTGTCGTCTAGGAGGGCCGCCGCCTGGGGTTCGAGGAAGACCTTCGGGCCTTCGTCGGTACCCAGCACGCTGTCGCCCTCCGCCGGTTCCAGGGCGACCGACAGGGCCAGCTGAGCGCTTTCCCCGTCGGCGTTCTGGACCGCCAGGCGCAGCCCGGCGTCGCTGTCGCTCTCTCCCTGGCTGGTCAGCGCGGTGATCGCCTCGGCGGCGGCTTCGGTCACGGTCAGCATCTTCGGCCTTCCCTTCGTCGCGGTCCGATGCACTGGTGCCCCACGCTAGGGGCGCCCGAACGGGTGTGCAGGCTGAGCGGATCAGCCCTGCCGGGACGCCCGGATGGCGTCGGCCACCGACTCACCCGCGTAGATCGCCTGTTCGCCCCGGTCGGGCCCGGTGTGCCGCTGCGGCACGGTGTCTTCCGGGACCACCGGCTCGAAGTCCGGCGGGGCGTCCTCGATCGTTTCGTCGAGCTCCGCCGCCGGCGTCGCGGCCAGCGGGCGGTCCGGGATCGGCTCCGGCTCGGTGTCCGGGACTTCTTCGGACAGGCGCATGTCCATCGGCTCGCCTTCGCGGATCTCCCGGGGCGTGGTGCCGTAGCGGTTCGCGGCGCTCCAGTGCTCGGGTGGCTCGACGCCCTTCTCGAGCGGGTCCACGCGCAGCTCGTCCTCGTCCAGCGCCTCGCTGGGGCTCAGGCTTTGCGGTTCGGCCGAGTCACGGTCACTCACAGGTGTCTCCTGGCGTCGGAAATGTGCTTCGCCGGTGACCTACCCCGCTGGTCGGGGCGGTGAAACCCCGCGGTGTCACGGGGATCACATTTGTTCAACGGGTTTAACACATTCACAAGTTTGTGAACGCAGGGTAGGTTGGGATCATGGCCACCACCAGGTGTGCACCGGATCGCCGGCTGCTCGCCACCGACCCGGACCGCCACCACGAGCTCGGCACGCACGCCGCGTGGTACGTGGTGGCCGGCGTGGTGACAACCGGGATCCAGGCGGTTCTGTTCCTCCTGCTGCACGACGAGCTCGGCTCCCAGGTGGCGAACCTGGTCGCGATCGCGCTGACGACGGTGGGCAACACCGAGTTCCACCGCCGGGTCACCTTCGCGGGACGGCGGAGCAACGCGGGCAAGCGGCACCTGCAGGACCTGCTGACGTTCGCGTTCTACGCGCTGTACGGCTCGGCGGTCCTGGCGCTGCTGGACGCCTTCGTCGACCGGCCGACATCGTGGGAGGAGACCGGCACGCTGTTGCTGGCCAGCCTGGTCGGCGGCTTCGCGCGGTTCGCGGTGCTGCGCTGGTGGGTCTTCGCCCACCACACCGAGCCGGCCCCGGCAACGCAGGCCGGCTAGCACCGGCGGTTCGCGCGGCTCGGCCGACGCCCGGCAGACCGGAAGGCTCGCCACCCTCGCGCGGGATTCGCACTCGGGGTCGGACAGCCCCCGAACCCACGCCGCCAACGCCGGCGCCCTCGCACCGCACCGGCCCCCGGCCGATTCACCCGCCCGCACCGCCTCCTGCGCGATCCGCGACCCGCGCCAACCCGGCCCG
>NZ_PPHG01000033.1 GCF_002904295.1 Amycolatopsis sp. CA-128772
CCGGCCCACCCCGCCAACCCGGCCCCGCCCGCCCACACCGGCTAGCGTCTGGTCGTGGCCCCCGACGACATCAAGCCCCATGCGGGCGGGCGCGAACCGGACTACCGGTTCACCCTGGCCAACGAACGCACCTTCCTCGCCTGGCTCCGGACCGCCCTCGGGTTGCTCGCCGGCGGTGTTGCCGTGCACCAGCTGGTGCCGAACGCCGCCAGCACCGTTCTCGCGGGCCTGTGCGTCGTGCTCGCCGCCGTTCTCGCCGGCACCGCCTATCCGCGGTGGCGGCGGGTCCAGGTCGCCATGCGGGCCGGGGAACCGCTCCCCCCGAGCCGGCTGATCCTGGTCCTGACCGGCGGGCTGCTCACCCTCATCGTGGCCGCGGCCGTGTTGCTGGTGGTCTCGTGAGGGACACGAACCCGCAGCGGACGGTGACGACCCGCGACACCGGCTCCGGCGCCCGGTGTACCTGGCAGGACGCTCCGGCCGCCGTCGCCGGACTTCCCCAGCGGCCGCGAATACCGCTCGTTCGCGATTATCGCGACGTCATAAGTACCGTCACGGACCTGGGGATCCGGCCGTGACCACCCCGGGTGGCGCCCAAGCCGAGCGCACCGGGCTCGCCTGGCGCCGGACCGCACTCGCCTCCGCCGCCTGCACCGTCCTGCTGCTTCACTCGGCCGCCCAGCGCCACTGGGGCCTCAGTCTCGTCCCCGTGCTGCTCGCCGCGGCCACGTCCGCCCTGCTCGCAGCCATCGGGGCGCGGCGGGAACGGGCCATGCGCGCCCCCGAACCCGGTCCGGCGAGCCCGGTACTGCCCGCCATCGCGTCGCTGGCCGTGACCGCGACGGCCGTCTCCGTGGTCATCCTCCACTGACGGGTGAAGTCGGCACATCCTGAAACCGATTAATCGCAATGTGCCGGGCCTGGTCGCGGGAACATCACGGTCGCTCCTGCTAACGGGGTATTGGTCGTTGAAATCTGGACTGACCCGGGTGGAGGTGCTTACGATTACCCTGCGTCGCACGGACCGCAGATCTACCCGGGAACTTCCGGAGCCTCTGCGATGGATCAGTTACGGAGTGTTGAACCCCCGGCAGCGACGGTCGAGGGTCGGCCGGGGAGACGACCATGACAGCACCGCCGAGGACCACTGAGGAATCCGCTTCCGCCCTTCGCGATTATCGGACTCCCGAGCATCTGCCCCGCCCGAACGGGCGGCTCACCAAGGAAGATCTCGACCCCCTGGTGAAGGACGCCGGCAGCGGCAACCCCGCCGCCATCCACTCGCTGCTCCAGATGATCGAGCCCGTGGTGGTCCGCTACTGCCGCGCGCGGATGGGCGGGCGCGACCTCTCCTACCTCTCGGCCGACGACGTCGCCCAGGAAGTCTGCCTGGCCGTGCTCAAGGCCCTGCCCGACTACCAGGACCGCGGCGGCTCCTTCCTCTACCTCGTCCACGCGATCGCCGCGAACAAGGTCGCCGACGCCTACCGCGCCGTCGCCCGCGACCGCTCTGAGCCCGTCCCCGAGCTCCCCGAGCGCCCGCTGCTCGCCGGCAACGAACCGGAAAGCCACGCGCTGCACCTCGACCTCGGCGCCCGGCTCGGCCGGCTGCTCGCCTCGCTGCCGCGCGTGCAGCAGGAAATCCTGACCCTGCGCATCGCCGTCGGCTTCTCGGCGACCGAAACCGCCGAAGCGCTCGGGATCTCCCCGGGCAACGTCCGCGTGACGCAGCACCGGGCCCTCACCCGGCTGCGCGGCATGATCCGCGACGACGAGTTCTGACCGACCACCCGCGCGGCG
>NZ_PPHG01000034.1 GCF_002904295.1 Amycolatopsis sp. CA-128772
GCCGCCATCCACTCGCTGCTCCAGATGATCGAGCCCGTGGTGGTCCGCTACTGCCGCGCGCGGATGGGCGGGCGCGACCTCTCCTACCTCTCGGCCGACGACGTCGCCCAGGAAGTCTGCCTGGCCGTGCTCAAGGCCCTGCCCGACTACCAGGACCGCGGCGGCTCCTTCCTCTACCTCGTCCACGCGATCGCCGCGAACAAGGTCGCCGACGCCTACCGCGCCGTCGCCCGCGACCGCTCTGAGCCCGTCCCCGAGCTCCCCGAGCGCCCGCTGCTCGCCGGCAACGAACCGGAAAGCCACGCGCTGCACCTCGACCTCGGCGCCCGGCTCGGCCGGCTGCTCGCCTCGCTGCCGCGCGTGCAGCAGGAAATCCTGACCCTGCGCATCGCCGTCGGCTTCTCGGCGACCGAAACCGCCGAAGCGCTCGGGATCTCCCCGGGCAACGTCCGCGTGACGCAGCACCGGGCCCTCACCCGGCTGCGCGGCATGATCCGCGACGACGAGTTCTGACCGACCACCCGCGCGGCGGGCGGGGACACCCTTTCACCCCCTGGACGGGGTGTCCCCGCTCGCATCCAAGCCGTAGGCCGCGCGGGCGTTGTGCTCGAACACGGCCAGCCGTTCCGCGTCCGACAGCGAGCCCGTCAGCGCGATCGCCGCGTCCAGGACCACCTCGTAGGACGCCGCCAGCTCGCAGACCGGCCAGTCCGAGCCGAACAGCAGCCGGCCCGGGCCGAACACGTCCAGCACGTGATCGACGTACCGGCGCAGGTGCCCGACCTCCCAGCCGGACCAGTCCGCCTCGGTGACCAGGCCGGACAGCTTGCACACCACGTTTTCCCGCCCCGCCAGCGCGGCCACCCCGGACGCCCACGGCTCCCACTCCCCGGTCGCGATCGGGGGCTTCGCCGCGTGGTCGAGGACCAGCCGCAGCTCGGGCAGGCGCAACGCCACCTCGGTCGCGGCCGGCAGCTGCGCGGGGCGGACCAGCAGGTCGAACGCCAGTCCCGCGGCCGCCACGGTGCTCAGCCCGGCGATCACCTCCGGGCGCAGCAGCCAGTCGTCGTCCGGCTCGGTCTCCACCTGGTGCCGGATCCCGACCAGCGGGCCGTCGAGGGCCGCCAGCCGGTCGGCGAGGTCCGGGGCCGTGAGGTCCACCCAGCCGACCACACCCGCGATCACCGGTTCCACCGCCGCCGTCGCCAGGAACTCCCCGGTTTCCTCCGCCGACGGCACCGTCTGGACCAGGATCGTCGCGTGCACCCCGGCCGCCTTCGTCACCGCCCGCAGGTCGTCGGCCGTGTACGGGCGGCGGATCGGGTCCAGGGCGGTCCCCGCCAGCCACGGGTACTC
Organism: Amycolatopsis sp. CA-128772; assembly: GCF_002904295.1. GTDB lineage: Bacteria > Actinomycetota > Actinomycetes > Mycobacteriales > Pseudonocardiaceae > Amycolatopsis. The sequence continues at coordinate 1,357 of NZ_PPHG01000034.1, forward strand.
GCGCCGCGCCGGGTCCCACAGGTGGTGGTGCGCGTCGATCATGAGACTCCCTCGGCGATGACGACGTCGGCGCGCAGCAGCCCGGCGCCGGCGAGGTCCGTCCACAGCTCCGGCGGCACGACGGCCCGCGCCCGCCGCGCGTTGACACTGACCTGCTCCGGATCATGCGCGCCGACGACGACCGACGCCACCGCGGGGTGCGCCTTCGGCAGCGCCAATGCCGCTTCCGGCAGCTCGACGCCGTGCCGCGCACAGATCTCCGCGATCCGCCGCGCCCGCTCGACCAGCTCCGGCGGCGCCTCGGCGTAGTCGTAGACGTGCCCCGGTTCGGCGGTGGCCAGGATGCCGCCGTTGAACGCGCCGCCGACGACCACCGTGACGCCGCGCGCGGCGCACAGCGGGAACAGCTCGTCCAGCGCCGGCTGGTCGAGCAGCGTGTAGCGCCCGGCCACGAGCAGGATGTCGAGGTCGGTGCGGCGGACGAACTCGGCGGGCAGCCGCGTCTGGTTCATCCCGGCGCCGAACGCGCCGATCACCCCCTGCTCCCGCAGCTCCCGCAACGCCGGGAAGGCGCCGCGCAGGGCTTCTTCGGCGTGGTCGTCGGGGTCGTGGACGTACACGACGTCGACGCGGTCGAGCCCCAGCCGGGTCAGGCTCTCCTCGAACGACCGCAGGACGCCGTCGCGGCTGAAGTCCCAGCGGCGCCGGTACGCGGCCGGAACGGCGAAGCCCTGGTCGTCGAACTCGCCGGCGCCGTCCGGGTTCGGCTCCAGCACGCGGCCGACCTTCGTCGAGAGCACGTACTCGTCCCGCGGGAACGACCGCAGCGCCGCGCCGAGCCGGATTTCGGACAGGCCGAGGCCGTAGTGCGGCGCGGTGTCGAAGTAGCGGACGCCCTCGTCCCACGCGCGGCGCACGGTCGCGGCCGCCGTCTCGTCGCTGATCGCGTGGTAGAGGTTGCCCAGCTGCGCGCAGCCGAGACCCAGCGGGGACAGGGAGAGCTCCAACGCCGTCACCCCTTCTCCGGCAGTTCCCAGACCAGCCCGATGCCGGTGTCGCCGCCGGAGTAGTCGTCTTCGACGGCCAGCAGCTCGGCCATCCTGGCCTGCCACGGGACGTTGGCGGGGTGGTCCCGCAACGCCGCCCGCATCGCCGCGTAGTCGTCGACTTCGACGACGTGGAAGAGGTCGAGACCGCTACGCCAGATCCGCCAGCTGCGGACCCCGGCTTCGCGCAGCGCGGTGTCCAGCTCGGGCGGGATCACGGCGTGGACGGACTCGTACTCGGCCTCCTTGCCGGGCTTGAGCCGGGTGTGCAGAGCCACTCTTCGGGAGACACTGTGTGGGGCGGGTTGGTGGGTCATCACCACTCCTTGGCCGGGTCATGGCACGCTGAGAAGGAACACGAAACATCCGAGGTCTGTTGCAGGGAAGGGCGGACACCGTGCCCGTCACCGATGTCGCGATCGACAAGATCAAGGACATGATCATCTCGGGGGAGCTCGCCCCGGGCGACCGGCTGCCCAAGGAGGCCGAGCTGGCCCAGCGGCTCGGGCTTTCGCGCAGTTCCCTGCGGGAGGCCGTGAAGGCGTTGTGCCTGATCCGCGTGCTGGACGTCCGCCAGGGCGACGGCACGTACGTCACCAGCCTCGAGCCCAACCTGCTGCTCGACGCCATGACGTTCGTCGTCGACTTCCACCGCGACGACACCGTGCTCGACTTCCTCGCCGTGCGCCGGATCCTCGAGCCGGCCGCGACCGCGCTGGCCGCGCTGCACATGAGCGACCACGACATCGCCGAGCTGGGCACGCTGCTCGGCGAGCTGGAGGACTCCCCGACCGTCGAGGCGCTGGTCGCCAACGACCTGCAGTTCCACCGCAAGATCGCCGACGGCTCCGGCAACCCCGTGCTCTGCTCGCTGCTCGACAGCCTCTCCGGGCCGACCGCCCGCGCCCGCATCTGGCGCGGCCTCACCCAGGAGGGCGCGGTCGCGAAGACCCGCGAACAGCACACGGCGATCTACGAGGCCATCGCCGCGCGTGAGCCGGAACTGGCCCGCTCGTGGGCGACCGTGCACGTCGCGGGCGTGGAGCAGTGGCTGCGCAACGCCCTGGGCACCGCGGACGACCCGACCGTGCCCGACTCGGACACCGAACCGGCCGCGGAAGCCTCCTAGCACGCACTTCTCCTCGAAGGTCGGATCTTCACCGGGCGAGCGTCAGGTTTGGGGCTTTCCACCGGCGTACCGGGCGATGATCAGCGCGACCAGGATGATGGCGCCGTAGATCGCGCCCTGCCACTCCGCCGTGACGTGCGCGTAGTTGAGCAGGCTCGACACCGACGACAGCAGCAGGACGCCGGTCAGCGCGCCGACCAGCGTGCCCTTGCCGCCGTCGAGCGAGACGCCGCCGATCACCGCCGCCGCGAACACCTGCAGGATCATGCCGGATCCCTGGTTCGCGCCCAAGGCCCCGACGTAACCGGTGTAGGCCAGACCCCCGATTGCCGCAAGGATCCCGGCCACGACGAACACCGCCCACGCGATCCGGTCGACGCGCACGCCGGCCGCCCGCGCGGCTTCGCGGTTGCCGCCGATGGCGTACAGCGCGCGGCCGACGCGGTGGTAGCGCAGTACCCAGCCGGCGACCGCGAACAGCAGCGCCGCCAGCCACACCGACATCGGCAGGCCGGCGAACGTCGTCGTCGCCAGGTTCGTGAACGAGTCGGGCAGGTTGAACAGCGTCTTACCCTTCGTCGAGCCGACCTGCACGCCGCGGAGCACGGTGAGCATGGCCAGGGTGACGATGAAGGCGTTCAGCTTCAGCTTCACGATCAGGAAGCCGTTGACGAACCCGACCAGCGCGCCGCACAGCGGGATCACCAGCAGCCCGATCGCGGCCGGCAGCTCGACCCCGAAGCCCGCCGACGCCGCCGGGATCACGACCATCGCGCCCAGCGCCGGCGCCAGGCCCATGGTCGATTCCAGCGACAGGTCGAACTTGCCGGTGATCAGCACCAGCGACTCGCCGAGCACGACCAGCGACAGCGCGGCCGACGCGGTCAGGATGCTGACGATGTTGCTCCAGCCGACGAACGTGTCGTCGACCAGGCCGCCGATGACGAACACGACGACCAGGGCGGGCAGCAGGGCGAGTTCACGCAGCCAGCCGGCTTTACGCCGCCGGGGTGGCGCGGGCAGCTGCGTCTGCGGGGAGGTCATCACGTCGGTCACGAAAGCTCGACTCCTTCGATGTCGGCCACGAGGTCGCCGTCGGACCACCCGGCCTGGTGTTCGGCGACCACGGCCCCGGCGCGCAGCACCAGGACCCGGTCGCTCAGGCGCAGGTCGTCCAGCTCGTCGCTGACGATCAGCACCGCCTTGCCCTCGGCGCGCACCCGGTCGACGACCGCGAGCAGCGCCTCCTTCGACTTCACGTCCACGCCGGCGGTCGGGTTGATCAGCACGACCACCCGCGGATCGCTCAGCAACGCCCGCGCCAGCACGACCTTCTGCTGGTTGCCGCCGGACAGGTCCGACACCGGCTGCTCGGCTCCCGCGGCGACGATGTCGTAGTCCTTCAGCGCCTGGGTCGCCTTCGCGTGCCGCGTCGACGGGGACGCGATCCCGCCGCGGCCCAGCTTGTCCAAAATGGACATCGTGGCGTTGTCGGCGATCGAGTGCGCCAGGACCAGGCCCTCGTGGTGCCGGTCGCGCGGCACGCAGCCGATGCCGGCCCGCAGCGCGGCCGGGATGTCCCCCGGCCGCAGCGGCGAGCCGTCGACGCGGATCGTGCCCGCGGACGGCGCCCGCAGGCCGTAGACCGTCTCCGCGACCTGGTGCTTCCCGCTGGCGTTGCTGCCCGCGAGCCCGACGACCTCGCCGCGGCGCAGCCGGAACGAGACGCCGGAGAAGCCGTCGCCGGAGAGGCCGTCGACGCTCAGGATTTCGGCCGCGTCCGCTTCGAGGGACTCCCGGGAAGCGGCGTCGCGGACCGAGAGCCCGCCAGGTTCGCCGGTCATCGCGTCGACCAGCTCGGCCTTGCCGACCTCGGACACCGGCGCGGTGAGCACGTGCTTCGCGTCGCGCAGCACCGTGACGGCCTGGCAGACCTCGTAGACCTCGTGCAGGTGGTGCGAGATGAACAGGAACGTCACCCCGCCCGCCTGCATCTGGCGCATCCGGTCGAAGAGCCGCTCGATGGCCTGGCTGTCCAGCTGCGCGGTCGGTTCGTCGAGGACGATGAACCGGGCGCCGTAGGACAGCGCGCGGGCGATCTCGACGAACTGCCGGTCCTCCACCGACAGCTCGCCGGCCGGGGTGTCGACGTCGACGTGCACGTCCCACGAGTCCAGCAGCTCACGCGCCTTGCGGCGCAACGACTTCCAGCCGATCGAGAAGCCGCCGCCGGCCTGCCGGTTGAGGAAGAGGTTCTCGGCCACGGTGAGCTGCGGGACGACCATCGCGTGCTGGTACACGCAGGCGACCCGCGCCTTCCAGTCGTCCTGCCTGGTCAGGGGCGGGGCCGGCACGCCGCCGAACTCGACGTGCCCGGTGTCCGTGGCGGACAGGCCGGTGAGGATGGAGACGAGCGTGGACTTGCCGGCCCCGTTGCGCCCGACGAGCGCGTGCGACTCGCCGGGGTGCACGGTGAGGCTGACGTCGTGGAGCGCCACGGTGGGGCCGTAGCGCTTCCCGACACCTACGGCGCTGACCACCGGGACGGCGGATTCGCCGGCGGGCAGCGCGGTCACAGGTTGTTCCCCCAGAGGGCCTTGTCGTCCACATTGGCCTTGGTGATGACCGGCGCGGGCAGCTGGTCTTCGAGGATGCCGGGACTGATTTCCACGATCGTGCTGTCGTGGTCGGTCGGGCCGGCCTTGAAGGTCTCGCCCGCCATGGCCTTCTTCAGCCAGTACAGGCCGTACTTCGCGTACGCGTCGGCCGGCTGGGACACGGTGGCGTCCAGCTCGCCGTTGCGGATCGCGGCCAGCTCCTGCGGGATGCCGTCGTTGGAGACGAGCACGATGTGCTTCGGGTCGCCGACCGGGAAGAACAGGTTCTTGCGCTTGAGCGCCTGCTCGGTCGGGGCCAGGTAGACGCCGCCGGCCTGCAGGTAGACGCCCTTGATGTCCGGGTTGGCGGTCAGCATGCTGTCCAGGCCGGAGGACGCCTTGTCGGCCTTCCACTCGGCCGGGATCTCCAGCACCTGGACGCCGGGGTACTTGGCCTTCATGCAGTCGCGGAAGGCTTCCGAGCGGTCGCGGCCGTTGACCGAGGCGAGGTCGCCCATGATCTGCACGACCTTGCCGGACTTGACCTTCTCGCCGATCGCGTCGCATGCCTTCGTGCCGTAGGCCTTGTTGTCGGCCCGCACGACCATGGCGACCTTGCCGCTCTCGGGGGCGACGTCGACCGCGACCACCGGCACGCCCTTGTTCTCCGCCTGCTTGAGCCCGGCGACGATCGCCGCGGAGTCCAGCGGCGTCACGACCAGGCCCTTGACGCCCTGGTTGAGGAACGTGCCGATGTCGGTGATCAGCTTCGCGGGGTCGCTGTCGGCGTTGACCGTCGGGAGGACGTCGACGCCCTCCTCCTGGGCCATCTTGGGCACGTAGTTGTTGTAGGCCTGCCAGAACGGCGAGGTCAGCAAGGGCAGCGTCGCACCGACCTTCCCGCCGGCGCCACCGCCCGCGGCGGGGGCCGCGGCATTGTCCTTTGTGGAGCCGCAGGCGGCCAGAACCAGGCCGCAGACGGTGGCCGTGGCGGCCACCTGGAACACCCTGTTGCGCACCGCATCCTCCTTGATGACAGCGGAAAGTCTTACCGGGGTCGAACTGGGCCGCGAGGACGCAGGCCGTACATGCCACCGTCGACCGCGAGCGCGGTGCCGGTGGTCGAAGCGGAAAGCGGGCTGGCGAGGTAGCCGACGGCGTTCGCGACCTCGTCCGCGGTGACCAGCCGGCCCATCGGCTGGCGGGCCGCGAGGGCCGCGCGTTCGGCCGCCGGGTCTTCGGCGGCGTCGAGCAGCCGGCCCACCCAGGGGGTGTCCGCCGTACCGGGGCACACGCAGTTGACGCGGATCCCGTCGGCCAGGTGGTCGGTCGCCATGGCCAGGGTCAGCGAGAGCACCGCGCCCTTGCTGGCCGAGTACAGCGCACGGTTGGGCAGGCCGGCCCAGGCCGCGATGGAGCAGGTGTTGACGATCGCCGCGGACGGCGACCGCTTCAGGTGCGGCAGCGCGGCGCGCGCGAGCCGGACCATGCCGAGGACGTTGACGTCGAGCACGCGGTGCCATTCGTCGTCGTCGTTGGCCGTGACGTCGCCCTGCGCGCCGATGCCGGCGTTGTTGACGAGGATGTCGAGACGGCCGAAGCGTTTCACGACGGCGTCGATCGCTTCGCGAACCTCGTCGTCGGAGGAGACGTCGCAGCGGAAGCCGTCGTCGTCCGGCTTCAGGTCCAGTACCGCCACCTGAGCACCGCGTCCGGCCAGCAGGGTCGCCACCGCCTTGCCGATCCCCGAGGCACCTCCGGTGACGACGGCCACCAGGCCCTCGAACTCACTCACTGGCCGTCTCCGTCCATTCGGGACCGTCCGGGAACCGGAACCGGCGCAGCGTGGCGTCGTGCATGCGCGCGGAGAACCCGGGTGCGGTCGGGGCGAGGTAGCGGCCGCGCTCGACGACGGCCGGGTCGGTGAAGTGCTCGTGCAGGTGGTCGACCCACTCGATGGAGCGGTCCGCGTCGGTGCCGGACACCGCCACGAAGTCGAACATCGACAGGTGCCGCACGAGCTCGCAGAGCCCGACGCCGCCGGCGTGCGGGCACACCGGCACGCCGAACTTGGCGGCCAGCAGCAGGATGGCGAGGTTCTCGTTGAACCCGCCGACGCGCGCGGCGTCCAGCTGCAGCACGGAAATCGCGTCCGCCTGCAGCAGCTGCTTGAAGATCACCCGGTTCTGGACGTGCTCGCCGGTGGCGATCTTGATCGGCGCAAGCGCTTTCGCGATGGCCGCGTGCCCGAGGACGTCGTCCGGGGAGGTCGGTTCTTCGATCCAGTACGGGTCGTAGGGCGCGAGCGCGGTCATCCAGGTGACCGCGGCGGAAACGTCCCAGCGCTGGTTGGCGTCGACGGCGATCCGGACGTCCGGCCCGACGGTCTCCCGGGCGAGTTTCATCCGGCGGACGTCGTCCTCGAGGTTGCCGCCGACCTTCAGCTTGATCATCCCGAAGCCGTCGGCGACCGCCTGCTCGGCGAGCCGGACGAGCTTGGTGTCCGCGTACCCGAGCCAGCCGGGCGACGTGCTGTAGGCGCGGTAACCGTTCGCCTGCAGCTGCTTCGTGCGTTCGGCGCGGCCGGGTTCGGCGGCCCGCAGGATATCCAGGGCGTCGGCTTCGGTGAGCGCGTCGGTGAGGTACCGGAAGTCGACGAGCGACACGAGCTCTTCGGGGGTCATCCGTGCGGCGAACTGCCAGACCGGCAGGCCGGCGCGGCGCGCGGCGAGGTCCCAGGCGGCGTTCACCACCGCCCCGACGGCCATGTGCGCGACACCTTTTTCCGGGCCCAGCCAGCGGAACTGCGAGTCGCCGACGAGCGTGCGGGACAGGTCGCCGAGCGCGGCCGCGTCCTCCGGGACCTCCCGGCCGACGACGTGCGGGGCGAGCGCGCGGATCGCGGCGGCCTGGACGTCGTTGCCGCGGCCGATGGTGAACGCGAGACCGTAGCCGTCCGGGCCGCCGTCGGCGTGCAGCACGACGTACGCGGCGGAGTAGTCGGGGTCGGGGTTCATCGCGTCCGAGCCGTCGAGCTCCTTCGACGTCGGGAAGCGGACGTCGAGGACCTCCATGCCGATGATCTTCGCCATGGTCAGGCCAACCTCGCGGTCTGGCGCTGCCGGCCGAGCCCGTCGATCTCGAGCTCGATGACGTCGCCGTCGCGCAGGTAGGGCTTGGGGTCGGGCTGCCCGAGCGCGACCCCCTCCGGGGTGCCGGTGTTGATCAGGTCGCCGGGCCGCAGCACCATCACCTGGCTGAGGTGGTGGACGATCTCGGCCACGCTGAAGATCATGTCCTTGGTGGAGGAGTCCTGCTTCTTCTCGCCGTTGACCCACAGCCGCAGGCCGAGTTCCTGGGGGTCGGGCACCTCGCTCGCCGGGACCAGCGCCGGGCCGAGCGGGTTGAAGTTCTCGCAGGACTTGCCCTTGTCCCACTGGCCGGTGCGGAACTGCAGGTCGCGCTCGGAGACGTCGTTCGAGACGACGTACCCGGCGACGTGGTCGAGGGCTTCCTCGACGCTCTCGAGGTAACGGGCGGTCCTGCCGATGACGACGCCGAGCTCGACCTCCCAGTCGGTGGCCGCCGATCCGCGCGGGATGAGGACGTCGTCGGCCGGGCCGACCACGACGTCCGGGGCCTTCATGAACACGACGGGCTCGGTGGGCGGGGCCGCGCCGGTCTCCTCGGCGTGGCGGCGGTAGTTCATGCCGATGCAGACGACCTTGCCGGGCCGGGCGACCGGCGGGCCCACGCGCAGGTGTCCGGCGTCGGCCTCCGGCAGCTCCCCGGCGGCGAGCGCGGCGGCCGTGCGTGCGATCCCGTCCGCGGCGAAGAAGCCGCCGTCGATGTCGGCGGTCAGCCCGCCCAGCTCGTAGGTCGTGCCGTCGCCGGTACGCACGAACGGACGCTCACTGCCCGGCTCCCCGAGGCGCAGAAGCTGCACGGATATTCCCTTCACCCACACGACCAGACATCCGATGTATATCGCAGTCGTGACCGCCGATCCAGAGCCGTCCCCGAATCGGTCGGAAAATTGATCGGATCAGTATCGATACATGGGGTGGTTGACCACGGGGTGTCACCGATCACAGCCGGAATAGGCCCGGGGTTCCCGCCGCTGGTCCAGCAAGGAGCGAAAGGACGTGCATGACCACCACGGCGGAACGTACCGCGCCGAGCCGGCGGGCGCAGCTGAAGTTCGTCCTGGTCCTGGGCGGCCTGACGGCGTTCGGGCCGTTGTCGATCGACATGTACCTGCCCGCGCTGCCGCGGATGGCGGCCGACCTGCACGCGGCGGACAGCACGGTCCAGCTGACGCTCAGCGCGTTCATCGTCGGGCTGGCGCTGGGCCAGCTGGTGCTCGGGCCGCTGTCGGACGCCCTGGGCCGCCGCCGCCCGCTGCTGGCGGGGCTCGCGCTGTACGTCGTGGGTTCGGTGCTGTGCGCGGTGAGCCCGGACGCGTGGCTGCTGGTCGCGGCGCGGCTGGTGCAGTCCCTCGGCGCGGCGGCGGGCATCGTGATCGCCCGCGCCACCGTCCGCGACCTGTACTCGGGCACCGCGATGACGAAGTTCTTCTCGACGTTGATGCTGGTCAGCGGCCTGGCCCCGATCCTGGCCCCGCTCATCGGCGGCCAGCTGCTCACCTGGACGTCGTGGCGCGGGGTGTTCGTGGTCCTGACGGCGTTCGGCGCGCTGCTGCTCGCCGTGGTCGTGTTCTTCCTGCCGGAGCCGTCCGTTTCGCGCTCGCCGGCGCGGCTCGGCCAGGTGATGCGGACGTACGGGCGGCTGGCGCTGGACCGGTCGTTCGCGGGGTACGCGCTGGCGTCGGGGCTGCTGTTCGCGTCGATGTTCGCCTACATCTCGGGGTCGTCGTTCGCGCTGCAGGGCGTGTACGGCCTCAGCCCGCAGGCGTACAGCGTGGTGTTCGGGTTGAACGGCGTCGGGATCGTGCTGGCGGGGCAGCTGAACGGACGTCTGGTGGGCCGCATCCGCGAGCGGGCGCTGCTGCGGTCCGGACTGCTGCTCGGCGTGGCCGGCGGGGTGTTCGTGCTGGCTTCGGTGGTACTGCGGGCGCCGCTGGCGGTGCTGCTGGTGTCGCTGTTCGTCCTGGTGTCGAGCATCGGCTTGGTGATGCCGAACGCGAGCTCCCTGGCGCTGGCCTCGCACGCCCGCTCGGCCGGGGCGGCATCGGCGCTGCTGGGGGTGCTGCAGTTCGTGGTGGGCGCGGCGGCGACGCCGCTGGTGGGGTTGGGCGGACCGGGAACGGCGGTACCGATGGCCGCGACGATGGCGGGGTTTGCGGTGCTGGCTCTGGTGGCGTATTTGGTGCTGGCGCGCGAAGGCCATGGGGTTGAGGAGCCGCTCGAAGCGGCTTAGGTGAGCGACAGCATCAGCCGCAGTGCCAATCCTCGGGCCCGGCGGCTGGGGTGCTGTGCTGCGTTACGGTGCCTCGAAAATGGCCGGCGATGCACGACCGCGACCGGCGGCGGGTTGTGCCCGAAACACCAGGCGCAGCCGAGCACGGAACCCGGCCTTTTCGGCCGAGCGCCCGCCAGCCTCAGGTGAGCGACGCCAGGTCCGCCGTCTTCAGCTGCTCCGCCGTCACCTTCACCTGGCCGTCCACCAAAGCTCCCAGCGCGTCACCGTCGTCCCACATGTTCACGTTCATCGCTGCTGCCACTTCGCCGTTGCGCAGCCAGAATGCCGTGAACTCGCGTGCGGCCAAGTCGCCCCGCACCACCAGTTCGTCCGAGGCCGGGTCCGCCAGGCCGCGGTACTCGCAGCCCAGGTCGTACTGGTCCGTGAAGAAGTACGGCGAGGCCAGGAACGGCTCGTTCGCGCCCAGCAGGTTCTGGGCCACGTGGGTGCCCTGGTCCTTGGCGTTCGCCCAGTGCTCGACGCGTACGCGCCGCCCGAAGCGGGGGTGGAAGTGGGCCGCTATGTCGCCCACCGCGTACACCTCCGGGGCCGCCGTGCGGAGGCCCGCGTCCACCGCCACGCCGCCGTCGTCCGCGATTTCCAATCCTGCTTCGTGGGCCAGCTCCACCCGGGGGGCCGCGCCGACCGCGATCAGGACCACGTCCGCCGTGAGCTCGTCGCCGTTGCCCAGGCGGACGCCGCGGACGCCGTCCGGGCCGCCCGTGATCTCCGCGACCTGCTCGCCCAGGCGGTAATGCACGCCGTTCGCCACGTGGAGGTCGCGGAACACGCCGCCGACCGTCTCGCCGACCACGTTCGCCAGGGGCACCGGGACCGGGTCCACCACCGTCACGTCCGCGTCGTGCGTGCGGGCCGCCGCGGCCGCCTCCGAGCCGATCCAGCCCGCGCCGACGATCACCACCCGCTCCGCCGCCTTGAACGCCGACCGCAGCTTGAGCGCGTCGTCGAGGGTGCGCAGGGTGTGCAGGCCCGGCAGGTCGCCGCCGGGTACCGGCAGCTGACGCGGCCGGGAGCCGGTCGCCAGGACCAGCCGGTCGTAGGGGTGCTCGCCGCCCGCGTCGTCGACCACCAGCCGGGCGCCCGGCTCGATCCGGGTCGCCGTGACGCCGGAGCCGAAGCTGATGTCCTTCTCGGCGTAGAACTTCTCCTCGTGCACCCAGTCGGGTTCGTCGGCGTTGCCCAGCAGCACGCCCTTCGACAGCGCCGGCAGCTCGTACGGGCGGTGCCGGTCCGATCCCAGCAACAGGATTTCGCCGCTGTAACCGCGTTCTCGCACCGCGGCCGCCGCGGACGCCCCACCCAGGCCCGCACCGACGATGACGATCTTCCGCGGTTCCGACATCCATACCTCCCAGAGACGGCTGCTGAGCCGGACGCTACTCCGGAACCGGCCGCGACACGACCCGGGGATTACGCCGAAAACCCGCGAAGCGCAAGACAAAACCCGCGAGTAGGCAGATCGGGTGAACCCGCGTCATAGCGCCGCCGGGGCCCGCTCCCACCCTCGCACGGAGCACGACCACGACGAGGAAGCGAGGGCGGCGGCCATGAGTCGGGGTGAGTGGTCGATCGGCTGCCGGGATCTGGCCGGCAGGCGCAGGGACGTTACGGTGTTCGTCAGCAACGACAAGGTGGTGCTGGTCGCGCCACCGGGCGAGGCGGCGGTGCTCGGGCCGCTCGACGTCGGACGGCTGCGGGCCGCCTTGCGGGACGCCGTCGTCGCGACGGCCGACGAAGACGAGAGCTGACAACTATCGTTCCTACTTATCAGTAGGTTAGAGTCGGGCCCGACGAGAAGGGACCGGCCATGACGACCTACTTCGTGACGGGTGCGACGGGCTTCATCGGGAAACGCCTGGTCGCGCGGCTGCTCCGGCGCCCCGGGACGTCCGCGGTGTACGCGCTGGTGCGGGAGACCTCCCGCGAGCGCCTGGCCACCACGGCCCGCGACTGGCCCGCGGCGGACAAGCTGCACCCGGTGACCGGCGACCTCGCCGAACCCCGGCTCGGCGTCGACCCCGCCGGGCTTCCCCACCTCGACCACGTCGTCCACCTGGGCGCGATCTACGACCTGACCGCCGGCGAGGAAGCCAACCGGCTCGCCAACGTCGAGGGCACCCGCCACCTGCTCGCCTTCGCCGCCGCGGCCCGGGCGGGGCTGGTGCACCACGTGTCCTCGATCGCCGTCGCCGGCGACCACGCCGGGCGGTTCACCGAAGCCGACTTCGACCTCGGCCAGCGCTTCGGCTCGCCGTACCACGCGACGAAGTTCCAGGCCGAGAAGCTGGTCCGCGAGCAGCCGCTGCCGTACCGCGTCTACCGGCCCTCCGCGGTCGTCGGCGACTCGCGGACCGGCGAGATGGACAAGGTCGACGGGCCGTACTACTTCCTCCCGGCCATCTCGCGGCTGGCGGCGCTGCCCCGCCGGCTGCCGCTGGCCGCGCCCGGCCTGGGCGCGACGAACCTGGTGCCGGTCGACTACGTCGCCGACGCGATGGCGTACCTGATGCACCGGGACGCGCCCTCGGGGACGACCTACCATCTCGCCGCCGCGCGCCCGCAGCCGCTCAACTCCGTC
>NZ_PPHG01000035.1 GCF_002904295.1 Amycolatopsis sp. CA-128772
GGCCGTGCTGGAGGAGCTGGGCGTGCCCCTGGCCGTGCTGCCGCACCTGACCATGGACGTCGTCTTCGACACCGCCCGCACCACGACGGCGTTGTCCGGCAGCGGCATCGAACTGCCCGAGCTGCGCGACTACGCGGCCCCGCTGTACCGGTACTGGCAGGCACACCTCGACCCGGACCGCGCGCGCCGCGGACGGGGCCTGGCCGGGCGCACGGTGCTGATCACCGGCGCGTCGTCCGGGATCGGCCGGGCGTCCGCGCTGGCCGTGGCGGCCAAGGGCGCGAAGGTGATCCTGGTGGCCCGCCGCGCTTCCGAGCTCGAAGAGGTGCGCGAGGAGATCCTCGCGGCCGGCGGCACCGCGGCGGCGTACCCGTGCGACCTCACCGACGGCGACGCGGTCGACGCGCTGGTCAAGGAGGTGCTCGGCGACCACGGCGCGGTGGACATGCTGGTGAACAACGCCGGCCGGTCGATCCGGCGCTCGGTTTCGCTGTCCACGCAACGGTTCCACGACTTCGAACGCACGATGGCGATCAACTACTTCGGCCCGGTGCGGCTGATCCTCGGGTTCCTGCCGTCGATGGCCGCGCGCCGGTTCGGGCACGTCGTCAACGTCACGACCCAGGGCCTGCAGACCGACACCCCGCGCTTCTCGGCCTACCTGGCGTCGAAGGCGGCACTGGAGAAGTTCGGGCTGACGGCCGGGCGCGAGACGCTCTCGGACGGCGTCACGTTCACGTCGGTGCGGATGCCGCTGGTGCGGACGCCGATGATCGCGCCGACCGGCTACCGCGGCATCCCGTCCAGCAGCCCGGAACGCGCGGCGGCGCTGGTGGTGAAGGCCCTGGAGGACCGGCCGGAGGTCCTCAGCCTTCCCGAAGGCCGCGCGGCCGAACTGGCGACGCTCGCCGCGCCGCGGCTGGCCCGGTTCGCCGCGCACCTGGCCTACCGGGCGATGCCGGAGTCCGCGCCCGAGGCACACGCCCTGCCCCGCCGGTCCGCGCCGGCGTCCGTCGCGGCGACGGTGACCCGCCTGATCTGGCGCCGTCGTGCCTGATTTCCGCGAATTCCGCCGAAACGGTGGCACGCGCGCGACGGTACTTCTACCCTCGCGCGAGTCCCGCCCATCCGGGCGGGCTTCGACTGGGGAGTACGGAATGCCGGAGAACAGCACTGGGGAACGATGCGCCGTGAGCGACCAGACGGCCGCGATCGGCACGGCGAGGCGCACCCGCGGGTGATCGTCCGTCCGTGAAAGGCCGCCGCCGGGGACGCCGAGTCCCCGGCGGCGGCCGTCACGGACATCCGGCGGGCGGGGCCGGCGAGACCGGCCGCTACCATCGCTTCCCGGGCGGTCGGGAGCGGAAGGCGGGCGGGGCGTGGACGTGGCGAGTCCTGCGCGCGCCGCCACGACGCCGGAACCCCGGAAGACCACCCGGCCGCTGCTGCGCTGGAGCGTGCACGCCGCCTGGGTGCTGCTGCTCGCGCTGGTCACCGAGATCCGCGTCGGCCGCTTCGGCTTCCACCCCTCCGACCAGGGCTTCATCCTCGCCCAGGCGTGGCGCGTGCTGCACGGCGAAGTCCCGCACGCCGAGATCATCTCCGCCCGCCCGCTCGGGTCCGCGGTGCTGCACGTCGCCGACTACGCCCTGCCGATGCCGCTGTTCTTCGGGTCCAGCTTCCTGTCCATGATCGAGATCATCGTGGCGACGATCGCGTTCGCCACGCTGGTCACGCGGCGCCGGGTGCGCGAATGGGGCCCGGGCATGACGGCGATGGTCGCGGCCGCGTCGCTGATCAACCTCAACGCCTTCCCGCTGATGGCCTGGCACACCGTCGACGGCATCACGCTCACCGCGTGCGGTGCGTGGGCGCTGGACGCCGGCCTGACCAGCGGCCGCGCGTTCGCCCGCCGCGGCGGGCTGGTGCTGCTCGGCTGCGCGGTGTTCGTCAAGCAGAGCTTCGCCCTCGCCGCGGTGATCGGCGTGCTGTGGCTGGTGCTGCACCCGGCCACCCGGACGGGCACGCGCCGCGCGGTCCGGCTGGTCCTCGACCTCCTCGCGCTCGGCGCGCCCGGGCTGGCGTACGTGGCGTGGGTGAGCCTCGGCGGCGGCTTCACGGAGATGGTCGAGCAGCTCACCGGCGGCGTCCCCGCGTACGGCGAGCGGCTGCTCGGGCTGTGGCTGGACGACCCGGAGGTGCTGACCAGGGCACCGGTGCGGGAGCTGAGCTTCTTCGCCGCGATCGCCGTGGTGCTGCTGGCCGTCCGGCTGCCCGGCGACCGGCTCGGCGCGGCCGGGCGGGCGGCGTCCTGGGTGCTGGTGCTGGCCGGCGCCGCGGCGGTGGTCTGGACCGTCGTGGACGGCCGGTTCACCGGCTCCTCGCGCTGGGCCGACGTCCTGTGGTGGATCGTCGCGGTCAGCGTGCCGGTGAACGCGGCCGTCCGCCGGAAGGTGCCGTGGGCGGGGCTGCTCGTGCTCGCCACCGGGTTCATGACCAGCCTGTCCTGGGGCAACGACACCCCGACGCTGCTCACCGGCACGCTGGCGTGGGCGGCGTTGCTGCTGCTGAGCCACCTGGTCCCGCCGCGGCCCCGGCTCGCCCGGCGCTGGGTGACCGCGACGGCCGGGCTGACCGCGGTGGCGGTGTGCGGCTGGGTCGTCGTCGCGCGGCACGACCAGGCGGCCTACCTCGACCTCGGGCACGACCGGCTGACCGAGGACCTCGGCGCCGTCAGCCCGGCCATGTCCGGCATCCGCACGAACCCGTCGACGTTCCGGTACGTGCAGCAGATCCGCGACTGCGTGGACCGCTTCCCGGCCCGGCGGACGGCGGTCCTGCCGGACAACGCGTTCGCCTACCCGGCCTTCGGCCTGCGCAACCCGTTCCCGCTGGAGTGGCCGCTGCCGCTGGAGATCGTCGGCGACGCGCCGCAGCGGATGCTCGCGACGACCGACGTGCTCAACCGCGAAGGCGGCTACCTCGTGCTGTTCCAGACGGTGCCGAGCCGGCTGCTGGCCACCGGCGGTCCGGTGCCGGCGGAGGTGCCCGCCGACACGCCGGTGTTCACCTACCTCGGGCTGGAGACGGCGCTCCAGGCCCGGCTCACGGGCCGCGTCGTGACCTGCGGCAGCTTCGTGGGCAAGTACGCGCCCTGACGTCAGGACGCCTGCTCGCCGCCGTGCATCAGGTCGAACAGCTCGCGCGGGACCTCGCCGTCGCCGAACAGGCTCTCCAGGAGCACGGCCTCGTCGACCGGGTTCGCGCTGCGGGTGAACATGGCTTCCTCGTACTCGGCGAGCGCGGCTTCGACGTCGCCGGGGTGCGCGGCGAGGGCCTGGCCGAGTTCGGCGCCGTCGAGCATGGCCAGGTTCGCGCCTTCGCCGTTCGGCGCGGTGAGGTGGGCGGCGTCGCCGACGAGGGTCGCGCCCAGCACGCGGTCCCAGCGCAGGCCGACCGGCAGGGTGTGGTGCGGCCGCAGGACCGGGTCGGTGCCGGCCTCGGTGATCAGCGCGGTGAGCTCCGGGGCCCAGCCATCGAACTCCGCCGCGATCCGCGCCGCGGCCGCGACGGGGTCGGTGAAGTCGATGGCGGCGAACCAGCCGAGCGGGCGGGCGAGCACCACATACGCGTGCAGGGTGTCGCCACGTTCCCGGTGCGCGTTGAGCTGCTCGCCCGGCGTTGCGCCGTTGGCGGCCATCGAGCCGCCGCCGACCGCTCTCGCGGTGGCGGGGTGGCGGGTGTCGGCGTCGTGGAGGTAGGTCTCGACGAACGCTTCGCCGGTGTACTCGGGCACGGCGCCGGTGAGCAGCGGCCGGACCTTCGACCAGGCCCCGTCGGCACCGACCAGGAGGTCCGTGACGACGGTGCTCCCGTCGGCGAAGGTGACCTCGTGGCGCCCGTCGGCCAGCGTGCGCGCCCCGGTCGCCTTGTGTCCCCAGTGGACAGTGCCGGGCGGGAGCGCGTCGAGCAGCAGCTGCCGTAGATCGGCCCGCATGACCTCCGGGCGGCCACCGGTGCCGTCGTCGGTCTTTTCGAACAGCAGGGTGCCGTTGCGGTCGAGGATCCGCATCGCCTGGCGGCCCTCCAGGACCAGGGCGCGGAACTCGTCCACCAGCCCGGCCGCTTCCACCGCGAGCTGCCCGTTGTAGTCGTGGATGTCGAGCATCCCGCCCTGCATCCGCGCGTCCGGGGACGCTTCGGCCTCGTGGACCTCGGCCGGGATGCCGTGGACGTGCAGGACGCGGGCGAGGGTCAGGCCGCCGAGGCCGGCGCCGATGATCGTGACGTGCATGGGTGCTCCTTCTGATTTCGGTGCGACACCCGAAGACTGGCGACGGTGGCTGGCGCGAACCGCACACGCAGCCGGCACGCCCCTGGCAGGCGCTGTCAGTCGGTCACCAGGTCGTCCGGGCTCCCGCTCGCCAGCTCCGCCAGGACGTCCAGCGCCGCGGCCAGGGTTTCCACCGGCGGGGCCGACACCGCGAGCCGCACCGCGTTCGGCGCGTGGCCGGGCAGCACCGCGAACGCCGCCGCCGGGGACAGCGCGATCCCGCGGCGCGCCGCGGCCGCGACGAACAGCTCCGCCCGCCACCGCTCCGGCAGCTCCCACCAGCGGTGGTAGGACGCCGGGTCGCCGCGCAGCCCCGGCAGCTTCGCCTCGGCCACCGACGCCCGCGCGGCGGCGTCCCGGCGTTTGGCCGCCTCGACTTCGGCGAGGGTGCCCGTCACGATCCACCGCGTCGCCGCTTCGACGGCGAAGCGGGACGCCGCCCAGCCACCCGACCGCACCGAGGACGCCAGCCGCGCGGTCCACGGCGGCGGCGTCACCAGGAAGCCCGCGGTCAGCCCGGGGGCGACCCGTTTCGAGAGGCTGTCGACGAAGACCGTCCGCTCCGGCGCGAAGGCGGCGAACGGCCGGACGTCGTCGCGCAGGAACGTGTAGATGCCGTCCTCGATCACCGGCAGGTCGAGCCGGGCGACGACGGCGGCCAGCTCTTCCCGGCGCCGCACCGGCATCGTCGTGCCGAGCGGGTTGTGCAGGGTCGGCTGGACGTAGAGCGCGCGCACCGGCCCGGCCGCGGCCAGCGCCGCCGGCACGAGGCCGTCCTCGTCGGTGTCGATCGGCACGAGCTGCACGCCGAGCCGGGCGGCAAGGCCCTTCACCACCGGGTAGGTCAGTGACTCCACCGCGAGCCGCTCCCCCACCGGCACGAACGCGGCGATCGCCGCCGCGAGGGCCTGCCGGCCGGAGCCGGTGAACAGCACCGTCGCCGGGTCCGGCCGCCAGTCGCCGCGGGTGAGCAGGGCGGCGGCCGCCTCCCGGGCGCCGCGGGTGCCGGCGGCGCCGATCGGGTGCAGGACCGCGGTCAGGACGTCCTCGCGCAGCAACGGTTCCAGCGCGCGGGCCAGCCGCGCGGACTCGCCCGGCAGGACGGCGAAGTTGAGCTCGAGGTCGATGCGGGCCTCGCCGGGCTCGGCGAGCGCGGGTTCGGGCGGCGGCTTCGCCGCGCGGACGAACGTGCCGCGGCCGACCTCGCCGACGGCCAGGCCGCGCCGCACGAGCTCGCCGTAGACGCGGGCGGCGGTGGAGCCGGCGATGCCGCGCTGCCGCGCGAACCGGCGCTGGGGCGGCAGCCGGTCGCCGGGGCGCAGCCGGCCGGCCTCGATGTCGGCGGCGATGGCGTCCGCGACGACGCGGTAGTCGTCCATGCCCTGCCTCCCGCCGGAAACTGCCCCGGCGGACATGATCCCATCCGGACTAGATTGGGACCGGAGGTGCCATGACCGACCCGATCTGGACCGAAGTCGACGACTACCTCGCCGGCGCGCTGCTCGCCCCCGACCCGGTGCTCGAGACCGCGCTGGCCGACGCGGACGCCGCCGGGCTGCCGCACATCGCCGTCGCGCCCAACCAGGGCAAGCTGCTGCACCTGCTGGCCCGGCTCGCCGGGGCGCGCACGATCCTGGAGATCGGCACGCTCGGCGGGTACAGCACGATCTGGCTCGCCCGCGCGCTGCCGGCCGGCGGCAAGCTCGTGACGTGCGAATACGAGCCGAAGCACGCCGAAGTCGCGAAGGCCAACCTGGCGCGGGCCGGGTTCGGCGAAGACGTCGTCGACATCCGGGTCGGTGCCGCGCTCGACACGCTGCCGTCGCTGTCCGGGCCGTTCGACTTCGTGTTCATCGACGCCGACAAGGTCAACCTGGCGAACTACGTGCGCGCCACGCTGGAGCTGTCCCGGCCGGGCACCGCGATCGTCGTCGACAACGTCGTCCGGCGGGGCCGGGTGGCCGACCCGGCCGACGCCGACCCGAACGTCCGCGGGGCGCGGGAGCTGTTCGACCTGCTGGCCGCCGAGGGCCGGATCGACGCGACCGCCGTCCAGACCGTCGGCGGCAAGGGGTACGACGGGTTCGTGCTGGCCCTGGTCCGCTGAGTCACCGCGGCCGCGCGGCCGCGGTGAACGCGCGCCAGACGTCGGCCGGGACGACGTCGCCGGTCAGCTTCCGGCCGGCCGCGTCCTTGAGCCGCCGCTCGTCGTCGGAGCCGATCCAGACCGCCGTCGCCAGCTGCGGGGTGTAGCCGACGGCCCAGGCGTCCTGGTAGTCCGGGCTGGTGCCGTGCTCGGCCTCGCCGGTGCGCAGCGCCGCCGGGGCGCCGCCGGGGCGCAGGGCCGCGGTGACCTCGCCGGCGATGCGGCGGCTCGCCTCGGCGTCGCCGAACGCCGGGCTGGAAGTCTCCGGGTGCGCCCAGACGACCGCGCCGGTTTCGTCGCGCACCATCGCCACCAGGTGCGGGGTGGCGCGCCGGCCGTCGGCGGCGAAGGTTCCGTAGGCGCCGGCGACGTCGAGCGGCCGCAGCGGGTACCGGCCGATCGCGATGCCCGGGCCGATGAGGAAGCCGTCCTTCTCGCGCAGGGTCGGGACGCCGTCCACGGCGTCTGGGATGCCGGCCTGCCGGGCGGCTTCGCTCACCGCCTCCGGGCCGACCTTCTTCGCCAGCGCGACAAGGGTGCCGTCGGCGTGCGTTTCCACCGCCCGGCGCGGGGTGCACTTCTTGCCGCAGACTTCCGGGTACTGGAAGGTCTCGCCGAGGAAATCGACCTTCGAGAACGCCGGGATCGGCTGGTCCGGGCCGAAGCCGTGGCCCAGTGCCGCGGCGAAGGTGAACGGGTGGAACGCCGTGCCGAGCGCGTGCGGGGTGCTCGCGTAGTCGCGCACGCCCTGGTCACCGCCCTGGTAGGCGCGCACGGCCCCGGTCTTCGGGTCGACCGCGACGACGGCGCCGCGGAGCTCCGGCGGCTCGCCGGCCAGCCTGTCCCGCAACGCCTTCTTCGCGGCGTCCTGCAGGCCGCGGTCCAGCGTCGTCACGACGGTCATGGTGTCCTGCTGGAGCCGGCCGAGCGGGAAGCCGTCCTGCTCCAGCTCGGCCAGGACCTGCTGCTTGACGTGGAACTCGTCGTAGGTGAGGCGGCCCGCGCGTGTCTCCGACGGCGGCTGGACCTCGGCGCCGGGGTAGGTCATCGGTTCGTCGCTTCGCACGTACCCGCGGCTCACGAGCTTGTCGCGCACGTACGCCCAGCGCCGCGAGGCGTGGATCTCGCCGGAGGCGGCGGGGTCGTGCACCGACGGCGACTGGATCATCCCGGCGAGGAAGGCGGCTTCGCTCCAGGTGATCGAGTCGTCGAGCTTCTTGCCGAAGTAGGCGTTCATCGCCGCGGCGGGCCCGAACGTGCCGCGACCGAAGGAGATGATGTTGACGTAGCTCTCGAAGATCTGTTCCTTGCCCTGCTCCTGGGTGATCTTCGTGGCCAGCACGAGCTCGGCGAACTTGCGCCCGAGGGTGGCGTCTTCGTCGCCGGTGGACTTCTTGATGTACTGCTGGGTGATCCCGGACCCGCCGCCGACGCCGGTGAGGAACGCGCGGCCGATGCCGGTCGGGTCGAAGCCCTGGTTGTCCCAGAAGGTGGGGTCTTCGGTGGCGATGATCGCGTCACGCAGTTTCGCGGGCACTTGCGCGTAGGGCACGAACGTCCGGTCGCCCTCGGCGGGAACTACCTTGAGCAGCTCGGACCCGTCCGAGTACTGCAGGACGACAGTCTTGCCGAGCCCGGCCAGGACCTCCTGGGGGCTGCGGACGTCGAGCACGAGGTAGCAGACCCAGAAGGCGATCAGCGGGCCGCCGACGACCACGCCGAACGTCCAGCCGGCGATCCGCCGGGCGCGGCGCCACTTCGGTTTGCCGGGTTTCTGGTCTTCCTCGGTCGCCAAGGTCACGAAAGGATGACGGCCGGATGGGGGAAAAGGTTCTGCCGCGAATTGTTCGAATCCTGTGAAGAAGCGTCAGGAGAGGAACGCGCGCAGCAGGGAGGCGGTGCCCTCGATGTGCTCGGCCATCGCCTGCCGCGCGGCGGGCGCGTCGCCGGCGAGGATGGCGTCGACGATGGCTTCGTGCTGGGCGTTCGAATGCTCGAGGTTGGGCGGCAGCAGCGGGATCCGGTCGAGCAGCTGGTTGACGCGGGTGCGGGCGTCGGCCATCGCCGTGGTCAGCGAGCCGGACGCGGTCACCTCGGCGATGGCCAGGTGCAGCCGGGAGTCCTTGCGGCGGTAGTCGCCGAGCTCGGCGCCGGCGGCCTCGGCGAGCGTGCCGGTGAGGTGCTGCCGGTCGGCGGGGCTCAGCGACCGGGCGGCGGCCATCTCCGCGGCGCCGGTTTCGAGGACGTACCGGAGGCTCAGCGAGTCTTCCAGCGTGACGGCGTCGACCTTGCCGTCGGGCTCGGGCGGCCCGGGCAGGCTTTCGTTCACGAACGTGCCGCCGTAGCGGCCCCGGCGTGACTCGACGTAACCGGCGTCGGAGAGCGCCCGGATGGCCTCGCGCAGCGTGACGCGGCTGACGCCGAGCCGTTCGGCGAGCTCGCGTTCGGAGGGCAGCCGCTCGCCGGCGCCGACGACGCCCAGCCGGATGGCCTGCAGCAGCCGCTCGACGGTTTCCTCGAAGGCGTTGCCCGCGCGGACCGGCCGGAACAGCGCTTCGCCGGCATTCACCACCGAGGTCGACTCCATCCCGCGAGTCTAGGCCGCGGTCCGGGCGCGCCCTGCGACCGGACACCGCGACGGTCAGTGTTCACCAGGGTACTTTCCGCATCCTCGGAGTGGCCAGTGGACGGTCCGGTCGTCACACTGTGTTCGCAGTCCGGAAAACCGGTGGAACGGGACGGGCACGGTCGGCGACGATGGGGTCACCGACACCGAACATCGACGCAGGGGGCGATCCGGTGCACTTCCTGATGGCCGAGGATCTGGTCCACGAACGAGAGGGCGAGCTGCGCCACGGCGTGCGCAACCGCCCCCCGGGCCGGGCAACGCCGAGACGCCGAACGGGAACGAAGAGACAACAGCTGGGCTGGACCCTGGTCGAGGTCGGCTTGAGGCTGGCGGCCGAGCCGGAGGACCGGCAGGGCTGAGCCCGCCGATCGGCCCCCGGCTGGGCGGTCCCCATCGGCCACCAGCGCCCACCGGCCGGCCACCGCGAGCACCGCCGCCGGCCGGCCACCGCGAGCACCGTCGCCGGCCGGCCACCGCGAGCACCG
>NZ_PPHG01000036.1 GCF_002904295.1 Amycolatopsis sp. CA-128772
GGCCGGCGAGCCGGCCCTCCGCCCACCGCCGCCGGTCGGGCCGCGCCGAGCCGGTCCCCATCGGCAGCCGCGCAGCCGCGTCAGCACTCGATGACGTTCACCGCCAGGCCGCCGCGGGCGGTCTCCTTGTACTTCACGCTCATGTCCGCGCCCGTCTCGCGCATCGTCTTGATCGCCTTGTCCAGGGTCACCACGTGGCTTCCGTCCCCGCGCATCGCCATCCGGGCCGCGTGGATGGCCTTCGAGGCCCCCACCGCGTTGCGCTCGATGCACGGGATCTGGACCAGGCCGCCCACCGGGTCGCACGTCAGGCCCAGGTGGTGCTCCACGCCGATCTCGGCCGCGTTCTCGACCTGGGCCGGCGTTCCGCCGAGGACCTCGGTCAACCCCGCCGCCGCCATGGCCGAGGCCGAACCCACCTCGCCCTGGCAGCCGACCTCCGCGCCCGAGATCGAGCCCGTCTGCTTGAGGATCGAGCCGATCGCGCCCGCCGTGAGCATGAACTTCACGATGCCGTCGTCGGTCGAGTGGCGGATGAAGCGCTGGTAGTAGTGCAGCACCGCCGGGATGATGCCCGCCGCGCCGTTGGTCGGGGCCGTCACCACGCGGCCGCCCGCCGCGTTCTCCTCGTTGACCGCCAGTGCGTACAGGCTCACCCAGTCCATCGCGTACAACGGGTCGTCCGCGCCGTCCTCGGCCAGCAGCTTCTCGTGCAGCGCCCGCGCCCGCCGCGGGACCTTCAGGCCGCCCGGCAGGACGCCTTCGTGCGTGCAGCCGTTGCGGACGCACTCCGCCATGACCGCCCAGATGTCCAGCAGCCCCGAACGCACCTCGGCGGCCGTGCGCCAGGACAGCTCGTTCGCCAGCATCACCTCGCTGATCGACAGCCCCGTGGCGGCGCAGTGCCCGAGCAGGTCCGCGCCCGTGCGGAACGGGTACGGCACCGGGGTCGAGTCCTCGACGAAGACCGTGTCCGTTTCGTACGACTCGTCGCGCACGAAGCCGCCGCCGACCGAGTAGTACGTGCGTTCGCGCAGCAGCGCGCCCGACGCGTCGAACGCGCGGAACACCATGCCGTTCGGGTGCGCGGGCAGCGACTTGCGGCGGTGCATGGTGAGGTCGGTGTCCTCGTCGAACGCGATCTCGTGCGTGCCGCCCAGTACCAGCCGGCCGGCTCCGCGGATGTCCGCGATGCGCCCCGGCACGGTGTCGGTGTCGATCTCTTCGGGACGTTCACCGGACAGCCCGAGCAGGACGGCTTTGTCGCTGCCGTGGCCGAAGCCGGTCGCGCCGAGCGAGCCGAACAGCTCGGCCTGGACGCGGGACACCGAGGTGAGCTCCGCACCGAGTCCGTCCACAAAGGTCAGTGCCGCCCGCATCGGCCCGACGGTGTGGGAGCTCGACGGGCCGATGCCGATGGAAAACAGGTCGAAGACGCTGATCGCCATTGATCCGCCCCTTCCTATCGGGCCAGCAGCGAGCTGGCCTCTTGCGAAGCCGGGCCCTGGTCGGCGAGGTGGGCCAGGTTCTCCGGCAGCTCTTCTCCACGGTAACGCTTGGTCTGGGCGTAAAGCCGTCCCGCGCGGTACGACGAGCGCACCAACGGCCCCGCCATGACACCCGCGAAACCCATCGCCTCGGCCGCCTGAGAATGCTCCACGAACTCCTCCGGCTTCACCCACCGATCCACCGGATGATGCCGCGGCGAGGGACGCAGATACTGCGTGATCGTCAAAATCTCACAACCCGCATCCACCAGATCCTGCATCGCCGGCGCCACCTCGTCCGGCGTCTCACCCATACCCAAGATCAAATTCGACTTCGTCACCAACCCGGCCTCACGCGCCGCAGTGATGACCTCCAACGACCGCGCATACCGGAACCCGGGACGAATGCGCTTGAAAATCCGCGGCACCGTCTCCACGTTGTGCGCCAGAACCTCCGGCCGCGACCCGAACACCTCCGCCAACTGCTCCGGATCCGCGTTGAAGTCCGGGATCAACAGCTCGACACCCGTCCCGGGGTTGAGAGCGTGAATCTGCCGAACAGTTTCCGCGTACAGCCACGCGCCACCATCGGAGAGGTCATCCCGGGCGACACCGGTGACCGTCGAATACCGCAAGCCCATGGCCTGCACCGACTCCGCAACCTTCCGCGGCTCGGAACGGTCCAACGCCGCCGGCTTACCCGTATCGATCTGGCAGAAATCACAGCGCCGGGTGCACTGGTCGCCACCGATCAGGAACGTCGCTTCCCGGTCTTCCCAGCATTCGTAGATGTTGGGACAACCGGCCTCCTCACAGACCGTGTGCAAACCCTCGCGGCGCACGAGACCCTTGAGCTCGGTGAACTCCGGCCCCATCCGCACCCGCGTCTTGATCCACGACGGCTTCTTCTCGATCGGCGTCTCACTGTTGCGAACCTCGAGACGCAGCAGCTTCCGGCC
>NZ_PPHG01000037.1 GCF_002904295.1 Amycolatopsis sp. CA-128772
CGGCCCCGCCATGACACCCGCGAAACCCATCGCCTCGGCCGCCTGAGAATGCTCCACGAACTCCTCCGGCTTCACCCACCGATCCACCGGATGATGCCGCGGCGAGGGACGCAGATACTGCGTGATCGTCAAAATCTCACAACCCGCATCCACCAGATCCTGCATCGCCGGCGCCACCTCGTCCGGCGTCTCACCCATACCCAAGATCAAATTCGACTTCGTCACCAACCCGGCCTCACGCGCCGCAGTGATGACCTCCAACGACCGCGCATACCGGAACCCGGGACGAATGCGCTTGAAAATCCGCGGCACCGTCTCCACGTTGTGCGCCAGAACCTCCGGCCGCGACCCGAACACCTCCGCCAACTGCTCCGGATCCGCGTTGAAGTCCGGGATCAACAGCTCGACACCCGTCCCGGGGTTGAGAGCGTGAATCTGCCGAACAGTTTCCGCGTACAGCCACGCGCCACCATCGGAGAGGTCATCCCGGGCGACACCGGTGACCGTCGAATACCGCAAGCCCATGGCCTGCACCGACTCCGCAACCTTCCGCGGCTCGGAACGGTCCAACGCCGCCGGCTTACCCGTATCGATCTGGCAGAAATCACAGCGCCGGGTGCACTGGTCGCCACCGATCAGGAACGTCGCTTCCCGGTCTTCCCAGCATTCGTAGATGTTGGGACAACCGGCCTCCTCACAGACCGTGTGCAAACCCTCGCGGCGCACGAGACCCTTGAGCTCGGTGAACTCCGGCCCCATCCGCACCCGCGTCTTGATCCACGACGGCTTCTTCTCGATCGGCGTCTCACTGTTGCGAACCTCGAGACGCAGCAGCTTCCGGCCCTCGGGCAACGCGCTCATCGCGAAAGGTCCGCGTACAGCGGGTGCTTCTTCGCCAGGGCCTCGACGCGGTCACGCAGCGTCGCGCGCACGGCGTCGTCGAAGTCCGGCTTCAGCGCCTCGGCGATGACGTCGGCGACCTCGGCGAAGTCGTCGGCCTGGAAACCGCGGGTGGCCAGCGCCGGCGTGCCGATCCGCAGGCCCGAGGTGATCATCGGCGGGCGCGGGTCGAACGGGACGGCGTTGCGGTTGACCGTGATGCCGACCTCGTGCAGCCGGTCCTCGGCCTGCTGACCATCCAGAGTGGACTGCACCAGGTCGACCAGCACCAGGTGGACGTCGGTGCCGCCGGTCAGCACGCGCACCCCAGCCGAAGCGCAGTCTTCCTGCGACAACCGCTCGGCCAGGATCCGCGAGCCCTCCAGGGTGCGCTGCTGGCGCTCCTTGAACTCGTCGCTCGCGGCGATCTTCAGCGCGACGGCCTTGGCCGCGATGACGTGTTCGAGCGGCCCGCCCTGCTGGCCCGGGAACACCGCCGAGTTGATCTTCTTCGCCAGCTCCTCGCGCGACAGGATGAGCCCGCCGCGCGGGCCGCCGAGGGTCTTGTGCGTGGTCGTGGTGACGATGTCGGCGTGCGGCACCGGCGACGGGTGCAGCCCGGCCGCGACCAGCCCGGCGAAGTGCGCCATGTCCACCATCAGCCGCGCGCCGACGAGGTCGGCGATCCGGCGGAACTCGGCGAAGTCCAGCTGACGCGGGTACGCGGACCAGCCGGCGATGATCAGCTTCGGCTCGTGCTCGACGGCGAGGCGCTCGATCTCGGCCAGATCGACGATCCCGGTCTCCTTGTCGACGTGGTAGGCGACGACGTTGTACAGCTTGCCCGAGAAGTTGATCTTCATCCCGTGCGTCAGGTGGCCGCCGTGCGCCAGGTCGAGGCCGAGGATCGTGTCGCCCGGCTTGAGCACGGCGAACATCGCGGCCGCGTTGGCCTGCGCGCCCGAGTGCGGCTGGACGTTGGCGTGCTCGGCGCCGAAGAGGGCCTTCGCGCGGTCGATGGCGAGCTGCTCGACGACGTCGACGTGCTCGCAGCCGCCGTAGTAGCGGCGGCCCGGGTAGCCCTCGGCGTACTTGTTGGTCAGCACCGAGCCCTGCGCTTCGAGCACGCCCACCGGGGCGAAGTTCTCGGAGGCGATCATCTCCAGGGTCGACTGCTGGCGGTCGAGCTCGGCCGCGACGGCCGCGGCGACCTCGGGGTCGACGTCGGCGAGGTGAGCGTCGAAAGTCGTCATCAGTTCTCCTGGGTGAGCTGGGCGTACGCGGCGGCGTCGAGCAGGTCCGGCACGTCCCCGGTCAGACGCACCTTCAGGAGCCATCCTTCGGTGTACGGGTCGGAGTTGATGACCTCGGGGGTGTCCGATGTGGTGCCGTTCACCTCGACGACCTCGCCGGAAACCGGCGCGTACAGCTCGCTGACCGACTTGGTCGACTCGACCTCGCCGAACACCTCGCCGGCGGTGATGGTCGAGCCCGCGTCGGGCAGCTGGACGAACACGATGTCACCGAGCGATTCGGCGGCGAAGGCGGTGATGCCGACGGTGGCCACGCCGTCCTCGACCTTCAGCCACTCGTGTTCCTTGGTGTACTGCAGGTTCTCGGGGATGCTCACAGGAAAAGTCCTTTACGCGCGGGAGTAGAAGGGCAGGGCGACGACCTCGACGGGCTCGATCCTGCCCCGGATGTCGACGGAGAGCTCGGTGCCGGGCTCGGCGTACGCCCGATCGACGTACGCCATGGCGATCGGGTAACCCAGCGTCGGCGACAGCGCGCCGCTGGTGACCTCGCCGATTCCGGTGCCGTCGGCCAGCACCGCGTAGCCGTGCCGCGGCGCACGGCGGCCGGCGCCCTTCAGGCCGACCCGCACGCGCGGGACGTCGACCTCGGAGCGCTCTTCCAGGGCGGCGCGGCCGACGAAGTCGCCCGGCTTCTCGAACTTGACCACGCGGCCGAGCCCGGCCTCGAACGGGCTCTGCCCGACCGTGAGCTCGTTGCCGTACAGCGGCATCCCGGCTTCGAGCCGCAGCGTGTCGCGGCAGGCCAGGCCGGCCGGGACCAGCCCGTGCGGCTCGCCGGCCTCCAGCAGCAGGCGCCACAACGCGGGGGCCTCGTCGGCGTCGACGAACAGCTCGAAGCCGTCTTCGCCGGTGTAGCCGGTGCGGGCGAGCAGGACCTCGTGGCCCTTCACCGTCGCCGGGACGCTGGCGTAGTACTTCAGCGCGTCCAGGTCGGCGTCGGTGACCGCGCCCAGGATCTCGACGGCCTTCGGGCCCTGGACGGCGATCAGCGCGGTGGTCTCGCTGCGGTCGTCGACTTTCGCGTCGAAGCCCGCGACCCGCTCGGCCAGTGCGTCGGCGACGACCTTCGCGTTGCCCGCGTTCGCCACGACCAGGTAGTGCTCGTCGGCCAGGCGGTAGACGACCAGGTCGTCCAGGACCCCGCCCTCGGCGTTGCAGATCATCGTGTACCGCGCCCGGCCCGGCTTGACCCCGGTCAGGTTGCCGACCAGCGCGAAGTCCAGGACGTCGGCCGCCTGCTTGCCGGTGACGTGGATTTCGGCCATGTGCGAGAGGTCGAACAGCCCGGCCGCCTCGCGGACGGCCTTGTGCTCGGCCAGCTCGCTGGCGTAGCGGACCGGCATGGACCAGCCGGCGAAGTCGGTGAACAGCGCACCGAGTCCCTTGTGGACTCCGTGCAGGGACGTTTCTCGAGACACTGGGCTCAGCCTTCGTAAGCGTTGAGGGGCGGGCAGGAGCAGACGAGGTTGCGGTCGCCGCGGGCGCCGTCGATGCGGCGGACCGGCGGCCAGTACTTGTTCTTGCGCGACACCCCGGCCGGGAACACGGCCAGCTCGCGGTCGTAGGCCTTGTCCCACTCGCCGACCAGCGTCTCCGCGGTGTGCGGGGCGCCCCGCAGCGGTGACTCCTCCGCGGTCCACTTGCCGTTCGCGACCTCGTCGATCTCGCCGCGGATGGCGATCATCGCGGCGATGAACCGGTCGATCTCGCCGAGGTCCTCGGACTCGGTCGGCTCGACCATCAGCGTGCCGGCGACCGGGAACGACATGGTCGGCGCGTGGAAGCCGTAGTCGATGAGCCGCTTGGCGACGTCGTCGACCGTCACGCCGGTCTCCTTGGTGATCTGACGCAGGTCGAGGATGCACTCGTGGGCGACCAGGCCGTCCTGGCCCGTGTAGAGCACCGGGTAGTGCGGGGCGAGCCGCGAAGCCACGTAGTTCGCGGCCAGCACGGCGACCTTCGTGGCCGCGGTCAGGCCGGGCGCGCCCATCATCCGGACGTAGGCCCAGGAGATCGGCAGGATCGAGGCCGAGCCGTAGGGCGCGCCGCTGATCGGGCCGACGCCGGTCTCCGGGCCGGCGGCGTCGAGCAGCGGGTGGTTCGGCAGGTAGGGCGCGAGGTGCGCGCGCACCGCGACCGGGCCGACGCCCGGACCGCCGCCGCCGTGCGGGATGCAGAACGTCTTGTGCAGGTTCAGGTGCGAGACGTCGCCGCCGAACTCGCCCGGCTTGGCCAGCCCGAGCAGGGCGTTGAGGTTCGCTCCGTCGACGTAGACCTGGCCGCCGCCGTCGTGGACGATTTCGGCCAGCTCGTCGATGTCGTGCTCGTACACGCCGTGCGTGGACGGGTAGGTGACCATGATCGCGGCCAGGGTGTCGCGGTGGCTGTCCACCTTGGACCGCAGGTCGGCCAGGTCGACGTTGCCCTCGTCGGTGCACTTCACGACGACCACGCGCATCCCGGCCAGCACCGCGGAAGCGGCGTTGGTGCCGTGCGCGGACGACGGGATCAGGCAGACGTCGCGAGCCTCGTCGCCGTTCGCGCGGTGGTAGGCGCGGATCGCGAGGAGGCCGGCGAGCTCGCCCTGGCTGCCCGCGTTCGGCTGCAGCGACACCTTGTCGTAGCCGGTGACCTCGGCCAGCCACTCGGCCAGCTGCCCGACGAGGACGTGGTAGCCCTCGGCGTCCCCGGCCGGCGCGAACGGGTGGATGCCGGCGAACTCGCGCCAGCTGATCGGCTCCATCTCGGTGGTGGCGTTGAGCTTCATCGTGCAGGAGCCGAGCGGGATCATGCCGCGGTCGAGGGCGTAGTCCAGGTCGGACAGCTTGCGCAGGTAGCGCAGCATCGCCGTCTCGGAGCGGTGGGTGCCGAAGACCTCGTGGCCCATGAAGCCGCTCTCGCGGGCCAGGCCGTTCGGCAGGGCGACACCGTCCTGGCCGTCCTCTTCGACGCCGAACGCCGTCAGCACCTTGGCCGTGATGGCGGGGGTGCTGACCTCGTCGAAGGCGACGCGGACGTGGTCGGCGTCGACGTGGCCGAGGTTGATCCCGGCCGCGCGGGCGGCGGCGTGGACCTCGGCGGCCCCACCCGGGACGCGCGCGACGACGGTGTCGAAGAAGGACTCGTGCACGACCTCGACGCCGGTCTTGCGCAGGGCGCCGGCGAAGCCCGCGGCGAGGCCGTGGACGCGCTGGGCGATCTTCTTCAGGCCGTCCGGGCCGTGGTAAACCGCGTACATCGCGGCGAGCACGGCCGGCAGGACCTGCGCGGTGCAGATGTTCGACGTCGCCTTTTCGCGGCGGATGTGCTGCTCACGCGTCTGCAGCGCGAGCCGGTAGGCGGAGTTGCCGTCGGCGTCGACCGAGACGCCGACCAGGCGCCCGGGCAGCGACCGCTCGAGGCCGGCGCGGACCGACATGTACCCGGCGTGCGGGCCGCCGTAGCCGAGCGGAACGCCGAAGCGCTGGGTCGACCCGGCGGCGACGTCGGCGCCGAACTCGCCGGGCGCGGTGATCAGGGTGAGCGCGAGGAGGTCGGCGGCGACGGTGAACAGCGCGCCCGCGGCCTTCGCCGACTCGGAAATCGCGTGGTAGAAGCCGCGGCCACGCAGCACGCCGGACGCACCGGGGTACTGGACGACGACGCCGAAGAAGTCGTCCGGCAGGCCGGTGAGCAGGTCGCGGACCTCGACCTCGATACCCAGGGCCTCGACGCGGGTCCGCACGACGGCGATGGTCTGCGGCAGGCACTCGGCGTCGAGGACGACCTTGTTCGACTTGGACTTCGACGCACGGCGCATCAGCGTGACGGCCTCGGCGACGGCGGTCGACTCGTCCAGCAGCGAGGCGTTCGCGGTGGCCAGGCCGGTCAGGTCGGCGACCATGGTCTGGAAGTTGAGGAGGGCTTCGAGGCGGCCCTGGGAAATTTCCGGCTGGTAGGGCGTGTACGCGGTGTACCAGGCCGGGTTCTCGAGGACGTTGCGGCGGATCACGCCGGGGGTGACGGTGTCGGAGTAGCCGAGGCCGATCATCTGCGTCATCGGCCGGTTGCGCGCAGCGAGGGCGCGCAGCTCCGCGGTGGCGTCCTCTTCGGACGCGGCGGGCGGGAGGGTGAGTTCCTTCGTCGCGCGGATGGCGCTCGGGACGGCGGCCCCGACGAGGGCGTCCAGGCTGCCGTAGCCGCACTCGGCCAGCATCTTCGCGCGTTCGGCCTCGGACGGGCCGATGTGGCGGGCGTCGAACTGCGTAGACGTGATGGGGAGCTCCTCGGGCCGGGCACCGGACAGAACGGTGCGCTGGGAACTCCCCCTCTGTCATGGCACCTGAGAGTTTCACCGTGCCGCTGTGAGAAGACACAGCACGGCTTTCACCTTGGGTGAGGCGCGGGTGCGCCTGCTTTCCAGAGTGGCCTCGCGCGAAGCGGTAGCAGGTACCTGAGAGATTCCGGGGAGTTTGCTCCTTCGGTGCCCCACCGACTTCGTGAGGGCTCTCCCGCCTCGGCTCTACGGCCCGATCTGCAGTTGTGGCGGTTACGGTACCCGGCGGGTTCGAGGTCCGTCTACTTCACCCGGGCAACGCCACATCAGTATTCGAGCGGGGCTCGACGCACCACGCACCCGGCCAGCGCCGGTGGGCGCCGGACCCGGCCCGACGGCAGGACCAGGCGTTTCAGCGGGCCGCCCAGCGGCACCGGCGGGTGCCCCGCGCCCAGCAGCACCTGCTCGACGATCTGCTCGGCGAACCAGGCCACCGAGTCGTTGAGGCGGTCCAGCGAGGGCCGGTCGCCGTCGAAGACGTCCTCGTCGGCCAGCGTCACCTCGAAGTGCGGGCAGCCCGGCGGGACCGCGATGGCGTCCTCGATCGCCCGCGCCCCTTCCAGCGGGTCGGCGAATCCGGCCTCGAGCAGTGCGTCCCGGTAAATCCGCGCCGCGCGGGCGCGCATCCGCGGCCCATAGCGGACGACGACCGGGAGCCGGCCGGTCAGGTCGGGCACGGCCAGGCCGTGCAGCAGCATGATCGGCGGCACCGAGTGCACCAGCCGCGGCGCGGGCCCGGCCAGCTCGCGGGCGGTGATCCGGACGCGGTCGGCCATCGCGTCGGGGAGGCCGAAGTAGCGGAAGTCGACGTTGCCGAACCCGAGGCCGTCGGCGACCAGGGAGGCCAGCAGCTCGCCGTAACCCCAGATCGGCGACAGCACGATCACCGGCGGCGCGGCGACGACCGGCGACGGCACGGGCGGGCGCGTCGCCTCCTGCTCGGGCACCTGGATCACCAGCCGCGGCGGCTCGTGCCAGTCGTGCACCTCCGCGACCCGCCAGTACAGCCCGAGCGGCCGCCACAGTTCGCCGAGGACGTCGTGCTCGATGATGCGGCGCACCTCGGCGTCGTCGTGGGGGAAGTCCCGCGGCGGCACGATCCCGACGTAGTGGTGGTAGGTGACGCGCACCTCGCCGCCGCGGGTGGCCGACCGGATCCGCATCTCCCAGTCGATCGGCGACGCGGCGATGGCGTTGGCCACCTGCGTGCCGGGCGAGGAGTAGACGAGCGCGGTCGCCTGCCGGAGGAACTGCCCCGCCCGGTCGATGCCTTCCCTGAGCGCCTTCGCGGCCTGGGCGACGTGCACCGGGCTCGCGAGCGCGTCCGGCAGCACACCGGCCACGCGCAGCAGCTCGGCCTCGCCGAGCCCGGTGACCTCGGCGAGCTGGGCCCAGTGGTCGAAGACGGTGACCTTGGGCGCGTGCCGGTGCTCGATCCAGCTGCGCAGGGTGGACGTCGGGACGCCGATGCGCCGGGCGGCCTCGTCCAGGGAGAGCCCGCGGGAGCGGATCCCGGCCCGGACCGCTTCCGCCCACTCGCCGGCGCGCCAGTGCGTCACCTCACAAAGCTAACGAAACCCGCTAGCTTTGCGCAGGGACGAATCGCCCGTCGGGCGCCGACGCTGGTCACCATGACCACCACCGTGATCGCCCTCACCCTGATCGTCGGCGTGCTGACCTTCGCCGCCGGCGCGTTCCTGGCCTCCGAGGTCGCCGTCCGCGTCCTGCGGCGTCGCGAACGGGCGATCTCGGAAGAACGCAAGCGCCTCAACGCCGCCTGGAAGTTCCTCAAGGAGGTCTACGGCGTCAAGAAGCAGGTCAAGCGTTAGAGCGGGGTGACGTACGCGCCCGAGATGCCGCCGTCGACGAGGAACTGGGACGCCGTGATGAAGCTGGCGTCGTCGCTGGCCAGGAAGGCCACCGCCGCCGCGATCTCCTCCGGCTCGGCGAAGCGGCCGACCGGGACGTGGACCAGGCGCCGGGCCGCACGTTCCGGGTCCTTCGCGAACAGCTCCTTCAGCAGCGGGGTGTTCACCGGGCCCGGGCACAGCGCGTTGACGCGGATGTTCTCGCGCGCGAACTGGATGCCGAGCTCGCGGCTCATCGCCAGCACGCCACCCTTGGACGCGGTGTAGGAGATCTGCGACGTCGCCGCGCCCATCACCGCCACGAACGACGCCGTGTTGACGATCGAGCCGCGGCCCTGGCGCTGCATGTGCGGCAGGACGGCCTTGCAGCACAGGTACACCGACGTCAGGTTGACGCGCTGGACCCGCTCCCACGCCTCGATGCCGGTGGTCAGGATCGAGTCGTCCTCCGGCGGCGAGATGCCCGCGTTGTTGAAGGCGACGTCGACCGAGCCGAACTGCTCGACCGTGCTGTGGAACAGGTTCTCGACCTGCTCGGCGTCGGTGACGTCGGTCTGGATGAACGCGCCGCCGATCTCGTCGGCCGCGGCCTTGCCCGAATCCGGCGTCAGGTCCCCGATGACGACCTTCGCCCCTTCGCTCGCCAGGCGGCGGGCCGAGGCGAGGCCGATGCCGCTCGCGCCGCCGGTGATGACCGCGACGCGGCCTTCGAAACGCTGGACCATTACTCCTCCGTGCTCAGAAAGACGTTCTTGGTTTCGGTGAAGGCCGCCGCGGCGTCCGGGCCCAGCTCGCGGCCGAGGCCCGACTGCTTGAAGCCGCCGAACGGCGTCCAGTAGCGCACCGACGAGTGCGAGTTCACCGAGAGGTTGCCGGCTTCGACACCGCGCGCCACCCGGAACGCGCGGCCGGCGTCGCGGGTCCAGATCGACCCGGACAGGCCGTACTCGGTCGCGTTGGCCATCCGGATCGCGTCGCCCTCTTCGGCGAACGGCACGACGGCGACGACCGGGCCGAAGACCTCGTCCGAGGCGAGCGGGTGCCGCAGGTCCGGTGGGGTGACGACGGTCGGCGGGAACCAGAAACCGGGCCCGGAAGGGGCGGTGCCGCGGAACGCGACCGGCGCGCCGGCCGGCACGTAGGACGCGACCTTCTCCCGGTGCGCGGCCGAGATCAGCGGGCCCATCTCGGTTCTTTCGTCGCCGGGGTCGCCGACGACGACGCCGTGCACCGCGGGTTCGAGCAGCTCCATGAACCTCTCGTACACGCTCGCCTGCACCAGGATGAGCGACCGCGCGCAGCAGTCCTGGCCGGCGTTGTCGAAGACGCCGTAGGGCGCGGTCGCCGCGGCCTTCTCCAGGTCGGAGTCGGCGAACACGATGTTGGCGTTCTTGCCGCCGAGTTCCAGCGTCACGCGTTTCACCTGCGCCGCGCAGCCGGCCATGATCCGCTTGCCGACCTCGGTCGAGCCGGTGAAGACGACCTTCCGGACGGAAGGGTGGTCGACGAACCGCTGCCCGACCACCGACCCCTTGCCCGGCAGCACCTGGAAGACGTCCTCCGGGAGGCCCGCCTCGCGCGCCAGCTCGGCCAGCCGGAGCGCGGTCAGCGGCGTCAGCTCGGCGGGCTTGAGGACGACGGTGTTCCCGGCGGCGAGCGCGGGCGCGAACCCCCAGCCGGCGATCGGCATCGGGAAGTTCCACGGCACGATCACGCCGACCACGCCCAGGGGCTCGTGGAAAGTGACGTTGATGCCGCCCGGCACCGGGATCTGCCGGCCGATCAGGCGTTCCGGCGCGGCCGAGTAGTAGTTGAGGACGTCGCGGACGTTGCCCGCCTCCCAGCGGGCGTTGCCGATGGTGTGCCCGGAGTTCTCGACCTCCAGCCGCGCGAGGTGCTCGATGTCGGCCTCGACGGCGTCGGCGAACCGGCGCAGCAGGCGGGCGCGGTCGCCGGGGGTGACGTCGCGCCAGGCCGGGAACGCCGCGTGGGCGCGCGCGATCGCCGCATCGGTCTCTTCGACGCTGGTCAAGGGGACGCTCCGCACCACCTCCTCGGTGGCCGGGTTCAGCACGTCGAAACTGGTGGTCATGCCCTCTCCTTGCTCGCTTCGACGAGAGCCTGGAACAGCCGGACGTCGTCGGTGTCCTGCTCGGGGTGCCACTGGACGCCGAGGGTGAACTCCCCCGGCACCTCGGCGGCCTCGATGGTGCCGTCGGTGGCCCAGCCGACCGCCTCCAGGCCGGTGCCGAGCCGGTCGATCGCCTGGTGGTGGTAGCACAGGGTCTTGGTTTCGGGCCCGAGGATCGCCGCCGCCCGGCTGCCTTCGGCGAGCGTCACCGTGCCCCGGCCGAACGTCGCCGGGGCGGGCTGGTGCTCGGTGGTGCCGCTCTCGGGCAGGTGCTGGGTCAGGGTGCCGCCGAGGGCGACGCTCATCACCTGCAGGCCGCGGCACACGCCGAGCACCGGCTTGCCCGCTGCGCGCGCGGCCGCGAACAGGCCGAACTCGAAGGCGTCCCGCTCCGGCCGGACGTAGGTGGCCGGGTGCGGCTCGGCGCCGTAGCGCGCGGGCTCGACGTCGGCGCCGCCGGTGAGCACCAGGCCGTCCACTGTGGACGTCAGCCGGTCGTACGCGTCGGACACCGGCGGCAGCAGCACCGGGATGCCGCCGGCCGCCACGACGCAGTCGACGTAGAAGCGGTGCAGGAGCACGGCCTCGGTCTCCCAGACGCCGAACTTCGCCGGTTCGAGGTAGCTGGTGAGGCCGATGACGGGCTTGCTCTGGTTCAGCTCAGAGCCGTTCGAAGCCACGGACGAGCTCCCAGTCGGTGACGGCGGCGTTGTAGGCGTCGACCTCGATCTTCGCCGCGTTCAGGTAGTGGTCGACGACGTCGTCGCCGAACGCCGCGCGCGCCAGGTCGCTGCCGGCCAGGGCCGCGGCGGCCTCGGGCAGCGTGGTCGGCACGATGTCCCGGCCGGAGTGGTAGGCGTTGCCGGTGAACGGTTCTTCCAGCTCCAGCTCGTTCTCGATGCCGTGCAGGCCGGCGGCGATCAGCGCGGCGACCGCGAGGTACGGGTTGACGTCCCCGCCCGGCACGCGGTTTTCCACGCGCAGCGACTCGCCGTGCCCGACGACCCGCAGCGCACACGTCCGGTTGTCGGTGCCCCACGCGATCGCCGTCGGCGCGAAGCTGCCGGGCACGAACCGCTTGTAGGAGTTGATGTTCGGCGCGAGGAAGTAGGTCAGCTCGTGCAACGCGGCGAGCTGACCGGCGAGGAAGTGCTCCATCAGCTTCGAGAAGCCGTGCTCGCTGTCCCCCGCGAGCACCGCCCGCCCTTCGGTGGAGCGCAGGCTGATGTGGACGTGGCAGGAGTTGCCCTCGCGCTCGTTGTACTTCGCCATGAAGGTGAGGCTCTTGCCCTCCTGCGCGGCGATCTCCTTGGCGCCGTTCTTGTAGACGCTGTGGTTGTCGCAGGTGGCGAGCGCGTCGGTGTAGCGGAAAGCGATCTCCTGCTGGCCCGGGTTGCACTCGCCCTTGGCGGACTCCGGGTAGAGCCCGGCGCCGGCCATGTCGTTGCGGATGCGGCGCAGCAGCGGCTCCAGGCGCGCGGTGCCGAGCATCGAGTAGTCGACGTTGTACTGGTTGGCGGGCTTGAGGCCGTGGTAGTGCTTGTCCCAGGCGGCCTCGTAGGTGTCGTCGAAGACGATGAACTCGAGCTCGGTGCCGACGTAGGCGGCGAGCCCGCGTTCGGCGAGGCGGTCGAGCTGGCGGCGCAGGATCTGGCGCGGCGACACCGAGACGGGGCCGCCCTGCACGCGCTCGACGTCGGCGAGGACGAGCGCGGTGCCCTCCTGCCACGGGATCTCCCGCAGCGTCTCGAGGTCGGGGCGCAGCACGAAGTCGCCGTAGCCGCTGTCCCAGGAGGAGAGCGCGTAGCCGTCGACGGTGTTCATGTCGACGTCGACGGCGAGCAGGTAGTTGCAGGCCTCGGTGGCGTGGCCGACGACCTCGTCCAGGAAGTACTCGGCCGAGCAGCGCTTGCCCTGGAGCCTGCCCTGCATGTCGGTGAGCGCGACGAGCACGGTGTCGATCGTGCCCGCGTCCACGCGCGCCCGGAGTTCGTCGAGCGTGAGCATGCCTCGCCTGCGTGCCATCGTCGCCCCAAAGGTTTGATATGAATCCTTTGCCGGTTCTTCCTACCCGGTGACCGGGGCGGGGTCAACCTGGGAAAAGGTATTTTCTTGTACCATTGCGGCGGCGGCCGGATTGTCCGGGTTGCCCGGCTGAGAAGAGTCTGTGAATTCACCCGGACGGGAGGAAACCGCGGCCCTCGCACGTTGGACAGGGCAAGAGAGGTGAGATCGATGACCACAGCATTCACGCAGCAGAGCACGATCGGACAGCAGCAGGCCCGGCCCCAGCTCCCGACCCTGCCCACCGGCTGGCCGATCGGTTCGTACGACTCCTACGAGCAGGCCCAGCGCGCGGTCGACCACCTCGCGGGCACCGACTTCCCCGTCACCGACGTCACGATCGTGGGCGTGGAGCCGATGCTCGTCGAGCGGGTCGCGGGCAAGATGTCGTGGGGCAAGGTCCTCGGCAGCGCGGCGACGTCCGGTGCGCTGTTCGGTGTGTTCCTCGGCCTGATGCTCAGCCTGCTCAACCCGGGCGCCGGCCTGGTCCCGATCGTGATCGGCCTCGTCGCCGGACTCGGGTTCAACCTGCTCTTCGGCGCACTGGGCTACGCGGTGAACCGGAACAAGCGCGGGTTCGTCTCGCAGAGCCAGCTGGTGGCCCGCCGCTACGACGTCCTGTCGCAGCCGCGCAACGCCGAAAAGGGCCGCGCCCTGCTGGCCGACCTCGCGGCGCGCAGCGCGTTCGGCCACTGACGCCGCTGCTGATCGAAGGCCGCCCCCGGGATGCCCCGGAGGCGGCCTTCGCCGCATCAGGAGCGGCCCCGACCGCCCCTGTCCCCCCTACCTGGTCGGTGTCGGCGTCGGCGTCGGTGTCGGCGTCGGTGTCGGTGTCGGTGTGGCCGTCGGCGTCGGCGTGCTCGGCGTGACAGGCACGGTCACCTTCGGGATCGCCGCGCTGAAGGGCACGCCGCCGAGTTCGCGGCAGGCTCCGCGGTACCCGTTGTAGCCGTTGTAGTCGCCCCGGTCGTCGACGACACCCTGCTCGATCTTCGGGCGCGGGAACCGGTTGTCCTCGCCGATCTTCTGCTTGCCGCCGCTCGAGCGCTCGCAGCCGTAGCGGGTCAGCGTGAGCGGCCTGCCCTCCTCGTCGTAGAGGTAGACCTCGGTCAGCGGCTTGCCCTCGGCGTCGAAGGCGTAGACGTTCTGGACGTCGTGGCCGCCGTAGGTCAGCTGGTCGTTGCCGTAGCTGTCGGCCGAGGACGAGTAGTACGACGGACCGGGGTAGGGATTGTTCCGCGTGAGGAGGTCGACCGCGGCGCCGAAGCCGCCCAGCGCGCCGCCGATGACGAACGCCGAGATCGGCACGGCCACCCACAGCAGCCGCCGGTCGGTGCGCACCCGCGGGCCGGCCCACACCGCCGCGACGGCCGCGAGGATCAGGAACGGCAGCAGGACCACCGTGTCCCGCTCCCGCAGCATGAGCAGCAGCCCGAACGCGACGAGCACGATCGCGCACAGCACCCACCACGCCGGCTTGAGCGAACCGAGGTAGCGCAGGAGCCTGCCGGTGTCCTCCTGCTCGCGGCCCTTGGCCAGGGCCGAGCGCAGCCAGACGAGTTCCGGCAGCGCCAGTACCGGTTCGATCCCGCCGCGCAGCAGCAGCACGAGGCTGACGAGGAACACCGGCGCGAACAGCAGCAGGCCCACCAGCACCTCGCCGTGCACGGAAACGCCGGCACCGAAGGCGAACAGCCCGACCGCCAGCGCGCAGAGCACCAGGCCCCAGAACGCGATCCTCGGCTTCACGAGGCTCGGCCTGGCCGTCGCCGGCACCTGCGTCGCCCCTTCGCCCGGCACCGGGTACCCGCCGGACGCGCGCAGCTCGGCGGCGTAGCTCTCGGGCGAGCCGAGCCGTTCGATCAGGGCTTCGACGCGGGCACCCTCCCCCAGCTCGGCCTCGAGTTCCGCCAGGTGCGGCCGGACGTCTTCGAGGATCTCTTCGATCTCGCTCGCGGGCAGGTCGGCGAGCGCGGTCCGGACCCGCGCCAGATACACCCGCACGGCGGTCGGCTTGTCGCTCATGCTGCCTCTCCCAAAAGCACGTTCATCGTCGACGCGAAGCTCTGCCAGGTCTTGCCGGACTCCGCCAGCCGGGCCCGGCCCGGCTCGTTCAGGCTGTAGTACTTGCGGTGCGGCCCCTCTTCGCTGGGCACCACGTACGACGTCAGCAGGCCGGCCTTGTAGAGCCGGCGCAACGTCCCGTACACCGACGCGTCCCCCACCTCGTCCAGGCCGGCCGCCCTGAGTCTTCGCAGGACGTCGTACCCGTAGCCGTCCTCCTCGCGGAGCACCGCGAGAACGGCGAGATCGAGCACCCCTTTGAGCAGCTGACTGATCTCCACTGCACCCTCCAGTCTTACGCATGAGAAGGTACCACGCATTGCACAGTAGTGCGCACGGCGGAGGGCCCGGTGCGTCGCGAAGGGGCTCAAACCTCGGGGTCCACCGGGCGTTCGAAGAAGGATTCGAGGACCACGACGGTCTGCGTGCCGGTGACGCCGTCGATCGCGAGAGCCGGCCTCGACGAAAACGAACGCGGCGACCCCGCGGCCGACGGTGGCCGGGTCGACGTCCACGGTGGTCCGGCGGATCACGTCCTGCTCCCGGAGTTTGCGCACCCGCTCGTGGGCCGCCCCGGCGGAGAGCCCGACAGCCTTGCCCAGGGCGGCGTACGCCTGCGTCGCGTCCCGCTGCAGTTCGGCGAGCCGTATGGTGAAGCCGATGGACCTGGTCAAGACGGACTTCGAGGTGCTGGACGAGCGCTTCCGGCGCGTCAACGGCGACGAGTGGATGCAGCGCCTGCACACCGGCTGCCGCTGGACCGAGGGCCCGGCGTACTTCCCGGCCGGGCGCTACCTGGTGTTCAGCGACATCCCGAACGACCGCACCCTGCGCTGGGACGAGACGACGGGCCAGGTCGGCGTGTTCCGGCAGCCGTCGAGCTACGCGAACGGCCACACGGTCGACCGCCGCGGACGTCTGGTCAGCTGCGAGCAGGGCACGCGCCGGGTGACGCGCACCGAGCACGACGGCTCGATCACGGTCCTCGCGTCCCGGTACCGGGGGAAGCGGCTGAACAGCCCGAACGACGTGGTCGAGCACTCGGACGGCTCGATCTGGTTCACCGACCCGAGTTACGGCATCGACAGCGACTACGAGGGCTACCGCGCGGAGAGCGAAATCGGCGCGTGCCACGTGTACCGAGCCGACCCGGACGGTTCGGTGACGATCGTCGCCGACGACTTCAGCCGGCCGAACGGCCTGGCGTTCTCGGCCGACGAGTCGCGGTTGTACCTCGCCGACACCCGCCAGGACCCGAGCCACCTCAGGGTGTTCTCGGTAGCAGAGGGCGGCGCGCTGACGGGCGGCGACATCTTCGCGACGAGCGACAGCGGCGGCTTCGACGGAGTCCGCGTGGACAGCGAAGGCCAGATCTGGGCGGCGGCCCACGACGGCCTGCACTGCTTCGCGACGGACGGGACACGGATCGGCAAGCTGCGGATGCCGGAGATCTGTTCGAACTTCACGTTCGGCGGGGCAAGGGGGAACGAGCTGTTCATCACGGCTTCGAGCTCGCTGTACACGCTGAGGGTGACGGTGAACGGGGCCCGTTATCCGCGCTGACCGGCCTCGCGCGGGTTCAGCCGGACGCAGCGGCTGGGAGCTGCCCGGGCCGGGCCGGGCCGAACCGGGCTGCGCAGGCCGGCGCCCCAATGTGGCGTTGGGTGCGCTCAACGCACCGAACGCCACATTGGGGGCACCCAACGCACCCAACGCCACATTGGGGGCGTGCGGGCGGAGCCGGGCGGAGCGGAGCTAGCCGGGAGTGGCGGTCTTGACCCGTTCGACCACCGCGTCGCGGCGTTGCCAGGCTCGGCTCACCTGGACCAGCCAGGCGGCCTCGGCCGTCACGTCCGCGGCCGCGTCCGGTTCGGCGTCGGGGTCCGGGGAACGGTTGAAGCGGCGGCCTGCTCGGCCCGCCTCGATCGCCGCCGCCAGGGTTACCGCCTCCACCGTGGCCGCCACCTCGGCTTCGCGGACTCCCGCCCGGCGGGCCGCCGCCTCCGCGCGGGCCGGGAGGTCCGGGTCGAAGTGGGCTCGCAGGGCCAGGTGGCCGTCGCGGATTTCGATGACCCTGCGGTACAGCGCGAACTCGGCTCCGCCCGCCAGCTCGCGGCCCGGGTCGAGGGCGATGCCAGGGACCGCCGTGCGCAGCGCCGTCCACAGTGGCTCGATGCGGCGGTAGGCGCGGTACGCGCGGACCCGGCCGAGCACCGACGACACCGCCGGCGACCACGCGCTGAGCGTCGCCCCCGCCGCGACGCACCCGATCGTCACCGCCGCGAGCACCGACGACGGCACGTCCTCCCGGGCGCCGATCCGCGCCGATCCGGCGAGGTGGCGGACGTCGTCGACGTCCCAGAACGTCCACGCGAAGGCCGAGGCCACGCCGGCCACCAGCAGCCACAGCCCGGCGCGCAGCGGGCCCGGCTCCGCGTGCCACGCGCTGCGCGCGAACACCGCGAGCAGCAGGCCGAGGCTGATCAGGCTGTAGACCAGGAACAACACCTTGTCGGCCAGTGCGAACGGCAGGCCGGCGGCGGAAAACACCGTTTCGTCACCCACGCGCCGTGGCTCGGACAGCGCGAAACACCCGGCCAGCAGCACCATCGTCGCGCCGGTGAACAGGGCGTGCGGCGCGAGCCGGGCACCTTCGCCGCGCCACACCGACTGCGTGAAGGCGACCGCGAACCCGATCGCGCCCAGCTTGAGTTCGTCGCCGGCCAGGCTCAGCACCCATTCGGCGACCGGGCCCGGGCCGGCGAGGGCCGACATGGCCGGCGTCAGCACGACGATTCCGGCGGCGATGCAGATGCCGAAGCCGGCGAGGAACCACATCGTGCGCGCCGGCTGGCTGCGGCGCGCCTCGATCAGCTTGTACCCGAACCCGGCGAACCCCGCGAGGCAGAGGTAGTAGGCGAGCGACTCGATCACGGCGTGCGGCGGCCGAACACGGAATCGAAGCGCCGCACGCCCTCCGGGACGCCCGGCGCGGGTTCACGCGGCTCGGCGGGCCGGACGACGCGCTGCGCGAGCAGGCTCGCGACGAGTTCGGCTTCGCGCTCCTCGACCTCGGAGTAGGTGGTGCGCCCGAGCACGCGCCGGACCAGCTCCGGCGAGAGGTTCGGCATCAGCTGCCGTCCCGCGGCGGCGTCGATGGCCACGCCGTCGGCACCCCCGTCGGAGCCGACGTGGCCGCACAGCAGGTGCCCGACCTCGTGCAGCAGGATGTGCCGCCGGTGCAGCGCGGTCGTGTTGGTCGGGTAGAGGATGTAGTCGGCCCGTTCGGTGCTCATCAGCAACCCGCACGGCGCGCCTTCGGGAGCGCTGACGGGCATCAGCTCGATGGGACGGCCGCGCTCGGCGGCGAGGGCCGCGACGAAGGCCCCGGCATCGAACGGTTCGGGCAGGCTGACGGCATCGGCGACTTCGCGCGCCCGCTGCCAGAGCGAGCGAGCCGGTCGCCGCCGCCAGGACGGTCGCGCCACCTTCACGTCTCCCTCACCCCACCCCGGCCGTTACGGTTCCAGCCGGAACAACGCGGCCGGGCTCACCTGGTTGCGCGGCCGGGCCGAATCCGGCGCGCGGACGCGGCACGTGGTTCCCGGCAGGCGGCTCGGGCGGCCGGATCGGCGATTCGCGACGATACCCCGCACGCCGCGCCACGGAGCAGCCAGGCACGGATCGGCGCCCGCACAACCAGCCCCCACAACGCCCCCCGGCAAACTCCGCAGGCGCGGATCGGCGCCCGCACAACCAGCCTCCGCGACGCCCCCCGGTGACTCCGGTCCCGATGGCGAGAGTTCCGCCACCTCAGCCCTCCTTCTTCGGGGCGCCGCGGCCGGCCTCCCTTCGGGCGATCGCGTCGATCATGTCGCTGATGGTGTCCAGGCCGTCCGAAGACAGCGTCACCGCGCGCAACGCCAGGTCACGGACGCCCGCGTCGCGCAGCGCGCCCAGCAGGGCCAGCTCCTCCGCGATCTTCGTGCTCTGCTCGTCGTCGAAGAAGTATGCCGGGGGTACGCCGAAGAACTGCGCCAAAGCCTCGAGGTGGCGCTTGGTCGGGTTGTCGCGGCGGCCCGTGCGCAGCTGCCACAGGTACGTCGTCGAAAAGCTTTCGCCTGTGGCCTCGCGGCAGGCCTTGGCCACCTCTTCGTTGCTGTACGGCTCCCGGTCGGGCCTGCGGACCACGTGGAACAGCCGGTCGATCTTGTCGGCCAGCGTCGAACTTCCGGGCTCCTTGACCACGATGCACTCCCTCAGCTACCAGGCATATTCATCCTAGCTGAAAGGCAACCCCCTTTTATCTACCCGAGTTCGGCCTCGGCCGCGGCTGGCAGCGGGGGCACGAAAACGACGAACGGTTCATGAACGGCTCCCGCCGGATCGCCGTGCCGCACCGGTGGCACGGCATGCTCTCCTGGCCGTACGCGTCCAACGACCGGTCGAAGTAGCCCGACTGCCCGTTGACGTTCACGTACAGCGCGTCGAACGACGTGCCGCCCGCGCCCAGCGCCGCGTTCATCACGTCCGACGCCGCCGACAGCAGCTCGCGGCCCTTCGCGAGGGTCAGCTTTCCGGTCGGCCGGGACCAGTGCAGGCGGGCGCGCCACAGCGCTTCGTCCGCGTAGATGTTGCCGATGCCCGACACGAGCGTCTGGTCGAGCAGCGCCCGTTTGACCTCCGTGCGCCGCGACCGCAGCGCGCGCACCGCCGCGTCGAGGTCGAACTCCGGGTCCATCGGGTCGCGCGCGATGTGCGCGATCGTGTCCGGCAACAGCACTTCGTTGAGGTCGTCCAGCGCCAGGCCGCCGAACGTCCGCTGGTCGACGAAGCGCAGCTCCGGGCCGTCGTCGTCGAAGCGCAGCCGCACCCGCAGGTGCTTCTCGTCCGGCGCGCCCTCCGGCTGGACCAGCATCTGCCCGCTCATCCCCAGGTGGGCCAGCAGCGCCTCCTTGTCGGACAGCTCCAGCCACAGGTACTTGCCCCGGCGCCGCGCCGCCTCGACGCGGGTGCCGGCGAGCCGCTGCGTGAAGTCCTCCGCGCCCAGGGCGTGCCGGCGGATGGCGCGGGGGTGCAGGACCTCAGCCTCGCGGATGGTCCGCCCCGCGACGTGCGCCTGCAGGCC
The DNA here is from genome assembly GCF_002904295.1 of Amycolatopsis sp. CA-128772. Lineage (GTDB taxonomy): Bacteria > Actinomycetota > Actinomycetes > Mycobacteriales > Pseudonocardiaceae > Amycolatopsis. The sequence continues at coordinate 19,766 of NZ_PPHG01000037.1, forward strand.
CAGGCGGACCACTTCGACCTCGGGTAGTTCGGGCATACGGCCATTGTGCCCGGGGGGTACGACAGTTTCCGGAACGGCACCTACGGCGCGGTGGGTCCGACGTCGGCCTTCGTCAGCGGAACCCGGGTCGTCCCCGACGCCAAGTACTCGTCCGCGCCGACGTCGAAAGCGCCCGAGCGGGCCTGCAGGTCGAAGTCCTTCCCCGCGTACGGGTACGACCCGGCCCCGGTGTCGATCGCCGGGCTGCCCGGCGACAGGCGGTAGAGCCCGGCCGCGTCCTTGACCAGCTTGGGGTCGACGTTCCGCGACGGGATCCCCGCCGCGGCGCCGAAGGAAATGTTGCCCTCGTACTTCACGACCGATCCGCTCGGCAGCGTCACCAGCGTCCCCGAGGTGCCCTTGACGATGTTGTCCGCGACCACGCAGTCCTTCGGCTTGAAGTCGCCGCCGTCGCCGTCGATCACCGAAGAGCTGCCCAGCACCGTGTTGTACGCGACGGTCACCCGGTCGGGCCGGTCGTGCAGCTTGCTCGTCGGCCCGCTGTCGGCTTCGTCGCCGGAACCGAAGACGATCGCGCGGTCGCCGGAATTCGCCACGTAGTTGCCGACGATCTTGTGGTCGTTCCCGTGGAACCGGATGCCCGAGCCGAACAGGACGTTGCCCTCGACGGTGCTGCGGTTGCCGTGGCGCAGCACGATATAGCCCTTGCTGTCCCGGATCGTGTTGTAGCGCACCACGTTGTCCGACGACTTGACGGAGATCGCTTCGCTGTCGCCGTCGGCCTTCTCGAACAGGTTGTTCTCGATCAGGGCGTTCGCGCTGTACGACTGGCGGTCGCTCAGCCCCAGCCGGATCGATTCGCCGCCGTTCGAGCCGCTGAACCGGTGGTTGTAGAAGTAGTTGTGGTGCACGTGGACGCGCTTCGCCATGGCGCCGGACGGCCCGAGGATCTGCAGGAACACGCCCTGGGTGGTGCGGTTCTGGAAGACGTTGCGGTCGACCACCGTGTCGTCGCCGCCGACCGTCACCCAGTTCCCGTCCGTGGTGAGCTGGAAGTCGTTGCGGGTCAGGCGGTTGTTCGCCGCGCCGGCCGGGACGCTCAGCGACGCGCCGTTGCGGAACTTGAACCCGCGCAGCACCACGTTGGCGACACCGCTCGCGAAGGCGAACGTCTTCGAGCCGGTGATGGTGGCCTGCCCGGTGTGTTCGGCGGCGATCGTCACGGGCGCCGAGCCGGTGCCGGACCGTCTGATCGACAGTGTCGAACTCGCCGCGTAACTGCCGTCGGCGAGGGCGATCGTGTCACCCGGATCGGCCTTGTCCATCGCGGACTGCAGCGCCGCGAGCGACGTGACGCGGATCGTCGCGGCCGACGCGGCCGGGCCGGGCACGACGACCAGCGCCGCGGCGATCAAGGGTACGAAGAACAGACGCATCCGCCCTACCTCTCCAGTGAGTACGAGCGCGGCGGATGATCACCAAGCTACGGAGGGGAGGGCGGCGCCGTCAACGGGGGTTCCCGCTGATCAGGACTCCGGTTCGGCCTGCTTCTGCGCCTCGACTTCGGCCGACAGCGAACGCCAAGCCGTCTCGGCGGCCTTCTGTTCGGCTTCCTTCTTCGTCGACCCGGTGCCGTGGCCGAGGGGACGGCCGGCGACCAGCACGGTGGCCGTGAACTCCTTGCGGTGGTCCGGCCCGGTGTCCTCGACCCGGTACTCGGGCACGCCGAGACCGGCCGACGCGGTCAGCTCCTGCAGGCTCGTCTTCCAGTCGAGCCCGGCCCCGCGCAGCGGCGCTTCGGCGAGCAGGCCGTCGAAGAGGTGGTGCACGAGCTTGCGCGCGATCTCGATGCCGTGCTCGAGGTAGACGGCGCCGATCACCGCCTCCAGCCCGTCGGCGAGGATGCTCGCCTTGTCCCGGCCGCCGGTGAGCTCTTCGCCCTTGCCGAGCAGCAGGTGCGCCCCGAGACCGCCCTCGCCGAGCCCGCGCGCCACCCGCGCCAGTGCGTGCATGTTGACCACGCTGGCGCGGAGCTTCGCGAGCTGACCTTCGGGCAGGTCGGGGTGAGTGGTGTAGAGGTGATCGGTGACGACGAGGCCCAGCACGGCGTCACCGAGGAACTCCAGCCGCTCGTTCGGCGGCAGCCCCCCGTTTTCGTACGCGTACGAACGGTGGGTCAGCGAAAGCCGGAGCCGCTCGGGGTCGAGGGTGACCCCGAGCGCTTCGAGCAACGGCGCCGGATCGGCTGCGGGTCCCCCGGGCGTCTTGCCCCCCATGTCGGCTACCCGATCAGGCGGGCTCGACGACCTGGCGGCCGTTGTGCTGGCCGCACGACGGGCACGCGATGTGCTGGAGCTTCGGCTGCTTGCAGGCGCGGTTGGAGCAGGGCACCAGCTGCACCGGAGCCGCCTTCCACTGGCTGCGGCGGGAGCGCGTGTTGGATCGCGACATCTTCCGCTTCGGGACGGCCACGAGTGAATCTCCTTATGACGGTCTGCTCGCGGTCGTGCGAGCGAACTTTCCTCCGGAACGAGCTGGCGCTCGTCAGGCTTGCTCAGCGGGGCCCGGCGCAGGCGTTTCGCCCGCGTTCTCGTCGAATCGCTCGACGAGTGCGGCCCACCGAGGGTCTATCTTCTCATGCCCGTGTCCGGGCTCGAGATCGGCCCACTTGACGCCGCACTCCGTGCAGAGGCCGGCGCAGTCCTCGGTGCACAGCGGAGCCAGCGGCAGGGCCAGCACGACGGCGTCGCGCACGATGGGTTCGAGGTCGATCCGGTCGTCGACCAGCCGGGGGATCTCGTCCTCGTCGGTGGTCTCCTCGGTCACCGAGCCGGGGTAGGCGAACAGCTCCTGGACCTCGACCTCGACCTCTTCGGTGAGCGGGTCGAGGCAGCGGGCGCAGGTGCCCTTGGCGGTGGCCCGCGCGGTGCCGCTGACGAGCACGCCTTCGACGACGGACTCGAGGAGCAGGTCGAGTTCCAGCTCGGAGCCGGCTTCGATGGTGATGACGTCGGGGACGCCGAGCGGCGTCTCCACCGGCACGCTGCGCCGGAGGGCGCGGCTGAGGCCGGCGTGACGGCCGAGCTCACGGGTGTCGATCACCCACGGGCTGCGGTCGTCGAGCTGGGGGGTCTTGTTCTCGGACATCCCGTCCAGGGTACGCACTGGTCGCCACCGGTTTTGAGCTGGGCGGCACGGACGCGCCCGCGGCTCGGCGGCCGGGCCGCCGCCGGCGCTCCGGTCCCGGGTCAGAACGGGCGCGAGCCCGCCGGCCCGGCTGAGAAGATCGTCACACCTGGTAGTCGTAGAGCGTCGGCCGTCCGCCCGAGCTCGGCAGGTTCGCCGGCGACCTCAGGTGGTTGCGCCCCGAATCGACCGTCCGCAGCGTCGTCGCCAGCAGTTCCGAGAACTCCGCCAGCTTCCCGTCCACGTACGCGTCGCAGTCCGCCCGCTGGCGGTCCGCCTCCGCGTGGGCCTCGTCCACGATCCGGGCCGACTCCGCGTGCGCCGCCTGGACGACCTCCGTCTGGGCCACCAACCGGGCCTGCTCCGCGCGGCCGTCCTCGATCGCGCGGTCGTAGGCGTCGCGACCCGCCTGGATCATGCGCTCGGACTCCGCGCGCGACCGGTCCGTGAGGTTCTGGTACTCCGCCTGGCCCGCCGCCACCGTGCGGTCGGCCTGGTCGTGCGCGTCCGCCAGCATCTGCTCCGCGCGGGCGCGGGCGTCGGCCAGGATGCGCTCCGCCTCGTCGGTCGCCTCGGCGATCGTGCGCTCGGCCTCGGCGTTCGCGCCCGCCACCGTGTCGCCCGCTTCCTTGCGGGCGGCGTGGATGAGGTCGTCGCGCTTGTCGAGGACGTCCTGGGCGTCGTCGATCTCCGCCGGCAGGGCGTCGCGAACATCGTCGAGGAGTTCGAGCACGTCCCCCCGGGGCACCACGCAGCTGGCCGTCATCGGGACGCCGCGCGCCTCCTCGACGATGGTCACGAGCTCGTCGAGCGCCTCGAAAACCCGGTACACGGCAACTCCAATCCCCTGTCGCTGTGCCCAGTCTGCCCGCATCGGGCGCCGAAGCGGTGAAGGCGCACGGCACCGGGCGTGTCCTCCCGGCGGGACACGCCCGGCGGCCGCCGCGAAGATCAGGAAGCCGGGTCGATCCGCTTGAAGGTCGCGTACCGGTCGGGCGTGTAGGCCAGCTCGCCCGCCTTGCCGGAGATCACGCGGTCGTTCGTGCCGACCGCGAACAGCTTGTAGTAGCCCGGCGCGCAGGCCGGCAGCACGCCTTCGCGGTTCTCGTACGTCGTGCCGGTGGCCGTGCCGCCGCGCACGTTGTCCACGACCGTGCGAGCCGCCGAGGACAGCTGGGAGTAGCCGATCTTCGCCAGGCCCGACAGGTCGCCGCACGCGTGCGTCGTGCCGCCGCCGATGTCGATGACCTTGAAGGTCGCGTAGTGGTCGCCCGTGTAGAAGTACTCGCCGGCACTGCCGGTCACGATGCGGCGCGTGCCACGGGTGCTCGAGCCCGGGGTCGGCACCGTGTACTCGTGGTAGTAGCCCGACGCGCAGGCCGGGAGGACGCCTTCGCGGTTGTCGAAGACGACGCCGTCGTTCTTCGGGTACGGGAACGGGCCGCCCGTCCGGATCAGGTTGTACGTCGTCGTCGCTTCCGGCGGGAGCGCCGAAAGCGTCGTGTGCGAAAAGCCGGACAGATTGCCGCACGAATTCTGCGCGACGACGGCGGGGGAAACCGCCGAGGCGGTGGTGACCCCGGCGAACACCGTCGCCAAGAGCGCGAGCAAGACGGCAGCCAGGCGCGATCGGTAGTTGGTCATTTTCGGACCGTAACTCGATCGGATGATCGTCAGGAGACGACGACGTGAACTCCGCCACCACCGGGCCGAAGTCCCGACGAACGGAGGGGTCCGAACGCCGGGAACCGGACAGCCGGGGCTCCCTTGTGGAGGGTCAGGCCCCGAGCTTCGGGAACTTCTCCGAGAGGCGCTCGTAGACGATCGGCGGCACGAGGTGCTCGATGTCGCCGCCGAGCGCGGCGACCTCCTTGACCAGCGAGCTGGACACGAAGCCGTACGCCGGGTTGTTCGCCATCAGCAGCGTCTCGACGCCGGTGAGCTCGCGGTTCATCTGCGCCATCTGCAGCTCGTAGTCGAAGTCGCTGACCGAGCGCAGGCCCTTGGCGACCGCCGCGATGTCGTGGTCGCGGCAGTAGTCGACCAGCAGGCCCTCCCAGGAGTCGACCCGCACGTTGCCGAGCTTCGCGGTGATCTCGCGGAGCATGTCGAGCCGCTCGGGCACCTCGAACAGGCCCTTCTTCGACCGGTTCACCCCGACCGCGACGACGACCTCGTCGAACAGCCGGCTGGCCCGTTCGATGATGTCGAGGTGGCCGTTGGTGGCCGGATCGTAGGAACCGGGACAGACCGCACGCCGCATGGCGCGGACGCTACCGTGCCGGACCCCGTTCCCGCCGCGTGGCTCACGCCACAGCCGCGTACTCCGCCCAGAAGACGGCCGTGTCGCCGTACTTCTTCGCGCGGGTCGGCTCGAAGCCCGGCGGCCAGTCCGGCTCGCCGTCGCGGGCGGCGCGCTCGATCACCACCAGGGCCGAGGGCCCCAGCCAGCCGCCCGCGGCCAGCGCCGCCAGGACGGCCCCGAGGGCCGCGGCGTCCACGGCGTACGGCGGGTCGGCCAGCACGAGGTCGAACGGGGCCGGCGCGGGCGCCGCGACCACCGCTTCCACCTGTCCGGCCCGGACCGTGCCGCCCAGGCCCAGCGCCGCGACGTTGGCCCGCAGGACCTCCACGGCCCGCCGGTCGGCCTCCACGAACAGCGCGTCCGCCGCGCCGCGGGAGAGCGCTTCGAGGCCGAGCGCGCCGGAGCCGGCGTAGAGGTCGAGGACGCGGGCGCCGTCCAGCTCACCCGCCGTGCCGAGGGCGTTGAACAGGGCTTCCCGCACGCGTTCCGACGTCGGTCGGGTGCCCTTCGGCGGCACCTTCAGCCGCCGTCCGCCCGCCGTCCCGGCCACGATCCTGGTCACCCCCCGATTGTGGGGGACGACGCGCGGCGCGGATGACCGGGACACGGGTGTCCCCGCCTGGGCCACCGCGTAGAGTCGTTCTTCGCCCTCGGAGGCGATCCCAAAGCTGTCAAGGAGCCATGCGTGTCGGAACCTCGGGTCAGACGGGCCGAGATCGCCATCGAGCAAGCCCACGTCGATCGCGTGTACACCCGTCTGGACGAACTGCGGGCCCAGGCCGAGGCCATGCGCACGAAGGGCTACGAGATCGGCCAGGGAGCGCAGCGCGAGGCGATCTTCGAGCAGGCGTCGATGCTGTTCGAGCGCGACATGATGGTCTACCACGCCAACCAGACGCTGCAGACGCTCGACGCCGAGTACGAGGGCCTGGTCTTCGGCCGGCTCGACGACCGCGAGGGCGAACGCACCTACGTCGGCCGGCTCGGCATCCGGGACGCCGAGTTCGACAACCTCGTCACGGACTGGCGCGCGCCGGCCGCGGCGGCGTTCTACCAGGCCACCGCCGAAGAACCGATGGACGTCGTGCGGCGGCGGGTGATCCGCTGCTCGGGGCAGAACGTCCTGGACGTCGACGACGACGTCCTGATCGCCGACGCCGTCCCCGAGGACATGCAGATCGTCGGCGAGGGCGCGCTGATGGCCGCGCTGGGCCGGTCGCGCGGCGAGAAGATGCGCGACATCGTCGCCACCATCCAGAAGGAACAGGACGAGGTCATCCGGGCGCCGTGGCGCGGGGTCACCGAGATCACCGGCGGGCCGGGCACCGGCAAGACCGCCGTCGCGCTGCACCGCGCGGCCTACCTGCTCTACCGCTACCGGCGTCAGCTCGGCGGGGCCGGCGTGCTGGTCATCGGGCCGTCGGGCGTGTTCACCAGCTACATCTCGCGCGTGCTGCCCTCGATGGGTGAGACGAACGTCGAACTGCGCGCCCTCGGCGAGGTCCTCGACGGCCTGGAGGCGACGCGGCAGGACGCGGCGGCGCTGGCGGCGGTCAAGGGGTCGCTGCGGATCCGGAAGGTGCTGCTGCGGGCGCTGCGCGACACCCCGCCGGACGCGCCGGAGGAGCTGCGGATCGTCTACCGCGGCGAGGTCCTCAAGCTGAACGCGCGCGACCTGGAGAAGGTCCGCCGCAAGGCGCACACGCAGGGCGCGCCGCCGAACCGCGCGCGGATCCGCGCGGCGGAGCTGCTGCTGGACGCCCTCGCCGCGAAGGCCGAGGAGCACGCGAAGGACGACGGCCGTCAGCTCGACCGCGCCGAGCTGATCACCGACCTGGGCGAGCGGATCGACTTCCACCGCTTCCTCGTCGTGTGGTGGCCGGTGCTGTACCCGGCGCAGATCCTCAAGTGGCTGGCCGACGAGAAGCGGCTGGCCGCGGCGGCGAAGGGCGTCCTGAACCGCCAGGAGATCTCGATGCTGGCCGCGGACTTCGCGGACCGGTCGCGGGGCTGGTCGATCGCCGACGTGGCGCTGCTGGACGAGCTGCGCGTGCTGATCGGGCCGCCGCCGAAGCGCAAGCGGCGTCAGGTGGTCGAGGTCGAGCCGGAGCGCTCGGGCGGGGCGCCGACCCGGCCGGAGCACTACGACGAGTACTCGCACGTGGTCGTCGACGAGTCGCAGGACCTGTCGCCGATGCAGTGGCGGATGGTCGGCCGGCGCGGCAAGTACGCGAGCTGGACGGTCGTCGGCGACCCGGTGCAGAGCTCCTGGCCGGACCCGGCGGAGGCGGCTTCGGCGCGCGACCAGGCGTTCGGCGTCAAGACGGCCCGGCGCCGGTTCACGCTGCGCACGAACTACCGCAACTCGGCGGAGATCTTCGACCTCGCGGCGAAGGTGGTGGCGAACCACGCGGAGTCCGGCGACCTGCCGGTGGCGGTCCGCCGCACCGGCGTGGAGCCGGAGGTCCGCCCGGTGGAGGCGGCCGGCCTCGCGGCGGCGACCCAGGCGGCGGTGAAGGAACTGCTGGGCGCGGTCGAGGGCACGGTCGGCGTCATCACGGCGATGGACCGGGTGCCGGAGGTCGCGGGCTGGGTGTCGGGCCAGGCGGACGAGCGGCTGAAGGTCGTGGGCAGCCTGGATTCGAAGGGCCTGGAGTACGACGCGGTGGTCCTCGTGGAGCCGGTGGACCTGGTCACGGAGTCGACGACCGGGCGGCGGGTGCTGTACGTGGCCTTGACCCGGGCGACGCAGCAGCTGATCGTGCTGGCCTCGAACCCGGACTGGATCCCGGCCGCCTGACGCGGAGCCGGTTCAGCGCTCGGCGGCCCGGCGCGCGTGCCTGGAGGGTCGGCCCGCGCACTTAGCGGGTCGGCTCGCGCACCTGGCGGGTCGGCTCGCGTGCCTGGACGGTCGGCTCGCGCACCTGGAAGGTCGGCTTGCGATCCGGCCTCGGGGCGGAAACGCTGAAGGGCCCCTTCGCGGAGCGGGAGGCGGGTTCCCGTGCCCTCGAAGGAGCCCTTCAGACCCCCGGTGAAGTGAACGTCTCGCGGACGTCGCCGTCCGAGGGCATGTCTAGCCAATCCGGGTTGTTCGGTGTCCGGGGCCGGGCACCGAACAACAACGCCGAACAACCCGGTCAGGGGCAGGGCGGCGCGTAAGCCAGGCCCGGCAGGCTCGCCGTCCACTCCGCTTCGGTGATCCGCGGGGACACCGCCGCGCAGATCCGCTCGGCCGCCCGGCCCGGGTCGGCCTCCCACAGCAGGACCGTGCCGTCCGCGACCGCTCCCGCCAGTGTGTGGCCGTCCGGTGCGTACTGCACGGCGTAGACGCGGTCGCGTTGCTCGGGCAGCACCGCGTACGGCGCTGCGCCCGCCACCTCCCACAGCCGGATCGTGCGGTCGTAGCTGCCGGACGCCAAGGTCCGGCCGTCGCCGCTGAACGACACCGACAGCACGATGTCCGTGTGGCCGTCGAGCACCGCCGGGGGTGGCACGTGGGCCGGGTCCGCGACGTCCCAGAGCCGCACCGTGCGGTCGGCGCTCGCGGTGGCGACGTGCCGGCCGTCCGGGCTGTAGGCGATCGAGAACACCGTGTCGGTGTGGCCGGTCAGCTTCGCGAGCAACCGCGGGGCGCGCGGAGCCGAGACGTCCCAGAGGCGGGCGGTGTGGTCCCAGCCGGCCGTGGCGAGCGTGCGGCCGTCGGGGCTGAAGGCGAGCGTGTGGACGTCGTCGTCGTGGCCCTCGAGCTTCGCGATCTCCACCGGGTGCGCGCGTTCGGCGAGGTCCCAGAGGCGGGCCGTGTGCCCGTCGCCCGCCGTGGCGAGGAGCCGGCCGTCCGGGCTGAACGCGACCGCGTCGATGTCGTCGTGCAGCCGGTTGAACACCACCGGCGGCCCGGGGTGGGCCGGGTCGGTGATGTCCCGCAGCGTCATCGTGTGGTCCCAGCTGCCGGTGGCCAGGGTGCGCCCGTCCGGGCTGACGGCGACCCCGCAGACCGCGTCGCCGAAGCCGCCGACCGTCGCCAGTGCCCGGGGCGCGCGCGGGTCGGTGAGGTCGTGCAGCCGCACGGTTTCGTCGTAGCCGCCGGTGGCCAGCAGCTTGCCGGCGGGGCCGAAGGTGACGTGGCACGTCTGGGCCGTGTGCGCGGGGAGGCCGGGGCCGGGCAGGTCCCACAGCCGGGCGGTCTGGTCGTCGCTGGCCGTGACGAGCGTGCGGCCGTCGCGGGCGAACACCGCCGACACGACCGCGCCGGTGTGCCCGGGCAGGGGCGGCAGCTCGCGCGGCTGCCGCGGGTCGGCGACGTCCCACAGCCGGGCCGTGCGGTCGAAGCCGGTGGTGGCCAGCGTGCGCCCGTCGGCGGTGAACGCGACCGAGCGCACGATCGCCTTGTGCGTCGTGAGCGACGCCAGCGGCGCCGGATTCGCCGGGTCGGTGACGTCCCACAGCCGCGCGGTCTGGTCCTGGCTCGCCGTGGCGAGCGTGTGGCCGCCGGGGGCGAACGCGACCGCGTGCACGACGTCGGTGTGCCCCGCCGCGACGCCGAGCTGACGCCGTGACGCGACGTCCCAGAGGCGCGCCGTCTTGTCGGCCGACGCCGAGGCCAGCAGCCGGCCGTCGGCGCTGAAGGCGAGGTTGTTGACGTAGGAGGTGTGCCCGGTCAGCTCCCCCGCCGGGCGCGGGTGCGCGGCGTCGGTGGTGTCGTACAGCCGGATCGTGCCCTGGACGTCGGCGGTCGCCAGCAGCGGCCCGGCCGGGCTGAACGCGACCGCGTACGCCTTGCCTTCGTGTTGTTCGACGACCACGGCGGGCCCCGGCCGGGCCGGGTCGGAGACGTCCCGGACGCGGACCGTGCCGTCGAAGCCCGCGGTGGCGACGGTCCGGCCGTCGGCGGCGAAGGCGACGTTGTTCACGTTGCCCGAGTGCCCGGTGAGCACGCCGAGCGCCACCGGGTGGTGCGGGTCGTGGACGTCCCAGAGCCGCGCGGTGCCGTCCCAGCCGGCCGTGGCGAGGACCCGCCCGTCCGGGCGGAGGGCGGCGGTGTTGACCCGGCCGGTGTGCCCGGTGAGCCGCGTCGAGTACGGCGACCCGGACACGCCGAGCAGGCCGCTGCGCTCGTCGGACCCGGGGTCCAGGCGGTACGCGGCCAGCGCGAGCTGCGCGGCCAGCGCGGGGTTGGTGGCGCGCATGGCCAGCGCCTGGCCGGCGACCTTCTGGGCGAGCGCGTCGTTGCGCTGCCGGGTGGCCGTGGTCTCGGCGCGCACGGCGTAGACGGTGGCGGCCACGGCGAAGACCAGCAGCACGGCCAGCAGGGCGACCAGCTGGCGCAGCCGCCGCGTGCGACGGCGGTCGCGGTCCCGCTCGGCGTGTTCGACGGCGAGGCTCGCGTCGAGGAACCGCCGTTCCCGCCGGGACAACGCCGAGTCCTGGCGCGCGGCCCATTCGCGGGCGATGGCCAGCCGGGTGCCGCGGTGGAGCCAGCCCGGGTCCTCGCCGACGGACTCCCAAGCATCGGTCGCCTCGGTGAGCTGCCGGTGCACGCGCAGGCCGTCGCGGTCCTCGGTGAGCCACTCGCGCAGCCGCGGCCACCCGCGGATCAAAGCTTCGTGGGCGATCTCGATGCCGGTGTCGTCGAGGGTGACCAGCCGGGCCGCGGCCAGCTCGCCGAGGACGACGGCGGTGTCCTGGTCGTCGGTGTCGAGCTCGACGCGGGCAATGCGCCGCTTCGTGTCTTCGGTGCCTTCGCCGAGCGCGGTCATGCGGAGGAAGATCTGGCGCGCCAGCTGCTGCTGACGCGGCGACAGTTTGGCGTAGGTGTCTTCGGACGTCTGCGCGATGGCCCGCTCGACCCCGCCGGCCGACTCGTACGCGGTGAGCGTCAGGGTCGTGCCGCGGCGGCGGCGCCACGTCTCGAGCAGCGCGTGCGAAAGCAGGGGCAGCACGCCGGGCTGGCCGGTGGCGTCCGCGACGAGCCGCGAGACCAGGGCGGTCTCGACGCGGTACCCGGCGTCGATGGCGGGCCGCGAGATCGCCTGCCGGAGCTCCTCGGTCGTCATCGGGCCGACCAGGACCTGGGTGTCCTGCATGGCCTCGGCGAGCCGGCCGTGCCGCGCGCAGTGGGTGTAGAAGTCGGTGCGGATGCCGAGGACCACCTGGGTGCGGCTGCCGGGTTCGGTGGTCGCGGTGACCAGCGCGTCGAGGAACCGCGCCCGCTCGTGGTCGTCCTGGCAGAGCGTGAAGACCTCCTCGAACTGGTCGACGACCAGCACGACGTCGGTTTCGCCGCCGTCGGCCAGCTGCCGGGCGGCGAGCCCGAGGTTGCGCGGGTGCGCGGCGAAGTCGTCGAGCAGGGCGCCGGGCGGGACGCCGAGCGCGGCGGCGAACTTGACCGCGCACTCCTGCAGCGGCCGGGCGCCCGGGGTGAGCAGCACGGCCGGCCCCTTCACCGAGGGCAGCAGCCCGGCCCGCAGCAGGGACGACTTCCCCGAGCCGGACGCGCCGAGAACCGCGAGGAATCGTTGTCGCCCGAGCCGTTCGACGAGCTTTTCGACCAGCCGCTCGCGCCCGAAGAATCGGCCCGAGTCACCGGGGCCGAAAGCGGCCAGCCCGACGTACGGCGGAATTTCCCCGGGTTCCGGCTCGGGTGGTGAACCGGCACCGTCCCGGCGGGACTCACCGGCGACGGCGTGCCAGCGTTCTTCCCATTCCCCCGGCAGCCCACCGCAGGCCCGGACGTAGGCCAAGGTGACCGCCAGGCTGGGGAGTTTCCGGCCGCCGGCGGCTTCGGACAGCGTCCCGGCCGAGTAGTGCGCGCGCCGCCCGAGCTCGCGGTAGGTCGGATTGCCGGCGCTCTCGCGCAACCGCCGGAGATCGGCGGCGAATTCGGTCAGCGGATCGTCCCCGGGGTCCAACGGTCGTTCCGGACGCGGCACCCGTCCTCCTGTTTTCCCTGTTTCCGGTGCGCCCACCGTAGTCCGGTCGCGGGCCGTTCCGGGGCCGTTCGGCGGAAGCGGCGTGAAGATCGTCACCGCCCCGCGGGAAGCAATGGCAGCACCGGGGCGTTGGACCCGGTTGTGAGCTCACTGCCTGACGTGCCGCTGTCCGTGCTCGACCTGTCCCCCGTCTCGGAGGGGAACACCGTCGGCGAGACGCTGCGCAACACCCTGGACCTCGCCCGCGCCGCGGAACGGCTGGGCTACCGCCGCTACTGGCTGGCCGAGCACCACAACATGCCCGGCATCGCCAGTTCGGCCACCGTCGTGCTGATCGGGCACGTCGCCGACGCCACCGAGCGGATCCGCGTCGGGTCGGGCGGGATCATGCTGCCCAACCACGCGCCGCTGGTCGTCGCCGAGCAGTTCGGCACCCTGGAGGCGTTCCACCCGGGCCGGATCGACCTCGGCATCGGCCGCGCGCCCGGCACCGACCAGCGCACCGCGCTCGCCCTGCGCGGCCCCGGCGGGCTCTCCGCGGAGAACTTCCCGGAGCACCTGCAGGAGCTGATCGGCTACTTCACCCATTCGGAGGCCCGCGGCGTCAACGCCGTGGTGGCCGAGGGCAACCAGCCGCCGGTGTGGCTGCTCGGCTCGAGCGGCTTCAGCGCCCAGCTCGCCGGCCGGCTCGGGCTGCCGTTCTCCTTCGCGCACCACTTCGCCGCCGAGAACACCATCCCGGCCGTGCAGCTGTACCGCGAGAACTTCCGGCCCGGTGTGCTCGACGAGCCCTACGTGATGCTCGGGGTGTCCGTGGTCGCCGCCGAGACCGACGAGCGCGCGCGGTTCCTGGCCGGCCCGAGCGGGCTGACCTTCCTCAGCCTCCGCCGCGGCCGCCCGATCGCGCTGCCGACCCCCGAAGAGGCGGCGGAATACCCGTACACCGAGATGGACCGCGCGTTCCTCGCCGAGCGCTTCGGCTCCAGCATCGTCGGCTCGCCGGAGACTGTCCACAAGGGACTGGAGCAGCTCCTGGCCGACACCGGCGCGGACGAGCTGATGGTCACCACGATGGTCCACGGCCACGCCGACCGCGTCCGCTCCTACGAGCTCCTCGCCGCCCTCCGGTCCTGACCCGGCCCCGGAACGGACGGACCTGCCGTCCGTTCCGGGTTACGCCGAATGCGCACGATGGTGCGGGCCGTTGCGCGCAAGGCCGTCCGGGACGGCGATTTCTTTCCCTCTACTGACAACAAGATCGGGTCCGTTTGTCAGCACCGGACAAGAAATGCGCGGTTACCAGCCCGTGACCCCGTGATCCTGCTCAAGTTCTTGTCTCCCAGCAAGGCCGTCGTTAGCGTACCGACCAGTAGGAAACGGCACGGTGCCCCCGAGACCGTGAATGGCCGGAATTTGTTAACCCATTCGGACCATTTCGCCTTGGTCAACTCGGGTGTATTCGGCGTGCCGCCGAAACCGCTGGAGGCACACGAATGGCCGAACGGACGACGACGGCGTCGTTCCCGGGGGCGGCCGCACTGCGGCAGACCGGACGGCTCTACGGGCTCGGCCTCGACGTCGTCCGGCTGACCTTCCGCCGCCCCTTCCAGGTACGGGAGCTGATCCAGCAGTTCTGGTTCATCGCGAGCGTGTCGATTCTGCCGACGGCGCTGGTCTCGATCCCGTTCGGCGCGGTGATCGCGCTGCACATCGGGTCGCTGACCACGCAGATCGGCGCACAGTCGTTCACCGGCGCGGCGAGCGTGCTCGCGATCATCCAGCAGGCCAGCCCGATCGTCACGGCGCTGCTCATCGCCGGCGCCGGCGGCAGCGCGATGTGCGCCGACCTCGGCTCCCGCACGATCCGCGAAGAGATCGACGCGATGGAGGTGCTCGGCGTTTCGCCGGTCCAGCGGCTCATCGTGCCGCGGGTGCTCGCCGCGATGGGTGTCGCGGTCTTCCTCAACGGCATGGTCAGCGTCGTCGGCGTGCTCGGCGGCTACTTCTTCAACGTGATCATGCAGCACGGCACCCCGGGCGCCTACCTGGCGAGCTTCTCCGCCCTGGCCCAGCTGCCCGACCTGTGGATCAGCGAGATCAAGGCCCTCATCTTCGGCTTCGTCGCCGGGGTGGTCGCCTCCTACCGGGGCCTCAACCCCAAGGGCGGCCCGAAGGGCGTCGGCGACGCGGTCAACCAGTCCGTGGTCATCACGTTCCTGCTGCTCTTCGTGCTGAACCTGATCCTCACCACCGTCTACCTGCAACTCGTGCCGCCCAAGGGGAGCTGAAGTGACGACCACGGAACTCCCGAGAACGGCGCGGGTGCGCGAGGCCGTCGACCGCCGGTTCGGCTTCCTCGACACCCTCGGCGACCAGATCCTCTTCTTCCTCCGGGCGATCGCCTGGACCCCGCGGGCGCTGCGCCGCTACCTGCGCGAAGTCGTGCGCCTGCTGGCCGAGGTCAGCTTCGGCAGCGGCGCGCTGGCCGTCATCGGCGGCACGATCGGCGTGATGGTCGGGATGACCGTGGCCACCGGCACGGTCGTCGGCCTGCAGGGCTACTCCGCGCTGAACCAGGTCGGGACCTCGGCGTTCGCCGGGTTCGTCTCCGCCTACTTCAACACGCGCGAGATCGCGCCGCTGGTCTCCGGCCTCGCCCTGAGCGCCACCGTCGGCTGCGGTTTCACCGCGCAGCTCGGCGCGATGCGGATTTCCGAGGAGATCGACGCCCTCGAAGTCATGGGCATCCCCAGCGTCCCGTACCTGGTGACGACCCGGGTGATCGCCGGTTTCCTCGCCGTCATCCCGCTCTACGCGATCGGGCTGCTGTCGAGCTACCTCGCTTCGCGGGAAGTCACCGTGTTGTTCTTCGGCCAGTCCGCCGGCACCTACGACCACTACTTCCTGCTGTTCCTGCCACCCGGCGACGTGCTGTGGTCGTTCGGGAAGGTCCTGGTGTTCAGCATCGTGGTGGTCCTGGCGCACTGCTACTACGGGTTCCGCGCGAGCGGCGGCCCGGCCGGCGTCGGCGTCGCGGTGGGCCGCGCGGTGCGCACCGCGATCGTCGCGATCAGCGTCCTCGACTTCTTCCTGTCCCTGGCGATCTGGGGCGCGACGACGACCGTGCAGGTGGCCGGATGAGACGCGATACCCGCCGCAAGGCCGGGGTCCGCACCGCGGGCGTGCTGTTCCTCGTGGTGATGGGCGTGCTGGTGACGCTGTCCATCAAGGTGTACGACAAGGACTTCGTCACCACGGTCGGAGTGACGCTCAAGGCGAGCCGCATCGGCAACCAGCTCTCGCCGGGCGGCCAGGTCAAGGCCCGCGGCGTGCTCGTCGGCGAGATCCGCGAGGTCCGGGCGACCCCGCAGGGCGCCGAGATAGCGCTTGCTCTCGAACCGGGCAAGGTGGACATGCTGCCGCGCAACGTCTCCGCGTTGCTCGTGCCGAAGACGCTGTTCGGCGAGCGGTACGTCCAGCTGTCGATCCCGGACGGCGCGCGGGCCGCGCACCTGGTCGCCGGCGACGTCATCGAGCAGGACCATTCGGCCAACGCGGTCGAACTGGAACGCGTCTTCGACAACCTGCTGCCGGTCCTGCAGGCCGTCCAGCCGCAGAAGCTGGCGACGACGCTGACCGCGGTGTCGACGGCCCTGGAGGGCCGCGGCGAGCAGCTCGGCAAGACCATCGGCACCGCCGCGGACTACCTGAAGGACTTCAACCCGGAGCTCCCGCAGCTGACCGCGGACCTGCGCGACCTCGCGACGGTCTCGAACCTCTACGGCGACATCGCGCCCGACCTCCTGGACGCGCTCACCGCCTCCGCGGTCACGCTGAACACGGTCAAGGAGAAGCAGGCCGACCTGGCCGGGGTGTACCAGCAGGTCACCTCGTCGTCCCAGGAGGTCGCCGCGTTCCTGGCCGCCAACCGCGACAACCTCATCTCCCTGGCCGCCGACAGCCGCGCGCCGCTGGAGATCGCGGCGAAGTACTCCCCCAGCTTCGCCTGCACGATCGGTTCGCTCAACGCACTGAGGAAATCCATGGACAAGGTGCTCGGGGCGGGCACCGGCGAACCGGGCATCCACGCCGAGATCGCGGTGACCACCGACAGCGGCAAGTACCGGCCCGGCCGGGACGACCCGCGCTTCACCGACGGCGGCGAGCCGCGCTGCTACCCCTCCGGCGTCGCCCCCACCATCGGCACCGCGGCGGCGGCCCCCGGTACCACCGGGCACCCGCTGCTGACCGGCGGCCAGGGCGACCTCGGCGTCGCTAACTCGCCGCAGGAGCAGCAGCTGCTGGCCACCCTGGTCGCGCCGTCGATCGGGGTGCCGACGGGCCAGGTCCCGGGCTGGAGCAGCGTGCTCGTCGGGCCGCTCTACCGCGGCACGGAGGTGAAGCTCAAGTGAGGAACATCGCCTCCCCGCTGATCAAGAGCCTGATCTTCATCGCCGTCACCGCGCTCGCCACGGCGTTGCTGGCCATCTCCATCACGAACTCCGGCGTCGGTGCGAGCCGCCGCTACACGGCCAAGTTCCTCGACGCGACCTCGCTCAACGTCGGCGACGACGTGCGCATCTCCGGGGTCCGCGTCGGGCAGGTCGAATCCCTGGACATCGGCGACCGCAACCGGGCGGTGGTCGCCTTCTCGCTCGACCAGGGCCGGCGGCTGCCCGCCGACGTCAAGGCGGTCATCAAGTACCGCAACATGGTCGGGCAGCGGTACGTCGCCCTGGAGCGCGGGAACACCGCCACCCGCGAGCAGCTGCCCGAGGGCGCCCAGATCCCGCTGGACCGCACGACCCCCGCGCTGGACCTCACCGACCTGTTCAACGGCTTCAAACCGCTGTTCCAGGCGCTGTCGCCGAACGACGTCAACGAGCTCTCCGGCGAGATCGTCCAGGTGCTGCAGGGCGAAGGCGGCACCGTCGAGAGCCTGCTGCAGCACACCGGTTCGCTGACCACCACCCTCGCCGGGCGCGACAAGGTGATCGGCGAGGTGATCGGGAACCTCAACGAGGTCCTCAAGACCGTCAACGGCAAGGGCGACGCGCTGGCGAACCTCGTCTCGACCCTGCGGCAGCTGGTGTCCGGCCTGGCCGGCGACCGCGCCGCGATCGGCGACGCCATCAGCGGGATCGGCGCGCTGACCGAGTCCACCGCCGGGCTGTTCGAACAGGCCCGGCCGCCGCTGAAGGACAGCATCACCGGGCTGAAGGAAGTGGCGGGCACGCTGGCCCAGAACCAGTCCGATGTGGACAGCTTCCTGACCAACCTGCCGGTCAAGTTCAACGAGATCGGCCGGACCGCCTCCTACGGCTCGTGGATGAACTTCTTCCTCTGCCGCGCCACGCTCGAAACCACGCCTCAGCGCGGCGTGTTCGTCCCCACGCCGAGGTGCGAATCGTGAAGTCCTTCAAGGAACGCAACCCGCTCGCCCTCGGCGTAGCCGGCAGCATCGCGCTCGCCGCGATCCTGACCGTCACCCTCAACTACGACAACCTGCCGATCGTCGGCGGCGGCACCACCTACCAGGCCGAGTTCTCCGAGGCCGCCGGCCTGCAGCAGGACGACGAGGTGCGGATCGCCGGCATCAAGGTCGGCGAGGTCCGCGACGTGCAGCTGGCCGACGACCACGTGCTCGTCTCCTTCCGGGTCAAGAACGCCTGGATCGGCGACCGCACGTCGGCCGAGATCAAGATCAAGACGTTGCTGGGCCGCAAGTTCCTCGCGCTGAACCCCACCGGTGACGGCGTCCAGGACCCCGGCCGGGCCATCCCGCGGGCCCGGACGGTCACCCCCTACGACGTCACCGACGCCTTCAACGGCCTCGTCGACACCGTGGGCGCGATCGACACCAAGCAGCTCGCGGACAGCTTCACCACGCTGTCGGACACCTTCCGCAACTCCCCCGGGCACGTCCGCAGCGCGCTCGACGGCCTGTCCCAGCTGTCCAAGACGGTGTCGAGCCGCGACAGCCAGATCGCCGAACTGCTGGCCAACGCGCGGAAGCTGACCACGACGCTGGCGAACTCGAACGACGACTTCGAGAAGCTCATCGGCGATGGCAACCTGCTGCTCACCGAGCTCAACCGGCGCCGGGACGCGATCCACGACCTGCTCACCGGCTCGGCGCGGCTGGCCGAGCAGCTCAGCGGGCTGGTCCGGGACAACAGCGACCAGCTCAAGCCGGCCCTGCAGGCGCTGAACCAGGTCACCGACCTGCTCAAGCGGCAGAACGACAACCTCACCAAGGGCCTGCAGCTGGCCGGGCCGTACTTCCGGGTGCTCACCAACACGACCGGCAACGGCCGCTGGATCGACGCCTACCTCTGCGGGCTGCTGCCCGAGAACCACGACCCCTGCACCCCGCCGAAGAACCCGGGAGGGTCGAAGTGAGCGCGTTGACCACGACCCGCACCGGCGTCCTGGTGAGCCGGTTCGTCGCCGCCGCCATCCTGCTCGCCCTCGTCGTCTCGGCGGCGATGTGGTGGGTGTTCTCCGGCTCCGGCCAGCACCACGTCACGGCGTTCTTCACCCGCGCGGTCGGCGTCTACCCCGGCTCGGACGTCCGCGTGCTCGGCGTCCGGATCGGCCAGGTCGACAAGGTCACCCCGCGCGGCGAGCAGGTGCAGGTCGACATGAGCGTCGACGGCTCGGTCGGGGTCGCCGAGGACACCACGCTGCTGGTCATCGCGCCCAGCGTCGTCGCCGACCGCTACCTGCAGTTCGCCAAGCCGGCCCGCGGCGGGCCGCGGCTGCCCGACGGCGCGACGATCCCGGTGCAGCGCACGGCCACCCCGGTCGAGCTCGACCAGCTCTACGCCAGCCTGGACACGATCTCCAAGGCCCTCGGCCCGAACGGCGCGAACGCCCAGGGCGCGTTGTCGGACCTGCTGAAGACCGGTGCGCAGAACCTGCAGGGCAACGGCCGCGCGTTCAACGAAAGCGTCCGCAACTTCGCCCAGCTGGCCCGCACGCTGGCCGGCAACTCGACCGACCTGTTCGGCACCGTCGACGAGCTGCAGCAGTTCACCACCATGCTGGCCACCAACGACAGCCAGGTCAGCACCGTGAACCAGCAGCTGGCGCAGATCTCCGGCACGCTGGCCGCCAACAGCGGCGACCTGGCCCGGGCGCTCGACGGCCTCGGCCGCGCGCTCGCCGACGTCCAGGCGTTCATCCGGGACAACCGCGGAGCGCTCAAGGCCAACGTGGACAACCTGGTGACGACCACGCGGACGCTCGTCGAGCAGCGCGACTCGCTCGCGGGCACGATCGACGCCGTCCCGCTCGCCGTGTCCAACGTGCTCAACGCGGTCGACCCGGCGACCGGGGAGCTGCGCGGCCGCGGCAACTTCGACTACTACCTCCAGCCACCCCTGCCGTTGCCGGCCACCGGTGACGTCTACACGAACGGGGGGCAGCGATGAAGCGCCGCTTTCGGGGGGTCCAGGGGGGTCCGCCCCCCGGCCGGGGTCTGGGGCTCGGCCCCAGAAGCCACCGCGTCGCCGCCGCCGTGGCGGTCGGGTGCCTGACGCTCGCGGGCTGCTCGGCGGGTGAGTTCAAGGGCGTCTACGACCTGCCGCTGCCCGGTGGCGCCGACCTCGGCGACCACCCGTACTCGGTGACCGTGCAGTTCGCCGACGTGCTCGACCTGGTGCCGCAGGCCGCGGTGAAGGTCGGCGACGTCCCGGTGGGCCGGGTCCGCGAGGTCCGGCTGGGCGGGGACGGCTGGACGGCCGAGACGGTCGTGGAGGTCAACGGCGACGTCGTGCTGCCCGCCGACGCGGTCGCGCGGCTGCGGCAGTCCAGCCTCCTCGGCGAGAAGTTCGTCGAGCTGGCCCCGCCGGACGGGGACGCGAAACCCGCCGGCACCGGCCGGCTGGCGGACGGCGCCACGATCACGCTGGACCGGACCAACCGCAACCCCGAGTTCGAGGAGATCTTCGGCGCCCTTTCGCTGCTGCTCAACGGCGGCGGGATCGGGCAGCTGCAGACCATCAACCGCGAGCTGTCGAAGGTGATGGACGGCAACGAAGCGCAGATCCGGTCGTTCCTGTCCGGGGTGGACACCCTGATGACCGACCTGGACGCCCACCGCTCCGACATCACCGAGGCGCTCGACGGGCTGAACCGGCTGTCGGCGACGCTCGAGCACCGCCACGAGCAGGTGTCCGGCGCCTTGACCGACCTGACGCCGGGGCTGCAGGCGCTGAGCGACCAGCGCACCCAGCTGGTCTCGATGCTGCAGGCGCTGGACCACCTTTCGACGGTGGCGACCGACGTCGTCGACCGCAGCCGCGACGACATGGTCGCCGACCTGCGGGCGCTCGCCCCGATCCTCGGGCAGCTGGCCGCGGCCGGGCAGAACCTGCCGCAGTCGCTGCAGATGCTGCCGACGTTCCCGTTCCCGGATTCGGTGCTCGGCGCGGTGAAGGGCGACTACATCAACGCCTACGCCTCGATGATCCCGGCACCCGGTGTGCCACTGCCCCCGCCCGGCCAGGGTGTCCCGCCCGGCCTGCCGACGCTCCCGCTGCCGAGCAGCGGGACCCGGGTCTCCGGAGGCAGCTGATGCTGAGCCGCAGAGTACGCGTCCAGGTCGTCCTGTTCGTCGTGATCGCGCTGGCCACGACGGCCTTCGTCGGCGCGAACTACGCCGGGCTGGGCCGGCTGTTCGGCTCCGGCAGCTACACGGTGAAACTGGAGCTCGCCGAAGGCGGCGGCCTGTTCACCAACGGCGAGGTGACCTACCGCGGGGTGGCCGTCGGCCGGGTCGGCGAGCTGCGGCTCACCGTCACCGGCATGGAGGCCGACCTGCTGATCGACGACGGCGCCCCGCCGATCCCGGCCGACTCGCGGGCCGTGGTGGCGAACCGCTCGGCGGTCGGCGAGCAGTACGTCGACCTGCAGCCGCGCACGGCGAACGCGCCCTACCTCGACGGCAGCTCGGTCATCCGCCGCGAGTCGACGACGTTGCCGCTGCCGGTGAACAGCCTGCTGACGGACCTGGACTCGTTCACCGCCTCGGTGCCGACCCAGGACCTGCGCACGGTGGTGAACGAGCTCGACGACGCCCTGCGCGGCGCCGGCCCGGACCTGCAGACGCTGATGGACTCGGCGACGACGTTCACGCAGGAAGCCAGCAACCACCTGCCGCAGACGTCGAAGCTGATCGGCGACGGCGCGACGGTGCTGCGCACCCAGGTCGGTTCGGCCGGGGAGTGGCGTTCGTTCAGCAGCAACGCCCGCGTGTTCGCCCAGCAGCTGGCGAACTCCGACGGCGACCTGCGGCGGCTGATCGCCAGCGCACCGCCGGCGGCGTCCGAGCTGAGCGGGCTGCTGAAGGAGAACGACCCGGGCCTGCCGATCCTGCTGGCCAACCTGCTGACGACGTCCCGGGTGTTCGCCACCCGCACGGCGGCGGAGCGGCAGTTCCTGGTGGACACCCCGAAGGCGGTGGCGGCGGTGGGTTCGGCGCTGAACGACTCGGGCGACGCGCTGCGGATGGGGCTGGTGCTGAACTTCGACGACCCGCCGCCGTGCCTGCAGGGTTACGAGGGCACGCCGCACCGCTCGAGCCGGGACCTGACGCCGTTGCCGTTCGACACCGACGCGAAGTGCACGCTGCCGTACGGGAACGAGAGCTCGGTGCGCGGCACGCAGAACGCGCCGCACCCGGCGGTCCCGGCCCCGGCCCTGCCGGGCGGGCTGACGGGCCCCCTCGGCCTCGGCACCCAGGCGACGGCGACGAGCCTCGAGGAGATGCTGTGGCTGCGGTGAAGGTGGCGTTGACGGCCCTGATCGCGGCGGCGGCCGTGTTCGCGGGCTGGTCGGGCTACGCCTGGTACGCGGCGGCCCACGCATCCGCGGTGACGTACGGAACGGCCCGCGACGAGGCACTGGCGACCGGCCGCACGCTGGTGGCGGAGCTGAACACGCTGGACTACCACGACGTGAACGGCGGTCTGGGCCGCTGGCTGTCGGCCTCGACGGGCCCGTTGCACGACCAGCTGGCCCGCACGGACGAGACGACGAAGAAGACCCTGGCGGCGAACGCGACGGTGGCCACGGGCCGCGTGGTGGACGCGGCCCTGAGCGAGCTGGACGAGCACGCGGGCACGGCGAAGCTGCTGGCCTCGGTGGAGATCACGATGGCGAAGGAAGGAACGGCCCCGGCGGTCAAGCGCAACCGTTTCGCGGCGGCCCTGAGCCGGACGGCGGATGGGTGGAAGCTGAGCGCGCTGGACCAGCTGCCGGTGGGTGCCCGATGAGCCGCACGAAGACACAGGTGGAGCCGACGGCCGGGGCGGGGGCCGAGCCCGGCGCCATCGAACCCCGGGGAGACCGGGCGCCGGGGAAGGCGGTCTCCGCCGAGGACACCACCGCCCCCGCCGGCGAGCCGATCGCCGAGCCCGACCGTGCGGCCACCACCGGCTCCCCCGGGAGCGAAGCGGCCGAGCCCGCAACCGACTCCGACTCGGCCGAAGCCGAGCCCGAAGCCACCGAGCCCGAAGCCGCCGAAACCGAGCCCGAAGCCGGCCAGCCCGAAGCCGCCGGAACCACCCCCCGTCCCGCCTGGCGCCGGCTGCCCGCCCTCCTCCTCGCCGCCACCCTCGTCCTCACCGGGGCCGGCGTCTGGTTCACCCTCGAGGCCCGCTCCGCCGCCGGCACCCCCGCCGCCGCCAACCTCGCGCTCACCGACGTCGCCGCCACCGCCGAGGTCACCTCCGCGGTCAGCCTCGCCGTGAACCGGATCTTCTCCTATTCCTACGACCGGACCGACGTCACCGAGAAGGCGGCCGCCGCCGTGCTGCAGGGGTCCGCCAAGGATTCCTACGACAAGCTCTTCGCCGAGGTGCGGCAGAAGGCTCCGGAACAGAAACTCGTGCTCACATCGCGCGTTTCCGCCAGTGCCGTGCAGGAACTCAAAAATGGTCACGCGCGGTTACTCGTCTTTCTCGATCAATCGGCCGTCCGGGCCGACAACAATGCGACTGACAGCGCCGCGGCGCAGCTTTCCGTGACCGCGGAGCACACCCGTGACGGCTGGGTCATCACCGAGCTCGAACCCCGCTGAAAGAACGCGCACTTCACCGTTTCCGGGAGCACCCGGAACGGACGGGAAAACGCACAAGGAGGACAACCATGTCCGTGGCAACGCAGCTGAGGAGACTGGCCGTGCTCACGTCGGCGGCGGCCGTCGTGCTGACCGGCGTCGCCGTCACGCCGGCCTCGGCCGACGTCATCGAAATCCCGGTGTCGTACAGCGTGAACGGCACCACCACGGTGAAGAAGACCGGCAGCACCATGAAACTCGGCCCCGGCACCCTCCAGGGCAACCTGATCATCGACGACCAGACCGGCTCGGTCGGGCTCAGCGCGAACCTGACGCTGCCGCCGTCGCAGGCCGACATCTCGCTGGTCTCGGGCCTGTTCCGGATCAAGGCCAAGGTCAAGGTGCTCCCGCTCGGCCCGGCCACCGGCACCATCGCCGACGGCACGCTGACCACGCACGCCAAGGCGAACATGGAGATCTCCGACATCTGGGTCGGGCTGATCGTGCCGGTCATCCCCCTGCCCACCGTGCCCAAGGCCTGCCGGACGAAGACCCCGGTCGACCTGAACCTGGTCGCCCCGAACATCGACATCACGTCGCCGACCATCACCATCGGCGCCACGTACACGATCCCGGAGTTCAGCAACTGCTTCATCGCCGACCTCGCGCTCGGCGCGCTGGTTTCCGGGCCGGGCAACACGATTTCGCTCGACCTGACCGCTCCCCAGAGCTGACCCACCGGGTGGCGGGCGATCCCGCCCGCCACCCTCCGGCCCGGGCGATCAGCAGGGCGCGGTGACGTCTTCCTTCAGCACGAAGCTGTCGTTGTCCCCGGCGGAGACGGCGAACACCGGCCCGCACGTGACCGGCTCCGACTCGGTGACGAAGTCCGAGCCCCAGTTGACGATGTCGCCGTTGGCCTTGAAGGCCAGCGTGTGGTTGAACCCGGCGTCGATGCCGACGACGTCGGACAGGGCCGCCGGCGGGACGTCGATCTGGTGGTAGTTGTTCTGGCCCCACGCGTAGACGCGGCCGTCCTTGAGCGCCAGGCTGTAGCCGAACCCGGCGGAGATCGCCGTGACCCCCGAGGACAGCCCGGCCGGCACCGTGACCTGCCCGTAGGCGTTGCTGCCCCAGGCCAGCACCCCGCCGTTCTTGAGGACCAGGTTGTGGTCGCCCCCGGCGGAAATCGCGGTGACGCCGGACTGCGCGAACGCCGGCACGTCGGTGCGCGTGCCCCAGCTCACCACCTGCCCGCCCTGTTTCAGGGCCAGGCTGTGCATGTTGGCCGTCGAAATCGCGATGACGCCGCTGCCCACCGAAGCCGGCAACGTGGTCTGGCCGTACCAGTTGTTGCCCCAGGCGATGACCTTGCCGTTCTTGAGGGCGAGTTCGTGACCCCAGCCGGAGGCGATCTGGCTGACGCCGGACCGCGCGTCGGCGGGGACCACGTTGGCGCCCCAGTTGTTCGCGCCCCACGCGAAGACCGCGCCGCCCTGCAGGGCCAGCACGGTCGTGCTGCCCGCCGACACGGCGGAGACCCCGGACAGCACGTTCGGCGGCGGGACCGTGATGGCGTAGTCCTGCTTCCCCCAGGCGATCACGCCGCCGGTGGTGGCCGCGGACGCCGGTGCTGCGCACAGCGACAGGGCCATCGCCGCCGAGACCGTCAATACGGCTCCCTTCAGCGATACCCGTTCACAACGTGAAGCAAGTGGCACGGTAGCCTCCTTTCTCGCGTTTCGTTATCCCGGATTGCTTCGGCAAGATCGTGAATGGTAGACCGTTCCCGGCACCGTTCGGCCACGCGGTACTTCTTTGTCAAAATCCGATGAAAGCCGCACCGGGCCTGCGCGCGACCGCACAAGAAACCGCGGCCGCCCCGGCCCGGTTGGCTGCCGATGCCACAAACTCTTGTTCCGTACTGAACTCGCGAGTAGCCTCATTCCCGGCAGATGGACCTCCACCTCGCACGTCGGTTAATTCACGTCCCGCCGCTCGGGGCAATGGGGGCGGGCGAACGTGATCGGAGAGCAACGACGGCGAGCAATCGATCAGCCAAAGCCGAGACTGTACTGAATCAAAGGAGATGGGTATGTCCCGACTCAGCAGGCTGTCCGCCGGAATCGCGACCACCGCTACCGCCGTCGGCGCCATCGCGGTGCTGACCGCCGGTACCGCGGCCGCCGCCACGGTCACCTACACCGCCGGTGGCACCACGCCCCTGACCTACACCTGCACCTTCCCCGGCATCACGCCGCAGCCGGTGCTCGTCACCTCGCACCTCGACGCGCCGGACGTCGTCGCCACCAGCAGCGTCACCACGCCGACCAACGTGGGCGGCTCCGCGACGATCAGCGCCGGCGTGCACGCGCTGCTCACCGCGGTCGGGTACGACGGCATCCGCGGCACCGCCACGGTGCCGGTGACGGCGTCGGCGGGGACCCTGTCGCAGCCGGCGGCCACCGGGCTGAACATCCCGCAGACGATCTACCCGGCCGGCGGCCCCATCACGGTCAACATCTCGCAGGTCGCGACCTCGAGCGTGCCGACCTACACCGCGCCGGCGTCGGCGGGCACCGCCACGCTGTCGATGGGCAACACGGTCACCGCGGCCCTGGAGTTCCACAAGAAGGCCACCAACACCTGGACGGCCTGGTCGATGAGCTGCACCCTGAAGGTCACCAACCCGGCCCAGAACGTGGCGTTCAGCCCGAGCATCACGGTCTCCTGACGCCGATTCCCGGTGCGGGTCCCGCGCGAGCGGGCCCGCACCGGGTTTCCCCTTTCTCGCACCACGAACACACCCAGGGATACCGATGCCACGTCGAGTCCGGCCCCGCTCCGTCACGGTGACCGCGCTGGCGGCCGCCGGCCTGCTGTCCGCGGCGAACGGCGCGCTGACCGGGGTCGGCTCGGCCGCTCCCGGCCCCGCGGTCCCGCCGGACACGCAGGCGGCGGCGTCGGTCTCGGTGCACTGCCCGTTCGCCGACCCGCTCGGCCCGCGCGCGCTCACCGTCGAGACGACCGCGACGCTGCCCGCGCAGGCGAAGACCGGGACGTCGGCGACGATCGGCGCCTACGCCGTCAAGCTGACCCTCCCCCGCGACGTCGCGCTCTCGTTCCTGCCCGCCGGCGCCACCACCGGTTCGCTGCGCGGAACGGTGCAGCTCGACCTCGCCGTCCACCAGGACGACCGCTCGGACCACGTCCCGGTCACCCTCGTCGTGGCGCCGGCCCCGCTGCCGGAGACCGGCGACGTCGTCCTGACCGCGACCGGGACCGTGCCGGAGATCGCGATCAACACGATCGGCGCCGTCACCTTCGACGTCACCGCGCCGGTCCTCACGCTCGAAGCCGTCCCGGCCCCCGACGCGCCCGCCGCCACCACCGCGCCGCCGAAGGTCGCGTGCACCCTCGACGACGGCCAGAAGACGACGCTGGGCAAGGTCCTCGTGCTCCCGAAGGTGGTACCGGGCACCAAGGAGAAGCAGCAGGCCGCGACCGGCGACGTGCGGGCCATGGACGACGAGCCGCCCCCCAACGTGTACACCCAGCCGCTCGGGCTGGTCAGCGTGCTCACGAAGTCGACGATCAAGCGGCTGGGCGCGACGGTCGACGCCCACCCGTCCCTGCTGGTCAACGGGTTCATCAACGTGAACATCGACACCGGTGATTCGTGGGTCACCGGCGCGACCGCGTTCAGCCCGGTCACCGCGACCTTCCTCGGCTTCGGGTTCGTGCCGGTGAGCGCGACGGTCGAGTTCCTGCCGGTCGAGTACCAGACCCAGCGGATGATCGACTTCGCCGGCAACCTGTACACCGACCCGGTCACCGAACTCCCGTCCCTGCACGCGGACCTGCGGGTGATGGCCCGGATGAGCCACGCCGAGATCAACGGCGTCCCGCTCGACCTCGGACCCGACTGCGTGACGAAGGACCCGGTCCACCTCGTCCTGGACGGCCCGTACGAAGCGTTCGGCGTCGGTCACGTCAGCACCGAGCCGAACGGCGGCTTCACGCTGCCGGGCTTCCGGGGCTGCACCTCCGGCGGCCAGGACCTGAACCCGCTGCTCGACGGCATGAGCGCGGGCCCGGGCAACCAGGCCTACGTCGACACCTACAACCTGGTCGGCTGCGACACACCCGACCCCGCCGACTGCCCGGACGGCTCCAACCCGCCCGCTCCGGGCTCGCAGAGCGCGGCCGCGAAGAAGGCGGTCGCGAAACCGAGGTAGCACCGGATCGAGGGGGAACCATGAGGATCGGCACAGCGGTCGCGGCGGCCGTGCTCGTCACCGGCGTGACAGCGGGAACGGCGTCCGCGGCACAGGTGACACCGCAGACCGCCACCTTGACCTACACGTGCACGTACCCCGGCGTCTCGCCGCAGGCTTCGACGGTCACCGGCTCGTTCTCCGCCGAGGACACGGTTCCGCCGGGCGCCACGTTCACCATCGCGGACGTGTTCCTGAGCCACGTCATGTCCCCGGCGGTCCGCTCCCTGTTCACGGCCGCCGGCTACGACAGCGTCCAGGGCTCGTTCGCCGCCACGATCACCGCGACGAACGCGACCCCGGCCACGACGATCATTTCGGGCGGCTTCCCCGAGCAGGCGGTCCCCACGACCGGCGGGCTGACCTTTCCCGAGTTCGCGGGCGACCTGACCTTCACCGCCGGCGCGACGGGGTCGATCGGGTTCGCGCTGGGCGTCCAGGTCAACGAAACCCTCCAGTGGCACAAGAAGACGACGGGGACGTGGGTCGCCTGGTCTTCGACGTGCACGCTGAAGGCGACCAGCCCGGCGCAGAACCGGGCGTTCCAGCCGGACATCGCGATCTCCTGACGCTGGAGGCGACGGATGAGATTCGCAACAGCGCTCGCGGCGGCCCTGCTCGTCACGGGCCTGACGGCGGGAACGGCCCACGCGGGCACCGTGACCCTGCAGACCGGCGCGGTGCCCTACCGCTGCAGCTACCCCGGCGTCGGCCTGCAGAATTCGACCTTCGCCGCCTCGTTCACGACCGACGACGTGGTGGCGCCGGGCAGCACCATCACCCTCCGGAACGTGAGCCTGACCCAGGTCGTGCCGGCGCCGCTGCGCGCACTCCTGGCGAGCCTGGGCTACGACGGGGTCCGGGGCGGACTCACCGCCTCGATCACCGCCGCGAACGCGTACCCGGACGCCCCGGTCTCGGGAATCCTGGGCGAGCAGACGTTCCCCGCCAGTGGCCCGATGACGTTCCACGTGGCGGCCGGGGACGTCACCACCGGCGCGGGTCTGGCGGGAACGATCGAATTCGCCCTGAGCGCACAGCTCAGGGAGGACTTGGAGTTCCGCAAGAAGGCGACCGGGACCTGGGTCCCGTGGTCGTCGACGTGCCGGGTGGCGGTGCCCGTCCCGCCCGGCGCGGCGTTCCAGCCGGACATCGCGATCTCCTGACGCAGAAAGGAATCATGCGCCTCTTCCGCAGCTTGGTCCTGACCCTGATCACGACGGCCGCCCTCGCCGGGGCGGCCGCGCCCGCCCACGCGAGCACGGCGTTCCACTCCGGTGCCGTCGGCTACACCTGCCAGTTTCCCGACGGTTCGCCGCAGACGGTAACCCTGGTCGCCGGGTTCACCGGTCCGGACACCGTCGCTCCCGGAGTCGGCTTCGCGCTCTCGGGCGTCTCGGGGACCGTGACCCTGACTCCGGCCGCGCAGACGTGGTTCACCAGCCGCGGGAGCGACGGCTTCGCGGGCGGGCGGGTCGCGGTGTTCACCGAGGCGGCGAACGGCCCCCGGTCGGCCAACCCCGGCGCCGCGACGATCCAGCCGTCGACCTGGGGTGCCGGTCCGGCCGTGGCCTCGTTCAGCGGCGGGCGGTCGTCGCACACCGCCGGCTCCTCGGGCACGATCACGTTCACCGCGGGTCAGCTGGTCCTGCTGCTGTCGCTGCACCGGGCCGACGGCGAGCCCGCGTTCTCCAGCGTGATCTGCCACCCGCAGGACGGCCAGGACACCACGTTCACCCCGGCCCTGCCGATCAGCTGAGCCGCACCGGGGTGCCGCCCCCGGGGCGGCACCCCGGTCAGCTGGACGTCCACTGTGGACGCGAACCACCCGATCGCTGCGACGGCAGCAGGTCGCTGACCGGGTACCGCAGCGGCAGCGGGGCCGCGCCCGCGCGCAGGGCCAGCTCCATCTCGAAGCGGGCCGACGGGTCGCGCAGGCTGTCGCCGAACGTCGCCTGCAGCTGGCGCATGCGGTAGCGGACCGTCTGCGGGTGGACGCCCAGGCGCTCGGCGATCTCCACCACGTTGCCCTGGCTGTCCAGCCACGCCCGCAGCGTCTCCAGCAGCCGCTCCTGCTGCTTGCCCGTCATGTCCGCCAGCGGGGCGAACAGGCGGTGCCGGAGGGTGCCCACCAGGCCGGTGTCGGAGTTCACCAGCAGCGTCGCCAGGTGCTCCTCGGCCCGCAGCACCGGGCGGGGCGCCAGCACGCCGCGTTCGGCCAGCTGGAGCGCGTTGCGGGCCCAGCGCAGGGAATCCGCCACCGACGCGAGCGGGACGCACGGGCCGATCGACAGCCGGCAGTCCGGCAGGGCCACCTGCAGCGCCGCCAGCCGGGCGCCGCTCAGCTCGCCCGGGACGACCAGTTTCGGGTCGGGGGTGTCGAGTTCGGCGAGGACGTCGGCGTCCAGCCCGGCGTGCCGGCGGGCCGGGGCGACGCCGCCGGCCGGGCAGACCGCCACCGGTGTCGCGTCCGACGGCACCGGCCAGCCGATCAGCTGGGCCAGCTCGGCAATCGCTTTCGGGGACGCGGGCGGCGTCTCCAGGATCAGGTGCAGCAGCTTGCGGCGCCAGGTGTCCAGGGCGCCCGCCGTGCGCGCCTTGGCTTCCAGGTAACCGTCGAGGGCGACCGAAGCCAGCTCGTCCATGAACGCCAGCATCGCGTCGGCCAGCTGGGACATCACCGCCGACGAAAGGCCACTGCGCCGCCCGACGCGCATGATCCGCCGCCACGACACCCGCGCGCCGACGCGGTAGGCCGACTGCAGCGTGTCGAGGCTGCGGCCTTCGCGCATTTCGTTCTGCCCCAGCCGGTGGTGCACCTCGTGGGACTGTTCCTTCGACACGGTCGGATCGGCGATCTGCGCGACGAACAACGTGATCGCGTACTCGACGCCGGCCCGGATCGACTTGCCGTAGGGCCCGTCGAGCGGACGGGCGTAAGCCGGGATGGTCGCGCGGATCTCTTCGACGATTTCGGCGGCGAGACTGGCCAGCTCCGGGCGCAATATGTCGGCGAGCTTGCGGGGTAGCGGGGCGGTGGGCGGCGGCGCAGCGTGTTCGAATCCGCGCTCCACCGACATCGCAGCTCCTTCGCTCCGCCCCGGAAAACCGGCCGCGGACGCCCGCGACCGGGCACCCCGCGCCTGTTGCGGGGTGACAACGAGCACATCGAAAAACTAACGCCAAACGTGTCACATCGGTGAAAGAAAACCTATTTCTTGTCACCGCGATGACAAATTTCGCGGGCTTGGCTGCGATCGGCTGACAAGCGTCCCGCCGAGTGCACCGGAGCGTGCGTGCGAACGGGCGAATCGTGCCACGAGCACCCCGCCCTGCGGTTACGCCGCGAGCTTGTATCATGTGCTTGATACAAGCGTCGGGAGGTACGGCATGCCGTGGGACAACGTGCTCGGGGTCGCGCTCGTGATGGGCCTGTTCGGGCTGGCGATCCTGATCGTGCTCTGGCCGGGCGAAAAGCACGGTAAGCGCTTGCTGGAACGCTGGGGCGTGCCCGGTCCCGGCCCCGGCGAGGTCGCGATGGCCGTCCGCTACCTCAAGCGGCGCCGGCTCTGGTACCCGTGGCTCTTCCTCGCCATCCCGCCGCTGCTGGGCGACGAAGGAGCGGGCACGATCGTCGTCACGCTGCTGCTGGGCGGCCTGATCGCGGAGCTGCTGGCGCAGCGCCCGAACCGCGGCCCGCGCCGGGAGGCGGTGCTGGTGCCGCGGACGCTGCCGGGGATCGTCCCGGTGTGGGTGCTGGTCCTCGGCGGCCTGGCGGCGGCGGGGTCGATGGTGCACCTGGGGGTGACGGCCCAGTGGAAGCAGCTGGCGGTGGCGGCGGGCACGGCGGTGGTCTGCGCGGCGATCGCACTGCTCGCGGTGCGCCGCCCGGCGGTCGGTGACCCGCGTGCGGACCTGGCCCTGCGCACCCGCAGCGCCCGGGTGGCGATCGGGCTGGGCATCGGCGCGTGCACGGCGATCGGCTGGCCGGCGGGCGACTTCGTGTCGTTCCTGGTGGTCGTGGCCGGCCTGGCGGCGTTCCTGGCGGTCACGGCCCCGGTGAAACGGCTCCCGGCCGCGGCGTGAAGATCGTCGTCGACACCGAGAACGGGCTGGCCCCCTGGCGGCAGGTGCACGACCAGGTGGTCCACGCGGTCACGACGGGCGCACTGGCCGAGGGAACCCGCCTGCCCCCGATCCGCCAGCTGGCCCGCGACCTGGGCCTGGCCTCGGGCACGGTGGCCCGCGCATACCGCGAACTGGAGGCGGCAGGCTGGGTGGCAACGGCCCGCGCCCGCGGCACGGTGGTGACGATCCCGGTAGGCCGCCCGGACCGCGAGGCGCTCCTGGGCTCGGCCGCGGCCGGTTACGCGGCCCAGGCCCGCGATCTGGGCGCGGGCCTCGGTGCCGCCCTCGCCGCGGTGCGCGCGGCTTGGCCGGAGTGAGCACCGGCAGACCGCGTGTTGCGGCGGGTTTCGCGCCTCAGGCTCCGGCACGGCACGCATCCTGAGCTCGCCGCGGCCGCGGCTTCGGCGGCGAGCGCGGCGGGTTTCCGCCCGGCCCGCGGCAGTTGCGCTAACTCCGCGACCTGCGTGCGCAAGGCACAGCCCGCCCCACGTGCCCGGAACAGCGCCGCCCGCCAGGCAAGCCGCTAACTCCGCGCCCCAGGCTCCCAAGGCACAGCCCGCCCCGCGTGACCGGGAGCAGCCCGGCCCGCCCGCGCAGCCAGCTGC
Source organism: Amycolatopsis sp. CA-128772 (assembly GCF_002904295.1). Taxonomy (GTDB): domain Bacteria; phylum Actinomycetota; class Actinomycetes; order Mycobacteriales; family Pseudonocardiaceae; genus Amycolatopsis. The sequence continues at coordinate 52,261 of NZ_PPHG01000037.1, forward strand.
CGCGGAGCTCGCGAGCCCGGCAAGGCCCGCGCAGCCCCAGCCGAACCCCGGCGCAGTCCGCCCGGCCCCGCCCGAACCGCAATCAGCCGAGCAGGCGGCCGATCGCCTCGACCACCGGCTCCAGCACCTCGACCTCGCGCGGCGTCCCCACGCACTCCGTGATCCCCGCGCCGACCACCTCGAACCGCGCCAGCGCGTCGAGCTCCGCCACCAGCCGCGAAATCGTCCAGCCGTCCGGCTCCGGGTAATTGAGCCCCGGGAACTCCGCCGGATCCAGCACGTCCAGGTCCACGTGCACGTACAGCTTCTCCACCCCGGCCGGCGCGGCCGCGGACGTCACCGCCAGCCCACGGGCCACCGCCGCCCGCTCCTCCGGGTCGAACACGCGGGTTCCGGCCAGGGCCACCCGGCCGGGCTCCAGCGCCGGAGCCGCCGCGAACTCCGGGTCGCCCTCGCCGAACAGGGACCGCAGGACCATCCCGTGGAACGCGCCCGACGGGGACGTCTCGGCCGTGTTCAGGTCCGGGTGGGCGTCGAACCACGTCACGCCCAGGCCGGGTCCGTGCCGGAACCGCGCCACGCCGATCGGGATCAGCTCGACGCCGCAGTCGCCGCCGATCGTCAGGACCGGGCCGCCCGGGGCCTCCAGGGCCGCCAGCTGGGCCGCGCGGTTCGGGCCGGTCAGCACGGCCCGCGACGCGATCCCGCCGTCCACTTCGGACACCGCGCGCGTCTGCGGGACGTGGTGGACGGGCCGGCCGAGCACGTGCCCGGCCAGCTCCGCCAGCGCCAGACAGCCGTCCGGCAGCTCCGCCGCGCGCGGTCCCACCGCGCCCTGCCGCTGCGGTACCGCGTTGATCAGCATCCGCCGATGCTAGCGCGGAAGCCGCCGCCGTGAAGGCGTCACTCGAGGACCAGCAGGAGGTCACCGCCCTCGACCTGCTGCACGTTCGTGATCGCCAGCCGGCCGACCTTGCCGCCGGCCGACGCCGTGATCGAGGCCTCCATCTTCATCGCCTCGATCGTGGCGACCGTCGCGCCGGCTTCGACCGTGGCGCCCTCGGCCACCTGCAGCGTCACCACGCCCGCGAACGGCGCCGCGATCTGCTTCGGGTTGCCCTTTTCGGCCTTTTCCGTCGCCGGGATGTCCGAAGCGATCGAACGGTCGCGGATCTGGATCGGCCGCAGCTGGCCGTTCAGCGTCGACATCACCGTGCGCACGCCGCGCTCGTCGGCCTCGCCGATGGCCTCCAGCTCGATGAGCAGCCGCACGCCCGGCTCGAGGTCGACCGGGTACTCCTCCCCCGGCCGCAGCCCGTAGAAGAAGTCCTTGCTGGGCAGCACCGACGTGTCGCCGTATGCCTCGCGGTGCGCCTCGAACTCCTTCGTCGGGCCGGGGAACAGCAGCCGGTTGAGCGTCCGGCGCGGCTCCGAAGCGAGCGCCGCGCGGTCCTCTTCGGACAGTTCGACGACCGGCTTGGCCGCCGCGCGGCCCTCCAGGGCCTTGGTGCGGAACGGCTCCGGCCAGCCACCCGGCGGGTCGCCGAGCTCGCCGCGCAGGAAGCCGATCACCGAGTCGGGGATGTCGAACTTGTTCGGCTCCGCCTCGAAGTCGGCCGGCGAGACACCCGCGCCGACCAGGTGTAGCGCGAGGTCGCCGACGACCTTGGACGACGGCGTCACCTTCACCAGGTGCCCGAGGATCTTGTCCGCGGCCGCGTACATCGCCTCGATGTCCTCGAACCGGTCGCCCAGGCCCAGCGCGATGGCCTGCGTGCGCAGGTTCGACAGCTGCCCGCCGGGGATCTCGTGGTCGTAGACGCGCCCGGTGGGCGACGCCAGCCCGGCCTCGAAGGGCGCGTAGATCTTGCGCACGCTCTCCCAGTACGGCTCCAGCTCGCCGATCGCCCGCAGGTCCAGCCCGGTCGTGCGGGCCGAGTGGTCGGTGGCCGCCACGATCGAGGACAGCGACGGCTGCGACGTCGTGCCCGCCATCGACGACACCGCGCCGTCGACGGCGTCCGCACCCGCGTTGATCGCCGCGAGGTAGGTGGCCAGCTGGCCACCCGCGGTGTCGTGGGTGTGGATGTGCACCGGCAGGTCGAACTCCTTGCGCAGCGCGGTGACCAGCTTGGTCGCCGCCGGCGCGCGCAGCAGCCCGGCCATGTCCTTGATCGCCAGGACGTGCGCCCCGGCGCCGACGATCTGCTCGGCCAGCTTGAGGTAGTAGTCGAGCGTGTAGAGCTTCTCGCCCGGGTCGGACAGGTCCGAGGTGTAGCAGAGCGCCACCTCGGCGACGGCGGTCCCGGTCTCGCGCACGGCCTCGATGGCCGGGCGCATCTGCTCGACGTCGTTGAGCGCGTCGAAGATCCGGAAGATGTCGATGCCGGTCTTCGTGGCCTCCTCGACGAAGGCGTTCGTCACCTCGGTCGGGTACGGCGTGTACCCGACGGTGTTGCGCCCGCGCAGCAGCATCTGCAGGCAGATGTTCGGCACGGCTTCGCGCAGCGCGGCCAGCCGCTCCCACGGGTCCTCGGCGAGGAACCGCAGCGCCACGTCGTAGGTCGCGCCGCCCCAGCATTCCAGCGACAGCAGTTCGGGGAGCGTGTTCGCGACCACCGGCGCCACCGCGAGGAGGTCCTTGGTGCGGACGCGGGTGGCGAGCAGCGACTGGTGCGCGTCCCGGAAGGTCGTGTCGGTGACGCCGATGTGCGGCGACTCCCGCAGCCAGCGCGCGAACCCGGCCGGGCCCAGCTCGATGAGCTTCTGCTTCGACCCGGGCGCCGGCTCGGCGTCCTTCGGGAGCTTCGGCAGCTTGAGCGTGGCGTCCGGGGTCTTCGGGCGTTCGCCGTTGGGCTTGTTGACCGTCTGGTCGGCGAGGTAGGTCAGCAGCCGCGTGCCGCGGTCGGCGGACTGCCGCGCGGTGAGCAGCTGCGGCCGCTCTTCGATGAACGACGTCGTGACGCGCCCGGCGCGGAAGTCCGGGTCGTCGAGGACGGCCTGCAGGAACGGGATGTTCGTCGCGACCCCGCGGATCCGGAACTCGGCGACGGCGCGGCGCGCGCGGCCGACGGCGGTGTTGAAGTCGCGGCCGCGGCAGGTGAGCTTGACCAGCAGCGAGTCGAAGTGCGCGCTGATCTCGGTGCCGGAGAAGGCGGTGCCGCCGTCGAGCCGGATGCCCGAGCCGCCCGGCGAGCGGTAGGCGGAGATCATCCCGGTGTCCGGGCGGAAGCCGTTGGCCGGGTCCTCGGTGGTGATGCGGCACTGCAGCGCGGCGCCGCGCAGGTAGATCTTGTCCTGGCTCAGGCCGAGGTCGTCGAGGGTTTCGCCGGAGGCGATCCGCAGCTGGGACTGCACGAGGTCGACGTCGGTGACCTCTTCGGTGACCGTGTGCTCGACCTGGATGCGCGGGTTCATCTCGATGAAGACGTGCTTGCCCTGCTTGTCGAGCAGGAACTCGACGGTGCCGGCGTTGCGGTAGCCGATCTGCCGGGCGAACTTGACCGCGTCCGCGCAGATGCGGTCGCGCAGCTCGGGGTCGAGGTTCGGCGCCGGGGCCAGCTCGACGACCTTCTGGTGGCGCCGCTGCACCGAGCAGTCGCGCTCGTAGAGGTGGATGACGTTGCCGGCCCCGTCGGCGAGGATCTGCACCTCGATGTGCCGCGGCTCGACGACGGCCTTCTCCAGGAAGACGGTCGGGTCGCCGAAGGCGGATTCGGCCTCGCGCGCGGCGGCCTCGATGGACTCGCGCAGCAGGGCGGGGTCCTCGACGCGGCGCATGCCGCGCCCGCCGCCACCGGCGACGGCCTTCACGAAGACCGGGAAGCCGAGCTCCCCGGCCGCCGCGACCAGCGCGTCGACGTCGCTGGACGGCTCGGACGACCCGAGCACCGGCACGCCGGCCTCGCGCGCGGCCTTGACCGCGCGGGCCTTGTTACCGGTGAGTTCGAGGATGTCGGCGCTCGGCCCGACGAAGGTGATCCCCGCTTCTTCGCACGCGCGCGCGAGATCGGGGTTCTCCGAGAGGAAGCCGTAGCCGGGGTAGACGGCGTCGGCCCCCGCCTTCTTCGCCGCGGCGACGATCTCGTCGACCGAGAGGTAGGCGCGCACGGGGTGACCGGGTTCGCCGATCTCGTACGCCTCGTCGGCCTTCAGCCGGTGCAGGGAGTTGCGGTCTTCGTGCGGAAACACGGCGACCGTCCCCGCGCCGAGTTCGTAGCCGGCGCGGAACGCCCGGATCGCGATCTCCCCGCGGTTGGCCACCAGAACCTTGCGGAACATGCCCGGTCCTTCCCTCTTGGATCGGTAAGTCAACGCACGTTACCCGGTTCTTCCCGCACTGCGGGAGTTCAGTCCCGGGTGATGGACATCATGCGTCGCGGACGGTTGCCGGGCGAGCCGTCCGGGCAGCTTTTCAGGATCCGGCGGGCGCGTAAAGCAGCCGGTTGGCGGTGCCGCCCGGAACGCCCTTGAGCACGTCCGGCGTCGTCGCGCCCACCAGGGCGTCGTCCACCTGGGCGGGGGTGTCGCCCGGGTGCTGCGCGCGGTAGCGGGCGGCCACGCCGGCCGCGAACGCCGCCGCCATCGACGTGCCGGACTCCGGGCCCGCGCCGGTGCCGCCGGCGATCGGGCACGGGATGTCGGCCCCCGGGGCGTACAGGTCGACGGCCTGCCCCGAGTTGGCCGTCCTGTCCGGCTGGTCCTGGGCATCGGAGGCGGCGACGGTCAGCGCCTCGGGCACCCGGCCCGGCGAGAAGCCACCCGCGTCGGCGGTCTCACCGCCCGCGGGAACGGCGATGGGCACCACCTCGGCCAGCCGCTTCACGGCGGCGTCGAGCTGGTCGTTCGGCGCCCCGCCGATGCCGAGCAGGGCGACGGCGGGCTGCTGGGCGTTCTGCGCGACCCAGTCGATGCCGGCGATGATCCGGTCGACGGCGCCCCCGCCGCCGGAGTCGAGCACGCGCACGGGCACGATCTGGGCCCCCTTGGCGACGCCGTAGTCCTTGCCGGCGGCGATGCCGGCGAGCCGGGTGCCGTGGCCGTTGGTGTCGCTGGTGTCGGAGCCGCCGTCGAGGAAGTCCCGCCCGGGCGCGACCCGGCCCTGGAAGTCGGGGTGCTTCGCGTCGACGCCGCTGTCGATGACGTAGATGGTGACGCCCGAGCCGTCGCTCGCGTAGTGGTAGGCGTGGTCGAGGCCGGTGCGCTGGTCGATCCGGTCCAGCCCCCAGCTGGGCGGATCGGGCTGCACGCCGCCGGCGGAGACCGGCACGGCGAGCACGGCGACGGCCGCGAGAAGCATCCTCATGATCGTCGTGGTACCCCGGCGGTGTCCGGACGACAACTCGCAGCTGTCGCCCGTTCGGCTGATTCCGCCGGGCCGGCACCGCGGTCTGGACCGCCGCCGGGCGCGGCAGGGCCCGCCGGCGGTGGCTCGTCGCCAGGTACAGCGGTCGGCGAGCACCCCGTCGCGTCACGGCGAACAGCCGACTGGGCCCACCTACTCAGCCACCGACCGGAAAATCGTTTCCTGCTTCTCCAGGCAGACGACCGCGTCGAACGCCGAAGCGACATCGACCGGCACCGCCGTGTGCGCGTGCCGGATGCCCGACGCCTCGGGACGCGCGACCACGCACGGTGCCCGCGACGCCAGCGCCGCCTCGACGCTGCCTTCCGCGGGCTCGCCGAGCGCCTGCTCGAACATCCGGAACCCCAGCGGGAACGCCGGATCGGGCGCCAGGCCGGTCGTCGTCCCCGAGACGGCGGTCAACGCGAGCGCGAAGTAGCGATCGCCCAGCTCGGCGGCCAGGTGCGTGCCCGCGGACGGCGCCGTCATGCCCGGCATGGGCGAGAACGGGACGCGCTGCAGGTGTCCGTTGTGGATCATCAGGACGATCTTCTCGCCGGGGAAACGCCGGCGCAGCAGCCGCACGGTGGCCGCCATGTACGTGTCCCGCGACGAGCTCTGCGGCTCCGGCGCCCGCCCGGCCATCAGGGCCGCCAGCTCGCGCAGGTACAGGTCGACGCGCAGCGCGCCCTCCGCGTCGTGCGCGGCTTCGGGCGCCAGCGACTCGACGTGTCCTTTGAGGACGGTCAGCGCCACGGTGGCCGCGTCCCGCGCCGCGGCGTCCATCTCCTGGTAGCGGCCCGGCGCGACCGCGCTGCTCACCGACGCGTACGGCGCGCAGGCCGCCAGCGCGGTGTCCACAAGGGACGCATTGGCGGGATCCACCCGCGACAGGACTTCGCGCACGGCCTGCAGCGCGGGCACCGGCGAGCCCGCCGAACCCGGCACGTCCAGGCCCGCGAACCGGACGCCGCGGCCGCGCAGCCAGGTCAGCATCCCGTGCACCTCGGCCGAGTCGCCGAGGCCGAATGTGAAGCCGTCACGCGCGATGTCGGCGACCTCGCCCGGGCCGCCCCGCAGCCACGCGTCGACCAGGCGCCCCTCCGGGAAACCGCCCTCGAACCCGAGCACGGTGAACCCGCGTGCGGTGACCAGGTGCCGCAGGAGGCGGTCGCGCAGCACGCCGAACTCGCGGATGTGGTGGTTGTTCTCGCCGATCGCGACGACTTCGGCGTCGCCGATCAGGGCGGCGATCCCGGCAACGTCGACGGTTCCTGTCATACTGGAGACACTAACGCAACAGGAGTAGCAGTTGGCCACCGAGATTTCCGGGACCAGGCGCCCGGGCGGCCGCACCGAGCGGACCCGCCTGGCCGCGCTCGACGCCACCCTCGAGCTGCTCGGCGAACGCGGGTACGCGGAGCTGACCGTCGAGGCGGTCGCCGAACGCTCGGGCGTGCACAAGACGACGCTGTACCGCCGCTGGGAGTCCGCCGAAGGCCTGGTCGCGGCGGCCCTGCAGATGGGCACCGAGCAGGAGTGGGCCGCCCCGGACACCGGTTCCCTCGAAGGCGACCTGCGCGGGATCAACCTGGAGCTGGTGCGCTACTTCACCACGCCGGGCGAGCGCGAGCTCCCGACGGCGTCGATCTCGGCCGCGTTCCTCTCCGCGCGCGCCGCCGACGCCCTGCAGGAGTTCTACGTCGACCGCCACGCCCGCTCGGCCACCGCCGTGCACCGCGCGATCGAGCGCGGCGAGGTCCCGCCCGGCACCGACCCCGTGGAGGTGGTCCGGGTGGCCTGCGGGCCGATCTTCTACCGGCTGTTCGTCTCCCGGGAAGGCGTGACGCCGGCCGACGCCGCCATCGCCGCGAAAGCCGCCGCGGCCGCCGCGAAAGCCGGCGTGTTCACGGCGACGGACGGCGGAACCGCATCTCCGCCGGCGTGACGCGCCCTCGTCGATCGTCGCGGTTCGGCGGGCGCCGTCGTCCACCCAGCCCTGCCGGACGAACCCCGCGATGACGCCGCCTTCCTCGGCGACCAGCTTCCGGCCGCCGTGGCCGGGCGGATCAGCTCTTCTCCAGGTACTCCGCGCGGTCGACGTCGACGACGTCACCGACCATCTGCGCCAGGCCGCGGTACTTCGTCAGCTCCGGGTCCTTCTCGACGATCTCCTGCGCGCTCTGGCGGGACGCGGCGATGACGTCCTCGTCCCGCAGCAGCGACAGCAGCTTCAGCGTGGACCGCTTCCCGGACTGCGCGGCGCCGAGGATGTCGCCTTCGCGGCGCAGCTCCAGGTCCAGCCGCGACAGCTCGAAGCCGTCCGTCGTGGACTCGACCGCCGCCAGCCGCTCGCGCGTCGCCGTGCCGTCGAGGGTTTCGGTGACCAGCAGGCACAACCCCGGCACGCTGCCCCGGCCGACGCGGCCGCGCAGCTGGTGCAGCTGGCTGACGCCGAAGCGGTCGGCGTCCATGATCACCATCGCGGTCGCGTTCGGCACGTTCACGCCGACCTCGATGACGGTGGTGGCCACCAGGACGTCCAGCTTGGCCGCGGAGAACGCGCGCATCACGGCGTCCTTGTCGTCGGGCGGCATCCGGCCGTGCAGCACGCCGATCTTCAGGCCGTGCAGCGGCCCGTGCTCCAGCTCGGGCGCGACTTCGAGGACGGCCAGCGGCGGCCGCTTGTCGCTCTTGTCCGACGGCGGCTCGTCGCCGATCCGCGGGCAGACGACGTACGCCTGGTGCCCCTTGCCGACCTCTTCGCGCACCCGCTGCCAGATCCGCTCGAACCAGGCCGGCTTCTCGGCGACCGGCACGACCGTGGTGGCGATCGGCGACCGCCCGACCGGCATCTCGCGCAGCGCCGAGACCTCCAGGTCGCCGTACACGGTCATGGCGACCGTGCGCGGGATCGGCGTCGCGGTCATGACGAGCACGTGCGGGCTGGTGTCGCCGGCGCCGCGGGTGCGCAGCGCGTCCCGCTGTTCGACGCCGAACCGGTGCTGCTCGTCGACGACGGCCAGGCCGAGGTCGGCGAACTCGACGTGGTCCTGGATCAGCGCGTGCGTGCCGACCACGATGCCCGCCTCGCCGCTGACGATCTCCAGCAGCGCCTTCTTGCGCTCCTTCGCGCCCATCGACCCGGTGAGCAGCGTGACGCGCGTGGCGTTTTCGGCCGCGCCGAGCTCGCCCGCCTGGCCGAGGTCGCCGAGCATCTCCCGCAGCGACCGCGCGTGCTGCGCGGCCAGCACCTCGGTCGGCGCCAGCATCGCGGTCTGCCGCCCGTTGTCGACGACCTGCAGCATCGCCCGCAACGCGACGACCGTCTTGCCGGAACCGACCTCGCCCTGCAGCAGCCGGTTCATCGGGTGCTCGGACGCGAGGTCCGCGGCGATCTCGTCGCCGATCCCCCGCTGGCCCGCGGTCAGGTCGAACGGCAGCCGCTTGTCGAAGGCGTCCATCAGGCCGCCGCTGACGTGCGGGTTCGGCTTGGCCGGGCGCGAGATGGCCGAGTGGCGCCGCTGCGCGAAGATCAGCTGGACGGCCATGGCTTCGTCCCACTTGAGCCGCTTCTTCGACGCCTCCAGGTGCGCCCAGTTCTCCGGGCGGTGGATGCCGCGCAGCGCGTTGTCCAGGTCGGCCAGCTTGTGCAGCCGCCGCAGCTCGGCGGGCATCGGGTCGTCGTCGACCTCGAGGACGTCCAGGACCTGGCGCACGCACTTGGCGATCGACCAGGTCGGCATGCCCTGCGCCGCCGGGTACACCGGGATGATCGCGGCGAGGAAGTTGTCCATCGCCTCGGCTTCGTTCTCGGCGTCGAACAGCTCGTACTCGGGGTTGGTCAGCTGCAGGGTGTCGCGGAAGGCGGACACCTTGCCGGCGAACAGCCCGGTCTTGCCCGGCACGAGGTCCTTCTCGCGCCACGCCTGGTTGAAGAACGCGCAGGTCAGCCGGCGTTTCCCGTCGGTGATGACCATGTCGAGGATGGTCCCGTTGCGGGCCTTCATCCGCCGCTTGCTGACCTTTTCGATGCGCGCCAGCACGGTCGCGTGCTCGCCCAGCTCGAGCCCGTGGATGTCGGTGAGCTCGCCGCGCTCGGCGTAGCGGCGCGGGTAGTGGCGCAGCAGGTCGCTGACCGTTTCGATGTCCAACGACGTGGCGAGCGCCTTCGCCGTCTTGGCGCCCAGCAGCAGCGGCAGCTTGTCGCGCAGTCCGGCCATCTCGCTATTCGACTCCCATCAGCAGCACGGCGTCCGCCTGGCCGCTGGCGTAGCTGGTCAGCTCCACCTCGGGGTGCTCCACCCGCAGCTGCTCCGCGAGCTCTTCGGCGACCCCCGGCGGGGCGGCGGCGCCGCTCAGCACCGTCACCAGCTCGCCGCCGAGCGCCAGCATCCGGTTCAGCACCTTCATCGCGGCCGCGACCAGGTTGGTCTCGGACGCGGGCGCGGGCTCGATCAGCACCACCTCGTCGTCGACCAGGCCGACCACGTCACCGGACTGGGCCCGGCCCACCCAGGTTAGCGACTCCTCCTGCGCGATCCGCAGTTCGCCACGCCTGGTCGCGGCGGCCGCTTCGGCCATCGCGACGACGTCGTCGTTGGTGCGGCGCCCGGCGTCGTGCACGGCGAGGGCGGCCAGCACCTGCACCGGCGACGCGCACGGGATGACCACGACGTCCCGGTCGGCGGCCATCGCGTGCCCGGCGGCGGTGTCGGCCGCGGCGGTGAGCGCGACGCTGCCCGGCAGCACGGTCACCTGCCGCCCGGCGGCCTCGTTGAGCAGGCCGATCACGTCTTCGACGCTCGGCGTCCCGCCCTCGGGCACGGCCAGCACCGGGATGCTCTCGGCGCGCAGCAGCTCGGCCAGCGCGCCGCCGTGGACGACGGCGACGACCGTGCGGTCGATCCCGCCGCCGGGCTCGATCGGCGTCGGCGTGAGCAGCGGTTCCACGCGGATCCGGCGCGGCCGGCCGAGCGCGAGCCCGGCCTCGATGGCGGCGCCGATGTCGGCGCAGTGGACGTGCACGGCGTGGGCGCCCGAGCCGTCGCCGGCCACCGTGACGCTGTCCCCGAGGCCGCTGAGCTCCTTCTGCAGGGTCGGCAGGCTCGCCTCGTCGACGCCGTCCAGGAGGTACATGACCTCCCAGGCGTAGGCCTCGGCGGTTCCGGTGTGGACTTCGAGGGCGTGGTCCTGCCGGACGGGAGCGCCGGTGAGCACGGCGACCAGCGCGTCGAGCACGGCGACCAAGCCGCGCGCCCCGGCGTCGACGACCCCGGCCCTGGCCAGCGCGGGCAGCTGCTCGGGCGTCTTCTCGAGGGCGTGCGCGGCCTCTTTCGCGGCCTTTGCGGCGATTTCGGGCAGCGGGCTCGTGTCGCCGCGGACGGCGAGGGCGACGGCGTGCAGGACGGTCAGGATGGTCCCGGCGACCGGGCGGCTGACGGCGCCGGTGGCGACCTCGTCGGCGTGGCCCAGCGCCTTCGCCAGCCAGGCGCCGTCCAGGTCGCCTTCGGCGCGGTCGGCGAGCCCGCGCACGACCTGGGAAAGGATCACGCCGGAGTTGCCCTTCGCGGAGGCGACCGCTCCGCGCGCGAGGATCTTCAGCGCATCGGCGGCGGTTTCCGGGGCCGCTCCGGAAAGTTCCCGGGCCGCGCCGGTCATCGTGAAGAGCATGTTGGAGCCGGTGTCGGAATCGGCGACGGGGTAGACGTTGATCTCGTCGATGGCCGGGCGCAGGCTCGCCAGGCTGTGCACACAGCCCGCCGCCCAGGCCGCCACCGCCGCCGCGTCCAGCACCCGCACCCCGTAACCTCCTCCCGGTCCCCGGGCAGCGTATCGACCCGGTGCCGGGGGCCTCGATCGCAGTAGTTACTATGGTCGAGTTGCCCAGTCCGTCTGGGCTCATCTCTATGACCCAGATCCAAAGGAGTTCGACGTGGCTGCCGTGTGCGACGTCTGTGGCAAGGGACCCGGCTTCGGCAAGTCGGTCTCGCACTCCCACCGCCGTACCAACCGCCGGTGGAACCCGAACATCCAGACCGTCCACGCCAAGGTGGGTGTGTCCCAGCGCAAGCGCCTGAACGTGTGCACCTCGTGCATCAAGGCGGGCAAGGTCGTTCGCGGCTGAGGCGAGAAGAGTTCGAATGGCGGGTGCTCCTCGGAGCACCCGCCATTTTCTTTACTTCAAGAAGTCCGTCAGCAACGGCTTCAGCGTCTCCGGGTACTGCAGCACCCCGTGGTCCTGCCCGTCCAGAGTCTCGTGCCGGGCACCCGGCACCGCTTCGGCCGCCACGCGGGCACCCGCCTGCAGTTCCTCCGGGCTGGCGCCGCCGCCGATCACCAGGGCCGGGACCGCAATCTTCGCCAGGTGCTCCAGGCGGGGACGGGCACCCGGGCCGCAGATCGTCAGGTCGTACGGGAGTGTGTGCGCCAGCGCGGTGAACCAGCCCCACACCGGGGCCTGCTTCATCCCCTCGACCATCTCTTCCGGCGTGCCCGCGACCATCAGGAACGTCTTCACCGCGCCGTCGCGGTCACCCGCCGCGAGCTGGGCCTGCACCTGCCCGAGGACGTCGCCCCGCTCCTGCTCCGGCGTCGCGTACGGCGGCTCGTAGGCCACCACGCGGTCGATGCCGATCCCCGCCGCGGCCGCCTCCAGGGCCAGGATCGCGCCCGAGGAGTGCCCGAACACCGACGCCGTCCCACCCACGTGGGTGATCAGCGCCGCGAGGTCTTCGATCTCGCGCTCGACGGCGTACCCGGCGGCGTCGCCGGAGTCACCGCGGCCGCGGCGGTCGTAGACGATCGTGGTGAAGTCGCCGGCCAGGACCTCGGCCAGGCCCACCGTGGTCGACCGGTCGTTGAACGCGCCGCCGACCAGGATCACCGGCGGGCCGTCGCCGCGCTGCTCGAAGAAGAGGGTCGTGCCGTCGGCCGATGTGACGTTCATGGGATGTCCTCCAAGGTCCGTTCTACCCCCTGGTCGGAGCCGTCACACCGATCCGGACACCGATCTTCAGGGAAGTTTCCAGTCCACCGGTGCCGCGCCCTGCTGCTCCAGGAGCTGGTTGGCGCGGCTGAACGGCCGCGAGCCGAAGAAGCCGTTGTGCGCCGAGAGCGGGCTCGGGTGCGCGGACTCGATGCACGGCACCTCGCCGAGCATCGGGCGCAGGTTGCGCGCGTTGCGGCCCCACAGGATCGCCACCATCGGCTCGGACCGGGCCGCGAGGGCCTTGATCGCCTGCTCGGTGACCGCCTCCCAGCCCTTGCCCTGGTGCGAGTTCGACTTCCCGGGCTGCACGGTCAACGACCGGTTGAGCAGCAGCACGCCCTGCTCGGCCCACGGCGTCAGATCGCCGTTCGACGGCAGCGGGTGACCGAGGTCCTCGGTGTACTCCTTGTAGATGTTGATCAGGCTCTTCGGGATCGGCCGGACGTCCGGCGCCACCGAAAAGCTCAAACCCACCGCGTGCCCCGGCGTCGGGTACGGGTCCTGGCCGACGATCAGCACGCGGACGTCGTGGAACGGCTGCTGGAACGCCCGCAGCACGTGCTCACCCGCCGGCAGGTAGGTGCGGCCCGCGGCGATCTCCGCGCGGAGGAACTCCCCCATCGCGGCGACCTGCGGCGCCACCGGTTCGAGGGCTTGCGCCCAGCCTGCCTCGACGATGTCCTGCAGCGGTCGTGCGGTCACGGCGCGCAAGCCTACCGGGCGTGGCCGGCGTCACCCGAGCGGGTCGAGCCGCCTCAGTTCGGTCCGGAACCGCCGGGCCCGCTGCACGTACGAATCGACGACGAGGGCGATGTTCTCCGCGCTGAACGAGGTGTTCTTCCGCGTCTTCCCCGGCACCCCGAGGGCGATCTCGCCGGTCTTCACGTGGGAGCCGTACGACAGCACCGCACCCGCGCCGACCATGCCGCCGTCCTCGACGACCGAGCCGTTCAGCACCACCGAACCGGACGCGATCAGGCAGCCGGTGCCGATCGTCGCGCCCTCGATGTGCACCGCGTGGCCGACCGCCGACGACGGCCCGAGGATCGTCGGGTGCCGCTCGGTGCAGTGCACGACACAGCCGTCCTGGACGCATGCGCGCTCGCCGATCTCGATGTACCCGTGGTCGCCGCGCAGGACGGTCTGCGGCCACACCGAGGCGTGCGCGCCGATCCGGACGTCGCCGATGATCGTGGCGTCCGGGTGGACGTAGGCGTCGGGGTGGATCGTCGGTTCGAGCTCACCGAGTGCGTAGATGGCCATGCCGCCTCCGAATGACTGCGGTTTCACTTCCGGTGCGATTGGATCACGGCATCGCCACCAACCCGAAGACCAGCCCGCTCGTGCTCCTCCTCGTCGTGCTGACGTGGCTGCTCAGCCTGCCCGTGGCGACCCCCGCGCTCGCCAACGGCCTGGCCGGCACCCCGCCGATGGGCTGGAACAGCTGGAACCAGGTCCGCTGCTACGACCTCACCGAGGACGTCGTGCGCAAGGCGGCCGACGCGCTCGCCGACACCGGCCTGCGTGACGCGGGTTACAAGTACGTCGTCGTCGACGACTGCTGGCAGGCCCCCACCCGCGCCGCCGACGGCTCGCTGCAGGCGGACCCGAAGCGGTTCCCGCACGGCATCGCCGACCTCGCCGACTACGTCCACTCCCGCGGCCTGCTGTTCGGCATCTACGCCGTGCCCGGCAGCCGGACCTGCGCGATGGCGAACGACGCCTACCCGGCGGCCGGCATCGGCTCGCTCGGGCACGAACGCCAGGACGCCGAGGCGTTCGACCGGTGGGGCGTCGACTACCTCAAGTACGACTGGTGCAACGCCGACACCGTCGACGGCCTCGACCGGAAAGCCGCGTTCGAGAAGATGCGCGACGAGCTCGCCGCGCTGCCCCGCCCGATCGTCTACGCGATCTCCGAATACGGCGTCTCCAGCCCGTGGACCTGGGCGCGGCCGGTGGCGAACCTCTGGCGCACCACCTACGACCTGGTCCCGACCTGGGATTCGGTGCTCGAGACGATCGACCGGCAGGCCGCCGTCGCCGTGCACAGCGGCTCGCCCGGCGGCTGGAACGACCCGGACATGCTGCAGGTCGGCAACGGCACCCTGACCGCCGACGAATCCCGCGCGCACTTCAGCGTCTGGGCCGTGCTGAACGCGCCGCTGTTCGCCGGCACCGACCCGGCGAAGCTCGGCGACACCGACCTCGCGACGCTCGGCAACGCCGAAACGATCGCCGTCGACCAGGACTTCGCGGGCGGCCAGGGCCGGCGGCTCGCCGCGGGCCCCGGCTACCAGGTGTGGGGAAAACCCTTGTCCGGCGGCGGTTTCGCGGTGGTGCTGCTCAACACCGGCAGCACCACCGCGACCGTGTCGGCGGACATCCCGGGCACCTGGGCGGTCCGGGACCTCGGGGCCCACCAGGACCTCGGCTCCGGCGTCTCGGCGACCCTGCGCCCGCACGCGGCGGCCCTGCTGAAGCTCACGCCGAGGTGAGGTCCTTGCCGTAGCACCGGCTTTCCGGCTCGTTCCGGTAGACGCCGAACTTCGGGATCTCGACGTACCCCGACGACGTGTACAGCGCGATGGCTTCCGGCTGCTTGGTCCCGGTTTCCAGGACGGCGCGCTTGCGGCCGGACAGCGCCGCGGTGCGTTCCAGTTCGAACAGGATCATCCGCGCGAACCCGCGTCCGCGGGCGGCGTCGGAGACGTACATCCGCTTGAATTCGGCGTCGCCGGGCCGGAAGTCGGGCTCCGGGCCGTCGTGGGCGCGCCACGCCCCGCAGGCGACCGCTTCCTCGCCCTGGTAGCCGACGAGGAACAGGCCCTGCGGCGGATCGAAGTCGGCCGGGGTCATCGGGGTGATGTCCTCGCTGCCGTAGCGCTCGACGTACACCTGCTGCACCGCGGCCATCAGCTTGGCCGCGTCGGGATGGTCGTAGGGGACCGGAACGATTCTCACGCTTCCCGAGCCTAGATCAGCGCCAGTGCGTCCAGCCGCCTTCTCGCGAAAACGGTTTCCCGTCGACGGTGATCCCCGAGCCGGCCATCGTGACGACGCCGATGGTGCGCCAGCCGTCCGGGAGCTCGGTGAAGGGCGGGAAGGTGGCCGCCAGTGCGTGGTCCTCGCCACCGGTCAGCACCCAGTCCAGGGGGTCGGCGCCCAGCGCGGCGCCCACTTCGGTGAGGCGGGCGGGAACGTCGAGGCCGGCGGTGCGGACGTCGATGCCGACGTCCGACGCCTCGCCGATGTGGCCCAGGTCGGCGAGCAAGCCGTCGGAGACGTCGATCATCGCCGTGGCCCCGGCGAGGGCGGCGCGCGGGCCGGCCTCGTAGGGCGGTTCCGGGCAGCGCTGGGCGTTGACCACGCCGACCGGGGAGCGGAAGCCGCGGCCGAGCACGGCCAGGCCGGCGGCGGCCCAGCCGAGCCGCCCGTTGACCGCGACGAGGTCGCCGGGCCGGGCGCCCGAGCGCGTCACGGGCTCGCGGTCGCCGAGGTCGCCGAGCGCCGTGATGCTGATCACGAGCTGGTCCGCGCGGACCATGTCGCCGCCGGAGACGCCGATCCCGGCGCGTCCGGCCTCGGCCCACATGCCGTCGACGAGCGCCTTCACCACGTCGCTCGGGGTGTCGGACGGGCAGGCCAGGCCGACCAGGACGGTGGTCGGGGTGGCGCCCATGGCGGCGATGTCGGCCAGGTTGACCGCGACGGCCTTGCGCCCGACGTGCTCGGGCGAGGACCAGTCGAGCCGGAAGTGCACGCCCTGGACGAGCACGTCGGTGCTGGCGACCACCCGCCCGTCCGGGGCGGCGACGACGGCGGCGTCGTCACCCGGGCCGAGCAGGGTGCCCGGCGGCTGGCGCCGTCCTTCGGTGACGGCGCGGATGAGCGCGAACTCGCCGGTCTCGGCGACCGTTCCGTCGTTCGGTGACACCGGTCACCTCTGCTTTCTCTACCGGGACAAAGATCGATCACCGATAGTCGGATGCCCTATGTTTTTCCGTGAGCTGGCGATACGTTGCTGATGACGTTCCTACCTTGAGCCGATCGATCCCGACGAAAGGGCGCGCCGTGGTCCACGCATACATCCTCATCCAGACCGAGGTCGGCAAGGCGGCCGCGGTGGCTGCCGAGATCTCCAGCATCCCGGGTGTCACCAGCTCGGAGGATGTCACCGGACCGTACGACGTGATCGTCCGCGCGGCCGCCGACAACGTCGACCAGCTGGGCCAGCTCGTGGTCGCGAAGGTGCAGAACGTGGAGGGCATCACGCGGACGCTGACCTGCCCGGTGGTCCACCTCTGAGCAGCGACACGCTGGGGGACGACCCCCCAGACCCGCCGGAAAGGACTGCAGTGGTGTAGTGGCCGGGTGCCTGATCCCGACACCGGTGCCCCGCCGCGAGTGGTGCTCGTCGCCGCGGCCGCGCTCGCCGTGGCGCTGGCGGTCGCCGTCGCCGTGTTCGCCCTGACGCGACCGTCCCCCGCGGACTCGGCGGGGCCGCTGCCGCTGGTCCCCGTGCCGGCGCCCTTTGCGGGCTCGCCGGGGTGCACGACCCTCCTGGGCGCGGTGCCCACCGAGCTCACCTCGAACGGGACGGCGCTGAAGGTGCGCGCCCTGGCGTCCCCGGCGCCGCCCGCCACCGTGGCCTGGGGTTCCGGTGATCCGGTGGTGTTGCGCTGCGGCCTCGACCGGCCGCCGGAGCTGACGCCGTCGGCGCAGCTGCGGCTGGTGAACAAGGTGCAGTGGCTGCAGGTGCCGGGCGAGGGCGCGTCGACGTGGTACGTGGTGGACCGCGAGGTCTACGCGGCGCTGACGGTGCCGGACAGCGCCGGGACCGGGCCGCTGCAGGCCGTTTCGGACACGGTGGCCGCGAAGCTGCCCCCGCGGCCCCTGCGGTTCTCCTAGCTTCAGCGGAGCCCGGTTCCGCGGGCGATCGCCGTCTCGACGAGGGTGGTCAGCAGCGTCGCGTAGTCCATGCCGGTGACCTCCCACATTTTCGGGTAGGCGGACTTCGTCGTGAAGCCGGGCATGGTGTTGACCTCGTTGATGATCAGCTCGTGGTCTTCGGTGACGAAGAAGTCGACGCGCGCGAGCCCCTGGCAGTCCAGCGCCCGGAACGCTTCGACGGCCATCGCGCGCAGCTTCTCGGTGAGGGCGTCGTCGAGCTTGGCGGGGATGTCGAGCTCGGCGTCGTCCCCGAGGTACTTGGTTTCGAAGTCGTACCAGGCGTTTTCGTCCTCGGAAAGGACCCGGATCTCGGCGGGCAGCGAAGCTTCGACGCGGCCGTCGGGGAATTCCAGCACCCCGCACTCGACCTCCCGCCCGACGACGGCGGCCTCCACGAGCACCTTCGGATCGGTGGCCCGCGCGAGCGCGATGGCGGCGTCGAGCCCGGCCCAGTCCGCGACCCGCGAGATCCCGACGGAGCTCCCGGCCCGGGACGGCTTGACGAACACGGGCAGCCCGAGGGTTTCTTTCACCCGGTCGTCCAAAGTGGACTGGCCCCGCTTCAGCGCGGCGTAGGTCCCGACCGGAAGCCCTTCGGCGGCAAGGAGTTTCTTGGCGGTTTCCTTGTCCATGGCGGCGGCGCTGGCGAGCACCCCGGGCCCGACGTACGGGATGCCGGCGAGTTCGAGCAGACCCTGGATGGTGCCGTCCTCGCCGAAGGCGCCGTGCAGCACGGGGAAGACGACATCGACCCGGGACAGCATCTCGCTTTCCCGCCCGGGTTCGACCGCGACCAGCCCCTGGCTGGAGGGATCACCGGCGAGAACGAGCCCCTTCCCGTCATCGACGGAGGGCAGTTCCCGCCCGCGGATGGCGAGCTGCGCGGAGTCCCCGGTGCCGAGCACCCAGCGCCCTTCCCGGGTGATCCCGACGGGGACGGCCTCGAACCGTTCGGGATCGAGGTGACCCAGAACGCTGCCGGCGGACAGGCACGAGATGGTGTGCTCGCTGCTACGCCCACCGAACACGACGGCCACCCGGATCTTCTCGCTCATGGTGAGCCACCGTACCCGGTGACCTCGCGGAACAGCCGAGCCCGGTGCGGCGGACGGCGGCGGTGGAGCGATGAACGCAACTCGTGGGCGGGGTGGGGCGTCTAAGGTGTCGAGGGTGTGGTGTGCCCTTGGGGGTCTCGGGTTGTTTGGGCTTGGAGTCCGGTCTTTTCGGGCTTTTGGGTTTGCGGCTTTGCGCGCTCGGGGCTTGGGGGCTTTCGCTTCTGCGGGCTTCCTGGGCTCGGGGCTTGCCCTTCTGCAGACTTCCCGCGCTCCGGGCTTCTGCACATGGCGGCTTCCCGCGCTCCGGGCTTGCGGCTTTCGCTTCTGCGGGGCTTTCGCGTTCCAGCCTTCCGGGCTCCCGGCTCCCGGC
>NZ_PPHG01000038.1 GCF_002904295.1 Amycolatopsis sp. CA-128772
CGCCCCCGCCAGCCCTGCGCCCCAGCCACAACGCCTCAGCCACAACGCCTCAGCGCAGCAACCCCACCAACACCGGCAAAGCCGCCACCAAAGCCTCCCGCGAACACCCCGCATACCCGATCGCCACCCCGAACACCGAAGGCGAACCCGCGAAATGCCGCGCCAACCCATCCAGCCGGATCCCCCGCCGCTCAGCCGCACCGATCACCGAAGCCTCCACCGAAGCCGACGAAAACGGCACCACCAGGTGCGCCCCCGCGTCGTCGCCCCGTACCGGGATCCCCGCCGCCGACAACGCCCCCGCCAGCAGCGTCCGCCTCTCCGCCATCTCCCGGCGCAGTTTTCGCAGGTGGCGGCCCAGGTCGCCGTTTCGCGCGAATTCGTACAACACCCGCTGCCCCGCCGGGGACGGCCGCGTCCCGGTCAAATCGCGGTACGCCAAGACCGCCGAGGTGATCGCCTCCGGACCCACCATCCACCCCGCCCCGAGCGTCGGCGTCAGGATCTTGGACGTCGTCCCCAAATGGACCACGACGTCCGGGGCCAGCGCCGCCAGCATCGGCAGCGGTGCCACGTCGAACCGCAGCTCGCCGTCGTAGTCGTCCTCGATCACCAGCATCGACGAAGCGCGCGCCCGCTCCACCAGGGAGACGCGCCGGGTCGCGCTCAGCCTGCTGCCCATCGGGTACTGGTGCGCCGGCGAGCAGTACACCGCCCGCGCGCCCTCCGGGACGGAATCCGGGCGCAACCCCTCGTCGTCCACCGGCACGCCCACCACCCGCATCCCCGCCCGCCGGAACGCCTGCACCGCGCGCTGGTAGCCCGGCTCCTCCACGGCGACGACGTCCCCGCGCTCCAGCACCGCCGCCGCCAGCTCCACCACCGCCGCCGTCGTGCCGCCGGTCGCCAGGACCGAGCCCGCCGCCAGGCCACGGTGGCGCAGCAGGTGCTCCGACACCGCCGCGCGGTACTCCGGCAGGCCCGCCCGGTGGGCGCGGACCAGGGGCTCCGGGTCGGCCGCCGCGCGCCAGGCGCGGCGCCAGGCCGCGCGGTCCAGGCCCGCCGCCCACGGTGCGCCCGGGCTCAGGTCGACCAGCGCGGGCGGTGAGACCTCGACCGCCGGGACCGCCGGCGCCGGCACCTCCGAAGCCGAAGACGAAGGCGGAGTTGTCACGTAAGTGCCCGAGCCGTGCCGCCCGGCGATCCAGCCCTCCGCGTGCAGCTGCTCGTACGCCGCCGACGTCACCGTGCGGCTGACGCCGAGCCGGCCGGCCAGCGCCCGCGTCGACGGCAGCCGGTCGCCGCCGCGCAGGTGACCGGTCGCCGCCGCCTCGCGCAGCGCGTCGGCCAGCTGGACCGCCAGCGGCGTCACCGCCGACCGGTCGAGGCTGACCGGGAGCGCGGTGTCGGACACGGGGCCTCCTCGGGAGTGGACTTCCCAAGTGTACGAGAAGTGGCCGTTTTCCGAGGCCACTGACGCGGGAGACGCTGGTCGCATGTTGTCGACCACGCCCCGCACCACACTCGGCCGCAAGAAGCACCGCGCCGTCACCGACCGCGCCGCCCTGCACGCCGTCCTCGACGACGGGCTCATCTGCCACCTCGGGATCGTCCGCGACGGCGCGCCGCTGGTCCTCCCCACCGGCTACGGCCGCGACGGCGACACGCTCTACCTGCACGGGTCGACCGGCGCGGCCAGCCTCCGCACCGCCGCCGGCGGCCTCGACGTCTGCGTGACGGTGACGCTCCTCGACGGCATCGTCTACTCGCGCTCGGTCAACAACCACTCGATGAACTACCGCAGCGCCGTCATCCTCGGCCAGGCGAAGCCGGTCCTGGACGCCGAAGCGAAGATGCACGGCCTCGAGGTCCTCACCGAACACCTCGCGCCGGGTTCGTGGGAGCACGCGCGCGAAGTCAACGCGAAGGAGTTCGCGGCCGTCAGCGTCCTCGCCCTCGACCTCGCCGAGGCGTCGGTGAAGATGCGCGCCGAAGGCCCGGACGACGAGCCCGAAGACGTCGAAGCCGACACCGCGTGGGCGGGCGTCCTGCCGGTGCGGACGGTCTACGGCGCGCCCGAGCCGTCCGAAGACCTCTCCCCCGGCTGGACCACGCCGGCGCACGTCACCGCGCGAGCGGCAGCCGCACGCTGAACGTCGTGCGGCCGGGCACCGAAGACACCGACACCGTGCCGCCGTGCGCGGTCACCAAGGACTGGACCACCGACAGCCCGAGCCCGGTGCCGCCGTTGCCGCGGGTGCGGGAGTCGTCGACGCGGAAGAACCGGTCGAAGATCCGCTCCTGGTCCGCCGCGGCGATGCCGGGCCCGGTGTCGGTCACCTGCACCACGGCGGAACCACCCGAAGCCGCCACCGAGACGTGCACCGACGTCCCGGGCGGGGTGTGCACGGCCGCGTTGGCCAGCAGGTTGTCCAGCACCTGCCGCAGCCGCAGCGGGTCGGCGTCCACGAACGCCGCCGAAAGCGCCGACGTCAGCGGGTGGTCCGGCCGGCCGGCGGTGAACGCGTCCGCCGCGTCCCCGGCCAGCTCGGCCAAATCGACGCGCTCGGGCCGCAACGGCGTCTCGGCGGCCCGCGCGTCGAGCCGGGCGAGCAGCAGGAGGTCGTCGACGAGCACGGTCATCCGCGCGGTCTCCTCGCGGATCTTCGCCAGGTGCGCCTCGCGCTCGGCCGGCTCATTCGCCGCGGCGTAGCGGAAGAGGTCGGCGTAGCCGCGGATCGACGTCAGCGGGGTCCGCAGCTCGTGCGAGGCGTCCGCGACGAACCGGCGCAGCCGCTCGTTGGCTTCGGTCTTCGCGGCCAGCGACGTGTCGATGTGGGCGAGCATCACGTTGAACGCGGTCCGCAGCTCGTCGACTTCGGCGCCGCCGCCGGTGCCCGCCGCGCGGACCGGCAGGGCCGGGTTCGCGGTGAGGTCGTGGGAGGCGATGTCGTGCGCGGTGCCGGCCATGTCGGCCAGCGGGCGCAGGCCGCGGCGCAGCACCAGCCGTCCCACCACCAGCAGCACGCCCAGCGCCAGCGCGAACGCGCCGACCTCCACCCCGATGAGCTGCTGGACCGTGCCGTCGAGGTCCTTCTGCGGCGCCGCGGACAGCAGCACCGAGTCGATGTCGACCGGGCACGCGCGCACCCGGTACGGGCCGTCGTCGCGCAGGTAGACGGTGCGGGTGACGTCGCCGCCCGCGGCCTCGGCGGCGATCCTCGCCAGCTGCTGGGCGTCGCCCGGCAGCCGGCCGCCCGGCTCGGGGACGGCGACCCCGTCCTGGATCTTGTACAGCGCCGAGTACCACGAGTACACCGACTGCGGCGAGGCGTGCGTTTCGCGCAGCAGCGGCAGCTGCGTGTTCTGGCTCTTGGACAGCTGCTCGTCGAGCCGCCGGTCGAGGTAGCCGTGCATGATCCCGACCGTCGTGACGCCGACGGCCGCGAACACCACCAGCGCGAGCGCGCCGAGGCCGAGGGTGATCCGGGTGCCCAGCCGGGTCCGCTGCCAGGCCCCGTACCACCGGGTGAAAAACCCCTTCACCGGTGCGCCTGCCGCACGACGTACCCGACGCCGCGCACGGTGTGGATCAGCGGTTCACCGTCGCCCGCGTCGACCTTGCGCCGCAGGTGCGAGATGACCAGCTCGACCACATTGGACCGGCCGCCGAAGTCGTACTCCCAGACGTGGTCGAGGATCTGCGCCTTGGTCAGCACCGCGGGCGAGCGGCGCATGAGGTAGCGCAGCAGCTCGTACTCCGTCGGCGTCAGCTCGGCCGGGACGTCGCCGCGGCGGACCTCGCGGGTGTCCTCGTCCAGGGTCAGATCGCCGACGCGCAGCACGGCCCCGCGCGCCTCGGGCTGGTGCGCGACCCCGGCGCTGCGCCGCAGCACCGCCCGCAGCCGCGCCATCAGCTCCTCGACCGAAAACGGTTTCACGAGGTAGTCGTCACCCCCGCGGGTGAGCCCGGCGATCCGGTCGGCCGTCGCGTCCTTGGCCGTGAGGAAGACCACGGGCACCGCGTTGCCGCCCGCCCGCAGGCGGTCGAGCACGGTGAAGCCGTCGAGGTCGGGCAGCATCAGGTCGAGCACGACGATGTCCGGCCCGAACTCCGCGGCCCGGCTCAGCGCGGCCTGGCCGGTGCCGGCCGTGACCGCCTGCCAGCCCTCGTACCGGGCGACGGTGGCGACGAGGTCGGCGATGTGCGGCTCGTCGTCGACGACGAGCAGGCGCACCGGGTCGGGGGTCTGCACCCCTGCATCTTCTCCCGCCGCCGTCGCGCCCGGCGACCGCGGGCGGCGGCCGACAGGATTCCGACAGCCGGCACCCAGACTCGCCACAGGACAGGCGGCGAGGCTGGCCTTCGTGAACCGAACCGAAGGGGAATCCGTGTGACCACCATGACGCAGACCGCCGAGGCCGCGCGCCCGGCGATCCGCCCCCGGATCGCCGCGAAATCCGGCCTCTTCCTCTTCCTCGGTGCCAACGTGGCCGCCGTCACGGTCCTGTTCGCGCAGGCCGGGCTGTCCCCGAACTCGCTGATCACGATCGGCCGCCTCGCCGGGCTGTACGGCGCGCTGGCGATGGCGTTCCAGCTGCTGCTGGTGGCCCGGCTGCCGTGGCTGGACCGCCGGATCGGGATGGACCGGCTCACCACGTGGCACCGCTGGACCGGCTTCACGATCCTGTGGACCCTGCTGGCGCACCTGGTGTTCATCGTGTTCGGTTACGCGCAGGTCGAACGCCACGGGGTGGTCGACGAGCTGGTCGACATGGCCAACCAGCTCGAGGGCATCCTGCGCGCGCTGGTCGCGTTCGCGGTGATCCTCATCGTCGGCGCCGCGTCGGCGAAGTTCGCGCGCAAGCGGCTCGCGTACGAGACGTGGCACTTCATCCACCTCTACACCTACGCCGCGGTGCTGCTGGCGTTCACCCACCAGCTCGCGCTCGGCACGTCGTTCGCCGGTTCGGAGCCGGCGAAGGCCTACTGGTGGACGCTCTGGCTCGGCGCCGGCGCCGCCGTCCTCGCCGGGCGCGTGGTGCTGCCGCTGTGGCGGAACCTGCGCCACCAGCTGCGGGTCACGGCGGTGGTTTCCGAGGCCCCGGACGTCGTTTCGGTGTACATGACCGGCAAGCACCTGGACAAGCTGCCGGCCCGGGCGGGCCAGTTCTTCCTGTGGCGGTTCCTCACGAAGGACCGCTGGTGGCAGGCCAATCCCTTCTCGCTGTCGGCCGCGCCCGACGGCCGCACCCTGCGGCTGACCGCGAAGGCCCTCGGCGGGTCCAGCGCCGGGCTGCGCAGCCTCCGCGTCGGCACGCGGGTGTTCGCCGAAGGTCCGTACGGCGCCTTCACGACGATCCACCAGCAGCGGCCCAACGCGCTGCTCGTGGCGGGCGGCGTCGGGATCACGCCGATCCGCGCGCTGCTGGAGGACATCGACGGTCACGTCGTCGTGCTGTACCGGGTGCGCAACCAGGCCGACGCGGTGCTGCTGCCGGAGCTGAACGAGCTGGCCAAGGCGCGCGGCGCGGTCGTGAGCGTCCTCACCGGACCGGACCAGGCGGTCGGGCCGCGCGGGGTGCTGCTCGGGCCGGCGAACCTGCACATGATGGTGCCGGACGTGCACGAGCGCGACGTGTTCGTCTGCGGGCCGCCGGGGATGACCTCGGCCGTGCTGCGCAGCCTGCGCGAGCTGAAGGTGCCGAGCGCCCAGGTCCACGCCGAACGTTTCAGCCTTGCGGCCTAGGGGATTGCTGTGAAGAAGACCATTTTCGTCGTTGCGCTGTCCATCGCCGGGTTCATCGCGGTCTGGCGGTTCGAACCGGGGCCGGTGCAGAACACCGCCGCCGTCGCGCAGGCACCGCCGCCGAGCGTCACCGCACCGTCCACATCGGCCGCTCCGGCGACCACCCCGGCGGCGCCGGGCCCCTCGTCGTCCGCTCCGGCCACTTCGGACGCACCGGCCACCTCGGAAGGACCGTCCACACGGGACATCACGAAGGAGACGGTGACCACGCGGGGCAGCGCCGAGTCGAGCCGGTACGGCACCGTGCAGGTACAGGTCACGTTCACCGGCGCCCGGCTCACCGCCATCACCCTGCTGCAGGCCCCGGACAGCGGCCGGTCGCTGACCGCGCTGCCGCGGCTGCAGGAGGAGGCGATCAAGGCGCAGAGCGCCGACATCGACACGGTGACCGGCGCCACCGAGACGAGCGAGTCGTACAAGACGTCCCTGCAGGCCGCGATCGACGCGAGAGGCACCCGATGACGAACCGCGTCGAACAGGTGATGGGCCTGCCGATCTCCCTCGACCTGCGGGACGAGGGCGACTTCGCCGAGGTCGTCGACGACGTCTTCGCCTGGTTCCGCGACGTCGACGCGCGGTTCAGCCCGTTCTCCGACGACAGCGAGGTCAGCCGGTACGACCGCGGCGAGCTGACGGCCGCCGAGCTGAGCGACGACCTCCTGGAGGTGCTGGAGCTCTGCGCGTACTACGAGCAGCTTTCCGGCGGCGCGTTCCGCGCACGGCTGCCCGGCCGCGGCCTCGACCCGTGCGCGGTGGTGAAGGGCTGGGCGGTGCAGCGCGCGGCCGACATGCTGAAGGCCGAGGGCGCGGCGACGTTCTGCCTCAACGCCGGCGGCGACGTCGTCACGGCCGGCGAGCCGGCGCCCGGGCGGCCGTGGCGGGTCGGCGTCCGCCACCCCGAGCAGCCCCTCGCGGTGTGCGCGGTCCTGGAGTCCCGCAACGGCGCGATCGCGACGTCGGCGGCGTACGAGCGCGGCTCGCACATCTTCGACGGCCGGTCCGGCACCCCGGCGACGGGCCTGCTGAGCGTCACCGTGGTCGCCGGGGACCTGGTGACGGCGGACGCACTGGCCACCGCGGCGTTCGCGATGGGCGAGGAGGGCATCACCTGGGCGGCGGACCGCCCGGACTGCGAAATCCTCATCGTCGACGACAGCCGCCGCGTGCACCGGACGGCGGGCCTCGCGCTGGCGTCCTGAATCGGTTCGCCCTCCTCCGGGTGACTCGGCCACACTCGGGCCGTAGCCGTCTTCCGAGGAGTGCCATGCCTTCGTCCGTCCTGCACGTGTCCGTCGACTGCGCCGACCCGTACCGGCTGTGCCAGTTCTGGAGCGCGGTCACCGGAAACCCGATCCCGGACACCGACTCCCCGGGCGACGACGAGGTGGCCATCGAGCTGGAAGGCGGGATCGACCTGCTGTTCCTCAGGGTCCCGGAGCCGAAGACGGTGAAGAACCGCCTCCACGTGTGCCTGCAGCCGGACGTCCCGCGCGACGAGGAGGTCGAGCGGATCCTGGGCCTGGGCGCGACGCTGGTGAACGACCTGCGCAAGCCCGACGGCACGGGCTGGGCCGTGCTCGCCGACCCGGAGGGCAACGAATTCTGCGTGCTGCGCAGCGCTGCCGAGCGCGCGGCGACGTCGTGACACGCGCCAGGCGGTCAAGCCCGGCTGAACAGGGTGGCCGCATGCCCCTGATCGCCCTCGCCTCCCTCGGCGGCACCATCTCGATGGCCCCGGCCGGCGCCGAAGGCGGTGCGGTTCCGCGGCTCGGCGCCGCCGACCTGCTCGGCGGCCTCGGTGACCTGCCGATGGACGTCCTCGCCGAGACGCTGGCCGGGATCGGCAGCGCGTCGATGGACTTCGCGACGCTCCTGCGCTGCCGCGACTGGGGACTGCGGCAGGACGCCGACGGGTTCGTCGTCGTCCAGGGCACGGACACCCTCGAGGAGACCGCTTGGTTCCTCGAACTGAGCTGGCCGTCGGAGATCCCGGTGGTCGTCACCGGGGCGATGCGCAACGCCGGCCTGGTGAGCCCGGACGGCCCGGCGAACCTGCGCAACGCCCTCACCGTGGCGGCCGACCCGCGCAGCCGCGGCCGGGGCGTGCTGGTGACGCTCAACGACGACGTCCACGCGGCGCGCTGGGTGCGGAAGGCGCATTCGAGCCGGCTGGACGCGTTTTCGTCGGCGCCGGCCGGGCCGCTGGGCACGGTCGTCGAGCACGCGGTGCACTGGTTCCACCCGTCGCCGCCGCGCCTGCCCGCGCTCACCGGCGTGGCCTTCGGCGGACTCGTCCCGGTGGTCGAAGCCGGTCTGGACGACCCGGGCGCGGTGCTGGAGCACGTGGCTTCGCAGCCGGACGTGCGCGGTGTCGTGCTCGCGGCGACCGGCGCCGGGCACGTCTCGTCCGGCACGGCCGACGTCGTCTCGCGGCTGGTGCGGTCGATCCCGGTCGTGGTCGCTTCGCGGACCGGGGCGGGACCGACGTTGCGCTCGACGTACGGCTTCCACGGCTCGGAGTCGAGCCTGATCGCGATGGGCGCGACGATGGCGGGCTGGCTGGACGCGCGGAAGGCGCGGATCCTGCTGCACGCGCTGCTGGCCTCCGGCGCGGACCGCGACGCGATCGAGCGCGAGTTCCGCCGGCGCGGCGACCTGGACTGAAGGTTCAGTCCCGGATCGGGCCGACGACGGGGTCGAGGTGATACGGGCGCATCGCGCGGCCCGCGTCGCGGTAGACGTGGACCGAAATCGCCGGGTCCGGGCCGTCGTTGCGGACCTCGTGCACGTACCCCGGCCCGAACACCCGCGACTGCCCGGCGGACAGGGCGTGCAGTTCGGTGACCGCGCGGCCGTCCGGCGCGCGGCGGGCCACGGCCTCGGTCAGGTGACCGCTGACCACGGTGAACGCGCCGCTGGCGAACGCGTGGTCGTGCAGGTCGGTGCGCTGGCCGGGCAGCCAGCTCATCAGCCACACCTCCTGCTGCTCGTCCTCCGACACGAGCGTCGCGAAGCGCTCTTCGGGGTCATAACGCAGCAGGTGGCGCCAGCGGTCGCGGTCGGCGGCGACCTCGAGTGCGACGCGCACCGGGTGGCGCAGGGCGGGGTTTTCGGGACGCAGCAGCGTGTTGTCCGGAACGGCGAACATGAGGGTCCTCACGCGGAAGAAGGGTGTCGAGCTGGGCCGGGGCTGGGTTCACCGACAACAGCGACACGCGCGCACGTCGGAGCGGAGGCCCATGCGGCCCCGCGACCCGGACATGAAGTGCGCGAACATGCGACCAGAATCCCAGCCGCTCTCCACCCGGTCAAGCCGTCCCACGGATCAGGACCATTCGTGTTTCTGGGACCGTCCGAGCAGCTCCGCGCCGGCCCGGCGGGGGTCGACACCTTCGTGGCAGACGCGGTGCATGGCGTCGGTGATCGGCATGTCGACCCCGACGCTCTGGGCCAGCGCCCGGATCGACGAGCACGACATGACACCCTCGGCGACCTGCCCGCCGCCGGCCGCCTGCGCCTGTTCGAGGGTCTCGCCGCGGCCGAGGCGCTCCCCGAAGGTGCGGTTGCGCGAAAGCGGCGACGAGCAGGTCGCGACCAGGTCGCCGACGCCGGCGAGCCCGGCGAACGTCAGCGGGTCGGCGCCGAGCTTCGCGCCGAGCCGGGCCATCTCGGCCAGCCCGCGGGTGATGAGCGTGGCCATCGTGTTCGTGCCGAGCCCGAGGCCGGCGGCCATCCCGGTGCTGAGCGCGATCACGTTCTTGCAGGCGCCGCCGAGCTCGCAGCCGACGACGTCGGTGTTGGTGTACGGCCGGAAGTAGGAGTTGGCGCAGGCCCGCTGGACGGCGACGGCGCGTTCGTGGTCGGCGCAGGCCAGCACGGAGGCCGACGGCTGCCCGGCGGCGATCTCCTTGGCCAGGTTCGGCCCGGTGACGACGACGACGGTGCCGGGGTCGATCCCGACGATCTCCCCGATCACCTCGCTCATCCGCTTGAGCGTGCCGAGCTCGACGCCCTTGGCGAGGCTGACGAGGATCGCGCCGGGCGGCAGCAGGCCGCGCCACGCCGTCAGGTTCGCGCGCAGGCTCTGGCTGGGCACGGCCAGGACGACGGCTTCGGCCCCGGCCAGCGCCTTCGCGGCGTCGCTGGTGGCGGTGACGGTGCCGGGCAGCTGCACGCCGGGCAGGTAGGCGCTGTTGGTGTGCCGCTCCCGGACGTCCTCGGCGACCTCCTCGCGGCGCGCCCACATGGTGACGTCCCGCCCGGCGTCGCCGAGGACCTTGGCGAAGGCGGTGCCCCACGAGCCGGCCCCGAGCACGGTGACCCGCTGCACGTCGGCGCGCATCAGGCGGGCTCCTCCGGCTTCGCGGCCGGCGGTTCTTCGTGCCGGATCTCGGCGAGCAGCCGGGTGACGTCGTCCATCATGACCTTGGTGACCTCGCGCAGCTTCGACGCGCTGCGGGTGTTCCCGCCGCGGTAGGCGGAGAGGTCGAGCGGATCGCCGACGGAGTGGGTGATGGTCTTGCGCGGGAAGGGCGTGAACTTCTTGGTGTAGCCGTCGAAGAGCTGGCTGGTCCCCCACCGGGCGATGGGGATGATGGGAACGTCGTTCTGCAGCGCGAGCCGCGCGGCGCCGGTGAAGGACTCCTTCGGCCACCCGGCGGGGTCCTTGGTGATGGTGCCTTCGGGGTAGATGACGACGATCTTGCCTTCTTCGAGGGCCTGGTGAGCAGCCTTGAGGCTGTCCCCGGCGGCGGCCGACCCGCGCGAGACGGGGATCTGCCCGGACCCCCCGACGATCGGCCCGAGGATCGGCGCGCGCAGCAGGCTCTCCTTGAAAAGGAACCGCGGGACGCGCTTCTGCCGGTGCACGAAGACGGCATCGACGACGGGATCGAGGTGCGAGATGTGGTTCATGACGAGCAGAGCGGGCCCCTGCCGCGGAATCTTCTCGGCCCCGACGTAGACCCGCCGCGCAATGGCGGTGAGCGGGTAGAACAGTACGGCGGCGAGCCCCACCCAGAAGCCACCCTTTTCACGCCGGGCCACGATCTCCTCCTCCATACAGAGCACATCCGGGCGTTGATCCTGCCGCGCCGGGCGCGGAGCAGTCCAGGGAGGGTGGGTTCGGCCAGCTCGGAGGCGGTTTCGGCCCGGGTCGGGTTGCGTGCGCGGAGGTGTGCCGGGCCGGCCGGAGGCGGCGGGCGCTGGGCGCGACGGGTGCGCCGGGCTGGCCGGAGGCGGCGGGCGCTGGGCGCGGCGGGTGCGCCGGGCCGGTCGGAGGTCGCCTGGGTCGCCCAACGCCATTCGCGGACGGCTCGCGCTGGGCGCGGCGGACCTGCCGGGGCTGACCGGAGGCCACCCGGGCTGCCCAGCACCATTCGGGGCGGCTGGCGCTGGGCGCGACGGGTGCGCCGGGACTGGCCGGAGGCCGCCCAACGCCATCCGGGGCGACTACCCCTGAGCACGACGGATGCGCCGGGACCGGCCGAAGGCCACCCAAGCCGCCCAACGCCATCCGGGGCGACTACCCCTGAGCACGACGGATGCGCCGGGACCGGCCGGAGGCCGCCTAGCACCCATCCGCGGGCAGGCCACCCCGCACCCCATCCGACCGAGGCTGGCCGCTCGCCGCGGGTTCGGCGCCTGATCGAAGCGAACCGCCCGGCCCGGCCACGGTCCCTGGCCGAAGCCCACCACCCGGCACGGGCGCGACGACTGATCGAACCCGGCCGCCCGGCCGCGGGTGCCTGATCGGGACGACCGCCCAGCGCGGGCAAGGCCGCGGCAACCTGCTCGGCGCCGGCTCCCACAGCCCA
>NZ_PPHG01000039.1 GCF_002904295.1 Amycolatopsis sp. CA-128772
CTGGTCGTGCCGATGAAACACCCCCGCGACGGCAAGTCGCGGCTGCGTGGTGCCGTCGCGGCGGATCGGCATCCCGAGCTGGTTCTCGCGCTCGCCGCCGACACGCTTGCCGCCGTTCTCTCGGCCGGGCGCGTTCGGCGGGTGCTGCTCGTCGCCGCCGATCCGGAGGCCGTCGGGGAGCTCGCCGGCCTCGGGGTCGAAGTCGAGGTCGTCGTCGAACCCGCCGAACGCTCCCTCAACGCCGCTTTCCGCCACGGCGAAGCCCTGCTCAAAGCCGACGATCCCGCCGCCGTCGTCGGCGCACTTCAAGCCGACCTCCCCGCCCTCAGCGCCGGCGATCTGACCGCCGCCCTCACCGAGGCCGCCGGGCACCGGGCCTTCGTCGCCGATCGGCAGGGCACCGGGAGCACCCTGCTGCTGGCCGCCCCCGGCGCGCCGCTCGATCCGCGGTTCGGGCCCGGGTCGGCGCGGCAGCACGCCGCGTCCGGGGCGATCGCGCTGCGCCAGGCCCTGCCGAGCCTGCGCAGCGACGTCGACACGCCCGATGATCTCGCTCACGTGCGGGCCCTCGGTGTCGGAAAACACACCGCCGAGCTGTTCATCTGACCTTCACCGCGGCCTGCGCAATCCGGCGCCGCTTAGTGAAGAATGGGGGCGTGAGCACAGACGACGGCGGCACGCCCGCACCGCGGAGGCGACGGAACCCGGCGAACGAATCCCCGGAGACGGCGAAGAAGACGACCTCCCGGGCGAACGCGGCCAAACCCGCCGGCGCCAAGAAGGTCCCGTCGAAGTCCACGGCGCGCGACACCGCCGCCCGTGCCACCGCCGGCAAGGCGCGCCCCCGCAAGACCACCGCCGCGGCCGCCACTCCGGCGCCGACGCGGCGGCGCAGCTCGACGCAGGGCAACCCGCGCGGCGCCGAGGAGTTCCGGTCCGTCCCGTCGGCGCCGCCCGCGGTCACCACCGCGCCGACCGCCGTCGAGACGCTGCCGGACGACCGGTACTTCAACCGCGAGCTGTCGTGGCAGGACTTCAACGCCCGCGTGCTCGCGCTGGCCGAGGACGAGTCGCAGCCGCTGCTGGAACGGGCCAAGTTCCTGGCCATCTTCGCGTCCAATCTGGACGAGTTCTACATGGTCCGCGTGGCCGGGCTGAAGCGCCGCGACGAGACCGGCCTGCTGGTCCGCAGCGCGGACGGGCTCACCCCGCGCGAGCAGCTCGGCTACATCGCCAAGCGCAACCAGGACCTCGTCGAGCGGCAGACCGGCGCCTTCGAGAAGCACCTGCGCCCGCAGCTGGCCGAGCAGGACATCCACATCGTCGGCTGGGCCGACCTGGCCGGCGCCGACCAGCTGCGGCTGTCCAGCTACTTCTCCGAGCAGATCTTCCCGGTCCTGACGCCCCTGGCCGTCGACCCGGCGCACCCGTTCCCGTACATCTCGGGCCTGTCCCTCAACCTCGCCGTCACGGTCCGCGACCCCGAAGGCGGCACCGAGCGCTTCGCCCGGGTGAAGGTGCCGAGCAACGTGCCGCGCCTGATGCGCGTCGAGACCGAGCGCACCAGCCGGACGGCGACGTTCCTGCCCCTCGAAGAGCTCATCGCCGCCCACCTGGGCGAGCTGTTCACCGGCATGGACGTCACCGAGCACCACGTCTTCCGCGTCACCCGCAACGCCGACTTCGAGGTCGACGAAGACCGTGACGAAGACCTCCTGCAGGCCCTCGAGCGCGAGCTGGCGCAGCGCCGCTTCGGCCCGCCGGTGCGGCTCGAGGTCGCGCAGGACATGAGCGAGCACATGCTCGAGCTGCTGCTGCGCGAGCTTGACGTCGACCCGGCCGACGTCGTCGAGGTGCCCGGTCTGCTCGACCTGACCTGCCTGCACCAGCTGTCCGCAGTGGACCGCAAGGAGCTGAAGGACCGGCCGTTCGTCCCGGCGACGCACCCGGCGTTCGGCGAGCGCGAGACGCCGAAGAGCGTCTTCGCGACGCTGCGCGAGGGCGACGTGCTGGTGCACCACCCGTACGACTCGTTCTCGACGAGCGTCCAGCGCTTCATCGAGCAGGCGGCGGCCGACTCCAAGGTCCTCGCGATCAAGCAGACCCTGTACCGGACCTCCGGCGACTCCCCGATCGTCGACGCGCTGATCGACGCGGCAGAGGCGGGCAAGCAGGTCGTCGCGCTGGTCGAGATCAAGGCGCGGTTCGACGAGCAGGCGAACATCACCTGGGCGCGGACGCTGGAACGCGCGGGCGTGCACGTCGTGTACGGCCTGGTCGGGCTGAAGACGCACTGCAAGGTGTCGATGATCGTGCGCCAGGAGGGCTCGACGATCCGCCGCTACTGCCACATCGGCACCGGCAACTACAACCCGAAGACCGCGCGGCTCTACGAGGACATCGGCCTGTTCACCGCCGACCCGAGCATCGGCGCCGACGTCACGGACCTGTTCAACGTCCTGACCGGCTACTCGCGCCAGGACACCTACCGGACGATCCTGACGTCGCCGCACGGCATCCGCCGCGGCATCGTGCGCGCGATCGGCGAGGAGATCGAGCTGGCGCGGGCCGGGCAGGCCGCCGGGATCCGGATCAAGTGCAATTCGCTGGTCGACGAGCAGGTCATCGACGCGCTCTACCACGCGTCACAGGCCGGGGTGCCGGTCGAGATCGTGGTGCGCGGCATCTGCACGCTCAAGCCCGGCGTCGAAGGGCTGTCGGAGAACATCCACGTCCGGTCGATCCTCGGCCGGTTCCTGGAGCACTCGCGTATCTTCAACTTCCGCGCCGGCGGCACGCACTGGATCGGCAGCGCGGACATGATGCACCGCAACCTGGACCGGCGGATCGAGGCGCTGGTGCGCGTCAAGGACCCGAAGCTCACCGCGCAGCTCGACAACATCTTCGACTCGGCCCTGGACCCGGCCACACGCTGCTGGGTGCTGACCGAAAGCGGCGAGTGGTCCCCGTTCCCGGCCGACGGCTCGCGCGTCCGCGACCACCAGCTGGAACTGGCGAAGCTGCACGGGGCCGCCGGATGACCCAGGAGGTACGGGCGGCCGGCGCGGTGCTGTGGCGCGTCACCGGCGGGGCGACGGAGGTCGCCCTGGTGCACCGCCCGCGGTACGACGACTGGTCACTGCCGAAGGGAAAACTGGACCCGGGCGAGACGATCGCCGAAGCCGCGGTCCGCGAGGTCCGCGAGGAAACCGGGTTCACCGCGGTCCTGGGCCGCTACCTGACCCGCACGGCGTACCCGGTGCCGTCGCGCAACGGCACCGGAACGGTCCCGAAGACGGTCGACTACTTCGCGGCGGAAGCGGTCTCCGGCGAGTTCGTCCCGAACGACGAGGTCGACGAGCTGCGCTGGCTGACCCCGACGCAGGCGGAGAAGGCGTTGACGCGCCCCGAGGACGTCCGGGTGCTGCGCTCGTTCGGCGAGCTCCCGGTGGGCCTGACAACGGTCCTGCTGGTCCGGCACGCAAAGGCGGGCAAGCGAGACGACTGGACGGGCGACGACGACCTCAGGCCGCTGTCGGAGGCGGGTCAACGCCAGGCGGCGGCCCTGCGCCGGGTCCTGACGTTGTTCGCCCCCGACCGCGTGCTGTCGGCCCCTCGCCTGCGCTGCGTACAGACGGTCCACGGAGTGGCGGAGGACGTGGGCACAGAGGTGAGGCACGAGCCGCTGCTGTCGGAGGAGGGCTACTGGCCGGACCCGGTCCTGGCCGCAGCCCGCATGCTGGCCCTGGCCGGAGACGGCGGAACCCCGGTGGTGTGCAGCCAGGGCGGCGTGATCCCGGACTTGGTGAGCACCCTGGCCGACCGAGACGGCGTGAAGATCCCAGCAGCCCGCGCAGGAGTGGTACCGAGCAAGAAGGGCTCATTCTGGGTCCTGTCATTCACCCCGCCGACAGAAGCAAAAGGCCCCCGGCTAGTGGCGGCGGACTACCACCCCAGCGCCCTGCCGGCACCAACACCAACGCACTCCTGACCGGCGGCCGGCAGGCGGCATCAGAGAGCGCAACCGGCCGCCGACAGCCGCCCAGCCGACAGCACAACCGGCCACGACGCCACCCAGTCCCCCCGCAACCCCGATCCGAAGCCCACCTGCTCGACGTCTCAGAGAAACGTGGTCCAGCCGCAACCACCGACAACTTCCACCGCCCCAAGACAGCGGTGTGACAGTCGATCTTGGTGTACTGGATCAGGGTCCCGCTGGGCTGCGCCGGGCTAGGGGTACGGCGCATCCCCGGGCGAGGGGTTTTCTGTCGGCACCGACGCCAGCAGGGCTTGGATCTCCGCGACGCGGGGATCGCCGAGGCGCTGGCTGACCGTCAGCGCCTCGGCCCAATGACCGCTCGCGTCCCGGGCCCGGCCGGTGCGGTGCTTGAGCCGGCCGAGGGTGATCTGGACGTCGATCGTTCCGTAGTCGGCGTTCAGTTCCTTCAGCTCGGCGAGGGCGGCGAGCCCGGCGCTTTCCGCCTCGTCGTACCGCCCGGCGCCTTCGAGGGCCTCGGCGACGTTCCCGAGCGCCAGCGCCGCGTGGTAGCGGTCGCCGAGGTCCGCGAAAGCCTCGTGAGCGGCCTGGGCGGCTTCGGCCGCGTGGTCGTAGTCGCGCAGGCCGATGCGGCTCGCGCTGACGTTCAGCAGCGCGTGCGGGACGAACGTGCGCTGGCCGTTGTCGCGGGCCAGGTGCACGGCCTGGAGCGCGTGCCGTTCCGCCTCGGCGTATTCGGCGCGGACGTAGTACGCGCCGGCCAGGTTGGACAGGATCGCCACGGTCAGCGCCGTGCCGTCGCCGGCTTCCGACGCCGCGCGCGCTTCCTCCAGGGCTTCGAGCGCCTTGTCGGGCTGGAGGGTGCGCAGGTAGGCCGAGCCGAGGTTGTTGGCGCTGTACTGGAGTCCGGTGTTGTCGCCGGCGTCGCGGGTGGCGGCGACCGCTGTGCGTGCGGTGGTGATCCAGTCGTCGCGGTCGTGGCGTTCGGCGAAGAAGCCGCGCAGCAGCCAGGCCAGTTTCCAGGCGTGCGCGGTCCAGCCGTGCCCGGCGGCGATGCCGACCAGCGCCGTCAGGGCCTGGCGTTCCGTGGTGTACCAGGCGATCGTCTGCTCGTGCTGTGCGAACCGGACCGCGGGCAGCGGCGCCGGGTCGAGCGTGATGTCCTCGGTGAGCAGGTCGGGGCGGACGAGCTTGTTCGCTTCGGCGACGCTCGCCACGTACCAGTCGAGGAGCCGGCGCAACGCGGCCGCGCGCTCGGCCGCCGTCGTCTCCGATTCGACGAGCTCGGCGGCGTAGACGCGCAGCAGGTCGTGGAACTGGTAGCGGTCGGTGCCGGGCTGGTTGAGCAGGTGGGCGGCGGCAAGCTGGTCGGCGAGCTCCCGGGCTTCGCGCAGGTCCGCGCCGGCCAGCGCGGCCGCCGACGACAGGGTGAAGCCGTGGCCGGGGTGCAGGCCGAGCAGCCGGAAGAAGCGGGCGGCGGCCGGGCGCAGGGCCTTGTACGACCAGGAGAACGCGGCCCGCAGGTCGGTGCCGGCGTCCTCCGGGTCGCGGAGGGTGTCGAGCCGCAGCCGCTGGTCACGGAGTTCTTCGACGATCCCGGCGAGCGAAACGCCGGAGAACCGGGAAGCGCGTTCTCCGGCCAGCGCCAGTGCCAGCGGCAGCCGGCCGCACAGCTCGACGAGTTCGGCGACGGCGCCGGGCTCGGCGGCCAGCCGCTGTGAACCGACGCTGCCGGCGAGCAGCGCGGTGGCGTCGCGGTCGTCGAACGAACGCAACGCGATCCGGCGGGCGCCGTCGCGGGCGACCAGGCCGCGCAGCTGGTTCCGGCTGGTCACCACGACCAGGTTGCCGGGCCCCGGCAGCAGCGGGCGGACCTGGTCGGCGTCGCGCGCGTTGTCGAGCAGCATCAGGGTGCGGCTGCCCGCCAGCCTGCTGCGCAGCAGCGCCGAACGTTCCTCCACTGTGGAAGGCAGCGACTCGGGCGGGACGCCGAGGGCGCGCAGGAAGCCGGCCAGCGCGGCGCCGGGCGTGACCGGGGTGTCGGCGGAGTGACCGCGCAGGTCGAGGAACAGCTGGCCGCCGGTGAAGCGGTCGCGGACGCGGTGGGACCAGTGCACAGCCAGCGACGTCTTGCCGACGCCGGCGGTGCCTTCGATGACGACGATGCCGGAGGCGCCGCCGGGCGGCAGCCGGTCGAGTTCGGCGAGTTCGGGGCCGCGCCCGGTGAACCCGGCGACGTCGAAGGGCAGCTGCCGCGGCACCGTGTGCACGGTCGGCCCGGCGTCGGCGGCGAGCAGTTCGGCGTGCAGGCGGCGGAGGTCTTCGCCCGGTTCGACGCCGAGTTCGTCGGCCAGCAACGCGCGCAGCCCGGCGTAGCGCGCCAAGGCTTCGGCGCGGCGCCCGGCGCGGGCGAGGGCGCGCACCAGCCGCTCCCACAGGGATTCCCGCAGCGGGTGCTGCGCGACGAGATCGGTCAGTTCGGCGACGAGCCGCGCATCGGGGACGAGCCCGGCGTCGAGGTCGATGCGCTGTTCGACGGCGAAGAGGTACCGCTCGGTCAGCAGCGGCCCCCATTCGGCGGCCAGCGTGGGCGAGCCGACGCCTTCGAGCGGGACACCACCCCAGTCGCCGAGGGCGGCGGTGAGCAGTTCCCGCCGCTGGGCGGGTTCGGTCGTGGCGGCGGCCTGGTCGAGGGTCTGGAGGAAGCGCAGCGCGTCCACCCGGGACGGGTCGACGACCAGCCGGTAGCCGTCCGGTTCGGTGACGACGGAGTCTTCGCCGCAGAGCCGGCGCAGGCGCATGACGTAGGTTTGCAGGCTGCCGCGGATGTGCGCGGGCGGAGTCTCGCCCCAGACACCCCGGGCGAGGGCATCGATCGACACGAGCCGCCCGGCGGCGAGCGCGAGGGTGGCGAGCAGCGCACGCTGCCGGGAACTGGTCAGCACGACCGGCGAACCGTCGAGGAGCACCTGGAACGGACCGAGGAGCCGGATGTCGATGGTGGTCGCCCCCAGGTTTCGCTCGCCCCCGCCGGCCCCGCCGGACGCGGCCCGAGGAACGCAGCGTGGCATCACTCGGCCGGGCGCTCAAGCAACTTTGGGAAATTGGACGGAACCGGTCCCGGGCCAGAGGTTGCGCCAACCGGGTGGCGGACGGCGCCGGTCCGGGCGCGGGCGCGGCCGAGGGATGACGTTGGGCGATCACCGCTGCGCGCGCTTCGCGTACCTGGAGGGGCGGCTCGCGTGCCTGGACGGTCGGTTCGCGTGCCTGGACGGCCGGTTCATTTGGGCAGGCAGCCGGTTCCAGCGCGACGGCACCCGGTTCGCCGGCGCTCCACTCGCTTCGCGAGCCGACCGGCTGGATCCGCGAGCCGACCATCCCGGTACGCGAGCCGACCGGTTGAGTTCGAGAGCCGACCGTCTGAGCACGCGAGCCGACCGGCTGAGTTCGAGAGCCGACCGTCTGAGCACGCGAGCCGACCGTCTAAGTACGCGGACTGACCGTCTGGGTACGCGAGGCGACCCTCCAGGTACGTGCGCCGACTCGCGGAGTTCGCGGAGCGAATGGAGCGTCTGCCGGGCTCCGGCGGCGTGGACCGGTTCTGCCGCACCGGCGGCAGCTCCCACGCCACCCGGGCCGGGGCCGGACATGCGGCAGGGCCCCGCGCACATCGCGCGGGCCCTGCCGGAAAAGCTGCGCGTCCAACAGGAGGTCGCCCCCAGGGGACCCCCTGATTTCACGTTACCGCAAGGGTCTGACAGTTTCGGGTGGTCAGGCCTTCTTCGCCGCGGTCGACGACGCCCGCTTGGCCGGGGCCTTCGCCGCAGTCGTCTTGCGAGCCGTGGTGGTCTTCGCCGCCGTAGTGGCCTTCGCAGCCGTAGTGGTCTTCGCAGCCGTAGTGGTCTTCGCGGCAGTCGTGGCCTTCGCAGCCGTCGCAGGCTTCGCCGCCGTCGCAGCCTTCGCGGCCGTCGTCTTCGCCGCCGTTGTCCGGGCCGTCGCCGGCTTGGCCGTCGTTGCCTTCGCGCGGCTGGTCGCGGCCTTCGGGGCCGCCTTCGTCGCCGTCGGCTTCGTCGTGGCCGCCGGCTTCGCCGCCGTCGCGCGGGTGCGCGTTGTCGTCGCTCGGGTGGTCGCCGGCTTGGCCGCCGCCGTGCGGGTGGTCGTTGCCGCTGCCGTGCGCTTGGCCGGGGTGGCCTTCGGCAGCTTCTTCGCTCCGGAAACGACGTCCTTGAACGTCGTTCCCGCGCGGAAGGCCGGCACGTTCGTCTTCTTCACCCGCACCGCTTCGCCGGTGCGCGGGTTCCGGGCCGTGCGGGCCGCGCGGGCGCGCTTTTCGAACACGCCGAAGCCGGTGATGTTGACCTTTTCGCCCTTGTTGACCGTCCGGATGATGATGTCGACCAGACCGTCGACCGCTTCGGAAGCGGCCTTCTTGTCGCCCAAGCGCTCCGTCAGCGCCTCGATCAGCTGGGCCTTGTTGGCCATGTCCAGTCCTCCAGGATGGCTCCACGGCCGCGTCGGCCGGCTAGCGACACGGTATTACCAACGCAGCACAAATTCCAAACGGCACGCGGAAACTTTCCCTTGTCGCGGGAGGGGTTCCGCCTCGCGCCGGGCCCCGGTGAAAGGGCCTGCGGAGGGCCGTCTGGCAGGAGGACGAGGGGCGGGATCCCATGCTGGGCACGGGATCCCGCCCCGGAGCCGGGTCAACCGGCGGCCACCGGCGTGGTCGTCGGCTTCCACGACGGGCGGCCCGCCTCGAAGCTGTCGATCTCACCGGCATGGCGCAACGTGAGAGCGATGTCGTCGAGGCCTTCCAGCAGCCGCCAGCGGACGTAGTCGTCGATCTGGAAGGGCGCGGTGAAGTCCTTGGCGCGCACGGTCTTGGTCTCCAGGTCGACCGTGACCTCGGTGCCGGGCTCGTTCTCGAGCAGCTTCCAGAGCAGTTCGACGTCGTGCTGCTCGCACTGCGCGGCCACCAGGCCGCCCTTGCCGGAGTTGCCGCGGAAGATGTCGGCGAACCGGGCGGAGATGACGACCCGGAAGCCGTAGTCCATCAGGGCCCAGACGGCGTGCTCGCGGGAGGAACCGGTTCCGAAGTCCGGGCCCGCGACCAGCACGCTCCCGTTCCGGAACGGCTCGGAGTTGAGGATGAAGTTCTCGTCGCCGCGCCAGGCGGCGAACAGGCCGTCCTCGAAGCCCGTCCGGGTCACCCGCTTGAGGTAGACCGCGGGGATGATCTGGTCGGTGTCCACGTTGGACCGGCGCAGCGGGACGCCGACGCCGGTGTGCTGGGTGAACGGTTCCATGGCGGTAGCTCCTCGGTGGGTCAGCGGGCGGCGGTCAGCAGGTCATCCGGCGACGACAGCGTGCCCCGGACGGCCGTGGCGGCGGCCACCAGCGGCGACACCAGGTGCGTCCGGCCACCCTTGCCCTGCCGGCCCTCGAAGTTGCGGTTCGACGTCGACGCGCTGCGCTCGCCGGGCTTCAGCTGGTCCGGGTTCATGCCCAGGCACATCGAGCAGCCGGCCTGGCGCCACTCGGCGCCGGCCGCGGTGAAGACCTCGTCGAGGCCCTCCTCCTCGGCCGCCTTGCGGACGCGCATCGAGCCGGGAACCACCAGCATCCGGACCGAGTCCGCCACCTTCCGGCCGCGCAGCACCTCGGCCGCGGCCCGCAGGTCCTCGATCCGGCCGTTGGTGCAGGAGCCGAGGAAGACGGTGTCGACGGCGATCTCGCGCAGCGGCGTGCCCGGCTTCAGGTCCATGTAGGACAGGGCTTTTTCAGCGGCGATGCGGTCGTTCTCGTCCGGGATCGCCTCCGGGTCGGGCACCTCGGCGCCCAGCGGGAGCCCCTGGCCGGGGTTGGTGCCCCAGGTCACGAACGGCGTCAGCTCGCTCGCGTTCAGGTGCACCTCGGCGTCGAACTCGGCGCCGTCGTCGGTGCGCAGCTGCCGCCAGTTCTCGACCGCCGCGTCCCAGTCCGCGCCCTGCGGCGCGTGCGGGCGGCCCTTCAGGTAGGCGAACGTCGTCTCGTCCGGCGCGATCATCCCGGCGCGGGCGCCGGCCTCGATCGACATGTTGCAGACGGTCATCCGCGCCTCCATGGACAACGCTGCGATCGCCTCCCCCCGGTACTCCAGGATGTAGCCCTGGCCGCCGCCGGTGCCGATCTTCGCGATCACCGCGAGGATGATGTCCTTCGCCGTGACGCCGGGCCGCAGCTCGCCGTCGACCGTGATCGCCATCGTCTTGAACGGGCGCAGCGGCAGCGTCTGGGTGGCCAGCACGTGCTCCACCTCGGACGTGCCGATGCCGAAGGCGATGGCGCCGAACGCGCCGTGCGTGGAGGTGTGGCTGTCGCCGCAGACCACGGTCATGCCGGGCTGGGTCAGGCCGAGCTGCGGGCCGATGACGTGCACGATGCCCTGCTCGGCGTCACCCATCGGGTGCAGCCGGACACCGAACTCCGCGCAGTTGCGGCGAAGCGTGTCGACCTGGGTGCGCGAGACCGGATCGGCGATGGGGAGCTCGATGTCGACGGTCGGGACGTTGTGGTCCTCGGTCGCGATGGTCAGGTCGGGGCGGCGCACCGGCCGCCCGGCCAGCCGGAGGCCGTCGAAAGCCTGCGGGCTGGTCACTTCGTGCAGCAGGTGGAGGTCGATGTAGAGCAGGTCCGGTTCGGCACCTTCGCCTCGGCGCACGAGGTGGCTTTCCCACACCTTCTCCGCCAGCGTGCGGGCCTTGCCGGTCGGGCTGGTCATCTCCGGCTCCTTCCACGGTTCGTCGTCGAACTCGGGCGCGCACCTGCGAACGGGATGCGAGCCGCGAAGGAGGGCGCAGCTCGAGTTCAGGGTTTTCCCAGATGCTGGACTTCCCAAAGTGCGGGACGCTAGTATCGGGTCGTGGGACAGCATAGCGGTATCGGAGTACTGGACAAAGCAGTGGCCGTCCTGCAGGCGGTCGCGGACGACCCCTGCGGCCTCGCGGAACTGTGCA
Source organism: Amycolatopsis sp. CA-128772 (assembly GCF_002904295.1). Lineage (GTDB taxonomy): Bacteria > Actinomycetota > Actinomycetes > Mycobacteriales > Pseudonocardiaceae > Amycolatopsis. The sequence continues at coordinate 10,993 of NZ_PPHG01000039.1, forward strand.
CGCGGACGGGCCTGCCCCGGGCCACCGCGCACCGGCTCGCGGTGGGCCTGGAGGTGCACCGGCTGCTGCGCCGCGGCCCGGACGGCCGCTGGCGCCCCGGTACGGCGCTGGCCGAGCTGGCGGGCGGTTCGACGGACCCCCTCCTCGACGCGGCGGGCGTGGTCCTGCCGAAGCTGCGCGACGTCACGGGCGAAAGCGTCCAGCTCTACCGGCGGGACGGCATCCAGCGCGTGTGCGTCTCGACGGCCGAGCCACCGAGCGGCCTGCGCGACACGGTCCCGGTGGGATCCCGCCTGCCGATGACGGCGGGCTCGGGCGCAAAGGTCCTGGCCGCCTGGGCGGACCCGCACACGCAGCGCACGATCCTGGCGGACGCGGTCTTCGGCGAGCGAACCCTCCTGGAGGTCCGCCGCCGCGGCTGGGCGCAAAGCGTGGCCGAGCGAGAGCCAGGCGTGGCGAGCATCTCAGCCCCCGTCCGCGACTCGGCGGGAACGGTGGTGGCAGCGGTGTCGGTATCGGGCCCCATCGAGCGCATAGGCCGGAAGCCGGGCGCACGCTGGGCAGCAGACCTCCTGGCCGCGGCAGACGCCCTGCAGGAACGGTTGTAACCCACAGCGGCGGCACAGCGCCCTCCTACCGCAATCCCCCCATCGCACCAGGTCCGGCCGCCCAAGATGACACCCAGGTCACCGGTGTGCACCTGTTCGGGTGACCCTCGCCGAAACCGCGTATTCGGTGACCGCCGTCACGTCTCCTTGAGGACAGCACCACAAAGGGGGAGACCATGACCACCGAACTGAACCGCCGGGCGCTGGCGATGCTGCGGGCCGTCGGGGCCGGGCGGGCCGAGCTCACCTGCAGCTGTGAACCCGATCTGCGGGTCGACGGCCTGCCGTGCTGCGACCAGGCCACCGCCCACCAGCTGGCGCGGGCCGGGCTGATCCGGCCGGCCGGGGTCGTCGCCGTCGGGCAGTGGACGCGCGCGGAACTCACCGCCGACGGGCTGCGGGCTCTCGGTGGGACGCTCGCCGCCGCCTGAGCGGCTCAGCGCCGGACGAGCGCCTGCAGGGGCAGGGAGCGGGACGAGTCGCCGACCGACACCGTGAACGCTCCCGGCACCGGCTGCCACGCGTGCCGGCCCGTGTCCCAGACCGAAAAGTCGCGCGCGTCCAGCCGGATCGTCACGCGCTGGGCCTGCCCCGGCGTCAGCGAAACCCGCGAGAACCCCTTGAGCTGGCGCGGTGGCTCGCCCGCGGCCGCCGGGAAGCCCAGGTAGAGCTGGGCGACCTCGGCGCCCGCGCGACCTCCCGTGTTCCGCACCGTGAACGTCGCCGTGGCGCCGTCGCCGGTGGTGCGCACCCGCAGGTCCGAGAAGGCGAACGTCGTGTACGACAGGCCGTGGCCGAACGGGAACAGCGGCGTGCGGTCCTGCGCGTCGAACCAGCGGTAGCCGACCTGCAGGCCCTCCGAATAAGTCGCGACGCCGCCGACGCCCGGGAACTGCGCCGGCGTGTTCGCCGGGGTGTCGGCGTCCGAAGCCGGGAACGTGACCGGCAGCTTCGCCGACGGGTTGACGTCGCCGAAGAGCACGCTCGCCACCGCCGCGCCGTCCTGCTGGCCGGGGTACCACGCCTGGAGGATCGCCGGCACGCGGGACGCCCACGGCATCAGCACCGGGCCGCCGCTCTTCACCACGACCACGGTGTGCGGGTTCGCCTCGGCGACGGCCGCCACCAGCGCGTCCTGGTCGCCGTCCAAAGCCAGGCTCGGCCGGTCCTTGCCCTCGGTCTCGTTGTCGCCGACCATCACGACGCTGACGTCGGCGGTGCGGGCCAGCGCGGCCGCCCGGGCCGGGTCGCTGCCGTCGTCCAAGGTCACCGCCGCGTCCGGGACGCGCTGCTGCAGGCCCGGCAGCGGGTCCACTGTGGACGTCGGGATGACGGCCGAGCTGCCGCCGCCACCGGTCTTGGCCTTGGTCGCGAACGGCCCGATCAGCGCGATCGACCGCACGCCCGCGTCGATCGGGAGCTGGGCGTGTTCGTTGCGCAGCAGCACCATGCCGCGTTCGGCGAACTCCTTCGCGGCCGCGTCGTGCCGGGCGGTGGGCAGCGGGGTGAGCGCCGGTGGGTGGTCGAACTGGCCGACGGCGAACATCGTGCGGAACCGCGGCAGCAGCAGCTCGCCGACCCGCCGTTCGGTCACCTGCCCGGCCAGCACGGCCTGCTTCAGCTTCTCGCCGTACCAGGTGCCGTCGATCATTTCGAGGTTCATGCCCGCGTTCGCCGACCCGACGGTGCTGTGCGCGGCGCCCCAGTCCGACTGGACGAACCCCGTGAATCCCCAGTCGTCTCGCAGCTTGTCCTGCAGCAACGCCGGGTTCTCGCACGTGAAGACGCCGTTGATCTTCGGGTAGGCGCACATCACCGAGCCGGCGCGGCCTTCGGTGACCGCCTGTTCGAAGTGCGGCAGGTAGATCTCGTTGAGCGTCCGCTCGTCGATGTGCTCGTCGATGCTCTGGCGCTGCGTCTCCTGGTTGTTGGCCGCGTAGTGCTTGACCTCGGCGATGGTGCCGTTCTCCTGGATGCCGCGGATGTCGGCGGCCGCCAGCGCGCCGACGAGGAACGGGTCCTCCCCCATGCCTTCGAACGTCCGGCCGTTGCGCGGGACGCGGGCGATGTTGATGTCGGGCCCCTCGGACACGTTGTGCGCGAGCGCGCGGGTCTCGCTGCCGATCAGCCGGCCGTACCGGCGCGCGACGCCGGTGTCGAACGTCGACGCCAGCGCCATCGTGGCCGGCAGCGCGGTCGCCGGTTTCTGCGGTTTGTCGTCGGCCGGGCCCATTCCCGCCGGGCCGTTGGCGATGCGGAACCCCGGCACGCCCAGCCGCGGGATGGGCGGCACGAACCGCTGGTGCTCGGCGTCGGGCTGCAGGTGCAGCTGGGAGATCTTCTCGTCCAGGGTCATCGCGGCGACGAGCTCCGCGGCCCGGCGGTCCGGCGACTGGCGGGCGTCGCGCCAGGGTTGCGCGTCCGCGGCCGCCGGCGTCGCCGGCGACAACCCCAGGACCACGACGAGAACGAGCGGGCCGATGCGCATCGAGTCTCCCTCGCGAGGACTGGACCAATGGCGGACAAGCTAACCCATACGTGATCGGGAAACATAGGCTTGATTACGTTCACGTACTTGAATTTTCGCATGGGTGCAACCATTTCCCCGGCTCAAGCGTGGAAGGAGTACCGAGGGAGAGGGAGAAACAATGGTCAAGAAAACCCTGATCGGCCTAATGGTGGCGAGCGCGGCGACGCTTTCGCTGTCAGCCCCGGCGCACGCGGCCGGCGAAGTCTGGTGGGGGCTGACCGCACAGGTCGAACCGGGCGGCCGGATCGACGCGGAGGTGCACGCGGGCCTGGGGAACGGGTGCACGCCCAGAGGCCCGGTGACGTCGGCGGGCTTCGCCGCTCCGCTGGCGTGGACCGAAGGCGGCAACTTCGGCCGGTACGGCGGTCACACCACGGCGATCAAGCGGCCCGGCACGTACACCGCGTCGTTCCCGTGCTCGGACGGCCGGAAGGCGACCGGCTCGTTCACGATCACCGGCACCCCGCCGCCCCCGTCGTCGACGACCCCCAAGCCGCCGCCCACGAAGCCGACGACGACGACCTCCGCCAAGCCGAAGCCGCCGGCCACCCCGAAGCCGGCCACGCCGGCGAAACCGCAGGTCGCGGTCAAGCCGGCCGGGGCGCCGCAGACCGGGGACGGCTCGCTGGGCTGATCATCCACAAAGGACCACGGCCGCCGCCCGGGGCTCACCGGGCGGCGGCCAGCCGCAGCGCGCGGTAGACGAACTGCTGGTCACCCAGCCGGTGGCGCAGGTCCCGCTCCAGCCCGGCGATCGGGTACAGGTTCTGCGGCGCCCGCGAGTCCTTGTAGGCGACGGAGGCGAATCGGCCCAGCACCGACTGCGTCAGGTTGGCCAGCTCGGCCACCTCCGCGCGCCCGAGGTGCGGCGCCGCCTCCACGCGCACGACCCCCGACCACGGCGGGCCGCCCGCCGACGGCAGCCGCAGGTACCACGAATGGCGGACCCAGGTCGTGCCCATCAGGAACACCGGCGTGCGCTGGTGCGCGCCGAGCCGGCCGACGAGGGAGTTGAGCTCGCCGGGCAGGTACGTCGTCTGGTGGCTCTTGATGAACCCGACGGTCCGCTCGAGGTGCGCGCGGCCGCGCAGCGGGCCGTCCACGACCAGCAGGTCGCCGCGCACGTGGCCGGCGATCGCCGTGCGCGCCCGGATCGCCGTCTCCAGCTCCGTTTCGGCCAGCTGCTCCTGCAACGCCGAGGACAGCACCACCGGCAGCGGCTTGTCCTCCTTCGCCGCCGCGCGGTGCGCCGTGTAGACCCCGGCCGGGGTGGCGATGTCGTCGGCCTGCGGGGCGACCGTGAACAGCCCGCGCCGGACGTCGGTCCCGACGACGTGCGCCCGCCCGTCGCAGCAGCACACGACCCCGGCCGCGTAGGACGCGCAGATGCCGATCGACGCCGAGTTCGTCCCGGCCGGGTCGTCGATCCAGACCCGCGCGTCGATCCGCCGGACGCCGTCGACGAAACACACCGCTTCCGGCTGCGGGACCGGTGACGGGTCGATCGGGGCCCATTCGGCCGCCGGCACCTCGAGGTCGAGCTCGACCTCGGCCTGGGACCGGCCGAGGTCCTCGGCTTCCAGGGAGCTGCCGTAGCCCGGGTCCCAGGCGTCGATGCTGAAGTTCATCCCGGCCACCGCGGTCATGCGCCCTCCCTGGCGATGTGCGAGCCGGTGCCGTCCCTGCTCACCAGGAACCGCACCGGGACGCGCTCGGCGAGCGCCGGCACGTGCGTGATCACCCCGACCATCCGGCTGCCGGTCGCGGCGAGGTTTTCCAATGTGGACGCCACGACGTCGAGGGTGGCCTCGTCCAGCGTCCCGAAACCTTCGTCGAGGAAGATCGACTCCAGCCGGGTCGCGCCCTCGGCCGCCATCGCGCCCAGCTGCGAAGACAGCGCGAGGGCCAGCGAGAGCGACGCCTGGAACGTCTCGCCGCCCGACAGTGTCTTCACCGGGCGGCGGGCGTCGGCCTCGTTGTGGTCCACCACCAGGAAGTCGCCCTTGTCGTGGGTCAGCTCGAACTGGCCGCCGGACAGCTCCAGCAGCGACGCCGACGCCTCGGCGACCAGCGTGTCGAGCGCCCCGGCGATCAGCCAGCGCGGGAACTTGTCCGAGCGCAGGAGATCCGCGAGCAGCCGCGCGACCTGGGCGTCGGACTCCGCGGCCGCGATGTCCCCCTGCAGCCCGGCCACCCGGGCGACGCGCCGCTGCATCTCCGTGTGGTCGGCCTCCGCGCGGGCCCGGGCGGCCGCGACGGCGACCGGGACGCGGTCCCGCACCGGCCCGTCCGGCACGGAGACGCCGAGCGCGGTGACGTCGTCGGCGACCGCGCGTTCGGCCACGCGCAACGCTTCGGCGGCCGCCCCTTCGGCGGTGGCCGCCGCGGCCAGCCCTTCGCGGTGGGCGCCCGCCTGGCGCGCGGCCCATTCCGTGAGCGCGGTCCAGGCTTCCAGGAGGCTTTCGCCGTCGATCGGTGGCGCGCCGAGGCGGACCAGCGGGTCGCGCGCCCGGGACAGCCGCTGCCGTTCGGCGTCGACCTGCGCGCTGATGCCGTCCTGCGCTTCGGCCGCGCGTTTCGCGGCGGCCCGCGCGGTCCGCAGCTCCGCGTCCGCCGCCTTCGCGGCTTCTTCGAGCGAAGCGACCTTCACCAGCTGCTCGGTGAGGACCTCGGCCGAAGGCGCACCGGCCAGCGTTTCGACGAGTTCGCCGTGGCGGCGCCGGGCGTTCGCCCACCCGGTGCTCGCCGACTGCTCGGCCAGCGCCGCCTCTTCCGCCCGCTTCCGCCGTTGTTCGGCGCTGCGCTCGGCGGAGGCGAGGTCGTCGGCCGCGACGGCGGCCTCCTTGCCCGCGGCTTCGGCGGCGGCTTCCAGGGAAGCCAGCACGGTACGGCGTTCGGCCAGCGCGGAGGCCGCCCACGTGGTCAGGCGCTGCCAAGCCGCCGGGACGTCGTCGGCGTCGATCGCCGGCGCGCCCAGCTCGACCAGGGGATCGCGGGCCGCCCGCAACGCTTCCCGGGCGGCCGCGACGGACTTCCCGAGGACATCGGCGTCGTGCTGGGCCGCCGCGCGTTCGGCGCGGGCCGCGGCCAGTTCCGCGTCCGCCGCGCGCGCCGACTCCGCGACCTGGGCGCGGGCGTCGATCGTCGCGGACAGCCACTCCCCTCGTTCCCGTACGGCGGCGACGAGATCCGCGTAATCCTGCTCCGAGAAAGTGGCCTCGACCGGCCGGCGCAGCACCGGCGACCCGGGCGGGCCGTCGACACCCACGAGCGCCGCACGCAGTTCTTCCGCCTGCGCGGCCGCTGACGCGCTCGCGTCGGCGTCGCGGTCCACCGCGCGTTCCAGCTTGCGCAGCGCGGACTCGGCGGTGGCGCGGTCCCCTTCCGCGCGCTCGAGGCGTTCCTTCGCCTCGGCCAGGTGGGCGTGCCCGCCCGCGTCCGGCAGCGTCGAGACCTCCTGCTCGCACACCGGGCACGCGTGCCCGACGGCGAGCCCGGCCCGCAGCACCAGGGCCTGCCCGGCGCGTCCGGCTTCGGCCAGCGCGGCCTTGGCTTCGGTGACTTCGGTGTCGGCGCGTGCGAAGGCGGTGCGCGCGGCTTCGAGCTCCTTCCGGCGCGCGGCCTGCTCCGGCGCGGCCTTCCGTTGCGCGTCGCACACCGTATAAAGCGTGCGGGCGTCGGAGCGGGCGGCGGCGAGCGGCGCGACGTCCGGCTGCGCGGCCAGCGCCGCACGCGCTCCGGCGTCGGCGGCCTCGGCGGCGCCGAGCCGGGTGGCCGCCTGCGCCGTGCGGTTCGCCACGCGGGCCGCTTCCGCCGTCAGGTCCCCGAGCTCCGCGGGCGGCCGCAGCCCGGCCAGGCGATCGCGGTCCTGCCGGGCCTTCGCGGCTTCGGCGGCGGCGGTTTCGGCCGTGCGGGCCGTGGTGTCCCGGTTCGTCCGGGCCGCTTCGACGAGCGACACCGCTTCGGCGACCGCGACGGCGGCGGCGTCCTTGGCCTGCGTGGCCGCCGTTGCGGCCTCCGCCAGGCCGGGGAGGGCCCGCTCGGTCGCGGTGAGTTCCGTGCGGTCGGCGCGGATCCGTTCGAGCTCGCTGCGCGCCGGAGCGGCGGCGAGCGCGGCCCGGGCCGTTTCGTCCGCCGTTTCCGCCGCCGCCAGCCCGGCCCGGGCCTTCGTGGCCGCGTCCGCCGCCGCCCGGCGCCGGGTTTCGAGGTCTTCGACACCGGCCGGGCGGTCCACCGCGTCGAGGACGGCCAGCTCCTGCGTCAGCGTGGCGACGTGTTGGCGGGCTTCGTCGTGCGCGTGGGCCGCGTCGTGCAGGCCCGGCAGGGCCGCGGTCACCCGCGCATCCAGGTCGGCCAGCGCCGTCATCCGCGCGGCCAGTTCCCCGACGGCTTCCCCGGTGGCGTCGGCGTAGCTGCCGAGCTGCTCGGTGAGGACGGCGGCCCGCTGCTTCTGCTGCTCCGCTGTCACGCCCGCGCGGCGCCCGATCCGCTCGTAGACCTCCAGGCCCAGCAGCTTGATGAGGATCTTCTGCCGGTCGGCGGCCTTCGCGTGCAGGAACTCCGCGAAGTCGCCCTGGGGCAGCGCCACGCAGGTGCAGAAGTGCTTGAACGTCAACCCGAGCAGGCGTTCGATCGCCGGGGTCACCTCGGAGTCCGCGGCGATGGCCTCGGCGTCGTCCTCCGGACCGCCCAGCGCGGTGCGGTCGGCGAGCCGTTCGAGGCGGACGTTCTTCACGCTGACCGTGGGTTTCTTGCCGCCACTGCGCCGGACTTCCCGCACCACGTGGTAGCGCGCGCCGCCGGCGTCGAAGACCAGCCGCACGGTGGCGCGGTTCACCGTCGGCGCCAGCGCGGGCGCGACGAGACCTTCGTGGTCCCAGCGCGCGACGGACCCGTACAGCGCGAAGGTCAGGGCGTCGATCACCGTGCTCTTGCCCGCGCCGGTCGGCCCGACGAGCGCGAAGTAGTCCGTGTCTTCGAAGCTGACTTCGGTCTTCTCGCGGAAGGACGCGAAGCCGGTCATCTCCAGCAGCACTGGCCGCATGTCACACCCCGCTCGTCTCTTCGTCGTGCAGCCGCGCGAAGAGCGTCTGCACGCGTTTGTCGTCGACGGTCCGCTCCGCGCAGTAGGCCGCGAACAGCTCCCCCGGCGAGCGGTCCGCGACCGCGCGATCGCCGCCCGCTGTCGTCACGGGGGCGGCGAACTCCGGGTCGATGCGGATTTCCAGGGCGTTCGGCAGGGCTTCCTGGATGTCCTCGCGCAGGCCGGCCCTGGTCGCCTCGCGGACGTAGACGCGGAGGTAGTCCTCGCCGAACTCTTCGGCGCGGCCGGTCAGTTCCGCCACCGTGCCGTGCACCGTCCGCAGCTTCCGCCCGGCGGTCAGCGGGATGTCGGTGATCTTCGCCGGCGTGGCGGGACCCACCTCGACCGACAGCACGACGCTGGTGTTGTCCTGCTCCCCGAAGTCGACGGCGAACGGCGAACCGCTGTAGTGCACCGGGCACGCGGCGGGCAGCGACTGGCGCCGGTGCAGGTGGCCGAGCGCGACGTAGTGCGGGTCGGCGCCGAACGCCGTCGCGGGCACGTGGTACTCGAAGATGGACTGCGCCGCGCGTTCCCCGCCGCCCATCGCGCCGCCGGTCACCGTCAGGTGCGCCATGACGAGGTTCACCGCGCCGTCGGTGAACCCGGACTTGAGGTGGTCCAGGATGTCGCGCACGCGCTGGTCGTACTGGCCGACGTTGTCCGCCGGGGTCCCGGTGAGCAGCTCCGCGGCGCGGACCGCGTAGCGCTGGGAAAGGAAGGGCAGCACGGCGACGTTGACGCGCTCGCCCGTCGAACGCGCGTCGAACGAGACGACGCCGCCGTCGTGGACCGGGCGCGGGTCGCCGGTGAGCTGGATGCCCGCAGCCTTCAGCAGCGGCCGGTACGCCTCGAAGGTCGCGGCGTGGTCGTGGTTCCCCGCGATCGCGATCACCTCGGCGCCGGTTTCGCGCAGCGCCATCAGCGCCCGCACCACGAGTTCCTGCGCGGCCGCCGACGGCGCCGACGTCTCGTACAGGTCACCCGCGACGAGGATCGCGTCGAACTGCCCGTCCCGCGCGATCCGGACGATCTCGCCGAGCACGGCCCGCTGCTCGTCGAGCCGGTTGCGGCCCTTGAGCGTCTTGCCGATGTGCCAGTCGGAGGTGTGCAGGAACTTCACCCTTCGTCCTTCCGTTCGGTGGGTGGGCGGCGGGCTCAGAACGGCGGCGGGTCGTCACCGAAGGGATCGCTGCCGCGCGAAGGGAGGCCGGCGAACGGATCGCTCTTCTTCGACGCAGCCGTGGTCGTGGGGATCTGCCCGGCCTCGGAAAGCCGCGTGGCCCAGGCGGGGAAGGGGAAGCCGACGGCGATCGGCACCGGGATCTCCGGCTGGCTCACGAACATCGTGCCCGGCGTGGCGAGCGTGGCGCGGACCCGCTGGCTGGCCGGGAGAAAGCCGTACTCGGGCCGCGAGGCCTCGGCCGCGTCGAGGCGCCCGACGATCCGCACCGAGCTGTTGCTGACGATCCGGCGTTCGACCTCGCTCGCGGTCTGCTGCGCGCCGACCAGGATGACGCCGAGGGAGCGCCCGCGCTCGGCGATGTCCAGCAGCACCTCCTTGATCGGGCTGCTGCCTTCCCGCGGCGCGTACTTGTTCAGCTCGTCCAGCATGGTGAACAGCAGCCCGCCCGGGCCGGCGGCCTCCTTACGCGCGGTCTCGGCCGCGAGCGTCACGCCGACGACGAACCGCTGCGCGCGCTCGACGAGGTTGTGGATGTCCACCACGGTCACCTGCTGGTTCTCCGTGGACAGCCGGCGGGCCGGGTGGTCGGCGAGGTCGCCGCGGATCAGGCCGTTCAGCGCGCGCTGGCTCGAGCGCAGGCGGCGGATGAAGGCGTTGACCGTGCCGGCGCCGGTGACCGCGCCCGCCCAGCTCGCGCGGGTCTCTTCGTCGGTGACGCGATCGCAGATGACGTCGATGAGTTCGGCGTAGGTGCGGCACAGGACGCCGTCGACGGTCGCGGCGCCGTCCTTGCCCGCCGGGGTGCTGTCGTGGCGCAGGCGGTTCGCGACCTGGTGGATGACCATCGTGTACTGGTTGCGCTCGTCCTCGGCGTCGGCGAAGACGTAGGGCAGCAGGTCGTTGGCGCAGAACTCCGCGATGGTCCACCAGAAGGCGCCGACGCCGGAGGTCCGCCCGGTGACGTAAGGCTTCCCCGTGGTGTCCGACGGCGTGGGCGGCGCGTAGAAGCCGACGGACGCGAAGGGCTCGGCGGGCAGGCCCAGCTTGGCGTACGCGGCCTTGAGCTTTTCGTCGAGGTGGACGTTCGGGGTGTCGAGGAACAGCAGGTCCTCGCCCTTGACGGAGAAGACGAGGGCCTTGGCGTTGTGGGCGTTGGGCAGGGCGCCGCCGCGGAAGATCGAGTGCAGCAGGAACAACGCGAACGACGTCTTGGTGGCGACGCCGGAGACCCCGGAGATGCTGACGTGCGCGCCGCGGGTGCCGTCGAGGAAGTCCATGTTGAGGTAGACGGGTTCGCCGTCCCGGCCCAGCCCGACCGCCACCTGACGGGTCATGTTGTCGAAGTACAGCGCCTGCGCGCGATCCTCCCCCTTGGCGCGCTCGACGACCGACCCCGGCTTCGGCGGGACGTAGCACTCTGGCTCGACGCGGGTGGTGGCGATCTCGGCGATCTCCTGCACCTGGGCGGGCAGGACCCCGTCGGAGATCAGGAAGACGTCGCTGCCGAAGCTGGCCCCCTCGTGCCGCGCGGTCACCTGCGTCACGACGCCGTAGGAGGTGACTTCGCCGAGCCCGGGCAGCTCCCGCCGGGTCACGACGACGTCGTCGAGCTGCAGATAGGCGTCCGGATCGACGGCCACCCGGAACTGCAGCGGCGTCGAGTCCTCGGTGCCTGCCACCCGTCCGACGACGGTGGTGAGCGTCTCCTGGTCCACGGTTCTCCCTGTCGCACCCGGGTCTTCCTCCCGCGGCAGACTAGCCCGGGGGCACGACAGTCCCGCGCCCAACACGGCGGTTGCCGCAAGGGGTACCGGAGCCGTCACCGCAGGCCACGACTGCGCCGAACGAGTGAGCTCACCCCGTGGGGGTGATCTTTCGTCCCCGTGGCGCCCTTTCCGTCACCGGCCGAACATCCGGACCCGGCGTGCCGGAGCGGTTCGATGAACCAGCCGACGCACCGGCCGGGTTCGCGGTGAAGCTGGGCAGCCCGGTCCCGGACGCCGGGCTGTTCGCGGACGACGCCATCGCCGAACTCGTGCTGCAACCGACGACACGATCCAGCTCGGCCCCGATCCTGAACCAGCGCGCGTGGCTCTACCGGACGGTGCACCACATGGTGTGCGCCGCCGGGCGGCACCGGCGACGGATCGACGACGCCGATGTCCACAAGCTCGCCGACCGCCTGCGCACACGGGCCGGATGAGAAAGGTCCTGGCCGCGGCGGAAGGAGCCGGCTGACCGTCGCTGTCCCGGGCTCCTCCACCAGGTCCTGCAGCGGGCGTTCGCCGATCTCGGGGCCTACACCCCGGGCACCACGACGACCGGTACACCGGGGAGATCGCCCGCGGCGGCCGCGGAGTTACTGCCCGGCGGTCAATCCCGCCTTCCGGCCCCCCGGCGGCCGGCCGGCGGGGGGCCGCTCGGGGTCCTCCGGGCGGCCCGCGATCCCCCGCCGCTGCGCGGGATCGGGCTCCGGGTGGGCCCGGACACACGCCGGGGTGCCCTCTTCGGCGTGTCGCGGCAAAAGTTCTCCGGAAGGGCCTCTGGTCCTATATGGACGACCACTGTGGACGGCTCCGGTACCGGGTTTTGCCTGCTCAGGGGCATGGTGGAGGTTCGGGGCGCGCGGCCGGTCGCGTCCGGGCCGGGGCTCCACGGGGACGGAACCCGCCCCCGCACAAGGAAATATTTCGACCCCCGGTTGGATTTTGTGCGGTATTGGTAATACCGTGTGCAGTGTCGGCCGAGATGGGCCGTGACTAGTAGTTCCACTATGGAGGACTGGAATGACGAACAAGGCCCAGCTGATCGAGGCGCTGTCGGAGCGTCTGGGCGACAAGAAGGTGGCTTCGCAGGCCGTTGACGGTCTGGTGGACATCATCATCCGGACGGTCAACAAGGGCGAAAAGGTCAACATCACCGGCTTCGGGGTGTTCGAGAAGCGCGCTCGCGCCGCCCGGACCGCGCGCAACCCGCGCACCGGTGAGGCCGTGCGGGTGAAGAAGACCAACGTGCCCGCGTTCCGCGCCGGGACCACGTTCAAGGACGTCATCTCCGGCACCAAGAAGCTGCCGAAGGCCACCCCGGTCAAGCGCGCCACCACGGCGACGACCAGCACGCGGGCGACCGCCACCAAGACCGCCGCGGCCGCCGCGCCGGCCAAGGCGACGACGACCCGCACCACCCGCGCGGCGGCGGCCAAGCCGGCCACCACGCGTTCGACCACGACGCGCACCCGCACCGCGGCCGCGAAGCCGGCGGCGAAGGCCACGGCGACCAAGGCGGCCCCGAAGGCGGCCGCGGCCAAGACCACGGCGGCCAAGGCCACCACGGCGAAGGCGACGACCACCTCCCGGGCGAAGACGGCCGCCGCCAAGCCGGCCGCGACCAAGACCGCCGCGGCGAAGAAGACCACGGCTGCGAAGGCCCCGGCCAAGCGCACGTCGGCCGCCAAGAAGAAGTAACACCGGCGACCTCGGAAGGGCCCCGCACCTGCCTGGTGCGGGGCCCTTCCGCCGTTTCGGGCCGGTTTGGCCGGGTGGCGTGGATGCGGGGCTTCGGGCCGCCGGACGCGGGATCGCCTGCTGGCGAGCGGGCTTCGGCAAGGGGCTGAAGGTGCCGCCGCCGGCCGCGAGATTTCCCCCCGCCGAGCGCAAGGGCCGCCTGCCGCAGGGGCTGAGCTCGGCAAGGGACAAAAAGTCGAGCGCCGGCTGCTGCCGCGGGAATCCCCGCCCCAGCCGAGCGCTGAGGGCCGCCTGCCGCGCGGCGGAACTCGCCAGGCCCGAGTCGAGCGCCGCCGGAATCCCGTCCCGCCGGCCCTCAGATCGCCTCTCGCGGAGCCACCCTCACCCAGCGGCCACTGAGCCCCCAGACCGAGCGCCGAGCTTTCCAGCGCACGCTCGCGGCGCCCAACCAAGGGCCGAGGCCACCACCTCACCAACCCTTCCGCCGCAATCCCC
>NZ_PPHG01000040.1 GCF_002904295.1 Amycolatopsis sp. CA-128772
CGCCCCAACCCGCCGGAGAATTCCGTGTCGCCACTCGTTGGGGTGAGGCGCCCGTGGTTGTCCGTGCGGCTCTCGGGGTAGCCAGGAGAAACCCCCGTCCGATCGAGGAGTGGCGATGACCGAGAACGAAAACCGGCCCGGCGATCCCGCAGCGGACCTCGCGCGGAGCCGGCAGTCCATCAAAGAGGCCAAAGAAGCCGCCGAGAAGGCCGATCTCGCCGATCCGGCCGAAGGGGCCGCCGACGATGCCGTGCCCACCGATCCGCCCTACCACCACGGCGAGCAGGGCTCCACGCCGTCCGGGACGTAGGTTTCCGGCCGCATTTCCGCCGGCCTTTCGGCCGGAACGCGGCGGCCGGCGAGTCCTATCAGGACCCGCTCGGCCGCCGTGCGTTACACGTATCCGGGAGGAAATTGCCGAAGGTCTCCTCGGGTGGATACACTCCACCGAAGAACGCCGACCATTGTGCAACTTGTCACACGTCGCGTTCCCCCGGACGCACATCCAGCTGAGGAGCATTCACGTGGCCCAGAAAGTCCTCGTCGAGATCCTGGACGACATCGACGGCAGCACCGCCGCCCAGACCGTTCAGTTCGGCCTCGACGGCGTCACCTACGAAATCGACCTTTCGGACGAGAACGCCGCCGCCCTGCGCGACGAACTGGCCCGCTTCATCGGGGCCGGCCGGCGCGTCGGCGGCCGGAAGGTCCGGGTCGCGACCGGCCAGTCGACCACCACCAGCACCACCGACCGCGAGCGCAACCAGCAGATCCGCGCCTGGGCCAACGCGAACGGCTACGAGGTTTCCGAGCGGGGACGGCTGTCCTCCGAGGTGATCTCCGCCTACGAGCAGGCCCAGGTCGAGGAAGCCGAGACGCCCGCCGCGCCGCCGCGCAAGCGTGCGCCGCGCAAGAAGGTCGCCGCCGCCAAGAAGTAACGCGGTGACCGGCAGATCACTGGGGAAAGATCACGGCCGCGCGGGTGGCGGGGACCGAACCTCCTCGCCGCCCGCGTCCGGCATTCCCGGATCGGCGTGTTCACGGTCACACGAACCGCGTTGTCAGGAATTGTCAGCGCATTCGGCGTAGCGTTTCCGCAAAACCACAGCGCGACCGGACGGCCACCGACAGCGAAGCTATCCGCGCAACGCCGGCCCGATCCACCGGCGGACCAGGGCCCGCAGCTCGTCGTCGGTGAGCGGCGGGGTCGACGGGTACTGCAGGAACGACAGGAACAGCCGCATCAGGACCTCGGCGAGTCCACGAAGGTCTTCGTCCGTGGTGACGCCGGCGGCCGCCCAGTCGACCGGGACGTTGCGGAGGATCTGCGCGCCGTAGGAAAAGGCCGGCGGGGACACGACCCCGTCGGTGAAGAAGTCGGCTTCGCCCGCCTGCAGGAGCAGGCCCATGCGCGGGTCACCGGGGATGGTCCGGACCGCGAACACCACCGACTCCACGGCGGCTTCCCCGGCGCTGCCGAAGGCGGCCAGGTGCCGTTCCATCCGACCGGCGAACTCCGCCACCCCGGCCAGGGCCACCGCCCGCAGGATGTCCTTCAGGCCCGGGAAGTAGCGGTACACGGTCTGGCGGGTGACGCCGGCTTCGGCGGCCACGTCGGACAGGCTCGTTTTGGCCAGGCCGGCCCGGTCGAGGCACGCCGTCGCCGCTTCGACGATCCGGCGGCGTGCCGCGTCTTCGGTGCCGGGCGGGTTGCCCTGCCATCCGTGGTGCCCCATGCGGTCCATCTTCCCCGAGCCGGCGGGGTCAGCCGGCGGCAGGTGCTTTCCGCGTCAGCGCGAGCAGCAGCAACCCGGCCGCGGCGAAGCAGGCCAGGGTGTAGAGCCCGCTGCCGTCCGGGGTGACGCCGTCGCGGGCGGCGAAGTACGCCGGCAGGGCGGCGATCCAGCACACGAGCAGCCCGCCCAGGTAGACAGCCGGGTAGTGGCGGGTGAACGCGGGCAACGGCTCGTCCCGGGGGAAGCGCAGGCTCGAGCCGACGACCACAGCGCCCACCGACCAGATCAGGACCAGCTCGACGCCGAGGATCCAGGCCCGCGCCGTGAAGTTTTCGCCCGCGAGTCCCGAAGGGATCCCGGCGATCGCCATGGCCGGCGGCGTCAGCACGCCGGCCACCAGGATCCGCAACGCCAACGGCCACCCGCGGCGCGGCGCCAGGCGCACCACGAGGTACGTCATGGCCGCCATCGAAACCGACGCGAACAGCACCATGCTGGTCATCGGCACCGACGCGAGCGCCGGGTCATTCACGATCGTGTTGCCCGGGTTCCACGCCCACCACTTCAGCTGCGGGCCCAGCTGGTCGAAGACCTCGTAGAACACCTGGCAGACGAAGGCGACGGCCACCGAACCGGTCAGCGCGCCCCGGCGGCGGAAGACGCCGAGCGAGCGCACCACCTCGTAGGCGAGCTGGCTGAAGGCCGGGTAGAACGCCACGATGTAGAGCGGCAGCCGGTCGGCCATGAACTGCACGGTGAACCGGTTGTGGGCGAAGATGAAGCCGTACACGCGGTCGAGCCCGAACCACTCCGGGAAGTACAGCGGCGGTTCGGTGACGAACAGGTACACCAGCGACGCGCACCACAACGCCAGGTTGACCGGATCGCCCGCCCGGTACCGGCGGATCGCGTGAACGAGCGCGAAGACCGCGCCGCCGACGACGAGCAGTTCCAGCAGCGGCATCGTCCAGTGCGCGAGCTCCCACGGCGGCCGGACCGAAACCACCGCCGAGACGTCGTGGCAGTCGAACCCGAGGCCGCGCGTGACGGCTTCGGCGTCCGGCCCGCACCCCGCGCTCATCGCGCAGTCGCCGTCGAGTAGTCCGTCGCCGGCGGTTCGGCCTGCGGGTCGAAGCCGAACGGCACGCGCTGCCGGCCCAGCGCCGCGCGGACGCGGTGACGCACCAGCCCGGCGAGCACCCGGGGGTTGCGCAGCATCTGCCCCAGCGACTCGTCCAGGTTGAACACCTTGGCGAAGTGCTCGTCGACCACGGCGTCCTCCCGGGCGGCGCCGACGACGAGGCTAAACGCCGGCGCGGACAGTGCCGCGACGATGCGCCGCCGCCACTCGGGCAGCTTTTCGGTGCCGGCCGCGCACGCGTACCCCTGGTCCCGCGCCATCGCCAGGCTCCACGGCACGCGGAGCAGCCTGCGCTGCGCGGCGAGGAACCGTGCGGAGAACCCCGCGTCGAGGTGACCGGCGCGGGCCAAGTGCTCGCGCAGCAGCAGCGCCGAACCCGCCGCGGAGCTGATGCCCTGGGCGTAGAAGGGGTTGAACGCGCAGATCGAGTCGCCGACGAACGCCAGCCGCCGCGGCGGGGTCCGCAGCCGGTCGAAGCGCCGCCACCTGTTGCCGGTCGACCGGGTCAGGTGGACCGGCGAGGCGGGGACGCACCGGTCCATGGCGGCGGCGAACAACGGCGTCCGGACGCGGCGGGCCGTTTCCACGAAGGTGTCGGTGGTGCTGGGCATTTCCAGCCCCCACGAGCCCATGCACGCGATGACGCGGTTGCCCTCGATGGGGAAGAAGTTGACCAGGAACTCGTGCTCGGCGGGGTGTGCGCCCTTGTCCGGCGTCGGCATGATCACCAGGTGCCGCCACCACCAGGACGCGGGGCGTTCGGCGGGCAGGTCGTACCAGCGCGAGGTGTAGGTGACCTTGGCGTCGAGCGTCCGCACCTCGGGCTCGGGCCAGCCGGCCGCCACCAGCCAGCCGGCGACCGGGGAACCGCGGCCCATCGCGTCCACCACGAACTCGGCGTCGACGTGGTCTTCGCCCTCGGCCGTGGTGAAGCCGACGCCGGTGACTTCGCCGTCGTGCGTGGTCAGGCCGCGCACCGAGACCCCTTCGCGGACGACGACGTTGCCCAGTTCCCGCACCTTGTCCCGCAGCACCCGCTCGATGAGGATCCGCGAGCCGTAGACCATCGTCATGGCGCTGCGCTTGCGGGCCGACCAGCCCGGGCCGTCGAGGTAGGCCGCGTCCATGGACGGCATCAGCAGGAGGCCGCCGGCGGCGATGAGGTCGTCCTCGAACCCGGGGAACAGCGCGCCGATCGCACGCCGCCCCGAGTTCAGCAGGAAGTGCGGGTGCTTGCTCTGCGGCACGCCGCGCCGGTGCTCGGCCCCGGCGGGCAGTTCGTCGCGTTCCAGCACCAGCACGTGGTCGAAGTGGGGGGCGAGCGCGCCGGCGGCGCACAGACCGGCGGCACTGCCGCCCAGGACGACGGCGGTCTTGCCGAGCCGCATGCGAACCAACTCCCGTCATTCATACAAAGAGACGTTGACTGTATGAATGGCCCGGGACGGGTGTCAAGCCCCCTCAGGCGTCCACAGTGGACAGCTTCGCCCGGTTCGCCGGAATTTCCGGGGCTGCTCGTCGTCGCCGGTTCACCCTGAGCCTTCGCTCCGCTCCTGATCACCGGGCTGACAGCCACCGGGCCGGTCAGCTCCCCCAGGTCTCCCCCCATTCCGGCCGTCTCCCGGAACCGTTCCGCGCTCTTTTGCCGCGGTCCCCCACCCTCGAAACGGAGAGCCTTCGTGTTCGCTCGGAAACTGCGTCCCTCCTGACCGCCGGCTTGCTGGTGCTCGCCGCCACGGTCCTGACGTCCGGGACCCACGTCGACAATCGGTGCTGCTTCGACTCCGGCAACGCCGAAGCGTCCATCGCCGACACCGGCAACGGTCACCTGGACGCGATGAACTTCGGCACCGAATGCTGGTTCTCGCCCTGCGTGGGCCAGGGTTCGTGGGTGCAGGCCGACCTGGAGAACGGCCTGTTCCAGTCCGACGCCGGCCCCGGAACCCACCCAGCCGGGGTACTCCCCGATGCAGCAGGAGGGTTCGATCGTCCTCGGCACCGGCGGCGACAACAGCAACGGCTCGATCGGGTCGTTCTTCGAAGGCGTGATGACCAGCGGGCTGCCGACCGACGCGCCGACAACGCCGTGCAGGCCAACGTCGTCTCGGTCGGCTACGGCGGCCCCAGCCCGGTGGCGGGCGGCGCCCTCACCCCCGGGTCGACGATCTCGCTGCGCGCCGAAACCGCGTGCTGCACCACCCGGTACGTCCGGCACCAGTTCGACGACGCGGTCACGTCGGTGGCGAGCTCCACCAGCCCGGCGCTGGACGAGGCCGACGCGTCCTGGATCGTCCGCCGCGGGCCGGCGAACCCGTCGTGCGTGTCGTCCGAGTCCCGCAACTACCCCGGCGACTTCCTGCGCCACTACGACAACACCGTGTACATCGCCGCCGACGGCGGCCCGAACGCCTTCGACGCCACGGCCTCCTGGGCCGACGACGTCAGCTGGGCCGCCGGCAGCCCCTGGACGCCGTAGCCCTCCCGGCCCGCGGAACCGGGTCCGGTTCCGCGGGCCCGGCGTTTCCCGCCGCGCCCGGCCGGGTAGCCACCGGGTGCGACAGAAGGGCGGGCGGGCCATGACGAACGAACCGCCCACGGCCGCGCACCTGCCGGCCGTGGCCGCCGAACTCGGGCTGCAGCCCGAGGACACCCGCGCCCGCACGGGCGACTTCGAGGGCGGCCGCATCCGGTTCGCGGGCCGCGCTCCGGAGCGCGAACCGAGCGACTACCTGCTGCTCTGGATCCCGGGCGAAGGCTGGCAGCTCGCGGCCGACGACGGCCGCGACGGCGCGGTGCAGGTCGTGGCCACGCTGCCGGGGGCGCGAACGCCGGAAGCTGTGGCCGACTTCGTCCTCTCCACCCTCGACGGACGCGGGGAGCGGTTGGTGCGCCGGTCGGACGAGCCGGCCGGGGAGCCGGTTCCGCCCGGGGTGAAGGACCGGTCGCCGGCGTAGCCTTTCGCGGCCTGGCAACGGCTCCAGCCCGACTCCGCACCCGCGTCGGAAAGCGCTTTCCCGTCGCCCTTGCCCGCCGCGGACGACGTCACTTACGCTCGTAGGAAAGCGATCACCCGGAGGAGCCGCGTGCCGGACACCACACGGATCGGCCTGTGCTCGGTGACGTTCCGCGCGCTGCCCGCCGACGAGGTGGCCCGGGTCGCCGCCGCGGCCGGGCTGCGCCGGGTCGAGTGGGGCGCCGATGTCCACGCTCCCCCGCGGCCGGTCGCGGCCCTGCGCGAGGTGCGCGAGCAGACCGCCGCCCACGGGCTGACCGCGTGCTCCTACGGCTCGTACTGGCGCGCGGGCCGGGACAGCACCGAGGAGTTCGACGCCCTCGCCGAAGCCGCGGCCGCCCTCGGCGCGCCGCGGATCCGGGTCTGGGCCGGCACCGAAGACTCCGCGGACGCGTCCGCGCCGGCCCGCGCGCGGGTGACGGCGGCCCTGCGCGAGGCGGCGTCGATCGCCGCCGGACGGGGACTGACCGTCGCGCTGGAGTTCCACTCCGGCACGCTGGCGGACACCCCGCCGGCGGCGTTGCGGCTGCTCGACGACGTCGGCCACGACGCACTGTCCACCTACTGGCAGCCCCCGGTCGACGCGCCGGACGAACCGGCGCTCGCCGGCCTGGCGACGATGCTGGAGCGGGTCAGCGCGGTCCACGTCTTCTCGTGGTGGCCCGGGCCGGCCCGCCTCCCGCTGCACGAACGCGAGCGCCTGTGGCGGCCCGCGCTGAACCTGGTCGCCGGCCGCCCGGTGGACGTGCTGCTCGAATTCGTGCCGGAGGACGACCCGGCCGTGCTGCCGCGCGAAACGGCGACTCTGCTGAGCTGGCTCGGGACCTGAGCTACGCCCACCAGCTCGAAGGACCGGTGGGGGTTCACCTGGCCGGCCCCGGCGTCCACCGGTCGTTGCGGTTGGGCCGTCCGCGGGACTGGGCCCCGGAACCGGCAACCTGTCGCCGGTCCCCGGCGTTGCTCTGATGGGGTCACCACGGCCCCGGACACGGTCTCGTGCGGCCGGCCGGGAGTTATCGTCGGGGCACGGGGAGGGAAACCGAGGGGGAATCCGGCGTGGACGATCGGCCGAGCACGACCTTCAAACGCCTGCGGCTCCACGTCGGGCTGACCCAGGAGGCGCTCGCCGAGCGCTCGGGGGTGTCGGTCCGGACGATCCGCGGGCTGGAGACCGGGACACGGCGGAATCCGCAACGCAGTTCGCTGCGGCAGCTGGCCGACGCGATGGAGCTGTCCGCCGGCGACCGCGCCGAGCTGATGGCCGCGGTGGTGGGAGGCGCGGCGGCGGCCCGCCCGGTCCCGCGGCAGCTGCCACCGCCCCCGCACCGGTTCACCGGCCGGGACAGCGAACTGGCCGAGCTGACCCGGGCGGCGACGGCCGCCGGCCGCGGCGCGGTCGCCGTCTCGGCCGTCGGCGGCGCGGGCGGCATCGGCAAGACCTGGCTGGTCCTGCACTGGGCGCACCGGCACGCGGACGACTTCCCCGACGGCCAGCTGTACGCCAACCTCCGCGGCTTCGACGCGAGCGGGACGCCGGCGCGGCCCGAGGCGGTGGTCCGCGGGTTCCTGGAGGCGCTGGGCGTGCCGTCGGCGTCGCTGCCCCTGGAGGCCGAGGCGCAGTACGGCCTGTTCCGCAGCCTCACCGAAGGCCGCCGCCTGCTGATCGTCCTCGACAACGCCCGCGACACCGGGCAGCTCGCCCCGCTGCTGCCGGGCCGGTCGGCGTGCGTGGTCCTGGTGACCAGCCGCCACCGGCTCGCCGGGCTGGTCGCCACGCACGGCGCGACGACGGTGGAACTCGACGTCCTCGCCCCGGCCGAAGCCCGGCGGCTGCTGACCCGGCACGTCGGCCGGGCCCGGACCGACCGCGAGGCCGACGCCGTCGACGAGCTGCTGGCCCACTGCTCGGGGCTGCCGCTGGCGCTCGGCATCGTCGCGGCGCGGGCCACGGGCAACCCGGCCTTCCCGTTGCGGGCGCTGGCGGACGAGCTGCGCACCGCGCGGCTCGACGGGTTCGACGCCGGCGAGCTCAACGCCGACCTGCGGGCCGTCTTCTCGGCGTCCTACGGCGTCCTGGACCCCGAAGCCGGCCGGCTGTTCGGGCTGCTGGGGCTGGCGCCGGTGACCGAGTCCGGTGTTCCCGCGGCGGCGAGCCTCGCGGGGTGGCCGGCCACCAAGGCCGGGCAGGTGCTGCGGGTGCTCGAGAACGCCCACCTCGTCGGGCAGCCGCGGCCCGGCCGGTACCGGATGCACGACCTGATCGGGCGCTACGCCACCGAGCGGGCCCGGGCCGACCTGCCGCCCCGCGACCGCGCGCCGGCCCTGGACCGCCTGGTCGACCACTACGTGCACACCGCGGTCGCGGCCGACCGGGTGCTGCGCGAACGCAGCGAGGCGGCCGGCCTCGGCGAGCCCGCCGAAGGCTGCGTGCCGGAAGCGCCGGCGGACATCGGCACCGCGATGGCCTGGCTGGCCACCGAGCACGGCACCCTGCTCGCGATCCAGGCCGCGGCGGCCGCGCGGGGCCGCCACGAAGCGGTTTGGCGGCTCGGGCAGGCGCTGGCCATCTTCCACTGGCGGCGGGCCCTGTTCGCCGAGGACGTGGTTTCCTCGCGGCGCGCTCTCGCCGCCGCGGAGGCGCTGGGCGACCCGGCGGCGACCGCGATCGTCGCCCGCAACCTGGGCTACGACCTGCTCCGGCTCGGCGAGCGCGCCCAGGCGGCGGCGTGCCTGGAACGGGCGCGGCGGATCAACGAGGAGCACGGCTTCACCGAGGCGCTCGCGCACACCTTCGGCGTCCTGACGCACCTCGCGGACCTGGGCGGCGACCACCGGACGGCGATCGGCTACGCGATCCGGTCGGCGAGGTTGTTCCGGTCGATCGGCAAGCCGGTCGACGAGGCCAACGCCCTCAACGCGATGGGCTGGCACCACGCGATGCTCGGCGAATTCGAGTCGGCGCGGGAGTACTGCGCCACGGCACTGGACATGCTGGTCCGCTCCGGCGGGCGCCGGTACGAGGTGTGCGCGCTGCACAGCCTCGGTTACATCGCGAAGAGAACCGGCCGGTACGCGGAGGCATTGCGCTACTTCCGCCGTTCCATCCCCGTCTACCACGACATCGGCGACAAATTCGCCGAAGCGAACGCCCACGTGGACCTCGCCGAAGTGCACGCGGCCATGGCGGACCCGGCCGCGGCGGAAACCGCGTGGCGCACCGCGCTCGCGATGTTCGAAACCCAGAACCGGACCGCGGACGCCCGGCGCGTGCGGCAGCGGTTGACCGGGCTCGAGCGGCGGCCGGCGTTGCGGCGAGGGGCGGCGCCGGACGCGACCCTCCACAGCGGACGGACGGCCCCGGATTTCCGAAACCCGGCTGACCTGGGCACGGAGGCGAATACCGGATCGCCGATCATCACTCGATGAGGCGAATGTGTGACATTTAGCCGCCGCCCGGCGCGGACTACGCCGAACGGCCCCACGGCGTTTCCCCGGAATGCGCGGCCCGGCCGGATCGCCAATGCCGGCAACGGAAGATCCTTCTTCCGACCTCGGCGCACGCCGCCCGAAGAACGGCTGATGGTGCGGTTTCCGCAGCGCCGCGCGTGGGAACGGTATTTCCCTTTCCGGCGGTTCTGTGGATACACTCGCCCGGGACGACGTCGCCCATTGTGCACCCGCCAGACTCACGTTCCTGGACAGTCCACCCCGAGGAGCAATCAATGGCCCAGAAAGTCCATGTCGAGATCCTCGACGACCTCGACGGCAGCGCCGCCGCCCAGACGGTCCAGTTCGGCCTCGACGGCGTCACCTACGAGATCGACCTGTCGGACGAGAACGCCACGGCCCTGCGCGACGAATTCACCCGCTACATCGGCGCCGGCCGCCGAATCGGCGGCCGCCGGGGCCGCGGCGCGTCGGCCCGCCCGGCGATGACGACCTCCGACCGCGAGCGCAACCAGCAGATCCGCGCCTGGGCCAACGCGAACGGCTACGAGGTCTCCGAGCGCGGCCGCCTGTCGTCCCAGGTGGTGACGGCGTACGAGCAGGCCCACGCGGCCGGCGACGCACCGGCCCCGCCGAGGCGCTCCTCCCGCAAGAACGCGGCTGCCTGACCCGGTGCGGGGCCAGGCAGCCACGGCCGTCCCGTCGGCGGCGAGCGGGCGTTACCGCCGTCGACGGCCTCGCTGCGGCCGAAGGGCGCCTTGAGCGGCGTTTGGAGCGAAAAGCACCGGTTGAACGGGAACGGCGGCTGGTCGCGCCCGGCGCGGCAGTAGTGCTCACCACCCAAGCTGGTCGCGGCCGGCGCGGCAGTAGTGCTCGCCACCCAAGCTGGTCGCGGTCGGCGCAGTAGTAGTCCTCATCACGCAAGCTGATCGCCGCCGGCGCGGCCGGCCTCACCACGCACGTGAGCCGCGCTTGTCGCCGCCGCGCGGCTCTCGCCCCAGGCGATCACAGCTGGGATCCACGCGGCCATTTCGCAGCCCCGCGCGCCGAACCGCAGAGGATGATCACCGGCACGAGCCCACTCGCGCTTCGAACGCCGATCCCCGCGCGCAAACCAAAAAGCCCGCCTGACCTGGGTCAGACGGGCTTCAACGGTCTTGCTGGTACCCCCGATGGGATTCGAACCCACGCTACCGGCGTGAGAGGCCGGCGTCCTAGGCCGCTAGACGACGGGGGCTTAGGATCTTCCCTGGTTTTCCAGGGGCTTTTCTGTTTTTCTTGCTGGAGAGAACCTACCAGAGCCGATTTCCCGCCTCGCAGGGGGGTCACTCTCCGCAGCTGGGGTACCAGGACTCGAACCTAGACTAACTGGACCAGAACCAGTCGTGCTGCCAATTACACCATACCCCAGTGAGGTACCGATCCGGCTGGCCGGTTCAGCACCGCACGAGGAGAAATACTAGAGCACGCCGTTCCGGACGGTGAACGCGGGGGTGCCACTGCCGCGCTGGGCGGGGACGCCGATCGTGGCGTACTCCGAAACCAGCAGCTCAGGCAGCTCGGCGAGGCCGGTGACCGTGTGGACGCCTTCGGGGGCGCGCTCGCCGATGCCGTCGCGGTCGAGCCAGACCGCGCCCAGCCCTGCGTCGCGGGCGCCGATCGCGTCCGTGTCCAGTTTGTCGCCGACGTGGACCGTCTGGGCGGGTGCGCAGCCCAGGCCGAGGCACACGGTGTGGAACATCACCGGGTCGGGTTTCGCCACGCCCAGCTCGCCCGCGATGGCGACGTGGTCGAAAAACGGCGCCAGGCCCAGGTCGGCGATTTTCCGGCGCTGGTGGGCGCCCGACGCGTTCGTCACGGCGGCGAGGATCAGGCCGGCCGCCCGCAGCCATTCGAGGCACGGGACGACGTCGTCGAACAGCTGCCAGGAGTGGTCGAGCAGTTCTCTTCGGCGCCGTTCGAACGAGCTCACCTGCTCGGCGTCGGCGAGGATGCCGATTTCGGCCAGGAAGCAGTCGGTGCGCCGCTGGTGCATGGTCGGGTAGTCGAGTTCGCCGGCGACGACGAGCGCGACGTGCTCTTCGGTGATCAGATCCCACAACGGCCACAGGTCACCCCGGCCGGTGAGGATGTGGAGGCTCCGGCGGATCGCCGCGGTGCAGTCGATGAGCGTGTCGTCGATGTCCAGGCACACCAGCCGGAGCTCGGGCGGTGCCCAGGGCTCGGACGCCGCCGCGGCGGGCGAAGCGGTTCGCGAAGGGGTCCGGGGTGCCAGGGCGAAATCCACCCAGTGAGGCTAGGGCAACCGCCGCGTTCGCGACGCTGCCAAAGAGGTGATTGCCGCTCCCCTGTTCCGGCGCACCGGTTCTACTCCCAGTTGGCGGACCGTCCCCATCCGGTTATCCGGCCCCGCGCACCGGACCTGTCGTCTCCTCGAGTGCCGACTCGACGGACCACCAAAACCGTTGTACTGCTTGGGGATTCACTCCGTCCACATGGGCACTTCGGCGCCCGGCCACAGATACCGCCCAGACCTGGCACAGGACCGACGAACTGTCGCGTTTGGACGGTTTCCGGTCACCGGCCGCGCGGGCGGCACGCCGTCGCCCGATCAGCGTATCCCCGGTCACAGCCCTTGACGCCGCCGCTCGCGGGGTGCATCCTCGTCTTATTCAACAGACGATGAATAAGGGAGATGGTCGAGATGACCGAGCGCACGAGCTGCGTCGTCATCGGTGGTGGGCCGGCCGGGATGGTCACGGGGCTGCTGCTGGCCCGGGCCGGCGTCGAGGTGACGGTGCTGGAGAAGCACGCCGACTTCCTGCGCGACTTCCGCGGGGACACGGTGCACCCGTCGACGTTGACGCTGCTCGACGAACTGGGCCTCGGCGAGAAGTTCCACGCGCTGCCGCACAGCGAGCTGCACTCGGCCGGGTTCCCGCAGGAAGACGGCGAAATGATGAAGCTCGCCGACTTCACCCGGTTGAAGGTGGCGCACCCGTACATCGCGATGGTCCCGCAGTGGGACTTCCTCGACCTGCTCGCCGAAAGCGCGCGCAAGGAGCCGACGTTCGTCCAGCGGATGGAGACCGAGTGCACCGGCCTGGTCCGCGAGCACGGCCGGATCGCCGGCGTCACCTACCGCACGGCCGCAGGCGAGACCGGCGAAATCCGCGCCGACCTGGTGATCGCCGCCGACGGCCGCTGGTCGCTGGCCCGCCGGGAAGCCGGCCTGGTGCCGCGGGAGTACGACTGCCCGTTCGACGTCTGGTGGTTCCGGCTTTCGCGCGGCGAAGGCGAGGAAGGCGGCATGCTGCTGCCGAAGATGCGGGACCGCCGCTTCGCGGTGCCGCTCCCCCGGCCGGACTTCTACCAGGTCGCCTACCTCGCGCCGAAGGGCGACGACCTCCGGAAGCAGGGCATCGAGGCGTTCCGCGAGAACGTCGCGCAGATCTGCCCCGAGTTCACCGACCGGGTCCACGAGCTGACGGCGATGGACGACGTCAAGTTCCTCGACGTGCGGCTCAACCTGCTGCGCAGGTGGCACGTCGACGGGCTGCTGTGCATCGGCGACGCGGCGCACGCGATGTCGCCGATCGGCGGGGTGGGCATCAACCTGGCGGTGCAGGACGCGGTCGCGGCGGCGACGCTGCTGGCCGAACCACTGCGCCGGGGCCGTCCGACGGAGGCCGACCTGGCGAAGGTGCGCGTCCGGCGCCTCGCGCCGACGCTGCTGGTGCAGGGGCTGCAGCGCCTGATGCACCGGACCGTCGTGCGCGGGGTGATGACCGGCAAGCGCAACGGCCCGCCGGAGCCGATGATCAAGGCGTTCGCGCGGTTCCCGCGGCTGTCGTACGTCCCGGCCCGGCTCCTCGGCCTGGGGCTGCGGCCGGAGCACGCTCCGGCGTTCGCCCGGCGGCCGATGGAGCCGGTCGCCCGGGGTTAGACGTTCTCGACCGGGTTGGTCAGGGTGCCGATGCCGTCGATGGTGATCGAGACGCTCTGGCCGCCCTCGATCGGGCCGACGCCCTCGGGGGTGCCGGTGAGGATGATGTCGCCGGGCAGGAGGGTCATGATGCCGGAGACGAACTCGACCAGCTCGGGGATCTTGTGGACGAGGTCCGAAGTACGCCCGTCCTGCTTGAGCTCGCCGTCGACCTCGGTCCGGAGTGCGAGGTCGGACGCGTCGAGCGACGTCTCGATCCACGGGCCGATCGGGCAGAAGGTGTCGAAGCCCTTGGCGCGGCCCCACTGGCCGTCGGCCTTCTGGAGGTCGCGGGCGCTGACGTCGTTGGCGATCGTGTAGCCGAGGATGACGCTCGCGGCGCGGGCGGCCGGCACGTTCTTCACCGGCTGCCCGATGACGATGGCCAGCTCACCCTCGAAGTCGACGCGGCCGACGTCGGGGCGGCGGATGGCCGCGTGGGGCCCGATGACCGTCGTCGACGGCTTG
Source organism: Amycolatopsis sp. CA-128772 (assembly GCF_002904295.1). Taxonomy (GTDB): domain Bacteria; phylum Actinomycetota; class Actinomycetes; order Mycobacteriales; family Pseudonocardiaceae; genus Amycolatopsis. The sequence goes on from NZ_PPHG01000040.1 coordinate 13,791, forward strand.
AGGAACAGCATGGGGGCGCTGGGGACCTCGTTGCCGAACTCGGCCGCGTGCTTGGCGTAGTTGCGGCCGACGGCGATCACCTTCGACGGCAGGATCGGCGCGAGCAGCCGGACGTCGGCCAGCGGCCACCGCTTGCCGGTGAAGTTCGGCTGGCCGAAGGGGTGTTCGGCGATTTCGAGGACCTGGGCGTCGTCTCCGTCGCCTTCGATCGAGGCGAACGCGACACCACCGGGATGAGCAATTCGGGCTAGGCGCACGCGGCCAGTCTACGTGCGCTCGGCCCGTGACTCAGGACACGGTGGTGCTCTTGTGCACCAGCGCGTCGCACAGGGCCAGCCAGCTGGCCTCGACGATGTTGCCGTGCACGCCGACCGTGGTCCACTCGCGTTCGCCGTCGGTGCTCTCGACCAGCACGCGCGTCACCGCGTCGGTGCCGGGGTGGCCCTGGAGGATGCGGACCTTGTAGTCGGCCAGCTCCACACTGTCCAACCAGGACAGGTGCGGGGAGAGCGCCTCCCGCAGGGCCGCGTCGAGGGCGTGCACCGGCCCGATGCCCTCGGCGGTGGCGATCACGCGCCGGCCGCCGACGTGCACCTTGACCGTGGCCTCGGCCATCACCTCGCCGTCCGGGCGGTGGTCGAGCACCACGCGGTAGGACTCGAGCTGGAACGGCGCCTCCACGGGCTCGTCGGCTTCCTGACGCAGCAGGAGTTCCAGGGAGGCGTCGGCGGCCTCGAAGGACCAGCCTTCGGCTTCGAGGCGCTTGACCTTCGTGATGGCGCTCGTCAGCGCTTCGGGCCGGCCGGCAAGGTCGACCCCGAGCTCACGTCCCTTGAGCTCGAGGCTGGCCCTGCCGGCCATCTCGGTGACCAGTACCCGCATGTCGTTGCCGACGGAAGACGGATCGATGTGGTTGTACAACAACGGATCCACCTTGATCGCGCTCGCGTGCAGTCCCGCCTTGTGGGCGAAGGCCGACGCCCCTACGTAAGCCTGGTGGGTGTAGGGGGCGAGGTTGGCGATTTCGGCAAGGGCATGGGAGACCCGGGTGAGCTCGGCGGCGCCTCCGGTCGGGAGGACGTCGAGGCCGAGCTTGGTCACCAGGTTTCCCGTCACGGCGAAGAGGTCGGCGTTGCCGGCCCGCTCCCCGTAACCGTTGGCGGTGCACTGGACGTGCGTCACGCCGGCCTGCACCGCGGCGACGGAGTTCGCCACGGCGCAGGAAGTGTCGTCCTGACAGTGGATTCCCAGCCGGAACCCGGTCTTTTCCTTGATGCTCCGGACGGTCTCGGCGAGCCCGAGCGGCAGCTGGCCGCCGTTGGTGTCGCAGAGCACCAGGACGTCGGCCCCCGCGTGGGCGGCGGCGTCCAGGACCTTGAGGGACGTCTCGGGGGAATACGCGTAGCCGTCGAAGAAGTGCTCGGCGTCGAGGAAAACGCGCCGGCCTTCCTTGGTGAGGAACCGGACGGTGTCTTCCACCATCGCGCAGGCCTCCTCGACGTCGACGCGGAGGGCGCGTTCGATGTGCCGGAGGTCGGACTTGGCGACGAGCGTGATGACCGGCGCTTCGCTGTCGAGCAGGGCCCGCACCTGCGGATCGGCGTCGGCGGTGGTGCCGGCCTTGCGGGTCGCGCCGAACGCGACCAGGGCGGCGTGCGTCAGCTTCAGCTCGCCCTTCGCCGCCCGGGCGAAGAACTCCGTGTCCTTGGGGAGCGCCCCGGGCCAGCCGCCTTCGATGAACCCGACGCCGAGTTCGTCCAGCAGCCGCGCGACGGCGAGCTTGTCCTGGACGGAGTAGGAGATGCCTTCCCGCTGCGCACCGTCGCGCAGGGTGGTGTCGTAGAGGTGGAAGGCGTCGCCGAGCGGGGTGCCGGCGGGCTCCGTGCGGGTCACGGTCTTCTCCTAGATTTCCTGGCTGTCCGGGCGTTCCAAGGCAACAAAAAAACCTCCCGCAGGGTGCGAGAGGTTGCGCGCCGGGTGCTCTTGTGGAGCTACCGTCCGGCGCGCTCGGCGATAATGATCGCGAAGCTGGTCACGGTCGCATCATGCCACAGGGATCGAGCACGAGTCCAGGAACTGGGCCAGGCTCCCACCATCCGGGAACACCGCGGGCACGAAAAAGCCCCGCGCCCGGAGGGACGCGGGGCTTTTCGCCGGAAAACCTCAGCCGGCCGTCCGCACGTTGGACGACACCAGCGCCGCCAGCCGGTCGCCGATCGCCTGGGTGGCCCCCGGCGACGCCTGGTCCCGGGTGGCCAGGTCGAACGCCACCGACGCCTCGATCCGCCGCGCCGATTCCTTCTGCCCCAGGTGGTCCAGCAGCAGCGCCACCGAAAGGACCGCCGCCGTCGGGTCGGCCAGGCCCTGGCCCGCGATGTCCGGGGCCGAACCGTGCACCGGCTCGAACATGCTCGGGTTCCGCCGGGTGATGTCCAGGTTGCCGCTCGCCGCCAGGCCGATGCCGCCGGTCACCGCGGCCGCCAGGTCGGTGATGATGTCGCCGAACAGGTTGTCCGTCACGATCACGTCGAACCGGGACGGGTCGGTCACCAGGTGGATCGTCGCCGCGTCCACGTGGGAGTAGGCGACCGTCACCTCCGGGTGCTCCAGCGAGACCTCTTCGACGATCCGCGACCACAGCGAACCCGCGTACTCGAGCACGTTGGTCTTGTGCACCAGCGTCAGGTGCTTGCGCGGGCGGTTCTCGGCGCGGTTGAACGCGTCCGCGACCACGCGGCGGATGCCGAACGCCGTGTTGACGCTGACCTCCGTCGCGATCTCGTGCTCGGTGTCCTTGCGCAGCAGGCCGCCGGTGCCCGCGTACGGGCCTTCGGTGCCTTCGCGCACGACGACCATGTCGACGTCGCCGGCGTCGGCCAGCGGGCCCCGGACACCCGGGTACAGCCGCGCCGGGCGCAGGTTGACGTGGTGGTCCATCTCGAACCGCAGGCGCAGCAGCAGGCCACGCTCGAGGATGCCGCTCGGCACGCTCGGGTCGCCGACCGCGCCCAGCAGGATCGCGTCGTGCTGGCGGAGTTCCCCGAGGACCGACTCCGGGAGCAGCTCACCGGTCGAGTGCCACCGGGCCGCGCCGAGGTCGTAGTTCGTGATCTCCGCCGTCGGTACTACTTCGCCGAGCACCTTCAGCGCCTCGGAGACCACCTCGGGCCCGATCCCGTCTCCTGGGATCACCGCGAGCCGCATCCACACACCTCCGTCGACCGGACCACCGGCCGCACCGATGGTCCATCGCAACAAAACGCCAGCAGCCGGAAGGTTACCGGCCGTAGACAAACCGCCGTAGCCGCACCACCCTTATGCCGCATCCTCCCGCAGGGTGAGACACCCAATTGGGTGAATAGCCCAGGGGCGTCCCCGGCGGAAAACCCCCGGAGACGCCCCTGGTCCTGCAGGAATCGATCTTGCCACGACCTAGTGGCGACCAGCCCCGATCGGCTGACGGCCGTTCCCCGAGCGGGCGTCCTCCACCTTGACCACGCTCGCCCGGTTGCCCGCGGCGTTGTGGTGCTCGATGGCCAGCAGCCCGAGGGCGTTGTCGGCCGCGGCCGACGCCGCGTTCCGCGTCACGACCAGCGCCGTTCCCGGCTTCGCGACGTAGCCGAGCGCGGCGTCGCCGCCGCCCTGCACCGCGTAGCCCGGCGCGAGCGCGTCGAACGAGAGCGGCGTGCCGACGTAGTCGATCAGCCCGTTGGTCGTGCCCGGCGCGACGTAGAACCCGCTCACCCCCACCGTGTAGGAGATCCGGTGGGACTCGGCGTTCGCGTCGATGCCCAGCGCGGCCAGCGAAACCGGCAGCGTGAGCACGTTCGTGTCGAACACGTTGGTGTCGACGTCGCCGAGCTGGCCGTTGACCGCCTGGACGTCCACGGCCGGGAAGCCCGGGGTCAGCGCGACCGTGGTGGCCAGGAGGACGTCGGTGGACGTCGCCTTGGTCACGTAGGTCTCGAAGTCCGGCTGCCCGTCCCCGGTCGTGTCGATGTCGACGAACGGCGAGGTGTTGCTGCCGATGTTCGCCCAGTCCCCCCAGGTGGAGAGGCCGAACGCGAGCAGCGCGTTCTCCGGCTCGCCCTGCGCCTTGGCCAGCGGCGCGGTGGACGCCGCGCCGATGTAGCGGAGGTCGCCGCCCTTGGCCGTCTTGTTCAGCGTGCAGTCGGTGACCACGTCCGCGTCGCACTCGGGCAGCTGCGGGGACTCCGCCTGCAGCTCCAGGACGCTGATCAGCGAGCGGTACCGCTGGGCGCCGGTGCCCTGGTCGACACCCTTGCCGCCCAGGTTCAGCACGGCCTGGGTCGCGTCCGCGCCGAACTTCACCGACGCCGGCGTCGAAATCGACGAGACCGGTTTGGGCGCGGCGTAGACCGAAACCCGCAGCGGCACCTTGGCCCCGCTGACCGGCGTGAAGGCGACGCGGCCGGAGGCGTCGGCGACGAACTGCCGGGCCAGGCCGGCCTGGGTGGCCGCCATGGTCGGGTCCAGCACCTTGCGCAGCGCCTTCGGGTCGGTGATCTTCAGCGTCACCTTCACCTTGGCCGTGCCGCGCGGGGTCAGCTTCACCGACTGCTTGTCCACTGTGTACTCGACACCCGGCAGCGCGTTGACCGCCTGGTAGGCGACGGTGTACTCGGCCGGGGTGACGCCCTTGTTGACCAGCTTGACCGTCTTCGACAGCGTGACGGGGCCACCGGCCTCGACCGTGCCGAAGCTGACGCTGACCGCGCCCGGGTCGTCCTGGACGTAGGCGAGCACCTGGTTGTCCAGCGCCGCCTTGGCGTCGATCCGGCCGCTGCCGACGCGCTGCGGCGCGTAGGTGTGGCCGGCGCCGTCGGAGACGTCGTGGCCGGCGGTGCCGATGACCGACGCCTTGACCTCCTCGACCGACCAGTCCGGGTGTGACTGGCGGACGAGCGCGGTGATGCCCGTGGTGTGCGGGGCGGCCATCGACGTGCCGGAGAGCACGGTCCGGCCGTTGCCGCTGCCGCGGAAGGCCGAGGTGATCGTGTCACCGGGCGCGGCGACGTCCGGCTTGACGGCCGGGCCGCGGGTGCCGCGCGAGGTGAACGAGCTCGGGGTGTCCACGATCGTCTTGTCGTAGGTCTGGATCGAGGCGCGCCCGGCGCCGTAGAGCCGGACCTGCAGCGTGCCCGCGGTCAGCGCCGCGCGCAGCGTCTTCGTGGCGGACCCGGTGAACTGGAACATCGGGATCGCCGCGTTGCCCGCGATGCCCGCGCTGAAGTGCTCCGAAGTGGACGACAGCAGCGCGCCTTTGGCGCCGGCGGCCTGCGCGTTGTTCGCGCGGGCGGCCGAACCGCAGGCGCGGGTCGAGTCGTTGTCGTCCCACTCCAGCCAGACGAACTTGCCCGCGGCCTTCGCCTTGTCCTCGGCGGAGTACGGCGCGCAGCCCGCGCTGTTCGACGCGGACAGCGTGACGACCGGCGCGGTCACGTCCAGGGTGTCGTAGCCGGTGAAGTTCTGGCTGTACTGGCCGGTCTTCTGGCCCGCGGTGGGCGCCTTGACCTCGGCGGCGTCGCGCAGGATGCCGGCGTCGCGCGTGCTGGCGACGGTGAGCGCCTCGGGCGTGTTGCCCGGGGAGCCGGCGATGTCGTTGATGTCGCCGCCGTTGCCCGCGGAGATCACCGGGAGCACGTTGTTCGCGGCGAGCTTGCGCACGAACAGCGAGTCCGGGTCGTCCGGCGCGCCGAAGTCGGAGCCGAGCGAGAGGTTGACGATGTCGAGGTGGTCGGTGAAGTCGCCGTCGCCGTCCGGGTCGAGCGCCCAGTCCAGCGCCTGCGAGGTGACGTTCGTCGAGCCCGTGCAGCCGAACACCTTGATGGCGTAGAGCAGCGACTTCGGCGCGGTGCCCGGGCCGATCAGCATCGCGTCGACCTTCTTGGCGTCCAGCTTCTTGTAGTCGCCCTTGAAGGTCTTGCCGTCGGCGGTGACGCCGAAGCCGCCGATGGTGCCGGCCACGTGCGTGCCGTGCTCACCGCAGGCGAGCGGGTTGGGGTCCGGCTTCGGGGTGGTCTTGCCGGCCGTCGCGGCGTCGTAGTCGTCGCCGACGAGGTCGGTGCCGCCGACGACCTTGGCGCTCGGGAAGAGCGGGGTCGGCTTGGTGCTGTCCACGCTCTTGTAGGCGGCCTGCGTGCCGGGGCCGCCGAAGTCGGCGTGGGTGTAGTCGATGCCGTCGTCGATGACGCCGACGCGGACCCCGTCGCCGAACCTGCCGGTCTGCTGCCAGGCGGCGAGCGTGTTGGTCAGCTGCTCGGCGCTGGCGTTGGTGCGCGTCTTCGGCACCACCGTCCGCACCGCGACGACGTCCGCCCGCTTCGCGACCTCACGCAGCTTCGCGGCGTCCGCGGTGACGACCACACCGGGAACGGCGTTGGCGGTCTGGGTGACGACCTGCGGCTTGGCGTCGGCCGCGCGCAGCTGGCTCACGACCGAGTTCACCGCGGCGGCGGTGTCGTCCTTCGCGGCCCGGGCGGCGCGCTTGGCGGCCTCCTTGCCCTGCGGCTGCGCGGAGGTGAACGCGTCGACGGCCGGTTTCTTCGCCAGCTCGACGAACGCGGTGACCCGGCCCTGCGCGGCCCCCAGCCGCGGCGAAACCTTGCCCTGCAGCTTCGCGTCGTCGATCTTGGCCGGTGCGACGCCTTCGGCGAGCGGAGCATCCGCCGCGCTCGCCACCGGCGCCCCGAGCGCGGCGGCCAGAACGACGGCGAAGGCCGCCGTCGTGGCGCGCGCCGGGAGGCGGGATCTGCTCATGAGTCGGCCCCTTACCGAGGTCTGGACCCGAACCTGCCGACCGCTCCGGAACACCCCCGACGGTGAAGGGCGGCACAGCGCCGTGCCCTCGACGGCGCGTGGTTCGACCTCGCGAAAGGAACCTAATGCCCCAAAACACCTACTTAGGTAGGCAAAAGACTCCGTTACGTGAATGTGATTGCGCACGAAGGCCCCCTGCTGGGTGGCAGGGGGCCCTCGAAAGTGTTACGTCAGTTGAAGTCCACCGCACGGATCGTGTGCGCGCCCACCGCGGCCCCGATCGGCTCCAACAGGTGCGCGTCGATGTGGCGGTCGACGCGCAGCAGCATCACCGCGTCCGAACCGTCCGTCGTCTGGCTGATCTGCGCGGCCTCGATGTTGATGCCGGCCTCGCCGAGCAGCGTCCCGACGCGGCCCATCACGCCCGGGCGGTCCGGGTACTCGACCAGCAGCACGGTGCCCTCGGCGCGCAGGTCGAAGCCGCGGCCGTTGACCTCGACCAGCTTCTCGACCTCGTCCAGGCCGGTGACCGAACCGGACACGGTCAGCACCGCGCCGTCCGAGTGCACCGCGCGCACGGTGACCAGGCTGCGGAACTTGGGGCTCTCCGACTCGGTCTCCAGCTCGACCTGCACGCCCAGCTTCTCCGCCAGCTGCGGCGCGTTGACGAAGGTGACCTGGTCCTCGACCACGCCGGTGAACACCCCGCGCAGCGCGGCCAGCTGGAGCACGCCGGTGTCCTCGCTGGAGATCTCACCCTTGACCTGCACGGTCACCGACGTCGGCGACGTCGGGTTGAGCGCGGTCAGCAGCTGGCCGAGCTTCTGGGTCAGCGACAGGTACGGGCGGACGTGCTCGCCGACCGCGCCGCCGCCGGAGACGTTCACCGCGTCCGGCACGAAGTCGCCGCGCAGGGCCAGCAGCACCGACTTCGCGACGTCGGTGCCCGCGCGGTCCTGCGCCTCGGCCGTCGAGGCGCCCAGGTGCGGCGTCACGACGACGTTCTCCAGCTCGAACAGGGGGCTGGACGTGGTCGGCTCGGAGACGAAGACGTCGACGCCGGCGCCGCCGACGTGGCCCGAGCGCAGCGCGTCGGCCAGGTCCTCTTCGACGATCAGCCCGCCGCGGGCGGCGTTCACGATGATGACGCCCGGCTTGGTCTTCTTCAGCGCCTCGGCGTCGATGAGGCCCTTGGTCTCCGGCGTCTTCGGCAGATGGATGGAGATGGCGTCGGCGCGGGTCAGCAGCTCGTCGAGGGTGACGAGCTCGATGCCGAGCTGCGCGGCGCGGGCGGCCGAGACGTAGGGGTCGTAGGCGATGAGGTGCGTGTCGAAGGCGGCGAGGCGCTGGGCGAACAGCTGGCCGATCTTGCCGAGGCCGACCACGCCGATGGTCTTGCCCTGCAGCTCGACGCCGGAGAACGAGCTGCGCTTCCACTCACCGCCGCGGAGGCTCTGGTCGGCGGCCGGGACGCGGCGCGCGACCGACAGCAGCAGCGCGACGGCGTGCTCGGCGGCGGAGACGATGTTCGACGTCGGCGCGTTGACGACCAGGACGCCGCGCTCGGTCGCGGCGGGCACCTCGACGTTGTCCAGGCCCACGCCCGCGCGGGCGACGACCTTGAGCTGCGTGGTGGCCGCGAAGACCTCGGCGTTCACCTGGGTGGCGGAGCGGACCAGGAGCGCGTCGGCGCTCTTCACCGCCTCGAGCAGCGCGGACCGGTCCGTGCCGTCGACGTGCCGGACCTCCACCTCGTCACCGAAGACGCTCAGCACGGAGGGGGCGAGCTTTTCCGCGATGAGGACGACGGGCTTATTGGGCTTGCTCACGATACGGCTCCCACTATCTGGTCATTTCCAGGACGCTCGGTGTCGACAAACGGTCACAGCACGTCGTTGTGCCCCGGTCGAGGCGGAGTTTAACGCGCGGGCCGGGCCCGTGGCGTCTCCTGGTGTTAACTTGCCCGCAATCCTTCGAAAACAAGAGCCAGGAGCCGCTGCATGCCCCCTTCGCCGGGCAGGTGGCCACCCGCCCAGGATGCCGCGTGCAGCAACAGAAGGAGCTCGTGCGCCGAGACGTCCTGACGCAGCTCGCCCGCGAGCTTCGCGCGTTCCACCAGTTGGGAACCGACGTCACGCATCGCGTGGCACGATTCGTACAACCGGGATGATTCGTCGTTCAGCGCGTCGGCAGTGAGCTCGACCAGGCCGCGGAAGGTGCCGGTGGCGTCGCCGAGCCCGGCGAGCCACGCGTGCAGCGCGTTGAGCGGCTCGGGGTGGGTGAGCAGCTCGCGGGCCCGCTCGGCCTGCGCGTCGAACCGGGCGCGCAGGAGCGTCTCGAGCAGCGCGTCCCGGGTCGGGAAGTGCCGGTACAGCGTGCCGATGCCGACCCCGGCGCGGCGCGCGATCTCTTCCAGTGACGCCTCGACGCCGTGCTCGGCGAAGGCGCGCTGCGCCTCTTCGAGGAGGCGCTCGTAGTTGCGGCGGGCGTCCGCGCGCATCGGTTTGACGTCGGTCATCGCACTCACGAGCCTACCGGGTAGCCAATCGGAGGCTGCCTCCGTATATTACCGGAGGCAGCCTCAGCTTACTGGAGGGAACTCGAGGATGACCCTGATCGAAGACACCCGGGCACGGCTCGGCGCGGTCGGCGCCTGGTTGCCGAGCGCACCACTGGCCCCGCCCCCGGACGTCGAACGCGCGGCGACGCGGCGGCTCGCCGACGCGGGCTACCGCTCGGTCTGGAGCGGCGAAGGACCCGGCACGCGGGAGGTGTTCGCCGCCTTCGGCGACCTCCTGGGCGCGGTCCCGGACGTCGTGCTCGGCACCGGCATTGCGAACCTGTGGGCCCGGCGCGGGGTGACTGCGCAGAAGGGCGGCGCGACGCTCGCCCACGCCCACCCGGGCCGGTTCGTGCTCGGCGTCGGCGCCGGACACGCGTTCCAGGCCGCGAAACTCGGCGAGGACTACCGGCCGATCGACCGGATGCGCGCCTACCTGTCCGATATGGACGCCGCGGAGGCCGAGAACCCTTCACCGGTCGCGTTTCCGCGGGTGCTGGCCGCCGTCGGGCCGAAGATGCTGGCGCTGTCGCGCGACCACGCGGACGGCGCCCACCCGTTCGCCCAGCCGGTCTCGCACACGCCGTACGCCCGGGAGATCCTCGGGCCGGGCAAGCTGCTGATCCCGCAGCAGACGGTGCTGCTCGGCACCCGGGAACAGGCCCGCGAAACCGTCCGCCACCGGGTCGCGCAATCGCTTGCGCACCGCGTGACGGCCTACCTGGCGGGGTGGAAGCGGCTCGGTTACACGGCCGCCGACATCGACGGGCCGAGCGACCGGTTCGTCGACGACCTCGTGCTGTGGGGCGACGCGGGAACCATCGCGAAACGCGTCGGCGAACTGCTCGACGCCGGCGCGGACCACGTCCTGCTGACACCGGCCGCACCTACGTTCGAGTCCACTGTGGACGCCTTGGTCGAGCTGGCCCCGGAGGTGGTCCGATGAGCGTCGGGATCTGGCGGTTCTTCGGCGGCGCCCCGATCGGCGAGCTCCGCGAAACGGCCGCCGAGGTGGAGGAACTCGGCTTCGCCGCGCTCTGGTTCGGCGAATACGCCGGCCGCGAGGCGTTCACCCAGGCGGCGCTGCTGCTCGGGGCGACGTCCCGGCTCACGGTCGCCACCGGGGTCGCGCGGTTCGACCAGCGCTCCCCGCTCGCGGCGGAGGGCGCCGTCCGCGCCTACCCGTACTTCGTCCCGCCGGAGCACACCGCGATGGCGCGCGAGCGGCTCGGCCCGGGCAAGTACCTGGCGGTCGAGCAGGCGGTCCTGCTCGACTGGCTCCCGACGTGGCCCGCGAGCACGTCGACGGGTACGTCCGGCTCGCGCGGCACCACCAGGAAAACCTGCGTCGCCTCGGCTTCACCGACGCCGACCTCGCCGACGGCGGCAGCGACCGCCTGGTCGACGCCATCGTCACCACCGGCGAACAGGCGGCGGCGGACCGCATCCGCGCCCACCTCGACGCGGGCGCCGACCACGTCTGCGTCCAGGTCCTGGCCCGCACGGACAAGTCCTACCGCAGGCTGGATCACGCGAGTTACGCCTTCAATCACGTGAGTTACGCCTTCAATCACGTGAGTTACGTCGGGAATCACGGGAGGTGCGGGTTCGGGGGTAGGGTGGCGGGGCGCGGTGCGGGCCGCGTCCCGTCCGCGGAAAGGGCCGAGCCCACCCCCGCTTCACCGCACCACCAGCTCCGCACCTTCTTTCCTGCCCGGTGCCGGCGGACCACGGGCGACGAGGGAAGGAGGCACCATGGGCGTGCTGCCCGCAAAACCCAGCCTGGACCAGCTGCGCAAACGCGCGAAGGACCTCGCGCGCGCCGAAGCCGTGAAGCTGTCCGAAGCACAGTTCCGCATCGCCCGCGACCACGGGTTCCCGAGCTGGCCGAAGCTGCAGGCCTACGTCCGGCGCGTCACCGAGCACGGCGAAACCCTGCAGCACCCGTACCACCAGGACGTCGCGTACTACGCCGAACGCGCGCTCGGCCTGCTCGCCTCGGCCGAGGACGACACACCCGGTGCGAAGGAACCGTTCGTCCGCTGGAACCAGCCCCTCGCCCGCGACGGCGCCCGCGCGGTCGTCGCCCGGGAACACGGTTTCGGTTCCTGGAAAGCACTCCGCGACCACGTCAAGTCCCTTGTGGACAGCGGCGAGCCGTTCGCCCGCGCGTACCGGGCGATCGAGGCCCGCGATCCCGGGCAGCTCGAAACGCTCTTGGCCGAGTTCCCCGGGCTCGTCGACGCCCGCGGCACCAACGGCAACGACCTGCTCGGCATGGCGGGCGCGACGCACGACGAGCGGCTCAGCCGCCTCCTCCTCGACCACGGCGCCGACCCGGCCCGCGGCAACGTCCACGGCTGGACACCCCTGCACCAAGCCGCCTACAGCAACCTGCCTCTCCTGCTCGACCTGCTCCTGCAGCACGGCGCACCGGTCGACGTCTCAGCCCGCGGCGACGGCGGCACTCCCCTGGTCGTCGCCCTGTTCTGGGGTCACCGCGAGGCCGCCGAAAAGCTGGCGGAACACAGCCGCGCGCCGGGCAACCTCCGCGTCGCGGCGGGCCTCGGCGACACCGACGCCATCGGCGAACTTCTGACGTCGGGCCGCGCCGGCGCCCACCGCGGCTTTTACCGCCCCCACAGCGGTTTCCCGGCCTGGCACCCGGCGGACGACCCCGCCGAAGTCAGGAACGAAGCCCTCGCCTGGGCCGCCCGCAACGACCGCGTCGACGCCCTCAAGACCCTCGTCGAGCACGGCGCCGCGGTCGACGCCGACGTCTACCGCGGCACGGCACTGACGTGGGCCGCCGCGCAGGGCAGGCTCGAGGCCGTCCGCACACTCCTCGACTTCGGCGCCGACGTGAACTTCCGCGGCACGTTCGGCGGCCCGAACCACGGCGAAGGCGTCACGGCCCTGCACCTGGCCGCGCAGTCCGGGCACCTCGACGTCATCCGCACCCTCGTCGAAAACGGCGCCGATCCGGGCGCCCGGGACGCGATTTACCACAGCACCCCGGAGAAGTGGGCGGAAGTGGGTGAGCAGCCGGCCGCGCAGGACCTGCTCAGGTAGACAACCGGAGTGGATAGTCCGTATCGTCGAAGACGGACTAACCACTCCGTTTTTGTCACTGGGAGGAACTCGTGAACTCACCCCGCGAGGTGTTCGCCGCGCTGTCCGACGGCATCGGCGAAGGGAGGTGGGCAGACCTTTCCGCGCTCTACGCCGAAGATGCCGTCGTCGAGCACCCCCAGGCCGTGCCGCGGCCCACCCGCACCATCGGCCGCGCGACGATCCACGAGCACTTCACCGGCGCCCTCGCCGGATCGCTGCGGCTCAAGCGCAAGAACATCGTCGTCCACGAGACGACGGACCCCGAGGTGATCGTCGCCGAATACGGCTACGACGCCGAGTCGGTCGAAACCGGGCGGACGATCTCCACGGCCAACATCCAGGTGCTGCGCATCCGCGACGGCCTGATCGTCCATTCCCGCGACTACCACGACTACCTGCGGCTCGCGGTCATCCGCGACGGCGTCGACCAGCTGGCCAAGGCCTACGAGCAGGCGCCGCCGCGCGGACTGTCCCCGGTCACGCCGGAAAGCGCGGGCACGGTGTTCGAGCGGCTCGTGCACGGCGTCGCCGGCGGCCGCTGGGACGAGCTGCCGAAGCTGTACGCCGAGGAAACGCACGTCACGCACCCGTTCCTGCCGGGCTCCGAGGTGGTGCGCACCCGTGACGAGCTGCGGGCGCACTTCGCGGCGGGCAAGGCGCTGAACCCGGCCTTCGCCGTCGCGGACCTGGTCACCTACCAGGGCACCGATCCGGAGGTGCTGATCGGCGAGTTCGCCTACCAGGGCGAGTACGGCGGGAAGCCGGTCCGGATCGCGAACATCTTCGCCATGCGGATCCGCGATGGCCTGGTCGTCGAATCCCGCGACTACGGCGACCATCTGGGCATCGCCGGCGACCTCGGCGCGATCCCCGAGCTGGCGGCGAAGCTCTAGGCTTCGGCGAGGTCTTCGGGCAGGTCGAACTCGCCGTCGCGGACGCCCTTGACGAACGCGTCCCACTCCGACGGCGTGAAGACGAGGATCACGCCGTCCGGCTTCGCCGACTGCCGCATCGCCGTGTAGGTGACGCCGTCGGTGTGCTCGATGAACGCGTACTCGACGCAGTCGTCGAGGGTGACGCCTTCGGGCTCGGCCCGGATCCACTCGGCCTTGGTGAAGTCGAGGTGGTGCCGGATGTGCGCCTTGTCGTCGACCGGCTGATCGCTCATGTCTCCAGCGTAGCGACCCGGGCACCGAACGCACCGAAGGGGACGCCCGGCACCGGGCGTCCCCTTCGGGTGGCAGAACTCAGGCGGTCTCGGTGATCGGCCGGTCCACCCACGACATCAGGTCGCGCAGCTTCTTGCCGGTCGCCTCGATCGGGTGCTGGTTGCCCTGCTCCTCGAGCTTGGTGAAGTTCGGCCGGCCGGCCTCGTCCTCGGCGACCCACTCACGCGCGAACGTGCCGTCCTGGATCTCGCCGAGGATCTTCTTCATCTCTTCCTTGACCGCCGGCGAGATGACGCGCGGGCCGCGGGTCAGGTCGCCGTACTCGGCGGTGTCGGAGATCGAGTAGCGCTGGCGCGCGATGCCGCCCTCGTACATGAGGTCGACGATCAGCTTCAGCTCGTGCAGCACCTCGAAGTAGGCGATCTCCGGGGCGTAGCCGGCCTCGGTGAGCACCTCGAACCCGGTCTGCACCAGCGCGGACGCGCCACCGCAGAGCACGGCCTGCTCGCCGAAGAGGTCGGTCTCGGTCTCCTCGGTGAACGTCGTCTTGATGACGCCGGCGCGGGCGCCACCGATGGCGGCCGCGTAGGAGAGCGCGAGCGCCTGGGCGTTGCCGGAGGCGTCCTGCTCCACGGCGATGAGCGCCGGGACGCCCTTGCCGTCGACGAACTGGCGGCGGACCAGGTGGCCCGGGCCCTTCGGGGCGACCATGGCGACGTCGACGTTCGCCGGCGGCTTGATCAGGTCGTAGCGGATGTTGAAGCCGTGCCCGAAGAAGAGGGCGTCGCCGTCCTTGAGGTTCGGCGCGATGTCCTGCTCGTAGATGTGGCGCTGCTTGGTGTCCGGCGCCAGGATCATGATCAGGTCGGCCTCGGCCGACGCCTCGGCCGGGGTGAGCACGCGCAGGCCCTGCTCCTCGGCCTTCGCCCGCGACTTGGACCCCTCGGGCAGGCCGATGCGGACGTCGACGCCGGAGTCGCGCAGGCTCAGCGAGTGGGCGTGGCCCTGGCTGCCGTAGCCGATGACAGCGACCTTGCGCCCCTGGATGATCGAGAGGTCGGCGTCGTCGTCGTAGAAGATTTCCACTGCCATGGGGGTTACTGCTTCCTTTCCTGACTTACTTCTTTTAGCGCGGCGAGGTGGCGGTGATCGAACGGGCGCCGCGACCCACCGCGACCATGCCGGACTGCACGAGTTCGCGGATGCCATACGGCTCCAGCATCCGGAGCAACGCACCGATCTTGTCGGACGTCCCGGTGGCCTCGACGGTGAGTGCCTCGGGAGAGACGTCCACCACCTTGGCCCGGAAGAGCTGGACGGTTTCGAGGACCTGGCTGCGCACGGTGTTGTCGGCGCGCACCTTCACGAGCAGCAGTTCGCGCTGCACGGCGGTCGACTGCTCCAGCTCGACGATCTTGATCACGTTGACCAGCTTGTTGAGCTGCTTCGTCACCTGTTCGAGCGGTAGCTCTTCCACGGCGACCACGATCGTCATGCGGGACACCTCGGGGTTTTCCGTGGGCCCGACGGCGAGGGACTCGATGTTGAACCCGCGGCGGGAGAACAGGCCGGACACGCGCGCGAGCACACCGGGCTTGTTCTCGACCAGGACACTCAGCGTGTGGACGCTCATTTCAGCGCTCACCTTCCCCAGCGGCTTCCGCGGCGGCCTCGGTCGTCTCGACCGAAACCTCGTCGTCGTCGAACAGCGGCCGGATGCCCCGGACCGCCATGATCTCGTCGTTGCCGGTGCCGGCCGCGACCATCGGCCACACCTGGGCATCCTTCCCCACGACGAAGTCGATCACGACGGGGCGGTCGTTGATTTCCATCGCGCGGCGGATGGTGGCGTCGACGTCTTCCTTCGTCTCGCACCGCAGGCCCGCGCAGCCCAGCGCCTCGGCCAGCAGCACGAAATCCGGGATGCGATGCTTGTGCGTGCCGAGGTCGGTGTTGGAGTACCGCTCCGAGTAGAAGAGGTTTTGCCACTGCCGGACCATGCCGAGGTTGCCGTTGTTGATCACGGCGACCTTGATCGGCGCGCCTTCGATGGCGCAGGTGGCCAGCTCCTGGTTGGTCATCTGGAAGCAGCCGTCGCCGTCGATCGCCCACACCTGGGTGCCCGGGACGCCGAACTGCGCGCCCATCGCGGCCGGCACGGCGTACCCCATCGTGCCGAGGCCGCCGGAGTTGATCCAGGTGCGCGGGTTCTCGTACTTGACGAACTGCGCGGCCCACATCTGGTGCTGGCCGACGCCCGCGGCGTAAACGGCGTCGGGGCCGACGATCTCGCCGATCCGCTCGATGACGTACTGCGGCGACAGCGAACCGTCGTCGGGCCACTCGTAGCCGGCCGGGTAGGTCTTGCGCCAGTCGTCGGCCTGGGTCCACCAGTCGGCGAGGTCGGGCTTCCCGCCGTGGTCGAACTCGGTCTGCACGGCGGTGATCAGCTCGCCGATGATCTCCTTGCAGTCGCCCACGATCGGGACGTCGGCCTTGCGGTTCTTGGAGATCTCGGCCGGGTCGATGTCGGCGTGCACGATCGCGGCGTCCGGCGCGAAGGAGGACAGCTGGCCGGTGACCCGGTCGTCGAACCGGGCGCCGAGGGCGATCAGCAGGTCGGCGCGCTGCATGGCGGCGACCGCGGCGACCGTGCCGTGCATGCCCGGCATGCCGAGGTGCTGCGGGTGCGAGTCGGGGAACGCGCCGCGCGCCATCAGCGTGGTGACGACGGGGATGTTCGTCAGCTCGGCGAGCTGCTTCAGCTGCTCGTGCGCTTCGGCCTTGATGACACCGCCACCGACGTAGAGCACCGGGCGCCGCGACTTCGCGATCAGCTTCGCCGCTTCGCGGACCTGCTTGCCGTGCGGGCGCAGCGTCGGGCGGTAACCCGGGAGCCGCAGTTCGGTCGGCCAGGAGAACGAGGTCATCTCCTGCAGCACGTCCTTGGGGATGTCCACCAGGACGGGGCCGGGGCGGCCGGTCGCGGCCAGGTGGAACGCCTCGGCGATGGTCCGCGGGATGTCCGCGGGGTCGGTGACGAGGAAGTTGTGCTTGGTGATCGGCATGGTGATGCCGCAGATGTCGGCTTCCTGGAACGCGTCCGTGCCGATCAGCGCCCGGGACTGCTGCCCGGTGATGGCCACGACCGGGACCGAGTCCATGTTCGCGTCGGCGAGCGGGGTGACCAGGTTGGTCGCGCCCGGGCCCGAGGTGGCCATGCAGACGCCGACCTTGCCGGTGGCCTGCGCGTAGCCGGTGGCCGCGTGGCCGGCGCCCTGTTCGTGGCGGACCAGGACGTGGCGGACCTTCGTCGAGTCGAGCAGCGGGTCGTAGGCGGGCAGGATGGTGCCGCCCGGAATCCCGAAGACCACCTCGGCGCCGACGGCCTCGAGCGAACGCACGAGGGACTGGGCGCCGGTGACGCGCACCGGCGTTCCCGCCGGTGGTGCCGGCTTCGGACGTGCTCCGGGCGTTCCGGGCGTCGGCCCGGGCTTCGCGTCGCTGCGCGACGTCGCACTGGTCATCGGATCTGCCTCGTGGGTCTCGGTGTCACTCGTTCGGGTCGGTTTTTTGCGGTGGGGCCAGGAATCTCTTCCCTTGGGCAACAAAAAACCCTCGCCGACCGTAAGGTCGCACGAGGGTTCGCGCGTCGACGCAGCGGAAAGTCTTCCCTAAGCGTCGACGCGCTTGGGAAGTACGAGGCCGGTCAGCGGTGTCACGGCGATGACGCTAGACCGAACGCCCCGCGGGTGTCAACTCTGCGGGACGGAGTGTCCGCATCGTGGACGTGGGTCACACCCGCGCGACCCGGGTCCGGGCCGGTGAGCGGCGCGGTGCACCATTTCCGGGTGGCCGAAAAACAGCAGGACGAAGGCCGGAAGGCCGTCTTCCGCATCCCCCGCACGTCGTTCATGGCGATCGCCCTCCTGACGGTGTGCGTGACGCCGATCGCGCTCGGGGAAATCCCGTACCTGCAGTGGCTCTACATCTTCCCGATCGCGCTGGCGGTGTTCGTGGTCCGCCACCGCACCGTGGCGACGCGCTCGGGGCTGGCGGTCCGGACGGTGTTCGGCCACCGCGACATCCCGTGGTCGGCGCTGAAGGGGCTGGCGATCACGAAGCGGGCCCGCGTGCAGGCGGTGCTGCAGGACGACACGAAGGTGCCGCTGCCGACGGTCCGGACCCGGCACCTGCCGGTGCTGTCGCTGGTCAGCGAAGGTCTGGTCGCGGACCCGAGCGGCGTCCTCGAAACCGGGGACATCAAGCCCGGCACGCCGGAAGCTTCCACACCGGAGTAAATTGGTCCTACCAGTTTCGCCGGCCACCCTTTGACCTGGGAGTTCCCGTGCCGCCTCTCCGTTCCCGGACCACCACCCACGGCCGCAACGCGGCGGGCGCGCGCTCGCTCTGGCGCGCCACGGGCATGACCGACAGCGACTTCGGCAAGCCGATCATCGCGATCGCCAACTCCTACACGCAGTTCGTGCCGGGGCACGTGCACCTGAAGGACCTCGGCGAGATCGTCGCGGACGCGGTCAAGGAAGCCGGCGGCGTCGCGCGCGAGTTCCACACGATCGCCGTCGACGACGGCATCGCGATGGGCCACTCCGGCATGCTCTACTCGCTGCCCTCGCGCGAGATCATCGCCGACTCGGTGGAGTACATGGTCAACGCGCACCAGGCCGACGCGCTGGTGTGCATCTCCAACTGCGACAAGATCACCCCGGGCATGCTCAACGCGGCGATGCGCCTGAACATCCCGGTGGTCTTCGTCTCGGGCGGCCCGATGGAGGCCGGCAAGGCAGTCGTCGTCGGTGGCGTCGCGCAGGCCCCGACCGACCTGATCACCGCGATCGCCGCGTCGGCCAGCCCCGAGGTCGACGAAGACGGCCTTTCGATCGTCGAGCGTTCGGCCTGTCCGACCTGCGGGTCGTGCTCCGGCATGTTCACCGCCAACTCGATGAACTGCCTCACCGAGGCCCTCGGGTTGTCGCTTCCCGGCAACGGCTCGACGCTGGCGACGCACGCCGCGCGCCGCGCGCTGTTCGAGGCGGCCGGCCGGACCGTCGTCGAGCTGTGCCGCCGCTGGTACGAGGAGGACGACGCATCGGTGCTGCCGCGGTCGATCGCGTCGAAGGCGGCGTTCGAGAACGCGATGGCCCTGGACATGGCCATGGGCGGTTCGACGAACACGGTCCTGCACATCCTCGCGGCGGCCCAGGAGGGCGAGGTCGACTTCACGATCGCCGACATCGACGCGATCGGCCGCCGCGTGCCCTGCCTGTCGAAGGTGGCGCCGAACTCCGACTACCACATGGAAGACGTCCACCGGGCCGGCGGAATCCCGGCGATCCTCGGCGAGCTCTACCGCGGCGGCCTGCTCAACACCGACGTCTGGTCGGTGCACTCGCGTGATCTGGACTCGTGGCTCGGTTCCTGGGACATCCGGGCTTCGTCGCCGTCTGCGGTCGCTCTCGAACTGTTCCACGCGGCGCCGGGCGGAGTCCGCACGACGCAGGCGTTCTCGACGGAGAACCGCTGGTCGTCCCTGGACACGGACGCGGCGGGTGGCTGCATCCGCGACGTCGAGCACGCGTATACGAAGGACGGCGGCCTGGCGATTCTCCGGGGAAACCTCGCGGAGAACGGCGCGGTGATCAAGGCCGCGGGCATCGACGAGGACCTGTGGCACTTCGAGGGCCCGGCGCGCGTCCTGGAGAGCCAGGAGGAAGCGGTGTCGGCGATCCTGAAGAAGGAGATCCAGCCGGGCGAGGTCCTGGTGATCCGCTACGAGGGTCCGGCGGGCGGCCCGGGCATGCAGGAGATGCTGCACCCGACGGCGTTCCTCAAGGGCTCGGGCCTGGGCAAGAAGTGCGCGTTGATCACCGACGGGCGGTTTTCGGGCGGCTCGTCGGGCATTTCGGTGGGCCACATCTCCCCGGAGGCGGCCGCGGGCGGCCTGATCGGCCTGGTCGAAAACGGCGACCGCATCCTCCTGGACATCCACGAGCGACGCCTGGAGCTGCTGGTCTCCCCCGAGGTTCTGGCGGAGCGGCGGTCGAAGATGGAGGCGTCGGAGCGGCCGTGGCAGCCGAAGGAGCGCCAGCGCCCGGTGACGGCGGCCCTGCGCGCGTACGCCCGGATGGCAACGTCGGCGGACACCGGCGCGGTCCGCGACGTGAACAAGTAGGTTTTCTGCCGAAAAAGGCCGTCCCGGTTCCCCGGGGCGGCCTTTTTCGCTGGGCGGATCAGCCGCGGTCGTGAAGCGTGATCCGGTAGCCGTCGGGGTCGGCGAAGGTGAACGTCCGGCCGAACGGGCCATCGATCGGCGCGGAGACGATGGTGTGCCCGTCGGCGACGAGAGCATCGTGGATGGCCTGGACATCGGTGGCGTGCAGCCAGATCGCGGCACCGGCCCCGGGCTGCGCGAGATCGGTCCCAGGGATGACCTCGCGAAGCGCAAAGGCGATCGGCTTCGTCTCGAAGACCACAGCGTGCGGAGGCCCCGCGGGTGAGCGGACGAGGCCCAGGTACTGCTCGTAGAACGCCTGCGAAGCGTCGAGGTCGCGCGCTTGCAGCGAGACGAAGTCGGGGCCGGTGGCGGGCATGGTGACGCTCCTTGTCTTGGTGTCAGGTTCCTGACACCAACCAAGGTATGTCAGGAACCTGACATCCGTCAAGGCGCGCGGTCACCGATCCGAGTCGCAGCGCGTCTTTTCTGGCTCACCAACCGGTTCCCAGCCGCAGTTTTCGCCCGTTCCCCAGCCCTCAGCCGCGAGGGGGACCCCCGATTTCAACGTTACCGGAGGCCACCGACAGTTCCGGCCGGCCCGAGCCGAGTTATCCACACCTCCGGTTACCGCGTCAGAACGATGACCACCACGGCCGCGGCGGCCGCCAGCAGCAGCGCCACCAGCCCCAACGGCAGCGGCCGCTTCCGCCACGGCGTGTTCCGCTCCAGCGAGATCGGCCCGGCCCCGGTGAACAGCAGGCTCAACGCCGCCGCCCCGAGCAGCAGCTCCAGCTCGAAACCCTGCCCCTGCCCCTCGAAGAACCCGCCGTGGAACTTCGCGTACACCGCGTTGGCCGCGACCCCCAGCAGGCCCGCCGCCGCCAGCGGGGTGAACAGCCCGACGATCACCAGCACGCCGCCGCCGACCTCGGTGATGCCGGTGATCCACGACAGCAGCGTCGTCTGCTTGTGGTAGCCGAACGTCTCCAGCACCCGCGCGAACCCGCCGATGCCCGGCCCGCCGAACAGGCCGAACAGGTGCTGCAGGCCGTGCGCGCCCATGGTCAGGCCGAGCGCCAGCCGCAGGATCAGCAGGCCGAGGCCGAGGCCGCCCTGGCGCGGCGTGTCGTCCGGCCGGTCGTCCTCGACACCCGACAGGACGCTGGTGGGCTGCTGCGAAAAGTCGTCTCCACTGCTCACCCGCGCAGGTTAGGGGATCGCCGCGGCCCTGGCGAGCTCAGTATTCGCCGTGGACGAGGTTGTCCGGCAGCTCCCCGCCGGCGTACCGCGCGATCTCGGCCGCGGCCACGGCGTAAGAACGACCACGGACCCCGCGCACGGCCCCGCCGACGTGCGGGGTCAGCAGCAACCCCGGCACCGTCCACAGCGGGTGCCCGGCGGGCGGCGGCTCCGGATCGGTGACGTCGAGCGCGGCCCGCAGCCGTCCCGTGGTCAGTTCGGCGACCAGGGCGTCGGTGTCCACGACGGCGCCGCGCGAGGCGTTGACCAGCACCGCGCCGTCGCGCATCCGGGACAGGAACTCCGCGCCGGCCATCCCCCGGGTGCGGGACGTCAGCGGCACCATCAGCACCACGACGTCGTGCAGCTCGAGCAGGACAGGCAGCTCGCGCACGCCGTGCACGCCGTCCCGCGCGGTCATCCCGACCATGGTGCAGCGCGCGTCGAACGGCTCCAGCCGGCGCCGCAGGTGCTGCCCGAGGTCGCCGGCGCCGATCACGAGCACGCGCTTGCCCTGCAGCGTGTCGGTCGTTTGCCGCGCCCAGCGGCCTTCGCGCTGCGCGGCGGCGAAGACGTCCAGCTGCCGGTACAGCGACAGCAGCACGGCGACGACCCACTCAGCGGTGCTCCCGCCGTGCGCGCCGCGGCAGGTGGAGAGGAGGACGCCGTCGGGCACCTTGCCGACCCAGTCCTCGGCGCCGGCGGACAACAGCTGGATCAGCTTCAGGTTCGGCACGGTGCGCCACAGCTGGTCACCCGGCGGGTGCTTGCCGGGGATCAGGACCTCGGCTTTCGAGGCTTCGGGCGGCACCGGCTCGCCCCACTGGTAGCGCACGGGCAGGACCCGCGGAACCTCGGCGAGCACGGTCATGCCCTCGTCGTCGGGCACCAGCACGGTCAGCGTCATGATCCCCAACGTAATCGAGGAGGACTCACCCATGGTTCACGCACCGGCCCCTAGGCTGGGGGATCATGCGCACCCGGTACCGCTCGGCCCTGCTGGCGATCGTGGCCTGCGGCGTCCTGCTGCCCACCGGATGTGCGCGGTTCGACGACACCGCGGCGGGCCAGACGTTCAGCCCGGCCCCCGTGCCGAGCCCCGAGTCGCCGCCCGAGGTCCAGGGCCCGGGCGCGGATTCGGGCAGTGAGGGCAAGCAGCAGCGGCCGGGCCAGTCGGCGGCGCCGGTGCCCCCGCCGCAGGGCTGCAAGGACTTCGATTCGTCGGTGATCGCGACCTGCCTGGACACCGTGGCCGCGGTGGCCGGCCTGCCGGGCGACGGCTCCACGCCGAGCGCGCTGGCCGGCGAGCGCAAAAGCGGCCGCGTCATGCTGGCCACCGGCGGCAAGGACGCGACGGACTTCGCGAAGCTCGACGTCCAGCCGGCCGGCGACGGCGGCCTGACCGGCCTCGCGCTCTCGCCGTCGTACGTCGAGGACCAGCTGGTGTTCGCCTACGTCACGACGGCGACCGACAACCGTGTCGTGCGGTTCGCCAAGGGCCAGCCGCCCAAGCCGGTGCTGACCGGCATCCCGAAGGGCGCGTCCGGCAACCGCGGCACGATCGGCACCGACAACAAGGGCGCGCTCCTGGTCGCCACCGGCGACGCGGGCAACCCGGGCGCGGCGGCCGACCCGAGTTCCCTCGCCGGGAAGGTGCTGCGCATCGACACGTCGGGCAAGGCCGCGGCGGGCAACCCGAACGGCAACCTGGTGGTGGCGGCGGGCCTGCACGCCCCGGGCGGCGTGTGCGCCTCCGCCGACGGCAGCCGCGTCTGGGTCACCGACCGCCTGCCGGACAAGGACGCCCTCTACCGGATCCAGGCCGGCCGGCCCCTGACGACGCCGGCGTGGACGTGGCCGGACAAACCGGGCGTCGCGGGCTGCGCGGACTTCGTCGACGCCAACGGCTCGTTGTCGGTGGGTACGTCCCTGGCCGGAAACCTGCAGAACCTCGCGGTGACCGCGGAGGGCGCGATCAGCGGCAAGCCGACGGTGAGCCTCGACGGCAAGACGGGCAAGCCCCCGCTGACGTACGGCCGGCTCGCGGGCATGAGCATGATCAACCCGCAACTGGCGGTGGCGGGCACGGTGAACAAGGACGGCGGCACCCCGGTCTCGAGCGACGACCGGGTGGTCCTGATCACCCCAGCCACCTCCGGCGGCGGCAACGGCAAGGACTGACCTGCGGGTTTCGCCTTGTCGCCGAAAATCGACGACGGCGCGCGCCGGTCCGGGTTCACCACGCACGCCGGCCGATTACCCGTCGCCGATTATCGACCAAGGCATGGCTCGCGCCGCCGGGCACCGCCCGCCGGACTAGGGCCAGACCCGCCCCCTCAGCCACATGGTCCGTTCAACGACCACACCGGCCGCCGTACCCAACCCCGCCAGGCACGGCCGGCGGCGGGTCAGCTCAGCGGCTTCAGCTCGACCCGGCGCCCCTCCGCCGACGACGTCAACCCGGCCTCCGCGAGCTGCAGCCCCCGCGCGGCCGAGAAGAAGTCGAACCGGTGTTGCCGCCCGGCGACCACGTCCCGCACGAACTCCTCCCACTGCGCCTTGAAGCCGTTGTCGAACTCGGCGTTGTCCGGCACCTCCTGCCACTGGTCGCGGAACGGCTCGGTCGCCGGCAGATCCGGGTTCCACACCGGCTTCGGCGTCGCCGACCGGTGCTGCACGCGGCAACGCCGCAGGCCCGCGACCGCGCTGCCTTCGGTGCCGTCGACCTGGAACTCGACCAGTTCGTCGCGGAAGACCCGCGTGGACCACGACGAGTTGATCTGCGCGATGGCCCCCGACTCGAGCTCGAAGATGCCGTACGCGGCGTCGTCCGCCGTCGCCGCGTACGCCTCGCCCTGCTCGTCCCAGCGGCGCGGGATGTGCGTCACCGCCTTCGCCGTCACCGCCGAAACGCGGCCGAAGAGGTTCTCCAGCACGTAGTTCCAGTGGCAGAACATGTCGAGCACGATCCCGCCGCCGTCCTCGGCGCGGTAGTTCCAGCTCGGGCGCTGCGCCTCCTGCCAGTCACCCTCGAAGACCCAGTAGCCGAACTCGCCGCGCACCGACAGGATCCGGCCGAAGAACCCGCCGTCGACCAGCCGACGCAGCTTCCGCAGCCCGGGCAGGAACAGCTTGTCGTGCACGACCCCGTGGCAGATCCCGGCGTCCTGCGCGAGCGCGGCCAGCTCCAGCGCCGCCGGCAGCGACTCGGCCAGCGGCTTCTCGGCGTAGACGTGCTTGCCCGCGGCGATCGCCGCCCGCACCGACGGCTCGCGCGCTGTCGTGAGCTGCGCGTCGAAGTAGATGTCGACGTCCTGCAGCGCGGAGCCGGCGTCGGTGGTCCACGCCGTGAGGTCGTGCCGGTCGGCGAGGTCCTTGAGCTTGGCGGCGTTGCGCCCGGCGAGGATCGGCTCGAGCTGCACGCGGCTGCCGTCCGGCAGGGCGACGCCGCCCTGGTCGCGGATCGCCAGGACCGACCGGAGCAGGTGCTGCCGGTAGCCCATCCGGCCGGTCACCCCGTTGAGCAGCACTCCGATGCTGGACTGGTTCATCACTGCATGCCTTCCTGGTCGAGGGATCCGTCCCACGGGATGTCGTATTCGGCGCGACGTCCGCACGTGCCGTAGCCGTCCGGGTTCGACGGCGTCGCGACCCGGACGCCGGACCGGTCGAGGTGGCTCCCGTCGCCGTCGGCGAGGGCCGCAAGGCGCGCACCGGTCAGCTCGGCGGCCTGCAGCGCCCCGGCGCGCCAGCGCGGTACCCACTCTGCGACCTTCGGCGCGACGAGCGCGACGGCCGCGCGGTGGAACGTCCGCAGCGGCTCGGAATCGCCGTCCCGCAGGGCGTCGCGCACAGGCAGGTACCCACGAACCGCCAGGTCACGACGGTGCCGCGCGGCGTGGTCGGTTTTCGGCAACGCCGCGGCCCCGGCGTACGCGGCCGCGTCGGCGAGCACGTCGGGCGGAAAGGTGAACACGGCGTCCCCCACCTCGGGCAGGCCGCTGTTCTGCATGAGGACCGGGACGCGCAGGCCGTCGTCCTGCACCATCCGGTGCACGGTCCCGGGCGCGAACCACGCGATCACCCCGGCCTCCAGCGGCGTCTCGACGTAGCCGCCGACGCTCAGCGTCTGGACGGCACCCCGTCCCCCCGTGACGACGTAGGCCTCGGTGCAGGCGAAATGGACGTGCGGGCTGCCACCGCAGACGCCGTCTTCGGCCGTCCAGTCGTAGGCGCGCAGGTGCGAGACGCCGATGCCACCCGGTAGCGGAAATCCGGTCATGACCATCCGTGCCCGTCTAAAGAGCGGATCACCCGGTCGCGGTCCCAGGCGCCGTCGGCGACGACGATCCGGTAGCGGTAGATGTCCGCGATGGCCCCGGTCCCCGACGACGGCGACCCGTAAGCGCTTTCCCTGAGCCAACGGGGTCTCCTTCCTCGGTTCCTGGCGCCCAGCCTGCGCCGCTCCACACCGCCCGTGACGCCGACGGACCAAGCGACCTTGTCCTGGCTGGGCCGCACCTCTCCGACCGTTTCAGAAAGCGCTTTCTCATGCAACGCCGACCGCGGATGACAACGTCGTCAGCGACCGCGATCAGCCAGACGGACGACCGCGATACCGAGGTCAGAAATTCACCGAACGTTAAGAACCCTGCCGAACTCGCAAAGCAGTCCCGCGAGCGAAGGCTTAACGGCTTTGACTGCGAGCCTTCCGCGGCTGCCGGCTTTCCGCGCGCATAGCTCGCACGTCCAGGAAAGCGATCACGACGGAACTTAGCCCGGCGAGCAGTCCGAGGTACCGCCCAAGGCCGGCGCCGATGGTGATTCCGGCGGCGTCGAAGATGCCGCGCTGGTCGGCGTCGAACTCCCAGTCGAGGGTGACCCAGCCGATCGCCATCAGCAGCAGCGCCGCGGCGGCGACCACCAGCCACAGGTGCGGCAGGCCGCTGACCCGCAGGTTCCGGATCCGCCCGAAAACGACCACGACCAGACCAGCCAGCAGCAACGGCAGCGGCGGGCACCAGGCGAAGAAGCTCGAGTCCCACGCGTTGCGGACGACATCACCGTGCGGCAGCTGCGCGAGGATGCCCTCGATGTCCGGCTTGTCGGCGCTGAGGGTCGTCCACGGCAGGAACGTCGACCCCAGCGCGAGCAGCCCGGCCGCCAGGCCGAGCCACTCGCGCCAGGTGACGCTTTTGACGGAGATCGGCTGTGTCATCGAAAAGGTCAAGAACCGACGCGCTCGATGATCAGCTCACGAACCCGCTTGGCATCGGCCTGCCCCTTGGTCGCCTTCATGACCGCACCGACGATCGCCCCCGCCGCGGCGACCTTCCCGCCACGGATCTTGTCCGCGACGTCGGGCTGGCCCGCCAGGGCTTCGTCGATCGCCGCGAGCAGCGCCGAGTCGTCCGAGACGACCTTCAGCCCCCGCTTCTCGACGACCTCCCGCGGCTCGCCCTCACCCGCGAGCACACCCTGGACGACCTCCTTGGCGAGCTTGTTCGTCAGCTCACCGGACGACACGAGCCCAATGACCTCGGCCACCTGCTTCGGCGTTATCGCCAGGTCGGTCAGCTCGACCTCGCGCGTGTTCGCCTCCTGGGCGAGGGTGTTGACCCACCAGCCGCGCGCCTCGTCCGGCGTGGCGCCGGCCTCGACGGTGGCCGCGACGAGGTCGACGGCACCGACGTTCAGCAGGTCACGCAGGGCTTCGTCGGAAAGCGACCACTCGTGCTGGATCCGCTTCCGCCGCTCCGAAGGCATCTCCGGCAGCGTCCCGCGCAGCTGTTCGACCCACTCGCGCGACGGCGCGATCGGGACCAGGTCGGGCTCCGGGAAGTACCGGTAGTCCTCGGCGGTCTCCTTCGTCCGGCCTGCCGACGTGGTGCCGTCGGCCTCCTGGAAGTGCCGCGTCTCCTGCTTGATCGAGCCGCCCTCGGCAAGGATCGCCGCCTGCCGCGTCATCTCGTAGCGGACAGCGCGCTCGACACTGCGCAGCGAGTTGACGTTCTTCGTCTCGGTGCGGGTGCCGAACTCGGTCGCGTCCTTCGCCATGAGCGAAACGTTCGCGTCGCACCGCAGCGACCCCTGGTCCATCCGGACGTCGGACACGTCGAGGGCGCGAAGCAGGTCCCGCAGCGCGCTCACGTACGCCCGCGCGACCTCGGGCGCCCGCTCCCCGGTGCCTTCGATCGGCTTTGTCACGATTTCGATCAACGGCACGCCGGCCCGGTTGTAGTCGAGCAGCGAGTGCTCGGCACCGTGGATCCGCCCGGTGGCGCCGCCGACGTGCAGCGACTTGCCGGTGTCCTCCTCCATGTGCGCGCGCTCGATCTCCACGCGCACGACCTCACCGTCGTCGAGCGTGACGTCGAGGTAGCCGTTGAAGGCGATCGGCTCGTCGTACTGCGAGGTCTGGAAGTTCTTCGGCATGTCCGGGTAGAAGTAGTTCTTCCGGGCGAACCGGCACCACTCGGCGATCTCGCAGTTCAGCGCGAGACCGATCCGGATCGCGCCCTCGACGGCCTTGCCGTTCACCGCCGGCAGCGCGCCGGGCAGACCGAGGCACGTCGGGCAGACCTTCGTGTTCGGCTCGCCCCCGAACTCGTTCGGGCAGCCGCAGAACATCTTCGTGTTCGTGTTCAGCTCGACGTGCACTTCGAGCCCGAGGACGGGGTTGAAGCGTTCGATGACGTCGGCGTAGTCCATCAACTCGGCCACGGCAGTCACTTCGTTCCTCCCAGCTCCGGGACCTTGTGGATGAGGGCCCCGCCGGCGGCGGCGTCGCGGGCGGCCTCGTAGGCGGCGCCGACCCGGTAGAGCCGGTCGTCGGCGAGCGCCGGGGCCATGATCTGCAGCCCGACCGGCAGGCCGTCCTCGTCGGACAGCCCGCTCGGCACGCTCATGGCGGCGTTGCCGGCGAGGTTCGACGGGATCGTGCACAGGTCGGCGAGGTACATCGCCATCGGGTCGTCCACGCGCTCGCCGATCTTGAACGCCGTGGTCGGCGTCGTGGGCGAAACGAGGACATCGACCTTCTCGAAGGCGGCGTCGAAGTCACGCGTGATCAGCGTGCGCACCTTCTGCGCGGAGCCGTAGTAGGCGTCGTAGTAGCCGGACGACAACGCGTAGGTGCCCAGCATGATCCGCCGCTTGACCTCGGCGCCGAAGCCCTTCTCGCGAGTCAGCGACATGACCTCTTCCGCGCTGTGCGTGCCGTCGTCGGCGACGCGCAGGCCGTAGCGCATGGCGTCGAACCGCGCGAGGTTCGACGAGCACTCGCTCGGCGCGATCAGGTAGTACGCGGGCAGCGCGTAGACGAAATTCGGACAAGAGACCTCGACGACCTCAGCCCCGAGCGCCCGCAGCTGCTCGACCGCGGCCTGGAACGACCGCTCGACCCCCGGCTGGTAGCCGTCGCCGCCGAACTCCTTCACGACGCCGACCTTGACGCCCTTCAGGTCACCGTTCGCACCCTGGCGCGCAGCGGCGACGACCGGCGGCACCGGTGCGTCGATGGACGTCGAGTCCCGCGGGTCGTACCCGGCGATGACCTCGTGCAGCAGCGCAGCGTCGAGCACCGTCCGGGCACACGGGCCGGCCTGGTCGAGCGACGACGAAAAAGCGACCAGGCCGTAGCGCGACACGCCACCATAGGTGGGCTTGACCCCGACGGTCCCGGTGACGGACCCGGGCTGCCGGATCGAGCCGCCCGTGTCGGTGCCGATGGCCAGCGCCGCCTCGAAGGCCGCGATCGACGCCGACGAGCCACCGCCCGACCCGCCCGGGATGCGGGCGTGGTCCCACGGGTTGTGCGTCGGGCCGTACGCGGAGTTCTCGGTCGACGACCCCATGGCGAACTCGTCCATGTTCGTCTTGCCGAGAATCACGACACCGGCCTCGCGCAGCTTGCGCGTCACGGTCGCGTCGTACGGCGGGATCCAGCCTTCGAGCGTTTTCGAACCACAGGTCGTCGGCACACCCTCGGTGGTGAGGACGTCCTTCAGCGCGAGCGGCACGCCGGCCAGCGGCGACGCGGGCGCGTTGCCCTCGGCGAGCCCTTCGTCGACCTTCTTGGCCGCGGCCAGCGCGCCCTCGGTGTCGACGTGCAGGAACGCGTGGATGTGGTCGTCGACCTCGGCGATCCGGTCCAGGTGGGCCTGCGCGACCTCGACCGCGGACACCTCACGCGCGTGGATCTTGCCCGCCAGCTCCGCGGCGGTCAGCTTGATGAGCTCGGTCACTGCTCTTCCCCCAGGATCCGCGGCACCCGGAAACGGCCTTCTTCGGTGGCCGGCGCACCGGCCAGCGCCTGCTGCTGCGAGAGCCCGGGGACGACGACGTCCTGTCGGAAGACGTTCGTCAGCGGCACGGCGTGCGACGTCGGCGGCACGTCGTCGGCGGCGACCTCGCTCACCTTGGCCACCGAGTCCAGGATCTGGTCGAGCTGGCCGGCGAAGACGTCGAGTTCGTCGTCGGTCACGGCCAGCCTGGCCAGCTTCGCGAGGTGCGCGACCTCGTCTCGGGAAATGTTGGGCACGCGGGTGACTCCCGGGTTGTGCTGTGCGGGTTGTCTCGGAAGCTGCAAGTCTATGGTGGCGGCGCGGGCGGACTCGACTGGGTTACGCCCGGCGCAGGCAGGCTGCCGCCCGGCGACGCTCACATCCCGCCCGGCGGACAGCAGGCCCCGTGAGCCGGATGGGTCTGTCACAATCGGCGACCGGCATCGAGCGTCCCACGGCAAGGCTGGGACGCCAGAGGTGAGAGGGGCGCGTGGTGTCGTTCCTGATCCGGGTCCTCCTCCCGGACAGCCCGGGGACCCTCGGCGCAGTCGCCACGGCACTCGGCACGGTAGGCGCCGACATCCTCAGCGTGGACGTCGTCGAGCGCGGCAGCGGAGTCGCCGTCGACGACCTGGTGGTCGAGCTCCCGTCGGGCCGCTTGCCCGACGCGCTGATCACGGCCGCGGAGAGCGTCGAAGGCGTCGAAGTGGACGCGGTCCGTCCCTACGCGGGTGTCCTGGACACGCACCGCGAGCTCGAGCTGGTCGAAGAGATCGCGGCGCAACCGAAGTCCGGCCTCGACATCCTCGCCGAGGGCGTCCCCCGCATCGTGCGCGCGGGCTGGGCGATGATCGTCGAATATTCGGAGACCGGCGCGGTCCGCCTGGCCTCGTCGAGCGCGGCCCCGGAGACCCCGATCACGGACCTGCCGTGGCTGCCTCTCGAGCGCGCGACGGTCCTCGACAGCGAAGAAGCGTGGATCCCGGAGACGTGGAAGGAGCTCGGTACCGAGCTGGCGGCAACGCCGCTCGGCAAACCGGGCAAGGCCCTGCTGGTCGCCCGCCCTGGAGGCCCGAACTTCCGCGCCGCCGAGGTCGCCCGGCTCGCCCACCTCGCCGGCATCGTCGCGGTCGTCCTCGACGGCTGACGCGACCGGCAGTCGTCGTCGGAAAAGGGACGAGCCCCACACGGCTCGTCCCTTTTCCGTCCAACCCCAGGTCAGACGTCGATCTGGTAGGCGATCAGCGTGACGTGCGGAAACGGCCGCCAGTCCCGCTCGGCCAGCCGCGCAAATCCCAGCCGCTCGTAAAGCCGGTGCGCGCTGTGCATCCGGTCGAGGCTGCTCAGCACCACCTTGCGGAGCCCGAGCGCGCGAGCGCGGTCGAACACGGCCCCGACCAGGGCGTCGCCGACACCGCGACCACGCGCCGACGGCGCCACCGCCAGCATCCGGAACTCCAGCTCCC
Source organism: Amycolatopsis sp. CA-128772 (assembly GCF_002904295.1). Taxonomy (GTDB): domain Bacteria; phylum Actinomycetota; class Actinomycetes; order Mycobacteriales; family Pseudonocardiaceae; genus Amycolatopsis. The sequence continues at coordinate 44,639 of NZ_PPHG01000040.1, forward strand.
CCGGACGCGAGATCTCGGCGTATTCGGACCCCGGCTGCACGATGGTCACCGTGCCGACCACGTCGCCCACCCGGTCCACGGCAACGAGGACCTCGGCCGCCTCGACCCGCCGAGCGACGTCACGCAGAATCGCGTCGTAGCCGACGTCGTCGGCCAGGTGACCATCGGATTCGTACGCCAGCACCGTGACCTCGCCCGCCGCGGCGTACTCCTCGGGCCGCGGCGGCCGGATCTCGACGTCACCCATCAGTCTCCCCCGATTTCTCCCTCGGCGGTCTCGTCACCGGCCGGCAGCGCCACCTCCTGCGCCGCCTCGGGCCCCTGCTCCAGCAGGACGCGGAAGCCGCCTTCGTCGAGCACCGGCACCTTCAGCTGAACGGCCTTGTCGTATTTCGAACCAGGCGAATCCCCGACGACGACGAACGCGGTCTTCTTCGAGACCGACCCGGCAGCCTTCCCGCCGCGGGCCATGATGACCTCCTTGGCCTCGTCGCGGGAGAAGCCGTCGAGCGAGCCCGTCACCACGATCGACAGGCCTTCGAGGTTGCGCGGGATCGAGTCGTCGCGCTCCTCCTCCATCCGCACGCCGGCGCGTCGCCACTTTTCGACGATCTCCCGGTGCCAGCCGACCTCGAACCACTCCTGAGTCGCGCGGGCGATGGTCGGACCGACGCCGTCGACGTCCGCAAGCTCTTCCTCGGTCGCCTGCTCGATGCGCTCGACCGAGCCGAACTCCCGCGCCAGCGCCTGCGCCGCGGTCGGCCCGACGTGCCGGATCGACAAAGCGACCAGCACCTTCCACAGCGGCCGGTCCTTCGCCACGTCCAGGTTGGCGAGCAGCTTTCGCGCGTTCGCCGACAACTCGCCGGCCTTGGTCCGGAACAGTTCGACCTCGGCGAGGCTGTCCTCGTTCAGGTCGAAGACGTCGCCCTCGTCGGCGATCACCCGCGCGTCGAGCAGGGCGGCCGCCGCCTCGTATCCGAGGACCTCGATGTCGAAGGCGCCCCGTCCGGCGAGGCTGAACAGCCGCTCCCGCAGCTGCGCGGGGCAGAACCGGCTGTTCGGGCACCGGATGTCCTTGTCGCCTTCTTTCTGATAGGCGAGTTCGGTACCACAGGCCGGGCAGTGGGTGGGCATGACGAACTCGCGCTCGTCACCGGTCCGCGCGTCCACCACCGGCCCGAGCACCTCGGGGATGACGTCACCGGCCTTCCGGATGACGATCCGGTCGCCGATCAGCACGCCCTTGCGCTTGACCTCTTCCTGGTTGTGCAGGGTCGCCCGCGCGACGGTCGACCCCGCGACCTTGACCGGTTCGGTGATGGCGAACGGCGTCACCCGCCCGGTCCGCCCGACGTTGACCTGGATGTCCAGCAGCGTCGTGATGGCTTCTTCGGGCGGGTACTTGTACGCGATCGCCCACCGCGGCGCGCGCGACGTCGTGCCGAGCCGCCGTTGCAGCGCGACCCGGTCGACCTTGATGACCACGCCGTCGATCTCGTGCTCGGCGTCGTGCCGGTGTTCACCCCAGTAGGTGATGTGCGCGGTGAGTTCGTCCGCCGACGTCAGGACCTTGCTGTGCGGCGACACCGGCAGACCCCACGCCGCCAGCGCGTCGTACGCCTCCGACTGGCGTTGCGGCTCGAAGCCGTCGCGTTTGCCCAATCCGTGGCAAATCAGCCGCAGCCGCCGCTCGCGGGTGATTTTCGGGTCTTTTTGCCGCAGCGAGCCGGCCGCGGTGTTGCGCGGGTTCGCGTACGGCGGCTTCCCTGCTTCGACCATCTTCGCATTCAGCTCGAGGAAGTCCTCGACGCGGAAGAAGACCTCGCCGCGCACCTCGACCAGAGCGGGCACCGGGAACTCGTCGGTCCCGGTCAGCGTCTCCGGGACCTGCTCGAGCGTGCGGACGTTGAGCGTGACGTCCTCGCCCGTCCGGCCGTCACCGCGGGTGAGCGCCCGGGTGAGGTGGCCCTTTTCGTACAACAGGTTGATCGCCAGGCCGTCGATCTTCAGTTCGGCCAGGAACTCGGTCTGCCCGACCTCCTTCTCGACGCGCTCCACCCAGGCCAGGAACTCGTCGGGGTCGAACACGTTGTCCAGGCTGAGCATGCGCTCGAGGTGGTCGTACGCGGTGAACTCGGTCGAGAACGTGCCCCCGACCCGCTGCGTCGGCGAATCGGGCGTGACCAGCCCGGGGTATTGGTCCTCGAGCTGCTGCAGTTCGCTGAGCAGCTCGTCGAACTGCCCGTCGGAGATGATCGGCGAGTCCAGGACGTAGTAGCGGAACTGGTGGTTGCGCAGTTCCTCGGCGAGGGCGCCGTGCCGCTCACGCACGTCGGCCGGGACGTCGGTCACGTCCTCGGCGGCCGCCGCGCTCTGGTCCGGGGGAAGTTCGGTGCTGCTCACGGGTGGTAACCCTAGTCGGCGGTACCGACATTTTCGGCCTGGTCGCCGCCCAGCCCGCGCACCAGTTCACGGAACTCCAGAAGGGTGATCGCCCCGGCCGGCTCGGCCGCCGCGGTCTCGACGCGGCGTAACCGTTCGGCGGCCAGCCGTTCACCCAATGTGGCATCGAGGGGTAGGAAGGTCATGGTCTGCCGGGTGGCTTCGTCGAGGTCCCCAAACCCGGGGTGGAAGACGGCGACGTCGACGACCTGCTCCTCGTCGTCCACCTGCGCGACGACCCGCACATCGGCCAGCGCGATCCGGCGTTCCCCGAGGTTCACCGTGACCTCGGTCGGGTCGGGCACGGGCGGAACCGAGTCGTGGTACTCCCAGATCGCGTCGTCCGGCGGCGCGGCGGCGCGCCACGCGTCGGTGAACGGCCGCACGGCCGGATCCTCCTGACCGGTCACGACCAGGGCGTAGATCGCTCGGCGACCACGCTCGAGCGAGAAGTGCAGCCGCGGGTGGAGCGCCTCGACCAGCTGGCAGAGCTCGTGCTCGACCCGGTGCGGCTCGCCCTCACCCAAGGCCGCGCTGACCATCGGCAGCAGCTCGAACCAGCCGTGCCAGAACGTCTCGGCGGCCGCCGACGGGTCCTCCGGCACGGGCTGCTCGGGCCACGCGGTACGCGGATCAGGCGGATCGGCGGCGGCGTTCTTGCGGCGGAACAGGCGCATGGTTACGGGTGGTCCTCGTTCGGTCGGCTTCCCCGACACGCTACTTGCCGGCCACGACGGACGTCGGCGAGTTGCCGGATTTCCGTCACCAGCCTTCAGGCGGCTCGACGAAGGCTTTGCCGAGATCCCGCGTCAGGGAGAGGGCCCGGCGCATCCACTCCGGCGTCGCGCCGGCGAGGCCGCAGGCAGGTGTCGGCACTGCCCGTTCGACGAGGACGCTGCGGTTGAAGCCAAGCCGGCTGGCCAGCCTGAAGGCGGGCTCACCGACGTCCTTCAGGCTCGGCGACACCGCGGGAGGCGTCGCCGGAACCGCGCCGAAGAACAGCGTGGCGCCGCCGTCCCACACCTCGCCGATCTCGTCAAGGAACGCAGCGGAGGCCCCGTCGAGCGCGGCCAGGTCGAAAGCCAGCGCGTCGGCCCCCGCCTCGCGCAGCAGGCCCAGGGGCGGTTTCGCGGCGCAGCAGTGCAGGATCACCGCCTGGCCGGTGATCCGCCGGACGCCGTCGATCACGGTGGCCAGCAGCTGGCGGGCCTCGGGCGCCGGAACGGCCGGGACGGTCCCGTACCCGGACGGCGTCGACAGGCCACCGGCCAGCACGGCAGGCAGCGACGGCTCGTCGATCTGGACGACGACCGGCGCCCCGGTCCTGGACTGCACTTCGGCAACGTGTTCGGTGAGGCCGTCCAACAGGGACGACGTGAAGTCGCGCAGGGCGCCGTGGTCGGTGAGCACCCGATGGCCCCGCGGAAGCTCGATCCCGGCGCCGAGCGTCCACGGCCCGGCCACCTGGATCTTGAAAACCGGCGGCGTGACCCCGGCCTTCTCGCGCGCCTCCTGCACGGCGTCGAGATCCCAGCGAAGCAGGTCAACGGCCCGGCGGTGCTCATGCCCGGGCCGGGCGGCGACGCGGTAACCGCTCGGCACGACGTCGACGGCCAGGTCGACGAGCAGGGCGGCGGTCCGGCCGAGCATGTCCGCCCCGACGCCACGGGCCGGCAGTTCGGGCAGATGCGGGAAGTCGGATAGCTCGCCGAACACGACCGCCGCGGCCTCGGCGGGGTCCTTGCCCGGCATCGAGCCGATCGCCGTCGCGGCCCCGACGGGCCAGATTCGCTCGCTCACGACCACCGATTCTGGTCGACCACCCACCGTCGACGCCGACCGGGCCGGCGTACCGGGCCGCCGGGATGCGGACATTCACCGCATATCCGTTGAGCAGCACCATGAGCGGGTCGGCCCGGATAGGCTGACCGGCCATGACGAGTTCGCCACCGCAGCCGGGCTGGTATCCCGACGCGCGGGACCCCCGTCTGCATCGTTGGTGGGATGGCCGGGCATGGACCGCCGACACCCGGCCTGCCTACCAGGCGCCGCCGCCGAGCGATTCCGTGCCGATCGAGCTGGACATCGAACGCGCCCACGATCCGGCCCGCATCCAGAACCAGGTCAGCCGCGCAACACGCGGCCGAGGCGGCGCCCGCAGCGGCGGTGGCACTCTGTTCACCGAGCCGGTCCTGGTGGTCAACCAGCGCGCGAAGCTGATCGAGATGGCCAACGAGTTCGGCGTCTTCGACCAGAACGGCAACCGGCTCGGCGGGGTCGTGGAGGTGGGCCAGAGCACGCTCAAGAAGGCGATCCGGCTCCTGACCAAGTACGACCAGTACCTGACCCACAAGTTCGAGGTCCGCGACGCCAACCACAGCACCGTGCTCAAGGTGACCCGGCCGGCGAAGGTGTTCAAGTCGCGGTTCCTGGTCACCAGGGCCGACGAGACCCCGATCGGCGAGATCGTCCAGGAGAACGTCTTCGGCAAGATCAGGTTCGGCTTCATCGTCGACGGCCGCTCGGTCGGCGGCATCTTCGCCGAGAACTGGCGTGCTTGGAACTTCTCGATCCGCGACCACGCCGGCGCCGAGGTCGCCCGCGTGACCAAGACCTGGGGCGGTTTCGTCAAAGCCGCCTTCACCACGGCAGACAACTACGTCGTGGAGATCCCGAATCCGCTGACGGACCCCCTCGCCAGCATGGTGGTCGCTGCGGCCCTGACGATCGACACCGCCCTGAAGCAGGACACCGACTGATCGAGTGACCGGCGTCTCAGTGCCGCCAGGTGGACAGCGGGCCCGGCACGGCTCAGGGTGAAGAAAGGCTGGGACACCGCAGTCTCGCCGGGACGGAGGTCGTCGTGGAACCGTTGCCGGAAAGCACCGACAGGAACTGGACCGAGCCCGGCATCTACGCGGTCTCGGACGGCGTGTACCGGATCCCGTTGCCTCTGCCCAACGACGCCCTGCGCGCGGTCAACGTCTACGCCGTCACCGACGGCAAGAAGCTGGTCCTGGTCGACTCGGGCTGGGCACTGACCGTCGCCCGTCAACAGCTTGCGGCCGCCCTCGGCGGGATCGGCGCCGAACTCGCCGACGTCAGCGAGTTCCTGGTCACCCACGTGCATCGCGACCACTATTCGCAAGCCGTGGTCCTTCGACGTGAATTCGGCTTGAAGATCGCCCTAGGCCAAGACGAGGAGCCCTCCCTCAAGGCATCGGGCAATCCCGACCGGCTGCCGATGGAGGCCCAGGTCGACCTCCTGTTCCAGGCCGGAGCGGGCGAAGTCGTGGAAGCGCTGGCTCGAGAATTCGGCACGGACCGGCGGCACACCGAAGCTGACCTCTGGGAAGCGCCCGACGAATGGCTGACACCCGGCCCGCGCCCGATTCTGCCCGGCCGCGAGTTCGACGTCGTCGCCACTCCGGGACACACGGCCGGACACGTCGTCTTCGTCGACGACACCGCCGGCTTGTTGTTCTCCGGTGACCACGTACTGCCCCACATCACGCCCTCGATCGGGTTCCAGCCCGTGCCGGCCGAGTTGCCGCTCAACGACTTCATCGACTCGCTTCGCCTCGTCCGCGCGATGCCGGACCGCCGCATGCTTCCCGCGCACGGACCGGTGTCGGAAAGCGTGCACACGCGCGTCGACGAGCTGCTGGAGCACCACCGGGAGCGCCTCGAGACGATAGGTGCGCAGATCGCGGCCGGCGCGACCAGCGCGTACGAAGCGGCGCACCGGATCGGCTGGACTCGCCGCAACCGCAAACTGTCTGAAATGGACTCGTTCAACCAGATGCTTGCAGTACTGGAAACCGCGGCCCACCTCGACCTTCTGGTGTCGCAAGGCAAGCTGAGCAACCAGATCGTCGACGGCATTCGGCGTTATACGCTGCCCTGACAGAGGACAACCACCACTGCGAGTAGCTGACTCGTAGCAGTTATGTCCATTGGTCGACCTCCTGCATACTGGCTTGAATGGATGTCATCAGACGCGCCCGGGCCACGGACATCGAGGCGCTCGTGCGTCTGTTCGGCGCACCGGGCCAACCGCTGGCAGCCGCGCTCCGAGAGCTCACGAAGGACCCGCATGTCACGCTGGTCGTGGCGGAGGACGACAACGGTGTTGCCGGCACCGCACAGCTGACGGTGCTGCGAGGTCTTGCTTGGGAAGGCGCGCCTCGCGGCCTGCTCGACGGCGTCCGCGCCGCCCGGCGGGGCGTGACAAGCGCCCTCCTGACCTGGGGCATCGACGAAGCCCGCCGACGCGGATGCACCCGCGTTCACCTGGATTCCGGCCTCAACCGCGGCGACCTGCGAGACTTCTACGCACGCTTCGGATTCGAGTACAGCTATCAAGGATTCACCCGAGTCCTGTGATACTGACGCCGTGACCAACTACACCATCCGCAAGGCACAGCGTGACGACGTCGGCGCGATCGTGCGCATGCTGGCGGACGACCAGCTCAGCGCCACCCGGGACGATCCTCGTGACCTTGAGCCGTACCTGGGTGCCTTCGACCACATCGATGCCGATCCGAATCAGCTTCTGGTGGTCGTCGTGTCCGACAACGAGCCGGTCGGCACCTTGCAGCTGACGATCATTCCCGGTCTGGCCAGGCGCGGCGCACTTCGTGGTCAGATCGAAGCCGTGCGGATCCGCGCCGACCACCGCGGGTCGGGGCTGGGTGCCAACCTCATCCGCTGGGCGATCAACGAGTCACGGCAGCGTGGGTGCGCACTCGTGCAGCTCACGTCGGACGTTTCCAGAACAGATGCACACCGGTTCTACGAGCGCCTCGGGTTTGCCCCCAGCCACACCGGATTCAAACTCAAGCTCTGAGCAGCAACGCTCATGACAGGCGAAAAATCTTCAGGTGTCCACCTTGGACAGTAATCCTTTCGAGTGATCGACACGGACCTCCATGCATGCGCCACGATCCCGAATTGATTGCGATTAGTCAAGGGAAGGGCACGAAAGGACCGTTCGCGCCCTTTCGATGACTTTCATCGTTCGTCGCCGTACGGTCGAAGCCATGACGTCTTCACAGCCAGTCCACCAGCTCGTCTCTCCGGCGACCACCGGCAACCTTCCGGCGAGCCTGCAGTCTTTCCGCGCCGACCCGAATTCGTTGCAGGACATGAAAGACGACCAGGTCGTCGCACTGATCCGCGATACCGACGCGGAGATCTCGAAGCTGCAAGCGCTACAACTGAGAGCGATTGCAGACTTGAGCGTGCGTCGGAGACGGGCGCCCAGCGCGTCGGCGGAAGTCGCGTTGGCCTTGTCCATAACGGAACACCGCGCCAGCGCCATCGTATCCGCGGCCAATGCGTTGATAGCCCGTCTCCCCCGCATGCTCAACCTGATGGACGACGGCCAGCTCGACCTCTATCGCGCCATGAAGGTCACTGATGCGACGTCATGGCTCTCAGGCGATCACGTACGCGTCGTCGACGCGACGCTCGAGGACCGGGTCCCGGGACGCAACGCGACCCAAGTACGCCGGGCCGCGGCCTACGCGGCGGCGGCAATCGATCCCGAGGGAGCGGCGCTCCGGACCGAGCGGAAGCTCGTCGAGCGGCGGTTCATCGTGCACCACCAGGACACTGGTGTAAGCAACATGTTGATCAACAACGCACCAACCGAGAAGGCAACCGCCGCCTACGCCCGCGTCGACCAGGCCGCCCGCGCGTTGAAAACTGCGGACGAGCCTCGAACACTGGATCAGCTCCGAGCAGACGTCGCCATCGATCTGCTCCTCAGCGGCACCGGCGGTCCGGGCGCGCGCACGGAAGTCTTCCTGCACATCGACCTGGCCACCTACCTCGGTCTCGGCCAGTCTCCGGCAACGCTGGCCGGCCGCGGGCCTATCGCGGCCGCGGTGGCGCGCCACATCATCAGCGGCGCCGACACGACGCTGCGCCGCGTTCTCACCGATCCACGAACGGGTCAGGCGACCGAACTGTCTCCGACCCGCTACCCGGTCCAGCGAGACGAGTTCATCCGGATCCGCGACCAGGAGTGCCGCCAACCCGGATGCACTCGCCCCGCGCAGAGTTGCGGGGTCGAAGGGACTCGCACAAAGGGCGCAGGCGAAGGAGCCGCCGACCAGCCGGTCACGTACTGCGCGCGGCACCGCAGGCTGAAGGGGCAGCCCGGCTGGGACTTCGAAGTCACCTCGGACGGCACCGTGAACGTGACGACTCCGGCCGGACAGGTGCATTCGACGACGGCACCATCAGTGCATCCCCTCCGCCAACGCGCGCACCGATTCTGGAAGAGACCAGTGAAGTGACCGACGGTCAGCGTGTGCCGGAGATCTTCGCGCTGCCCAAGACGACGTCCCCGTCTTCGGGGTCAGGGCGGTAGAGAACGACGACCTGGCCGGGGGCCACTCCCCTCAGCGGCTCACGCAAGTGCACAGTCATGGTGTCGGCATCCACGTCGGCAACTGCGTCCACGATGCCTCCGTGGGCTCGCACCTGGATCACGCACTCGGTAGGTTCGGTCAGCGGCCGACCGCTAGGCCAGATCGCGCGATCAGCCTCGATCACCTTGACGCCGAGCCCAGCCACGGACCCGACCTTCACAGACCCGGACACCGGTTCCAGCGACAGGACATACCGAGGCCGGCCGTCCGGCGCCGGAGCGTCGATTCCTAGCCCCTTGCGCTGGCCGACCGTGAATCCGTGCACGCCGGTGTGCTGGCCGAGGACCGCACCCGTCTCGGCGTCCACGAGTTCGCCGGGACGCTGCCCGAGCCGATTCTCCAGGAACTTCTTGGTGTCGCCGTCCGGGATGAAGCAGATGTCATGGCTGTCCGGCTTGTTGGCAACGGAGAGACCTCGTCGTTCGGCCTCGGCCCGCACATCTGTCTTCCAAGATCCGCCCAGAGGGAACATGGCGTGGCTGAGCTGCTCTGCGGTCAGCGAGGCGAGCACGTATGACTGGTCCTTGCCGCTGTCCGCACTACGACGCAACTCCGGCACGCCGTCCTCGACGGAGAGGCGCGCGTAATGGCCGGTCGCGACCGCGTCGAATCCGAGCGCCATCGCCTTCTCGAGAAGGGCTTCGAACTTGATCTTCTCATTGCAGGTGACACACGGATTGGGGGTACGTCCGGCGGCGTACTCGCCGACGAAGGTCTCGACGACCTCTTCGGTGAATCGCTCGGCGAAATCCCAGATATAGAAGGGAATGCCAAGGATGTCCGCGGCCCGCCGGGCATCGTGCGAGTCTTCGATCGTGCAGCAGCCGCGCGAGCCGGTCCGCAGTGTTCCCGGTTTGGCTGACAGAGCCAGGTGCACACCGACGACGTCGTGCCCGGCGTCGACCGCGCGCGCCGCAGCGACCGCCGAATCCACTCCTCCGCTCATCGCGGCCAAAACCCGCATTGTTTTACACCTCTTGCTTCTGGGTCTGCTTGCGCATTCCGGCGAGGCCGGCCTGCCGGGCGCGCATGACGACGCCGCTGATCTCCGCGGCCACCGCCTCGACGTCGGCGGCAGTGGATGTGTGGCCAAGGGAGAAACGGAGTGAACCGCGGGCGGCCGCTGGATCGGCTCCCATGGCGAGAAGTACGTGACTGGGCTGGGCGACGCCGGCTGTGCATGCCGAGCCCGTCGAACATTCGATGCCCTTGGCGTCGAGCAGCATCAGGAGGCTGTCGCCGGCGCACCCCGGGAACGTGAAGTGAGCGTGGCCGGGCAGCCTCTCGCCATCTCCACCGTTGAGGAGAGCGTCAGGTACCTCGCGCTCGATGACCTCGACGAGCCCGTCTCGAAGTTCCTCGACGCGCTTCGCGTATTCGGCTCGGGTCGCGACGCTGATTCGGACAGCAGCCGCGAACCCCACGATCGCCGGGACGTCCAGCGTGCCTGAACGGACGCTGCGTTCCTGGCCGCCGCCGTGCAGCAGGGGCACGCACGGTACGTCGCGTCCGAGAAGCAGGGCTCCCACTCCGAAGGGGCCGCCGAGCTTGTGTCCGGTCAGGGTGAGCGCAGCTGCGCCGCTGGCCGCGAAGTCGACCGGCACGGCTCCGACGGCCTGGACGGCGTCGGTGTGGAACGGGATGCCGAATTCGGCGCAGACTGCCGCCAGCTCGGGGATCGGGTTGATCGTGCCGACCTCGTTGTTCGCCCACATCACGGTCGCCAGGGCCACCGTTTCGGGGTCCGCGGCGATGGCTGCGCGAAGTACGTCGGGCGAGACTCGTCCTTGGCTGTCCACGTCCAGCAGGACGACCTCTGCGCCGCTGTGGGCTTCCAGCCACTCGACGGTGTCGAGCACGGCGTGGTGCTCTGCGGCGCCGCACAGAATGCGACGACGCTGCTCGTTTTCGTCGCGGCGGGCCCAGTAGATGCCCTTGATCGCGAGGTTGTCGCTCTCGGTGCCGCCGCCGGTGAAAATTACTTCGGAGGGACGGGCGCCCAGGGCGTCTGCGATGGTTTCGCGGGCTTCCTCGACCATGCGGCGGGCCCGGCGGCCCGATGAGTGCAGCGCCGAGGCGTTGCCCACGGTGGACAGCGCCTCGGTCATCGCCGCTATGGCTTCGGGCAACATCGGGGTGGTTGCCGCGTGGTCGAGATAGGTCATCGCCTCTTCAGGGTAGTCCGCTTCAGCGCGTGACGAAGCGCACCCTGGCTCTCGAAGTGGCCTGTCACACCTTTGACGGCCAGCGCCCGGTCAAGCGGACGCCCACCAGTGCGAGCGCCACCAAGGCCCCTGTGAGCAGCGCCATCGCCGGCGACGGGTCAAGCACCGAGCCGACCACGCCGAGCAGGACGCCGCCCAGGCCGATGAGCAGGGCCGAGCCGACCCAGTCCGCTAGCTGCACGGCCGAGGTGTTGAACCCGCGCTCTCCTTCGGGTGAATAGCGGAGCAGGAGGACGGAAATCGCGGGCATCGCGATCCCCATGCCGGCGCCGCCGATCGCGCAGGCCACGAAGGCCACCCAGCCGGGGAACCATGGCTGGGACACCAGGCCGAAGCAGACCAGCCCCGCAGTCACCAGCCAGAACCCCGTGCGCAGGGATGCCTCCCTCGACCAGTTGAGGTACCGGCCCTGCGCCGCCGACGCTGCGGACCAGCCCAAGGCCGTGATCGTCAGCGGCAGGCCCGCGAGGGCTGGGCTGTAGCCGTGGACCGCACTCATCGTCAGGGGCAAGTACGCCTCCATGCCCGCGTACGCGCCGGCGATCAGGGCGCGGGAGGCGACGACCGTCGGCAAGCCGGGGCGGGATGTCAGCGTTCCGGCCGGCAGCAGTGTCCGGAGGGCGTAGGCCAGGGCGATGAGGCCGACCGTGCCGTAGCCGAGCGCGACGAACGACTGGTGCTGGGCCGCCCACGTCAACGCCGCGACGCCGAGCGCGGCGATGATCGCCTGGGGCACGCTTGCCCGCCGTCCGCCTGGGGTGGGTGCGTGCTTCGGCAGGCGGCGGATGACCACCGCCAGCATGACGACGCCGAGGGCCACCAGCGGGACCAGGCCGAGGAAGACCCAGCGCCAGCCGACGCTGACCGTCACCACCCCGGCCACCGAGGGGCCGATGACCGCGGGGAGGACCCAGGCGGCCGCGTTCGCCGCGTAGATCACCGGGCGTTCGTGGTCAGTGAACGTCAACGCGATCAGGAGGGACACCGAGACCAGGAGCAGGCCCGAGCCGAAGCCCTGCAGCGCGCGGCCGAGGAGGAGCGTCGGCATTCCGTTCGCCGTTCCCGCGACAACCAGGCCGGCCGCGAACAGCAACGGTCCCGCGAGCAGGGCCGGCGCTGGGCCGCGGCGGTCGCCGATCCGGCCTGACAGCACCGTCGCGACCACGCTGGAAATCAGGAAGATCGTGAACGGCCACGAATAGAGCGACAACCCATGGAGGTCGGCGACCAGGGTGGGCATCGCCGTCGCCACGCCCATGTTCTCGAACGCGACCAAAGTGACCACGAGCAGCAGCGCGATCGTCGTCAGGCGGTGTTCCGGGCTCCAGAGCACGCTTCGGCGGCGGGGTGCGGAGTCGAGCGTCGAGGCCATGATCAGCAGCGTGCAACCTCCAGCTGACTGGAGGTCAAGGCGATTCAGGCCGTGCGGTGGGTCACCGGCTCCAGGGGCAGGTCGCGGGCCAGTGCGGCCGCCTCGCCGCGGGAACTCACGTCCAGCTTGTCGAGGATGTTGCGGACGTGGAACTTGACCGTGTGCTCGCTGAGCTGCAGCTGCTCGGCGATCTGCCGGTTGCGCAAGCCTTGGGAGATTCCCGACAACACCTCCAGCTCGCGCGGGTTGAGCCGGTCGAGGGGACGCAGCTCGGGAGGCTCGGTGACGCCGTGCGGGAGGACAGCCGTGACCGTCGTGCCCCAGCCGGGCACGGCGTCGACCTCCCAATGGCCGCCCAGGGCCGTGAGGCGCTCGGTCAGGCGCCGCGGCGGGACCGCGTCCGCTACTTCCGGGCAGTCGTCGCGGACGGTGATCCGGAGCAGGGGTCCGTCCACGCGCCAGGACGCCCGCAGGCGCGTGGTCGTCGGGCGGTCCAACGCGCCGAGCACGAGGCCGCGGGTCAGCGTCCGGGCCGTGTGGGCGATGTCCTGCGGGAGGGACGCGTCGCCGACCGGCGCGGGCAGGTCGATGTCGGCTTCCGTGTGGCGGACCAGGTCGGCCAGCTGGGTCTTGAGGACCTCGAACGCCGTGTCCACCTGCTCCGCGGATAAGACCTCGTCGCGGTCGACGACGCCCTTGAGCTCGAGGAGCGCGGCGGCCGCCAGGTCGACCGCGGTGCGGCGGGCGGCGACGTCGGTGAGCCGGCCCGAGCGGAGCACCGACAGGATCGTGACCAAGGTTGCCGCGTGCGCCTGGCCCAGGTCGGTGATCGCGCGGGCGCGGGCGGACGCTGCCGCGAGGCTGCCGGCCAGGACTTCCGGCTCCGGGTCCGCCGCGCGCCGGCCCGCGTCGGTGCTGAGGATGTGCCACAGGCGGACCGCCAGGTCCAGTTCCGCGGACGGCGGCTGCGCGGCCTCCGGCACCACCGCGAGCACCGCGCCCTGGCCGATGGCCGGTTTCGAAGCGAGCAAAACGAGACGGCGTTCGACGCCGCCGAGCACGCCGTCGATCACCAGGGCCGTGCCCGGCTCGCTGCGGTCGGCCAGCCGCTGCAGCTCGACGCTCGTCACGGCCTGGGTGATCGCTTCGTCGCCGATGACCTTGAGCGGGCTGCGGGGACAGTCGCCCGTCTGCATCGCGACCCCGCGGTGCGGGATCAGCCTGCCCAGCTCGGCGGCGAACCGGCTGAGCAGCTGGGACCGCGGGGCCGACAGCACGCGCTCGACGACGTCCAGCACGTGTCGCGGATCCGACCAGGAGGCGTCCATGTCGTCCACGGTAGGCGCGTCCCCGCTCCGGCGACCTGCTCGTCCGGCTAGTGAACACTGCTCGTCCGGGCGGTTCGCCGGTTCCGCCGGGCGAGTTGACTTCCCGGGGAGGACATTCGAACCGAACGTCACGAACCGAGGAGCGACCACCACCATGCGAGCGATCACCTTCTCCGCGTACGGCGGGCCGGACGTCCTGCAGCTGTCCGAGGTGCCGGTGCCGGAGCCCGGCCCGGGGCAGGTGCGGCTGGCCGTCCGGGCCGCCGGGATCAACCCGATCGACTGGAAGATCCGCAGCGGCGCCATGCAGCAGAACTTCCAGGTCGCTTTTCCGCACACGCCCGGGCTGGAGGTGGCCGGGGTCGTCGACGCCGTCGGCGAGGGCGCGGACTTCGCCGTCGGCGACGAGGTGTTCGGCTGGTCCGAGACCGGCGCCTACGCCGAGTACGCGCTGGCGAAGACCCTCGCGCCGAAGCCCGCGAGCCTCTCGTGGGCGGACGCTGCCGCTCTGCCGGTCGCCGGCGAGACGGCACTTCGCGTCCTCGGACTGCTCGAGGTCCGCGAAGGCGAGACGCTGCTGATCCACGGCGCCAGCGGCACGGTCGGGCGGTTCGCCGCGCAAGTGGCCGTGGCGCAGGGCGTGACCGTCATCGGCACCGCCGGCAGCCGGAACCTCGACGACCTCAAGTCGCTCGGCGTCGTTCCGGTGCTCTACGGCGACGACTGGCTGGAGCGGGTCCGGGAGGCGGCGCCCGGGCCGGTGGACGCCGTGTTCGACGCCGCCGGGCACGGCGTGCTGCCCGGTTCGGTCGAGCTGCGGGGCACGAAGGACCGGGTCGTCACCATCGCCGACAGCGCGGCCTTCGAGCTGGGCATCCCCTTCTCGAGTGGCGGCGAGCAGACCCGCGAGGTCCTGACCGGGATCGCCGGCTGGGTGACCGACCGCGGGGTCCGGATCGCGCAGGGCACGAGCTACCCGCTGGCCGAGGCGGCCGCCGCGCAGGTCGAGAGCGAGGGTGGGCACCCCGGCGGGAAGCTCACGCTCGCTGCCGGCTGAATCGGCGAGATGAACGGGCCCGTCGCCGAATTTCGGCAACGGGCCCGTTCGCGACGAGAACACTTCCGAGCCGGAGCTCGACAGCGAACGGCCGGCGCTCCCGATCCGGGCCTGCCACCGGATCGCGGCGGCAGGCCCGGATCACTTCGCGGGAGGCGAAGCCACCAGTGCGCGGCTCGGCGTCCGGCGCCTGCGCTGCGCCGGGATCCGGACCGTGCCCAGCGCGGAATGGACCGCTGCCTCGGCGAGGGCCGCCAGTTCCCGCCTGGTTTCCGCGCGGCCCGGTGCGATCTCCGGGCAGATGTGGATCTCGAGCACCAAGCCGCGCAGAGCCGCGACCCGGCGCAGCGACGCGATCAGGGATTCCGGGCCGATGAACGCCGGGCGGCTGGTCTCGCGGCCGTCCGCGAGGCGGTAGCGCAACGCGATCGGGCGGACCGGGACGCCGCCGTCGATCGCCGCCTGGAACGTCGCCGTCGTGAACCGGCCCGAGGCCAGGCCGCACCACGTCGTGCCCTCCGGGGTGACGCTCACCAGAGCGCCCGTGCGCAACGCTTCGGCCAGGGACGCCATCGTGGCCGGCAGGGTCGTCAGCCGCTCGCGGTCGAGGAAGATGCTGCCGCCGCGGCGGACCAGGCCGCCGAGCACGGGCCAGCCCGCGATTTCCTTCTTCGCCAGCGCGCGCATCGGGCGCAACGCGTTGATCGCGACGATGTCCAGCCACGAGATGTGGTTGTTGACCACCAGTGCCCCACGGCCGGTGGGGGCCCTCAGGAAGTCCGCGCCGCCGCGGATGTCCAGCCGGACGCCGAACGCCCGGAGCACGCCGAGGAAGATCAGCCGGAGGAGACGTTCGCGGCCCGGTGCCACCAGCAGCAGCGGTGCCGACAGCAGCGCCGCGAGAACAACGGTGATCGCCGCCGCGAAGCGCAGGATCCGGCGCGGGAAACCGACCACCGGGTCGTCGGCGGTGAGGCAGCCGTCGCCGCACGGCGAGGCCGGCATCCAGGCGTGGCTCATGACTGGGCCCCGAGGAAGAACTTCAGGTACCGCTCGTCGACGTTCTGCAGGTCCAGCAGGACGAAGAAGTCCGCGACGCCGAAATCGACGTCGAGCGCGGGCGGTCCGCAGACCTTCGCGCCGAGCCGGACGTAGCCCTTGATCAGTGGCGGCAAAGTTGCCCGCGCCGGGCGCTCGATGCCCGAGGCATCCCACGGGATCAACGGCGACACGCGCGTGGCCTCGTCGGAGTAGTGCTTGGCGCGCAGGACGTCCCACACGCCGGCGGCGAAGGAGCCGTCGCCGACCAGCGGGACCGAGGCGCAGCCGGCGAGGTAGCGGTGGCCGGAGAGCAGCATGTAGCGGGCGATCCCGGCCCAGACCAGGCTGACGACGGCGCCGCTGCGGTGGTCCGGGTGGACGCACGACCGGCCGGTCTCGACCAGCGACGGCCGCAGGGCGTCGAGCTCGCCCAGGTGGAATTCACTGTCGGCGTACAGTTTCCCGGCTTGGACGGCACGTTCCGGCGGCAGCATCCGGTAGCAGCCGACGATTTCGCCCGTGTTGTCGTCGCGGACCACGAGGTGGTCGCAGAACTCGTCGAACTCGTCGATGTCGAGACCGGGCCGCGGGGAGTGCAGGCGCGCACCCATTTCCTCGGCGAAAACCCGGTGCCGCAGTTTCTGCGCCGCGACCACTTCGTCGTTCGCGTGCGCGACGAGAAGCGAGTACCGGGGGGCGTCGGCGGGGAGCTGGGCACCCGCCTGATCAGTGCTGACGAGGAGCTGTGACGTCGTCATGGTCAAGGTGTACCGGCGCGGAGGAAGCCGCGGAGAGTGCGATCCGATGACCGATCAGTGCACGTTCAGTGAATGGCGGGTTCTGTGTCCCGAAAACGCCCGAAGGGCCTTCCGGGAGCTCGCGGAAGGCCCTTCGTGAGACCAGGCTCAGCCCTTGCGCTTCTCGACCGCCTCGGTCAGCTGCGGCGCGACGGTGAACAGGTCGCCGACGATGCCGAAGTCGGCGATCTCGAAGATCGGCGCCTCCGCGTCCTTGTTGACGGCGATGATCGTCTTCGACGTCTGCATGCCGGCGCGGTGCTGGATCGCGCCGGAGATGCCGAGCGCGATGTACAGCTGCGGCGACACGGTCTTGCCGGTCTGGCCCACCTGGAACTGCGCCGGGTAGTAACCGGAGTCGACCGCGGCACGCGAGGCGCCGACAGCCGCGCCGAGCGCGTCGGCCAGCTTCTCGACGACGTCGAACTTCTCCGCCGAGCCGACACCGCGGCCGCCGGAGACCACGATGGAGGCTTCGGTCAGCTCGGGACGGTCACCGCCGGTCACCGGCTCGACGCCGGTGATCTTGGTGGCCTTCGCCGCGTCGACGGCGGGGATCTCGACGGTCTCCTCGGCCGCCGCGCCCTCGGCCGGCTCGGCCTCGACCGCACCCGGGCGGATGGAGACGACCGGCGCACCCTTCGCGGACTTGGACTTGACCGAGAACGCGCCACCGAAGATGGACTGGTCGATGACGCCGTCGCCGTTGACGCCCACGGCGTCGTAGATCAGGCCGGAGCCCAGGCGCACGGCCAGGCGGGCGGCGACCTCCTTGCCCTCACCGCTGGCGGTGACGAGCACGGCCGCCGGGGACGCCTGCTGCGCGAGCGCGGCGAGCACGTCGACCTTGGGTGTGACCAGGTAGTTCGCGGCGTCGTCGCCTTCCGCGACATACACCTTGGCGGCGCCGTGCGACGCCAGCGCCTGCTTCGCCTTGGCGGCGGTCCCGGTCGGGCCGACGACGACGGCCGACGGCTCACCGAGGGCGCGGGCGGCGGTCAGCAGCTCGAGCGTGACCTTCTTGACCTCACCGTCGACGTGGTCGACGAGGACGAGTACTTCAGCCATGTTCTTGTTTCCTCCTCGAAGAGCCGTTGTCAGATGAGCTTCTGGCCGACCAGGTACTCGGCGACCTTGGTGCCGCCGTCGCCCTCGTCTTCGGCCTTCTCGCCGGCGGTGCGCGGCGGCTTCGGCGAGGATTCGGTCACGGCGGACCACGCGTTGCCGAGGCCGACCTCGCCCGCGTCGACGCCCAGGTCGGCGATGGTGAACTTCTCGACCGGCTTCTTCTTGGCGGCCATGATGCCCTTGAACGACGGGTAGCGCGGCTCGTTGATCTTCTCGCCGACGCTCACGATCGCGGGCAGGCTCGCCTCGAGGTGGGTCAGGCCGTCCTCGGTCTCCCGGGTGGCCTTGATCGTCGAACCGTCGACGGTCAGCTCACGCACGTAGGTGACCTGCGGCAGGCCCAGCAGCTCGGCGAGGATCGCCGGGATGGCGCCACCGCGGCCGTCGGAGGACTCGTTGCCGGCGATGACCAGGTCGAAGCCCTCGACCTTGGCGATGGCGGCGGCGAGCACCTTGGCGGTGGCGATCGCGTCGGAGCCGTGCAGCGCCTCGTCGGAGACGTGGATGGCCTTGTCGGCGCCCATGGACAGGGCCTTGCGGATGGCGTCGGTCGCGCGGTCGGGGCCCACCGAGATCACGGTGACCTCGCCCTCGCCGGCTTCCTTGATCTTCAGCGCTTCTTCGACGGCCTTCTCGTTGATCTCGTCGAGCACGGCGTCGGCGGATTCGCGGTCAAGGGTGTGGTCGGACCCGTTGAGCTTCCGCTCCGAGTAGGTGTCCGGTACCTGCTTGACCAGGACGACGATGTTGGTCATGGGTCTGCTTCGACCTCCCGGTTCGTGGCCCGCGGTCGACCACGGGACAGTGCTCTACTGGCCGGTAGATTAGGGCCATTCCGCCGCCACGACCCGTCGAGGTGACGCCATTCACCTGGATGCGCAATCTATTGGGACGATTGTCCCGGTAGTTGACCGGTTACCCCACCCGAACTGCCGTTCGTCCAATCGGACCAACCACGGCCTACTCGCGGTGGGTCCCAGGCATTAACCTCCCCCACCATGCCCGCGCGCATCGCCGTCATCACCGACTCGAGCTCCTGCCTTCCCGACCTCGTCGCATCCCGCTGGGCCATCGGCGTCGTCCAGATCCAGATGAGCCTGGGAAACCACTACGACGACGAGAACCGCTTCGACCGCGGCGAAGTGATCGACGCCATGAGAGCCGGGCAGGTGATCACCACGGCGCCCCCGGACCCGGGGGCGTTCTTCTGGACCTACCAGGAAGCGGCCGCCTCCGGCGCGACCGCCATCGTCAGCGTCCACATCTCCGGCCGCATGTCCGACACCGTCCGCGCGGCCCGGGAGGCCGCCCAGCAGGTCCGCATCCCGGTGCACGTCCTCGACAGCCGGACCACCGGCATGAGCCTCGGCTTCGCCGCCGTGTCCGCCGCGCGGGCGGCCGCGGCCGGGGCGGACGCCACCCGCGTCATCGAAGCCGCCGAGCGCCGGTGCACCACGAGCACCGAGTTCATCTACGTCGACACGCTCGAGTACCTGCGCCGCGGCGGCCGGATCGGTGCCGCGCAGGCCGCGCTCGGCAGCGCGCTCTCGATCAAGCCGCTGCTCACGGTCAAGGACGGCGAGGTCGCGCCGCTGGCCCGGGTCCCCGGCACGCGGCGCGCGCTGGCGAAGATGGTCGACCTCGCGGTCAAGAAGTCCGGTGGGTTCCGCGCCGACATCGCCGTGACGCGGTTCGGCGCCAGTGACCACGAACTGGAAATCGGCCGGCAGATCGAACGCCGCGTGCCGGCGATGGTCGAGAGCATGGTCGTCGAGGCGAGCACGGTCATCGGCGCGCACCTCGGCCCCGGTGCGCTCGGCATCACGGTGTCGCCGGTGGGCTGACCCGCCGCCCCGGGATCGCCAGCACCACGAGCGGGACGACGACGCCGAGCGCCGTCGT
This sequence comes from Amycolatopsis sp. CA-128772, assembly GCF_002904295.1. Taxonomy (GTDB): domain Bacteria; phylum Actinomycetota; class Actinomycetes; order Mycobacteriales; family Pseudonocardiaceae; genus Amycolatopsis. Next base: position 64,374 of record NZ_PPHG01000040.1, read on the forward strand.
CGCGATGATCAGCACCTGGTCGATCCGCTCGAAGTGCGCCACGTGGCCGAGGTGGTAGAGGAAGTGCGGCAAGCCGAACAGCAGCCCCGCCACGCCGGCGAGGCGCGCCACGGCTGTGGTGCCGATCACGGCGGCTCCGGCCAGGAGCGCGGCGAGGGTCAGGTTGAGGCCGCCGAAGTCGCGCAGGAGGTGCTCGTTGAAGGGCCCGTCCATGGCGACCCAGCCGGTGCGGAACCCGGGAAAGTCCTGGTAGAAGCCGGTGGGCGACACCAGCGGCCACATTCCGACCACGGCCTCGACCAAGCCGAAGACGACGAGCAGTACGCGGGTGATAGTCCGTTGCATGCCCACGGAACGAGACGGCGGGGCCGGACGTGACACCCGCTAGGGTCGCGGAGATGACCACCCCAGCCACCCGGGCCGAGGCGCTGCACCTGACCGGCGAGCGGACCGTCCCCGGCATCGCCGCGGAGAACTATTGGTTCCGCCGCCACGAAGCCGCGTACGCCGCCCTGCTTCCCCACTGCGCGGACGCGACGGTGCTCGAAGCCGGCTGCGGCGAGGGCTACGGCGCCGGGCTCATCGCCACCACGGCCCGCCGGGTGCTCGCCCTCGACTACGACGTGCCGACCACCGAGCACGTCGCCCGCCGCTACCCCGAGGTCACCGTCGCGCGGGCGAACCTGGCGTACCTGCCGGTGCGGGACGCCGTCGTCGACGTCGTAGCGAACTTCCAGGTCATCGAGCACCTGTGGGACCAGGCCGGATTCCTCGCCGAGTGCCACCGGGTGCTGAAGCCGGGTGGCCGGCTGCTGGTCACGACGCCGAACCGGCTGACCTTCACCCCGGACAGTGATACGCCACTGAACCCGTTCCACACCCGCGAGCTGGCGCCGGCGGAACTGGCCGAGCTGCTCACCGACGCCGGGTTCGCCGTCGAATCGCTGCACGGGCTGCACCACGGCGCGGCCGTGCGCGCGCTCGACGAGCGGTACGGCGGTTCGATCATCGACGCCCAGCTCGACGTGGTCATGGGCAAGCTGCCGGGCCAGGCGGTGTGGCCGGAGGCGCTGCTCGCCGACGTCGCCGCGATCGAGGCGACCGGGTTCGACGTCCACGGCGACGACCTCGACGCGAGCCTCGACCTGATCGCCGTGGCGGTGCGCCGATGAGCGAAGGCACCTTCTGCCTCGTCGTGCACAGCCACCTGCCGTGGCTGCCGCATCACGGGACCTGGCCGGTCGGCGAGGAATGGCTGTACCAGGCGTGGGCGCACTCCTACCTGCCGATGGTGGAACTGCTGGAGCGCTTCGCCGACGAAGGCCGCCGAGACGTCCTGACGCTCGGTGTGACGCCGGTGCTCGCCGCGCAGCTCGACGATCCGTACAGCATCCGCGCGTTCCACGACTGGCTCGGCCACTGGCAGCTGCGCGCCCAGCACGCGTCGACGCTGTGGCGCGGCGACCCGCTGCTGCGCGAGCTCGCCGCCGCCGAGCACCGAACCGCGGTCCGCGCGGCCGAAGAACTCGGCACGCGCTGGCGGCACGGGTTCTCCCCGATCCTCCGGTCACTGGTCGACAACTCGACGATCGAGCTGCTCGGCGGGCCACTGGCGCACCCGTTCCAGCCATTGCTGGACCCGCGGGTGCGGGAATTCGCGCTGAACGCCGGGCTCGCCGACACGGCGCTGCGGCTCGGAACGCGGCCGGAGGGGATCTGGGCGCCGGAGTGCGGGTACGCGCCCGGGATGGAAACGGGCTACGCGGCCGCGGGTGTGCGGCGGTTCATGGTCGACGGCCCGTCGTTGCGCGGCGAGACGTGGGCGGCGCGCCCGGTCGGCGACAGTGACGTGGTCGCTTTCGGACGAGACCTCGAAGTCACCTACCGCGTCTGGTCGCCGAAGGCCGGGTATCCCGGCCACGCCGCCTACCGCGACTTCCACACCTGGCAGCACGAGGTCGGGCTCAAGGCGGCGCGCGTCACCGGCAAGACGGTCGAGCCGCAGGACAAGGCGCCGTACGACCCGGCGCTCGCCGCGGACGTGCTGGGGACGCACGTCAAGGACTTCGTCGAGACGGTCGTGGCGCGGCTGCGCTCGCTGAAGAAGCAGCACGGGCGTGAGGCGCTCGTGGTCGCCGCGTACGACACGGAACTGTTCGGACACTGGTGGTACGAAGGGCCGGCGTGGCTCGAAGGCGTGCTGCGTGCCCTGCCCGAGGCCGGCGTGCGGGTGACGACACTGAAGGGTGCACTGGAGACGGGGCACGTCGGCGAGCCGATCGACCTGCCGTCGTCGTCGTGGGGGTCGGGCAAGGACTGGCGCGTCTGGGACGGCGAGCAGGTCAAGGACATGGTCGCCGCCAACGCGGCCCTGCAGGAACGGCTGCTGGACCTCGTGGCCGGATTGGCGACCACGGCCCGGGACACTGTCGCCGACCAGGCCGTCGCCGAGGCGATGCTGGCACTGGAAAGTGACTGGGCGTTCATGGTCACGAAGGATTCGGCCGCGGACTACGCCCGCCGCCGCGCCGCGGTCCACACCGAGCGCTTCGACACACTGGCCGATTTGTTGCGACGCGGCGACCGCGCGCGGGCCGCGGAACTGGCCGCCAACTATCGCGCCGACGACGGGCCGTTCGGGCACCTCGACGCCCGGGAACTGAAGCACAACTGAAGCACAACTGAAGGGACCTTCATGGGGATCCACGAAATTCCGGTCAAGACACTCGACGGGCAGGACAGCTCGCTGGGCTCGCTCGCCGGCAACGCTCTGCTCGTGGTCAACGTCGCGTCGAAGTGCGGCCTGACTCCGCAGTACTCCGGCCTCGAGCGCCTTCAGGAGCGCTTCGGCGGTCAGGGTTTCTCCGTGGTGGGTTTCCCGTGCAACCAGTTCGCGGGACAGGAACCGGGCAGTGCGGAGGAGATCCAGACGTTCTGCTCGACGACCTACGGCGTGACGTTCCCGCTGTTCGAGAAGATCGACGTCAACGGCGATGACCGGCACCCGTTGTACGCGGAACTGACCAAGTCGGCCGACGCCGAGGGCGCGGCGGGTGACGTCCAGTGGAACTTCGAAAAGTTTCTGATCAGTTCCGACGGCGAGGTGCTCGCGCGGTTCCGGCCGCGGACCGAGCCCGAGGACGAGGCCGTCGTCAAGGCGATCGAGGCCGCGCTTCCGGCGTGAACCGGGCCGCCGGGCGGGCACCCGCCCGGCGGAGCGCCGGTCACAAGCCGAGCTGCTCGCGCCCGACGGCGTTGAGGTCGTCGAGTGTCGCGCGGCCGGTCCAGTTCACTTCGTAATCTTCGGGCGCGAAGTCGCCGGGGCTCTTGCCGGTCAGGAATGCCCGGCCGCAGTTTTCGGCGTAGGCGGCGTTCTTCGGGCAGTGCGGGCTCGCCGGGATGTACATGACGTTGCCCCAGCGGTCCGGGTTGGTGCCGTCGGCGACCGCGTGGATGACATCGCCGTGCCACCAGACCGTGTCGCCCGGTTCGATGTCCGGGATCGGGGTCAGCGCCGGCAGCAGGTCGTCGTGGTACTTGTCGTTCACCGGCAACGCCTGGCCGTTGGCCGCGCCGCAGAGGTCGTCGTCGGGGATGTCGTCCTGGAGCGCGCGAAGCAGGACGTATGCGATTGCCGACGGGATCGGCACCACGTGCAGCACGCCGTCGCCCTGGCGCATTTCCGACAACGCCGTCCAGCCCTGGAAGGTGCGGAAGGCCGAGCACATCACCGTCGACGGGTACTCGTCGACTTCGGCGCGGTAGGCGCCGTCCCACGGGTCGTACCGTTGCCAGTTTCCGGCGAAGACGTGGCGGAACACCTGCTGGTAGGCGGGCAGCAGCCAGCGTTCGACCGAGCCGGAGTCGGTGTGCGCGGAGAGGCCGAGTGACGCCGACCCGGGCGGGCGGCGGCGGATGCGGTCCGGGTAGGCCGTGTCGCGATCGGGGTCGAACCAGACGCGACCCTCGGATTCGTGCCGCCAGAAGGAATTGAGGAACCGGCGGACGGCGACCATGTGCTCGTGCTGGCGTGCCTCGATCTGGGGCTTCGACCAGTAGACGGGGTAGATCTGCGGCTGGCTCGACGCGAGGCCGGCGAAGACGTCGTCGGCGGGGCCCTGGTAGGTGCCGGCGAAGTCGTTGTCGGCGAGGTACGCGGCTAGCCCGGCGTCCCAGGCTTCGGCGGTTTCGCGCGCGAAGGTGCCTTTGACAACCGCGCAGCCACGGCGGCGGATGGCGTCGAGCGTGCGCTGCGGCACCGCGCCCTCGGCGATGTCGCGGTAGCGGACCACGGGGAAGGCGTCCGGGTCGGCGGCGACGGCGTCGACCTCCCGGCGCATCCGGTCGCGGATGCCGGCGAACGCGCCGGCGACGTCGCCGATCCGGGCGCGCAGGTCCTGCTTGGTCCGGGCGATCGCCTCGGACATGTTCGCGGGCAGTTCGGTGGTGGTCATCGGCGTCCTCCGGGTTTGGTTAGGACTCCTTACTAGAATGGCCCGGCTACGGTAACCCCTGTCCGTCCCCCGCCACAAGAGGTGCGATGTCCGACCCCGACCGGCCGCTTCCGCGCCTGGCGATGCTGCGGGCTATGACCGACCGCGCGGTCCTCGACCGGGTCTTCGTCGAAAACCGGACCACGCGCGCCGAGCTCGCCGCGACCACCGGGATTTCGAAGCCGACGATCTCGGAGTCCGTCCGGCGGCTCGAGACGGCGGGCGCGCTGCGGGCGACCGGCACCGACCAGACCGGCCGCCGCGGTCGCATCGCCACCATCTACGAATTGGCCGCCGACGCCGGCCGGGTCGTTGCCGCCGAGGTCAACCAGCAGGGCATCCGGACGGTGACGACCGACCTGACCGGGACGGTCCTGGCCACCGCGCGGCACGCGCCCGGCGGACGGCCGATGACCGACGCGGTCCGGGCGGCCATCGCCGCCGCGGGCGCCGCCGGGCCGGGGCCGGTGCGGGCGACCGCGATTTCGGTGGCCAACCCCGTGGACCCCGTCGCGCACGAGGTCGTCGCCCTGCCGGGGTCGCCGTTCCCCGAGGGCACGCTGCGGGCCGGGGAGATCGGCCCGGACGTCCTGCTCGACAACGACGTCAACTTTTCGGCGATCGCCGAACGGCGGGAAGGTGCGGCGCGGGCGGCGAAGAGCTTCGCGTACGTCTACGTCGGCGCCGGGCTCGGGGTCAGCCTCTACGTCGGCGACCAGTTGCTCCGGGGCGCGCACGGGCTGGCCGGCGAGATCGGGTACCTGGACAGTTCGGGGACGACGCTGGCGTCCGCGCTGGCCGAGCAGGGGTTCGGCCGGCCGGATGCACCCTCGCTGGACGTCGACGCGATGCTGACCACGCTCGACGCCGCGGCGGCCGGGGACACCGTGGCCGCGGAACGGCTACGGCTGCTGGGCGGCACGCTCGGCCGGGCGGTGGCCGCGATCTGCACGATCGTCGACCCGGACCTGGTGGTCCTCGGCGGCCCGGCGGGGAGCCGGGCGGCGCTCGTGGCGGAAATCCGGCAAACGGTGCACGCGGCGGCGCCGGGGCCGGTGCGGGTAGCGGCCGGCGAGGTGACGGACTCGGCGGCACTGCGCGGGGCGTTGTTGTCGGCGCTCGACCACGGCCGAGACGGCCTGGTCAGGGCGGTCGCCGAAAGCTGACCACGGGCCTCGGCGGCGCTCACCGACGACTGACCACGTGCCCGCCGTCCGGGGCGGTTGCCGGAAGTCGACCGGCTGGTGACCGGCGAGGCGACCGGCGTGGTCAAAATCAGGACGAGCCTGCCTCGATCACCGCTTGCACGCACCTCGCCACCACCGCCGGGTCCACCTTCACCACGCGACGGTCGTACGTGAGCAGGCCGTTGACCTCGTTCTCGACGTCCGTCGTCTGCGTATACACCGCTCCGGACAAGCCGCGCTCCGTCACCACCCGCTCCAGGGCCGCGCTCACTTCCGCGTAGCGCGAGGACAGCCGCTCCCGTGTCGGTGTCATCTCGTATGCGTTCGGGGGGCCTGGCCAGCAGTGGCCCTCCAGGGCCAGGCCGAGGCCGCCGTACTCGCCGTTGACGATTGCCCGGTTGTCCGCCACTGATGGGTCGCCCGGGCCTACGTACGTGTGGTCGTCGTAGATGTCGCCCGCGGCCGTGTCCGGGCGGGAAAAACAGCAGTTCATGCCGCTGTTGGCGATCACCAGGCGCGTCGGGTCGAGGGTTTTCACCAGTTCCGCCACCCGGGCCGTGTCGAACTCGCCCCAGCCTTCGTTGAACGGGATCCAGGCCACGATCGAGGGGACCGCCCTCAGCTGGGTCACCATTTCCCCCAGTTCCGCCTCGAAGTGCGACTGCGCCTGCGGGATCGGGTCCGGGGCGATCCCCGGCGGGCCGTCGAACGATGCCGTGAGCGAGGGCATGTCCTGCCAGACGACCAAGCCCAGCGTGTCGGCCCAGAAGTACCAGCGGGCCGGCTCCACCTTCACGTGCTTACGGACGCAGTTGAAGCCCAGTTCCTTCGTCTTCTCCAGGTCGAAGCGGAGGGCGTCGTCGGTGGGTGCCGTCGAGATGCCGTCCGGCCAGTAGCCTTGGTCGAGTGGGCCGTGCAGGAACTTGACGCGTCCGTTGAGCGCTATTCGCGGACGGCCGGAAGAATCCGGGAGCAGGCCGATCGTTCGCAAGCCCACGTAGCTGCCGACCTCGTCCGAAACTTCGCCATGCCGGTCGCGGAGCTCGACGCGCAACGAATACAGGTGCGGGTCGGCCGGGGTCCAGAGGCGGGGTGATGGCACGTCCACGCGCACCGGCGTCCCCGCCGGGGCCGAGGCTCCCGCCAGCTCGCCGTCCTTCGACGAAATGACGACCACGACTTCGGTGCCGCCAGTGACCTGTGGGGACACCGTCACGCCGGTCAGGTCCGGGGTCAGGTCCAGCCGCTCGATGCGGGCCTCGGGGACCGGCTCCAGCCACACCGTTTGCCAGATTCCCGACGACGCCGTGTACCAGATCCCGCCCGGGGTGTTGCGCTGCTTGCCCACCGGGAACGGCTCGATGTCGGTGCGGTCCTCGGCGCGGACCGTCAGCTCCTGCGGCCCCGACGCGCGCAGGACGTCGGTGATGTCCGCGCTGAACGCCGTGTAGCCGCCTTCGTGCGCCGCGACGAGCTGGTTGTTCACCCACGCCTTCGCCGTCTGGTCGACCGCGCCGAAGTGGAGCAGGACACGCGAGCCGCGCCAGTCCGGCGGGATCTCGACCAGCCGCCGGTACCAGAGGATCTCGTCGCGCCGGCCGATTTCCGACAACGCCGACTCCGGCGGGAACGGCACCAGGATCCGCTCGCCGTAGCCCGACGGCCGTGGTTCGTCCGGCGACGACGGCCAGCCCGCGTACTCCCAGACGCCGTTCAGGTTCAGCCAGCGCGGCCGGGTCAGCTGGGGCCGCGGGTACTCGGGCAGCGCGTGGCCCGGAGCGACGTCGCCGCTCCACGGGGTCGAGAGGAGCGGGTCGAGCCGGCGCCAGCCGGGTTCCTCCGGGAAAGTCATCCCCGTCATGGTGACACCAGTGACCGACGTCACATGTGAACGGTCCGTCACCACGGGCCCGCCGCCTCTTTCCGACTCGCGAGTAACCTCTGCGCATGCGTGTGCTGATGCTGTCCTGGGAGTACCCGCCCGTGGCCATCGGGGGCCTGGCCCGGCACGTCCACGCGCTCGCCACCCACCTCGCCCGCCAGGGCCACGACGTCGTGGTGCTCTGCCGGCACGCCGCGGGCACCGACGCCGGGACGCACCCGCGGACCGATCGCGTCGTCGAGGGCGTGCGGATCATCCGGGTCGCCGAGGACCCGATGCACGTGACGTTCGAACGCGACCTCGTCGCCTGGACGCTGGCCATGGGGCACGCCATGATCCGCGCCGCGCAGGACCTGCTGCGCACCTGGCAGCCCGACGTCGTCCACGCGCACGACTGGCTCGTCGCCCACCCGGCCATCGCGATCACCGAGGCCGCGCGGGTGCCACTGGTCGGCACTGTTCACGCAACTGAAGCCGGGCGGCACTCCGGCTGGCTGTCGCACCCGCTGAACCAGCAGGTGCACTCGGTCGAATGGTGGCTCGCGAACCGCGCCGACGCGCTGATCACCTGCTCCCAGGCCATGCGCCGGGAGGTCGCGCACCTCTTCGAGGTCGAGGCGGCCGACGTCACGGTCATCCACAACGGCATCGAAGAACGCGGCTGGCAGGTGCCCGCGGACGAGATCGCGCGCGCCCGCGAGGTCTACAGCCCGGCCGGGGCGCCACTGTTGCTCTACTTCGGACGCCTCGAGTGGGAGAAGGGCGTGCAGGACCTGCTCGCCGCGCTCCCCCGCATCCGCCGCCGCCACCCGGGCACCCGCGTGGTCGTCGCCGGCAAGGGACGGCACTTCGACGAACTCGTCGAGCAGTCGCGGAAACTGCGGGTGCGGCGCGCGGTCGACTTCGTCGGGCACCTGTCCGACCGCGACCTCCGGGCGGCGCTCGCCGCGGCCGACGCCGTGGTGCTGCCCAGCCGGTACGAGCCATTCGGCATCGTCGCCCTGGAGGCCGCCGCCGCGAAGGCGCCGCTGGTCGCCTCGACGGCCGGGGGCCTCGGCGAGGTCGTGGTGGACGGCGAGACCGGGCTCGCGTTCAGTCCCGGGGACGTTGCCGCGCTGGCCACCGCGGTGACGGCGGTGCTCTCCGACGCGGACGCCGCCGCCGAACGGGCGCAGGCCGCGCAGGCGCGGCTGGCCGCGGACTTCGACTGGGGCCGCATCGCCGAGGCGACGGCCGAGGTCTATCGGCGGACGAAGGCGGGCGAGCCGGTCGAGCTGCCCCGGCCGAAGATCGCCACCGGCAACGCCTTCGAACCGGTGCCGGCCGAGATCCCGGAACTGTAGGTGGCCGCCGGCTCAGAACCGGCAGGGCCGCATGCAGTCCGGCCGCGCCGCGGTGGGCGTGGCCGTGGCCGCGTCGACCATGAACGCGAGCGAAAGCACGACGAAGAGGGTGGCGACGGCAGCTCTCAACCGGCTGGTCATGGGGACTCCTCGGGGACGGCGGCGCGATCGGCGCCTGCAGCGAGCATCCGCGCCGCGTCCCGGGGAAACAATAGGCGGAACTGCAGGGGCCGGTACGTATTCGCCTTCCGTGATCGGTTCGTCCGGTTCCGCCGAGAACGGGCTCAGAACACCGGCAGCAGGACGCCGTGCTCGGACTCCGGCCGCGAGCCGAAGATGCGGCGGTCGGCCTCCGCGATGGGGACGTCGTTGATGCTCGCTTCGCGCCGGCGCATCAGGCCCTCGTCACTGAACTCCCACAACTCGTTGCCGTAACTGCGGAACCACTGCCCGCCGGCGGTCCGGGACTCGTACTGGAACCGCACACCGATGCGGTTGCTGCGGAAGCCCCACAGTTCCTTGCGCAGTGCGTAGTCCAGTTCCCGCGTCCACTTCTCGGTGAGGAACTCGACGATCTGCGCACGCCCGGCGACGTAGCGGTCGCGGTTGCGCCACACCGAATCCTCCGTATACGCCAGCGACACCCGCTCGGGGTCGCGGGTGTTCCACGCGTCTTCGGCGGCCTGGACCTTCTGGCGGGCGGTGTCTTCGTCGAACGGCGGGAACGGCGGGCGCGGGGTCATGGCAGGCTCCTTCCGGGGCAGAGAACGTTCGTTCTCCGGCACTGCCGCTAGACTAGAGAACGATCATTCTCAGCGCCAGGAGCAGGTGACATGGATTCCACGGAGGCGACCGACCGGCTGCTGGAGGCCGCCGAAGACCTCTTCTACGCCCACGGCGTGCAGGCGGTCGGGATGGACGCCGTGCGCGAACGCTCCGGCGTCTCGCTCAAGCGGCTCTACCAGTGCTTCCCGGCGAAGCACGACCTGGTCGAGGCCTACCTGCTCCGCCGGGACGAACGCTGGCGCCGCTCGTTGCGCGAATTCGTCCACGCCCGCGGCGACGACCCCCTGGCCGTGTTCGCCTGGCTGCGGAACTGGTTCGCCGAGCCGGGCTTCCGCGGCTGCGCCTTCATCAACTCTTTCGGCGAGTTCGGCGAGCCCGCGCCGGGCATCGCCGCCGCGATCCGCAAGCACAAGGACGAAGTCCGGGCCTACCTGCGCAGCCTGCTGCCGGGCCGGGAAGTTGCCGATCAGTTGTTCGCGCTCGTCGAGGGCGCGACCGTGCTCGCCGCGATCACCGGCGACCCCGGCGAAGCCGACACGGCCCGCGAAGCCGCGAAGGTGCTGCTGGCCGCTCAGGGGTAGAGCGTCAGCCCGGGGTCGAGCCCGACCTCCGCCAGCTGGGCGAGGCTCAGCGGCGGCGACGGCATGTCCGGCGCATCCCCTGGTTCTTTCGGCCGGCTGGTCGGCTACGGCTACGGCGACGCCGCCGGACGGCCGCGCACGGCAGAGCCGGCCGCCGTGGACACCGGTTCGGTGGGCCTCTCGAAGGACGGCGTCGCGATTCCCGTACCCCGGGCGAGCCGGGCCTGGCCCGGATCCCGGTGCCGGACGCCGGCGGCGCGTACCGGCTCACCGCGGACGTCCACCGGCACACCGCCTGGTGGCCACTGTGGACGGACGTGTCGGCGGAGTGGGGCTTCCGCTCGTCGGCCGCCGCGGACGGCCGGGCGCTCCCGCTGCTCACCGCCCGGTTCGACCCGGCGGTCGACCTCCGCAACCGCGCACCGGGCGGCCGGCTCTTCACGTTCCCGGCGTTCGTCGAGCGGCAAGGCGGCGGGACCAGCAGCAAGCTCGCCGTCGAGACGTCCGCCGACGACGGGCGCACCTGGCCGCCCGCGGTCACCCTGCGGACCGGGGACCACTGGACGGTCGTGGTGCGGAACCCGGCGAGCGGTTTCGTCTCGCTGCGGGCCAAGGCGTCGGACGACGACGGGAACACCGTGCAGCAGACGGTGATCCGGGCGTACGCGATCTCCTGACGCGGAAAAATGAACCGGTCCCGGTGACGGGGAGCCGCCGTCACCGGGACCGGTCCGGACCCACACCATCCCAACGGTGTGGAATCCGGCCGCCCCTCGTCAGGTAGGGGCGGCCGGGGCCCTGCTACCGGGCGTCCGTGAGGTACCGCGCGTAGGCACCCGTGGTGAGGAAGCTCGGCAGCTTCTCGCCCAGCGCGGTTTCGGTGAAGATTTCGTACGCGTCGTCGAGGCGGTTCCCGGAACCGAGTTCCGCACGCACCGACACGAGTTCCTCGTCCAGGAACTCGACCGCCAGTTCGCGGGTCAGCGCCGTGCCGTCCTCGAGTTTCGTTCCGTTGCGGATCCACTGCCAGACCTGGCAGCGCGCGATCTCCGCGGTGGCCGCGTCCTCCATCAGGTTGTGGATCGCCGCCGCGCCGGTGCCGCGCAGCCACGCGTCGACGTACCGCAGCGCGACGTTGATGTTCGCGCGCACGCCCGCTTCGGTGACCTCGCCACCGGCACTGGCCACGTCCAGGAGGTCCTCCGCGGTGACGTCGACGTCTTCGCGCAGCTTGCCGAGCTGGTTCGGCCAGCCGCCGAGCACGCCGTCGAAGACCTCGCGGCAGACCGGGACCAGGCCGGGGTGCGCGACCCACGAGCCGTCGAAACCGTCGCCGGCCTCGCGTTCCTTGTCCGCACGGACCTTTTCGACGGCGGTCGCGTTGACCGAAGGGTCCTTGCTCGGGATGAACGCCGCCATGCCGCCGATGGCGTGCGCGCCGCGCCGGTGGCAGGTGCGCACCAGCAGCTCGGTGTAGGCCCGCATGAACGGCACGGTCATCGTCACCTGGGCGCGGTCCGGCAGCACGAAATCGGCGCCGTGCGCGGCGAAGTTCTTGATGAGGCTGAAGATGTAGTCCCAGCGGCCGGCGTTCAGGCCGGCCGCGTGCTCGCGCAGCTCGTAGAGGATTTCGTCCATCTCGAACGCGGCGGTGATCGTCTCGATCAGCACGGTGGCGCGGATGGTGCCGCGCGGGATGCCCAGCTCGCGCTGCGCCAGCAGGAAGACGTCGTTCCACAGGCGCGCTTCGAGGTGGTTTTCCAGCTTCGGCAGGTAGAAGTACGGGCCGGCGCCGCGGGCCAGCAGCTGGCGCGCGTTGTGGAAGAAGTACAGGCCGAAGTCGACCAGGCTCGCCGACACCGGACGGCCGTCGATGCGGATGTGCTTCTCCACCAGGTGCCAGCCGCGGGGCCGCGCGACGATCGTCGCGGGGTCGTCGCCGATCGTGTAGCGCTTGCCGGCCTCGGTGGTGAAGTCGATGTTGCGGCGGATCGCGTCGTAGAGGTTGAGCTGGCCGTCGATGACGTTGTGCCACGTCGGCGACGTCGCGTCCTCGAAGTCCGCCAGCCAGACCTTGGCGCCGGAGTTCAGCGCGTTGACCGTCATCTTGCGGTCGGTCGGGCCGGTGATCTCGACGCGGCGGTCCTCCAGGCCCGGCGCGGTCGGGGCGACGTGCCACGACTCGTCGTCGCGGACCTGGCGGGTCCCGGGCAGGAAGCCCAGCGGCTTCTCGCCCGACTGCAGTTCCTCGCGCCGCACGCGGCGGGCGTCGAGCAGCTCGCGCCGGCGGCCGGCGAACGTGTTGTCCAGCTTGGCCAGGAAGTCGAGTGCCGCCGGGGTCAGGATCTCCGCGAACCGGCCCTCGACCGGCCCGGTGACCTCGATGCGGTAGTTCAGCCGATCAACCATGGGGTGCCTCCACGAGCTGGGAAGAAGGGGAAGGACGCGGCCCGGCGGACGGAGGGGGTTGCCGCCGCCGGGCCGCGGCCGGGATCAGTGGAACTGGGCTTCTTCGGTGGAGCCCTTGAGCGCGGTGGTCGAGCTCTCCGGGTTCAGCGCCGTGGCGACGTTGTCGAAGTAGCCGGTGCCGACCTCGCGCTGGTGCTTGGTGGCGGTGTAGCCGCGGCTCTCCGAAGCGAACTCGCGCTCCTGCAGGTCGACGTAGGCGGTCATGCCTTCGCGGGCGTAGCCGTGCGCCAGGTCGAACATCGAGTAGTTCAGGGCGTGGAAACCGGCCAGGGTGATGAACTGGAACTTGTAACCCATGTGGCCGAGCTCGCGCTGAAACTTCGCGATCGTGGCGTCGTCCAGGTGCTTCTTCCAGTTGAACGACGGCGAGCAGTTGTAGGCCAGCATCTGGTCTGGGAACTTCGCCTTGATCGCCTCGGCGTACTTGCGCGCCACTTCCAGGTCCGGCTCGGAGGTCTCCATCCAGAGCAGGTCGGCGTACTGGCTGTAGGCCAGGCCGCGCTCGATGCAGGGCTCGATGCCGTTGCGGACCTCGTAGAAGCCCTCGGCGGTGCGGCCGCCGGTGAGGAACTGCTGGTCGCGCTCGTCGACGTCACTGGTCAGCAACGTCGCGGCCTGGGCGTCGGTGCGGGCGACGACCAGTGTCGGCACGTTCAGCACGTCGGACGCGAGACGGGCGGCGTTCAGCGTGCGCTCGTGCTGCTTGGTCGGGATCAGCACCTTGCCACCGAGGTGACCGCACTTCTTCTCGGACGCGAGCTGGTCTTCCCAGTGCACGCCCGCGGCGCCGGCCGCGATCATGCCCTTCATCAGCTCGAACGCGTTGAGCGGGCCACCGAAGCCGGCCTCGGCGTCGGCGACGATCGGGGCGAACCAGTCGATGTCCGTATTGCCCTCGGCCCAGTTGATCTGGTCCGCGCGGCCCAGCGCGTTGTTGATGCGGCGGACCACGGCCGGCACCGAGTTGGCCGGGTAGAGGCTCTGGTCCGGGTAGGTCTGGCCGGACAGGTTGGCGTCGGCCGCGACCTGCCAGCCGGACAGGTAGATGGCCTGCAGGCCCGCGCGGACCTGCTGGACGGCCTGGTTGCCGGTGAGCGCGCCCAGCGCGTGGATGTAGTCCTCGGTGTGCAGCAGGTCCCACAGCTTCTCCGCGCCGCGGCGGGCCAGGGTGTGCTCCTCGACGACACTGCCGCGCAACTTGATCACGTCTTCGGCCGAGTAGGAGCGCTGCACGCCCGCCCAGCGGGGGTCGTTCGCCCACTGCGCCGCCAGCTCCGCGGCCGCCTGCTTGGCCTGTTCCGTCATCGGTACTCCCGGTGTTGCGAAGTTTGCGATTGCTCGCCTTGCTTGGCCTGACCCTGACACGCCAGCGAAAACGCGGTCCAGTTATCCAATTTGCCAATTTGTGCGAAGGGTACGTACGCTCCTTGCAAAGGTTGCGAATCGCCCGGTTCGCAAGTGATCGAAAATCCGCGTTCTTGACCGTTCACGTAACCGTTCAGGACCGGAAACCTTCCGGGAAAGAGGGCGATGATGGAGAAGACTTTCGCCGGCGCGCGGTTGCGCCACCTCCGCGAAAGCCGGGCGATGAGCCAGGCCGACCTCGCCCGTGTGCTGGAGATCTCACCCAGCTACCTCAACCAGATCGAGCACAACTCGCGGCCGCTGACCGTGCCGGTGCTGCTGCGGATCACGCAGGCGTTCGGCGTCGACACCGAGTTCTTCGCCAACAACGACACGTCCCGCCTCGTCGCCGACGTCAAGGAAGCCCTGCTCGACGAGGCACTGGGCATCGACGTCACCACGAGCGAGCTCAACGAGCTGGCCACGAACCTGCCGGCGATCGCCCAGGCGTTGGTCAAGCTGCACCGCAGCTACCGCAACGCCGTGGAGAACACCGCCGCGCTGACCATGGAAAACGGCCTGGGCCTGCACGGCAGCGCCGCCGCGTCGCTGCCGCACGAGGAGGTCCGCGACTTCTTCTACGAGCGCGAGAACTACGTCGCCGAGCTGGACGAACGCGCCGAGAAGATGGCCGCGGACGTCCCGCTGCAGCGCGGGCAGGTGCTCGGCGCGCTGAAGGAACGCCTGTCCCAGCGCTACGGCGTCGAGGTGACCAGCGAAGGCATCGACGAAGCCGCCGGCCAGCAGCACCGCTACGAGCCGGTGACGCGGGTGCTGCGGCTGGCGCCGAGCCTGCGGGTCGGGCAGCAGGCGTTCCGGATGGCCTCGCAGATCGCGCTGCTCGAATACGACGACCTGATCACCGAGCTGGCCGACTCGTGGGCGTTCTCCGGCCCGGCCGCCCGTTCCCTGGCCCGGGTCGGCCTGGCGAACTACTTCGCCGGGGCGCTGATCCTCCCCTATGGACCGTTCCTGGCCGCCGCCGAGCGGTTCCGCTACGACATCGAGCGGTTGTGCGACCACTACGGCGTCGGTTTCGAGACGGTCTGCCACCGGCTGTCCACGCTGCAGCGGCCCAAGCAGCGCGGGGTGCCGTTCTCGTTCGTGCGGGTCGACCGGGCCGGGAACATGTCCAAGCGGCAGTCCGCGGCCGGGTTCCACTTCTCCCGCGTCGGCGGCGCGTGTCCGCTGTGGAACATCTACGAGGCGTTCACCCAGCCGGGCAAGATCCTCACCCAGATCGCCACCCTGCCCGACGGCAAGAGCTACTTCTGGATCGCGCGCACGGTGTCGCGCAACATCGGCGGCTACGGCAGCCCGGGCAAGACGTTCACCGTCGGCCTCGGCTGCGAACTGCGCCACGCCGGGCGGCTGATCTATTCGACCGGCCTCGACCTGGACGAGCCGGCCGCCGCGACGCCGATCGGGATGGGCTGCAAAGTCTGCGAACGCCCGGCGTGCTCGCAGCGCGCCTTCCCGACGATCGGCAAACAGCTGACCGTGGACGAGAACACGAGCACCTTCGTCCCGTACCCGGCGGTGCCGAAGGGATCCGAGGGGTAACGGCGTGCCGGGCACCGGCGACGTCCCCGGCAGGGGGTCGCCATGGCCGAACGGGTCCGGACGGGCTGCAGCAACTGCAAGCGGTGCACCAACTCGGCGATCGCCGAGCTCGGCCGCCGGCAGGGGAAGTTCTGGGCGAACGTCGCGACGGCGGGCGGCGTCGCGGTCGTGCAGGCGTTCACGCCCGGTTGCCGGGCGTGCGGGCACAAGCTGAGCCTCCACGACCGCGGTGGCGAGAGCCGCGGCAACGCCTACCCCGCGCCGGTGAGCGTCCGGACGTCCGCGCCCCAGGCACCCCCGCCCGGCTGGTACGCCCACGAGAGCACACCCGGCGTCCTGCGGTGGTGGGACGGGACCCGCTGGACCGGGCACACGCAGGCGCCGCCGCGCTGATCGGCCGGCCACGGCACCCGGAGGCCCGGGAGGCCGGCCGGGACGCCCGAGTCGTAGATTCATCGGGGTGCACGACATCGACACGGTGACCGCGGCGACCATCGAACAGGCCGCCGAGCGGCTGGCCGGGGTGGTGACCCGGACGCCGCTGGAGCCGAGCGCGCGGCTGTCCGCCCGGGTCGACGCGCAGGTCTGGGTGAAGCGCGAAGACCTGCAGACGGTCCGGTCGTACAAGATCCGCGGCGCCTACAACTTCATCGTCCAGCTCGACGAGGCGACCCGCGCCCTCGGCGTCGTCTGCGCCAGCGCGGGCAACCACGCCCAGGGTGTCGCGTACGCGTGCCGCCGGCTCGGCGCCAACGGCCGCGTGTACGTCCCGGGCACCACGCCGCGGCAGAAGCGCGAACGCATCGCGACACTCGGCGGTGCGCACATCGAGGTCGTCGTGGTCGGCGAAACCTACGAAGACGCCTTCGCCGCGGCCAACGAGGACGCCCAGCGCACCGGCGCGACACTGGTCCCGGCGTTCGACGACGTCCGCACCGTCGCCGGCCAGGGCACGGTCGCGCGGGAAGTGATCGAGCAACTGGGGTTCGTGCCCGACGTCGTGGTCGTGCCGGTCGGCGGCGGCGGGCTCCTCGCCGGGGTCGGCAGCTGGCTGCGCGAGCGCCACCCGGACGTCCGGATCGTCGGCGTCGAACCCGCGGGCGCGGCCTGCATGGCCGCGGCCCTCACGGCCGGTCACCCGGTGCGGCTGCCGGAGCTCGACTCGTTCGTCGACGGCGCCGCCGTCCGCGAAGCCGGCGCGGTCACCTACCCGCTGATCCGCGAGAGCGGCGCCGAGCTGACCGCGGTCGCCGAGGGCGCGGTGTGCACCGAGATGCTGGCGATGTACCAGTCCGACGGCATCATCGCCGAGCCCGCGGGTGCGCTCGCCGCGGCGGCGCTCGGCTCGGTGGTCCGGGTGACGCCCGGGCAGACGGTCGTGGTCCTGGTCTCCGGCGGCAACAACGACGTCAGCCGGTACAGCGAGATCCTCGAACGCTCACTGATGCACGAGGAACTGAAGCACTACTTCCTCGTCGGGTTCCCGCAGGAGCCGGGCGCGCTGCGGCGGTTCCTCGAGCAGGTCCTCGGCCCCGAGGACGACATCACCCGCTTCGAGTACGTCAAGCGCACCAACCGCGAGCTGGGCCCGGCGCTGGTCGGCATCGAGATAGCCCGCTCGGCCGACCTCCCGGGCCTGCTGGCGCGGATGGACGCGAGCCCGTTGCAGGTGGAACGGATCGAGCCGGGCAGCCCCCTGTTCCACTTCCTGCTCTGAGGCCGTGGTCCACTAGGCGGATGGTGAAGGTCGACGGTGTCCGCAGTGTCGAGGCGTTGCGCGAAAAGGTCCACGAGGGTGCGGAGCCCGAGTACCTGCTGTTCTACGGGCACACGCCCTCGAAGTCCGGGCGGGTGACGGCGAGCTGCCTGAGCCAGTGGTGGCTCGACCCGTTCGAGGCCGGCGGCGTGCGGTATCCGACGGCCGAGCACTACATGATGGCCGGCAAGGCGGCGCTCTTCGGCGACCACGAGAAGGCCGAGCTGATCCGGACCACGCCCGACCCGAAGGCGGCGAAGGTGCTCGGCCGCGAGGTCGCCGGGTTCGACGCGGACACCTGGGAACGGCACCGGTTCGACATCGTGGTCGACGGCAACCTGGCCAAGTTCGGCGCCCACCGCGACCTGCGCCGGTTCCTGCTCGGGACCGGCGACAAGGTGCTCGTCGAGGCGTCCAAGAAGGACCTCGTCTGGGGCAGCGGCCTCGCCCGCGAGGAGAAGAACGCGACCAAGCCGGACTACTGGCGCGGGCTGAACCTGCTCGGCTTCGCGCTGATGGAGGTCCGCGACCAGCTGCGGGCCCGCGTCTGACGCAGGTCAGCCGCCCGGGCATTCGTTGCCGCCGCCGCTGTGCTCGACGCAGTGGCGTGGTCCCGGTGGCGGCGGCGGGCGGTGGCGGACGTCGCCGGCCCAGTTCAGGGCCGCGACGACCGCGGCGAGGGCGAGGCAGCTCCCGAAGAACCACGTCCACCCGCGCCGCCGCGTGGTCGCCGCGGCGACCACGCCCACCAGCGGCAGCCCGGCGCCGAGCCAGGCCGCCCAGGTCAGGTAGCCGTCGCCCGCGTGCGAGCTGGTGCCGAACACCGGCGTGTTCGCGAGCGCGCCCTGCAGCACCAGGAACGGGACGGCGACCAGCCACCCCACCGCGGCCAGCGCGAGCAGGGCGGACACAGCGGCTCCCCGAGCTTCCCCCATGCGTCCACCATGCCCGGGCGACCGGCCGCGCGGCCTGAGTAGTTCTACTGCTCGCCGAGGGTTTTCTGCAGGGCCTTGTTCGCCTTGCGGGCCATGTCCGCGACGGCCTCGCGGCGCGCGGCGTCGGCGGCGTAGTCCTCTTCGCGGTTGCGGACCACCCGGGCCGGCGCGCCGACCGCGATCGAGTAGTCCGGGATGTCACCACGGACGACCGCGTGCGCGCCCAGCACGCTGCCGCGGCCGATGCGGGTGCCCTTCAGGACGCTGACCTTGGTGCCGAGCCAGGTGTCCGGGCCGATCCGGACCGGGGACTTGACGATGCCCTGGTCCTTGATCGGCACGTGGATGTCCGAAATGACGTGATCGAAGTCACAGATGTAGACCCAGTCGGCGACCAGGGTGGCCGCGCCGAGCTCGATGTCGAGGTAGCAGTTGATCACGTTCTGGCGGCCGAACACGGACTTGTCGCCGATCCGCAGCGAGCCCTCGTGGCAGCGGATGGCGTTGCCGTCGCCGATGTGCACCCAGCGGCCGATCTCCAGCCGCCCGTAGCCGGGCCGGCAGTGGATCTCGACGTCCTTCCCGAGGAACAGCATCCCCCGCAGGATGATGTGCGGGTTGGCGAGCCGGAACTTGAGCAGCCGGTAGTACCGGACCAGGTACCAGGGCGTGTACGCGCGGTTGCGCAGCACCCAGCGCAGCGAGTCGGCGGTCAGGAACTTGGCCTGCCGCGGGTCCTGCCGGGCGCGGCGCCAGGCCCGCACCCGCGACAGCGCGGGCGCACCCCACATCGACGTCATGCGAGTGACCGTAACCTGTGTGCGGGACGGGTTCGCAGGCAAGGGGAGCTGGATGGGCACGAAGCTGATCATCGACACCGACCCGGGCGTCGACGACGCGCTGGCGATCGCGCTGGCGGCGCTGTCCCCGGACGTCGACTTGCTCGGGGTGACGTCGGTTTTCGGCAACGTTCCCCTCGACCGCACGACGTCGAACGCCCGCCGGCTGCTGGAGCTCTTCGGCCGCACCGACGTGCCGGTGGCCGCCGGAGCCGCCCGGCCGCTGGTGTACTCGAAGCCGCGTGACGCGAAAGAGGTCCACGGCGGCGACGGCCTGTCGGGCCACTCCTACACGCTCCCCGAGGCGAGCCGCCCGCTGGAGGAGCGGGACGCCGTCCGGCTGATGCTCGACCTGCTCGAAGCGGCCGACGAACCGGTGACGATCGCCCCGATCGGGCCGCTGACGAACATCGCCGCGCTGCTCGCGGCGCACCCGGGCGCGGCGGCGAAGATCGCGCGGCTGGTGATCATGGGCGGCGGCGTGACGTTCGGCAACAGTACGACGGCCGCCGAATTCAACATCTGGAGCGACCCCGAGGCGGCCCGGCGGGTGCTGGTCGAGGAGGACGTCCCGGTCGTGCTGGTGCCGCTGGACCTGACGCACCGCTGCGCCGTCGACGCCGAGTGGCTGGCGAAGCTCGCGGCGTCGGGGCCGGTCGGCGCCATCCTCGAAGGGCTCACGTCGACCTACCGGCAGCACTACACGCGCGTGTTCGGCGAGGACCGGATGGTCATGCACGACGCCGTCGCGGTCGCCGAGGCGATCTCGCCGGGCATCCTCCGCACCGAGACCTACCGCGTCGACGTCGACTGCGGCCTCGGCCCGGCGCGCGGCCAGACGCTGGTCGACCGGCGGCGGCTCGGCGAGGACGATCCGCAGTTCTCCCCCGGCCGCCCGATCGAGGTCGCGCTGGACACCGACCTCGACGGCCTGCGCGGCTTCGTCCTCGACCGGCTGACCGGGGCCGCGCGGTGAGCGACGAGCCCGAGGTCACGCCCGAGCCCCGCCGCCGCAAGCCCGTGGTCGTGGTCGCCGCGGTGGTCGTCGTCGCGGCCGCGCTGGTGGGCGGCATCCTGCTCGCGCCGAAGCAGCAGGAGACGACGAACGCCGCCGCGACGGTCACGCCTTCGACGTCGGCCAAGCCGCCGGTGACCACGCCGCCGCAGACGTCGGCGCCGCCGAAGGTGCCCGAGGCGAGCGAGTTCGACGCCTGGGCGTCCAAGACCAGCCAGTGGCTCGACATCCCGCTGCGCGCGATGGTCGGCTACGCGAAGGCGACGACGAAACTCGGCAAGGACGTCCCGGGGTGCCACCTGTCGTGGGTGACGCTGGCCGCGGTCGGCAAGGTGACCACGGACCACGGCCGGGCGCGGGGCGGCCAGTTCGGCACCACCGGCGTGCTGGACAAGCCGCTCGCCACCATCGAGGTGCGCGACTTCTACAACAAGGTCGTCTCGACGGCGAACGCCGCCGGCCCGATGCAGCTGTCCCCGGCGATCTGGGGTCAGTTCCAGGCCAGTTACGCGGGCGGGAAGCCCGACGTGCAGAACATCGACGACGCGGCGCTGACCACGGGCCGCGCGTTGTGCGCCGACGGCCACGACCTGGGCAAGGGCCAGGTGTGGTGGAACTCGGTGGGCACGTTGCAGCCGGCGCCCCTGTTCCTGCACCGGACGCTGGCCACGGTCAACGTCTACGGCACGGTCGGCCAGGGCTCGGCGCCGCCGAACCCGGCGGTGCTGAGCGCGGTCAACTTCGCGATCGACAAGATCGGCCTCCCGTACATCTGGGGCGGCAACGGAACGGGCGGAAGCGACCCGGGCTTCGACTGCTCGGGCCTGACGACCGCGGCGTACGGCAGTGCGGGGATCAAGCTGATGCGCACGGCGGACACGCAGTTCCGCAGTGTCCCCCATGTGACGGACCCGCAACTGGGCGACTTGATTTTCTACGGCGAGCCGGCGACGAAGATCCACCACGTCGGCCTGTACATCGGCAACCAGCAGATGATCGACGCACCTCAGACGGGCCAGGCGGTCCAGGTGCACTCGTACCGCCGCGACGGCGACGACTACGCGGGTGCGGGTCGCCCGACGGCCTGAAACCGGTGGACGCCGACACTTGCGGACCAGTAGCGTTTCAGTTGCCGGTGGCCCTGATCGAGGAGGTGAGACCCATGACCGCTGTACCGCTGTGGGTGCTCCCCCTCCCGTCACGGCCGGGCGACTGACGTAGGTGTCGCCGGAGCGCCTGAACTCGAGGCACTCCCGAAAGGCTCCACCATGGACACTCCGCCCTTCACCTTCGACGTCGTCATCGCCGGTTGCGGGCCGACCGGCGCCGTACTGGCCGCCGAGTTGCGGCTGCACGATGTCTCCGTTCTCGTGCTGGAGCAGGACACCGAACCCGCGTCCTTCGTGCGCATCGTCGGGCTGCACATGCGCAGTCTCGAACTGATGGCCATGCGCGGGCTGCTGGACCGGCTGCTCGAACACGGACGGCAGCGGCCGGCCGCCGGGTTCTTCGCCGGGATTCCCAAGCCCGTGCCGCAGGGGCTCGACTCCGCGTACGCCTACTTGCTGGGCGTTCCGCAGCCGGTGATCGTCCGCCTGCTCGAGGAGCACGCGAGCCGGCTGGGTGCGCAGGTCCGGCGCGGCTGCGCGGTCGCCGGGTTCGCTCAGGACGCCGAGGGCGTGACCGTCGAACTGACCAGTGGCGAACAGTTGCGTGCCCGCTACCTCGTCGGTTGTGACGGTTCGCGCAGCGCAGTGCGCAAGCTGCTCGGCGTCGGCTTCCCCGGCGAGCCCTCGCGGACCGAGACACTGATGGGCGAGATGGCAGTCGGCGTGCCGCCGTCGGAAATCGCCGCCAAGATGGCCGGCGTCGCGGTCCACCGGCGGTTCTGGCTCCGGCCGTTCGGCGAAGGCGTTTACAGCGTCGTCGTTCCCGCCGCGGGAGTCAGCTCGGAGCAGCCGACGCTCGACGACTTCAAGCACCAGTTGCGCGCGTTCGCCGGCACTGACTTCGGCGTGCACTCGCCACGCTGGTTGTCGCGCTTCGGCGACGCCACCCGGCTGGCCGAACGGTATCGCGTCGGCCGCGTGCTGCTGGCCGGCGACGCCGCGCACATCCACCCGCCCACCGGCGGGCAGGGCCTCAACCTCGGCGTGCAGGACGCCTTCAACCTCGGCTGGAAACTGGCCGCCCGAGTTGCCGGCTGGGCGCCCGAAACCCTGCTGGACACCTACGAGACCGAACGTCGTCCGGTCGCCGCGGAAGTGCTCGACAACACGCGCGCCCAGATGGCGCTGTCGTCCGACGAACCGGGCGCGCAGGCCGTGCGCCGGCTGCTCACCGAGCTGATGGACATCAACGAAGTGAACCGCCACTTGATCGAAAAGATCGCCGCGATCGGCATCCGCTACGACTTCGGCGACGGCCCCGACCTGCTCGGCCGCCGCCTGCGCGACGTCGACGTGCACGGCGGCCGCCTCTACGAGCGGCTGCACCGCGGCCGCGGCCTGCTGCTGGACCGCACCGGACGCCTGTCCGCCGGCGGCTGGGCGGACCGGGTCGACCACCTCGCGGATCCCACCGCGGTCCTGGACGTCCCGGGGGTCCTGCTGCGCCCCGACGGCCACGTCGCCTGGATCGGCGACGAGCAGCGGGAACTGGACGACCACCTCACCCGCTGGTTCGGCTCACCTGGCCGGTGACGCCTGGTGGACAGCGTCGAGGCGGGCCAGCTCGTCCGGTGTGAGCCGGAGGGTGCCCGCCGCGACGTTGTCCGGGTACGGCGCCAGGGCGGTCGATCAGCTCGTCGGCCGACCGCAGCCGCGAGAAGGAGAACGCCGCGGTGTCGATGTGGCCGACGGCGCGAGGCCGGGGGTGCGTCGCGGGGATAATCCCGTGATGGACTCGGGAACTTCCACGCAACTGATCACCGTGGGCGCCACGCTCGGCGGGGTCGTGCTCACGTTGCTGACGACCACGTTCGTGGAAGGCCGCAAGTTGAAGGCCACCCAGCGCGCCGAGGCGCAGAAGCGCGCGGCGGACCACGCGAACTGGCTGCGCGACGAGCGGGTCAAGGCGTACGCGGGTCTGTCGACGGCGAGTGAAGAGGCGTTCCAGCTGGTGCGGTCGGAGTTCATCAGGCTGCCAAAGGACCGGCCGGAGATCGAGGCGCGCTGGCGCGAGCGGCGCTCGGAACTGCGCAAGGCGCACAACCAGGTGGCACTGTTCGGCGCCGAAGAGCCGCGGCAGCGCGGAAAGGAACTGTGGAAGGCGGCCCGCAACGGGGTGAACGCCGTCTTCGCCGAGCTGGACGCCGGGGAACAGAAGGTGCGCCGGGAGAGCCTCGACCAGGTGCTGACCGGGATCAGCGACGCCGGGGACCGGTTCCTGGAAGCGTGCCGCGCCGACGTTCAGGGCACGCGCTGATCAGGCCCGCGCCGAGTTGATCGGGATCGGCCTTTCCGTCACCGCCGCCTCCCCGCGGTTTCCGGCACCCGCAGGGCCGGCGCGAGGAAGACGATCCCCACCGTGACCACCACCGCCGACGACAGGGCCCAGTGCAGCCCGACGCGGGTCGCGAGCGCGCCCACCAGCACCGGTTCCACCAGGAACCCGAGGTACCCGCAGGCCGCGACGGCGGCGACTGCGCGGCCCGGGGCGTCCGGCTGCTTCCGGCTTGCCACGCTCCACGCGATCGGCACGATCCCGGCCACGCCGAGCCCCACGACCGCGAACCCGAGCACTCCCGCCGCCGGCCACGGCGCCAAGAGGACCACCGCGAACCCCAGCACCGCGACCGTGGCCGCCACGCGGACGAACCGGACCGCGCCCGTCCGCGCCACGATGCGGTCGGCGACCAGGCGGACCGCGACCATCGTCCCGGAGAACGCGAAGTAGCCCAGCGAGGCCAGTGCGGGCGTCGCTCCCGTCACGTCGGCGAGGTACACCGCGCTCCAGCTGTTGACCGCGCCTTCGGCGACGAACCCGCCGAACGCGATCACGCCCAGCGGCACCAGGGCCTGGCTCGGCCAGGCGAACGCCGCGCCGCCCTGGCCGCGGTCGGCGCCGATGAGGAACCGCGTTCGCGCCGCCCACAACGCCACTGCGAGCAGCAGCGCCCCGGCCGCCGGAAGTGAACGGACACTGGAACGTGAGTGGCCTCCATCAGCGCGTCGACCCCCGAACCCGCGAGGCCGCCGATGTTCCAGAAGGCGTGAAACCCGGCGAATATCGGGCGCCCGTAGCCCTCCTCGACGCGGGCCGCGTGCGCGTTCATCGCCACGTCGAGCACGCTGTTGCCGACCCCGAGCACGACGAGCGCGGCGAAGAACACCAGCGCCGACCACGCGAACGCCACCAGCGGCAGTCCCGCGCACAGCACTACGGCGCCGAGCACGACGGCCGCCCGGCTCCCGATCCGGGTCAGCAGGGCGCCCGCGCCCAGCAGCGCCAGCACCGATCCGGCGGCGAGGCCGAACAGGCCGGTCGCCAGCTCGCCCGTGCTGAGCCCGAGCCGCTCCTGCACGGCCGGCACGCGCGCGAGCCAGGTCGCGAATGCGGCGCCGCACACCGCGAAGACGACGGAAACGCCCAGCCGGGCGCGTTTCAACTCCCCCCTCACGCCGCCACTCTACGGATCATGGGCGCGGGTGCGGCGGCTGTCCAGGTCCGGGGAGGTCGTCTTCAGGGCAGCCGATACTGACCCCACGGCCGCCGTCGTCCGGCCTACGGTGGCGGAGTGATGTCCTTGAGCCACGACCGCCTGGCCGGCGCCCTCGTGACCGAAGCGGTCCGGTTCGGGACGGCGATCGCGGGCGCCGACCCGGAGGTGCGCGTCCCGACCTGTCCCGAGTGGACACTGCGTGACCTGGCCTGGCACGTCGGCCTGGCGTACCACAAGTCGGCCGTGATCATCGCGAGCCGGCCCACGGGATACGTGCCGTTCGAGGCCGTCACGGTCGACGACCCGCCCGCGTTCGCGGCGCTCGGCGGCTGGCTCCTCGACGGCGCGGAGCGGCTCGTCGCCGCGGTGGCCGAGGTCGGTCCCGAAACCCCGACGTCCACTTGGACCCCCGATCGCCGCGCCGGGTTCTGGACCCGGCGGCTGACCCACGAGACCGTCGTCCACCGCGCGGACGCCGCCTTCGCGACCGGCACGCCGTTCGACGTCGACGCCGACCTCGCCGCGGACGGCATTTCCGAAGGCCTGGGCCTGGTCGCCGTGTTCTCGCGACGGCCGCTCCCGGCGCTGGACCGGACGGCCCTGCAGGGAACTGGTCAGACACTGTTCTTCCACGCCACTGAACGGCAACTCGGCTGGCTGGTCCGGCGGACGCCGTCGGGCGTCGAGGTGAGTGAAGGAACCGGTGGAGCCGACGTCGTCGTCGAGGGCCGCGCCGCCGACTTGCTGCTCGCACTGACCGGGCGCCTCGGCGCGGACGACCCCCGGCTCACCGTTTCCGGTGACGCGGAACTGTTCCGCCACTGGCGGGAACACACGCGCTTCTGACGGTCCGGCGACACCCGGCCGAGCTGTGTAAGGTTCCTGTCATGAGTGACCTCCCGACCGGCGACCGGCCCGGCTACCTGATCAAACGCGCCCAGCAAGCGCTGAACCAGACCTGCACCGACCGGCTGCGGCCCTTGGGCCTGTCGATGTCGCAGTACGCGGTGCTGCGGGCCCTCGACGATCACCCCGGCGCGTCGTCGGCCGAACTGGCCCGGATCACTTTCGTCACGCGGCAGTCGCTGCGGGACGTCCTGAGCGGCCTGCGGACGGCCGGCCTGGTCACCGTCGCCGAGCAGGCACCGACCGGCCGCGCCCGGCCGGTGACACTGACCCCGTCGGGTCACGCCCAGTTGAAGGCCGCCGAGGACCTGGTCGCCCGGGTCGAAGAGGACATGCTCGACACCCTGTCGGCCGACCAGCGGCGCCGCCTGACCGACCTGCTGCACACCTGCGTCGGCAACCTGACTTGACCGAACCCGTATAGTCGGTTCCGACTAATAGGGAGCGACTAGTGCCGCGCAAGATCCGCAACACGCTGGCCCTGGCCCTGCTCGGCCTGCTGCTGGAACGCCCGATGCACCCGTACGAAATGGCGTCCACACTGCGCGAGCGCTACAAGGGCTCGACGTTCAAGATCAACCCGGGTTCGCTCTACGACACCGTCGAGGCGCTGGCGAAACACCGCTGGATCGAGCCCGTCGAGACGGTCCGCGAAGGCAACCGGCCGGAACGGACCGTCTACGCGCACACGGAACTCGGCCGCCAGGAGTTCGTCGCCTGGCTCGACGAGCTGGTCCGCGAACCGGTCGCGGAGTACCCGAAGTTCGTCGCGGCGGTGAGCTACCTCGGCGCGCTCGGCCCGGACCGCGCCGCCGACGCCCTGGAGGAACGCGCCCGCCACCTCGCCGAACGCATCGGCGGCGCGGACACCGCGCTGGCCGAAACCGTCGGCCAGGGCGCACCGCGGCTGTTCATGATCGAGGTCGAGTTCGTCCGGCACGCCTGGCAGGCGGAACTCGACTGGGCCCGCCGCACGGCCGCCGAAATCCGGTCCGGCTCCCTGCTCTGGCCCGACCACTTCTGAGGGGAAGACCTGTGCCCGATCTCGAAACCGGCGTCCTCGTCGCCGGCGCCGGCCCCGCCGGCCTGCTGCTCGCCGCGGAACTCGCGCTGGCCGGCGTCCGCACCACGATCGTCGAACGCCTGCCGGAACGCCCGCCGTACTGCCGCGGCTTCAACCTCAACGCGCGATCGCTGGACCTGCTGGCCCGGCGCGGCCTGGCCGAATCCCTGGTGGCGGAGGGCCACCGGGTGCCGCACGCGCCGGTGACCGGACTGCCGGGCCCGCTGCTGCTCGACGGCACGGCCACGGACCACCCGTTCTCGCTGGGCATCCCGCAGACCCGTGTCGAGGAGGTCCTGGAGGCGCGGGCGCTCGAACTGGGCGTCGAAATCCTGCGCGGGCACGAGCTGCGCTCGTTCACCCAGACCGCGGACGACGTCACCACGGTGGTCCACAACGGACAGTTCGGCCGGACGATCCGGTCCCGGTTCCTCGCAGGCTGCGACGGCGGCCGCAGCACGGTCCGCAAGCAGGCGGGCATCGGCTTCCCCGGGGTCGACGCGCGCTGGTACGCGCTGCTCGGCGACGTCGAATGCGAGCTGCCGTACGGACCTGCGGTGGGACCGGACGGGCGGAGCCTGTTCGTGATCCCGCGGCCCGGGTACGTCCGGATCGTCGTCCGGGAGGACGACCCGCCGTCGGACAAGGACACCCCCGTGACACTGGAGCGGCTGCAGGCGCAAGTGGACGCGGTACTGGGCCGGCACGTCGAGTTGCGCGCACCCCGCTGGCTGAGCCGCTTCGGCGACGCGGCCCGGCTGGCCTCGCGGTATCGCGAAGGCCGGGTACTGCTGGCGGGCGACGCGGCCCACATCCACCCGCCGGCGGGGGCGATCGGGGTGAACGTGGCGCTCGACGACGCGTTCAACCTGGGCTGGAAACTGGCGGCAACTGTCCAAGGGACGGCTCCGGAAGGTCTCCTGGACAGTTACCACGCCGAGCGGCACGCGGCGGGTGGGCGGATCCTGGCGAACACGCGGGCCCAGGTCGCCCTGGAGGAAGCCGGCGAGCAACCGTGGGCGGACCTGATGCGGCGGGTGGCGGCGCACCCGGCGGGGAACCGCGCACTGGCGGAGATCATCACGGGCCTGGACGCGTGTTACGAGCCGGGCGGCCATCCGTGGCTGGGGCGGCTGGCGCCGGACGTGCCGCTGCTGATGTCCGGATCAGAGACACACCTGGCGGCCCTGCTGCGGGCCGGGCGGCCGGTGCTGGTGGATCTGACCGCGTCGGAGGCGTTCGCCGTGTGGTCGGCCGGGGTGGAGGTGGTGGCCGCGTCTTCGTCCACATTGGACATGGACGCGGTGCTGCTGCGACCGGACGGGCACGTCGCCTGGGTCGGCACGCCGGGCTCGGGTGACGCGGGGCTGGCGGAGGCCGTGCACCGGTGGGTGGGGAAGGTGCCGGCGGCCACCTGAGCGACGGGGTCAGCGCGGGCGGTCCAGGACCGCCCGCTGCTCCACCCGGCCGTCCAGCACGAACCGGCTGTGCGGCGTGAACCCGAGTTTCTCCGCCACCCGTGCCGACGGCTTGTTGACCGGTTCGTACACCGCCATCAGGCGGTCCGCCCAGCCCGCCTCGAACGCGTGGTCACGCACTGCCGTCGTGGCTTCGGTGGCGTAGCCGCGGCCCCAGCCCGAAGGCGCTGTCCACCAGCCCATCTCCACCGCCGGCAGGCCGAGGCCCGACTCCGCCGCGCTGCGCCGGACCAGGGACACCACGCCGTCGAACGAACCCGGGGCCGCCGACAGCGCGAACCAGCCGAAGCCGTGCTCGGCCCAGTGGGCGAGCGTCGCCTGGTGCTTGGCCTGCGTGTACTCGCGGCTCCACGGCTCGCCGGTGCCCACGTACCGGACCGTTTCGGGCAGCTGGGCCAACGCGAACAAGCCGTCGAAGAAGTCCTCGGACCACGCGTGCAGCGTGAGCCGTTCCGTGGTGATCCGCACCGCGGCCAGTCTAGTGTTCGCCCAGCAGCACGGCGATGCCGTCGAGCTGGCGCCGCAGGCCGAACTCGAACGCCTCGTCGAGGTCGACGTCCTCGACGCCGGTCAGCACTTCCGCCAGCACCGGGTAGCGGCCCGAGCCGAGGTACCGGTGCAGCAGCGCCATGTCGGCCGCCAGGCGCTGGTCGCCCGTGATGCCGGTGTCCTGCTCGGCCTGGACCTCGAACGCGTTGCTCACCGCCAAGCCGCCGACCCAGCCGTTGAGCGTCATGACCACCTGCAGCTTCACCCGCCGCTTCAGGCCCGTGCCGGCCAGTGCGCGCAACGACCAGTCGAGCAGCCGCAGGCCCGCCGCCAGCACCGGCGGCCGGACCAGGGAGTTGAGCAGGATCGGCGCCAGCCACGGGTGACGCCGGTACGCCCGCCACTGCGCGCGGGCGGCCAGGTCGAGGCGGGGCCGCCATTCCGCCGGGCCGGGTGCCGGCAGTTCCGCCTCGCCGAGCGCCACGTCGGCCATCAGCCGGAGCAGCTCCTCCTTGTCCGGCACGTGCCGGTACAGCGCCATCGGGCCGACGTCCAGCTCGGCGGCGAGCCGCCGCATCGACACCGCGGCCAGACCGTCGGCGTCGGCGAGCGCGATGGCCGCGCGGACCAGGCCGTCCCGGCCCAGCGGCGGCTTCGCCGGGGTGCGGTCGGCGACGACCGTGCCGCTGCCCGGCACCGCGCGCACCCAGCCCTGCTCGCCCAGCGCGGCCAGTGCCTTCGCCGCGGTCGCCATCGCGACGCCCCACTCGCGGACCAGTGCCCGGGTCGACGGGACGCGGTCGCCGGGCCGCAGCTCGCCCGCGGTGATCCGGCGGCGCAGGTCCGCCGCGATCCGCAGGTAGGGCGCCTCGGTCACGCACTCCCCGATCCGTACTAGAACAGTTGCCGATCAGTGGTAGAACAGTTTCAGGGTACTCCCCCATTACTGCACGGGATTGTTGTCGTTCAGTTGCCGCGCTCAATACGGTTTCGATACACCGTACGAAACTAGGGGGCAACATGACGACAACTGAACGGCAACTGTCCGCGGTCCGCCCCGCGGCGCCGTGGTGGCGGCGCCCGTGGGTCTTCCCGCTGGGCCTGCTCGTCACGGCCTTCCTGGTGTTCTCGCTCCCGCCGTACCTCGGGCTCGACCCGGCGCGGTCGCGGATCCCGGCCCCGACCGGCTGGTACTACCCCGTGCTGGTCACCCACATCGGCCTCGCGACCATCGCCATGGTGACGTGCGCGCTGCAGATCTGGCCGTGGCTGCGGCAGAAGCACCCGGCCGTACACCGCCGCACCGGGCGGGTGTACGTCTTCGCCGGCGCGATCCCCGCGTCGATCGCCGGGTTCGTGATCGCTCTCGCGGCGCCGTTCGGGCCGGTCGGGGCCGTGTCCAACGTCCTGCTGGCGACCCTCTGGTTCGGCTGCACCGTGCAGGGTTACCGGATGGCGCGGGCGCGCCGGTTCGGCGACCACCGGCGCTGGATGGTCCGCAGCTTCGCGCTGTGCATGTCGATCATCAGCAACCGGATCTGGGGCATCGTCTGGGCGATCGTGCTGGCGCCGCAACTGGACACCACCTTCGGCGGCAGTGAACTGGCACTGGGCCAGGCCATCGCCGGCATCACGACGTGGACCGGCTGGGTACTGCCACTGCTGGCCGCCGAGTGGTGGCTCGGGCGCCGGCCCCGCCGCCGCAACGCACCGTCACCGGCGTAGCCCGTTCGGCCGATGGTCCACACCACAGTAAATGGTCTATACCAATGGAGACCGCAGTTCCCGCCGCCGCGTTCGTCGTCGTGGAGGTTCCCATGCGTCTCCGTTCCCTGCTGGCCGTCCTGGCCGGCGCCACCCTGCTGAGCACCGGGTTCGCCGCCCCCGCGGGCGCCGCGGCCGGCTCGCCGATCCCGGTCGGGCCCTACGTCGACATGGGGGCCTGGCCGACGCCCAGCCTGTCGGCGATGTCGGCCGCGAGCGGCGTCAAGGGGTTCACGCTCGCATTCGTCAACTCCTACGGCTGCAAGGCGAGCTGGTTCGGCGCCTACGACCCGCGCACGGCGTGGCAGAAGGAGGAGATCGCCAAGATCCGCAACGCGGGCGGCGACGTCAAGATCTCCTTCGGCGGCGCGTCCGGCATCGAGCTGGCGCAGGCGTGCAGCACGTCCGCGCAGGTCGCGGCCGAGTACGACGCCGTGGTCAAGGCGTACGGCCTCAAGTACGCCGACTTCGACATCGAGGGCGCGGCCGTCGCGGACCCGGCGTCGATCGCGCGCCGGTCCCAGGCCCTGAAGACACTGCAGAACAACAATCCGGGACTGAAGATTTCCCTGACCCTGCCGGTGCTGCCGAACGGCCTCACCGCGGACGGGCTCAACGTCGTCAAGGCCGCGAAGGACGCCGGGGTCGATCTGGACCTGGTGAACGTGATGGCGATGGATTACTACCAGGGCGCCGGCGACCAGGGCGCGAAGGCGATCTCGGCGGCCAAGGCCACTCAAGTGCAACTGAAGGCGCTGTACGGCCTGAGTGACGCGGCGGCGTGGAAGAAGGTCGGCGTCACGCCGATGATCGGCGTCAACGACTCGCAGAACGAGATCTTCTACCAGAAGGACGCGAAGGCGCTGGTGGCCTTCGCGAAGACCGTCCACCTGGGGATGCTGTCGCTCTGGGAGCAGGGCCGGGACGCGAACGCGTGCACCGGGGCGCTCTACCGGTGCACCAACGTGCCGCAGGCGCCGTACGAGTTCGCGAAGATCTTCGCCGGGTACACGGGCTGAGTCACCAGCGGGCGGCGTCCGCGAGCAGTGCGTCACGCACGGCCGCGGGCCCCGCCCGGCACGGCTCGGTCCTGCTGACCACGAACAGCGTGTTGATCGGCGGTTCCGCCGGCTCCAGCAACGCGACCAGTTGCCCCGACGCCAGTTCCGCCGCGCACAAGTACCGCGGCAACACGCTCACGCCGCATGCCGCCAGCACGCAGGCCAGCACCGCGCGCAGGTCCGGGACCACCACCGCCGGGCGGGCCGGCGGACGGGCGCCGAGGACGCTGCGCCAGTAGCGGCGGATGATCGGGAGGTCCTCCGCATACGCCACCAGCCGGGCCGTCCGGGGGTCGCCGGTGAAGCCGCGGGGGCCGACCAGGACGAACTCCTCGTCCGTCAGCGGCGTCGCCGTGAAGCCGCGGCCGCGGGGCCGGATCGTCGAGACGACCAGGTCGAACCGGCGCTGGGCCAAGCCGGCCAGGAGGTCGTCGGCCAGGCCGAACGTCACCCGCAGCTCCAGCCCGCCGCCGACCAGGTCCGCCAGGGCCGGCAGGACTCGCGCGGCCGTCAGCTCGGCCGGCCCGGCCAGGTGCACCGGGGACGCGAACGGGTCCGGCCGCCCGGCGGTGACGTCCGCCAGGGCGTCGATGTGCGGGGCGATCCTGGCCGCCAACTCGTCGGCCACTGAGGTCGGTGTCACGCCGCGGGCGCGGCGGACGAACAGTTGCTGCCCCAGTTGCTCCTCCAGGGCCCTGACTTGCGCGGTCACCGTCGGCTGGGACAGGCCCAGCCCCGGTGCCGCGCCCGTCAGTGACCCCGCGCGGTGGACCGCCAGGAACGTGCGCAGCAGGTCGAGGTCCAGCTCAGTCCTCGACCAGCTCGATCGAGTCGACCACGTTCGGGTAGAACGCGACGTGGTCCTTGATCGGCGCGACCGCGTCGTACGGGTTCTCGTACGTCCAGACCGCGTTCTCGCCCTTCACCTCGCCCGCGTTCAGCGAGTAGTAGCTCGCCTCGCCCTTGTACGGGCAGTACGTCTCGTGGTCGGTCCGCTCCAGCACGCCCGCGTCGACGTCCGCCAGCGGGATGTACTGGACCGCCGGGTAGGTCGATTCCTGCAGGGTGAACGCGTTGCGGCTGTCGGCGACCACGCGGCCGCCCGCCTTGACCACCACGCGCGCCTTGGTCGGCTCGACGGTGATCGGGTGGTCCGGGCCCGGCTGCAGAACCTTCTTCGCCATGTCAGCTCCCTAAGAGTCCTGTGTACAGGGAGCAGCACGCCGGGCCCGGCGGATATTCCGCGATCAGGGCAGGTAGTACATCGGGTTCGGCAGCTTGACCGGGTGCAGCGCGTAGCCGCCTTCGAGGTCGCTGAACTGGTCACCCAGGTTGAGCACGATTTTCGCGCCGGTCGCCTCGATGTGCGCCCGCGTGCCCGACTTGTACTGGACGGTGTTGCAGGTCAGGCCGCACGGGAGGTAGTCGGGGGCGGCCGTCTTCGGCTTGAAGAACGCGCCGGCCGGGGCCGGGAAGCCCTCGTTGGCCAGGTTCTTCAGCGACTGCGGCCCCTGGAACTCGTTGCGGCCGGTCAGGAAGTAAACCTTGACGCCGTGCTGCGCCGCCCAGCTGGCCAGCTCCAGCACCGGCTTGTTGGCGACGAACGTGCCGTTGTCGATGGCCTGCTGCTGCTTGACCGGGTCGAAGCCGAAGTCGTTGTCGGCTTCCCAGCCGTAGGTGATCTCGGACGTGTCGTCGACGTCCAGCACGATCGCCGGGTTCTTCACCCGGCCCAGCGACTGCTGGAGGAAGCGCTTCGCGTCCGAGACGACCCGGCCGGTGTCCTTCACGAACCGGCTCGTGTCGGAGTAGTGATGCTTGCCCGCGGCGTCGACGTAGTCGCCGTAGTACGCCTTGACGTCGAGCTTGACCTGGCCGATGTTGGCCGGCTCCTTCGCGCGGGCGGCCGTCGATTCGTTTGAGCCGGCCAGCGCAGTGGCGCCCGAAGCGACCGTCGCGCCGATGGCCGCGGCGGCGGCGAGCTTGACGAGACCTGACCATTTTCCGGACACGGCGACCCTCCAGTGACGACTTGGCGACCCGGGGAACCTACGTCACGTTCACCCGGAGTTCCACCCCTCGAACGTTCCCGTTCACTTTCCGGCGCGACACAGAAAGGCAACTGGTGACCGCCCGATCCGCGTCAGCACCACCGACGCTTCCGCGTCACCACGGGGTTTCAGCCGCCGCCGTAGCGCGTCCGGGTCGACGTCCAGGCCGCGGACCAGGATTTCCAGGCGCCCGACGTCGTGTCGCTTGAGGACGGCCTTCAGTGCCTTTTCACTGTAGGGTCCCTGCTCCAGCACGCGAAAGGCGCGCACGCCGGGCGGCGGAGTGTCACCGGTCAGGTACGCGATGCGTTCATCCAGTTGCCACAACCCGTGCCGCGCCGCGTAGTGCCGGACCAGTCCCGCGCGCACGACGGCGCCGTCGGGGTCGACGATCCACGCCCCCGGCTCCCGCACCGGCAGTTCGTCCGGTTCCGCATCAGTGACCGTCCACTGTGTCCCGTCCGAATGCAGCACGGTCGCCCGCCGGGTGACGCCGGTGCCGAGGCCGCGCCACAGGCAGGACTCGCGGACCTGGCCGTCCAAGGACACCAGCTCGACCTCCTCGGCCCACGGCGTCAGCGCGAAGTCGAGACCGGGCGCGCACTTGACGGCCAGCGGACGCCCGGGGTACGCCTCGACCAGGCCGTCCAGCGGCGGCGCGAAGTCGGCGGGTTTCCACGCCCGGCGCCCGGCGGAGTCGCGCCGCGCCGGATCGGCCACGACGACCCCGGACCGGCTCACCGGCCGCAGCGCGTCGGCGCGCAGGAGCCCGAACGCGGCCCCCGCGGCCACCCCGTTGTGCCGGGCCATCTCCAGCCGCACCGGGTCCACATCGGACCCGAGGGCGTACCGCGCCACCCGGGCGATTTCGACGAGGTCCGCGCCCACCGAGCAGGTGACGTCGTGGACGTCGAGCCCGGCCAGGCGGGCGGCCCGGTGCCGCGCCACGATCGACGCGCTCGCCTGCTGGAGCGCGTCGGAGGTGAACAGCCAGTCCACCCCGGACAGTTTGCCGACGGCTTTCCGCCGCAGCAGCACGGTTTCCAGGACGGCGGCCGCGTGCTCCGCACCGACCAGACGGCGCACCTGGGCGACCGCCGCGATCCGGTCGGTCAGCGGCAACGCCGAGACCTCGGTGAGCGCCGCCACCCCCGCGCCGGAACGCAGGTAGGCGACGTCGCCGAGGCTGAACGAGTAACCCAATTCAGGACGGCCGCTTGGTCCCGGTGATCATCACGTTGTAGAACAGTTCCCGCGGCAGGATCTTGGCCAGCACCTTCTTGTCCACGGCGGACAGCCGCAGCCACAGGTGGTAGGCGAACAGCCGCCAGCGCACGGTGAGCTTCTCGGCGGGCACCGCGGCTTCGAACGTCCGGATCGGCCAGCCGGCCAGGGCCGCGGCGAACTCCTCGGTGACCGCGCGCACGTCCTGGGCGCCGGCCCCGCGCGCCCACGACTCCAGCTCCGACGGGTCGAAGGTGTGGATGTCGACCACGGCTTCCAGCGCCGCGGCGCGCGACGACTCGTCCAGTTCGGACTGCGGACGCCGCCAGCCGCGCAGCGCCGGCAGCTTCGTCACGCGGGTCGTCAGGAACCAGGTGAACTGGCCGAGCTTGCGGGCGTAGAAGTCGCCGACCTTGGTCGGCTCGCCGGCGAAGACGAACCGGCCGCCCGGCTTGAGCACGCGCAGCACCTCGCGGAACGCCGCCTGGACGTCCGGGATGTGGTGCAGCACCGCGTGCCCGACCACCAGGTCGAACGTGTTGTCGTCGTACGGGATGCGCTCGGCGTCGGCGACCCGGCCGTCGACGTCGAGGCCGAGCTTCTCGGCGTTGCGCAGCGCGACCTGGACCATGCCGGGCGAGAGGTCGGTGACCGAACCCTTCTTGGCGACGCCGCCCTGCATCAGGTTCAGCAGGAAGAAGCCGGTGCCGCTGCCCAGCTCCATCGCGTGCTGGTAGGGCTGGCCGTCCTCGCCCGCGACGGCGTTGAACACATCGGTGGCGTAGGAGATGCAGCGCTCGTCGTACGAGATCGACCACTTCTCGTCGTAGGTGCCGGCTTCCCAGTCGTGGTAGAGCACGTTCGCCAGCTTGGGGTCGGCGTACGCGGCCTGGACCTCTTCGGCGGTGGCGTGCGGGTTCGGCGCCGGGTCGTTCACGTCGGTCAAGGCGTCATTTCCCTTCGAAAGTGGCCTTGCCGGGCCCGTTTTCGATGAACGACTTCATGCCGTTCTGCTGGTCCTCGGTCGCCCACAGCGCGGCGAACAGGTGTGATTCGAGCTTGAGCGCGTTCGGGAGGTCCATGTCGAGGCCGCCGTCGATGGCCGCCTTGGCCGCGCGCAGCGCCACGGCCGGGCCGTTGGCGAACTGGGCCGCCCACTTGTGCGCGGCCGCGTAGACGTCGTCCGGGGCGACGACCTGGTCGACGATCCCCAGCCGCAGCGCCTCTTCGGCCTTGACGAACCGTCCGGTGTAGACGATGTCCTTGGTCTTGCTCGGCCCGATCAGCCGGGCCAGGCGCTGGGTGCCGCCGGCGCCGGGGATGACGCCGAGCTGGATCTCCGGCTGGCCGACCTTGACGTTGTCGCCGGCGACGCGCCAGTCCGCGGTCAGCGCCAGTTCGAGGCCGCCGCCGAGGGCGTAGCCGGTGATGGCCGCGACGACCGGCTTCGGGATGTTCGCGATGGCCGCGAGGGTGCCGGTGAGGTTCGCGCCGAACTTGGCGATCTCCGGGTAGGTGCGGGTGGCCATCTCCTTGATGTCCGCGCCGCCCGCGAAGGTCTTCTCGCCGCCGTAGAGGATCACCGCGCGAACGTCGTCACGCTCGGTCGCTTCCTTCGCCAGCTCGGCAAGCTCGGCGGTGACCTGGGCGTTCAGGGCGTTGACCGGCGGCCGGTCGAGCCGGATGGTGCCGACCCCGTCCTTGACCTCCAGGGTTACGAACTCTCCCACGCCCATCCTCCTCGTTGACGAACGGCCAACAACGGCACTTTCACGTGAAAGTGCCGTTCTTGACGGCCTGCCAGCACCCTACCGGCCGGTAAGGGACAGCTTAGCGACGGCGGGCGAAGAAGCGATCCCCGGAACGCTCGAGCACGAGGTCCTGGTCGAACGTCTTCGACAGGTTTTCGCTGGTGATGACGTCGTCGACCAGGCCGGCGACCACCGCGTGGCCGTCACGCAACAGCAGGGCGTGGGTGAACCCCGGCGGGATCTCCTCCACGTGGTGGGTGACCAGGACGATGGCCGGCGCGTCCGGGTCCATCGCCAGGTCGGACAGCCGCGCGACCAGGTCCTCGCGGCCGCCCAGGTCGAGGCCCGCGGCGGGCTCGTCGAGCAGCAGCATCTCCGGGTCGGTCATCAGCGACCGGGCGATCAGCGCCCGCTTGCGCTCGCCCTCGGACAGCGTGCCGAAGGTGCGCTCGGCCAGGTTGCCGATGCCCATCGCTTCGAGCAGCTCGGTCGCGCGGGCGGTGTCGAGGGTGTCGTATTGCTCACGCCACCGGCCGAGCACCGCGTAGCCGGCGCTGACCACGACGTCCTTGACCAGCTCGTCACCCGGCACGCGCTGGGCGATGGCCGCCGAGGTGAAGCCGATGCGCGGGCGGAGATCGAAGATGTTGACCCGGCCGATGCGCTCGCCGAGCAGGTCGACCTCGCCGGTGGTCGGGTGCAGTTCGGCCGCGGCGAGGCGCAGCAGGGTGGTCTTGCCCGCCCCGTTCGGGCCGAGCACCACCCAGCGCTCGTCCAGTTCCACGGTCCAGTCGAGGCCGGCGAGGAGGTCGTTGGTCCCCCGGCGGACGCCGACACCGGCCATCCGGACCACGAGGTCGTCAAGTTCGCTGGGCTGGATCGGCTCGCTCACGAGCCCCATTCTGTCTTCCGTCGCGCGCGCGTGCGCACCCGCCCGGGTGAGACGGCGAACCGGCAGGTCGGGAAGTGTCCACGACGTGGAACGCCGCACCGCGGGAGAGCAGCCGCGGGCGTCGCTGTGGCAGGATCGCGGGCATGTCAGCCGACGCGCCCGCCACCGGGATCACCCGGGGTTCGTTCTGGCGCCGTCGCACCATCGACCTGCTCCTCGTCGCTTCGGCCGGGTGTACGCGGGCGCGGCTCCGCTGACCTTTCGCGCCCCCGGGCGCGTGCGGTGCCGTGCTGCCCCCGTGTCCCGAACCCTTCGCGTCCGAGGAGCACCCGCGTTGACCACTTCCCTGGTTCGCCCGTCCGTCGAGATCCACCCGCAGCTGACCGACCCGCTGCTGCCCGAGCTGCTGCACCCGTCGCGGCTGCTGTGGACACCGCGTGAGCTGGCCGACCTGACCGCCACCGTCACCACCGAGCTGACCGCGGGCCTGCGCGGCATCCTGCGGTTCGACGAGGACCGCCGCTGGTGGGCACGGCTGGCGCTGACCGACGGCGTCGAGCTGTGGCTGCTGTCGTGGCTGCCCGGCCAGCACACGAAGCCGCACGACCACGGCGGCGCGTCCGGTTCGTTCACCGTCCTGCAGGGTGAACTCGGCGAGGAGTACCGCTACCCGGGCGGCCCGATCCGGCGCCGCACGCACGTCGCCGGCCAGGGCCTCGGCTTCGGCGCGGGCCGCGCCCACCAGATCACCGGCCTGGGCGACCAGCCCGCGGCGAGCGTCCACGCGTATTCGCCGCCGCTGGTGGCGACGCGGGAGTACGCCACGCTGGCCGACGTTCCGGCGGAAATCCCGCCGCTGCCCGCTATCGTCCGATCATGAGCGCTGTCGAATCCCTGCTCGAGAAGGCCCGCTCCGGGCTGGACCGGGTGACCCCCGTCCGGGCCCGCGAACTGCAGGAGGCGGGGGCACTGGTGGTCGACATCCGGCCGCTGGCGAACCGCTCGGCGGAGGGCGAGATCCCGGGCGCGGTGGTCGTCGAGCGGATCCACCTGGAGTGGCGGCTGGCGCCGGACAGCGAGTGGCGGCTGCCGTCGGTGTCGCCCGAGGCGACGGTGATCGTGGTGTGCAACGAGGGTTATTCGTCGAGCCTGGCGGCGGCCGACCTGCAGCGGCTCGGGCTGCCGCACGCGACCGACCTCGACGGCGGCTTCCGCGCGTGGGCTGCCGCCGGCCTGCCCGTGCAGGCCGGCGGCAGCCCGGCGGTGCCTTAGCAGCCCCCGTTTTCCACGCTACCGGGGAGGACCGACAGTTCTCAGCCGGCCAGCGCCGGGGCGATGTGCTTGGTGAACAGGTCGATGCCGGAACGGTCGTACGCGGCCTCGGGGAAGTTGAGGATCGCGTAGGACATGCCGCGTTCGCCGAGCGCCTTGAGGTGCTCGGCGACCTTGTCGGGCGTGCCGACCGCCGGGCCGCTCGCGAAGGTGGCGATCGCGCGCTCGGCCTGCTCCGCCGGGACGTACTTCTCGTAGTGGGCCTTCAGCCAGGCCACCTTCTCCCGGACGTCCTTGTCGGTCTCGCCGAGGACGACGCCGAGGTTGCCCGAGCGGACGATCGCGTCGAAGTCGGTGCCGACGTCCTTGCAGTGCGCGGCCAGGATCTCCGACTTGCGCGTGAACATCTCCGGCTCGGGGTAGAAGTTCGTGTACTGCGCGTACTTCGCGGCGATCCGGAGCGTCTTCTTCTCGCCGCCGCCGGCGATCCACAGCGGGATCCCGCCGTCCTGCAGCGGAAGGGGCCGCAGGATCGCCCCGTCGGTCTGGTAGTGCTTGCCGTCCAAGGTGGACGTTCCGGTGGTCCAGAGGTCCCGCATGATGCGGACGCCCTCGTCGAGCTGGCCGAGCCGCTCGCCGGCGGACGGGAAGCCGTAGCCGTAGGCCCGCCACTCGTGCTCGTACCACCCGGCGCCGATGCCCATCTCGACCCGGCCACCGGAGATGATCTCGGCGGTGGCGGCGACCTTCGCCAGGTAGGCGGGGTTGCGGTACCCCATGCAGGTGCACATCTGCCCGAGCCGGATGCTCTCGGTCGCGGCGGCGAACGCCGAGATCAGCGACCACGCCTCGTGCGTGGCCTCCTCGGTGGGCACGGGCACGGTGTGGAAGTGGTCGTAGACCCAGATCGATTCGAAGGGGCCGGCCTCCGCGTGTTTCGCGAGGCCGAGCATGGTCTGCCAGTGGTCCGCGGGGTCGATGCCGGCCAGGTCGAGCCGCCAGCCCTGCGGGACGAACATTCCGAAGCGCATACCTCCGAACTTAGCTTTGCTCAGGGCTGCGCGCGCCGCCATTTCGAGTAGTCCGGGTCAGCCGCGGGCGAAGTGGTCGAGCACCGCGTCGCAAAGATCCTGCAGGTGGCCGCGGTAGGCGACGCGGTCGACGTCGCCGAGCCGGGGATCTCCGGGTTCCTCCGGCTCGGGAGCCACACCGCCGCCGCGGGCCGGCGGTGCCGGTGGCGGCAGCGGGGGCCCGGCCGGGGCCGCCGCCTCGGCGTGTTCGGGCAGCACCGGCCGCAGTTCGGCGAGCCGGGCGGCCGCCTCCCGGCAGGCCGCTTCCGCCACGCCCGCCGCCTCGACCCGTTGGAGCTCCAGCCGGGCCAAGCCGTCCGACAGCGGCTCGTGCCGACGCCGTTCGCCCAGCTCCCACAGGGTTTCGGCGTAGCCGTCCAGCGCCCGGGACGCGAGGTGGTGGGCGTCAGCGGCCGAGCTCAGCTGCTTCGCCAGGCGGGCACGCGCGTCGGTGAACGCGTCGTGCGCAGCTCCCGTCCAGCCTTCCGGGAGCAGCAGCCGCGCCTCGGTGTCGAGCTCGTCGAACACCCGCGCCAGCGCCCCGAGCCGGGCGGCCTCGCCCCGCAGCAGGTTGACGGTGCCGGGATCCCAGGTCACGTCGGCCGCCCGCTCAGCCGAGGCCGGCCGGGCCGGACGGCTCCGGTGCCCCGATCAGGCCGACCGCGCCGAGGGCGTCGGCGTCCCGGCCGGCATACAGGCGCGCAGCCCGCTCGAGCCGCGCACCGAGCTCGCGCGCCTCCCCCAGCAGGAGCGCGGCCGCGCGCGCCGAAGCGTCCTGGAGGTCGTCCAGGGCGCGGCCGAGCAGCACGTCACCGGCGTGCTCGGCCTTGGCCGCGTAGCGCAGCTCGGGGCAGGCCGCGGACTCGGCGGCCAGGGCACCGAACCGGTGACCGGCGGCCCGCAGCAGCACGGGATCGGCTTCGAAGCCGTTCATCGGGGAACCGTCCTTCGTGGTCAGTCCGGGAAGCCGCGAACCAGTTCGGCGATCAGCGACCGCGGGATCGAGAACGCGCGCTCGGCGCCGGTCCCCCGGCTGCGGCTGGGGTTGAGGAGCAGGCCGCAGGCCGCGCGGTCGGCCACCGCGGCGAGTTCGCGTCCGGTACCGGTCACCGACAGCGGCCACTGGCACCCGGCGCTCTCGCGGTACTCGTCCAGCGCACCCTGGTCGCCGAAGGCGCACAGCCAGACTCCGCGCGCACCGAGGTCGGCGACCACGGGCGCGTGACCGGCGTCGGCCGGTGCGCACCAGAACCGGTCCAGGAACCACCGGACCACGCCGGCCGAATCGAGGTGGAACCCCTCGATCGGGCTGCTCGGGACGGTCCGGGCGGGACCGGCCGCGAACCGGCCCTCGGCTTCCCGGACGTCCGGCTCGCCGAGCGGCCGCCGGCGGCTCCGGAGGCTGACGAACAGCTCGTCCCGGAACGGCTTGAGGTCCCGCTGGAAGCTGCGAGCCGAACGGCCGAGCAGGTTCTCCAGGCGAGCGGCCAGGTTCCGGTCGAGCGGCAGCGGCTCCACGTTGTAGGCCACGTGCACGAGCCGCTCCAGCTTCGGTTCCGGCTCGACCATCGACCGGAGCACTTCCATCAGGCGCAGGTAGACGACGGCGCAGACCCGCTGCGCCGGATCGGCGTCCCCGATGCCCCAGAATTCCCGGAGTTCGGGACCGAGCGCCTCGCGCAGGCCGGAAACCCGGACACCCGCGTTTTTGTGCAGCTTGCCCACCGCATTCTCGACGCGCACGCGGGCTCGGGGATCAATTCCCTCAGCCGGCCGGTCCTGCCCGGTCATCGCCCTCCCCCGCCTCCACAATGGAGCAGCATCATAAAGGATTCGTGATCCGGAAAGGCAAGCCCTTTACCCGCGCGTGTCACCTGCAGGAACTCGCCACTACCTGGGTTTTTGCCAGGTTTTGGCCAGATTCGCGACACTTTCTCGCCCACACTTCGCCGCGAAGTCGACAAATCTATTTTCCGGTTCACCACACCGTACAGTCGTCCTTGACCTGTTTGTGGCGAAACCGCAGATCAGCGCACTGCGAATGGATCAACGCCCGTACGTTGGTTCCGACGGCCCGTTCCCGACCGGCCGTCCGGCATTCCGGGAGGACCACAGTGGAATTGATCTTGATTGCGGTTTTGGCCTTCCTGGTCGGCAGCCTGGCGACGGCGCGCGCCACGGCGTGGCCGGCGCGGCCCAGGGAGGTCGAAGCCGGCCGCGTCGCCGAGCTCGAAGCCCGGCTGCAGGCCGTCGAGCACGCCTGGCGCACCGGCCGGCCGGTGCTGCCCCCGCCGCCGCCCGGACGGCGGCCGTGGTGAGCTCAGGCCAGCACGACCCGCGCCAGCTCCGCCGGGGTGGCCAGCAGGCCGTGCTTCGGCAGGACGCGGACCGTGTAGCCGATCGAGCCCGGGCGGGGCAGCTTCACCCGGGCCGCGAACGCGCCGATGCCGTCGCCCGTCATCGGGACCGTCACCGTGTCGTGCAGCTCGTCGTCGTCGCCGACCCGGCCGACCACCGCCTGGATGTCCACTTCGGACGGGTCGAGGGCCGCCAGGTCGATCCGGGCGCGGATCGTCACCTCCGTGCCGACCACCAGCGGCTCGGTCGCCTCGACCAGCAGCTCCGAGTCGAAGATGCGGACCCGCGGCCACGACACCTCGAGCTTCGTGCGGTAGTCCGCCAGCGACAGCGCGCCGCGGTAGCCGTCGCCCGTGGCCGCCGCCACCGTGCGAGACGCGGGAAGGTAGCCGTTGTCGACGTACTCGCGGACCATGCGGGACGCCTGGACCCGCGGGCCGAGCGTCTCCAGCGTGTGCCACACCATCGACAGCCAGCCCGTGGGGACGCCGCCGTCCGAGCGGTCGTAGAACAGCGGCGCGATCTGCTGGCCCAGCAGCTCGTACAGCGCCGCGGCCTCCAGGTCGTCACGGCGGAGGGGGTCCGTGACGCCGTCCGCCGTCGGGATCGCCCAGCCGTTGCTGCCGTCGTAGCACTCGTCCCACCAGCCGTCGCGGATCGACAGGTTGAGCCCGCCGTTCAGCGCCGACTTCATCCCCGACGTCCCGCACGCCTCCAGGGGCCGCACCGGGTTGTTCAGCCAGACGTCGCAGCCGCGGTAGAGGTAGCGGGCCATCGACATGTCGTAGTCGGGCAGGAAGACGATCCGGTGCCGGACGTCCGCGCCGTCGACGAACCGGACGATCTGCTGGATCAGCTGCTTGCCGTTCTCGTCGGCCGGGTGCGACTTGCCCGCCACGACCACCTGGATCGGCCGGTCCTCGTGCAGCAGCAGCGTCCGCAGCCGCTCGGGGTCGCGCAGCATCAGCGTCAGCCGCTTGTACGTCGGGACGCGGCGGGCGAACCCGACGGTCAGCACGTCCGGGTCGAAGACCGAGTCCACCCAGCCCAGCTCCAGCGGCGACGCACCGCGCTGCAGCCACGCCGCGCGCACCCGGCGCCGGACCTCGAACACGAGTTTTTCGCGCAGCTCGCGCCGCAGTTCCCACAGCTGCGCGTCGGACACGCCGTCGCGCAGCGGGCCCTCGCCGACGTCGAGGCCCCACTCGCGCCCGAGCAGCGTGCTCAGCTCGCGCGCCACCCACGTCGGGCCGTGGACGCCGTTGGTCACCGACGAGATCGGCACCTCGGCGTGGTCGAACCCGGGCCACAGCCGGGAGAACATCTTCCGGGTGACACGTCCGTGCAGCTGGGACACCCCGTTGGCGCGCTGCGCCAGCCGCAGGCCCATGTGGGCC
Organism: Amycolatopsis sp. CA-128772; assembly: GCF_002904295.1. GTDB lineage: Bacteria > Actinomycetota > Actinomycetes > Mycobacteriales > Pseudonocardiaceae > Amycolatopsis. The sequence continues at coordinate 108,066 of NZ_PPHG01000040.1, forward strand.
ATGTTGAACAGCCCGGGGTTGTCCTCGGCGCCCAGCGCGAGCACGCGGCGCGGGTCGATGTCCGGCACCAGCCTGCCGTCGTTGAAGTAGCGCTGCACCAGGTCCACCGGGAACCGGTCGATGCCCGCGCTGACCGGGGTGTGCGTGGTGAACAGCGTCCCGGCGCGGACCGCGGGCATGGCCTCGTCGAACGCGAGGCCGTCGGCCTGGACGATCTCGCGGGCGCGCTCCAGACCGAGGAAGCCCGCGTGTCCCTCGTTCGTGTGAAACACCATCGGCTGCGGGTGCCCGGTCAGCTCGCAGTACTTCCGCACCGCGCGGAACCCGCCGATGCCGGCCAGGATCTCCTGCCGCAGCCGGTGGTCGGCGTCGCCGCCGTAGAGCCGGTCGGTGACGCCGCGCAGGTCCTCGTCGTTGGCCTCGGTGTCGGTGTCGAGCAGCAGGAGCGGCACCCGGCCGACGCGGGCCTGCCAGATCTGCGCGCACAGCTCGCGCCCGCCCGGCATCGCCACGCCGATCAGCACCGGCCGCCCGCCGGCCGTCAGCAGCTCCAGGGGGAAGGCGTTCGGGTCGATCACCGGGTAGTGCTCGACCTGCCAGCCGTCCAGCGACAGCGACTGCCGGAAGTAACCGTTGCGGTAGAGCAGCCCGGCGCCGACCATCGGCACGCCCAGGTCGGACGCGGCCTTGAGGTGGTCGCCGGCCAGCACGCCGAGGCCGCCGGAGTAGTTCGGCAGCGCTTCGGTGACCCCGAACTCCATCGAGAAGTAGGCGACCGCGGCCGGCAGGTCGTCGTCTTCGCGGCGCTGGTACCAGCGCGGTTCGGACAGGTACTTCTCCAGGTCTTCGGCCGCGGCGCGGGCGCGCGCGAGGAAGTCGTCGTCGACGGCGAGCTCGTCGAGCCGGGCCGGCGGCAGCGCGGTGAGCATCCGCAGCGGGTCGCGCACGGCGTTGAACAGCTCGGCGTCCATCGACGCGAACAGGTCCCGGGTCGGCGGGTGCCACGTCCAGCGCAGGTTGGTGGCCAGCGCACCCAGGCCGGCGAGGGAGTCCGGGAGGCTGGCGCGGACGGTGAACCGGCGGACTGCACGCATGGGAAGCGACGATATCGGGCCGCGGGCCGACCTGCGCAGGAGGACTTCGGGGATAACGTGCACGCGCCGCGAATGCCCTGGGTAGGGTCCTGGCCGTCGGGTACCGGGTGGGCACGAGAGCGAGTTGGACAGATGATCCCAGGGGGAGGACGGCGCGCGCTGGTCGCGTTGCTCGCCGTCGCGGCGGTGGCCGTGAGCGGGTGCAACGACAAGGGCGGCGCGAGCGGGGACCCGGCCAAGGACACCGGGGCGGGCTCGGTCTCCGGGCTGCCGGTGACGCACTTCGAGAGCGGCCTCAAGCCGGACGCGCCGTCGCCGGACCTCGACGTCCGCAACGCCGACGGCGGCGAGGACGACAAGCTCGCCACCGCCGCGATCGCCGACGTCCAGACGTACTGGGGCGAGATGCTCCAGGCGAACTTCGGGCAGCAGTTCGAGCCGGTGAAGTCGCTGCTGTCCTACGACGCGCAGACCGACACCGAGAAGACCGGCTGCGGCAGCGTGAAGAAGCTCGTGAACGCGTTCTACTGCCCGGTCGACGACTCGGTGGCGTGGGACCGCGGCGTGCTGCTGCCGATGCTGCGCCAGCGGTTCGGCCCGATGTCGGTGGTCGTGGTGCTCGCGCACGAGTTCGGCCACGCCGTCCAGTACCGGCTCGGCGACAAGGCGGGGATCGCCAAGAACACCCCGACCGTGGTCAAGGAGCAGCAGGCCGACTGCTTCGCCGGCGGCTACTTCCGCTGGGTCGCCGAGGACAAGAGCAAGTTCTACCGGGTGTCGACGTCCGAGGGCCTGAACCAGGTGATGGCGTCGATGTTCCTGATCCGCGACCAGGCCGGCACCAGCGCCGCCGACAAGGGCGCGCACGGCACGGCGTTCGACCGCACCTACGCGTTCCAGGCCGGGTTCGAGAAGGGCCCGAAGGAGTGCGCGGCGATGACGACCGAGAACGTCAACGCCCGGCTGACCGAGCGCCCGTTCGACAAGGGTGACAAGGGCAAGGGCGACGCCAAGTTCAACGCCCAGGCCGTCGAGCTGCTGAAGAAGAGCCTCGACGAGGCGTTCAAGGGCGCCGGGGTGGCCGCGCCGGAGATCACCGACGGCGGCAGCTGCCAGACCACGCCGCCGGCGTCGTACTGCCCGGACGACAACACGGTCAGCATCGACCTGGCGAAGCTCGCGCAGCTGGCCCAGCCGATCGACCGCGAGGCCGAGATGAAGGGCGAGGACCCGGGCGGCATGGGCGACTTCGCGGCGTTCTCGGAGGTGGCGTCGCGGTACGCGCTGGGCATCCAGAAGGGGGCCGGGGCGTCGATCGACAACGCGAACGCGGGCCTGCGCACGGCCTGCCTGGTGGGCGCGTGGGCGGCGTTCACCAACCGGCCGGGCGACCTGCGGCTGTCGGCCGGTGACCTCGACGAGGCCATCGCGGACCTGCTGCAGCCGGAGAGCCTGGTGTCGGCGGACGTGAACGGGAAGCGGCCGGACAGCGGTTTCGACCGGGTCGAGTCGCTGCGGAAGGGTTACCTCGAGGGCTCGTCGGTCTGCTCGAAGCAGTACGCCTGAGACACGCGAACAGGCCCCCACCGCGGTGGGGGCCTGTTTCGTGCGTTCTCAGAAGAGGGCGCTCGCGAGGTCGCGGCGGGCCTTCATGACCCGGTCATCGGCCGGGTCGAACAGGTCGAACAGGGCCACCAGGTGCTCGCGGACCTTGTTGCGGTCCTCGCCCGCGGTGCGGCGGACGGTGTCGATCAGGCGCTTGAACCCGGCCTCGACCTCGTTCGCCGCGATTTCCAGGTCGGCCGCGTCGAGCTGGGCCGCCAGGTCGGCGGGGTCGGCGTCGGCCTTGGCGACGGCGTCCGGGTCGGCGCTTTCGGCGCGGGCGGTGAACTTGACCTGGGCCAGGGCGTTCTTGGCCAGCTCGTTGGCCGGTTCGACGTCGAGGATGCGCTCGTACGCGGCCTGCGCCGCGGCGAAGTCGCCCCGCTCGAATGCCTCTTCCGCCTCGGTGAAGCGCGGGTCCTCCGGCTCCTCGACCGGGCCGCCGGCCGCCTCGGCGTCGCGGATGCCCGGCAGCTTGTCGCGCAGGGCGTCCAGGAGCGAGCTGATCCACTTGCGGATCTCGGGCTCGGGCAGGGCGCCGGAGAAGGCGTCGACGGGCTGGCCGCCGGCGATGGCGACGATCGTCGGGATGGACTGCGCACCGAACAGCTGCGCGATCCGCGGGTTGGCGTCGACGTCGACCTTCGCGACGACCCACGCGCCCCCGGACTCGGCGGCCAGCCGCTCGAGGACCGGGGACAGCTGCTTGCACGGGCCGCACCACTCGGCCCACAGGTCGACGACCACGAGCTGACGCAGGGACCGCTCCACGACCTCGGCCTGGAAGGTGGCCTCGGTGACATCGATCACGGCCTCGCCCTCGCCGCCGGGCCGCGGCGGCCCGTCGCCGGCCGGCCGGGCGGGCGGGGCCGTCGGCCGTTGCGCCGCATCGGCACGGGCCTTGAGCGCGGACAGGTCGACCGCGCCGGAAAGGGCGGCGGACAGGGCCGCTGACTTCGCTGCAGATCCGCGTGGTTGTGTCACGGTTCCATCCTGGCACGCGCACCGGAGGAGTTTCACCGGGTGCCCGGCCTGTCCAGGGTCTGACACGTTCCGCGGCCGGCGGGACCGGCCGCACGGTGGGTTTCCCCACCCGACCGGCCCGTCCGCTTGGCAGGAGGGCACCGCTGGGGCAGGCTCGGCGGGTGCACATCCGGCGTGACGTGAAGGTGGGCCTGTCGATCGCGGCCGCCGTCGTGTGGGTGGGTGCCGTGACGCTGCTCATCGTGCACGAGCCCGATCCCGGCGCCGCCACCCCGGGCGAGCTGCGCGAGCGGCTCGCGTCCGCGCTCTCCGGCCACGACGCCGACGCCTTCGCCGACCTGCTCGACTACCCCGGCTCGGGCGGTGGGGACTTCGCGAAGGACTACGTCTCGGTGCTGGCCGATCACGGCGTCCACGATGTGCGGGTCGACCTGGGGCCGGACGCGGCCGCACCCACCCGGGCGACGGTGTCCGGTGAGCTGAACGACGGACGGCCGTTCAGCTACCCGCTCACCGTGACCAGCGAAGACGGCCGCTGGACCGTGGCCTTCACCCCGCCGCTGCCCTAGGTGTGATGTCCAGGGAGGTTGGTTAGCCGGGTGACCGGCGGCTTGCCGCCGGTTGAGCTGTGGGGTCGGTGATGATTGTAGAAGTGCAGCCAGCTCGGTAACGCCGCCCGCCGCAGTGTCTCCGTCGGGTAGAAGCAGGCGTAGGCCCACCCGTCGGCCAGAGTCCGGTGGAACCGTTCGATCTTGCCATTGGTCTGCGGCCGGTAAGGCCGGGTCCGTTTCGGGCTGATGCCCAGCTCGGCGCACGTGTCCCGCCAAGCATGGGAGCGGTAGGCCGAGCCGTTGTCCGATAACACGCGCTCGACGGTGACGCCCAGGTCGGCGAACCAGGACACCGCCCGGCGCAGGACCGCCGTGGCGGTGGCGGCGGTTTCGTCGGCGTGGATCTCGGCGTAGGCGACGCGGGAGTGGTCGTCGATGACGGTGTGCACGAACGCGGTCCCGGTGCGGGGCTTGTAGTCCGCGCCGCGGGGCAGCCCCAGAGTGGCTCGCTTGTTGACCTCGCCCTATTGCCGGCCGACGTAGCGGTGCCCGCCGCCGTCGGGGATGTTGCCGAACTTGGTGACATCGACGTGCAGCAGCGACCCGGGGTGGTCGTGTTCGTAGCGGCGCAGCGGTTCGCCGGTGACCCGGTCGATACGGGACAGGCGGTTGATCCGGCAGCGCACCAGGACCACGTGCACGGTGGATGCGGGCAGGCCGAGCCGGCCGGCGATCTGGACCGGGCCCAGCCGCTGCCGCCACCGCAGCTTCACGATCGCCCGGACCACCGGCCCGGGTGTGCGGGCCGGGCTGTGGTGGGGCCGGCTGCTGCGATCAGCCATCCCGGCTGCGCCCTCGTCGCGGTAGCGCTTGGCCCACTTCGCCGCGGTCTTTGCGGCGACCATGAATATCTTCGCT
>NZ_PPHG01000041.1 GCF_002904295.1 Amycolatopsis sp. CA-128772
GTCCGGTGGAACCGTTCGATCTTGCCATTGGTCTGCGGCCGGTAAGGCCGGGTCCGTTTCGGGCTGATGCCCAGCTCGGCGCACGTGTCCCGCCAAGCATGGGAGCGGTAGGCCGAGCCGTTGTCCGATAACACGCGCTCGACGGTGACGCCCAGGTCGGCGAACCAGGACACCGCCCGGCGCAGGACCGCCGTGGCGGTGGCGGCGGTTTCGTCGGCGTGGATCTCGGCGTAGGCGACGCGGGAGTGGTCGTCGATGACGGTGTGCACGAACGCGGTCCCGGTGCGGGGCTTGTAGTCCGCGCCGCGGGGCAGCCCCAGAGTGGCTCGCTTGTTGACCTCGCCCTATTGCCGGCCGACGTAGCGGTGCCCGCCGCCGTCGGGGATGTTGCCGAACTTGGTGACATCGACGTGCAGCAGCGACCCGGGGTGGTCGTGTTCGTAGCGGCGCAGCGGTTCGCCGGTGACCCGGTCGATACGGGACAGGCGGTTGATCCGGCAGCGCACCAGGACCACGTGCACGGTGGATGCGGGCAGGCCGAGCCGGCCGGCGATCTGGACCGGGCCCAGCCGCTGCCGCCACCGCAGCTTCACGATCGCCCGGACCACCGGCCCGGGTGTGCGGGCCGGGCTGTGGTGGGGCCGGCTGCTGCGATCAGCCATCCCGGCTGCGCCCTCGTCGCGGTAGCGCTTGGCCCACTTCGCCGCGGTCTTTGCGGCGACCATGAATATCTTCGCTGCTTCGGCGCAGGTCCAGCCTTGTTCGACGATCAGGCGTGCCAGTCGTAGCCGGGTGCGTGGGGTCAGGGTGGCGTTAGAGTGGGACACGAAGGCCTCCGGTGGGTGAAGCGGTTCCTCGACAGCTCCACTTCACAACCGGAGGCCTTCACCTGTCAGCACGACAGGCCGACACCGGGTCACCTCAACTCGGGACAACGTCCCTGGACATCACACCTAGGTCAGGACTCGCGCAGGTGCGCCTCGATGCGGTCTACCTTGGCCTCCAGCTGGCCCTCGAAGCCCGGCCGGATGTCCGCCTTCAGGACCAGGCTCACCCGGGACGAGCCCTCGCCCGCGGCCTCGACCGCGCGCTTCACCACGGCCATCACCTCGTCCCACTCCCCCTCGATGTTCGTGAACATCGCGTTGGTCGAGTTGGGCAGCCCGGAACCGCGGACGACCTTCACCGCGCGGGCCACGGCTTCGCTCACTCCGCCGTCGGGGTCCCCGCCGGACGGGCTCACGCTGAACGCGACGATCATGCTCGGAAGTCCCTTCTTCGGTGGTCATTTCCGCCAGTCGTGCGACACCCGCCGGTACCCGCTGGTAACTTCGCGTGTCATGAACCGTCCGCTGCCGTTCGACCCGATCGCCCGCGCGGCCCGGATCTGGGAGGACCGGATCGGGCCCTCCGGGACCATGGCCGCGGTGACCGGGGTGATGCGGGTCCAGCAGATCATCCAGTCCGCGGTGGACGGCGCGCTCAAGCCGCACGGCCTCACCTTCGCCCGGTACGAAGCACTGGTGCTGCTCACCTTCGCCCGCAGCGCCAGCCTGCCGATGCGGGTGATGGGCGAGCGGCTCCAGCTGCACCCCACCAGTGTCACCAACATAGTGGACCGGCTGGAGCGCGACGGGCTCGTGAAGCGCGTGCCGCACCCGACCGACCGCCGCACGACGCTCGTCGAGATCACCGACGAGGGCCGCAAGCGCCGCGAGGCCGCGACCGACGCCGTCACCGGCATCGACTTCGGGCTGAGCGGCCTGACCGAGCGGCAGACCGAGCAGCTGACGGACCTGCTGACCAAGGTGCGCCGCGCCGCCGGGGACTTCAGCGAGTAAGCGTCCGACAGCAGAAAGGGCCCGCACTCGGAGTGCGGGCCCTTTCTCACGTTCTGGGAATCAGGCGGCGACCGGTTCCTTCACCTGGAACAGGCCGACACCGCCGTGGGACAGCCGCTGCGGGCCGTCGAGCTTGCCGTTGCGCAGCGCCCACTTCTCGAACAGCCACGTGAACAGCGGCGGGATGCTCGCGAGCAGGGCCAGGACCAGCGTCTTCGGGCGCCAGCCGAGCGGCTTCGCCACGGACAGGGAGACGACCACGTAGAGGACGAAGATCACGCCGTGCACCATGCCGATGACGGGCACGCCGCCCTCGCCGGAGGAGTGGACGACGTACTTGAGGAACATCCCGACCAGCAGCGCGGCCCAGGACAGGGCTTCGGCCACTGCGGCCACGCGGAACACGAGAGCGGCCTTGCTGGACACTTCTTCCTCCTGTGGGGTCTCACCACGTTGGTCACTGCACGAGAAAACGCCCGACACACCGTCCAAGGCGGACTGCCCCGGTACGTCAACGGCGTCGTCGGACGTGCAGGTACCAGTGTGAGGCGTGACGGCCCTCACCGGAACACCGGGGCCCGTGACGATGCTCACGAACGTGGTCCACTGTGGTCAGGACCACGTCCGCGAGCGCCGCTTTCTAGTCAGAACACGGGGAAACCGGTGCTGCGGACGGCGAAGTCCCCCAGGTCGCCTTCGCGACATCAGCAGTCAGGGAGAAGTCCAGCGCCACACCGCGCTTCAGTTGGTCGAAGCCGACGTACACCTGGTCGCTCGGCTTCGAGCCCACCTTGAGGCTCGAGATGGCTTGCAGCTTCGAGCCGTCCGCGCCCGGCGCCTTGATCGTGACGTCGCGCCCGTTCTCCAGGTGCAGGACGGACTTCGCGAACCGCGGCGCGTTCAGCACGAAGTTCCCAGTACCTGGGACGGCCGGGTAGAGCCCGAGGGCGCTGAAGACGTACCAGGCCGACATGGTGCCGAGGTCGTCGTTCCCGGTGACGCCGTTGGGCGCGTCGGTGAACAGCGTGTGCGCGGCCCGCACGACCGTGGACGTCTTCGCCGGCCGGCCGGTCAGCGCGTACATCCACGGCGAGTGCAGGTCCGGCTCGTTGTTCGGGTTGTAGCGGAACTGGTCGTAGTAGTCGTACGGGCCGACGACCCAGTTCTCGCGGACCGCCGTCGCCGGGTTCTTCACCAGTTCGTCGTAGGCGAAGAAGTCGTCGAGCCGCTTGCCGGTGGCCGCCGGGCCACCCATGCGCTGCACCAGGCCGGGAACGTCCTGCTGGACCAGCCACTGGTACTGCCAGGCCGTGCCCTCGTGGAAGCCGTCCTGGCTCTGCGGGCTGTACGGCTTGCCGGCCGGCGAGAACCACGCGCCGCCGAGGACCTTCGGCCGGAAGAAGCCGGTGAAGCCGCGATCGGTCTGCGTTTCGTCCCACAGCGTCCGGTAGGTCCGGCCCTTCGCGGCCAGCGCCGCCGCGTCGGCCTTCTTGCCGAGCGCCGCCGCCATCACCGACAGCGAACAGTCACCGAGCGCGTACTCCAGGGTCGCCGACGCGCCGTGGTTCGGATCGGTGTCCTGGCCCTTCTTCGGGAAGTCCGGGTCGTACTGGACGAACCCGTCCTTCTGGTAGCTCGCGTTGCCCGAGCGGCCCTGGAACGGCGACGCGGCCGGCGGGATCTCGCGCGAGTTCTGCAGGAGCGCCTGGTAGGCGTGCATTTCCTCGCCCGGCAACGCGCCGAACCGCCACAGGTCGACCAGGAACGGCGTGACCGGGTCGCCGGTCATCGTGTTCGTCTCCTGGCTCGCGTACGCCCACCGCGGCAGCCAGCCGCCCTGGTCGTGGATGGCCAGGATGCTCTTCGCGATGTCCTTCGCGCGGCTGGGCCGCAGCAGCGCCAGGAGCTGGTTCTGCGTGCGGTAGGTGTCCCACAGCGAGAAGAAGTCGTAGTACGTCCAGCCGGCCGCGCGGTGGATCTTCTTGTCGAAGCCGTAGTAGCGGCCGTCGGCGTCGTTCGCCGTCAGCGGCTGCAGCAGCGCGTGGTAGAGCGAGGTGTAGAACACCGTGCGGTCGTCGGTCGTGCCGCCCTTGATGTCCACAGAGGACAGCTCGTGGCGCCAGGCGCGCTGCACCGCGGCCTTGGCCGCGTCGAACGACCGGATGCGCTCGGACGCCAGGTTGCCCCGCGCGCCGGCCGCGTCCACCTGGGAGATGGCCGTGGTCGCGGTGACCTGGCCGCCGCCCGCGAACGTCAGCCACGCGCCCCGCAGGCCCGCGCCGCCTTCGGAGTAGCGACTGCCGGGCGTGCCGCCGTCCGGCGACCACGTGCCGAACGCCTTGAACGGCTTGTCGAACTTCGTCGTGAAGTACGTCGTGTACGCCTTGCCGCCGCAGAACGCCTGCGACTCCACGGTTCCTTCGACGGTCCGGTCGTCGACGACCCGGATGCTGCTGCCGGTCACCGGTTCCTTGTCGTTGGCCTGGCCGACGTTGACGAAGACGTTGGCGTCACCCGCTTTCGCGAACGTGTACCGCTCGGCACCCGCACGGGTCGCCGCCGTCGTCTCGACGTCGACGCCGCCGTAACCGGTCAGGTGGACCTTGTAGTAGCCGGGCTGGCCGACCTCGCCGTCGTGGGTGTACGGCGCGGCGTACTGCTTCTGGTCGAAGGTGGCCGGGCGAGTCGTGTCGAACGCCTTGCCCGGGCCCACTTCCCCGGTCGTCGGCAGGGTCGAGACCAGGCCGCCCTGCTCCCAGCAACCCGCGCCGGACAGGAAGAAGTGCCCGAACCCGCGGATCGCGGTGTCGGTGTAGCGGTAGCCCGCGTAGTGCGAGGTGATCGGGCTGACCTGGGTCATCCCGAACGGCGCCGAGGCGCCCGGGAACGTGTTGCCCTCGTCCTGCGTGCCGATGAACGTGTTGACGGCGTCAACGGCGTCCCCGCCGGCCGCGGCCGCGGCGGGGCTGAGCCCCGTCGCGGCCGCGGTGAGCGTGAGGAAGCCCGCCAGGATGGTGCGCTTCACGCGCCGATGCCGATCGCGAAAACGTGCAGGGCGCCGCCGCTGACGTTGCCGGGCAGCGTCACGCTGGCCACCGTCTTGCCCGCGGCCAGGGTGATCGGGTTCGTGCCGAACACCATCGTGCGGATCTGCTGCGGGTCGCCGCCCGAAGCGTTGCGGTACGGCGTGGACAGCACGATCCGGTTGCCGAACGCCGGCTGCGCGCCGCCGCCACCGAGGGTCCAGTCGGAGAACCCGATGGTCGCGGTGGACGTCGTGCCGTCGGTGTAGGTCACCGTCAGCGTGCCGGACGCGTTGCCGTTGGACGCCGAGCCGAGCAGCGCGAGCCGGCCCGAGCCCGAGACGTTCACCGTCTGGCCGCCGGCGACCACGTTGTCCGGGTCCCCGGCCGGGAACGCCGGCCAGGTGAACTTGATGCCGTCACTGGTCACCGTGCTGCCCGGGGTGGCGCCGGCCGCGGCGAGGGCGTCGGCCGAGTAGCTCCAGCCGCCGCCGTCGAAGTTCGCCGCGCCCGGGTTCGAGTCCGGGGAGATGCCCGCGTTGTCCACCGTGGCCGGCCAGCTGTTCGGCTGGGCCACCAGCACCGTCAGGACGGCCTGCGAGGACGCCACGCCCGGCGCCGTGAACGTCACCGGGATGCGGCGGGCGCCGTCGGCCAGGCCGGCCGGGACGCTGACCGTGAGCTCGGCCTCGGCCTTGCCCGCGGCGGGCACCGCGATGCTGCCGGTCGCCGGGGTCAGCGTGATCCCGTCGACGCTGCCCGCGCTGTAGGTCCAGATCCGGGCGACCCCGGAGAGGTCCTGGACACCGACCGACGCCTTGGACGTCGACCCCGCGGGCGTCACCGCGCGGGCCGGGTCCACGAAGGACAGGCTCGGCTTCTCCTGCTCGCGGAACGACGGCGGCGCGTCGGCCACCGCGCTGCCCCAGGAGGTCGCCGTGGCGGAGCGGGTGTAGTCGAGCGTGCCACCGCTGGAGATCAGCCCTTCGGGCAGCCACGCCTTCGCAGCCGTGCCGCCGTTGACCTTCAGGCTGCCCACGTAGTCGCCGGTGCCCGGCGCGTTGATGGTGATCTTCTTGCCCGCGCCCGTGGTGAGCACGGCGTGCTCGAAGCGCGGCGTGACGAGCAGCGTCTCGGCGCGGCCCGGGATCTCCGGGTAGATGCCGAGCGCCGACCAGACGTACCAGGCCGACATCTGGCCGAGGTCGTCGTTGCCGATCAGGCCTTCGGGACGCGGGTTGTACAGTTCGTCCATCGAGCGGTGCACGATGGCCTGGGTCTTGGCCGGCGCGCCCGCGTACGAATACACGTACGGCGCGTTGGAGTTCGGCTCGTTGCCCATGAAGGCGTACGGCTCCTGCGTACCCGCGTTGAGCTTGGTGAAGAAGGTGTCCAGCCGGGACTGCGTCGCGGTGTTCCCGCCGAACGCCGTCACGACGCCGCCGAGGTCGTAGGGCACCATCCACTCGTACTGCGCGCCGTTGCCCTCGACCCAGCCCTGCGAGCTGGCGGGGTCGTAGGTGCCGGAGAACGAGCCGTCCGCGTTGCGCGGCTGGAGGTGCCCGGTACCCGGGTTGTAGAGGTTCTGCCAGTTCTGCGCGCGCTTCATGAACGTCGTGTACGTCGCGCTGTCGCCGAGCCGCTTCGCGAACTGGGCGATGGAGAAGTCGGCGCTGGTGTACTCGAGGGTGTCCGCGCCGGCGCCCGGCACGTAACCCAGCTTCTGGTAGTCGTCCAGCCCGGGCCGTTCGGTGTAGCCCTGGGTCGGCTGGGTGGCGCCCTTGATCATCAGCAGCAACGCCTTCTGGGCGTCGAAGTCCCGCGCCCCGAACGCGTACGCGCTGGAGACGATGATGTGGTACGGGTCGCCGTTCATGACGCCGGTGTAGTCGTTGGCCACCGTCCAGCGGTCCCACGAGCCGCCCTGCTCGGCGTAGGCCATCATCGACCGAACGATGTCCGACGTCTCCTTCGGCGCGATCGTCGCCAGCAGCGGAGCTTCCGAGCGGTAGATGTCCCAGCCGGAGAAGTTGGTGTACATCGCGTGGCCCTTGTCGGCCGTGTGGATCCGGCCGTCGAAGCCGACGTACTGGCCGCTTGTGTCGGAGAACACGTTCGGCTGGATCAGCGAGTGGTACAGCGAGGTGTAGAACGTCGTGAGGTCGGCGTCCGAGCCGCCGGTGACGGCGATCTTGCCCAGCTGCGCGTTCCACGCCTTGCGCGCGTTCGACGCCACCGTGTCGAACGACTTGCCGGTGTTCTCCGCCTTGAGGTTGGCCTTCGCGCCGTCGACGGACACAAAGGACAGTCCGACCTGGACGTTCACCTGGGCGCCGTTGAGGTTGGCGAAGGTGACGTACCCGCCGCTGCCCGGGCCGCTGACGGTGGTGTTCTGCGGCGCCGCCTTGGCCGGGCGCGCGATCGAGGCGTTCACGCCGTTCGGCTGCGCGACCTTCGCCTTGGCCCCGCCGGTTTCGGCCGCCTTGTTCGGCGTCACGGCGCCGTTCTTCCAGGTGCCGATCGACGCGAACGGCGTGTCGAACTTGGCCGAGAAGTACACGCGGTAACTGTTGCGGGCGCCGCAGAAGCGGCCGCTGGTCGCCCAGCCGCTGATGGTGTCCTTGCCGATGGTGATCGACGCGTCGTCGGTGCCGTTGACCGAGCCGGACGTGTTGACCAGCAGCGTCGAGGACGCGCCGGCCGGGTAGGTCAGCCGGGCCGAGCCGGTGCGCTGGGTCGCGCTGAGCTCGACCTTCGCGCCGCTGTCGAGGGTGACGTCGTAGGCGCCCGCGGTCGCGTGTTCGTCGGCGTGCGAGAACTTCGACGTGTAGTGGGCCGGGTCCGTCGCCGGGGAAGTCGTCACTTCACCGACATACGGGATGAACGGGATGTCCTGGTAGGTCGAACAACCCGCGCCGGAAAGGTGCGTCAGGCTGAACCCGGTCAGGGCGTTGTCGTCGTAGAAGTAGCCGCCCGGCTGGGACTTCACCGTGTCCGGGCTCCACTGGACCATGCCGAACGGCGCCACCGCACCCGGGAACGTGTTGCCCGCACCGCCCCCGGTGCCGTGGTCGGCCCCGCCGGGCCGGGTGCCCACGAAGGGGTTGACCCACTTCGCGTAATCGGTGCTCGTAGCTGCGGCGGCGGGAACAGCGGGAGCCACCGCTGCGGTCACCGCCAATGTCAGGAAAGCTAAACCGGCTCTGAAGCGCGCTCGCGCCATTGCCATCGCCTCTCCACCTCATCAGCGCGACCGGAAAACGGTGCTATGACAACCTTGTCGCGCAGTCGGTCGAACCCGGCCACCTTGGGTAGCCACTCACCGGACAGTCAAGGGTCCCGTCAAGACCTGTCCGGTTCCGGACAGGGTGATCAGCCGTCTGTCCTACGCCGTAGGTAGCCGAATCGGCACAACATCCGCCGGGGGCGTTGACAAGCACCGGCGGCGTGGCGTTCAATCCCGGTCATTATGACAACGTTGTCTCCTCCGGGCCGGGACCGGGATGGCAGCACGCGCACCGCGAGCAGGCGGGCCACGATGAGCGACGTGGCCCGGCTGGCGGGCGTGAGCATCAAGACCGTCTCGCGCGTGGTCAACGACGAACCGGCCGTGCACCCGGACACCGCCGAGCGGGTCATGGCGGCCATCGAGCAGCTGGGTTTCCGGCGCAACCTGGGCGCGCGCAACCTGCGCCGCGGGTCCACGACCGGCACCATCGGGCTGATCGTGGAGGACGTCGGCAACCCCTTCTACTCCGAGCTGAACCGCGCGGTCGAGCGCATCGCGACGTCGTTCGGGCGCCAGGTGCTCACCGGCTCGTCCGAGGAGAACTCCGACCGCGAGCGCGAGCTCGTCCTGGAGTTCTGCGCGCGGCGGGTGGACGGCATCCTGGTCGTCCCGGCCGGCCTGCAGCACGGCTACCTCGTTCCCGAGATGCGCGCGGGCACGCCGGTGGTGTTCATCGACCGCCCGGCCGGCGACATCGTGGCCGACACCGTGCTGGTCGACAACCTCGGCGGCACCATCGAGGCCGTCACGCACCTGGCGCAGCACGGGCACCGGCGGATCGCCTTCCTCGGCGACAGCCCGGACATCTTCACCGCGGCCGAGCGCCTGCGCGGGTTCCGCGAGGGCTGCGTGCGCAACGGGATCTCCTACGACGAGTCGCTGGTGTCGATGGGGACGCCGACGCCCGACTCGGTCGGCGACGCGGTCAAGCGGCTGCTCGACGGCCCCGACGCGGCCACGGCCGTGATCGCCGGCAACAACCGGGTCGCCGTGCACCTGCTGCGCGCGCTGGCCCACGCCGAGCGCCGCCCGGCGATGGTCGGCTTCGACGACTTCGAGCTGGCGGACCTGCTGAACCCGCCGGTCACCGTGGTCGCGCACGACGTCAGCGCGCTGGGCCACGCCGCGGCTGAGCTGCTCTTCGCCCGCGTCCAAGGAGATCAGTCCCCGCCGAGAAAGGTAGTCCTGCCCGTGCATCTCGTCGCCCGTGGTTCCGGTGAGGTCGCCCCGTGAGCCTCGAACCGATCCGGCTCCCCGCCAACCAGCCGCCGCAGTTCTACCGCGGCGGCGACGCCATCGCGGCGCTGCGCGGGGCCCCCTCCGAGTCGAAGTTCGGCCCGGAGGACTGGGTCGCCTCGGCGACCACGATGTTCGGCCAGGAGACCAACGGCCTCACCCGGCTCCCGGACGGCGCCTGGCTGCGGGACGCCGTCGTGGCCGACCCGAACGGCTGGCTCGGCGCGAAGCACGTCGAAGCGCTCGGGACGTCGACGGGCCTGCTGGTCAAGCTCCTGGACGCCGGCCAGCGGCTGCCCGTCCACTTCCACCCGGACGACACCTTCGCGAAGCGGCACTTCGACTCCCACTTCGGCAAGACCGAGGCGTGGATCGTGGTCGGCACCTACGGCGACGACCCGCGCGTCTACCCCGGCTTCAAGGAGACGCTGTCCAAGGCGACGGTGTCCGACTGGACGCGCGAGCAGGACGTGCCGTCGATGCTGGGCGCGCTCAACAGCGTCCCGGTGTCCGCGGGCGACACCGTGTACATCCCGGCCGGGCTGCCGCACGCGATCGGCGAAGGCGTGTTCGTCGTCGAGCTGCAGCAGCCGACCGACTTTTCGCTGACCATCGAATGGCGCGACTTCCTCGCGTCGCCGGAGAAGGGCCACCTCGGCCTGGGCTTCGACACCGCCATCGAGGCACTGGACACCTCCGGCTGGGACACCGAGCGCCTGGACACGATCATCAAGCGCACGGCGGCGGACCGCTCGTCCACTGTGGACCTCCTGGCCGGCGGTTCGGAGCGGTTCTTCCGAGCCGAACAGCTGCGCACCGACGAAGCGACAACGTTGTCACTCGACCCGTCCTTCGCGGTCCTGGTCGTTTTGGACGGCGAAGGCACCCTGCGGACCGAGCACGGCGGCGAGCACGCGCTGGCGAAGGGCGACACCTACGTCGTCCCGTTCGACGCCGGCCAGACCGAGCTGTCCGGCACGGCGACGGTGATCCGCTGCCGGCCGCCGGCACCGGAGGAGAGGCACGGATGAGCGAAGTCCTGCTGGACGCGATCGACCTCACCAAGCACTACGGCTCCGTCGAGGCCCTGCGCGGCGCGTCGTTCCAGGCGCGCGCGGGCGAGGTGACGGCGCTGATCGGCGACAACGGCGCCGGCAAGTCGACGCTGGTCAAGTGCCTCTCCGGCGCCGAGCAGCCGACGTCGGGCAAGATCCTCCTCGACGGCGAGGAGGTGCGCTTCGACTCGCCGACGACCGCGCGGCGCCTGGGGATCGAGACCGTCTACCAGGACCTCGCGGTCGCGCCCGAGCTCGACCCGGCGGCCAACCTGTTCCTCGGCCGCGAGATCCACCGCAAGGGCATCCTCGGCAAGCTCGGGATGCTCGACAAGGCCGAGATGCGGCGGCAGGCGATCGAGGAGTTCCAGCGCCTCGGCGTGACGCTGCAGAGCACGGACGTCCCGATCGGCTCGCTGTCCGGCGGGCAGCGGCAGAGCGTCGCCGTGGCGCGCTCGGTCGTGTGGGCGTCGAAGGTCGTGTTCATGGACGAGCCGACGGCCGCGCTCGGTGTCGTGCAGCGCGAGCGCGTGCTCGACGTCATCAAGAAGGTGCGCGACAAGGGCATCGCCGTCGTGCTGATCAGCCACAACATGCCCGAGGTGCTGTCGGTCGCCGACCGCGTCGAGGTGCTGCGGCTCGGCAAGCGCGTCGCCCGGTTCACCGGCTCGGACACGAAGCTCGAAGACCTCGTCGCCGCGATGACCGGCGCACTCGTGCAGGAGGAGGCGGCGTGAGCGTGTCCAGTCCCCCGAAGGACATCCAGGAAGCTCCCGACGCGGGCTTCGGCAAGCGGCCGCTGGGCAAGCGCCTGATCGGCGCGAACACGTTCTGGATCGCCCTGGTCCTGGTGGCGCTCGTCGTCGTGTTCAGCGCGCTCGCGCCGAGCGCGTTCCCGACGCTGTACAACTTCCAGCTGCTGTTCATCGAAACTTCCGTGCTGCTGGTGCTCTCGGTCGGCATGACGTTCGTGATCATCACGTCCGGCATCGACCTGTCCGTGGGCTCGGTGCTCATCTTCGCCGGCATGGTCGGCGGCCGGACGATGGAGGCGATGTCCGGCGGGAACGCGGGGCAGGCCGGCTGGGGCGTCATCGCCGCCGGGCTGGTCGTCGCCATCCTGGCCGGGACGGCGTGGGGGCTGGTCAACGGCTTCCTCATCGCCGTGGCGGGCATCCCGCCGCTGATCGTCACGCTCGGCACGATGGGCGCGGCCCTCGGCGCGGCCCTGCTGATCAACAACGGCAGCGACGTGCGCACGGTCCCGGTGATCCTGAACAAGCAGCTCGGCTCCGGCACCTCGCTCGGCATCGTGCCGAACCTGGTGCTGATCGCCGTGGTGGTCACCCTGGCCGGGGCGTGGCTGCTGCACACCACGAAGTTCGGCCGCTACACCTACGCCATCGGCTCGAACGCCGAAGCCGCGCGGCGGGCGGGCATCGGCGTCACCGCGCACCTGATGAAGATCTACACGCTGACCGGCTTCCTGGCCGGGCTGGCCGGGTTCCTCTCGCTGGCGTACTACAACTCGACCACCATCACCGGGCACACCAGCGACAACCTGAACGCCATCGCGGCCACCGTGATGGGCGGGACGAGCCTCTTCGGCGGCGTCGGCACGGTGCTGGGCACGGTGATCGGCGTCTTCATCCCGGCTGTGCTCAAGAAGGGCTTCAACATCGTTCAGGTCCCCGACTTCTGGCAGATGATCGCCGTCGGGGCGGTGCTGATCGCGGCCGTGTGGTTCGACCAGCGACGGCGACGGCAACGCAACTCCCGCTGAGTTCCCCGAGTACAAAGAGGTGCTTCCGATGAACTTGACCAAGACGCTCGTCGCCGCCGGGGCGCTCGCTTCGGCCGCCGCGCTGCTCACCGCGTGCTCCGGCACGGTCGGCGACTCGGGCGGCGGCAACCAGGCCGGCTCCAAGAAGCTGGCGCTGGTCCCGGGGGTGCAGGCCGAGCCGTTCTACATCTCCCTGCAGTGCGGCGCCGAGGCCGAGGCGAAGAAGCTCGGCTACGAGCTGACCACGCAGGCGCCCCAGAAGTTCGACGCGCCGCTGCAGACCCAGCTGGTCAACGCGCTCGGCGCGAACCCGCCGGCCGCGCTGCTCATCGCGCCGACCGACGACACCGCGATGCTGGGGCCGATCCAGCAGGTGAAGTCGCGCGGCGCGAAGATCGTCGAGGTGGACACGGCGCTCAAGGACACGACCGTGGCCGCTTCGTCGATCTCTTCCGACAACGCCGCGGGCGGCAAGCTCGCCGCGCAGACGATGGCGAAGCTCGCCGGCGGCAAGCCCGGCTCGGTGCTCGTCCTCGACACGATCGCCGGGACGTCGACGACCGCCGCGCGCGCCAAGGGTTTCGAGGACGAGCTGAAGAACACTCCGAACCTCAAGTCCATCGGGGTTCAGTTCACCCAGAACGAGCCCGACCAGGCCGCGTCGAAGGTGACCGCGGCCCTGGCGGCCGATCCGGACCTCATCGGCGTCTTCGCGACCAACCTCAACACCGGCGAAGGCGCGGCGACCGGCCTGCGCAACGCGGGCAAGGTCGGCACGGTCAACCTGATCGGCTTCGACGCGAGCCCGTCCGAGGTCGAAGGCCTGAAGAACGGCCAGTACCAGGCGCTGATCGCCCAGGACCCGGCCTCGATCGGCACCCAGGGTGTCCAGCAGGCGGTCGCGGCGATCGAGGGCAAGGCGGTGACGCGGAACCTGACCGCGGAGCTGCACTCGATCACCAAGGCCGACATGGAAGCCAACTCTCAGTACTTCTACAAGCAGTCCTGCTGACCCGTCCGTCAGAGCCCTGCGGGTGGTGTGTGCCGCTCGCAGGGCTTCGACCAGCGGTGTTCACCGCCGGTGAACACCCGGTACCGGTCACCGCGGTGGGGTAACCGCTCACCGCACCGCCCGTTTCCCGGACGGGTGGCGTGCGTCACACTCATCTGCACATGCATCTGCACCGACAGATGCATGATCGCAGGGAGGGTGCGATGAAGTACGAGCGGCCGGCTTTGCACCGGACGATCTTCGCCGTGGACGTCGAGGGCTACGGCGACCAGCGCAGGACCACACCACACCGGCTGGCGTTGCGCAGAGGGCTGTACCGAGCGCTCTGCCGGGCGTTCGACGACGCGGGAGTCCCGTGGGCGGACTGCCGGCGCGAAGACTGCGGCGACGGCGTCTTCGTCCTGGTCCCGCCGGAGATCCCGAAGGGGCTCTTCGTCGAGTTCCTGCCCGCCGCGCTCGCCGTGGCGCTGCACCGGCACAACCGGACCCACGACCCGGGCGCCCGGATCCGGCTGCGGATGGCCCTGCACGCGGGCGAGGTCGCCTACGACGACCACGGCGTCACCGCGCCGGCGATCAACCAGACGTTCCGGCTGCTGGAGGCGAAGCCGCTGAAGGAGGCGCTCAAGTCCTCGCGCGGGGTGCTGGCGCTGATCACGTCGGCGTGGTTCTTCGACGAAGTCGTCCGGCACAGCGACGGGCTCGACCCGACGACGTTCCGGCCGGTGCCGGTGGCGGTCAAGGAGACCCGCACGACGGGGTGGATCTCGCTGCCGGACCGGCCGTACCCGGCGAACTCGAGCTTGCTCGGGGGCGTCACGTCGCTCGACCACTACCGGACCTGGCGCCGCTTCCGCCGCCACGCCCAGGTGCTGGCCGACCGCGACGGCCGCGCGTAGCCGTAGGATCTACTGCCCTGGACACCGCCGCCGAGGGGAGGCCCGATGACCGTCCACCTGCGCCCGGCATCCCGCGCCGACCCGCTGCCGGTGCTCGCCGCCGCCCGCCGCGTCAGCGACGACCTGCGCGACGGCCTGTCCGGTACCCGCGCCCGCCGCGCCGCGCACGGCCTGCGCCGGCTCTTCGGCTTCCCCGGCCTGGGTCTCACCGACCTGTCCGGGTCGCTGCTGTGGTCGGGCCGGCCCGGGCCGGACGCGGTCGTCGCGAAGGTGCTCGACGGCGTGCTGCACTCCGAAGAACCCGGCTCCGCGCCGGACGTGCTGGTGCTGCCGCTGCACGTCCACGACGAACTGGCCGGGGCGCTGCTGGTGGTCGGGGGCGTCCGGGACGCGGTCGCGGCCCAGGCCGCCGACCTCGTGGTGCAGGCGCTGGAGCGGTGGCGGCTCGAGGCGTCGGCGGAACAGGCGGCGCAGGCCGAGCTGCGCGCGCTGCGGGCGGAGATGTCGCCGCACTTCGTCTACAACGCGCTCACCGTCATCGCGTCGCTGGTGCGCTCGGACCCCGACCGCGCCCGCGACCTCATGCTCGATTTCGCCGACTACACGCGCTACAGCCTGGCGCGCCACGGCGAGTACACCGTCGTCGCCGAGGAGTTCCGCGCGATCGAGACGTACCTGGCGCTGCAGCGGGCGGTGCTCGGCGAACGGCTGCGCGTCCAGGTGCGGGTGGCGCCGGAGATCCTCGCCGTCGCGGTGCCGTACCTGGTGCTGGAGCCGTTGGTGGAGAACGCGATCCGGCACGGCATCGAGCCGCGCTCGGGCACCGGCCTGGTCCAGGTGCACGGCCAGGCGGAAGGGAACGACTGCGTGATCTTCGTCGAGGACGACGGGGTCGGCATGGACCCGCACCGGGCGGCGGACATCCTGGCCGGGCGCACCGGCGAGGACGACCCGGCCGGCCTGGGACTGGCCAATGTGGACAGACGGCTGCGGGACGTCTACGGCGCCTGGTACGGCCTGACCGTGGAGACCGAGGTCGGCGCGGGCACCCGGGTGATCGTGCGGGTGCCGCGGTTCCAGCCGGGGGTGCTGCCGTGACGGGCCTGCGCGTCCTCGCCGTCGACGACCTGCCGCCGGCCCTGGACGAGCTCTGCCGCATGCTCCGCGAAGCGCCCGAAGTCGGCGAAGTCGTCGGGGCGGGCGACGCGCTGAAGGCGTTGAAGCTGCTTCAGGCGGATCGCTTCGACGCGGTGTTCCTCGACATCTCGATGCCCGGTCTCGACGGCTTGGAGCTCGCGTCGCTGCTGGCGAAGCTGAGCGAGCCGCCGGTGATCGTGTTCGTCACCGCGCACGACGGGCACGCGGTGACGGCGTACGGCATCGGCGCGGTGGACTACCTGCTCAAGCCGGTCCGCACCGAACGGCTGACCACGGCGCTGGCGAAGGTCCTGCGGATGGCGACCCCGGCGTCGCGGCCGACCCCGGACGCGATGGCGGCGCTGCCGGTGGAGTCGGGCGGGCGGACCCGGTACGTCCGCCGCGACGACGTGTTGTTCGTGGAGGCGCACGGCGACTACGTCCGCCTGCACACGCGCGGTGGCGTCCACCTGGTGCGGATGCCGATCTCGCGGCTGGAGGAGTACTGGGAGGGGACGGGGTTCAGCCGCGTGCACCGGGGTTTCCTGCTCGCGGTGGGGGCGGTGCTGGAGCTGCGCAGCGACACGGCGGGCGGGCTGCTGGCCCACACCGAGGCCGGGGACGTCCCGGTGAGCCGCCGGCACGCGCGCGACCTGCGCGACCGGCTGCTGGAGGCGGCCCAGCGCGGCCAGCTCGGGCCGGATTCGTGATGAGCGCCCGCCTCCGACCCGCCGCGCCCCGGCCGGGGCCGCGATGAGCAGGATCCGCCGGGTCGCCGTCACCAGCCCGCAGACCCGCCTGGCCCACGCCCGCCGCCGGTCGCGCGGCCGCTGGCGCCAGCCGCGTCTCCCCGCCGGCGACACCCAGCGCGCCACCGCGCTCTACCGCGCGCAACGCCGCCGGGGCGTCCCCGCCCTCGTCCTCATGTTCACCCTCCTCCTCGGCCTCCCCGGCGTCTTCGCGCTCTTCCCGGCCCTGGACACCCTGCGGCTGCTGGGGATTCCGGTGTCCTGGCTGATGCTGGCGGTCCTCCCCTACCCGGCGATGGCGCTGCTGGCCCGCTGGCAGCTGCGCCGCGCCGAACGCCTCGAGGACGAGTAGTGGGCGTCGCGCTCGCCGTCGCGCCGGTCGTGCTCGTGACGCTGCTGATCGGCGTCCGCGGGGTCGCCGCCATGCGGACCACGTCCGACTTCCTCGTCGCGTCCCGCCGCATCTCGCCGCTGGTGAACTCGGCGGCCGTCTCCGGGGAATACCTGTCGGCCGCCTCCTTCCTCGGCGTCGCCGGGCTCGTCGTCAAGGACGGCATCGGGGCGCTGTGGTACCCGGTCGGCTTCACCGCCGGCTACATCGCGATGCTCGTGCTCGTCGCCGCGCCGATGCGGCGCTCCGGTGCGCTGACCGTCCCCGACTTCGCCGAAGCACGCCTCAACTCCCCCGCGCTGCGCCGCCTCACCGCCGTGGTCGTACTGGTGATCGGCACCATCTACGTCGTCCCGCAGTTCCGCACCGCCGGTCTCGTGCTCACCGCGGTCGGCGGGACGCCGTACTGGGTCGGCGTGGTGCTGGCCGGCGCCGCGGTCAGCGTCACCCTGGCGCTGGGCGGCATGCGCGCGGCGACGTACGTGCAGGCGTTCCAGTTCGTGCTGAAGCTGCTGCTGTTCCTGATCCCGGCGATCTGGCTGGTGCTGCAGGCCGGCGCGGTCAACCGGACCGACGCGCTCAACCCCGTCGAGTTCACCCACTTCGCCCGCGAGACGCCGGTGCGGTTCGAGGTCGACGTCACCATGGAGATCCGCGAGCCGACGCCGGTGCGGCGCAACGGCGTCGTCGAAATCCTCCGGCCCGGCGAGTTCACCGCGCACAGCCAGGACGAGGTCGTGTTCGGCACGGGCGCGGCCGTCCCGGCGGTCCGCGGCGGCGCCTCCCTCGGCGGCCCCGACTGGCGGCGTCCGCTGCTCGACCTCGGCGACCAGGGCTACCCGCTGCTCGGCACCTGGGCCGTGCTCATCGCGACCATGCTGGGCACGATGGGCCTGCCGCACGTCCTGATGCGCTTCCACACCAGCCCGGACGGCCGCGCCGCGCGCCGGACCGCCGCGATCACCGTCGCCCTGCTCGGCGTCTTCTACCTCTTCCCCGGCATCTACGGCGTGCTCGGCCGGGTGCTCGTCCCCGGGCTCTACCTCTCCGGCGCCACCGACACCGTGGTCGTCGCGCTGCCGTACCAAGTGGACAGTGGCTGGGCCGGCGGGCTGTTCACGGCGTTGCTGACCGCGGGCGCGTTCGCCGCGTTCCTGGCGACGTCGCTCGGCCTGCTGCTGGTGATGTCCGGCGCGATCGCGCACGACCTCGTCCCCGGCGGGCTGCGGCGGCTGCGGATCGCCGTGTTCGGCGTCGCCGGGATCATGGTGCTGCTGGCGCTGCGCTCGGCCGAGCTCGACGCCGGGGTGCTCGTCACGTGGGGCTTCACGGTGGCCGCGTCGACGTTCTGCCCGCTGCTCGTGCTCGGCATCTGGTGGCCGCGGCTGACCGCGACCGGCGGGATCGCCGGCGTGCTGACCGGGCTGGTCGCCTCGTCCGGCTCGATCCTGTTCGCCCTCGCCGGGCCGCCGTTGCGCGGCTGGGTGGCGATCTTGGTGCAGCAACCGGCACCCTGGTCGGTACCGCTGGCGTTCGGCGTAATGGCGCTGGTCTCGTTGCGCGGCCGGCCCCCCGCCTGGTCGACGGCGGCGATGCTCCGCCTGCACCTGGACGAACCCCGCTCGGCCGGACCACGCGACCGTTCGTCAACCGTTCGTCGTCTCGCACGGCTGTTGAACCGCTAGTTCTTCACGCGAGCCTCACGCGTCCCTACGGTGTCGCAGGTCACTTTCCGCAGCGTCGCAGGGAGCAGCGATGAGCACGACCGACACCGGCGGGCCCCCGGACACCTCCGAAACGATCTGGGAACGAGCACACGAGAGCACCGAGTTCCGCGAGCTGCGCAGCCGCCTGCGCCGGTTCGTCTTCCCGATGACGGCGGTGTTCCTCCTCTGGTACCTGCTGTACGTGCTCCTCGCGGACTACGCGCACGGCTTCATGAGCACGAAGGTGTTCGGCAACATCAACGTCGGCCTGATCTTCGGCCTGCTGCAGTTCGTCTCGACGTTCGTGATCACCGGCCTCTACGTGCGGTACGCCAACCGGAAGCTCGACCCGGTCGCGGAGAAGATCCGCGAGGACATCGAGGGTGACTCTGCGAAGGAGCAGGCATGACGAACATCGCCGCGGGCGTGGAAGGCAGCAACCCGCTCCTCAACATCCTGATCTTCGCCGCGTTCGTGGTCATCACCCTGGTGATCGTGTTCCGGGCCAGCCGCAACACGAAGACGGCGTCGGACTACTACGCCGCCGGCCGCGCGTTCACCGGCCCGCAGAACGGCATCGCCATCTCGGGTGACTACCTGTCGGCGGCATCGTTCCTGGGCATCGCCGGCGCGATCGCCATCAACGGCTACGACGGCTTCCTCTACTCCATCGGCTTCCTGGTGGCGTGGCTCGTCGCGCTGCTGCTGGTCGCGGAGCTGCTGCGCAACACCGGCAAGTTCACCATGGGCGACGTCCTGGCGTTCCGGATGAAGCAGCGCCCGGTGCGGGCCGCGGCCGCGACGTCGACGCTGATCGTGTCGTTCTTCTACCTGCTCGCCCAGATGGCGGGTGCCGGCGGTCTCGTCGCGCTGCTGCTCGGCGTCGAAGGCAAGGGCGCGCAGGCACTGGTGATCGCCGTGGTCGGCGTGATCATGATCGCCTACGTGCTGATCGGCGGCATGAAGGGCACCACCTGGGTGCAGATCATCAAGGCCGGGCTGCTGATCGTCGGCGCGCTCGTGATCACCCTGTGGGTGCTCGGCAAGTACGGCTTCAACTTCTCCCAGCTGCTGCAGGCCGCCGTCGACAAGGCGGGCAAGGCCGGGCAGACGCTGCTCGGCCCGGGCAAGCAGTACGGCGCCACCGGAACGTCGAAGCTGGACTTCCTCTCCCTCGGCATCGCGCTGGTGCTGGGCACCGCGGGCCTGCCGCACGTCCTGATGCGCTTCTACACGGTCCCGACCGCCCGCGACGCGCGTCGCTCGGTGGTCTGGGCGATCGTGCTGATCGGCGTGTTCTACCTGTTCACGCTGGTGCTGGGCTACGGCGCCGGTGCGCTGGTCGGGCCGGACACGATCAAGAAGGCACCGGGCGGGGTCAACTCCGCCGCACCGCTGCTCGCTCTGGAGCTGGGCGGCCCGGTGCTGCTCGGCCTGATCTCCGCGGTCGCCTTCGCGACGATCCTCGCGGTGGTCGCCGGCCTGACGATCACGGCGTCGGCGTCCTTCGCCCACGACGTCTACGCGAACGTCGTCAAGCGCGGCAAGACGTCGCCGGACTCGGAGGTCAAGGTCGCCCGGATCACCGCGGTGGTCATCGGCGCCCTCGCCATCGGCGGCGGCATCCTGGCCAACGGGCAGAACGTGGCCTTCCTGGTCGCGCTGGCCTTCGCGGTCGCGGCGTCGGCGAACCTGCCGACGATCCTGTACTCGCTGTTCTGGAAGCGGTTCAACACCCAGGGCGCGCTCTGGTCGATCTACGGCGGCCTGGCCATCACGATCGTGCTGATCGTCTTCTCACCGGCGGTGTCCGGCAAGCCGACGTCGATGATCAAGACGGCCGACTTCGCCTGGTTCCCGCTGAGCAACCCGGGCGTCGTCTCGATCCCGGCGGCGTTCATCCTGGGCTGGCTGGGCACGGTCCTGTCCAAGGAGCACGACGAGAAGAAGTACGCCGAGATGGAGGTCCGCTCCCTGACCGGTGCGGGCGCCGAGAAGGCTGTCGCCCACTAGTTCCGCCGACCCCGGAGGCCGTCGCGAGGGTGTTCCCGATCCCCTCGCGGCGGCCTTCGGCCATCAGTACGGCAGTTTCCCTTCGGCGACGCTCTTGAGGGTGGTTTCCAGCTGCTTGCGCAGGTACTGCCACAGCCCGCCGCCGAGCGAAATCCTCGCCACCCCCAGGTGGGCGAGGCCGTCGAGGCCCGGGCTGCCCGGCCACGCGGGCGCGTTGACCGCCCCGCCGACCCCCTCCACGAACTCCCCGATCAGCTCGGGCGTGCGCAGGTGGATCGGGTAGACGCAGTCGGCGCCCGCTTCGAGGTACGCCTTCGCCCGCGCGATCCCGTCGGCGAGCGCTTCTTTCGCGTCCACGCCGCGGAAGGAGTCGACCCGGGCGTTGATCACCAGCCCGTCACCCGCCGCCTCGCGCAGCGCAGCGATCCGCTCCGCCTGCCCGGCGACCGGCCGGACGCTCCCGGTGGCGTGGTCGGTGTCCTCGAAGTTGCAGCCGACGGCGCCGGCGTCGAGCAGCCGGCCCGCCAGGTCGGCGCCGGACAGGCCGTAGCCCGACTCGGCGTCGACGCTCACCGGGACCCCGACCGCCTTCGCGATCCGCGCGGCGGCGGCGAACATCTCGTCCGCCGGCGCCTTCTCGCCGTCGGGAAACCCGAGCGCGGCCGCGACGGCAACCGAGCTGGTCGCCACGGCGGGGAACCCGGCGGCCTCGACGAGTTTCGCGGTGTCGGCGTCCCAGGCGTTCGGCAGGACCAGCGGCTTGCCCGGGACGTGCAGCGCCCGGAGTGCGGCGGCGGTCACGAGTCGCGCTTCGGGAGCGGGGTGTGGCTGGTGATGGTCATCCGGTTCCAGCTGTTGATCGCGATGACCTCCCACGCGACGGCCTGGTACTGCTCCTCGGTGAACACCTTCACCGCCTGCTCGTAGACGTCGTCGGGCACGGTCTGGGTGGCCGAGAGCTTGGTCATCGCCTCGGTGAGGGCGAGAGCGGCCTGCTCCTGCTCGGTGAACAGGTCGGTCTCGCGCCAGCCGTCGAGCACGAACAGCCGCCGCGGGGACTCGCCCAGCTCGAGCGCGTCGCGCGTGTGCATGTCGAGGCAGAACGCGCAGCCGTTGAGCTGCGACGCGCGGGTCTTCACCAGTTCCAGCAGTTTGGGGTCGAGCCCCGCGTTGGCCGCGGCCTTGTTCACTTCGGCCTGCAGGTTCGCCATCGCCTGGTAGAGCTCGGGAGCGCCCCCGAGCCCGATTCGCTTGGTCATGCCGTCCACGCTAGTGCGAACTGGTCCACGGGTATGGTCCAGTCAAATGACGGATTTGTGGTCCAGTTCCGGGCTCGACGTCCACCTCGGCTGGCAGCCCGCGTCCGGCCGCGCCGGGCTCGCGGCGGCGATCCGCGCGGCCATCCGGGACGGCCGGTGGCAGGCGGGCGCGGCGGTGCCCTCGACCCGCGCGCTGGCCCACGACCTGGGCGTCGCCCGCGGGACGGTCACCCGCGTGTACGCCGATCTCGCCGCGGAGGGCTACCTGCGCACGGCCCAGGGCGCGCCGACCCGGGTGGCGACGGCGGGCTCGCTCCCCCAGTCGGCGCCGCGGCAGGCGCCGCGCGATCCGGCGCCGCGCTGGGACCTGCGCCCGGGCCGCCCGGACCTGACGGCGTTCCCGCGGCAGGCGTGGCTCACCGCGACCCGGCGGGCCCTGCTGCGCACCCCGGCGTCGGCGTTCGGCTACGAGTCGGAGCTGGGCGCGCCGGAGCTGCGGGACACACTCGCCGCCTACCTGGCCCGGGCCCGCGGAGTGGTCGCCGACCCGGCGCGGATCGTGGTCTGCCACGGGTTTTCGCACGCCATCGCGGTGGTGTCCCGGGCGCTGTCCGGCCTGGGTGTCGGCGAGATCGCGTTCGAGAACCCGTCGCTGCCGATGTACCGGGAGATCGCGGCGGCGCAGGGGCCGCGGATCGTCGGCGTGGACGTGGATTCCCGCGGCCTCGACGTGGCCGCGGTGGCCAGTCCGGCGGTGGTCGTCACCGCGGCGCACCAGTACCCCACCGGCGTCACGCTGGCCCCGCCGCGCCGGGCGGCGCTGGCCCGCTGGGCGAGCGAGTCGGGGGCGTTCGTGCTGGAGGACGACTACGACGGCGAGTTCCGCTTCGACCGCCAGCAGGTCGGGGCGTTGCAGGCGCTGGCGCCGGAGCGGGTGGTGTACGCGGGCACGGCCAGCAAGACGCTCGCGCCGGCCCTCCGCCTGGCCTGGCTGGTGCTGCCGCGGTCCCTGGTGGAGCCGGTCCGCGCGGCGATGGCCGACAGCGGCTCGCGGCCGGCGCTGCTGAACCAGCTGGCGCTGGCCGAGCTGATCGACTCGGGCGCGTTCGACCGCCACGTCCGCCGCAGCCGCGCGGAGTACCGTTCCCGCCGCGCGCGCCTGCTGGCGGCGCTACCGGACTCGGTGCGCCCGTACGGCATCGCGGCGGGCCTGCACCTGCTGCTGATGCTCCCCCCGGACGGCCCTCCCGAGTCGACGGCCCTGGCGGCCTGCCGCCGCCGCGCGATCGGCATCGAGGGCCTCTCCGGCCACTGGATGACCCCCGACGCCCCCGGCGGCCTGGTGGTCGGCTACGCCGCAACGCCCAAGCACGCCTTCGCCGGCGCAACCCAAACCCTGATCGACGCCCTCCAAGAAATAACCGC
>NZ_PPHG01000042.1 GCF_002904295.1 Amycolatopsis sp. CA-128772
GGGTGGGTTGCTGCGAGCCCGGCGGGCAGCTGCGAGCCCGGCGGGCGGCTGCGAGGCTGGCCCCCCACAGCACCCGCCACCAACAGCGGATTGTGATGGCCCCCACCCCGCCCACTCGGGATACTCACCCCGGGGCGGCACGAAAGCGGGTGGCCATGACGAAAGCGGCATCAGCCGCGGCGAAGGACTTCGCCGCGGCCGGCGTAGGGGGTGTGCACCTCGCCTGGGCCGACAACAACGGCATCCCGCGCTCGCGCATCGTGCCCGTTGCCGGGCTTGCCGATGCCGCCGGCCGGGGCGTTGGGGCCACCTCGCTCTTCGCCGTCTTCGACAGCCACGACGCCATCACCTACGCGCATCCCGGCCTCGGGACGCCGTCCGGCGATGTCCGGCTCGTGCCCGTCGTCGACCGGCTGCGGCGGCTGGCCGGGCAGCCCGCGCTCGCCTGGGCTCCCGTCCGGCAGCTCACGCGGGACGGTGATCCGTGGCCCTACTGCCAGCGGGCCGTCCTCGAACAGCAGGTTGCCGAAGGTGCGAGGCGAGGGCTCGAGTTCCGGGCCGGCTACGAGCTGGAATTCGCCGTCGCGCCCGCCGGCAGTCCCGGCATCCTCGCCACGCCCGGGCACCCCGGGCCGGCCTACAGCCCGCACGCCCTCGTCGGGCTCGACGGGTTCGTCGCCGCCCTGCTGCACGACTTCGACGCCAACGGGCTGCGGATCGGCCAGCTGCACGCCGAGTACGGCGTGGCGCAGCTCGAGCTGTCGCTCGCCGCCACCGATCCGGTTTCCGCCGCCGATGACCAGCTGCTCGCGCGGCAGACCATCCACGCCGCCGCGCGCGTGCACGGGCTCGCCGTCAGCTTCGCGCCGATGATCGGCGCCGGAGCCGCCGGGAACGGGTGGCACCTGCACACCTCCGTCCGCCGCCAGGGGCGCAACCTGCTCGAAAGCCACGAAACCGGACGGCCCGGCGGAGAAGGCGCCGGCTACCTCGCCGGGCTGCTGCGCGACCTGCCGGCCCTGACCGCCGTCACCGCGCCGAGCGTCCCGTCCACGCTGCGGCTGCGGCCCGGCTTCTTCGCGGGCGCGTACGCGTTCTGGGGCGTCGAGAACCGCGAGGCGCCCCTGCGGTACGTCCCCGGCTCGGCGCTGCTGGGCGCCGGCCACGCGAACGTCGAGCTCAAGACGTCCGACGCGTCCGCCAACCCGTACCTCGCGCTGGCCGTGGTGCTGGCCGCCGGGATGGCCGGCCTCGACGACGCGCCCGCGTTGCCCGAGCCGATCGGCGAAGACCCGGGTGGCTGGCCGGACGGCGAGCGGGACGCCCGCGGGGTGCGGCGGCTGCCCTCGGACACCGCCGCGCAGGACGCCGCGCTCGTGGCGTCACCGCGGATCGCCGGCGTGCTCGGCGAGGAGCTGCTGGGCGCCTTCCGGGCGGTGCGGGCGTCCGACGCGGCCTGGGCGGCCGAACGCCCGGTCGAGGAGGTCGTCGCCGCCCACCTTTGGCGCTACTGAGAGCCTTATCCTGGTCGGGACGGCGCGACGGACCGCAGGCCGCCCGCTTGTGGTGACACTCGCGCCGGCCGACGGCTGAACCTGGTTCTGAGGGGACCGATGTCTTCGGGGATCGACGGCGGGCAGCTGGACCTGTCCGGGGTGCGGTGGCTGCCGGGCGGCGCCCGGCTGGCCGCGGTGGCCCAGGCGGAACTGCCCCAGAAGGACGGCCTGGCCGCGGCGTTCTGCGGGCTGGCCGCGGTGCGGGCGGCCGGGTTCGACGTGCCCGACCAGGACGCCGTC
Organism: Amycolatopsis sp. CA-128772; assembly: GCF_002904295.1. Lineage (GTDB taxonomy): Bacteria > Actinomycetota > Actinomycetes > Mycobacteriales > Pseudonocardiaceae > Amycolatopsis. The sequence continues at coordinate 1,797 of NZ_PPHG01000042.1, forward strand.
GCGGTGGCCGCGGGCACGGTCCGCGGCCCGGTCGTGCGGCCGCGGGGTGAAGCCGGGCGGGCCGGGTTCCGGCTGCCGCTGCCGGTCGCCGGCGACCCGGCCGCGGCGGGCACCCGGGTGTCCGGGCTGGCGGCGGCCATCGGCTCGCTGTCGCGCGGTGCCCTGGCGGCGGTGCCGGTGACCGGGGCGTGGACCACCGAGGCGCTGTTCGACCTGCTGGTCGGGCTGTGGGACGTCCCGCGCGTCGCGGTGATCGCCCGGATCGACGGCGCCGAGCTCGGCGCCCACGACACCCCGGAACGCGCGCTGCTCGACTACCTCGACACCGGCGTCCCGCCCCTGTGGACGTCTCGCTGGCGCCCGCCCGGCGGGCACTTCGTGCTCCTGGCGGGGATCCGCATCGGCGCCGAAGGGACCCTGCTGTCCGTTGTGGACACTTACCCGTCGTTGGGCGACAAGGGGATGCACGACCAGCCGGTCGAATGGGTGACGGCGGCGCTGGCCGGCCTCGGCGTCCTCGTGGTCGTCGACAGCGACCAGGCTGCTGTGGTGCGCGAAGCGGCCCGCGTGGCCGGGCTCAGTCAGTCCTTTTGGGACTGACGTCGGCGCCGGGGGCGAACCGGGAGTGCCGCCGCCCGTAGGCGAAGTAGATCACCAGGCCGATCACCAGCCACGCGGCGAACCGGATCCAGGTCAGCACGTTGAGGTTGAGCATCAGGTACAGGCACGCCAGCGCCGCGAGCACCGGCACGACGGGCGAGAACGGCACCGAGAACGGCCGGTCCAGGTCGGGCCGGCGGCGGCGCAGCACCGGGACCGCCACCGCCACGATGATCATCGCCGACAGCGCGCCGATGCTCACCATGTCGGCCAGCTCGGAGATCGGGATGAACGCCGCCAGCACGGCGATCAGCACCGCGCCGCCGATGGTCATCCGGTGCGGGGTGCCCCAGCGCGGGTGCGCGGTGCCGAGCGCCTTCGGCAGCAGCCCGTCGCGGCCCATCGCGTAGCCGATCCGGCCGATCGTCACCAGCTCGACCATCATCACCGACGTCAGCCCGGTCACCGCGCCGAGCGAGATCAGCGCGCCCACCCAGTGCTGGCCGACCCGGTCGAACGCGTCCGCCAGCGGGGCGCCGGTGTCGATGTCGGTGAACGGGATCATCCCGGTCAGCACGATCGACACGCCGATGTAGAGCAGTGCGCACACGCCGAGCGCGCCGAGGATGCCGACGCGGAGGTCCTTGCGCGGGTTCAGCGTCTCCTCGCCGAGGTTCGCGAGCGCCTCGAAGCCGGTGTAGGCGAAGAAGACCACCGCGGCCGCGGTGATCATCCCGGCGATGCCGTAGACCGACTGCTCCAGCCCGAGCGCGGCCTGCACGATCGGCTGTTCCAGCACGGTCGAACCGCCCGGCGGGGCCTGGGCCGGCGGGATGAACGGTGTCAGGTTCGCGCCCTTGACGAAGAACAGGCCGACCGCGAGCACCAGGATGCAGACGGCGACCTTCACGCAGACCAGCAGGTTGGTCAGCCAGGCCGACTCCTTGATGCCCAGCACGGCGACGACGGTCAGCACGGCGATGATCAGCACCGCGCCGACGTTGACCTTCGCGTCTTCGCCGAACCACGCCGGCGACAGCCCGAGCAGGTTCGCCAGGTACCCGGACCAGCCGCGCGAGACGACGGCGGCGCCGAGCGCGAACTCCAGCAGCAGGTCCCAGCCGATGATCCAGGCGAACACCTCGCCGAGCGTCGCGAAGGCGTAGGTGTAGGCGCTCCCGGCGGTCGGGACGCTGGAGGCGAGCTCGGCGTAGCACAGCGCGGCCAGCCCGGCGACGACCGCCCCGAGCACGAACGACAGGGTCACGGCGGGCCCGGCGTGCGTCTTGGCCTCGACGCCGGCGAGGGTGAAGATGCCGGTGCCGATGATGATCCCGACGCCGAACCCGACCAGGTCGCGTCCGCGCAGCCGCCTCTTGAGCTCCCCGGAGTCCTGCCGCGCCAGGACCTCGTCCACGTTCAGCGTTCGCCGCACACCCATGAGCTGAAGTTAGAAGGTCACGGGCCCTTTCGCAGATCGGTGGGCGGGTTCGCCCGCCGTCCGGGCACGGGCCACCGGAGTGACGTCGTCCCGTGCGGATGGCGGGAACGGCCGGGCACCGGAATGCTGGTCCCGTGCCCGAACAGATCCCCGCCCGCACCGCCCTGCACGAGCTCGCCGACCGCCACGGGGTCGCCACCCGGTACGAGAACGCCGACCGGGTCTGGGTGGACGTGGACGACGAGGTCGTCGTCGCCGTCCTCGGCCAGTTCGGCGTCGATGCCACCAGCGAAGCGGCCATCGCCGCCGCCCTGAGGGCGGCGCGCGAGGCGCCCGCCGCGCTGCCGCCCACCATCGTCGTGCGGGAAGGGACCCGCAAGGCGCTGGGCGTCGAGGCCGAGGTCGTCCTCGAAGACGGGACGCGGCGGCCGGCCGCGGCCGAGCTGCCGGCGGACCTGCCGCTCGGGTGGCACCGGGTCGTCACCGCCGACCAGGACGTCGTGCTCGCCGTCGTGCCGGCGAAGCTGCCGCAGGTGCGGCCCGCGTGGGGGTGGATGCTGCAGCTCTACGCCCTGCACTCGCCCGGGTCGTGGGGCATCGGCGACTACGCCGACCTCGCCGCCTTCGCCGCCCGGTCGGCGGCCGAGCTGGACGCCGGGGTGCTGCTGGTCAACCCCGTGCAGGCGATCAGCCCGGCGCACCCGGTCGAACGCTCGCCGTACTCGCCCGCGAGCCGCCGGTTCGCCAACCCCGTCTACCTGCGCGTCACCGCCACCGAGACCTTTGCGAACGCCGACGGGGCGACCCGGGCGGCCGTCGAGTCCCTGGCGCCCGACCGCGAAGGCGAGCTCGTCGACTACGACGCCGTCTGGACCGCCAAGCGGGCCGCCCTCGAGCTGCTCTGGCCGCACCGGACCGAAGCGCTGCCCGACGACGGCGACCTGCAGGACTTCGCCCTCTTCTGCGCCCTCGCCGAGCAGCACGGCGGTGACTGGCGGGACTGGCCCGAGGAGCTGCGCGACCCGGCCGGACCGGCGACGGCGAAGGCGCGCGAGGAGCTGAAGGAGCGCGTCGGCTTCCACGCGTGGCTCCAGCACCTCTGCCGGGTGCAGCTGGGCGCCGCGCGGGAGGCCGCGCGCGAGGCCGGGATGTCCGTCGGGATCGTGCACGACCTGCCGGTCGGGGTGCACCCCGGCGGGGCCGACACCTGGGCGCTCAAGGACGTGTTCGCCGCCGACGTGCGGGTCGGCGCGCCGCCGGATGCCTTCAACCAGCAGGGGCAGGACTGGAACCTGCCGCCGTGGCGGCCGGACAAGCTGGCCGAGGCCGGGTACGCGCCCTTCCGGGACGTCATCCGGGGCGTGCTGCGGTTCGCCGACGGCATCCGCGTCGACCACATCGCCGGCCTGTGGCGGCTCTGGTGGATCCCGCCGGGCGAGCCCGCGCACCGCGGCACGTACGTCCACTACGACGCCGAGGCGATGGTCGGCGTGCTCGCGCTCGAAGCGCATCGCGCCGGGGCGGTGGTCGTGGGGGAGGACCTCGGCACCGTCGAGGAGGTCGTGACCGACACCATGCACGATCGGGGGATGCTCAGCTCGGCCGTGCTGTGGTTCGAACGCGACTGGGACGCCCCCGGCCAGCCGTTCACCCGGCCGGCGAGCTGGGACCCGGACGCCATGGCCAGCATCTCCACGCACGACCTGCCGACCGTCTCGGGCTGGCTGCAGGGCGAGCACGTCCGCGTCCGGGCCGAGCTGGGCCTGCTGGACCGTGGGGTCGAAGCCGAAGAACAGGCTGCCGCCGACGAGCGCAAGGCGCTGTTCGAACTCGTTGCGCGGGAAGGGATTGCGGACGGCGACCCGATCGTCGCGCTGCACACGCTGCTGGCGAAGGCCGCGTCCCGGCTCGTGCTCACCTCGCCGGCCGACGTGACGGGCCAGGTACGGCAGCCGAATCTGCCCGGAACCGTCGACCAGTACCCTAACTGGCGGATTCGCCTGCCCGTCAGCGTCGACGGCTTCTTCACCGCGAAGGGGGTCCGCGCCGCGGTTGCACCGCTGGCGGCGGCCCGGCCGCTGCCCCGGTAACGGCCACCTCGCGGAGCACGACCCCGGTGGTACGCGTCCGCGGACGCCACCGGCACGACCCAAGCTCGAGGAGAAACCCAGTGCGGCCCTGGCCCGGAACGCCCTACCCGCTCGGCGCCACCTACGACGGAGTCGGGACGAACTTCGCCCTGTTCTCCGAGGTGGCCGAGCGCGTCGAACTGTGCCTGTTCGACGCCGAGGGCAAGGAGACGCGCTACGCGCTCGAAGAGGTCGACGGCTTCGTCCACCACGGCTACCTGCTCAACGTCGGCCCCGGGCAGCGCTACGGGTTCCGCGTGCACGGCCCGTACGACCCGAAGCGCGGTCTGCGCTGCAACCCGAACAAGCTGCTCATCGACCCGTACGCGAAGGCCGTCTCGCACGGCGTGAAGTGGGACGAGTCGCTGTTCGGCTACAAGTTCGACAACCCGGACGAGCGCAACGACGACGACAGCGCCGGCCGCGTGCCGTATTCGCTGGTGGCGAACCCGTTCTTCGACTGGGGCAACGACCGGCAGCCGAAGCGGCCGTACAACGAGACGGTCATCTACGAGGCCCACGTCAAGGGCATGACCGTCAACCACCCGTTCGTGCCGGACCAGCTGCGCGGCACGTACGCCGGTCTCGCGCACCCCGCCGTCGTCGAGCACCTGCAGAAGCTCGGCGTGACGGCGGTGGAGCTGCTGCCCGTCCACCAGTTCGTCACCGACCACGGCCTCGCCGACAAGGGCCTGACGAACTACTGGGGCTACAACACGATCGGGTACTTCGCGCCGCACGACTCCTACGCGGCCATGCCCGGCGAGGGCGGGCAGGTCCAGGAGTTCAAGGGCATGGTCAAGGCCTTCCACGAAGCCGGGATCGAAGTGATCCTCGACGTGGTTTACAACCACACCGCCGAGGGAAACCACCTCGGGCCGACGTTGTCGATGCGGGGCATCGACAACGAGGCCTACTACCGGCTGGTGGAGGGGGAGCCCGAGTACTACATGGACTACACCGGCACCGGGAACTCCCTCAACGTCCGCAACCCGCACACCCTCCAGCTGATCATGGACTCCCTGCGGTACTGGGTCACCGAGATGCACGTCGACGGCTTCCGGTTCGACCTCGCCTCGGCGCTGGCCCGCGAGTTCTACGACGTCGACCGGCTGTCCACGTTCTTCGACCTGGTGCAGCAGGACCCGATCGTCAGCCAGGTGAAGCTGATCGCCGAGCCGTGGGACGTCGGCCCCGGCGGGTACCAGGTCGGCAACTTCCCGCCGCTGTGGACCGAGTGGAACGGGGTGTTCCGCGACACCGTCCGCGACTTCTGGCGCGGCGAGCCCTCGACGCTGGGGGAGTTCGCGAGCCGGATCACCGGCTCGTCGGATCTTTACCAGGACGACGGCCGCCGCCCGTTCGCGTCGATCAACTTCGTCACCGCGCACGACGGCTTCACGCTGCGGGACCTGGTGTCCTACAACGAAAAGCACAACGAAGCCAACGGCGAGGACGGCCGCGACGGCGCCGACGACAACCGTTCGTGGAACTGCGGGGTCGAGGGCGCGACCGACGACGCCGAGGTGAACGAGCTGCGGGCCCGCCAGCAGCGGAACATGCTGGCCACCCTGCTGCTGTCCCAGGGCGTGCCGATGATCCTGCACGGCGACGAGTTCGGCCGTACCCAGCAGGGCAACAACAACGTCTACTGCCAGGACTCCGAACTGTCCTGGATGGACTGGGAGCTGGCCAAGGAGAACGCCGGCCTGGTCAAGTTCACCGGCGGCCTGGGCGCGCTCCGGCACCGGCACCCGGTGTTCCGCCGCCGCCGGTTCTTCCAGGGCGGCCCGGTCGGCAAGGGCGACAAGCTCGGCGACATCGCCTGGTTCACCCCGGCCGGCGAGGAGATGACCGAGCAGAACTGGGACGACGGCTTCGGCAAGGCCGTCGTCGTGTTCCTCAACGGCAAGGCGATCCCCGACCTCGACCAGCGCGGGATGAAGGTCGAGGACGACTCGTTCCTGCTCGCCTTCAACGCGCACTACGAAGACATCGACGCCACCCTGCCGGGCAACGGCTACGGGGAGAGCTGGACCGTCGTGGTCGACACCGCGACCGGGGAGGTGGAACCCGCCGACACGAAGCCGATCGAGGGCGGCGGCCGGCTCACCCTCCCCGCCCGGTCCCTGATCGTGCTGCAACGGACGGAGACGGAACCCGCATGACCGTGCCGGAGTCGACCTACCGGGTGCAGCTGCGCCCGGAGTTCACTTTCGCCGACGCGGCCGGCATCGCCGGCTACCTGCGTGACCTCGGCATCGGCGCGCTGTACGCGTCGCCGGTGCTGGACGCGGCCCCGGGCTCGACGCACGGCTACGACGTCGTCGACCCGACCCGCGCGCGCCCCGCGCTGGGCGGCGAGGGGGCGCGCCAGGAGCTCGCCGCGCTGCTGAAGGAGCTCGGGCTGGGCCTGGTGGTCGACATCGTGCCGAACCACATGTCGGTCGAGGTGCCGAAGGCGAACCGCTGGTGGTGGGACGTGCTGAAGCACGGCCGCGACTCGGAGTACGCGTCCTTCTTCGACATCGACTGGGACAGCGGCCCGATCGTGCTGCCGGTGCTCGGCGACGACAGCGACGATGGAGCCGTCGCCGACCTGGCGGTCGAAGGCGACGAGCTCGTCTACTACGACCACCGGTTCCCGGTCGCGCCCGGCACGGACGGCGGGACGCCGCAGGAGGTCCACGAGCGCCAGCACTACCGCCTGATCGGCTGGCGCCGCGGCAACGCGGAGCTGAACTACCGCCGCTTCTTCGACATCACGACGCTGGCCGCGGTCCGCGTCGAAGACCCGAAGGTGTTCGCCGAGACGCACGGCGAGGTGCTGCGCTGGGTCGCCGACGGCGACGTCACCGGCCTGCGCATCGACCACCCGGACGGCCTCGCCGACCCGGGCGGCTACTTCCGGCGGCTGCGGGAGAACGCGCCGGACGCGTGGATCGTGGCCGAGAAGATCCTGCACCCGGGCGAGCCGCTGCCGCAGAGCTGGCCGGTCGACGGCACCACCGGCTACGACGCCCTGCGCGAGATCGCCGGCGTCTTCGTCGACCCGGCGGGCGAGCCCGGCTTCACCGCGCTGGCGGACGAACTGGGCGTGAAGACCGGCTACCACCGCGTCGAGGCCGAGGCCCGGCGCCTGGTCACCGACCGCATCCTGGTCGCCGAGGTCCGGCGGATCGCCGCGCAGCTGCGGTACGTCGACCCCGAGCCGGCCCGGCAAGCGGTGGCGGAGACCATGATCGCCTTCCCCGTCTACCGGTCCTACCTGCCCGAAGGCGCCGCGCACTGGGCGGCCGCGATCGACGGCGCCCGCCGCGCCCGGCCCGACCTCGCCGAGCCGCTGGCGATGCTCGACGCCGCGCTGCGCGAGAACCCGGAGAGCGAGCTGGCCACCCGGCTCCAGCAGACCTCCGGCATGGTCGTGGCCAAGGGCACCGAGGACACGACGTTCTACCGCTACACCCGCTTCGCCGCGCTCAACGAGGTCGGCGGCAACCCAGACCGCTTCGGCCTCGGCGTCGAGGAGTTCCACCGGCTGGCCGCCGAGCGCGAAGCCGGCTACCCGGCGGCGATGACGACGCTGACCACCCACGACACCAAGCGCTCCGAGGACACCCGCGCCCGGATGGCGGTGCTCGCCGAGGTGCCGGGCGAGTTCGCCCAAGCCGTCCGGCGGTGGACCGCGCGGCGGGGGATCGACGAGCCGTCGCTGAACCTGCTGGCCTGGCAGACCCTGGTCGCGACCTGGCCGATCGAGCCCGCGCGGCTGCGCGACTACCTCGACAAGGCGGCCAAGGAGGCCAAGCTCCGGACCAGCTGGACCGACCACGACGAGGCGTTCGAGGCCGACGTCGCCGCCTGGCCGGAGGACGTCATGAACGACGCCGAGCTGGCCGCCGACGTCGAGGCGTTCGTCCAGCGCATCGAGGGCCCCGGCTACGCGAACTCGCTCGGCCAGAAGCTCGTCCAGCTGACCGCGCCCGGCGTCCCGGACGTCTACCAGGGCACCGAGCTGTGGGACTTCTCCCTGGTCGACCCGGACAACCGCCGTCCGGTCGACTACGCGGCGCGCCGCGAGCTGCTGGCCCGGATCACCGACGGCGAGCTGCCGGAGATCGACGCGTCGGGCGCGGCGAAGCTGCTGGTCACGCACAAGGCGCTGCGGCTGCGGCGCGAGCACCCGGCGCTGTTCCGCGGCTACCGGCCGCTGCGGGCCGAGGGGCCGGCCGCGGCCCACTGCCTGGCCTACACGCGCAGCCCCGATCTCGCCGTGGCGGTGACCCGGCTCCCGGTCGGCCTCGAGGCCGACGGCGGCTGGCGCGACACCGTCCTCCCGCTGCCTCCCGGGGTCTGGACCGACGTCCTGACCGGCCGGGACGCCGCCGGTGACCTGGCGGCCCTGTTCGACCGTTACCCCGTCGCGTTGCTGGTGCGAGGAGACGCATGAAGTTCAGCGTGTGGGCCCCGGCGGCCCGCCGGGTCCGGGTGAGCGTCGACGCCGGCGTGCACGAGATGACCGAGGGTGACGGCGGCTGGTGGCACGCCGACGCCGAGGGCGTGAACTACGCCTTCCTCCTGGACGACGACGAAAAGCCGCTGCCCGACCCGCGGTCGCGGTGGCAGCCGCACGGCGTCCACGCCGAGTCGCGCGTCTACGACCACGGCGAGTTCGCCTGGACCGATGACGCCTGGACCGGCCGCCAGCTGCCCGGCGCCGTCCTCTACGAGCTCCACGTCGGCACGTTCACCGAGAGCGGCACCTTCGACGCGGCGATCGACCGGCTCGACCACCTCGTCGACCTCGGCATCACGCACGTCGAGCTGCTGCCGGTCAACGCCTTCGACGGCACCGCGGGCTGGGGCTACGACGGCGTCCTCTGGGGCGCGGTCCACCAGCCCTACGGCGGCCCGGACGGGCTCAAGCGGTTCGTCGACGCGGCCCACGCGCGCGGCCTGGCCGTCGTGCTCGACGTCGTCTACAACCACCTCGGGCCCTCGGGCGCCTACCTCGACAGGTTCGGGCCGTACTTCGCCGGCCAGAACGACTGGGGCCCCGGCCTCAACCTCGACGGCGCCGGTTCCGACGAGGTCCGCCGGTACGTGATCGACAACGCGCTGGGCTGGTTCCGCGACTTCCACCTCGACGCGCTGCGCCTGGACGCCGTGCACGCGCTGCTCGACCGGCGCGCGGTCCACCTGCTCGAACAGCTGGCCACCGAGGTCGACAGCCTGTCGGCGGCGCTGAACCGGCCGCTGACGCTGATCGCCGAGTCCGACCTCAACGACCCGCGCCTGGTCACGCCCCGCGAGCGCGGCGGCGTCGGCCTGCACGCGCAGTGGTCGGACGACCTGCACCACGCCCTGCACGTCAAGCTGACCGGCGAGGCGACGGGTTACTACACGGACTTCGCCGCGCCGGACGCTCTCGAGCGGGTGCTGCGCGAGGTGTTCTTCCACGCGAACACGTGGTCGTCGTTCCGGGAGCGGACCCACGGCCGCCCGGTCGACACGCGGACCGTGCCCGGCCACCGCTTCCTCGGCTACCTGCAGAACCACGACCAGATCGGCAACCGCGCGACCGGCGACCGGCTTTCGGCCACGGTCGCCGCGGGCCGGCTGGCGTGCGGCGCGGCCGTCCTGTTCTGCTCGCCGTACACGCCGATGGTGTTCATGGGTGAGGAGTGGGCGGCGAGCACGCCGTGGCAGTTCTTCGCGTCCTTCCCGGACCCGGAGCTGGCCGAAGCCGTCCGCACGGGCCGCCGTCGCGAGTTCGCCCGGCACGGCTGGGGCGAGTCGGACGTGCCCGACCCGATGGACCCGGCCACCGTCGAACGCTCGCGGCTCGACTGGAGCGAGGTCGAGCAGCCCGGTCATCGGGAGGTGCTGGAGCTGTACCGCGCGTTGATCCGGCTGCGCCGGGAGCGGCCCGAACTGGCCGACCCGCGGGTCGCGAACCTGCGCGTCGACTCCGCGCCGGACGGCTCGTGGCTCGTGCTGCACCGCGGCGGGCTGCGGCTGGCGGTCAACTTCGGCCCCGGCCCGGTGACGCTGCCGCTCGGCGCGACCGCGACGACCCTGCTGGCCTGGGCCGGGGCCACGGTGGACGGTGGGGCGGCACACCTGCCCCCGGACACCTTCGTCCTGGCCGAAACGGCACCCTGACGGCGGTTGCCTGCGGGCAGATCATCTGTCAGGCGCGCACGGACCACCGGAGATCTGGGACGATTCAGGAATGGCCACACGACCCTCCGCCGACCACGTCCTCGCCGGCCGCCCCTTCCCCCTCGGAGCACATCCCGAGGCCGGCGGGGTGCGGTTCGCGATCACGTCCGCCGTCGCGGACGCCGTCGAGCTGTGCCTGATCGACGCCGACGGATCGGAACGCCGGATCGCGCTCACCGAGCGCACCTTCGGCGTTTGGCACGGCCTGGTGCCCGGGGTGACGCCGGGGCAGCGCTACGGCTACCGGATCCACGGCCCGTACGACCCGGCCCGCGGCCTGCGGTGCAACCCGAACAAGCTGCTCGTCGACCCGTACGCCCGGCAGATCACCGGCGGCCTCACCGACCTGACCGCGGCCCAGGGCTTCACCGGCGACCCCGAGCGCGGCCCGATGTCCACTGTGGACTCCCTGGGCAGCGTGCCGCTGTCGGTGGTCTCCTCGCCGGGCGGGCCGGACACCGGGATCAAGCCGGAGGTGCCGTTCGAGGAGGCGGTGGTCTACGAACTGCACGTGAAAGGTTTCACGCAGCGGCATCCGTTCATCCCGGCGGCGCTGCGCGGCACCTACCTCGGCCTGGCCCACCCGGTGGCGATCGAGTACCTGACCCGGCTCGGCGTCACCTCGGTCGAGCTGCTGCCGGTGCACGCGTTCCTCGACGAGCCGTCACTGGTGCGGGCCGGGCGGCACAACTACTGGGGCTACTCGCCGCTGGGGTTCTTCGCCCCGCACGCCGCCTACGCCAGCGAACCCGGCCACGAGGTCGAGGAGTTCCGGCTGATGGTGGCCGCCCTGCACGCGGCCGGCATCGAGGTGATCCTCGACGTCGTGTTCAACCACACCTGCGAGGGCGGGCCGGACGGGCCGACGCTGAGCTTCCGCGGGCTGAACGCGCCGGTGTACTACCTGCACACCGAGCGCGGGCACATGGCCGACATCACCGGCTGCGGCAACACCCTCGAGGCCGGCTCGCCGACGGTGGTCCGGCTGGTGACCGACTCGCTGCGGTACTGGACGCAGGAGATGGGCGTCGACGGCTTCCGGTTCGACCTGGCCAGCACGCTCGGGCGGCCGCGCGGGGGCGCGTTCGACCCGGCGTCGACGCTGCTCACCGCGATCACCACCGACCCGGTGCTCTCGCGCTGCAAGCTGATCGCCGAGCCGTGGGACGCCACCGGCGAGGGCTACCGCGTCGGCGGCTTCGGGGCCCAGTGGGCCGAGTGGAACGGCCGCTACCGCGACACGATCCGCGACTTCTGGCGCGGCGCGACCGGCGTCCGCGACCTCGCCTACCGGCTGTCCGGTTCGTCGGACCTGTACGACCACAACCTGCGGCGGCCGTGGCAGTCGATCAACTTCGTCACCGCCCACGACGGCTTCACGCTGCGGGACCTGGTGTCCTACAACGAAAAACACAACGAGGGCAACGGCGAGGACAACCGCGACGGCACCAACGACAACCGCTCGTGGAACCACGGCGCCGAGGGGCCGACCTCGGACCCGGCGATCCGCGCGCTGCGCGCCCGGCAGGCCCGGAACCTGTTCGCGACGCTGCTGCTGTCCACCGGCACCCCGATGCTCACCGCCGGTGACGAGTTCTGGCGGACCCAGGGCGGCAACAACAACGCGTACTGCCTCGACGACGAGACGTCCTGGCTGGACTGGACGCCGGACGACCCGGAAGCCGAGGCCATGCTGGCCTTCGCCCGCCGGGTGGTGCGGCTGCGCGCGAACAGCCCGGCGCTGCGGCAGCCGGAGTTCTTCGAAGGCCGGACCACCCCGACCGGCAAGCCCGACCTGGTCTGGTTCCGCCCGGACGGCGAGGAGTTCGGCGAGAGCGACTGGTTCGAGGACCGCCACACGCTCGGCATGTGGATCGACGGCTCGAACAGCCAGGCCCGCAACCGCGAGGGCGCGCTGGTGCCGGACCACTCGTGGCTGCTGTGGCTGCACGCCGGTGACGCGCCGGCCGAGGTGATCCTGCCGGGCCGCGAGTACGGCGAAACGTTCAAGCCGACCCTGGACACGAGCACCGCGGACGGCAGCCCGGCCAACCCGGGCACCCTCGAAGCCAAGAGCCGCCTGACGCTGCAGTCCCGCTCCCTGCTCCTGCTGCGCGCTCCGCGCCTGGCCGCCGAACCCCAGCCCGAACCCTACTGACCCACCCGTCCCCCGCCCCAACCGGCACTTTCACGTTAAAGTGCCGCTCCCAGGTGGGCACTTCACGTGAAAGTGCCGCGGTGGCGTGTCGACCGTTGGGGTGGGGGTTTCGGCCGTTCGGGTTCGCGTGTCGTTCCCGGCCGAATCCGGTGCCGGGGCGGAGCCGGGGCTTGACCTGCCGGACACGTGCCCGGAACTCGTTGCGCGGAAAGCGTTTCGGATGATCCCGGTTGGGTACCCGGGTAGAGAACCCTGCCTCGTGGGCGCTTGATCGAGTCAGGCAGACTGTCGCCGTCTGCGTCCAACCGACACATCGAGGGGCGTTGCCCATGACCGGCCGGCTCGGCATCGACGACGTCTCCCCCAGCGTGAGCTGCGGCCGGTATCCGGCCAAAGCCGTTGTGGGGGAACACATCCCGGTCTTCGCGACCGTCTGGCGCGAAGGCCACGACGCCGTCGCGGCCACCGTCGCGTGGCGCGGCCCGGAAGACCGGCTGACCCGCCAGGCGCGGATGGTCCCGCGCGGTCCCGACCACCCGGACGAGTTCGCCGCGGTGATCGCGCCGGACACCACCGGCCTCTGGACCTTCCGGATCGACGCGTGGGGCGATCCGTGGGCGACGTGGGAGCACGCCGTCGAGGTGAAGGTCGCCGCCGGGCAGGGCCCGGAGGACCTCGCGAACGACCTCGAGAACGGCGCCCGGCTGATCGAGCGCGTCTCGCGCCGACCCGACCGCCGCGCGGAGAAAGCGCTCTTGACCGGCGCGGTGAAGGCCCTGCGCGACGAAGAGCGCAGCCTCGCCGAGCGCGTCGGGCCCGCGCTCTCGCCCGAGGTCCGGCAGGTCATGCACGAGTTCCCGGTGCGCGAGCTGATCACCAAGGGCAAGCCGCACAAGGTGTGGGTCGACCGCCGCCGCGCCGCGTACGGCTCGTGGTACGAGCTGTTCCCCCGCTCCACGGGCGGCCTCGACGCCGAGGGCCAGCCCGTGCACGGCACCTTCGCCACCGCCGCAGGCGCGCTCGACCGCGTCGCCAAAATGGGCTTCGACGTCGTCTACCTCCCGCCGATTCACCCGATCGGGCGAGTCAACCGCAAGGGGCCCAACAACACCCTCGACGCCAAGCCGGAAGACGTGGGCTCGCCGTGGGCGATCGGCGCCGACGAGGGCGGCCACGACGCCATCCACCCCGACCTCGGCGACCTCGGCGACTTCGACGCCTTCGTCGCGCGCGCGGAAGAACTCGGCATGGAGGTGGCGCTCGACTTCGCGCTGCAGGCCGCGCCCGACCACCCGTGGGTCCTCAAGCACCCCGAGTTCTTCACGACCCGCCCGGACGGCTCGATCGCCTACGCGGAGAACCCGCCGAAGAAGTACCAGGACATCTACCCGATCAACTTCGACAACGACCCCAAGGCCGTCTACGAAGAGATGCTGCGGGTGATCACCGTCTGGATCGACCACGGGGTGAAGATCTTCCGGGTCGACAACCCGCACACCAAGCCGCCGGACTTCTGGGCCTGGCTGATCCAGTCGGTCAAAGACGCCCACCCGGACGTGCTGTTCCTGGCCGAGGCGTTCACCCGCCCGGCGCGCCTGTGGGGCCTGGCCCGGCTCGGCTTCACCCAGAGCTACACCTACTTCACCTGGCGCACCGGCAAGCAGGAGCTGATCGACTTCGCGATCGACCTGCGGGAACACTGGAACGAGGGCCGGCCGAACCTGTTCGTCAACACCCCGGACATCCTCCACGAGTCGCTGCAGCGCGGCGGCCCGGGCATGTTCGCGCTGCGGGCGGCGCTGGCGGCGACGATCTCGCCGACGTGGGGCGTCTACTCCGGTTACGAGCTGTTCGAGCACGTCGCGGTCCGCGAGGGCAGCGAGGAGTACCTGGACTCCGAGAAGTACCAGCTGCGTCCGCGCGATTTCGAGCGCGCGCTCGCCGAGGGGCGTTCACTGGAGCCATGGCTGGCGAAGCTGAACGCCGTCCGGCGCGCGCACCCGGCTTTGCAGCAGATGCGCACGCTGCACTTCCACCACATCGACAACGACGCGCTGCTGGCCTACTCCAAACAGGACCCGGCCACCGGCGACACCGTGGTCACGGTCGTCACCCTCGACCCGTACGGGACGCAGGAGGGCACGTTGTGGCTCGACACCGCCGCGCTCGGCTTCGAAGCGCACGAGCGGCTGATCGCCCACGACGAGGTCACCGGCGACACCTGGGACTGGGGCCCGGCGAACTACGTGCGGCTCGAACCGTGGCGGGCGGTGGCGCACCTGGTCTCGGTGAGACGCCGCCTGGCCGGCTGAAGCGGACGAGACGGGAAGGATTGCGGAGCGAGGACTGAGGTGGCAACACATGGTGGATGAAGGCCTTCCCGAGGCGGTACCCGGGCTGGAGGGCGTGCCGCACACCGGCGAGGCGATGACCGCCGACGGCATGCTCGTGGAACCGCAGGCGGGGGACTTCCGGTCGGCGCAGCAGGCGCCGAGCAACCCGGAGTGGTTCAAGGGCGCGGTGTTCTACGAAGTGCTGGTGCGCGCGTTCGCCGACTCCAACGGCGACGGCACCGGCGACCTGCGCGGCCTGGCCGGGCGGCTCGACTACCTGGCCTGGCTGGGCATCGACTGCCTCTGGCTGCCGCCGTTCTACGCCTCGCCGCTGCGCGACGGCGGGTACGACATCAGCGACTTCCGCGCGGTGCTGCCGGAGTTCGGCAGCGTCGAGGACTTCGTCTTCTTGCTCAACGAGGCGCACCGGCGCGGCATCCGGGTGATCACCGACCTGGTGCTCAACCACACCTCGGACGCGCACCCGTGGTTCCAGCAGTCCCGCAGCGACCCCGACGGCCCGTACGGCGACTACTACGTGTGGAGCGACGACGACTCCCGCTACGCCGACGCGCGGATCATCTTCGTCGACACCGAGACGTCGAACTGGACCTACGACCCGGTGCGCGGCCAGTTCTACTGGCACCGGTTCTTCTCCCACCAGCCCGACCTGAACTTCGAGAACGTCGACGTCCAGAACGCGATGATCGACACCCTGCGGTTCTGGCTGGACCTGGGCATCGACGGGTTCCGCCTGGACGCCGTGCCGTACCTGTTCGAGCAGGAGGGCACCAACTGCGAGAACCTGCCGCGCACGCACGAGTTCCTCAAGCGCTGCCGCAAGGTGGTCGACGACGAGTACCCGGGCCGGATCCTGCTGGCCGAGGCCAACCAGTGGCCCTCGGACGTCGTCGAGTACTTCGGCGACCCGGAGGTCGGCGGCGACGAGTGCCACATGGCGTTCCACTTCCCGCTGATGCCGCGGATCTTCATGGCGGTGCGCCGCGAATCGCGGTTCCCGATTTCGGAGATCCTCACCCAGACCCCGACCATCCCCAGCGGGTCCCAGTGGGGCATCTTCCTGCGCAACCACGACGAGCTGACCCTCGAGATGGTCACCGACGAAGAGCGCGACTACATGTACGCGGAGTACGCCAAGGACCCGCGGATGAAGGCCAACATCGGCATCCGCCGGAGGCTGGCGCCGCTGCTGGACAACGACCGGAACCAGCAGGAGCTGTTCACCGCGATGCTGCTGTCCCTCCCCGGTTCGCCCGTTCTGTACTACGGTGACGAGATCGGCATGGGAGACAACATCTGGCTCGGCGACCGCGACGCGGTGCGCACCCCCATGCAGTGGACCCCGGACCGCAACGCCGGGTTCTCTTCCTGCGACCCGGGCCGGATCTACCTGCCGGTGATCATGGACCCGGTGTACGGCTACCAGGGCCTGAACGTCGAAGCGCAGTCGAACAACGCGTCGTCCCTGCTCAACTGGACCCGCCGGATGATCGAGGTGCGCAAGCAGCACCACGCGTTCGCCGAAGGCGAGTTCGTCGACCTCGGCGGGTCCAACCCGAGCGTGCTGGCCTACAAGCGCCAGTGGAAGCGCCCGGACGGCGGCGAAGACGTCGTGCTCTGCGTCAACAACCTTTCCCGGTTCCCGCAGCCGGTGGAGCTGGATCTGTCCGCGCACCGCGGGTGCACGCCGGTGGAGCTCACCGGCGGCGTGCGGTTCCCCAGCATCGGGGAGCTGTCGTACCTGCTGACGCTGCCGGGGCACGGCTTCTACTGGTTCCAGCTGACGAACCCGGGAGACGAAGGCGAAGCGAGGTGAGTCCCTTGTCCGACCCGCGTGAGCTGGTCGACGACCTGACCGAGGACCTGAAGGGCTGGCTGCCGGAGCAGCGCTGGTTCGCCGGCAAGGACCGGCCGGTCACCGGCATCCGGCCGCTCGGCGTGACCGAGCTGGTCTCCGGCGATCCGCAGCTGCTGCACGTGGTCGTCGAGGTCGCCCAGGACGACCGGCGCGAGCCCTACCAGCTGCTGGTGGGCCGGCGGACGCACCCGCCGGAGATCTCGTCCGGCAGCTGGATCGGGGCGGTCGGCGACCTCAACGCCTACGAGGCGTCCGGCGACCTGGACGTCACTGGCGTGCTGCTGGACCTGATGGCGCGTGAGGAGAGCGTCGGCTCGCTGACGTTCGAGCACGAGCCCGGGGTCGAGCTGGAGACCGGCCTGCGGGCCCGGCCGATCACGTCGGAGCAGAGCAACACGTCCCTGGTCTACAGCGGGCAGTACATCCTCAAGCTGTTCCGGAAGCTGTCGCCGGGCAAGAACAAGGACCTGCTGCTGCACCGCGCGCTGCAGGCGGTGGGCAGCAAGCACATCGCGGCCCCGCTCGGCTCGATCACCGGCGACCTGGACGGCGAGCCGACCACGGTCGGCATGCTCCAGCAGTTCGTCTCCGACGCCGTCGACGGCTGGGCGATGGCCACCACCAGCGTCCGCGACCTGATGGCGGCGCCGGAACTGCACGCCGGGGAGGTCGGCGGCGACTTCGCCGGCGAGGCCGAGCGGCTCGGGCGCGCCGTCGCCGAGGTGCACGCGGACCTCGCCGAGGCCCTCGGCACCGAAGCCGTGGACGCCGACGAGCTCGAACGCTCGATGAAGGCGATGCTCGACCGGCTCGACACGGTCGCCGGCCGGGTGCCGGAGCTCGCCGCGCACGCCCCGAAGCTGCGGGCGGCGTTCGAGCGGCTGCGGACCCTGCCCGCCGACTCGGTGACCATGCAGTACATCCACGGCGACCTGCACCTGGGCCAGGTGCTGCGGACGGTCGGCGGCTGGCTGCTGATCGACTTCGAGGGCGAGCCCGCGGCCCCGGTCGAGGAGCGGCATGCACTGCGGTCGCCGTTGCGCGACGTCGCGGGCATGCTGAGGTCGTTCGACTACGCGGCCCAGCAGATGCTGGTCGGCCAGCCGGACGACCCGGCGCTGGCCGAACGCGCCCACGAATGGTCGGAGCGCAACCGGGCGGCGTTCTGCGAGGGCTACGCGGCCATCGCCGCGGACCCGCGCGACCAGGGCGAGCTGCTGCGCGCCTTCGAACTCGACAAGGCGGTCTACGAAGTGGGCTACGAGCACGCGAACCGGCCGGACTGGCTGGGCGTGCCGCTCGCCTCGATCGCCCGGATCACCAATGGAGGGACGACACCGTGAACGCGGTTCCCGAAGGCCTCCCGGCCGCGGCCCCGCCGGCCGCGGACATCGACCGGCTGCTCGCCGGGTCCCACCACGACCCGCACTCGGTGCTGGGCGTGCACGCGGTGGGCAAGGGCTTCGCGGCCCGCGCTCTGCTGCCCGGCGCGAAGGGCGTCACGCTCTGCGCGGGCTCGAACCGCTACCCGATGGAGCCGGTGATCGACGCGCTGTTCGCCGTCGCCGTGCCCGAGCACCCGGGCGACTACCGCCTGGAAGTCGAGTACGACGGGCACACCGTCACCGCCGACGACCCGTACCGCTGGCTGCCCACGGTCGGCGAGCTGGACCTGCACCTGATCGGCGAGGGCCGGCACGAGCGGCTCTGGGAGGCGCTCGGCGCGCACGTCCGGGCCTACGAGACGCCGAACGGCGTCGTCGAGGGGACGTCGTTCGCGGTCTGGGCGCCGAACGCCCGCGGCATCCGCGTGATCGGCGACTTCAACGGCTGGGACGGGCGCGGGCACGCGATGCGCTCGCTCGGCGGGTCCGGCGTCTGGGAGCTGTTCGTGCCGGATGTCGGCGTGGGCAGCTGCTACAAGTTCCGGATCCTCGGCGCCGACGGCAACTGGCACGAGAAGGCCGACCCGATGGCGTTCGCCACCGAGCAGCCGCCGGCGACGGCGTCGGTCGTCACCAGCTCCGCGCACCTGTGGTCGGACGAAGACTGGGTCGCGAAGCGGGAGGCGACCCAGTGGATCGCGGCGCCGATGAGCGTCTACGAGGTCCACCTCGGCTCGTGGCGGCCCGGGCTCGACTACCGCGAGCTGGCCGACCAGCTGGGCGACTACCTCGTCGAGACCGGCTTCACGCACGTGGAGCTGCTGCCGGTGTCGGAGCACCCGTTCGGCGGCTCGTGGGGCTACCAGGTGACGTCGTACTACGCGCCGACGTCCCGCTTCGGCTCGCCGGACGACTTCCGCTACTTCGTCGACCGCCTGCACCAGCGGGGGATCGGCGTGCTGGTGGACTGGGTGCCGGCGCACTTCCCGCGCGATGCCTGGGCGCTGGCCAAGTTCGACGGCACCGCGCTGTACGAGCACGCGGACCCGCGCCGCGGCGAGCAGCCCGACTGGGGCACGCTCGTGTTCGACTTCGGCCGCAACGAGGTCCGCAACTTCCTGGTCGCCAACGCGCTGTACTGGATCGAGGAGTTCCACCTCGACGGCCTGCGCGTGGACGCCGTCGCGTCGATGCTCTACCTCGACTACTCCCGCAAGGAAGGGGAGTGGCTGCCGAACCAGTACGGCGGCCGCGAAAACCTCGATGCGGTGCGGTTCCTGCAGGAGCTGAACGCGACCGTCTACAAGCGACATCCCGGGATCGTGATGGTCGCGGAGGAGTCGACGGCCTGGCCGGGCGTCACGCGCCCGACCCACCTCGGCGGCCTCGGGTTCGGCTTCAAGTGGAACATGGGCTGGATGCACGACACGCTCCGGTACTTCTCGCACGAGCCGATCCACCGCGCGTACCACCACAACGAAATGACGTTCTCGCTCGTGTACGCGTGGAGCGAGAACTTCGTGCTGCCCCTGTCGCACGACGAAGTGGTGCACGGCAAGGGTTCCCTGTGGGGCCGGATGCCGGGCGACGCGTGGAACAAGGCGGCCGGGCTGCGCTCGCTGCTGGCGTTCATGTGGGCGCACCCGGGCAAGCAGCTGCTGTTCATGGGCGGCGAGTTCGGCCAGCCGGGGGAGTGGTCGGAGTCGAAGTCGCTCGACTGGCACCTGATGGACGAGCCGCTGCACCTCGGCGTGTGGGAGCTGCTGCGCTCGCTGAACACGGTGTACCGGTCGTCGCCCGCGCTGTACAGCCAGGACGCGTCCCCGGACGGCTTCCGCTGGATCGACGCGAACGACTCGAGCGGCAACGTGCTGAGCTTCCTGCGCATCGGTGCCGACGGCTCGCGCCTGGCCTGCGTGGCGAACTTCGCCGGCGTCCCGCACCACGACTACCGCGTCGGCCTGCCTGCCGCGGGCCGCTGGCGGGAGATCGTCAACACCGACGCGAAGGCGTACGGCGGCTCCGGCGTCGGCAACATGGGCGCGGTGGAGGCCGTCGAGGAGCCGTGGCACGGCCAGCCGGCGTCCGCGGTCCTGCAGCTCCCCCCGGCCGGCGTCCTCTGGCTGGTCGAGGAGTCTCCGGAGACCCCCGAACTCCCGTAACGCTCCGCCCGGAGCGGAGCTTTCCCGTGAAAGCTCCGCTCCGCGGGCTTACCATCGGGGCATGGACGGCTCCGGTGGCGTCGTCGCGAACCTGATCCTTTTCATCGTGGTCTGCCTCGCGCCCACGGTGCTGTTCTGGTGCGCGCTGCGCACCCCGAAGCTCCTCGCCTGGATCCGCGCGAAACGCGCCCGGCCGCAACCGGACGGACCGCCGATCGAGCGCGTCGCCGCGGACCTGCGGCGGGTGCACCGGCTCCTCGCCGGCTACCCGGCCGGCACCCCGGCCGCCCGTCGCTTCGGCACGCGCCAGGCGTACGACGAGCTCCTCACCCAGGCGTGCCGCCAGGTCGGCGTGCCACACCGGCTGGGGGAGCTGCCGGAGGGGATGGACCGGGAGATCGAACGGCTGCGTGTCGAGCAGTCGCTGCGGGAGCGCGGGCTGGCCGTCCCCTGAAAAGCGGAAACCCCGCCACCGAAGTGACGGGGTTTCCGTTGTGCCGGAACGAACTCAGTCGAGGTAGTCGCGCAGGACCTGCGACCGCGACGGGTGGCGCAGCTTCGACATCGTCTTCGACTCGATCTGGCGGATGCGCTCGCGAGTGACCCCGTACACCTGGCCGATCTCGTCGAGCGTGCGCGGCTGGCCGTCCGTGAGGCCGAAGCGCAGGCGGACCACGCCCGCCTCGCGCTCGGACAGCGTCTGCAGCACCGACTGGAGCTGGTCCTGCAGCAGCGTGAACGACACCGCGTCGACCGCGACGACCGCTTCGGAGTCTTCGATGAAGTCACCGAGCTGCGAGTCGCCCTCGTCGCCGATCGTCTGGTCCAGCGAGATCGGCTCGCGGGCGTACTGCTGGATCTCCAGGACCTTCTCCGGGGAGATGTCCATTTCCTTCGCGAGCTCCTCGGGCGTCGGCTCGCGGCCGAGGTCCTGCAGGAGTTCGCGCTGTATGCGGCCGAGCTTGTTGATGACCTCGACCATGTGCACCGGGATGCGGATGGTGCGGGCCTGGTCGGCCATCGCGCGGGTGATCGCCTGGCGGATCCACCACGTGGCGTACGTCGAGAACTTGTAGCCCTTGGTGTAGTCGAACTTCTCCACCGCGCGGATCAGGCCGAGGTTGCCCTCCTGGATCAGGTCCAGGAACGCCATGCCGCGGCCGGTGTAGCGCTTGGCCAGCGAAACGACGAGCCGGAGGTTGGCCTCCAGCAGGTGGTTCTTGGCGCGCTCGCCGTCACGCACGATCCACTTGAGATCGCGGCGCATCTGGGTGACGAGCTTCTCGCCCTCCTCCTCGGCGGTGCGCACGCGCTCGGCGGCGTAGAGCCCGGCCTCGATCCGCTTGGCCAGCTCCACCTCCTCCTCCGCGTTCAGCAGCGCGACCTTGCCGATCTGCTTGAGGTAGGCACGCACGGAGTCGGCGGAGGCGGTGAGCTCGGCGTCCTTGCGCGCCTGGCGCAGCGCCTCGGACTCCTCCTCGTCCCAGACGAAGTCCGGGTTGTCGCTCTTGGCCGCGGCCTTGTCGGCCGCGGCGCCGCGGCGACGCTGCGCCGGGGTCTCCTCGTCCGACTCTTCGTCGTCATCGTCGTCGTCGGCCGAGTCGGCGTCCGGCTCGTCGGTGACCGTCTCGTCGACGACGTCGACCTCGACCTCTTCCAGGTCCGACAGGTCGGGCGTACCGAGGTCGTCGTCCTCGATCTCGCCGGGACCGTCCGGTTCGCCGTCTTCGGTCTTCGCGCCCTTGGTCTTCGCCGGGGCCTTCTTGGCCGGCGCCTTCTTGGCGGTGGTGGTCTTGCGGGCCGCAGGCTTCGCCGTCCCGGTGGCTGCCTCTTCGGCCGGCTCGCCGGCTGCGGTCGCTGTCTTCGTCCCGCCTCGGGTTGCGGTTCTTGCGGCTGCCACTTACGCCCTTTCGCAGCGGTCGATCACGACGAGCAACGGCACGGGTGCCACTGCTGCCTCACATTCGGGGATCACGCCTCGGCCTGCGGTTTTGCCCTCCGCAGCCGTGGGCCGTGTTCCATTGTAACGACGGTACGCGCATGCGGTGCGAAGCGATCACCCTCAGCGCCGAATCAGTGCTCGATGCCCTCCGCCGCGGCGGCCGCGGCGCCGACGATCCCGGCGTTGTTCTGCAGGCTCGCGACCAGCACCGGAGTGCGGATGTCCAGCAGCGGCACCCATTTTTCGGCCTTCTTGCTGACCCCGCCGCCGACGATGAACAGGTCGGGCCAGATCAGGTTCTCCAGCACGGTCAGATAACGGTGCACGCGCTTGGCCCATTCGGGGTAGGAGAGCCCCTCGTTGTCCTTCACCGAGGCAGCCGCGCGCTTCTCGGCGTCGTGGCCGTCGATCTCCAGGTGGCCGAATTCGGTGTTGGGGACGAGCTTGCCGTCCTGGAACACCGCGCTGCCGATGCCGGTGCCGAAGGTCAGCAGCGCCGTCACGCCCTTGCGCGCGACCGGGTCGCCGAAGCGGATCTCGGCCATGCCCGCGGCGTCGGCGTCGTTGAGCATGGCGATCTGGTCGACGCTGCGGCCGAGCCGCTTGGCGAACAGCGCGTCGGCGTCGGTGCCGATCCACTGCTTGTCGATGTTGGCCGCGGTGTGCGCGACACCCTTCTTGACGACGGCGGGCAGCGTGACGCCGACCGGGCCGTCCCAGCCCGCCTGCGTGACGATGTCGTGCACGACGTCCGCCACCGCCGACGGGGTGGACGGCTTCGGGGTCTCGATCCGGATCCGGTCGCCGATGAGCCGGCCCTTCTCCAGGTCGACCAAGGCGCCCTTGATCCCGCTGCCGCCGATGTCGATGCCGAAACCTCGGCGGGTCGCCTCCACCACGGACGTGGTCCCTTCTCGCACGATTCAGAAGCCTGCCTCGGAGACTTTAACCGGATGTGGTGACATGTCGGACGTGGGAGTTGACGAGTCGTTGCTGAAAAGCGTCGCGGTGCAGGTCGCGACGGACGCCGCCGGGCTGGTCCGCGAGGCGTGGGAGGGCATGGCGGCGGGCCGGTCGGTGGCCGTGGGCACGAAGTCCGGGGACACCGACGTGGTCACCGCAGTGGACCACGAGTCGGAACGCCTGGTGCGGGACCGGCTGGCCGCGCTGCGCCCCGGCGAGCCGGTGCTGGGCGAGGAAGGGGGCGGTGCCGCGGGCGACGGCGTGACGTGGGTGGTCGACCCGATCGACGGGACGGTCAACTTCCTCTACGGCCTGCCGTGGTTCGCGGTCTCGGTGGCGGCTCAGGCCGGCGGGGTGTCGGTGGCGGGCGCGGTGGTCGAGCCGGCGACCGGCCGCGTGTGGTCGGCGGCCCGCGGCCAAGGCGCGTACCTCGACGGCCGTCGCCTGGCGGTGTCGGAGCCGACGCGGCTGGACCTGACGCTGGTCGGAACCGGTTTCGCGTACTCGCCTTCGCGGCGGACGCGCCAGTCGAAGTTCGCGGCCTCGCTGCTCGGCCGGGTCCGGGACATCCGCCGCAACGGGGCGGCGTCCCTGGACCTGTGCGCGGTGGCGGCGGGCTGGCTGGACGCGTACGTGGAGCACGGCCTGCACCGCTGGGACTGGGCGGCGGGAGCGCTGATCGCGGCGGAGGCGGGCGCGGCGGTGTCCCTGCCGGGCTCGGCACCCGAGCTGGGCGACGACGCGACGTACGCGGCGGCGCCGTCGATCGCGGAGCCGCTGCGGCAGGTCTTGGCGGACTGCGGCGCGGCGGAGGTCTGAGCGGGTCTGACCGGGTCCTGCTGACCGGGACGGTCGGCTCGCGTCCTCAGACGGTCGGCTCGCGTACCCAGGCGGTCGGCTCGCGTCCTCAGGCGGTCGGCTCGCGGGCATTTCCGGCGACCGAAAATGTCGGTGGTCTCCGGTAGCGTGGAAAACGGGGGGCCCCCGCGGCGCGCCGGTGGGAGCGGGTCAGCACTCCACGTCGCGGGCCGAGGCCAGCAGTGTCTGGTCGATGATCGGGGCCTTGGCGCCCGCGGACTGCTCGTTCGACCCGCCGCCCTGGTGGGCCTTCGACCAGTCGGCGAGTTGCGTGATGATCTGGCGGGCCTCCGCGCGGGGCCGGAGGTCGCCGAACAGCGTGCCCGTCACCAGGTCCACGCTCGCGTCCTTGCGGTTGTCCTGGATCAGCTCCGCGCACGGCACCACCAGGCTGAGCGTCCGGGCCGCGGTGCTGCCGTTCTCGCCGAAGCGGATCTGGCCGCGGCACTTGGCGTCGCGGTTCGCGTACGCCGTGTCGTTGGCCGGCTCGGCCGCGCCGGCGAAGCCGAGCTCGCGCAGCGCCGTCGTGGTGATGCCGCCCTGGCCGCGGCTGCCCGAGGCGTTGAGGACGCGGTAGGCGACCTTGTCCGGCGGGACGGGCGCGCGGTCGTCGAGCGCGTTGTGCGGGAGGGTGGTGAACGTGACACCCGGTGGCGGGCTCGGGGGCGGGTCGCACTTGACCGCCTCGTCGACGTCACCCTTGCCGATCGCGGCGTTCACCCAGACGATGATCGCGCCGAGGGCGAGCACGCCGATGACGATCAGCGCCGGCAGCGGCTTGTGCTTGCGATACGGCCGCGCCCCACGGTCCCCGATGCCGTTCCCCGACGCCACCTGCCCGTCCCTTCCCGAACACCGAACCCCGGCCGGTGCGGACCCGAGCACCGTCGTGGCCGCTCAGCCTAGGCGCTGCGACCGGCGCACGTCGTCCCGGGTCACCCGGCCGGTTCCCCGTGCTCCGCCTGCGATCGCGGGCCGTTCCCGGACCGATCCCCGTCCGGCGATCGCACCACGGCGGGGGCGGCGGGGGCAAGCGGACACGGGCCGCGCGTGAAGTTCTCCACCCGGGCGCAACCCGAACGGACGACAACGCGTCTTACCTGCGGGTTCCCCCTGTCGGGTGACGATTTCCCGGCAATGTCTGACTCGTTGCAGAACCCGGACAGCGGTGAGCTACCCTTCGCGGGCTCCGGCCGCAGGAAGAGGCCCGAAAAGAAGAGACCTCGGTCACTTCGGCCGTCGGGCACAAACAGGGGCCCTGGAACGTTGACCAGCGGCACGGCGGACTCACGGGCGCACCCGTGGGTCCGGGTAAACGACTACACAAGCTGATCGCAGGGGTGAGGGACACATGGCTACCGACTACGACGCTCCGCGCCGCAGCGAAGCCGACGAGCTGGCCGAAGACTCGTTGGAGGAGCTCAAGGCCCGGCGCAACGAGAACCAGTCCGGCGTCGTCGACGTCGACGAGGACGCGACCGCCGAGAACTTCGAGCTGCCGGGTGCCGACCTTTCCGGGCTTTCCGGTGAGGACATGACCGTGAAGGTGGTGCCGAAGCAGGCGGACGAGTTCACCTGCTCCGTGTGCTTCCTGGTGCACCACCGCAGCCGGCTGGCCGAGGACCACGGCGGACGCCTGATCTGCCGCGACTGCGCCTGACCGGACGCAGGGGTTCTCGGGCACAGGGGACGAACAGACGCGACGAAGAGCCTCGAGGGCACCAAGGGGGAGGCTCGGAGCGCGCTGGGGACAAGGGGCCGGCCGGCAGGCCGGCCCCCTTCCATGTCCGGGTCAGGCACCTTTCAGCAGCTCGGCGACCTTTTCCGGGTGTCGGGTGCTGAACAGCCAGTACGGCGTCGGGTCGTTCGCGTCGGTGAGGTGCACCTTCACCACCGGGCCGACCCAGCCGCGGTGCAGCACGTAGGCGGCCGGGTCGCCGTCGCGGCCCAGCGCCTTGCGCTTGGCGTCCTTGTCGAAGATCTCCACCTCGCCGGCGAACCGCAGCGGCAGGTGGGCGTCGCCGACCCACAGTTCCGGCTCGTCACCGCCGGTGACCCGGACCTTCGACCGGCCCAGCGACAGCAGCAGCGCCACGACGACCGGCAGCGCGATCACGTACGGCAGCCACGCCCGGATCCCCGGGTACCCGAGGTCGATCTCCGCCGCGAGCAGGACCGCCCCCAGCACCGGCAGCGGCCAGCCCCACCACGGGACGTACAGCCGTTCGGAGTGCCGGACCGCGGCGTTCGCGGCCGTCTTCGCTGATTCACCCACGGGTAGAGAGTAATCTCGCCGCCCGTGTCCAGCGTTCAGGTACTCCTCTCCCGGCTCGATCCGGATGTCCCGCTGCCCGCCTACGCCCGGCCGGGCGACGCGGGCGCCGATCTCGTCACCACCTCGGATATCGTCCTCGGACCCGGGGAACGCGGCGTCGTCGGCACCGGCGTCGCGATCGCGCTCCCGCCCGGGTACGCGGGGTTCGTCCACCCGCGGTCGGGCCTCGCCGCCCGGGTCGGCCTCTCGGTGGTGAACACGCCGGGCACGATCGACGCGGGCTACCGCGGCGAGATCAAGGTCTGCCTGATCAACCACGACCCGGTGCACCCGCTGGAGCTGACCCGTGGCGACCGCATCGCCCAGCTGGTCGTGCAGCGGGTCGAGCACGCGGAGTTCGTCGAGGTCGCGGAGCTCGACACGACCGAGCGGGGCGACGGAGGCTACGGATCAACGGGTGGACACGCCACACTGGGAGCACCGGCGCTCGCCGCGAGCGCCGTGACGGGGGAAGGAACGGAGAAGTAGTGGGGATTTTCGGACGCAAGCGGCGGACCGAGGGCGGGTCCGCCGGACGGCACGCCGCGCCCGAGGCCGACGACACGATCGAGGACGGGTCGTACGACGGTGAAGACGGGCCGGAGCTGTCGGACGTCTCCGACGGCCCGTTCGACGTCGCGGACTTCGAAGACGACGGCATCCCTCGGATCGACCTCGGCTCGGTGAAGGTGCCGGTGCCCGACGGTTCCCAGGTCCAGGTGGAAATGGACCCGGAGACCAGCGGGGTGCGGGCGGTGCACGTCGTCACCGAGCAGGGGCAGATCACGGTCAGCGCGTACGCCGCGCCGCGCTCGGGCGGGCTGTGGCGCGAGGTCAGCTCCGAGCTGGCCGACCAGCTGCGCGCCGACGGCGCCAAGGTCACCCTCGGCCGCGGCGCGTGGGGCCTGGAGATCTCGGCCATCATCGGCGACGTCGCCCTGCGCTTCGTCGGCATCGACCGGCCCCGCTGGATGCTGCGCGGCGTCATCGCCGGCCCCCAGTCGGAGGCCGCCGCGGCCGTCGAGGTGCTGCGCGAGATCGTGCGGCGCACGATCGTCGACCGCGGCGACGCGCCCATGCCGGTCCGGACCCCGCTGACCATCACGCTGCCCGAAGCGGTCGCCGAACACATCGCGGCCCAGCAGCAACAGGGCTGAGGCTCGCAAGCCCGTGGAGGCCACCTCGAAGGACGCTGAGTCCCGCGAGGTGGCCTTCACGGCTTTCCCCGCGCCCGGAGGAAGGCCAGTACGGTCGCCCGGCCGAGTGATTCGCGGTCCGCGCCCAGTGCGGTGAGCGTCGTCTCGCCGAGGGCGGCGCGGGGGAGTGCGCCCACCCACTCCGATGCGACTTTCGTCGGGTGGATCGGGTCGTCGGTGCAGGTGCCGATGCCGGCCGGGACGGCCAGCCCCGCGAGCTCGGCGAGGGTGGGCGACGGCCGCCCCGCCGCGACGCGCAGGCCGGCGGCCAGCCCGTCGCCGTGCCGGCGCCACGCCCGGTCCAGTTCGGCGCGCAGCCAGTCCGGGCTGCCGCTGGTCTGCGCCAGCGCGGCGCCGACGCCGGAACCGGCCACCAGAGCCGCCGTCAGCGTCGCGGCCTGCGCGGCGGGTGCCGGGCCCGGGACGCCGTTCCAGGCCGGGAGCGCGGCCAGCAGGCCCCCGCAACGACGTGGATTGCGGACGGACCACTCCGCGGCGAGGTGGGCGCCGAACGAAATGCCGCCTACGAGCAGTTCGCCGTGTTCGTCCGCCAGCGCGTCGAGGGTGGCCAGGTAGCCGTCGGCGAGCGCCCCGGCCGGGGGCGGCGGTGGCGCGATGAGCGGGACACCGAGGGCGCGCAGCGGCCCGCCGAAGACGGCCCGGACGAACACCTCGTCCGAGCCGGTGCCGGGCAGCAGCACCGCGGCGGGAACTCTGATTGCGGACGTCACGTTGCGATCTTTGCGCAAAGGCGTTTCCCTGGCGGGGACCGCAGTACGCTGGAATCGCACGGGCCGCAAGCAGTTTTGTCGCCGGGCCCCGGAGCACAGGAGCACCTATGTCCGCCAAAGACGGCGGCTACTTCAGCCGGCTGGTACGCAAGCTGACCAGCGACGTCGAGGATCTCGACGCCGACGAGATGTCGATGAGGTCGGGCGCCGAGGGGGCGCAGCGGGCCTGCGACTGCCGCTCGGGCGAAGAGGTCACCGTGATGGGCCGGCTCCGGAGCGTCGAGCTGTGCCCGACCAACGAGGCCGCCACGCTGGAGGCCGAGCTGTTCGACGGAACACAGGGCGTGACGCTAATCTGGCTCGGCCGCCGCCGGATCCCGGGCATCGAGCCTGGCCGGACGATCAAGGTGCGCGGCCGGATGGCCGAGCGTGCCGGCCAGAAGGTGCTGTACAACCCCTATTACGAGCTCCAGAGCCCAGTGAGTTGATCACCCATCGTGACTGAACCCGCCCCGAGCGAGAAGAAGACCGACGACGCGGAAGAACCGCAGCCGACCCTCCTCGAGCAGATGGGCGGCGTGTCCGGCCTGATCTACTCGTCGGTGCCGGTGATCGTCTTCGTGCTGGCCAACTCGTTCTTCGGGCTGACCGCGGCCATCTGGACGTCGATCGGCAGCGCCGTGGCCATCGCGGTGCTGCGCCTGGTCCGCAAGGAGCCCCTCCAGCCGGCGATCTCGGGCTTCTTCGGTGTGGCGATCGCGGCGTTCATCGCCTACCGCACGGGGTCGGCGAAGGGCTTCTTCCTGTTCGGCATCTACGCGAGCCTGATCTACTGCGGCATCTTCGTGCTGTCGGTGGTGGTGCGCTGGCCGATCGCGGGCGTGGTCTGGAACCTGCTCAACGGCACCGGCCAGGCATGGCGGCGCGACAAGCCGTCCCGCTACGGCTACGACGTCGCGACGCTGGCGATGGCGGCGATCTTCGCGGCCCGGTTCGTGGTGCAGCGGTGGCTGTACCAGGAGGACTACACGGGCTGGCTGGCCTTCGCGAAGATCGCGATGGGCTACCCGCTGTACGCGCTGGGCCTGCTGGTGGTGGTCTGGGCGGTGCGGCGGTCGGACAAGCGCCTGAAGGCACTGGCCGAGGCGGAGCCGGCGCCGGAGACCGACGCGGAGGTCGAGGCGCGGTTGCGTCAGAAGTACGCCCAGACGCCGGACGCCTGACAACCGCGCGCGCGGGGGCGCGCCCGAGTTCCGCCTCGGATCACGTGAGTCGCGGCTCGGATCACGTGAGTCGCGGCTCGGATCACGTGAGTCCCGCCTTGAGTCACGCGGGCTCGGCTCACCGGCCCACGAAAAAGGCCCCCGGCGACCTCGCCAGGGGCCTTTCCCACGTCCTCAGTACCCGAGCGCCGTCCGGATCTCCGGCTCCACGTCCGCGGTTGCCACGAACAGCAGCTCGTCGCCCGGCTCCAGGGGGTCCTCCGGCTGGGGCACGATCACCCGGTCGCCGCGCAGGATCGTCACCAGGGCCGCGTCCCGGGGCAGGGTCAGCTCGCTCACCGGCTTGCCGGCCAGCGGTGTCTCCTCCGGCAGCGTCAGCTCGACCAGGTTCGCGTTGCTCTGGCGGAACGTCATCAGCCGCACCAGGTCGCCGACGCTGACCGCCTCCTCGACCATCGCCGCCAGCATGCGCGGGGTCGAGACCGCCACGTCGACGCCCCAGGCGTCGGTGAACAGCCACTCGTTGGCCGGGTTGTTCACCCGGGCCACCACGCGCCGGACCGCGAACTCCGTCTTCGCCAGCAGCGAGACCACCAGGTTCGCCTTGTCGTCGCCGGTCGCCGCGATGACGACGTCGCACTGCTCGATCCCGGACTCCTCCAGGATCGAGACCTCGCACGCGTCACCGAGCACCCAGTCGGCCTGCTCGACCGCGTGCGGCTCGAACTGGTCGGCCTCGCGCTCGATCAGCATCACCTGGTGCCTGCCGTCGATCAGCTCGGCGGCGATGGACCGGCCGACCGCCCCGGCACCCGCAATCGCGACCCTCATGCCTCGTCCTCCGGTTCGCGGTGGGCCACACTGGTGACGTCGGTGACGGTGCCGGACCGCGCGGCCACCCACACGACGTCGTCGGCCTGCAGCACGGTCTTCGTGTCGGGCAGCACGCCGGTGCCGAAGCGCATGATGAACGCCACCCGCGCGCCGGTCGCCTCCTGCAGCGACTTCACCGAGTGCCCGACCCAGCCCTCGTGCAGCGGCAGCTGCAGCAGCGCGACGTTGCCCGACGGGTCCCGCCACGCCGACGCCACGCCGTCCGGCAGCAGCGAGCGCAGGAACCGGTCGGTCGTCCACGGCACGGTCGCCACCGTCGGGATGCCCAGCCGCTCGTACACGGCCGCGCGCTTGTGGTCGTAGATCCGCGCGACGACGTGCTCGATGCCGAAGTTCTCCCGGGCGACGCGCGCCGAAATGATGTTCGAGTTGTCGCCGCTGGACACCGCCGCGAACGCGCCGGCCCGCTCGATGCCGGCCTCGATCAGCACCCGGCGGTCGAAGCCGACGCCGACGACCTGCTGGCCGTGGAAGTCGCTGCCGAGCCGGCGGAACGCCTGCTGGTTCTTGTCGATGACGGCCACCTCGTGGCCGAGCCGCTCCAGCGCAGCGGCCAGGGACGCGCCGACCCGGCCGCACCCCATGATCACCACGTGCACGCCCTGCCTCCTCCTCGGCGGTTACCCGTCCGTCTTGCCCCCGACATACCAGCGCCGAACCTACCGTGCCCGGTACAGCTACGCTTTCGTGGTGTCGAAGTTCCCGACCGTGCTGAAACGCCTGGTCCTCGGACGTCCGTTCCGCAGTGACCGGCTCTCTCACACGCTCCTGCCGAAGCGCATCGCGCTGCCCATTTTCGCGTCCGACGCGCTCTCGAGCGTGGCGTACGCCCCGGAAGAGATCTTCCTGACGCTGAGCGTCGCCGGGCTGTCCGCGTACGCGATCGCGCCGTGGATCGGCATCATGGTCGCCCTGGTCATGCTGGTCGTCGTCGCCTCCTACCGGCAGAACGTGCACGCCTACCCGAGCGGTGGCGGCGACTACGAGGTCGCCAACACGAACCTGGGCGGCAAGTTCGGCCTCACCGTGGCCAGCGCCCTGCTGGTCGACTACGTCCTGACGGTGGCGGTGTCCACTTCGTCCGGTGTGGCCAACATCGGCTCGGCCGTCCCGTGGGTCGCGCAGCACAAGGTGCTCGCGTCGATCGTCATCGTGGTCGTGCTGACGTCGCTGAACCTGCGCGGCATCCGCGAGTCGGGGAAGGCCTTCGCGATCCCGACATACGGGTTCATCCTGGGCATCCTGGCCATGGTCGCCTGGGGGCTGCTCCAGGCCGCCACCGGCACCGAGATGAAGGCCGAAAGCGCCGGGTTCACCCTCAACGCCGAAGGCACCTTCGCGGGCGTCGCGTACGCGTTCCTGATCCTGCGGGCGTTCTCCTCCGGGGCGGCCGCGCTGACCGGGGTCGAGGCGATCAGCAACGGCGTCCCGGCGTTCCAGAAGCCGAAGTCGAAGAACGCGGCCACCACGCTGCTGCTGATGGGCGTGCTCGCGGTCACCATGCTGGTCGGCATCATCACGCTGGCCACGATCACCGACGTCAAGTTCGCCGAGGACCCGGCCCGGCAGCTCGCCGGCGCGCCGGCCGGCTACGAGCAGAAGACGATCGTCGCGCAGATCGCGCACGCGGTGTTCGCCGACTTCCCGCCGGCGTTCTACTACATCTCCTTCTCCACCGGCATCATCCTGCTGCTGGCCGCGAACACCGCGTTCAACGGCTTCCCGGTGCTGGGCTCGATCCTGGCCCAGGACCGCTACCTGCCCCGGCAGCTGCACACCCGCGGCGACCGGCTGGCGTTCTCCAACGGCATCCTGTTCCTGAGCGCCTTCGCGCTGGTCCTGATCATCGCCTTCGACGCCGAGGTCACCCGGCTCATCCAGCTCTACATCGTGGGTGTGTTCGTGTCGTTCACGGTGAGCCAGGCGGGCATGATCCGGCACTGGAACCGGTTGCTGGCCAAGGAAACCGACCCCGCCAAGCGGCGCCGGATGCGGCGTTCCCAGGCCGTCAACGCGGTCGGCCTCACCTGCACCGGCGTGGTGCTGGTGATCGTGCTCATCACCAAGTTCCTGCTCGGCGCGTGGATCGCGATCGCCGCGATGGTGGCCATCTTCGTGCTCATGACGGCGATCCGGCGGCACTACGACCGCGTCGCCGACGAGCTGAAGGACCTCGGCGACACCCCGACCGTGCTGCCCTCGCGCAACCACGCCATCGTGCTGGTGTCCAAACTGCACCGTCCGACGCTGCGCGCGCTGGCCTACGCGAAGGCGATGCGTCCGGACGTTCTCGAAGCCGTCACGGTCAATGTGGACGATGCGGACACGCGAAGGCTCACCGCCGAGTGGGACGCGCACAATTTCAAGGTGCCGCTGAAGGTCGTCGAATCGCCCTACCGGGAGATCACGAAGCCGGTCCTCGACTACGTGAAGCGCGTGCGCGGTGACAATCCGCGCAACGTGGTCACCGTGTTCATCCCGGAGTACGTGGTCGGGCACTGGTGGGAACAGGTGCTGCACAACCAGAGCGCGCTGCGGCTCAAGGGCCGGCTGCTGTTCCAGTCCGGCGTGATCGTGGCGAGCGTGCCGTGGCAGCTGGAGTCCTCGGCCAAGGCGGCCGCGCGGGTCCGCAACGAGCGCCCGGCGGCCGGCGACGTCCGCCGCGGGTTCTCGGCCAACGGGAAGCCGGTCGCGGCGCCGAAGCCCAAGGAGCCGGTCGAATGACGAGCTGGCTGGGCCGCGTCCTCGAGGTCGAGGTCGGCGCGGTGGCGCACGGCGGGCACTGCGTGGCGCGCGCGGACGGGCGGGTCGTGTTCGTCCGGCACGCGCTGCCGGGCGAGCAGGTCCGCGTCGAGATCACCGAGGACAACGGCGGCTCCTTCTGCCGGGGCGACGCCGTCGAGGTGCTTTCCCCGTCGCCGCACCGGGTTCCGCCGCCGTGCCCGCTGGCCGTGCCCGGTGGCTGCGGTGGCTGCGACTGGCAGCACGCGACGCCGGGCTACCAGCGCTCCCTGAAGGCGTCGGTGGTCGCGGAGCAGCTGCAGCGGCTGGCCGGGATCGAGCGCGAGGTCGTCGTGGAGGCCCTGAACGGCGGGCCGCTGGACTGGCGCAGCCGCGTCCGGCTGGTCGCCGGCGGCGACGGGCGCGCGGGGCTGCGCGCCCACCACAGCCACCGGGTGGTGGCCCTGGACGACTGCCCGATCGCCGTTCCCGGCGAGCTCGACGACGTCCTGGCGCGGCGCTGGCGGCCGGGCAGCGAGTTGGAGGTGACGACCGACGGCGACGGCGGCCTGCACGTGCGGGAGCTCTCGACGGTCCGCGGCAAGGTGCGCGCGCGGCAGCTGACCGGCGGGGTGGCGGTCCAGCACGCGGCGGGCCGCGACTGGCGCCTGGACGCGCACGGGTTCTGGCAGGTCCACCCGGCGGCGGCGTCGACGCTGGCCGCGGTCGTGGCGGAGTGGGCGGAGGCGCCGTCCGGCGGCTCGGCCTGGGACCTCTACGCCGGGGTCGGGCTGTTCGCGTCGGTGCTGGCGGGCCAGGTGGGCCCGTCGGGCAGCGTGCTGGCGGTCGAGTCCGGCCGGCGCGCGGTCGCCGACGGCGAGCGCAACCTCGCGGACCTGCTGCAGGTCTCGTGGCGCGCGGGGCGGGTGGAGCACGTGCTGGCGTCGGCGGCCAAGCCGGTCGACGTGGTGGTGCTGGATCCGCCGCGCAAGGGCGCGGGCAAGGCGGTCGTGGAGTCGATCGTGGCGGGCGCACCGGACCGGATCGTGTACGTGGCCTGCGACCCGGCGGCGCTGGCGCGGGACGTGGCGACCTTCGCCGCGCACGGGTATTGGCTGACGGACCTGCGGGCGTTCGACGCGTTCCCGATGACCCACCACGTGGAGTGCGTGGCGCTGCTGTCGTGAGTTTTGTCGGTGGTGGTCGGCACACTTCGGGGCATGACTCCACTCGACGAGTTCGACATGGCGGCTTCGACGGTGACCGGGCTGGTCACCGCGCTCCGAGCGGACCAGTGGGCACACCCGACGGCGTGCGCTGACTGGGACGTGCGCGCGGTGGTGAACCACCTGGCCCACGGCAACGCGAAGGTGGCGTTCTGGGCGGGCACGGGCCCACCGGCCCCGGACGGCGACCACCTGGGACCGTCGCCGGCGGAGGCGTTCACCGCATCGGTGGCGGCGGCACGTGCGGTGCTGACGGCACCGGGCCTGTTTTCGCGCCAGGTGACGACTCCGCTCGGCGAGGTACCGGGGGTGTTCCTGGTGCACATGAGGGTGAACGAGTACGTGGTGCACGGCTGGGACATCGCCGACGCGACGGGTGTCTCGACGGATCTGGTCCCGGAATTGGCGGAGCAGGCGCTGGAGCAGTGGCGGGAGCGGTTCGGGGCGGCGCCGCGGCAGCCGGGCGGGCCGTTCGGGCCGGAAGTCGCGGCGGCACCGGACGCGACGGCGGCGGACCGGCTGGCGGCCTTCCTCGGGCGGAGGGCGGTGGGGGGAAGGGGTAGGTGAGGGGCGGCCGGGCGGTGCAGCGGGTTGTGGGGTCAGAGTGGCCGGCGCCTCGGGCCTGCGCAGCGCTCGCGAACGCTGCGGTGGCTTCCAGAGGGCTGGGGAGCTGCGGTTGGCTGCGGGGTGGTTGCGCCTGCGGTCGAGCCGGCGCGGCCCGGGCGCAGGCGCAGCCTCCCTTGCGTCGCGGTGGAGGCAGCATGAGGTGGTCGGCCGTCCGGGGGATCCCGATCGGGGGATGCTCAGCCGGCGAACCAGTGCTGCGGGGCCGGGCGCAGGTTCTGGTAGATGTGCTTGACCTCCGTGTACTCGGCCAGCCCCGTCGGGCCCAGCTCGCGGCCGAAGCCCGACTGCTTGTAGCCGCCCCACTCGGCCTGAGGCAGGTACGGGTGGAAGTCGTTGATCCAGACCGTGCCGTGGCGCAACCGCCCGGCCACCCGCTGCGCGCGCCCCGCGTCCTGGGTGAACACCGCGCCCGCCAGGCCGTAGTGGGTGTCGTTGGCGATGCGGACCGCGTCGTCCTCGTCGGTGAACGTCTCGACCGTGAGGACCGGGCCGAACGACTCGTCGACCACCGCCGACGAGCCCTGTTTCACCTGGTCCAGGATGGTCGGCAGGTAGTAGAACCCGTCGGCCAGTGCCGGGTCGTCCGGACGGCGGCCGCCCGTGCGCAGCACCGCGCCTTCGGCCAGGGCCGCCGCCACGTACGCCTCGACCTTCGCCCGGTGCGCCGCCGAGATCAGGGGGCCGGTCTCCGCCTGCGCGTCGAACGGGCCGCCCAGGCGGATCCGCTCGGCCCGGCGGACCAGCTCGGCGACGAACTCGTCGTGCCACTCGCGCTGGACGATCAGCCGCGCGCCCGCCGAGCACACCTGGCCGGAGTGCAGGAACACCGCCGTCAGCGCGTAGTCGACCGCGGTCTCGAAGTCGGCGTCGGCGAACACCACGTTCGGGTTCTTGCCGCCCAGCTCCAGGGCCACCTTCTTGACCGTGGCCGCGGCCGACGCGGCGATCACCTTGCCCGTCGCCAGGCCGCCGGTGAACGACACCAGGTCGACGTCCGGGTGGGCCGCCAGCGGTGCGCCGGCCTCGGCGCCCGCGCCCAGCACCAGGTTGCCCACGCCCGGCGGCAGGCCCGCCTCGGTGAGCAGCTTGAGGAACAGGATCGCGGTGTGCGGGGTCAGCTCGCTGGGCTTGAGCACGAACGTGTTGCCCGCCGCCAGCGCCGGCGCGATCTTCCACACGGTCTGCAGCAGCGGGTAGTTCCAGGGCGTGATCAGCCCGCAAACGCCGACCGGCTCGTGCACGATCCGGCTGAACGCGTCCGGGTTGCCGGTGTCGACCACGCGGCCGGCGTCCTGCGCCGCGAGCTTGCCGAAGTACCGCAGGCAGGCGGCGATGTCGGCCATGTCGTACCGGCTCTCCACCAGGCGCTTGCCGGTGTCGAGCGACTCGGCGCGGGCGAACGCCTCCGCGTCGCGATCGAGCAGGTCGGCGGTGCGCAGCAGCAGGTCGCCGCGCTGGTGGGCGGGGGTGCCGGGCCACGGGCCGGTGCCGAACGCGCGGCGCGCCGCCGCGATGGCGGCCTCGGTGTCCTCGGCGGTGCCCTCGGCGACCGTCGCGACCAGGGAACCGTCGGCCGGGCAGCGGATCTCGCGCCGGCCGCCGGCCACCGCGTCCACCCATTCGCCGCCGATGAAGAAGTCCGCCATGCGGCCATTCTCGTGGCCACGCCGCGTGACCGCCACAGCGACGCGGGGAGACGAGGTTCACCCCGGGTGCTGACCGGCGGTCGCGCTCGGGTGTGACGCCGGACGCGGCGGGCGGAACCACCCTGGCGGGTCTCCGTAGACTGGCCGGAACCGAGCGAGTGAGGTGGAGACGAGTGACGATGCTGGAGTCCGTGAGCGGACCGGCGGACCTGAAGCGCATGAGTGTCGAGGACCTCGGCGAACTGGCCGCCGAGATCCGGGACTTCCTCGTCGACAAGGTCCGGCGGGCGGGCGGGCACCTGGGGCCGAACCTCGGCGTCGTCGAGCTCACCCTGGCGCTGCACCGCGTGTTCGACTCGCCGCGTGACGCGATCGTCTGGGACGTCGGTCACCAGGCGTACGTGCACAAGATCGTCACCGGCCGCGCGGACGGGTTCGACCTGCTGCGCCAGACCGGCGGCGTCACCGGTTACCCGTCGCGTGCGGAGAGTGAACACGACTGGGTGGAGAGCAGCCACGCGTCGTCCGGTCTGTCCTATGTGGACGGCCTGGCGAAGGCGTTCGAGCTGGACGGCGGCGGCCGGCACGCGATCGCCGTCGTCGGCGACGGCGCGCTCACCGGCGGCATGTGCTGGGAGGCGCTCAACAACATCGCGGCGCACAAGGACCGCCCGGTCGTCATCGTGATCAACGACAACGGCCGCTCGTACTCCCCGACCATCGGCGGCCTGGCCGACCACCTCGCGGCGCTGCGTCTGCAGCCCGGCTACGAGCGCCTGCTCGACGGCGGCCGCGAGCTGCTGCGCCACACCCCGGTCGTCGGCCGGCCGATCTACGCGGCGCTGCACGCGGCGAAGGCGGGCCTGAAGGACGCGCTGAGCCCGCAGGCGATGTTCTCCGACCTGGGCCTGAAGTACCTCGGCCCGGTCGACGGCCACGACCTCGCCGCGTTGGAGAAGGCGTTCCAGAGCGCGCGCTCCTTCGGCGGCGCCGTGATCGTGCACGTCGTCACCGAGAAGGGCCACGGCTACGCACCCGCGGTGAACAACCAGCACGACCAGATGCACCAGACGGACCCGATCGACCCGGAGACCGGCCTGCCGCCGGTGAAGGGCCCGAGCTGGACCGGCGTGTTCGGCGACGAGCTGGCCCGGATCGGTGCCGAGCGTGCGGACGTCGTCGCCATCACGGCGGCGATGCTGCGTTCCACCGGGCTGGACAAGTTCGCCGAGGCGTTCCCCGACCGCTGGTACGACGTCGGGATCGCCGAGCAGCACGCGGTCACCTCGGCCGCGGGGCTCGCGATGGGCGGGCAGCACCCGGTGGTGGCGATCTATTCGACGTTCCTGAACCGCGCGTTCGACCAGGTGCTGATGGACGTGGCGCTGCACCGCCTGCCGGTGACGCTGGTGCTCGACCGGGCCGGGATCACCGGGCCGGACGGGCCGAGCCACCACGGCATGTGGGACCTTTCGCTGCTCGGGATGGTGCCGGGGATGCGCGTTGCCGCTCCGCGGGACCCGGCGACTCTTCGTGAGGAGCTGCGGGAGGCCGTTGCGGTGTCGGACGGGCCGACGGCGCTGCGGTTCTCGAAGGGGAAGGTCGGGACGGACGTGACCGCCGTGGAGCGGATCGGGACGGTCGACGTCCTGCGGCGCCCGGCCGAGGGTGCGGACGTTCTCCTGGTGACCGTCGGTGCGTTCGCGACGCTCGGGTTGGCGGCCGCGGATCGGCTGGCCGATCAGGGGATCGGCGTCACCGTGGTGGACCCGCGGTGGGTTCTTCCGGTGCCGGCCGAGCTCGTGGCGCTGGCTTCGCAGCACAAGCTCGTGGTGACGGTCGAGGACAGTGGCCGGCACGGTGGGTTCGGGTCGGCGTTGGCCGCGTTGTTCCGGGATGCCGAGTGCGATGTTCCGTTGCGGGATCTGGCTGTGCCGCAGACGTTCCACGACCACGGGAGCCGGGACGAGGTGCTGGGGCGGATCGGGCTGACCGCTCAGGATGTGGCTCGGCGGGTCACCGAGTGGGCGGCCGGGCGGCTGGGTTCTGCGTCGGAGGAACCGGCGAAGAAGGACGCCAACCGCAGCTGAGCCTTGTGGTTTGCTGTTGCCGGGAGAAAAGGTGTCCTCGCCGGACGGGCTGGCTCAGGGATGACCACCCAGCTCAGACCCTCGCGGGGATCGTCGTCGGGGAGGGGGCTGGGGCGAACACCTCCGGCGGTTCCGGGAACAGCTTCACCAGCAGCGGGTAGGCGATGGCGGCTGTCGCCAAGGTCGCCAGCAGGCTGATGTCCACGCCGCCCGCGATGTTGCGTAGCGGGCCGGCGATCATCGGCGTGTTTGCGCACAGCAACCCCAGTGTCGTTGCCGGGATCCATGCTGCCATGGCCCGCCAGTTCACGCCCCGGGTGAACCAGTAGCGGCCGCCCTTGCGGCCTTCGTTGAAGACCTGCAGGTCCGCCACGTCGTAGAAACCTCTGCGCTGGACGAAGCCGATCATCATGATCACCATCCAGGGACTGGTGCACAGGACGATCAGCGTGGCGAAGGCGTTGATGCTCGACACCATGTCCAGCACGAAATTGCCCACGAAGATGAACGCCACGCTCAACGTTCCGATCAGCAGGGTCGCCTGGACGCGGGACAGGCGGGGGAAGATCGAGCTGAAGTCCAGACCAGTTCCGTACAGCGACGTCGTTCCCGTCGACAGGCCGCCGATCAGGGCGACCACGATCAACGGAATTGCGTACCACAGCGGGGAAATCGACGTCAGGCCCGTGATGTAGTCGGCCGGGTCCGCGACCAGGGTGGCCGTTGCGATGCCGAAACCGAACGGGAGCAGCGTGGCCACCTGCGCGAGGAAGGGCGCCGTCAGGAGCGAGCGTTTGCGGTAGGAGGCCGGGATGTAGCGGGCCCAGTCGCCGAGGAACGCGCCGAACGAGATCGGGTTGGCCAGGGCCGTCAACGCCGCCAACGTGAACGTCGGCCAGAACGTTCCCAGCGCGTACGTGCCCGTGCCCGGGTAGCCCGGGTCGAAGGTGCCGCCGTAGGCGAGGACGCCCAGGAGCATGATGGCCGTGCCGAGGACCACCGCGATGCGGTTCACCAGCAGCATGAACCGGTAGCCGTAGATGCACACCACCAGCGTTGCGAGCGCGATCACGCCGTACGCCACGCCGCGCAGGACCGCGCCGCCATCGAAGCCGAACAGGCGCTGTGCTGCTCCGGCCACCGCGTCGCCGCTCACCCAGACCG
Source organism: Amycolatopsis sp. CA-128772 (assembly GCF_002904295.1). GTDB lineage: Bacteria > Actinomycetota > Actinomycetes > Mycobacteriales > Pseudonocardiaceae > Amycolatopsis. Next base: position 41,704 of record NZ_PPHG01000042.1, read on the forward strand.
AAATCGCGAAGAACGTGATCGCCGTCAGCAACGACAAGAACGAGCCGACGCAGCGGCCGACCACGCCGAAGTGGGCGCCCGACGACACCGCGTTGTTCGTCCGGGTGCGCGGGCCGAACAGTGCCATCGGGGCCAGGACCAGGCCGCCCACCACGACACCCAGGGCCGTGGCCAGGACCGCGTCGCGGAAGCTCAAGCCGTACGCGATCGGCAACGTGCCCAGGATGATCGTGGCGAACGTGTTCGCGCCGCCGAAGGCCATCCGGAACAGGTCGCGCGGGCGGGACGTCTGCTCTTCCGGCGGGATCGGGGCGATCCCGTGCTGCTCGACCTCGGTGATCTTCTCGCTCATGCGAACCTCGTCATCACGTGCTTCACGCGGGTGTACTCAGCGAACGCGTACGCCGAGAGGTCCTTGCCGTGGCCGGAATGGCCGAAGCCGCCGTGCGGCATCTCCGCCACCAGCGGGCCGTGCGTGTTGATCCACACGCAGCCGAAGTCCAGCTCGGCCGGCACCCGCGCCGCGACGGCGAGGTCGCGCGTCCACACCGAGGCGGCCAGTCCGTAAGGGACGCCATTGGCCAGTGCGATGCCGTCGGCTTCGTCCGAAAAGGACTGGACGGTGATCACCGGGCCGAAGATCTCCTCCTGGACGATCTCGTCGTCCTGCCGCACCCCGGAGATCACGGTGGGGGAGAGGTAGAAGCCCGGTGAGCCGAACCGGGTGCCGCCGGTCTCGATGCGGGCGTGCGACGGCAACCGGGAGATCAGGCCCTCGACGCGCGAGAACTGCGCCGCGCTGTTCAACGGTCCGTAATCGACACCCGGGGTCTGCGCCGCGGCGGATTTCGCCAGCGCGGTGACGAAGTCGTCGTGGATCGAGGAGTGGACCAGGACCCGGCTGCCCGCCGTGCAGTCCTGGCCCGCGTTGTAGAACGCCGCTCCCACGATGCCCTCCGCCGTCGAGGCGAGGTCGACGTCCGGGAACACCAGCAGGGGTGCGTTGCCGCCCAGCTCCAGGTGGGTGCGCTTGAGGTCGGCGGCCGCCACCGTGGCGACGTCGATGCCCGCGCGGGTCGACCCGGTGATCGAGACCAGGTCCGTGATCGGGTGCCTGACCAGGGCGCGGCCGGTGTCGCGGTCGCCGGTCAGCACGGTGAACGCGCCCGACGGCAGGAACTCCGCGGCGACGCGCGCCAGCAGCACCGCCGTCGACGGGGTCGTCTCGGCCGGCTTCAGCACCACCGTGTTGCCCGCCGCCAGGGCCGGGGCGATCTTCCAGACCGCCATCATCAGCGGGTAATTCCACGGGGCGATCTGCGCGCAAACGCCGACCGGCTCGCGGCGGATCACCGACGTGTGGCCGGGCGCGTACTCGCCGGCCGCGGTGCCCTCCAGGTGCCGCGCCGCGCCGGCGAAGAACCGCAGCGCGCTCACGCACTCCGGGATCTCCTCCTCGAGCACCACGGACCGGATCTTGCCGGTCTCGCGCACCTCGAGGTCGGCGAACTCGGCCGCGCGCGCCTCCAGGGCGTCGGCGATCTTCAGCAGCGCCAGCTGACGCTGGGCCGGGGTGCTGCGCCGCCAGACCACAAACGCTTGCGCGGCGGCCGCCAGCGCCGCGTCCACTTCGGACGGCGAGGCGACGGGGCTGGTGGCGAACACCTCGCCGGTCGCCGGGTCGGTCAGGTCCAGGGTGCGGGTCATGCCTGCTCCAGGTGGGTCGGCGCGAACATCTTCAGCAGCGCGGGGAGGACGACGACGGACGGCCCGGGCGTGCGCAGCGCCTCGGCGAGGTCGGCGCCCACGGTGTCCGAAGAGGACAACCGGGCGGGCACGCCGAAGGCGGCCGCCAGGGCGACGAAGTCCGGCCGGGTCAGCTCGGTGGCCGTCGACCGGCCGAACGCGCCGGTGAGGTACTCGCGCAGGATGCCGTAGCCGCCGTCGTCGACGATCAGCCACGTGACGTCGAGGCCGTGCTGGGCCGCCGTGGCCAGCTCGGCGAGGCCGTACATCGCGCCGCCGTCGCCGGACACCGCCAAGGTCGGGGCGCCCGCGGCTGCGCCGCCGAGCGCGCCCGGCAGGCCGTAGCCCAGGCCGCCCGCGCCCTGGGCGGTGTGGATCGGTGCGCCCTCGGGGTTCCACGCCGACCACGCCCAGTAGGCCGCGATCGTCATGTCCCAGAATGTCTGAGTGCCTTCGGGAAGCGCGCCCCGGATGTCGTCGACCAGCTTCCGTTCGGTGGCCAGGTCCTGACTGTCCAACCGGGACTCCACGGCGGACAGCAGCGAAGAGACCGCCTTCTCGGCCCGGCCGTCGGACGCGCGCATCGGCACCCACTCCAGCAGCGCCTGCAGGGTGAGCCGCACGTCGGCGTGGATGCCGAGCGCCGGGTAGTTCGACTCCAGCTTCCCGAGGTCGGCTTCGACCTGGATCACCCGGCCGCGCGGGGCGAACTCGCGGTAGTTGCTGGACAGCTCGCCGAGCCCGGAGCCGAGCACGAGCAGCACGTCGGCGTCGGCGAGGAACTCCGTGGTGTGCCAGTCCTCCAGCCACGACCGGCCGGACAGTTCGTGGTCCCAGCCGAAGACGCCCTTGCCGCCGAAGGTCGAGACCACCGGCGCACGCAGGGCTTCGGCGAGGGCCAGCAGCTCGGCGTGCGCGCCCGACCGCAGCGCGCCGCCGCCGGCCAGGATCACCGGGTTCGACGCCGCACCCAGCAGCTCCGCGGCCGCGGTCACCAGCTCCGGCAGCGGTTCCAGCGAGGCAGGCGCGGCCGAAACCGATGTGATCGGCGGGACGCCGGCCGGGCCGAGCAGCACGTCCTGGGGGATCTCGACCCACACCGGCCCGTAGGGCGCGGTCGCCGCCGACGTCCACGCTTCCCGCAACGCCGTCGGGAGCTGGCTCGCCCGCCGCACGACGTGCACCGACTTGACCACGTCCCGGAAGCTCGCCTGCTGGTCGGGCAGTTCGTGCAGGTAGCCGTGCCGCCCGCCGCCGAGCCCGGCGACCGGGACCTGGCTGGAGATCCCGAGCACCGGCACCGAAGCCGCGCGGGATTCCTGCAGGGACGCCAGCGTCAGCAACGCACCCGGGCCGGTGGAGACGATCAGGGGCGTCACCGGCACCGGGCCGTCCGGGTCGGCCGCGAGCCGGGCGCGGGCGTACCCGTCGGCGGCGAAGGCGAGGTTGTTCTCGACGCGCCCGCTGATCACGCGCAGGTCCTCCGCCCGCCGCAGGGCCTCGAACAGGCCCAGGGCGTGCTGGCCCGGCAGGCCGAACACCGTGTCGGCCCCCAGCGCCCGCAGGGTTTCGACGACGACATCGCCGCCGATGCGGGTCATGCGCCCTTCCCCAGGGTCAGCAGGCTCACCAGGTCGTAGGCGACGTGCGAGGCCGCGATGGCGGTGATCTCGGCGTGGTCGTAGGCCGGCGCGAGCTCGACGACGTCCGCACCGACCAGGTTGAGGTCGCGCAGCCCGCGCAGGATCTCCAGGAGCTCCCGGCTGGTCAGCCCGCCCGCCTCGGGGGTCCCGGTGCCGGGCGCGTGGGCGGGGTCGAGCACGTCGATGTCGACCGAGACGTACAGCGGCCGGTCGCCGATGCGCTGCCGCAGCGCGTCGACCGTCTCGGCGACGCCGCGGCGCATGACGTCGCCCGAAGTGACGATGCCGAAGCCGAGGCGGCGGTCCTCTTCGAGGTCGCGCTTCCCGTACAGCGGCCCGCGCGTCCCGACGTGCGACAGCGCGCTCGTGTCGAGGATTCCTTCCTCCGACGCCCGCCGGAACGGGGTGCCGTGGGTGTACGGCTCGCCGAAGTAGGTGTCCCAGGTGTCCAGGTGGGCGTCGAAGTGCAGCAGCGCAACGGGTCCGTGCCGGTTCGCCGCGGCCCGCAGCAGCGGCAGCGCGATGGTGTGGTCGCCGCCGACGGTCACCAGCCGCGTCCCGTCCGCCTGCAGCGCTTCGGCTTCCTGCTGCAGCGTTTCGATCGCTTCGCCGATGTCGAACGGGTTGACCGCGATGTCGCCCGCGTCCACGACCTGCCGCTCGGCGAACGGCGAGACGTCCAGCTCCGGGTGGTACGGCCGCAGCAGCCGGCTCGCCTCGCGGACGGCGGCCGGGCCGAACCGCGCGCCGGGCCGGTAGGACACGCCGGAGTCGAAGGGCACGCCGACCACGGCGACGTCGGCGCGTTCGACCTGGTCGATGCGCGGCAGCCGCGCGAAGGTCGCGAAGCCGGCGAACCGGGGGACGCGCGACGAGTCGAGGGGTCCGATGTTAGGCACTGCTGGGCTCCTGTTCCCGGGTGGAGAGCGGGGTTTCTTCGCCGTTGAGACGGCGGGTCCAGATCGAGAGGATCGTGTCGGACGTGCGGGGCGTGGCGAAGCTGACCGCCAGGTAGACGACCAGGCTCGCGCCGAGGCCCCAGTAGATCGGCGTGTTGGCGGCCACGCCGTCGATGCTCATGAAGGCGATCACCGAGACGGTGCCGGCCACCATCGAGGCGTACGCGCCCTGCCGCGTGCCGCGCTTCCAGAACAGCGCGCCGACGATCGCCACCAGCAGACCGCCGACCAGGATGTCGTAGGCGATGGTGAGCGCGTTGACGACGTCGTCGACGACCATCGCGATGCCGATGGCCAGCAGGCCCAGTACGAGCGTGGCGATCCGGTTGCGGCGGACTTCGCCGCCCTTCTTCAAGCCCAGCTTGGTCAGCAGGTCCGACGTCGTCGTGGTGGAGCAGGCGATCAGCGCGCCGCTCGCCGTGGACATCATCGCCGACAGCGCGGCGGCCAGGACCAGGCCGCGGACGCCGGTCGGCAGCAGCCGCTCGACGATCGTCGCGAAGGCGTCTTGGGCGCTGGCGATGTCCGGGTAGAGGGCGTGGGCGGCGGTGCCGATCAGGGCGCCGGCCAGGCCGTAGACCAGGCAGTAGACGCCGGAGGTGATGCCGCCGGACGTCGCGATCGCGGGCGTGCGGGCGGTGAACACGCGCTGCCAGATGTCCTGGCCGATCAGCAGGCCGAAGGTGTAGATCACGAAGTAGGTGATGATCGTGTCGGTGCCGATCGAGGTGAAGCTGAAGAAACTCGCGTCGAGCTTCGCGCTCATGCCGTCGAAGCCGCCCGCGGAGCTGATGGCGACCGGCAGCAGGATGGCCAGGATGCCGATGGTCTTGATGACGAACTGGGCGATGTCGGTGAGCGTGATCGACCACATGCCGCCGAGCACCGAGTAGAGGACGACGATCGAGCCGCCGACCGCGATCCCGGCCCAGTTCGGCAGGTCGAACAGCACCTTGAAGATCGTGGCGAAGGCCAGCGTCGAGGTCACCGTGAGCATCAGCGTGTAGCCCCACATGACGACGCCGGACACCGCGCTCGTGCGGCCGCCGTAGCGCAGGTCGAGCATCTCGCCGACGGTGTAGACCTTCAGCCGGACGAGCCGCCGCGCGAACAGCGCGTGCAGCACCAGGATGCCGACGCCGATGCTGACCACCAGCCACATGCCGGAGATGCCGTAGGTGTAGCCGAGCTTGACGCCGCCGACGGTCGACGCGCCGCCGAGCACGACGGCCGACATCGTGCCGGAGTACATGAACCACCCCAGCCGCCGCCCGGCGACCAGGTAGTCGGACTTGGTCTTCGCGAGCTTCAGGCCGTACCAGCCGACCCCGAGCATGCCCGCGATGTACAGCGCGATCACCGCGTAGTCGCCGGTCACGGTGTCCTCCTCACGTCGGTTTCGGGTCACCGTAGGTTCGTCCGCCACCTCCTCGGCATGGGATGATTCATCCCCATATCGACTCACGGCGGGACGGAATGGCCAGAATCGCGGATGCGTCGTCCACCGAGGTGAATGTCCCGTTACGGGACGTGCTCGGCCACCGGGAGCTCGCGCTCGAGGCCGTCCCCGAGACGCTGCGGCCGGGCGCGCTGGACCGGCCCGTGCGCTGGGCCCACGTCAGCGAGCTGCAGGACCCCGCGCCCTACCTGGTGGGCGGCGAGCTGATCCTCACCGCGGGCGTCAACCTGCCCGAGCGGATCGACCGGTACGTGCGCGGGCTGCGCGACGCCGGCGTGACGGCGCTGGGTTTCGGCCTCACCCCGACGGTGTTCGAGACGCTGCCCGAGCCGCTGCGCCGGGCGTGCGCGCGGCACGGGCTGCCGCTGCTGGTCGTGCCGGCGCGGACGCCGTTCCTGGCGGTCAACCGGGCGGTCTCGGTCGCGCTGACCGAGGCCGGGCAACGGGACCAGCGGCGGATCACGGCGGCGCGCGAGACGCTGACGCGGGCGGCGGGTGGCGGGCTCGGCGAGCTGACGTCGGCGCTGGCGGCGGTCCTGCGGTCCTGGGTCGCCCTGGTCGGCGCCGGGGACGTGCTGGCCTCGGCGCACGACGCGCCCGCGCCGCTGCCGCCCGAGGTGCGGGAGCTGATGGCGACCGTGCGGGCGGGCAGCGGGATCCGCAGCGCGACGACCGAGGTCGACGGCGGGTTCGTCGTCGTCCAGCCGGTGTACCCGCAGGCCACGGCGTCGCACCTGGTGGTCGTCGGCCGGCCCCGGCGGCTGGAGGGCGCCGACCGGGCGATCCTCGCCGTCGGCGCGGCCCTGCTCGGCCTGGTCGGCCGCGCGGGCTCGGACGCGGCCGAGCTGGGCGCGGCGGCCACCGGCCTGCTGCTCGGCCGGACGTCACCCGCGGAGGTGGCCCGGTCGCTGGTGGGGACGGACGTCGTCCGGCTGGTCGCCGGGGCGGCGTACCGGCGTGGCCCGGACGAGGTGGCCCGGCGCCCGGACTGGCTGCGGGCGCGGCTGGACACGCCGCTGGTGTCGGTGCTGCCCGGACCTTCGTTCGTGGCCGTCGCCGGAACGGTCTCCCCGCCGGTGCTGGACGACCTGCGGGCTTCCGGCTGGCTCACGGCCGTGGGGTCGCCGGTGCCCGCTTCCCGAGTGGCTTCTGCGTGGGCCGAGGTGGAGCTGCTGCTTTCGCGGGCCCGTGCGCTCGGGCGTCCGGTCGTGGCCGGGAGCGAGCCGCTCGACTTCGACGCGCTGCTGGACCCGGGCGCCTCGCGCGGGTTCGCGGACAAGGCGTTGGCCCCGCTGGTGGCGCTGGACCGGGCTCAGGACCGGCAGCTCGTGCTGACGCTGCGGACGTGGCTGGCCCACCACGGCGGCTGGGAGCCGACGGCGGCGGAACTGGGCGTGCACCGCAACAGCGTCCGGCACCGGATCGCCCAGGTCGAGCGGGCCTTGGACGTCGACCTGGCGGACCCGGAGGCCCGGATGCGGCTGTGGTTCGCGCTGCGGTGGGCCGAGCCCGGTCCTTAAAGGGCACTCTCAGGAAAATATGGGATTGTGGGCTGGTGCGAGTTTTGGTAGTCGAGGACGAAGAACCCCTGGCCGACGCGATCGCCCGCGGCCTGCGCCGCGAGGGGATGGCGGTGGACGTCGCGCTCACCGGGGACGACGGGCACGAGAAGGCCGCCGTCACGCGGTACGACGTCGTGCTGCTGGACCGGGACCTGCCCGGGATGTCCGGGGACGAGCTGTGCCGGGAGATCGTCGCGTCCGGGGAACTGACCCGGGTGCTGATGCTGACCGCGAGCAGCTCGGTGTCCGACCGCGTCGAAGGGCTGTCGCTCGGCGCCGACGACTACCTCGCCAAGCCGTTCGCCTTCCCCGAGCTGGTCGCCCGGGTGCGGGCGCTGGGCCGCCGGGCGACGCCGGCCGCGCCGCCGCTGCTCACCGCGGGCGACGTCGAGCTGGACCCGGCCAAGCGGACCGTGCGGCGGGCAAGCGGGCCGGTCGAGCTGACGCGCAAGGAGTTCGGCGTCCTCGAGGTCCTGCTGCAGGCCGCCGGGTCCGTCGTCAGCAGCGAGGAGCTGCTGGAGCGGGTCTGGGACGAGAACGCCGACCCGTTCACCACGACCGTCCGGGTCACCGTGATGACGCTGCGGAAGAAGCTCGGTGAGCCGGGGATCATCGAGACCGTCGTCGGCTCCGGGTACCGGGTGCCGGAACCGGGCGCGCCGCGCGCGTGAACCTGCCGGGCACCCGTACGCTCCGCGCCCGGATCACCCTGCTGGCGACCGTGCTGGTCGCGGCCGTCAGCCTGCTGCTGCTCTGGCTGGCCTGGACGCTGGTCCGGGACTCGCTCGACGCCGTCCCGCAGATGCCGCCGGGCAGCGTGGTGGTCGTCGACGGCGTCACGGTCGACGCCTCGACGCTGGCCGACCACCTGCGCGTGCACGCCCGCAACCGGATGCTGCTCTTCGGGTCGATCGCGTTCCTGCTGGTGGTGGCGGCCGCGACGATCCTCGCCTGGACGTTCACCTCGCGGGTGCTGCTGCCGCTGCGCGAGATCACCGGCACCGCGCGGCGGCTGTCGGTCGAGTCGCTGGGGGAGCGGATCGGCGAAATCCGCTCCCGCGACGAGCTGGCCGAGCTGGCGAGCACGTTCGACGACATGCTCGACCGGCTGCAGGCCGCGTTCGACGCGCAACGCCACTTCGTCGCCAACGCCAGCCACGAGCTGCGGACGCCGTTGTCGGTGATCCGCACCGAGCTCGACGTCACCCTGGCCGACGACGACGCCGACGAAGCCGAGCTGCGCCGGATGGGCGGGGTGGTCCGCGACGCGACCGAACGCGCGGGACAGCTGGTCAACTCGCTGCTGCTGCTGGCCCGCACCGACGGCGCCGGGCTGGGCGTGCGCGAGCCGGTGGACCTGGCCGCGGTCGTCGACCGGGCGTGGCGCGCGGTCTTCCGGGAAGCCGACCAGCGCGGCATCCGGGCGTCCTTCGCGACACCGCCGGCGCCCGCGTTCGGCGACCCGGCGCTGCTGGAGCGGATCGCGGGCAACCTGCTGGAGAACGCGGTCCGCCACAACGTCGAGGGCGGCTGGCTCGAGGTCGTGACGCAGCCGGGGCCGCGGTGGTCGACGCTGCGCGTCCGGTCCTCGGGCGGCCTGGTCGACCCGGCGGGCGTGGCGGAGCTGTTCGAGCCGTTCCGCCGCGCCGGCGTGGCCCGGACGGCCCGCTCGGGCGCGGGTCTGGGCCTGTCGATCGTCCGGGCCGCGGTCTCGGCCCACGGCGGAACGGTGACGGCGGAGCCGATCGTGGGCGGCGGCTTGGGTGTGACGGTCCACCTCCCGGTCCACTGACCCGTGATCGAAAGGTCAACTCGCGTGATCGGAGGGTCAACTCGCGTGTCGCCTCCCTGAGCACGCCTCGCACTGAGGGCGAGGCCGCCGCCCGGCGAGCACCCGCAGCACCGGCGCAGCAGCCACCGCAGCCCGGTCATGATCGACCGGACGAGCAGCACATTTCCGTTCAGCACACGTCCACGAAAATCGGGTTCGCGTACAACCACAAGTCCTCGAACGGGTTCGCCTGCCCGACGACGTCCGGCGTGGGCTCGCCGTCGCCGTTCGTCCCGCGGATCCGCGTGTAGAACGGTTCGTGCACGTTTCGGAAGGTGTGCCGGAACACTACCTGCCGCCCCGGCGCCCAGCGCGGCTCGAAGGATTCGGCCACTCGCGTGCCCGGCGCGGTCATCGTGTCGCGGTCGGCGACCGGGCCGGTGACCGGGCCCGCGACGACGTCCAGGCGGGCCAGCCGCGGCACCGAGCCGCCGCCGTTCGGCCGGGACGCCAGCCGCGCCGAGACCACGACCGTGACGTCCGATCCCCGCCGCACCCGCAGGCGCCCGCCCAGCGTCGCCGAGGATCCACCGCCGTACGCGCCGATCTGCATCTCCTGCGCCAGGCCGCCGTGCGACAGCCAGATCCGCCCGGCCCGCAGGCCCTCCAGGACGCCTTCGAGGCTGCGCCGCGTGACGCCGACGTGCGTGCGGCTGAACTCGCCGGGGTAGAAATCCGCATATGGCGGGACGAACTGCCGGACGCCGCTGTCGACCGGGTCCGGGAACTTGCCCGTGCCGTCGTACCAGCCGTCCGGGACCGGTGGGCGGACCAGCGTGTCGCCGCGGTTGTAGTGGGAGTCGGAGTTCGTCGTGATCCACCACGGCTTGCCCTCGGCCAGCAGCGAGTCCCACAGGCCGCCGACCTTCGCCGTCGCCCAGTCCCAGCCGCCGAACGTCCGGTACGCCTCGGCCGGGAACCCCGGCCACGAGTTCGGGCCGGGGCTGTTGCCGTAGCCGCCGCGCGCGCCGCCGTTGCCCAGCGGCTTCGGGAAGCCGTCCGCCTGCGCGCCGGGCGCGCCCTCCATCCCGATCACGATGTGCGGCGCCGCGTCGCGGTAGGCGCGCAGCTCGTGCGGGGCGACGCGGCCGTTGCGCAGCGGGTGGTTGATCAGCACGACCGGCGCGTGGATCCGCTTCGCCTGTTCCTCCGCGGCCAGCCAGCGCAACGCCCGGAGCGCGAGCGCCTCGTTCGCCGGGCTCGACGCCTCCGAGTTCGTCAGCCGCCAGTCGAACGTCCGCTCGAACTCGCGCAGCTTCGCGGCTTGCCGCGAGCCGGCCTGGAAGAACACGGTCGCGTGCTCGGCGCCCGGGATGTTCCACTCCATGCCGTGCCACAGCAGCAGGTCCGGGTACTTCCGCCGGGCGGCGAGGAAGTCGGCTTCGGTCGGCTCGACCGACACCTTCTCGTGTTCGGCGTGGCCGTGGTCGGTGAAGACGATCCAGTCCGCGCCGTGCGCCCGCCCGCCGGCGGCGATCTGGTCGATCCGGTACATCGCGTCGTAGGAGTACTGGCTGTGCGTGTGGTGGTCGCCGACCAGCCACTGGTAGCGGCCGCACAGCCGGCCCAGGTCCGGGTCGGCCGGGGCCGGGAGGGGCACGCCCGCGGCGGCGGCCGCGAGGCCGGCGCCCTTGAGGAAGCGGCGTCTGTCGGTGGTCACGGCGGGACGCTAAGCCGCCCGGGTGAACGGGCGGTGTCCCCGCGGCCAACGCGTGCTGTGATCTTCGATGTGGAGGACAAGCCCCTGGTCCGCGTGCTGGTGCCGGTGATCACGCTGGCCCTGGCCGCCGGCGTCGGCCTGGCGTTCTTCATCGCCGCGCTGGTCCGGCCGCCGGAGCTGCCGGTCGACACGAACCCGGCGCCCCTGGCGGGGCACACGCTGTGCGCGGCGGTCGTCGTGGTCTTCCCCGCCGACGCCGAGATGCGGGCCGCCGAGCCGTCGCTGCGCGCCGACCCCAAGACCCGGCGGGTGTTCGTGGACCCGCCGTCGGTGTCCCTGCTCGCCGTCCCGGGCACCGACCTGAAGGCGTGGGCGCTCCAGCTGCACGCCCGCTACCGGACCGCCCAGCGGGTGACGGTGATCGACTCCGACGCGACGGCGGCGCAGCTGAAACTCACCGCGCCGCCGCCGAAGTGCCCCCGTGAAGGCGAGTACTAGCTACGCCGTCGGGACCGAAGCCACGCCCGGGGCGAGGAACGGCTTGCCGTTCACGCGCTCGGAGACGCCGGAGCGGTCCAGGTACGGCGTGATGCCGCCGTTCCAGAACGGCCAGCCCGCGCCGAGGATCAGGCACAGGTCGATGTCCTGCGCCTCGGCGACCACACCCTCGTCGAGCATGATCCGGATCTCCTCGGCGATGGCCGACAGCGCCCGGTCGCGCACCTCCTCGGAGGTGGACGGCTTGTCACCCTGCGTCCAGAGCTCGACGACCTCGGGGTCGGCGGAGGCGTTGCCGTGGGCGTCCCAGACCCAGACGCCCTTCTTGCCCGCCTTGACGAACTTCGCGAGGTTCTCGGACACGGTGAACCGGTCCGGGAAGGACTCGTGCAGCGTCTCGCCGACGTGCAGCGCGATGGCCGGGCCGACGAGCTGCATCAGCGTCAGCGGCGTCATCGGCAGGCCCAGCGGTTCCAGGGCCTTGTCGGCGACGTCGAACGGCGTGCCCTCGTCCACGGTGACCAGCACCTCGCCGAGGAAGCGCAGCAGGAGCCGGTTGACGACGAACGCGCTCGCGTCCTTCACCAGCACGCTGGACTTCTTCAGCTGCTTGCCGACCGAGAACGCCGTCGCCAGGGCCGCGTCGTCGGTCTGCTCGCCGCGGACGATCTCCAGCAGCGGCAGCACGGCGACCGGGTTGAAGAAGTGGAAGCCGACCACGCGCTCGGGGTGCTGCAGCTTCGAGGCCATCGCGGTGATCGACAGCGACGAGGTGTTCGTCGCCAGGATCGCCTCCGGCTTGACGTGCTGCTCCAGCTCGGCGAACACCTGCTGCTTGACGCCCAGTTCCTCGAAGACGGCCTCGATGACGAAGTCGGCGTCGGCGAACGCGGCCTTGTCGAGCGAGCCGGAGACCAGCGCCTTGAGCCGGTTCGCACCGTCGGGCGAGACGCGCTTCTTGCCCAGCAGCTTGTCGATCTCGGCGTGGACGTACCCCACGCCCTTGTCGACGCGCTCCTGGTCGACGTCGGTCAGCACGACCGGCACCTTCAGGCGGCGCACGAACAGCAGCGCGAGCTGGCTGGCCATCAGGCCGGCGCCGACGATGCCGACCTTGTTCACCTTGCGGGCCAGGGACTTGTCCGGCGCGCCGGCGGGGCGCTTGGCGCGCTTGTTGACCAGGGTGAACGAGTACAGCCCGGCGCGCAGGACGTCGGACATGAGCAGCTCGGCCAAGCCGTCGGTCTCGGCCGCGTAGCCGCGGTCGAGGTCGTTTTCGCGGGCCAGCTCCAGCAGCTCGACGGCCTTGGCCGCGCCCGGCGACGCGCCGTGCGTGCGGCCGTCCACCAGGGACCTGGCGCGGGCGATGGCGGCGTCCCAGCCGGACCCGCGGTCGATCTCGCGGCGCTCCGGCTTGATTTCACCGTTGACCACGCGGGCCAGCCACAGCAGCGACTGCTCGAGGTAGTCGGCCGAGCCGAAGACCGCGTCGACGATGCCGAGCTCGGCCGTCTGCTTGACGTTGAGCATCTTGTTCTGCGCCAGGGCGTTCTCGATGATCACCGTGACGGCGGCGTCGGCGCCGATGAGGTTCGGCAGCAGCTGCGTGCCGCCCCAGCCCGGGAACAGGCCGAGGAAGACCTCGGGGAACGCGATGGCGGCGGTGTTCTCCGACAGCGTCCGGTAGTGGCAGGACAGCGCCAGCTCGAGGCCGCCGCCCATGACCGCGCCGTTGATGAACCCGAAGGTCGGAACCGAAGACTCGGTGAGGCGGCGGAACACGTCGTGCCCGGTCTGGGCGATCTCGCGCGCCAGCTTCGGGTCGCTGACGGATTCGACGCCCGAGAGGTCGGCGCCGACGGCGAAGATGAACGGCTTGCCGGTGACGGCGATCGCGGCCGGCTCGGCCTCGAACGCCTTGTCCAGCGCGGTGTTCAGCGACACCAGCCCCTGCGGGCCGAAGGTGTTCGGCCGGGTGTGGTCGTGGCCGTTGTCGAGCGTGATGAGCGCGACGGGCTTCGTGAGCCCGGGTACCTTCACCAGGCGCGTCACGGCGTGCGTGACGACCTCGTCCGGGAAGGCGGCCTTCGCTTCTTCAGCGGTGAACGTCATTACTTGGCCCCCTCGAACGCCGGGTTCTCCCAGATCACGGTGCCGCCCATGCCGATGCCGATGCACATCGTGGTCATGCCGTACCGCACGTCGGGCCGCTCGGCGAACTGGCGCGCCAGCTGCGTCATGAGCCGGACGCCGGACGACGCCAGCGGGTGGCCGCAGGCGATCGCGCCGCCCCACTGGTTGACGCGCGGGTCTTCGTCGTCGATGCCGAAGTGGTCGAGGAAGGCCAGCACCTGCACGGCGAAGGCCTCGTTGATCTCGAACAGGCCGATGTCGTCGATGGACAGGCCGGTGCGCTTGAACAGCTTCTCGGTGGCCGGCACCGGGCCGATGCCCATGACCTCCGGCTCGACGCCGGCGAAGGAGTAGCCGACCAGCCGCATCGCGACGGGCAGGCCCAGCTCGCGGGCGGTGTCCTCGTCGGCGAGCAGCGACGCGGTGGCGCCGTCGTTGAGGCCGGCCGCGTTGCCCGCGGTGATCCGGCCGAACGGGCGGAACGGCGTCTTCAGGTTCGCGAGGGTTTCGAGCGTGGTGCCCGGGCGGGGCGGCTCGTCCTCGGTGGCCAGGCCCCAGCCCAGCTCCTTCGAACGGGTGGCGACCGGGACCAGCTCGGGGCCGATCTTGCCGGTTTTGACGGCCTCGGCGTAGCGCTCCTGGCTGCGGGCGGCGTAGGCGTCGGTGCGCTGCTTGGTGATCGCCGGGAAGCGGTCGTGCAGGTTCTCGGCGGTCTGGCCCATGACGAGCGCGGTCGGGTCGACGAGCTTGTCGGCGATGATCCGTGGGTTCGGGTCGACACCCTCACCCATCGGGTGGCGGCCCATGTGCTCGACGCCGCCGGCGATGGCGATGTCGTAGGCACCGAAGCCGATGCCGGACGCGGCGGTGGTGACGGCGGTCATGGCGCCGGCGCACATGCGGTCGATGGCGAAGCCGGGCACGGACTTGGGCAGGCCGGCCAGCAGCGCGGCGGTGCGGCCGATGGTCAGGCCCTGGTCGCCGGTCTGGGTGGTGGCGGCGATGGCCACCTCGTCGACGCGCTCGGGCGGCAGCTCGGGGTGCCGCCGCAGCAGCTCACGGATGGCGTTGACGACCAGGTCGTCGGCGCGGGTCCCGGCGTAGATGCCCTTGTCGCCGGCCTTGCCGAAGGGGGTGCGGACCCCCTCGACGAAGGCGACGGTGCGCACGCCCCGCGCGGTCGGCGCGAGCGGCGTTGCTGGTGCGGCCACGAATGCTCCAGTGCTGTAGACGGTGATAGCCGCACGATAGCCCTTGTTACCGGTCGGTAACCAGTGGTGTGGCCCGGTCGAGTGGGCTACGGCACACTCCCGGGCTCCATCGTCCGTCCTTTCACGAGCCACGCGACGCCGAAGGCCTCCACGGCGACCGCTTCGAGCCACAGCGCCGGGTGCAGGGACGGCGTCAGGCCGAGGTACTTGGCCAGGGCGATCAGCACGAGACACGCGAGGATCACGCCGCCGCAGACGCGGTAGAGCGCGCCGAAGCGTCCGGGTTGCTCGCCGTCGTGGGGGAACAGGCGGAGGCAGAAGTAGGCGAGGGAGAGGAAGAACACGGCCGCGAAGGCGAGGTGCAGGACGCCCGAGGTCCGGTCCCACGCCGTGACGTCGTGGTCCGGGGTGGTGGGGAACAGCGCGAGCCCGATCGCGCCCAGCCCGGCCACCGTGCTGGCGATGTTGTCGATCGAGTCGTGGCCGTAGTAGGCCAGCAGGAACACGCCGGCCGCGCACATCGCGCCGACCAGGACGTCCCGCAGGTCCGTGTAGTAGTAGCTGCTGAGCGAGCCGGCGACGTCGCCGCCCTGGACGAGCTGCTTGCCGAGGATGAGGACGAACGGCAGCGCCAGGCCGATGAGCCCGATGGCGCGGCGGAGGAACAGGTACGAGTGGACGAGGGTGCTCTGCGGGGATGTGGTCGCCGTGGTCATGGCCGCCTCCGGGGGTTCACTCAGGTGAATCGGCCTGGAGGTGCCCCGGGGTGAGGCTTGTTATCGCGGAGTTGCCCAAGTTCTCAGCTGATCGTTACGGAGTTCGGCGAAGGTGCCTTCGCGGTGGGCGATGGGCGCGAAGCCCTCGAGGAGCCCGATGCGGGCGCCTTCGGCGGGGTCCCAGACCCCGAGCCCGGCTTCGGCGGCGACGTACAACAGGCCGTCGTGGGCCCACATCCGCCCCTTCGGGCCGGCGAAGGACCCGATGTGGTGCCCGGTCGTGGCGTCGCGCAGTTCGATGCCGTCGAGCAGGGGTACCCCGATGCCTTGCAACGCCACGGTGTTCTCGTTCAGCCAGGCCATCGGGGTGTCCCAGGCGGCGCCGCGGTCGACGAGGTGGCGTCCGTGTTCGGGGGCGTGCCGGTCGCCCGCGAGCCACGCCGCGCAGTCGATGACCAGCGGGATGCCGACCGGGTGCCAGGCCCAGCCGTCGGTGAGCAGTGAACGGCCGGACGGGCTGGGCAGCATGGCGCCGAAGCAGTAGCCGAGGTAGTGCTCGGGGTTGTCCTCGCGGGTGGTGGAGCGCTCGGTCAGCAGGCGACCGGTGGCCGCCTCGAACACGTCGAGCCGGTTCGAGTCGGTGGCCGCGACGAACCTGTCCCCGTCGAGGAAGGCGAACGGGAAACGGGTCCATTCGTTGTCGTCCCAGTCCCGGTCGAGGTCGAGCACGGTGACCCACTCCGCCAGGTCGACGACGGTGCCGTACTGCCCGTAGTCCGAGACGATCGCCGCGAACCGCCCGTCGTCCGGGACGTGCAGTACGGGGCCGCGTGGCCGGTCCGGCCCGTCGTTCCGCTCGACGTCACGCTCCTCGGGCAGCACGACCGGCCCGAGGAGCCACTGGTCCTCGTCGTCGATCCGGACGAAACCCGCTTCGGTGAGTGCGAGCCAGCCCTCCGGGTGAGGAGCGAGACACCGGTCGTTCAGCGGGCGCACCGGGCAGGGCCGCGTCGCCCAGGCCCCGGCGAGTTCCCGGTCGCGCAGCAGGATCTCGGGCGCGCCGCGCCAGCCGAGGTGCGCCAGTACCTCGGTGCAGTCGAAGCAGCCGACACAGGCGTCGATCAGCTCCGGAGCCGGGAGCTCGGCGCAGGGGCCGCACAGCAGGTCGAAGCGGGTGGCCACCCCGGTGAGCACGCGGAAGCACCCGGGTCCGTCGCCGGTGGTGAGGTGGGCGCAGACACGCGCCCCGGCGGCCGGTGCGGGATGGCCGCACGGAACAACTTTCACCACCTCGGTGTCGACCGGCGCCGCAACCGATTCACCCGACGCCGAGGTGGGCCAGCCAGCCGCCCTTGGCCGAGATGTCCTCCGCTCCCTCCGTCGCCTCCGGCTCGCACAGGAAACCCGGCACTCGCGTGCCGTCCGCCAGTTCCAGTTTGCCGATGGCCAGGGGAGCCGGGACTCCGGCCACGAA
Source organism: Amycolatopsis sp. CA-128772 (assembly GCF_002904295.1). Lineage (GTDB taxonomy): Bacteria > Actinomycetota > Actinomycetes > Mycobacteriales > Pseudonocardiaceae > Amycolatopsis. The sequence goes on from NZ_PPHG01000042.1 coordinate 58,596, forward strand.
TTCGCCGAAACCGCGCGCCGGCAGTTCCCAGACTTCGGCGGCCACCGACACCCCTCCGGACGCCACCCGCACCAGGCCCGGCTTCGGCGGCACGGTGTCCAGCGCGTACAGCCGGTACGCGGCCGCCGTCGACACCGGCGCCACGAACCGGCCGCCGCGGGAGGTCAGCTCGTGGTTGAGCGGCTGACCTCGCAGGTGCGCGCCCACCACCACGATCGGGATGTTTTCGCGCCGCAGGCCGGCCAGGGCCGCCAGCTTGAGGTCGTCGTGCGGGGCGCCCAGGAACATCACGCCGAACGGGCGCCCGGCCACCGAGCCCGCCGGGACCGCCAAAGCCGAGAGCCCGAACAGGTTGGTGGCGTTGGTGAACCGGCCCAGCCGCGCGTTCACCGCGACCGGGTCGGCCGCGACTTCGGCGAGCGTGGGGTGCTCGGTCGTCGTCGGGACCAGCAGCGCGTCGACGCCGGCCAGCGTGGCGAGCGCCTCCGCCCGCAGGGCCGCCAGGGTCGCCTGGTCGGCGAACAGCCGGTGCGCGGGGATGTCGCGGGCCGGGCCGATGATCGAGCGCACGACCGGGTCGACGGCGTCCGGGTGGGCGTCGATGAACTCGCCGACCGCGGTGTACCGCTCCGCGACGAACGCGCCGCCGTACAACAGCTGCGCCGCCTCCAGGAACGCCGAGATGTCCACAGTGGTCACTTCGGCGCCCGCGGCCGCGTATTCCGCGACGGCCACTTCGAACGCTTCGGCCCAGCCCGGAGCCAAGGGACCCAGCTCGGAAGGCACGCCGAGGCGGAACCGTCCCGTGTGGACCTGCGCCGGTTCGGCCAGGCAGGTCAGCGCGAACGACGCCTCTTCCACCGTCCGCGCGAACAGCGTCACGCAGTCGATGCTGGCGCACGCCGGGACGACACCCTCGGTGGGCAGGAGGCCCGGGGTCGGCTTGAGGCCGACGATCCCGTTGAACGCCGCCGGCACCCGGCCCGACCCCGCGGTGTCCGTGCCCAGCGCGAGGTCCACGAGGCCGAGCGCGACCGCCACCGCGGACCCCGAGCTGGAGCCGCCGGAGACGTACGCCGGATCGACGGCGTTGCGCACCGCGCCGTACGGGCTGCGCGTGCCCACCAGGCCGGTCGCGAACTGGTCCAGGTTGGTCGTGCCGAGCACCAGTGCGCCGGCCGCCCGCAGCCGCGCGACCACCGGCGCGTCGGCCTCCGGCTTGTACGCGTAGTCCGGGCAACCCGCCGTCGTCGGCAGCCCCGCGACGTCGATATTGCCCTTGACCGCCACCAGCTTCCCGTACAGCGGCCGCCCGCGTTCCGCCAGGGCCGCCGCCTCGGCCAGGACGTCGGCCTCCGGCCGGAGGCCGATCCAGATCTCCGGCCGGTCCACCCGCTCGATGCGCCGGTACGCGGCCCGCACCCGCTCTTCGACGGCGCTCATCCCAGCACCATGAGCGGGGTTCCGGGCGCCACCTGGTCGCCGGGGGACACCAGCACCTCGACCACCTCACCGCTCGCCGGCGCGGGGATCCGCGCCTCCGTCTTCATCGCTTCCAGCGTCACGAGCGACTGCGCGTGCTCGACGTGCTCGCCCGCGGTGACGTCGATCCGCCACACCGTCGCCGCGAACGGCGCCTCCACGACGTGGCCGCCCGGCGGCGCCTCGACCCGCGCCGGCGGCCGGGTGACCGGCTCCGGTTTCGGGTCGAACTCGCCCGCCGCGGCCCACGCCCGCCGTTCCGCCTCGAACGCCGCCGCCTGCGTCGCCCGGAACCCGGCGATGCTCTCGGCGTTGTCCGCGAGGAACTTCTCGTGGTCCGCCAAGGCGAAGGAGCCGTCCGTGGCGTCGAGGGCGAGCTGCCCGGACGCGCTCTGCGCCCGCAGGTCCAGGAGTTCCTCCGCCGACACCGGGTACCAGGAGATCCGGTCGAAGAACCGCAGGTTCCACGGCCGGTCGCCGCCGCGCCAGCTGTTCCACACCTGCGTGGTCCGCCCGACGAACTGGTAGCCGCCCGGGCCTTCCATGCCGTAGATGCAGAGGTAGGCGCCGCCGATGCCGACGGAGTTCTCCGCCGTCCAGGTCCGCGCCGGGTTGTACTTCGTCGTCACCAGGCGGTGGCGCGGGTCCAGCGGCGTCGCCACCGGCGCGCCGAGGTAGACGTCGCCGAGGCCGAGCACGAGGTACTCCGCGTCGAACACCGTCCGGTAGACGTCGTCCACACTGGACAGTCCGTTGACACGCCGGATGAACTCGATGTTCCACGGGCACCACGGCGCGTCGTCGCGGACACCGGTCATGTACCGCTCGATCGCCTCGCGCGTGGCCGGGTCGTCCCACGACAGCGGCAGCCGCACGCGGCGGCTCGGCACCACGAGGTCGTGCGTCGGCGGCAGGTCCCGCTCCAGCTCGCGCACCAGCCCGAGCGCCTTGCCGACCGGCAGCGCGTCCGGGTCGACGTGCACCTGCAGCGACCGGATGCCCGGGGTCAGGTCCACGATCCCCGGCACCCCCTCGGCCGCCAGCCGTTCGGCCAGCGCGTGCACCCGCATCCGCAGGGCCAGGTCGAGCTTCATCTCGCCGTACTCGATCAGCAGGTTGTCGTCCCCGCTGCGGCGATAGGTGACCGACGGCTCGCCCGAAGGTTTCACACTGTCCGAAGCGGACAGTCGCGCGAGGACTCCGCCGTCGTCGCGCGCGGGCCGGCTCGGCTCGACCGCCGACGCCGGCCGCGTCCGCAGCGCCGCCGCGTGGTCGGCGCCGATCGGCACGAACCGCACGGTGTCGCCCGGCCGCAGCTGCCCGAGCTTCCAGCGCTCGCCGGTGGCGACCGTCGCCGGGCAGACGAACCCGCCCAGGCTGGGGCCGTCCGGTCCGAGCAGGATCGGCAGGTCGCCGGTGTAGTCGACGGCGCCGACCGCGTACGGCGTGTCGTGGATGTTCGACGGGTGCAGGCCCGCTTCGCCGCCGTCCGGCCGGGCCCACCCGGGCCGCGGCCCGACGAGCCGGACCCCGGTGCGCGCCGAGTTGAAGTGCACCTGCCAGTCCGTGGCGTAGAACGTGTCGACGTCTTCGGGGGTGAAGAACTCCGGGGCCGCGTGCGGCCCTTCGAGGGCACCGATCGTCCAGTGTGGAGCGAACACCGGGCGGTCGGCCTGGCCGACCGGCCCGACGACCGGGTCCGCGGGCGCCGGCCCGGGCCGCAGGACGTCGCCGGCGGCCAGCGCGCGGCCGCCGTGCCCGCCGAACTTGCCCAGCGTGAACGTCGCCGCGCTGCCGAGGAACGCCGGGACGTCGACGCCGCCGCGGACCAGCACGTAGCTGCGCAGCCCGGCCGTGCACGCCCGGACGTCGAGCGTCGCCCCGGCCGGAACCTCGACGGGGGTCCACAACGGAACCTCGGTGCGGTCGACCAGGACGGCCGTGGGCGCGCCCGTGACGCACACCTCGGTGGCGTGGGAGAACCGCAGCGCGACGCCGTCCACAGTGCACTCCAGGCCGGGCGCGCCCTCGGGGTTGCCGAGGGCGAGGTTGCCCAGCCGCAGCGAAAGTTCGTCCATCGGGCCGCTCGGCGGCACCCCGACGTGCCAGAACCCGGTGCGGCCCGGCCAGTCCTGCACGGTCGTCATGGTCCCGCCGCGGACGACGTCGACCCGCGGCTCCCCGTCTTCGATGGTGTCCAGCGTGGACGTGTCGTGGCCGGCGGCACCGAAGGCCGCGTCGACGGCTACCGCGCGCAGCTGGCCCAGGTTGGTCTGGACGCCGTCGAACCGCGTCCCGGAGAGAGCCTTCCGCAGGTTCTCCAGCGCCTCGGCGCGGTCCGCGCCGGTGCTGATCACCTTGGCCAGCAACGGGTCGTAGTGCGTGGTGACGGCCGTGCCCGGCTCGACCCAGGTGTCGACCCGGGTGTCCGGGGGCAGCGTGACCCGGGTGACGAGGCCCGCGCTGGGCCGGTGCCCGGCGCCCGGGTCCTCGGCGTACACGCGCGCCTCGACGGCGTGCCCGCGCGGAACCGGGACCGCGCGGAACATCCCGCGGTCGCCCTGGGCGAGCCGCAGCATCCAGGCCACCAGGTCGACACCGTAGACCGCCTCGGTCACCGGGTGCTCGACCTGCAGGCGGGTGTTGACCTCGAGGAACGCCGCTTCACCGCGTTCGGGGTCGTAGACGTATTCGACCGTGCCCGCCGAGCGGTACCGGACCGACGAGCAGAGCGCGACGGCGGACTCGACCAGGTGCTTCCGGACGTCCTCGGGCAGCTCCGGCGCCGGGCACTCCTCGACGACCTTCTGGTTGCGCCGCTGCAGCGAGCAGTCGCGCGTGCCGAGGGCCAGTACCTCGCCGAAGCCGTCGCCGAACACCTGGACCTCGACGTGCCGCGCGCGGGTCACCAGGCGTTCGAGGAAGACCCCGGCGCTCGCGAAGCTCTTGGCCGCGACGCTGCGCACGGTGTCCCAGGCGGCGCGCAGCTCGGCCGGCGACGCGCAGGCGCGCATCCCGATCCCGCCTCCGCCGCCGGTCGCCTTGAGCATCACCGGGTAGCCGATGTCCTCCGCGCGTGCCAGTGCTTCGTCCACATCGGACAGCAGGCCGGTGCCGGCCAGCAGCGGAACGCCCGCCGCGATCGCGGCCTCGCGCGCGGTGTGCTTGCTGCCGAACACCTCGAGGTGCGCGGGGGACGGCCCGGCGAACGCGATCCCGGCGTCTTCGCAGGCTCGTGCGAACGCCGCGTCTTCCGAAAGGAAGCCGTAGCCGGGGTGGACCGCGTCGCAGCTGGTGTCGAGCGCGGCCTGGACGATCGCCTCGGCCCGCAGGTAGCTTTCCGCCGCGGGTGCCGGGCCGAGCCGGACGGCCCGGCCGGCGAGCCGCACGTGCGGGGCGAGGCGGTCGGCGTCGGAGTACACGGCGACGGTTTCGAGACCCAGTTCCCCGGCGCTGCGCAGGATCCGGACCGCGATCTCGCCGCGGTTGGCGACGAGCAGCCTCACTCGCCGCCTCCCGGGGAGGTGACGACCATCCGCACCGGCGTCGGGTCGAACCCGTTGCAGGGGTTGTTGAGCTGCGGGCAGTTCGAGACGAGCACCAGCACGTCGGTCTCCGCGCGCAGCCGGACTTCCAGGCCCGGCGCGGAAATGCCGTCGACGATGCCGAGGGTGCCGTCCGCTTCGACCGGCACGTTCATGTACCAGTTGACGTTGCTGACCAGATCACGCTTGCCCAGCCCCCACTTGGCGCCCTCGATGAGGAAGTTCTCGACGCAGGCGTGCTGATAGCGCGTGTGCTGGCCGTAGCGGAGGCTGTTGGATTCCTTGCTGCACGCGCCGCCGAGCGTGTCGTGGCGGCCGCAGGTGTCGGCGACGACGGTCAGCAGGGGCGCGCCTTCCTGCGTGCGCAGGACGCTGCCGGTGGTCAGGAAGATGTTGCCCTGCGCGGCGATCGTCGCCGCCGCGCTGTAGCGCTTGGCCGTGTCGGCCGCGTCGTAGCAGAGGAAGTCGACGGCCTGGTTGCCGCCCAAGTCGATGATCGTCAGCTCCTGGCCGCGCTTCAGCACCGTGGAGAACGGTGCCCGCGCCGGGACGTCGTAGCTGATTTCCAGCTCGGTTTCGTACGCCGTGCTCATGCGATCCCCCGGGCGGTGAGGTAGTCGGCGGTGTTCTCGAACGCGCGCTGCGCCTCCGGCGTGTGGGTCCATTCCGGACTGTCCGGGGTGGTCGGCCGGTCGCGCCAGGCGAGGACTTCGAGCCGGGACATGGTGTGCTCCGGACGCGGGTCGACGGGGTGGGCGACGTTGGCGAGCAGCACGATCGACGGGAGTTCGATCCGCAGGTCGACGCTGCGCCCCGGGCCCGCGGACCCGGTGAACTCCAGCCCGCCTTCGGGCTGGACCCGCACACCCTGGAAGAACGACAGGCTCGGCGGCAGGTCGCGCGGTCCCAGCCCGTTCTTGGCCGCCGCCAGGGTGAACAGCGCCAGCCCGGCGGGGGAGGGGCCGTGCGGGGAACCGTCGCCGTAGCGCACGGTGTTGCCGTCCACAGTGGACGTCCCGCAGAGGGCGTCGTGCCGCCCGCTGGAATCCGCGACGATCGTGGCCAGCACCCGCGCCTGGTCCGAAAGCAGCGCCACCGACTCGCCGAGGTAGGCGTTCCACTGCACCTTGACCGTGTCGGCGACGTTGAGCCGCTCCCACGGCGCCCCGGCGTTGAACAGCAGCAGGTGGGCGCAGGCGTCGCCGTCCACGTCGGTCAGCCGCAGCCGCGTGCCCCGGGCCAGCACCTTGTGCGTGTACCCGCCGCCGGCCACGGTCTCGGCCCAGGTCAGCGCCTCGGGGGCGACCTCGGGTGGCGGTGCCGGCCAGTTGTTCGCCGGAATCGTCGGCATCGTGTCGACCACGGTGCCGGCTTGCGCGCGGGCGTGGTCGCGCGCTCCGTAGGTCGTCGCGGTGGTGCTCATGGTCGTCCTCTCTCAGGTCGCGGGTTCGAGGGCGGGAGCGGGACGCAGCCGCAGCCGGCAAAGCCAGCCGATCACCAGTGCGCCGCCGACGAACTCTATCGGGAACAAGAGCATCGAGGGGGCGCCCGAACCGGCGAGATCGTGGATCTCCGCGCGTGGCCAGGCGATGTTCACGATCATCGCAATTCCGTAGAGGACCGCTGCGCCGTTCAGCGGTACGCCCCAGCGGCCCAGGGAAAACCGGCCGGATTCGGCGGGGAACCGCCCACGCAGCCGGTTGACGAGCAGCGGGCCCGCCACGAGCAGGTAGGCCAGGTAAACGACGACCACCGACGTCGCGGTGATCGTGCTGAACAGCGTCGGATTGCCGACGTTGAGCAGCAGCAGCCCGATGGCGAGCGCGCCGGACAGCCGGGCGGGCGCGGGCAGCGCGCCGTCGCGGGCCATCGCGTAGATCAGCCGGACGGTGCCGGTTGAATAGGCACAGCGGCGCGCAGCGTCCCCGTTGAGGGTGGCGGCGGGGGCATGGATGGATGGTCAGGGTGCAGACGACGACGGCGATCGCCACGTCGGCGAGGAAGACCCGGCCGAGGGTGTCGCCGAAGACGGCGGTGATCACGTACGGCGGGCCCTTGCCGGCGAGCTGCCCGTCGGTGAGGCTCGGCGCGGCCATCAGCGCGGGGAGGACGACGGCCAGGCCGCCGACGCCGGACACGAGCACGGCCCGCAGCACGGCCCGCGGAGCCGCCTTGCGCGCGTCCTTCGTCTCCTCCGCGACCGAGGCGGCGGTGTCGAAGCCGTAGAGGACGTACGCCGCCATGAGCGCCGAAGCGAGCACGCCGCCGATTCCCGCGCTCGTGCCCGGCGCGTCGTGCAGCACCACCTGCGGCCCGCGGACGGCGAACAGGATCAGCCCGGTGACGAGCACGATGACGCCCAGGAGTTCGGCCGCGACGCCGACGTCGTCGATCCGCGCCATCAGCCGGACCCGCCGGTGTTGACCGCGGTGGTGAAGACGAGCAGCAGCGTGCCGAGCAGGACGGCGTTGGCCGCGCCGGAGGGCGACGTCACCGACGGGTCGCCGCCGGCGAGCCAGCCGAGGAAGCCCTTCGTCAGCTGTTTCGCCCACCGGTACACGGATCCGGCGAGCGGGTAGCGCGCGGCGAGTTCGGCGAACACGAGCGCGACGAGCAGCTGGCCGGCCAGGACGACCGGCCACGTCCAGAAGAAGAGCGGGCCGCCGAAGGTGTACCCGGAACCGAAGAGCTGGAAGACGGTGGTGAGGATGGAAACGAAGGAAAAACCGGCGGCGAAAGCGGAAAAACCGCCCAGCGAACGGCGGAGTTCCTGGCGGTAACCGAAGGCGGCGAGTTCGTCGGGTGGGGTCATGCGCGCTCCTGACCTGGTTTCTATCGCACGACAGAAATTAGGTGTTCGCCGCGACACGATGATCTCCGTCGTGTTAGCGGTGCGTTGATTGCGGGATATACCCGGCGTCAATGACGACATCCGGGCGTAACCGCGCCTGTCGTGTGCGTGCCGTGGCGGGAAACCTGGCAAGATCACGCCCGTGGTCAAAGGTTCGGGAGTCGGCAGGCCGAGGGCGAGCGGAATGGCGGCGAACCGCCCGGACGCGCGCCAGGCGGTGCTCGAAGCGGCGGGCGAACTGTTCACCGGAGCCGGGTACGCGGCCACGACGACCAGAGCGATCGCCGAACGCGCGGGGCTGCGCCAGGCGTCGCTCTACTACCACTTCCCGGCGAAGGAAGACATCCTCGCGGCCCTGCTGGCCGAGACGGTCCGCCCGTCACTGGCCCTGGCGGCGCGCTTGGTCGCCGGCGCGGCGCCGGCCGCGGTCCGGCTGTGGGCCTTGGCGTACGCGGACATCGGTCTCCTCGGCGGCGCCCGGCACAACCTCGGCGCGTTGTACCTGCTGCCGGAGGTCGGATCGCCGAACCTGGCCCACTTCCGCACCGAGCGCGCAGAACTGAAGGCGGCGTACGGTCGGCTCGTGGCGGCATCGGGCATCGCCCCGGAGTCGGCGGGGATCCGCACGGACCTGGTGTTCGGCTTGGTGGAGAGCATCGCGGTGATCCGCCGCGACGATCCGGCGCTGGACGTCGAAGCCCACGTGCGCGAAGGAGCGGACGGCGTGGTCCGGCTGGTGGGGGTGGCGGACCCGACGGACGGGTTGCGCGCGCAGGCCCACCGCTTGCTGGCGCCCCTCGCCGACTGACGGTCTCGAGCGCCCCAATGTGGCGTTCGGTGCGTTGGACGCACCCAATGTGGCGTTCGGTGCGTTGGACGCACCCAATGTGGCGTTCGGTGCGTCCAGCGCAACCAACGCCACATTGGGGCGCGCAGGCCGGGCCTCAGGACGCCGTGGTCTGCAGGGCCTTGCTGAGCACCGCCGCCGTCAGGTCGACCTGCCACGGCCGGGCTCCGGCCGCGCGCAGGACCTCCGCCACCGACTCCTCGTCCGTCTCGGCCGGCGGGCGCCAGCACGTGCGGCGGACCAGGTCCGGCAGCAGCAGGTTCTCCACCGGCAGGCGGCGGTCCTCCGCGATCGCCGTCAACGCCGCCCGGGCCGCCGCGAGGCGGGCCGCCGCGTCCGGGTCCTTGTCCGCCCAGCGGTTCACCGGGGGCGGGCCGTCCGTCGGCTGCGACGGTGACGGGAGTTCCGACGCGGGCAACGCGCGGGCCGCCTGCAGGTGCCGCAGCCAGCTCGCCGTGTACTTGCGCTGGACGCGGCCGCTGAACACCGGCAGCGCCTGCAGCTCTTCGACCGTCTTCGGGTCGGCCGTGACGGCGTTGACGATCGCGCTGTCCGGCAGGATGCGGCTCGGCGCGCGGTCGCGTTTGCGGGCGAGTTCGTCGCGCGCCTGCCACAGCTCGCGGACCGCCGCGAGGCCGCGCGGGCTGCGGATCTTGTGCACACCGGACGTCCGGCGCCACGGCTCGGCCCGCGGGGCGGGCGGCGGGGCCGTCCGGACGTTCTCGAACTCCTGCTGCGCCCACTCCAGCTTGCCCTGGGCGCCCAGCTCCGCCTCCAGCTTTTCGCGCAGCTGGACGAGCAGCTCGACGTCGAGGGCGGCGTAGTTCAGCCAGTCGACCGGCAGCGGCCGCTTCGACCAGTCGGCCGCGCTGTGGCCCTTTTCGAGGGTGTAGCCGAGCAGCAGTTCGACGAGCGTCCCCAGCGCCACGCGTTCGTAGCCCGCCAGCCGGCCGGCCAGCTCGGTGTCGAACAGCGCCGCCGGGCGCAGGCCCAGCTCGGCGAGGCAGGGGAGGTCCTGGGAGGCGGCGTGCAGCACCCACTCCAGGTCGTTGAGGACTTCGCGCAGCGGCTCGAGGTCTTCGGCCAGCGCGATCGGGTCGATCAGCACCGTGCCGGAACCTTCGCGGCGCAGCTGCACGAGGTAGGCCTTGGGCCAGTACCGGTAGCCGGACGCGCGTTCGGTGTCGACGGCGACCGCGCCGGTGCCCGCGGCGAGCCGGGCGCAGGCCTCGGCCAGCGCGGACGGCTCGGTGATCACCGGGGGCGTGCCCTCGGCGGGTTCGCGTAGCAGCACAGGGCCGCCCGTGGACTCGATCTCCATCCCGGTGTCCTCGGCCTCTGCACTTCCCATAACCGACGACCCTACGGGACGGGCATACCGCGCCTGGTCTGCCCGCCCCGCAGGGCTGTTCGCTCGTGTCAGCGGATCACGCCGGCGCGCATGGCCAGCGCCACCATCTGGGCCCGGTCGCCCGTGCCGAGCTTGCGCCCGATCCGGGAGAGGTGGGATTTGACGGTGAGAGCGGAGAGCGAAAGCTCTTCGCCGATCTCCTTGTTGGACTGCCCGTCGGCGACCAGCTGGAGCACCTCCACCTCGCGAGCGGACAGCTCGCGCGGGGTGTTGTCGGTGCCCGCGACGCGGGTCCCGGTGGCCAGCACCGGAGCCACGCTCGGGTCGGCGTATACGCCGCCCTCGAGCACACGCCGCACGCCATCGGTCACGACGACCGGCGACGCGGACTTCAGCAGGTACGCCTGGGCCCCGGCCTGGAAGGCCGAGCGGACCGCGTACGGGTCGTCCGAGGATGCGAGGACCACCACGCGCGGCCAGCCGTGGCTACGGAGTTCCGTAACCAGCTCGATGCCGCTGCCGTCCGGCAGTCCGAGATCGAGGATCGCCAGGTCACAAGGCCCGGTGGCCTGTGCTCGCGCCCTCGCTTCGGCCACCGTGGCGGCTTCGTGGACGGTGCCCGCACCCATCTGTGCGAGTCTTGCTGCGATTGCCTCCCTCAACAGCGGGTGGTCATCGACCACCAGTACCGAAAAAAGCTCTTCCCGCGGGTGCGGAACCATGCTCGCCGGCAATGCACCGGCTGGCGTGGATCGGACGGCCTGAGAAATGCCGACGGTAGCCACGTCACTACCTCCCTGGAGTCGGTCGTGCCCCCCGACCGGCACCGGGACCTTCGGCCGTTCAGCCGCGCCAGCTTTAGACCGAAAGTGGTGTCGTCGAAGGCACTGTAGCCGCCTTGGGCCCTTCGCGGGGGGATCGAATGGGTATCTATCTCAAACGAACAGTCACTCAGTGGGTTCGAAGTAACACGATCGGGCTAGTACACGGCCGGTTGCTAACGGATAGCCCAGCGAACACGATGCTATGAAGTTACCGGCGGCCAAATGGCCGTGCAGATGAGGCGTGCAGCTGCCGGTGCGCCTAGTGACGAGGGGCCGGATGGGCTCCCCCAACCCCCGGAACGCGGCTCTGGCCGGGGCGTGATCGACGGCCTGCCGCGGCGCCCGGGGCGCTTGCCGAGGCTGGCGCCTGTGACTGTGCGTGGCCGCCGGCGGCTCCGGAAGGGGCGCGGGGCGGCGGATTGATCTTGTTGCGGTGCGTGACCGTCCGGGATCACGAACGAGGAGACGTGAAACGGCCTCAGGGGCGACGGGCGGGTGCCGGCCGTCCCGGATGATCACCGGAGCCGTTGCGGCGTCCGGTGGCCCTTCTGGGGGCCGCTGCGCCGGTGAACGTCGTTCAGCGGACGTGAATTTTGCTCACATCCGTACAAGGGGCCGCGTCCGGCGGTGCCCGCCGGGGTCCGCCGTGGCCGTTTCGTTGCCGAAGATCGCCCGGACGGCCGGGTCAGGAGCCCTGACGCTGCCCGAACATGGTCACGCCGACCGGCGGCAGGCCCACGACGCTGGCCATCACCTGGCAGAACGCCTGCCCGTGCGCCACCAGCGAGGCGTCCGCCGGCGTCCACGACGCCCGCAGCTCCAGGTCGTCGGTGCGGGCCGGGCCGGAGATGTCGCCGAAGCGGGCCGACGACGTCTCGGTCACCGTGCCGCCGAGGGCCTTCCAGCTCGCGCCCGACACGTCGAGGGCGTCGGTCAGCCACGACCAGCCGACCGCCGGCAGGAACGGGTCCGTCGCCAGCTCCCGGTCCAGCTCCGCGCGCACGTACATGACGAGGCGCAGCACGCCGTCCCAGCCGTCCTGGCCGTCCGGGTCGTGCAGCAGGACCAGCCGCCCCGACGCCAGCACGTCGGCCGGCCCGGCGACCTCACAGCTGACCGCGTACGACCACGGTGCGAGCCGCTGCGGCGGCCGCATCGGCTCCAGCAGCACCTCCCGGCGGGGCCGGACGGACTGCAGCGCCGCGACTGCTTCTTGGAAGAGTTCGGGCACTGGTGTCATCGCGGTCACGCACCGACTTTAGGGCGGGCACGCCCCGTTGCGGGCGCAGGCGCGCCGAGGCGGCCGCGCCGAGGAACGGCCCCGCCCGGCCTCGTGGCACGATTGACCACGATGTCTCAGACCACGCCCCTGCCGCGCCAGGCCGCCTCGTCCGGCCGCCGCGAGCTGCCCGAAGCCCCGTTCCTGGCCGCCGCGCGCGGCGAACGCCCGGCCCGCACGCCCGTCTGGTTCATGCGCCAGGCGGGGCGTTCGCTGCCCGAGTACCGCGCGCTGCGCGAGGGCGTGCCCATGCTCGACGCCTGCTTCGACCCGGAGATGCTCGCCGAGATCACGCTGCAGCCGGTCCGCCGGCACGGCGTCGACGCGGCGATCCTGTTCAGCGACATCGTGGTGCCGCTCAAGGCCGCCGGCGTCGACATCGACATCGTCCCCGGCACCGGCCCGGTGGCCGCCACGCCGGTGCGCGACCTCGCCGCGGTGAAGGCGCTGCCGGTCCTCGAACCCGAGCATGTGTCGAAGGTCGCCGACGGCGTCCGGCTGCTGGTCGAGCGGCTCGGCGAGACCCCGCTGATCGGCTTCGCGGGGGCGCCGTTCACGCTGGCCAGCTACCTCATCGAGGGGGGCCCGAGCCGCAACCACGAGCACACCAAGGCGCTGATGCACTCCTCGCCCGAGGTGTGGCACGAGCTGGCCGGGCGGCTGGCCGACGTCGCCCTGACGTTCCTGCGCGCGCAGCTCGACGCCGGGGTCGACGCGATCCAGCTGTTCGACTCCTGGGCCGGCGCGCTGTCGGAGCGGGACTACCGCGAATTCGTCCTGCCGCACTCGGCCAAGGTCCTCGCGGGGGTCGCGGAGTACGGCGTGCCGCGGATCCACTTCGGCGTCGGCACCGGCGAGCTCCTCGCCGCGATGCGCGACGCGGGCGCGGACGTCGTCGGCGTCGACTGGCGGATTCCCCTGGACGAAGCCGTGCGGCGCCTCGGCGGTCACGCGATCGTCCAGGGCAACCTGGACCCGGCGCTGCTGCACGCGTCCTGGCCGGTGCTCGAAGCCGCGGTCCGGCGGATCGTCGAAGAGGGCAAGGCGGCCGAGGGCCACATCTTCAACCTCGGTCACGGCGTGCTGCCGGGCGTCGACCCGGACGTGCTGACCCGCGTGGTCGGGCTGGTGCACGAGCTGTGAAGCGCGTCGCGGTCGTCGGCGGCGGCGTTTCCGGGCTGACCGCGGCGTACCGGCTGCGGCGGCTGCTCGGCCCCGACGCCGTGATCACGGTGTACGAGAAGACGACGACGCCGGGCGGGAAGCTGCGCACGGCCGAGCTCGCCGGGGTGCCCTACGACGTCGGCGCCGAGGCGTTCCTCGTCCGCCGCCCCGAGATGCTCGCGCTGGTCCGCGAGCTCGGGCTCGACGTCGTCCACCCGACGAAGGCGCGCGCGAAGATCCACGCGGGCGGCGGCGTGACCGGGCTGCCGCCGGGCACGGTGATGGGCGTGCCGGCGTCGGCGGAGTCGGTGGCCGGGGTGCTGTCCGAGGCCGGGCGGAAGGCCGTCGCGGCCGAGCCGTCGCTGCCCGAGCTGCGGCTGCCGGGCGGGGACGTGCCGCTGGGGCCGCTGCTGCGCGAGCGCTTCGGCGACGAACTGGTGGACCGGCTGGTCGACCCGCTGCTCGGCGGCGTCTACGCGGGCGGCGCCGACGGCCTCGGCCTGCGCGCGACCATGCCGGGCCTGGCCGCGGCGTTGGCGGCGGGCGCGGGTTCGCTGACCGCGGCGGCCGCCGCCCAGCTGCCGGCGAACCCGTCGGCGGCACCGGTGTTCGGCACCGTCCCGGGCGGCCTGGGCACGGTGATCGACCGGCTCACCGAGGTGTCCGGCGCCGAGCTGCGGACCGGCCTGCCGGTGTGCGAGATCGAGCGGCACGGCCCGGCCTGGCGCCTGCGCATCGGCGCGGCCCCGACGGCGCACGCCCCGGCGGACAACACGGCCGAGGCGGACGCGGTGGTGCTCGCGGTCCCGGCCCCGTCGGCCCGCCGGCTGCTCGCGGACCTGGTCCCGGCGGCCTCGGCGGCGTTCGGCGAGGTCGAGCTGGCGTCGATGGCCGTGGTGGCGCTGGCCCTGCCGCCGGGCACCGAGCTGCCGGCCGCATCGGGAATCCTGATCGGCCACGGCGAGCGGGACGCTTCGGGCGTGCCGTACGCGTCGAAGGCGTTCACGTTCTCTTCGCGCAAGTGGGCCCACTACGGCCGGGGCCCGGTCCTGGTCCGCGGATCGGTCGGCCGGTTCGGCGAGCCGGGCGCACTGAGGGCGGACGACGTCGAACTGGTCCGCGTGGTCCGCGACGACCTGGCCCGCTTGACGGGCGTGACGGCGGCCCCGGTGGAGACACTGGTGACCCGCTGGGGCGGCGGGTTGCCGCAGTACGGCGCCGGGCACCTGGAGCGGGTGGAGCGGATCGAGAAGGCGGTCGCGGAGGTCCCGGGGCTGGCGGTGGCGGGGGCGACGCTGCACGGGGTGGGGTTGCCGGCTTGCGTGGCCACTGCTGAGGCGGCGGCGCAGCGGATCGCGGCTCACCTGACCGCGTGAGTGCGGTCACCCGACCCGTGGCGGCGGGCGCCGGGTCGCGGTGACAGGATGGGCTCATGGCGCGGGTCAACTACAACGAGCTCAACGACACCATCCGCTACACCACCTGGTCGGTCTTCCGGATCGAACCCGGCCGGCTGGGTGAGGACCGCGGGGCCGCCGGTCGTGAGACCACCGAGTACCTCGACGGGCTCGAGGCCAAGGGCGTCGTCGTCCGCGGGGTTTACGACCTGTCCGCGCTGCGTGCCGACGCCGACTACATGATCTGGTGGCACGCCGAGGAGATCGAGCAGGTCCAGGCCGCCTACGCCGGGTTCCGGCGGACGCCGCTGGGGCGCGCGTCGACGCCGGTCTGGAGCCAGACCGCGCTGCACCGGCCCGCCGAGTTCAACAAGAGCCACATCCCCGCCTTCCTCGCCGGGGAAGAGGCGCGCAAGTACATCTGCGTCTACCCGTTCGTGCGGTCCTACGAGTGGTACCTGCTGCCGGACGCCGACCGCCGCAAGATGCTCGCCGACCACGGCAAGGAAGCCCGCGACTACCCGGACGTGCGCGCCAACACCGTCGCGTCCTTCGCCCTCGGCGACTACGAGTGGATCCTCGCCTTCGAGGCCGACGAGCTGCACCGGATCGTCGACCTGATGCGGCACCTGCGCGGCACCGAGGCGCGGCTGCACGTGCGCGAGGAAATCCCGTTCTACACCGGCACCCGCGTGCCGCCCGCCGAGCTCGTCGCGGCGCTCCCGTAGTGCGCGACGTCGTCGAGGGCGTCTGGCACGCCCTCACCGGAGCGAAGCCCGGCCCCTTCGAGCTGACCGGAACCGAAGACGTGCTGCCCGGCCCGTACCGGGTGGCGGCCGCGGCCACGGCGTCCGTGGCCGCGGCGACGCTGGCGGCCGGTGAACTGCTGCGGCTGCGCGGGATCGAGCCCGGCGTGGTCACGGCGGACACCCGGCACGCGGCCGCGGCGTTCCACAGCGAGCAGCTCCTGCGCGTGGACGGCGTCGGCGCGGAGTCGGCCTGGGCGCCGCTGTCGGGCAACTACCGCGCGGCCGACGGCTGGGTGCGCCTGCACTGCAACTACCCGCGCCACGAAGCGGCGGTGTGCTGGGGCCTCGGCGTGCCCGGGACCCGTGACGCGGTCGAGAAGGCGGTCGCCGGCCGGAGCGCCCGCGAAATCGAGCACGCCGTCGTGAGCGCCGGGGGAGCGGCGGCCGAGCTGCGCTCGCCGGAGGACTGGGCGGCGCACCCCCAGGGCGCGGCGGTGGCTTCGCTGCCGTTGGCGGAGCTGTCTGCGGTCGCCGACGCGCCGAAGCGGACGTTGTTCTACTCGGACCGCCCGCTGGGTGGCATCCGGGTCCTGGAGCTGACACACGTGCTGGCCGGCCCGGTGGCCGGGCGCGTCCTGGCGGCGCACGGCGCGGACGTGCTGCACGTCGGGGCCGCGCACCTGCCGCGGGTCGAGGCGCTGGTCCGGGACACGGGCCAGGGCAAGCGGTCGGCGTTCGTCGCGCTGGACACCGAGGGCGGCCGCGCGCGGCTGAAGAAGCTGATCAGCCGGGCGGACGTGCTGGTCCAGTCGTTCCGCCCGGGCGCGCTGGAGCGCATCGGCTTCGGGCCGGCGGAGCTGGCGGAGCTGCGGCCGGGCCTGGTGACCGCGGACTTGAGCGCGTACGGCTGGGAAGGTACGTGGGCCCGCCGGCGCGGGTTCGACAGCCTGGTGCAGATGTCGAACGGGATGGCGTTCTCCCCGGACGGGCCGGCCCCGCTGCCGGTCCAGGCGCTGGACCACGCAACGGGCTGGCTGACGGCGGCGGCGGTCATGACGGCGCTGCGGCGCCAGGTCACCGACGGCGGCACCTGGCGGGCGCGGCTGTCACTGGCCGGCACGGCCCGGTGGCTGGATTCGCTGGGCCGCAAGGATCCGGCGGCCGCGGACGTCGATTTCGGCGACCTGCTGGAGGAAGCGGACAGCGGGTACGGACGGCTGACGCGGGTCCGGATGGCCGGCGGCCTGCCGGGCGCGCAGCCGTACTGGGAGTTCGGCACGCGGCAGCCGGGAGTCGACAAACCGACCTGGACCCCTTAGCGACGCCGGAGGCGGTCCACCAGCCGCCGTTTCGGTTTCGGCAGGTGGCCGCGCTCGATCAGCCACGTCACGAACTCGTCCGCGTACGCCCCGGACCTCTCCGTCGCCTTCTTCGGGCGGCCCTCGTTGAACTCCGCGAACAGCGGCCCGTACCGGTCGCCCAGCGCCTCCGTCAGCTCCGGCCGCTGGTACGCCAGCACCCGCCCGTGCTTGCGCCGCAGCACCGTTGCCTCCACCTTCAACCGGGACGGGTCGAATCCCGGCGGTGGCGGGCCGTCGGCCAGCAACGCCTGCAGCAGCTCCGCCTGGCGCCGCGCCAGCTCCGCGCGGGTCATCCCGTCACCGCCGCGCGCAACGCCGACAGCTCCGCCGCCAGCTCGGCGTCGCTCGGGTAGTCGTCGTCGCGTTCCAGCAACACCCCCGGCGGGTCCGTGCGGCGGCGCAGCTCCGTCAACAGCGACAACACCTCCGGCAGCACCGGGTGCGCGTGCGTGTCGTGGTACACGCCGTCGCGCTCGATGCCGCCCGCCATGTGCACGTACGCCAGGCGCTCCCACGGGATCCCGTCCAGGAACGCCGCCGGATCCGTGCCGATGTTGCGGGCGTTGGCGTACAGGTTGGCGACGTCGATGATCAGCCGGCAGCCCGTCCGCTCGGTCAGCTCGGTGAGGAACTGCTCCTCGGTCAGCTCGGCGTCCGGCCAATCGAGCACCGCGGCGATGTTCTCCAGCGCCAGTGGCACGTCCACGATGGACTGGGCCAGCCGCACGTTCGCCACCAGCACGTCGAGCGCCTCGCGCGTGCGGGGGAGCGGCATCAGGTGGCCCGAGTCCAGCCCGCCCGCGCGCACGAAACAGACGTGGTCGCTGACCAGCGGCGCGTCCAGGGCCCGCGCCACCTCCGCCAGGTGCTGGACGCGGCCGGTGTCCAGGGGCTCGGCCCCGCCGAGGGACAGCGAGACCGCGTGCGGCAACACCGGCAGCCCCCGCTCGCGCAGCGCCACCAGCGTCTCCGGCAGGTGGTCGGCGCGCAGGTTCTCGGCGACGACCTCGACCCAGTCGACGCCCGGCAGCCGGGCGATCGAGAGGTCGAGCTCGTGCCGCCAGCCGATGCCGATACCCAGCTCACCCACCGCAGCCCCCTCCGCCGCACCCGCCACCGCCGCACGACGAACCGCTGCTGCACGAGGACGAGCTCGAGCAGGACGACCCGCTGCTGCAGGACGACCCGGACGACCCGGACGAGCCACCGCCGCCGAACGACCCCATCGGCGGGGTGAGGGCCGCGCTCAGCTCCTCGTCCGGGTACATCGCCCAGCCGCCCAGCGCGACCGCGGCCGCCGCCCCGCCGAGGAGCACGCCGCCGGCCAGCATCCCGGCCGGCACCGGGCCGCTCGCCGCGGCGCGGGCCTGGCCGAGCAGGCGGTGGCCCGCGGCCGACGGCTGCCGCGCGCCCGTCTTCGACCGCCGGACCGCGGCCACGATCGCCAGCACCGCGGCGACCAGGACCAGGAAGACCAGGACGCCGACCGGACGGCCCAGCGAGATGCCGTTCACCAGCCGCACCACGCCGAAGGCCAGCACGGCCAGCTGCAGCACCAGCCCGAACGTCCTCGACTGGCGCTTCGCCGCGGCCGACGCCAGCAGGCCGCGCTGGTCGAGCCCCTCCTCCAGGGCCCGCATCGCGGCGGAGGCGCGGACCTTCGCCCGGATCATCGCCGTCGTCTTCAGCTTCGCGACGTCGAAGACGGCCCGCTCCAGCGGGTCCACCGGCCGCGTGCCGGTCTTGCTGATCTGCTTGTAGCTGTTGACGCGCAGCTGCCCGCGTTCGACCAGCGCCGCGATCGCCGCGTCGGTCGCCCGGTCGGGGCCGCCGGCGAGGAAGGCGAGCTGGTACACCGTCGGCGGCGGGCCGGCGTGCGCCTGGTCCGACCGCATCGCACGGGCGGCCACGATCCCGGACACGATCACCCTGACCAGCAGGACCGCGCCGAGCAACGCGATGTAGAGGACCACGAAATCCGGTCCGGAAATGCCCCACGGGTCGTTCATCGCCCGTCTCCCCTCAGTGTGTCGCGGTTACCGTAGCTGTCAGACGCACGCACCCGCGTCGGCGTTTCAACCGCCGCAGCCTCCGCCGCCTCCGCCGCCGCCCCCGCAGCCGCCGCCCCCACCGCCGCACGAGCTGCCGCCGCTGCAGGAGCTGCCGCCGTAGTAGCCGGCGCTCGCCCCGCCGGCGGCCGCCCAGCGGCCCCGCGGACGGCGGTACACCTGCGCGGCCGCCCGCGACACGGCTCGCCCGACGGCCAGCCGGACCTCCTTGTCGGGGTGCGCGCTCAGGCCCTGGGACGCGACGGCGCCCGCCGCCCCGGCGGTGAACGTGCCGGCGCGGCGCACCTTCTCCAGGGCGGCGCGGCCGGCGGCGGTGAGCTTGACCCGCGGCCGGTTCGCGGCGCCGACCGCGGCGACGATGAGCGCGACGGCGTTCCCCACCAGCAGCAGGACCAGGTGGCCGACGGGGTGCCCGGCGGCCGTCCCGGCGAACAGCCGGAGCACGCCGAGCACGGCCAGCGCCCCGTAGGCCACCGCCGTGGTCAGCCAGGCCAGCCGGACCGCCCGGACGTCGGTGAGCAGGCCGCGGGCGGCCAGCCCGCTCTCCAGCCCGGCCACCGACGCGTGCTGCGCGACCTCGTCCCGCACCCGGCCGAACGAGTTGCCGGTCTTGCCGATGCGCGCGAGGGCGGCGCGGCCGAGGTCGTCCGAGGCGGTGCCGCGGACGCGGTGCAGCTTGCCGGTGCCGTCGAGGCGGGCGAACTGCCGTTCCAGCAGCGTCGCGACGACGAATTCGCCGAGCCGGTCCCGCCCGCCGGCCAGCAGGGCGAACTCTTCGGGCCGCTCCGGCGCGCCGCCGGCGTCCCCCCGCGAGACCCGCCAGGCGCGCAGTGCGCCGTACAGCGCCACCGCCAGCAGCAAGCCCAGGTGAAGCCCCGAAAACACCGGTCCGGGAATGCCCCAGGTATCGGTCATGAGTCCGCCCTCCCTCGTCCGTGTGCGGAGACTACGTTCGAGGGAGGGCGGCGGGTTGCTCGCTTGAGGGAGATTTAGGCTGGGGCCGTCACGACTCGGGCACCAGCTTCAGCGAAATCGAGTTGATGCAGTAGCGCTGGTCGGTCGGGGTCGGGTAGCCCTCGCCTTCGAAGACGTGCCCGAGGTGGCTGTGGCAGGAGCCGCAGAGCACCTCGATCCGCTTCATGCCCATGGTGCGGTCTTCGCGCAGGAGCACGGCGTCGGAGTCGGCGGGGTCGAAGAACGACGGCCAGCCGCAGTGGCTTTCGAACTTCGTGTCACTGCGGAACAGCTCGGCACCGCACGCGCGGCACTCGTAGACGCCGGTCGTCTTCGTGTCGGTGTACTCGCCGGTGAACGGCCGTTCGGTCCCCGCCTGGCGGAGCACGGCGTACTCGTCGGGGCTGAGCTGCGCCCGCCATTCCTGCTCGGACTTCACGACGCGCGGGGTCGCGCCGACAACGGGTTTCATACCTTTCACCCGATCCACGTTACGCCGCGAGCCAGGCGAGGGCGTGCACCACGATGTCCCATGCGGCCACGATCACGCCGAGCACGATGAGGATCACGATCAGGGCGGACACCCAGTAGCGCAGGCCGCCGAGGCGGTTGCTGGAGTCGGCGAAGTCGGCCACGCCGTCGAGGGCGGCTTCGATGGTGAAATTGGGGCCGCACCGTTCGATGCGGTCGAGGTGCTCGGCGAACGCGAGCGCCTCCGGGTCGTAGGGATCCAGGCCGACCAGGTCCTCGTGGAAGCGAGGATTCTGGCCCGGCAGCGAAGCTCCGTTGTCGGCCATGCCACCCACGGTAGGCCATCGGCGCCCGTCAGCCCACTGAACGCGCGTCAACTCTCAGTTGTTAGAACCCGAGCCGGCGAGCTTCGTGTTGGCGTCGATCAGGGTCCGGCCGCCGACGTTGACCAGCCGGTAGCCGGGGCGGCTGCCGCCGACGTTGACGTTCATGACGAGCGAGCCGTCGCTCTCGTTGCCGCCCGAATCGGCCCTGGCCGTGGTCGGCCCGTTGATGTTCTTCTTGTTTTCGGCCCAGTACTCCGCGTACTTGCCCTCGTCGCCGTAGACCTGCTGGGCGGCCGGAGTCAGCATGTCCCAGTGGGACGCGGGGTCGCTGAAGTACTCGATGATCAGGTTGCCCGCCGCGGTGTAGTTGCCGACCCGGCTTTCGGTGGGGGTCTGGCCCAGCTTGGCGGAGACGTTCGAGCTGCTGCTCGACCCGGTGGTCTTGGGCGTGCTCTGGCCCGCGGTGGGCTGGCTGCCCGGCGACTGGGCGGTCTGCGTGCCGCCGGAGCCGCCGTTGCCGGAGTTGAGCACGAGGAACACGATCACCGCGACCACGACGACCGCGGCACCCGCCCCGGCGAACAGGGCGTACTTGCGCTTGTTGTCCGGCTTCGGGGTGTTCGACGAGTACTGGGGCGCCCTGGCCGTCGGCGCGGCCGCGGGCATCGGTCTGGGCGGCGTGTTCGGCGGCGCGGCCGGCGACCGCATCGGCATGAACGCCGCGGTCGGGCGCGGCGGGTTCGACGGCGCCTTGCTCGCGGCCGCCGGCGCGGGCGTGCCGACCGGCGGCGAGGACGGCGCCTGGTTTTCGGTCCGCTGCCACGGCGGTCGCTCGCCGCCGTCGGCGGGCGCGGCGGGCTTGCGGCCGGCCCCGCCGGACAGCAGCGGCGGTGACGCCGTCATGCCGCCCGGTTCGGTCCGGGCCAGTGCCGCCAGCCGCTCGCGGGCCTCGGCCATGCTCGGCCGCTCGCCCGGCTCGCTACGCAGCAGGCTCATCAGCAGCGCGGTGGCCGCCCCGGCCTGCACCGGCGGGTTGATCTGGCCGTTCGCCGCCGCGTAGAGCAGGGCGAGCTGGTTGGACGTGTTGCCGTACGGCGTGGTGCCCTCGATGGCCTGGTAGAGGGTGGCGCCGAGGGCGAAGACGTCGGAGCTGGGCACCGGGTCCGCGCCGCGCGCGAGCTCGGGCGCCAGGTACGCGGGGGTGCCGCCGATCAGGCCGGTGGCCGTCAGCGTCATGTCGCCGGCCGCGCGCGAGATGCCGAAGTCGGTGATCTTCGCGGTGCCGGTCTCGTCGATGAGGATGTTGCCCGGCTTGACGTCGCGGTGCACGATCCCGGCGCGGTGCGCGGCCACCAGCGCGGACGCGACCTGCTCGCCGATCCGGGCGATCCGGCCCAGCGGCAGCGTGCCCTCCTCGGCGAGGATGGTGGAGAGGCTGGGCCCGTTCAGGTACTCCATCACCAGGCAGGGGTCGCCGTTGTGCTCGGCGATGTCGAACACCACGATCGCGTTCGGGTGCTGGAACCGGGCGGCGTTCTTCGCCTCGCGCATCGCGCGCTGGCGCATGTTGTCGCGTTCGGTCTCGGAGACGCCCGGCTGGGGGAGGATCTGCTTGATCGCGACGGTGCGTTCGAGGCGCACGTCCGTCGCGCGCCACACCACTCCCATGGCACCGCTACCAATGTGCTCGACGAGGCGGTAGTGCCCCGCGATCAGCTGACCGGTGTCGATGGCGGCTGCTCCTGACGAAATTCCCGGTGGTGGTGGCCCTGCTCAGCGCGTTTCCGCTTCGCGCACCCGATCGAGTGTAGCGGTCGGCCCCGTGCTGCTCGCGTCAGCCAGCCGGTCCGGCAGGCCCGCTTCGCCCGGTGCCCGCTTCTTGAACACCTTGACCAGCCCGATCGCCCCGGCCAGCGCGAACACGCCGTAACAGGCGAGCAGCGCGGGCGGCGTGTCGCCGGTCAGCGCGTCGCCGAGGACGACCACCGCGACCGTACCGGGCACGCTGCCCAGCAGCGTACCGGCCAGGTACGGGGCGAGGCGCACCGAGGACACCCCGCAGAGGTAGCTGAACGGCGCGAACGGCACCACCGGGATCAGCCGCAGCGACGTGACGGCCAGGGTGCCGCCGCCGGCGAGCCGGTCGTTGACCGTCCGCACGGCCGACCGGTGCAGGTGCCGGGTGACCAGGTCGCGGCCGAGCAGGCGGGCCAGCCCGAAGGACAGCGCGGCGGCGATCGTGGTGGCGGCCAGCCCGATGGCGATCCCGGCGGCGGTGCCGACCAGCAGCCCGGCGGCGAGGTTGAACACCGTCCGCGGGACGGGGGCGACGGTGAGCAGCGAGTAGGCGACGAACAGCACGAGCGGCGTCGCGGGGCCGGTGGTGGCGGCCCAGGCCCGCAGTTCGGCCGGCCCGGGGATCGGCAGCAGCACCGCGGCCGCCGCGAAGACGGCGAGCACGGCGAACGCGACGATCAGCTTGGTGCGGCCGGACACCCGCTCCAGCCTACCGGGCGGCGGTTTGCCGCTAGCGTGGCCGCATGCCCAAGAACGGTGACCCGGTCGAGTACGAGGTGGGCGGCCGCACGGTCCGCGTCACGAGCCCGGACAAGGTGTACTTCCCCCAGCGCGGCATCACCAAGCGCCAGGTCGTCGAGCACTACATCACCGTCGGCGGCCCGCTGCTGCGCGCGATCGGTGAGCGCCCGACGACGTTGAAGCGCTACGTCGACGGCGTCGAGGGCGAGTGGTTCTACGCCAAGCGCGTGCCGAAGGGCGCGCCGTCGTGGGTGTCGACGGCCGAGATCACGTTCCCGTCGGGCCGCAAGGCGGCCGAGGTGTGCCCGACCGAGCCGGCGGTCTTCGCGTGGGCGGCCAACCTGGGCACGTTCGACTTCCACCCGTGGCCGGTTCGCAGCGCGGACGTCGACCACCCGGACGAGCTGCGGATCGACGTCGACCCGCCGGACCGCGCGGGCTTCGCGGACGCGGTCGAGGTGGCCATGGTGGTCCGCGACGTCCTGGCGGACGCGGGCCTGACGGGCTACCCGAAGACGTCCGGCGGCCGCGGGGTGCACGTGCTGGTCCGGATCCGCCCGGAGTGGGACTTCGTGGCGGTCCGCCACGCGGTGATCGCGCTGGGCCGCGAGGTGGCCCGCCGCATCCCGGACAAGGCGACGGTGGCGTGGTGGAAGGAAGAGCGCGGAGGACGGGTGTTCCTGGACTACAACCAGGCGGCCCGCGACCGCACGGTGGCGTCGAGCTGGTCGGTCCGCGGCACCCCGCGGGCCACGGTGTCGACCCCCCTGACGTGGGACCTGCTGGCCGAGGTGGACGCGGACGACTTCGACGTGCTGACGATCCCGGCGTTCCTGGAGGAGCACGGCGACCTGCACGCGGCCATGGACGCCTCGCCGTTCGGGCTGGAGACGGCGCTGGAGTGGTACGAGCGGGATGCGCGGGACCGGGGTGAGGGTGAGCTGCCGTACCCGCCGGACTACCCGAAGATGCCGGGGGAGCCGAAGCGGGTGCAGCCGAGCAAGGCGCGCAACGACTGAGCGGTCACGGCTTGCGGCAGCTGACCGCGGTGACCGTGGCTTTCGGGACGACCTTGCTGTTCTTCGTGCTCATGCTGGTGCGGTCAATGCGGTACGAGGTGCCGCCCTGGGCGTAGGCGGTTTCGAGGAGCTCGCCGGACGCGTCGCCCGAGATGCCGTAAGTGATGTCGCACTCCCGGAGCAGGGTGCTCGCGCCGAGCGCGGTGAGCTCGGGCTCGACGACCACGTTTCAGCCCGCCGACCCGAAACACTGCTTGGACTGGATGGCCGGATCCACCGAGTAGTCCTTCGCCGTGGGCTCGGGCAGCACCGGTTCCGTCGTCGACGGGATGGCGAAGGCGGGGATCGACGGACTGGTGGTGGCGGGCGCGGCGGCGTCACGCGGCCGGACAGCCCGGTCGGCGGCGATCCACGTGCCGCCCGGTCCGGCGCACGGGGCGTGCTGCGCTTTGTCGAGGCACGGGCCGGCGGTGGCCTTGCCGAAGGCGAGCGCCAGCACGACGCCGGCCGCAAGGGCGGCCACCACGGCGAGCCCGCCGGCCACCCACGGCCGCTTCCTGCGCCGGGGCGGAGAAGCGGCCGGCGGGACGTACGGCAGCTGCGGACCCGGTGCCGCCGGAACGGACATGGTGACCTCCGTGGTTGTGCACTGCGGTGACAGACGCGGCGGCTGAGCCGGGTGTTGCGCAGCGACACGAAGGGGCCTCGATCCGGTTCGAGTGGTAACCACGGGCACAGAAGTGGTGGTCGTCACCGAATCGGCTATCGGGCGAGAAGATTTCTTTCGGCCGAAAGGACGAATGGGAACGCGGAGTGATCACGCAAGCGCTCGCTGTCGCCTTTCGGGTCACAAATGTTGCACGGCCGATCTCCGTGTCACGATCTTGGTCTCCGACGGCGTAACGTGCCGTTCCGAATCGACGACTCCCCGGGACCATCGGGGGGCGGGTTCGAGGAGGGAGGCCCTGCGTGGACGACCTGATCGCATTCCTCGCCGCGCGTGTGGGCGCACGGCAGGCGTTGATCATGCAGGCCGTCAACAAGGCGAAGGCCGGCGAGACGATGAACCGCGGCGAGACGAAGGTCGCCGTGGAGCAGAAGATCCGCGGGCTCACCGACCTCGAACTCGACGTGGTCAACCAGATGATCAACGAGATCGAGGCGACCCGGCGGATCCTGCTCGCCCACCGCACCACGGTGTCGGAGAAGGTCCCCGGCTTTCCGCTCTACGGCAGCGAATACTGGTGTGAGACCTGCCACGTGCCGGCCGACGAGGCCGGCTCCAACTGGTGCCTCACGCTGCGCCTGCTGGCCCTGCCCTACGCCGACCACCCGGAGTACAGCGAGCGCTGGCGGCCCTGACGGGAATCCCGTCGCGCGCCGGGCGTTGCACCCGGCGTGAGGTTTTCCGTGCTCGACCGCTCGCCGGTGCGGCGCGGCCGCGGGCCCGCGCAGGCGCTGCGGGACACCGTGACCTTCGCCGCCGGCCTCGAACGGCTGGGCTACCACCGGTTCTGGGTGTCCGAACACCACGGCGTGCCCGGGATCGCCGGGTCCGCGCCGACCGTACTGGCCGCCGCTGTCGCCGGGGCGACCACCCGCATCCGCGTCGGGACCGGGGGCGTGATGCTGCCCAACCACCGGCCGCTGGTCGTGGCCGAGCAGTTCGGTGTCCTGGAAGCGCTTCACCCGGGCCGGATCGACATGGGACTCGGGCGGTCGGTCGGCTTCACCGGCGGGGTGCGGGCCGCGCTGGGGCACGGCAGCGAAGCCGCCGACGACTTCGCGGCGCAGGTCCGCGAGCTGCTCGGGTTCTTCACCGGCGACCACGCCTACCCGGGTGTCCACGCCTATCCGGCCGAGGGCCTGCGCGTGCCGCCGTTCCTGCTGGCCACCGGCTCCGGCGCGGACCTCGCCGCGGAACTCGGGCTACCGCTGGTGATCGCGCCGGTGCGCGGGGAACGGGCGCTCGCCGAAGCCGTGACGCGCTACCGGGACGGCTTCCGGCCGAGCGAGTGGGCGCGCGAGCCGTATGTCGTGGTGTCGACGGCGATCGCGGTGGCGGACTCGGCGGCGGCCGCGCGGCGCCTGCTCGTCTCCGAAGCCTGGGCGACGGTCCACTCGCGATCGCACGGCGTCTTCCCGCCCCTGGACCCGCCCGGCGACATCCTCGCCGGGCCGATGACCGAGCGCGAACGCCGGCGGCTCGACGAGACGCTCGACGGCCAGATCGCCGGCACGCCGGCTGAGGTGGCGGACCGGCTGGGGGCGCTCGTCGCGGCCGCCGGTGCCGACGAAGTCCTGGCGACGACCGCCGCCCACGACCAATCCGCGCGTTTCGATTCTTTCGCCGCGCTCGCCGAACTGACCGATCTTCGCTCGTTCGTGTGAGCTGATTTCCCGATGCCCGGACAACGCGTCGGAGAATTACCGTTCGCGTGTTTCCGCGCCCGGGCGGTAGGCTTTTCCCGTGACTGCCGGGTCGGCCTCGAGCCGTGAGCAGACGGGGTACCCGGCTGTGCCGTGACCTCCGGGCGGCCCCGTGGGCCGCCGCCTCCTCGCACGTATCGCCCTGATCGGGACGTGCGCGGGAAGGAGGTGATTCGCATGACCCCGTGGCAGGAGTTCGTAGCGGCCCACGCCGAGGGCGGCGTCCTCGACGGCGTCGTGGCCCGGGTGCTGCCGTTCGGCGCGTTCGTCGAAGTCGCGGACGGCGTCCACGGCTTTCTGGTGAGCGACGAGGTGCCGCCGGCCGGGACGCGGCTGCCGGTCCGCATCGAGCAGATCGACGTGGAACAGCGCCGGTGCAGCCTGGTGAAGGCGTGATGTGAGCTCGGGTGGGGCAGGGCGCCCTGCCTCACCCGAGCACGAACGGCAGCCGCGCGACCAGATCGCCCAGCTCCGCCGTCTCCGCCTCCGTCGGCGCGCGCCGGCCCGTCGCCACCAGCAGGACGTCGGTGTCCGAGAAGGACGCAGGGAACGCCGTCCCGGCGATCTTCTCGAGCATCACCCGCGTCCGGGCCAGGCCCTCGGCGGGCGGCCCGGCGGCCGACGGCAGGTGGGTGACCAGGTCCAGGTGGTGCAGCGTCCACTCCAGCACGTACGCCGAGAGGTAGTCACCCGCCGTCAGGACCATCCCCTGCGTCGACACCCGCATGCCCGGGTCGGCCAGGTCGGCCGCGCGGCCCGCCGCCGCGCCGACGTCGTCGAGGTGGAACTTCAAAAGCGCCGGGTCCTCGTACGCCGCCGCGAGGCGGACGATCAGGGCCGAGAGCGGGTCGTCGCCCGAAGGTGGCTCGGAAGCCACCGCCCAGTACGTGACCGCGTCGTGCGTGACCGCCGAAGGAGCCGGCGTCGCCAGGGTGATCAGCACGTCCTGCGCGTCGATCACCAGGTGGCACACCAGGTCCCGGACCAGCCAGCCCCGGCAGCCCGACGGCTTCGCGAACGCCGCGTCGGGAACTGCGGCGACCGCGAGGCGCAACGCCGCCCACGTGTGCGAGAAGAGATCCACGGGCGCGAAGCTAGCAGGATCACAGCCGCAGTTGCAGCTCCGTCAACACGCGCTGCGCGGGGTCGTCGAAGTCCACGCCGGACATCTCGGCCGCGCGCCGGACGCGGTAGCGGACCGTGTTCGGGTGGATGTTCAGCACCCGGGCCGCCGCGCGGACGTCGCCGAACGCGTTCAGCCAGGCCAGGACCGCCGGCACCAGGATCCCGCCGTGCCCGGCGTCGTGCTCGGCCAGCGCCGTCAGCCGCGGGTCGCGGATCCGCGGCTGGTCACCCAGGTAGGCCAGCACCTCCGAGAGCAGCACCTCGGCGCGGACGTCGGCCAGCGAAGCGACGTCGGCGGCCCAGCGCCCGCGCGTCATCGCGGCCAGGACGCGGTCGGCGTCGCCGCGGGAGGCGGCCGCGTCCGACAGCCGGGGGACGACGCCGCCGAGGGCCGCGCGGACCGGGACGTCCAGGTGCCGCCGGGCCGTGCCGGCGATCTCGCGCGCCAGCGCCAGCACGGCCGCGTCGGAGTGTTCGGGCAGGTCCGGCAGCAGCGCGTAGACGCGGCCGCCGATCACGCTCACCAGCGCGCTGCGGCGGTAGGCCGCGGTGTGCACGGCGATCAGGTGGACGAGCTCGGCGCGCCGTAGCTGCCGGTTGTCCGACCGGGCCAGGGCGAAGGCGAGCACCTGCGCCGGGCGCGCCGGGTCGGCGCCGATGTCGTCGGCGACGGATTCCGCGTCCAGGCGCCCTTCCAGCAGGCTGGCCAGGAGGTCCTCGCGCAGCCGCAGCTCCGGGCTCGGCAGCGTGCGCGCCCGGATCAGCTGGGGGGCCAGGGTGCGGCTCGCGCCGAGCAGGGCCGTCTCGGCGCGTTCGGTGAGCGGCTGGGCGCCCTCCTGGACCCAGATCGTGCCGAGCGGCTGGTTGCCCGCGTGGATGCCCGCCGCGATGCGACGGCGGATGCCCAGCTCGGGCCGCTCGTCGATCCGCACGATCCCTTCACCGGCGCGGAGCCGCTGGTAGACGCCCCATTCGCGGAGCATCGCGAGGTAGCGCTCCGGGCCTTCGCGGCCGAGGATCGACAGCCGCCGCAGCTCGTCGACCTCGTCGCCGGCCCGCGAGTACGCGAGTACGCGGTTCGCCGTGTCCTCGATGCTGACCAGGCCGCCGGTGAGCGTCGCGATCGTCTGCGCCAGGGCGAACAGGTCGCCGAGCACCTCGCCGCTGGCCGCTTCCCCGCCCGCGCGCCCCGCCTCGACGACCCCGCGGGCCAGCGCCTCCACCTGCTCCCAGCGGGCCTCGGCGCCGACCGTCAGCAGGGCGACGCCCGCGTCGGCGGCGACGTCGGCGCCGGTCGCGCCCTTGACCGCCACCGCGGCCGCGCCGCCGCGCCCGGCCGCCCGGATCGCCGGCGCCGCCGCCCGGCCGCGGGCGCCGATCACCAGCACCAGGTCGCCGGGGGACGCCTCCAGCGGGTCCTCGGGGTCGAGGATCACGACGTCGGTGACGTCGACGCCGAGGCCGTGCGGGGCCACGACGACCTCGACGAGCGGCTCGCCCAGCGTCGCCAGGACATGGCGTAGCGAGGTCATTCTCAAGCTATCCGATCGAACAAGACCACACGGGCGATATTAGCCGTTCGGACAAGTCTTCGGCACGTGTCCGGAGTTACCGTTCGGGGCATCCGGACCGAAAGCCGAGGAGCCGCCGTGGACGCCGTGACCCAGACCCCCGCCCCGACGAACGAGCCGGTGCTGACCTACGCACCGGGCAGCGCCGAGCGCGCGGAACTCGAGGGCGCGCTCCAGCGGCTGGGCCAGGCGGAACCGGTCGACCTGACCGTCACCATCGGCGGCGAGCAGCGCCCCGGCGGCGGCGAGAAGATCGACGTCGTCCAGCCGCACAACCACAAGCACGTCCTCGGCACCATCCACAGCGCCACCCAGCAGGACGCGACGGACGCCATCGCGGCCGCCGCGAAGGCCGCGCCGGAGTGGCGCGCGCTGTCCTACGACGACCGCGCCGCGATCCTGCTGCGCGCCGCCGACCTGCTCACCGGCAAGTGGCGCGCCACGCTCAACGCCGCCACCATGCTCGGGCAGTCCAAGACCGCGACCCAGGCCGAGATCGACTCCGCCTGCGAGCTCGCCGACTTCTGGCGCTTCAACGTCGAGTTCGGCCGCCGCATCCTCGCCGAGCAGCCGATCAGCTCGCCGGGCGTGTGGAACCGGATGGAGCACCGCCCGCTCGAAGGCTTCGTCTACGCGATCACGCCGTTCAACTTCACCGCGATCGCCGGCAACCTGCCGACCGCGCCCGCGCTGATGGGCAACACCGTGCTGTGGAAGCCGTCGCCGACGCAGTCGTTCTCCGCGCACCTGACCATGCGGCTGCTCGAAGAGGCCGGCCTGCCGCCGGGCGTGATCAACCTGCTGCCCGGCGACGGCAAGGCCGTCTCCGAGGTCGCCCTGACCCACCGCGACCTGGCCGGCATCCACTTCACCGGCTCGACCGCGACCTTCCAGCACCTCTGGGGCACGGTCGGCGCGAACATCGCGGGCTACCGCGGCTACCCGCGCCTGGTCGGCGAGACCGGCGGCAAGGACTTCGTGCTCGCGCACGCCTCCGCCGACGTCGACGTCCTGCGCACCGCCCTGGTCCGCGGCGCCTTCGAGTACCAGGGCCAGAAGTGCTCCGCCGCTTCGCGCGCGTACATCCCGCGCAGCGTCTGGAACGAGCTGAAGGACGGCCTGGTCGCCGAGACCGAGGCCCTCTCCTACGGCGACGTCACCGACCTGTCGCACTTCGGCGGCGCGGTCATCGACCGGCGCGCGTTCACCAAGCACGCCGACCTGTTCGACCGCGTGAAGAACGACGCCTCGGTCGAGGTCCTCACCGGCGGCACCGCCGACGACAGCGTCGGCTACTTCGTGCAGCCGACGATCCTCGTCTCGGACAACCCGAAGCACGAGATCTTCTCGACCGAGTACTTCGGCCCGATCCTGTCGGTGCACGTCTACGAGGACGGTGGCTTCGACGACGTCCTGAAGCTGATCGACTCCTCCGCCGCGTACGCGCTGACCGGCGCGGTGATCGCCAACGACCGCACCGCCGTGGCGAAGGCGGCCGACGCGCTGAAGTTCTCCGCGGGCAACTTCTACGTCAACGACAAGCCGACCGGCGCGGTCGTCGGCCAGCAGCCGTTCGGCGGCGCGCGGGCCTCGGGCACCAACGACAAGGCCGGCTCGATCTTCAACCTGCTCCGCTGGACGAGCCCCCGCTCGGTCAAGGAGACGTTCGTGCCGCCGACCAGCGTGCGTTACCCGCACCAGGGCTGAGCTCTCTCAAGACTGGAGGACCGACCATGTTGCGTGCCCCGCTGCTCGCCGCCGCCCGGTCGAAGGGCATCCGGCGGCTCGTCGAAGCCGTGCCCGCCACGCGATCCGTGGTGCGCCGGTTCGTCGCCGGGTCCGAGACCGCCGACGCCGTCCGGGTGGCCAGGGAACTGGCCGCGGACGGCCGCCGGATCACCCTCGACCACCTGGGCGAGGACACCACCGACGCCGCGCAGGCGGCGGCGACCGTCGCGGCCTACGAAGCCGTGCTGTCGGCGCTGGCCGCGGAGGGCCTGGCCGAGGGCACGGACGTCTCGGTGAAGCTGTCGGCGGTCGGGCAGTTCCTGCCGGCGGACGGCGAGGACGTCGCCTTGGAGAACGCGCGGAAGATCTGCGCGGCGGCCGAGGCGGTCGGTGCCACCGTGACCCTCGACATGGAGGACCACACGACCACGGACTCGACGCTCGGCATCCTGCGCGAGCTGCGCGGCGAGTACCCGTGGGTCGGCGCGGTGCTGCAGGCCTACCTGCGGCGCACCGAGCAGGACTGCCGGGAGCTGTCCGGGCCCGGGTCCCGGGTGCGGCTGTGCAAGGGCGCCTACGCCGAGCCCGAGTCGGTTGCCTTCGCGGACAAGGCCGAGGTGGACAAGTCCTACGTCCGCTGCCTGCGCGTCCTGATGGCCGGCCAGGGCTACCCGATGGTGGCCTCGCACGACCCGCGGATGATCGCGATCGCGGCCACGCTGGCCGAGGAGAACGGCCGCAAGGACGACGACCACGAGTTCCAGATGCTCTACGGCATCCGGCCGGAGGAGCAGCAGCGGATCGCCGCGTCCGGCGCCCGGATGCGCGTCTACGTGCCCTACGGCGACGAGTGGTACGGCTACTTCATGCGGCGGCTGGCCGAGCGCCCGGCGAACCTGGCGTTCTTCCTGCGCGGGCTCGCGACGCGCTCCTGACGACACGCCGAAGGCCGCTCCGGAAACTCCCGGGGCGGCCTTCGGCGTGTGGTGGTGGTCAGGCCTGTTCGGCCTCGGCTTCGGCGGCCTTGCGCTTGACCTCGTCCATGTCGACGTCGCGGGCCTGCTTGATGAGGTCTTCGAGCGCGGCTTCGGGCAGCGCGCCCGGCTGGGCGTAGATCAGGGTCTTGTCCCGGATGATGGCCAGCGTCGGGATCGAGCGGACGTCGAAGGCGGCCGCGAGCTGCTGCTGCGCTTCGGTGTCGACGCTCGCGAAGACGATGTCTTCGTGCTTCTCGGACGACTTCTCGTAGACCGGCGCGAACTGGCGGCACGGCCCGCACCAGCTCGCCCAGAAGTCGATCAGGACGAACTCGTTGTCGGTTACCGTCTGGTCGAAGTTCTCGGCGGTCAGCTCAACGGTGCTCATGCCCTGGTCAACGAACCGGGCCCGGCGGGAATTCCCGGGGCCGGGGTAGCGTCTGCACCGACCGCACCTGCGAAGAGGAGGACCTGATGGCCGACGGCGAGATCCTGGGCCGGATCGACGAGCTGATCGCGGAGGAGCACGAGCTCCGGTCGCGCTCGGTCGGCGTGGGGCTGAGCGGCGGCGACAAGGACCGCCTCACCGCGGTCGAGCAGCAGCTCGACCAGTGCTGGGACCTGCTGCGCCAGCGGCGCGCCAAGACCGAGTTCCACGAGAACCCGGACGAGGCCGAGGCCCGCCCGGTGTCCGAGGTGGAGTCCTACCGCCAGTAGGTCCGGAAAAAAGTTCCGGCGGCGATGTCGAAACGCCGGAACCGGCTCCGTCCCCGAGGTGCGAGCGGCCAGAATGGGTCGCCCACCCACCTAGGGAGTACCACGATGGCCAAGTACCTGCTGCTCAAGCACTACCGCGGCGCGCCGGCCCCGGCGAACTGCGACGCGCCCATCGACCGGTGGACGCCGGAAGAGATCACCGCGCACGTGCAGTACATGCAGGACTTCGGGGCCAAGCTGCAGGCGACCGGCGAGTTCGTCGAGCACCAGGCCCTCGCCCCGGAGGGGACGTTCGTCCGCTACGACGGCGAGGGACGGCCGCCGGTCACCGACGGCCCGTTCCCGGAGACCAAGGACCTCATCGCCGGCTGGACGGTGATCGACGTCGACAGCTACGAACGCGCCCTCGAACTGGCCGCGGAGCTGTCGGCCGCACCCGGCCCGAACGGGGAGCCGATCCACGAGTGGCTCGAACTGCGGCCGTTCCTGACCGCGCCGCCCACCATCACGGAATGACCGGGGACGAGGTGGTCCGGCCGCGGCTGGAGCACGGGGGCATCGTCGGGGTGGCGGGGGAGCTGACGGCCGGCGTCGGGTCCGGCACGGCGATGCCGCGGACACCGGACGGCCACGGGCAGCGGGCGCAGGTGCGGTTCGATCCCGGCTGCGTCCGCGGGCCCGAGGGGATCGGCTGAACCGTGGACGAAACCCTGCTCCGGAGCCTCACCCCGGGCGTCCTGGCGATCCTCGTCCGCCGCGGAGCCGACTTCGCGGCGGCCGAAGACGCCGTCCAGGAGGCGCTGGTCGAGGCGTTCCGCAGCTGGCCGGCCGACCCGCCCCGGGACCCCAAGGGCTGGCTGGTCACCGTGGCGTGGCGCAAGTTCCTCGACGCGACCCGCGCCGACGCCGCGCGCCGCCACCGGGAGGACGTCGTCGACGCCGAGGTGGCGCCCGGGCCCGCGGCGGCCGTGGACGACACGCTGCAGCTGTACTTCCTGTGCGCGCACCCGTCGCTGACGCCGTCGTCGGCGGTCGCGCTCACGCTGCGGGCCGTCGGCGGGCTGACCACCCGGCAGATCGCGCAGGCGTACCTGGTGCCCGAGGCGACCATGGCGCAGCGCATCAGCCGGGCCAAGCGGACCGTGTCGGGGGTGCGGTTCGACCAGCCCGGCGATGTCGCCACCGTGCTGCGCGTGCTCTACCTGGTCTTCAACGAGGGGTACTCGGGGGACGTCGACCTGGCCGCCGAGGCCATCCGGCTGACCCGGCAGCTGTCGGCGTCGATCGACCACCCCGAGGTGGCGGGGCTGCTCGCGCTGATGCTGCTGCACCACGCCCGGCGCGCCGCCCGGACGGCGCCGGACGGCAGCCTGGTCCCGCTGGCCGATCAGGACCGGTCCCGGTGGGACACCGCCCTGATCGCCACCGGCGTGGAGATCCTGCAGGCGGCGCTGGCCCGCGACCGGCTGGGCGAGTTCCAGGCCCAGGCCGCCATCGCGGCCCTGCACGCCGACGCCCAGGACGCCGCGGAGACCGACTGGGTGCAGATTGTCGAGTGGTACGACGAGCTGGTCCGCCTCACCGGCAGCCCGGTGGTGCGGCTCAACCGCGCGGTGGCCGTCGGCGAGGCGGACGGGCCGCGCGCCGGGCTCGCGGCCCTCGCCGAGCTCGACCCGGCCCTGCCCCGCCACACAGCGGTGTCGGCCTACCTCCACGAGCGCGACGGCGACCTGCCGGCCGCGGCTCGGCTCTACGCGGAGGCCGCGGCCAAGGCGTCCAGCCTCGCCGAGGTCGACCACCTCACCCGCCAAGCGGCCCGCCTCAACACCCGTATCCCGCGTGACTGAACCCGGAACTCACGTGATCGAGCCCGTCATTCGCGTGATTGAGGCCGGAACTCGCGAGTTCCGGCCTCAATCACGCGAGTTCCGGCTCTGATCACGCCGGATACGGGTCTGATCACGCGAGTTCCGGGTTCCCGCACGGGTCAGGCGGGGCAGAGGGTGCCGTCGGCGGGGATCTTGCCGTCGATCAGGAAGGCGCGGGCCGCGTCGGTGACGCAGGGGGAGGCGCCCAGGGCGCCGTGGCCCGCGCCCTGCCAGGTGATCGTCACCGCGGACGGCATCTGGTCGGCCGCGCGGGTGCTGCCGACCTGGGGTGTCACCGGGTCCGTCGCGGTCGCCGCGACCAGGATCGGCGGGACGCCCGGCACGCCCGGCGCCGGCAGCGGCTCGGTCCGCACCGGCCACGGACCGCACCAGGCCAGCTGCTGGGCGACGACCGTGCCGAACTGCGGGTACTTCGCGCGCATCCCGGCGGCGACCTGCTCGAGCTGGTCGGCCGACAGGCGGGTCTGGCTGTCGTTGCAGCGGGTCGCGATCGTGGCGTCGATCCGCGATGGCTGTGCGCGCGTGTCGTGCAGCACCGGCGAGACGAACGCGGCGAGCGGCTCGACGTTCCCGGTGCGGGCCGCGGTGAGCGCGTCGGCCAGCTCCGGCCACCGCGCGCGCTGCGTGAGTCCCGAGTAGACGGCGAACATCGCGACGCCCGGGCCGAACGCGACGTCGTCGGCCGTCGACGCCGGGGTGCGCCGCAGCTGGTCGGTGAGCGCGGCCAGCGCCGCCTTCGGGTCGCCCAGCGCGCAGTGCCGCGCCGCGCAGTCCGCGGCGAATGCGTCCAAAGTGGACTGGGCCCCGGCGGCGACGGCGTCGAGGACGGCGGCGGTGTCGGCGCCCGGGTCGGGCACGCCGTCGAGGACCATCCGGCCGACCTGCGCGGGGAAGCGGACGGCGTACTCGGCCAGCACCTTCGAGCCGTCGCCGTGGCCGAGGGCGGCGAGCCGCTCCAAGCCCAGCTGCTTGCGCAGCTCGTCGAGGTCGCCCGCGGCGCGCCAGCTGTCCAGCGCGGTCTGGGAGTCGTCCAGCTCGATGGCGCACTGCTGGCCGGCCTTGCGCGCGGCGTCCAGCACGTCGCCCAGGCCGCCCTGGGCCGGGTCGGCGTCGATGAGGTCGTGCCGGATGTCGGGCGGGACGCACTGCGCGGCGCCGGAGAGCCCGGTGCCGCGCCGGTCCAGGCCGATCAGCGAGAACTTCTCCAGGAACGCCGGTGGCAGGGTCGCGGCCAGCCGCGCGGCGTAGACGCTGCCCGGTTCGCCGTCGACGTCGTTGACCACCACCAGCGGCACCGGGCCGCTGCCGGCCTTCAGCGCCAGCAGCCGCACCACCGACCGCCGCGGCTCGCCGGGCGCGTCGAGCGGCGCGGTGACGCGGGCGCAGGTGAAGTGCAGGCTGTCCGGCACGGCGGGGGTGCCGATGCGCTGGCGGGTGTCGTCGTCGCAGTCGGCCCACTTCAGCGACGGCGACTGCGGCTCGCCCAGCGGCGGCAGCGGCACCCCGGGGGTCCGGGTGGGCGTGCTGCCGGTCGTCTTCCCGTCGTTCTCGACCAGCGCCGGGCGGACCGACGGCCCCGCGGCGCAGCCCGCGGCGGCGGCCAGGGCGAGCAGCGCGGCCAGGAGACGGGTACGGCGGCGGCGCACGGGCGGGATCCTCACGTCTCGTCGAGCAGAAGGCAGGCCGAGCTTCGCACGGCCGGTGTGGGACGCGGGTTAGCGGGTCCGCACGACCTGGCCGCGGAAGACGGCGTCGAGGTCGTAGCGGGCCGGCTCGTCGAGCTGGCCGTAGTCGCACGACGCGGGTTCGCGGTCGGGCCGCCACCGCACGAACCGCGCGTTGTGCCGGAACCGCGACGGCATCCCGCCTTCGGTGTTCTCGTAGGCGACCTCGACGACGCG
Organism: Amycolatopsis sp. CA-128772; assembly: GCF_002904295.1. Taxonomy (GTDB): domain Bacteria; phylum Actinomycetota; class Actinomycetes; order Mycobacteriales; family Pseudonocardiaceae; genus Amycolatopsis. The sequence goes on from NZ_PPHG01000042.1 coordinate 95,161, forward strand.
CTCGGGCCGCAGCGGCACCCATTCGTGTTCGGTGGCGCGCCAGCGGGTGATCCCGCCGGGGATGCGCTGGGCCTCGCCGGTGGCGCGGCCGCCCCAGGGGTGGTCCTCGCCGTCGGTGATCAGCGGCGCCAGCTCCTCGGCCAGCTCGCGGCGGCGGTCCTTGGGGAACGACCCGACGGTGCCGACGTGGTGCAGCACGCCGTTGTCGTCGTGCAGGCCGAGCAGGAACGACCCGACGAGGTCGCCCGGGCCGCCGTCGACGTGCCACCGCAGCCCGGCAAGCACGCAGTCGGCGGTGCGCAGGTGCTTGTACTTGAGCATCGCCCGCTTGCCGGGCGTGTACGGCTCGTCCAGCGGCTTGCCGATGACGCCGTCCAGGCCGGCGCCCTCGAACAGCTCGAACCAGTGCCGCGCGGTTTCCGGGTCGGTGGTCGCCGGGGTGAGCGGGAACCGGTCGCCCGCCAGCTCGGTGAGGCGTTCCCGGCGCACGGACGTCGGCTCGTCGAGCAGCAGGTCGTCACCGAGCGCGAGGACGTCGAAGGCGACGAACTCGGCGGGCTGTTCGCCGGCCAGCAGCGTGATCCGGCTTTCGGCGGGGTGGATCCGTTCGGTGAGGGCATCGAAGTCCAGCCGCCCGTTCTTGGCGACGACGAGTTCGCCGTCGAGCACCACCCGCGGCGGCAGGATCTCCAGCAGCCGCGCAACGGCCTCGGGGAAGTACCGGTTGAGCGGCTTTTCCGCGCGCGACTGCAGGTAGAGCTCGTCGCCGTCGCGGAAGACGATGCAGCGGAAGCCGTCCCACTTCGGTTCGAACAGCAGGCCCCCGGAGTCCGGAATGGCCTTGGCGGGCTTGGCGAGCATCGGCTTCAGCGGCGGCTGCAGCGGTAGGGGCATGCCCCGCATTCTGCGGAAAACCGCGGTTCAGCGCACGCGTTTCGCCGGGCTCGTGTCGAGCTCCAGGCGGACCGCGGCGGGCAGCGACGCCAGGCCGAGTGAATCCCGGGCCCTGGTCAGCACCCCCGTGTCGAGGTCCGCCCAGACACCCTTCAGGTCCGTGCCTTCGTGCAGCCACAGCGTGATGCGCAACGCCGGAGAAGTGCGCGAGCCGACCGCGCGGACCCGGGCCCGGCTGACGCCGTCGAGCTGCTCCGCGTCGGCCTGGATCGCGGCGGCGATCGCCGAGGCCGTGACCACCAGTTCCGCGCCCTCGGTGCGGTCGAGGTCCAGGTCCGGGCGTGGTTCCGGGCGCAGGGAGCGCGCTGCCCACCGGAGCCCGAGGACGCACAGCAGCACCCCCAGCACGATCGCCGCGATGCGGGCCGGGGTCGCGTGGCCGGCGAGCCAGCCCGTCGCGATCGGGTCCAGCAGGGGGCGGCGGCCGCGGTACTCGCCGAGCCAGCCGAAGCCGACCACCAGGGCCAGAGCCCCGCCGAGCAGGGCGAGCAGCCCGACCAGGAACGTCAGCGTGCGTTCGCCGGTGTACGAGCGGGCGAGCGCCTTCTCGGCGGTCGAGCGGCTCATCGGCGGTCCTTCGGCGAGTCGACGACGACCGAGACCTTCGGCCGCCGCACCAGCGGGACCTCGTCGAGCAGGGCCGACACCGTGGCCAGCAGCCGCGGCCGCAGCTCGCCTTCGCTCTCGAGGGTGCTCTTGGCGCGGACGCGGATCCGGCGGGCGCTCGCGGTGACCGACGCGCCGGCGACGTTGTCTTGGGCGCGCACCGTGAGGCCGACCAGCCGGGCCAGCGAGCGCGGCGACGTCGAGACGCTCACGCCGTCGGCCGGGTCGGTCAGCCGGACCGCGCGGTTGCCGGCGGCCAGCGCGCAGGCGATGAGCACCAGGCCCGCCGCGGCGACCACCCCGGCGCCGACGCGCACCGCGTAGGCGTCCCAGCCCAGCGACGCGAGCCCGGCCTGCCACCGCGGCCACGGCACCAGCAGCGGCGCCGAACCCGGGTGCCACCAGTGCCAGCCGACCTCCAGGGCGAGCAGCGCCCCGGCCGCCGCGAAGGCCAGGCCGAGCAGGGTGGCGAGGATGCGGACGAACGGGCGCACGGCTACCGCACCCTCGGCGGCGCGTCCGGCAGCAGCGCGGACACCGTCACCGCCAGCGTCCGGACGCGGTAGCCGGTGAGCAGCTCGACCTCTTCGGTCACCTTCTCGCGCACGTCGCCGACGACCGCGCGGACCGCCGCCGGGTAGCGCAGGGCGAGGTCGAGCGCGAGGTCGACGTCGTTGTCGTGGCCGCCGACCTTCGCCTTCGCGCCCTTCTTGCCGTCCCGCGCGGTGCCGGGGACGCCGTCCGCGGCGTGCTGGGCGACCTTGCGGACCACCGTGTGCCCGATGGTGAGGGTGCCGCGCTCGCCGGGCTCGGCGAGCTCCCGCGGCACGTCCAGGGCGGGGCTCACTTGTCGCGGCCCTTGCCGAAGAGCTCGCCGAGGTCGAGTTCGCCGTCGAGGACCCGGCCGGCGACCAGGCCGATGATGCCGACGGCCAGGGTCACCAGGAACGCGGTGAACCCCTGGGTCGCGGCCAGGCCGAGGATCAGCCCGGCCAGTAGCCCGGTCTGCGTTGCGTTCACGTGTCCTCCTTGGACTGGGACGGGACGGTCACCGCACGCGGGGCGGACGGCGGCGGAAGCGGGCGAGCAGGGCCGCCACGCGGGGGTGGCGCGGGCGGGACGTCGTCACCCGGCGCCGGCCGGCCCGGGTGGCCGCCCGGCGCAGGCCCGCCACCCCGCGCCGGCGGGCCACGAACGTCACCGGTGCGTCGTAACGGGAAGCCGGCTCCCGGAACCGGGCCAGCCCGGCCGCGAACACCGCCGGGTCGCCGCCGGCGTCGGGGTGGTGCGTGCGGACGAACGCCCGGAAGGCCGCCCGGTCGGGCCCGGTCATTCCACGCGCGTCGGTTCGGCTTCTTCCTCGCCCGGCAGGAAGATGTCGTTGACCGCGATGTTCACCTCGATCACCTCGAGGCCGGTGATCTGCTCGACCGCGGTGATCACGTTGCGCCGCACCGCGCGGGCGACGTCGGTGATGCGCGCGCCGTACTCCACGACGACGTCCAGGTCGACCGCCGTCTGCTTCTCGCCGACCTCCACCGACACGCCGGTGGTGGTGACCGTGCCGGAACCCGGGATCCGCTCGCGCAGCGCGCCGATCGCGCGCGACACCCCGCCGCCGCCGAGGGTGTGCACGCCGGCGATCTCGCGGGCGGCGAGGCCGGCGACCTTCTGCACCACCAGCGACGAGATGGTGGTGCGGCCGGCGGCGCCCTCTTCGTTGAGCGGGGTGACCGTGCCGGGGCTCTCGGTCCGTTCCGGGTGCATGCGTGCGGGCTCCTCTCGCGGCGGGTTCTCGCCCTTACGATGCCCGGGCGGGCACCACCCTCACGCAATGTCGCCCGATCGGGCTAATTCCGCCCTGGATGGACGTCCACGACGTGCACGTTCACCGTCGTGGCGGTCCCGAGCTGCCGGGCCAGCTCGGCGGTGACGTCCCGCCGCAGCCCTTCGGCGGCTTCGTCGGCGACGACGCCGAACCGGACCGACACCAGCACCTCCACGACGTCGTCCTCGACCGCGACGGCCGAGACCCGCACGCCGTCCGGGGCGCGCTCCGCGGCGATCGTCCGGGCCAGCCGGGTGACGACGCCTTCGGTGACGCGCAGCCGGCCCGCCTCGCCGGGCACGTCGACGGCCGTCCGGCGGCCGCGCGCGACCGCCCGCAGCACGCGTTCGACCAGGCCGGGCGGGGTCGGCACCCGGCGCCGGGCCGCGGCACGCACGGCGTCCCAGCGGGGATCGGACTCGGGATCCTCTGGCTCGGCCATCACCGCTCCCTCAACTCGGCGAGCAGCGCCACCCTGGCCCGGTGCAGCCGGGAACGCAAGGCACCGACGTTCACGTCGAGCACGTCGGCGACCTCTTCGTAGCTCAGCCCCTCCAGTTCGCGCAGCACGAGCGGCACCCGCTGGGACACCTCCAGCCGGCCGACCGCCCGCAGCACCGCGTCGACCTCTTCGGCCCGCACGACCCGGCCTTCCGGGCCGGGCACCGCCGCGGCGAACAGCGCGCTGTCCACAGTGGACCGCGGGTCCGGGTCGTCGAGCGAGACCGTCGGTCGGCGGCGGCGCAGCACGGCGAGCGCGCCGTTGGTGACGACGCGGTAGAGCCAGGTCGACACGGCCGACTCCTGCCGGAACCCGGGCAGCGACCGCCAGGCGGCGAGCCACGCCTCCTGTACGACGTCCTCGGCCTCGGCCGCGCTGCCGGTGATCCGCAGCGCGACCCGGTACATCCGCGGCGTGTGCTGCCGCACCAGCGCGCCGAACGCCGTTTCGTCGCCGTCCGCGGCCCGGGCGAGCAGCTCGGCGTCGTCGCTCACCCGGCGTCCCGGCGGTAGCGCAGGAGCGTGAAGCCGTCCTCGACCAGGATCGAGGCCAGGGCGAGCCGGCGCGGCACGGCGGCCGCGGCACCCGCGGCGATCCGGCCCGCGGTCCCGGCCACCAGGAGTGGCGCGACGGTCAGGCACAGCTGGTCGACGAGGTCGGCGGCGACGAGCCGGGCGAACAGCCCGGGCCCGCCTTCGCAGTCGATCCGGCGCAGGCCGCGGGCGGCGAGGAGGCCGAGGGCGCGGGGCAGGTCGACGTCGTCGCCGCCCGCGCGCAAAACCTCGGCCCCGGCGGCTTCCAGGGCGCGCGTGTCGGCGCTGTCGGTGGTGACCACGATCGGTGGGACGACGGTCTCGGTGAACAGCCGGGAAGCCGGGTCGAGGTCGGCGGTGCGCGTCACGACGGCGATCGGCGGGACACCGGTGAACCCGAGCCGGCGCCTGCGCTCCAGGCGTTCCGGGCCCGCGACGACGCCGCGGTAGTCCTCGGCGCGGGCGGTCCCGGCGCCGACCAGGATCACGTCGGCGAGGTCGCGGCCGAGCAGGAAGACCCGTCGGTCGGCGGCGTGCGACAGCCCGGCGGACGTCGTGTCGATCTCGACGGCACCGTCCGCGGAAGCGACGAAGTTGACCTGTACCCAGGGCCGGTCCGGGTTTGGGGGGTAGGCGTAGATCCGTTCGAGGTCCGAACCGGTCAGTTCGCCCGTCCGTTCGGGCCACACAAGCTGCACCCGATCATCCCAGCATGGCCGTGAATCACGTCTCTACCGGGGGATATGCCCGCTCACCGGCACCGGGCGCGCGGATAGGCTCTGGGACCATGCCCGCGCACCTGACCGGCCGCCGTCCCGATTTGTCCGCCGACGAGCTGATCGGCGCGCTGGTGCCGCCGCCGCGGTTCGGCGCCGTCCGGTTCGGGACGTACCTCCCGAATCCCGACGAGCCCAGCCAGGCGGCGGCGGTGGAGGCGTGCTCGGCGTTCGCGGAGAAGGTGGGGACGCGGCGGGAGAAGAAGCGGTTCAAGCTCTTCGGCGGGGCGTCGGAGCCCGCCGGGCCGATGGGGCTCTACCTCGACGGCGGGTTCGGCGTCGGCAAGACCCACCTGCTCGCCTCGACGTGGCACGCGGCGCCGTCGCCCAAGGCGTACGGCACGTTCGTCGAGCTGACCCACCTGGTCGGCGCGCTGGGCTTCGCCGAGGCCGTGCGGCGGCTCTCGGAGCACCGGATCCTGGCCATCGACGAGTTCGAGCTGGACGACCCGGGCGACACCACGCTGGTCACCCGGCTGCTGCAGGAGCTGATGGACGCGGGGGTGTTCGTCGCGGCGACGTCGAACACGCTGCCCGAGAAGCTGGGGGAGGGCCGGTTCGCCGCCGAGGACTTCCTGCGCGAGATCCAGACGCTGTCGGCCCGCTTCGGTGTGGTCCGCGTCGACGGCCCGGACTACCGCCACCGCGGCCTGCCGGACGCCCCGCCGCCGGTTTCCGCCGCGGAGCTCGACGCGTCGGCCGCCGCGCACGAAGGGTCCACTGTGGACGATTTCGACGCGTTGTGCGAGCACCTGGCATCGCTGCACCCGTCGCGCTACGGGCGGCTGCTGGACGGCGTCACCCGCGTGCACCTGCGCGGCACCCACCCGGCGCCGGACCAGAACGTGGCGCTGCGGCTGGTCGCCTTCGCCGACCGGCTCTACGACCGGGCCGTCCCGCTGGTGGTGTCGGGTGAGCCGTTGCCGTCGCTGTTCACCGAGGAGATGGTGAACGGCGGCTACCGCAAGAAGTACCTGCGCGCGGTCAGCCGGTTGACGGCGCTGGCTCGCGACGCCGCACCGGCCAGCTGAACAGCACGACCGCGACGGCGAACAGCGTCCCGCCGGCGACGTCGGTGAGGTAGTGGTAGCCCATGCCGACGAGCCCGGCCGCGGCGGCGACCAGGGCCACCGCGGCCAGCACCACGACGACCACCCGGCGGGTGACCAGCACGAGCACGGTCAGCACCGCGACCAGGCTGACGGTGTGGCCGCTCGGGTAGACGAGGGTGCCGTTCTTCCACCGGTCGTACAGCGGTTTGAGCAGGAAGCTGGTCAGCAGGATGGCCAGGACGGGCACGGCCAGGCAGAGCGCGGCCTCCAGCCGCCGCCCGGCGCGCAGGCAGAGGAAGACGGCGAGCAGGCCCAGGGCGAGCACGACGTACGGCTCGGTGGGCAGGACGAGCGCCCGCAGCACGCCGGGGCTCAGGTGCCCGACGGCCCGGGCGGCGGCTCCGTCGACCGCGCCGGGGGTGGTGCCGCCGGCGAACGGCAGGCCCAGCAGCAGTGCGAGCAGGCCGCAGACGGCGGCCGGCACCCGGATCGTCCTCACCTGCGCGAGGGTAGCCGGGCCTGGTGGCCGGCCGGGTGGTGCTGGGGCGTGGTGGCGGTGCTGGGGCGTGGTGGCCGTGCTGGGTGGTGCTGGG
>NZ_PPHG01000043.1 GCF_002904295.1 Amycolatopsis sp. CA-128772
GGCGTGGTGGCGGTGCTGGGGCGTGGTGGCCGTGCTGGGTGGTGCTGGTGGTCGGTGGCGCCGGGGGTGGCCGGGCCGGCGACCGGCACGGTCGCAGGCGGCGGACGCCCGGATGGTCGCCTGGGCGAGGGGGCCGGGGTGATGCCGGTGTGTCTCCGGTGCCCGGTGGATCGTCCTCACCCGCGCGAGGCCCCCGGGCCCGGCGCGTTCCGCCGGTGCGTCACCATGCGGAGGGGGCCGACCTTCGGAGGAGCGGATGCGGGTCACAGTCGCCGGGGCCGGGATCGTCGGGCTGAGCAGTGCGTACCGGCTGGCGGAGGCCGGCCACACCGTCACCGTCGTGGCGGCGGCCCCGCCGGCGGAGTCGACGTCGGCGGCGGCCGGCGGGGTGCTGTACCCGCCCGTCCGGCGGGCCGACGAGCGGATCGTGCGGTGGACCGCGGCGAGCCTCGCGGTGTTCCGCGGGCAGGACGCACCGGGCGTGCGCTTCCGCCGCGGGCGCGTCCTGGGCGACCCGGATCCCTGGTGGCTCCCGGCGGTGGAAGACCCCGTCCGCGACGGCGACGGCGTGGCCTTCACGACGGCCGTGGTCGACACGCCGGTGTACCTCGGCTGGCTGCTGTCCCGGGTGGCCGCGCTGGGCGTGCGGGTCGAATACCGGCCCCTGAGCACGTTGTCGGGCCTGGACGCGGATGTCGTGGTCAACGCGGCCGGGCTCGGTGCCGGGCCGCTGGCCGGCGACGCCTCGATGGTCCCGGTCGGCGGCCAGGTGGTACACGTGGCCGACCCGGGCCTGCCCGGGTTCGTGGTCGACGGGACCGGCCCGGGCGTGACCTACGTGATCCCCCACGGCGGCCACGTCGTCTGCGGCGGAACGGAGGAGCCGGGCCGCGGCGACACCGACCCGAACCCCGGCGTGACCGCGGACATCCTGCGCCGGTGCGAGGCGCTGGAGCCGCGGCTGGCGGGGGCGCAGGTGCTGCGGTCGCTGGTGGGGTTGCGGCCGTTCCGGCGGGAAGTGCGGTTGGCGCGGGAGGGGGACGTGGTGCACTGCTACGGGCACGGGGGAGCGGGCATCACGCTGGCCTGGGGCTGCGCGGCGGACGTCGCCGCACTCGTCACGGCTGGACGAGTTCCGTGATGCCGCGTGCCCGCAGGTGAGCCGCGTCCGACGCGCGGCTCTGCAGCACGAACGCCACCCGCGTTCCCGCCGCCGCCAAGGCGAAGAACCTGTCGTTGCCCCGCGTCGGGTCGGTGTCCGGCACCACGATCGCCGTCGTCCGTGGCCGGGGGGCCGGTGGGGTCCGGTCGAACTCCGCCACCAGGTTCTTCAGCGCCTGGCCGGCCGGCTTCAGGCGGCGGTCGTTCGTGTACAGCCCCAGGTCGTACTCCAGCGGGTTGAGGTTCGGGACCAGCGCCGGGTTCACGTCGTGCGAACACCACCACGTGAAGCCCAGCGTGTGCGCGCAGGAAGCCGCGTTGCGGATCGAGCGGGACAGCCACTCCGCGTACTGCGGGCGCGTGGCGTCGCTGAAGTGGATCGACGGGGCCGCGCCGTCCTCCTGGATCCACACCCGGCGCGCCGGGTCCGTGGCGTACGCCTGGGCCACCTGGATCAGGCGTTCCGCGTTGTGCGTGGCGAACGCGCCGAGCGGGTCCGTCTTCAGCGTGCCGGAGAACGATGTCCACGGGTGGATCGCGACCACGGTGCCGGCGTCCGCGAGGCCGGCGCGGGTGAAGTAGCGGCCGTTGTCCCACGGGGCCCGGTCGCAGCCGACCGTGTGCGCCTTGCCGGGCGCTACCTCCTCGGCCGTGGCGCACAAGGTCCGGGCCCAGGCGTCGGCCTGCTGCGGGGTCACCGGCAGGCCGGCGTAGGAGTCCCAGTAGTAGTACGGCTCGTTCGACAGGTCGAAGCCGAGGAACCGCGGGTGCCCGCCGATCCGGGCCGCCAGGGCCGTCAGCAGCGCGCGCTGCGCGTCGAGGGCCGCGGGATCGGTGAACCAGTTGACCGGCTCCGGGGTCGTCTGCAGCCAGTTCGGCGTCCAGTAGCGGGCCGAGATGTGGCCGTTGAACACCGTCACCTCGACGTCCAGCCCGGCCGCGCCCGCGAGGTCCAGGAACCGGTGCAGCCGGTCGAGCTTTTCGCCGCTCACCAGCGCCGGTTCCGGCTGGAAGGCCGACCACAGCAGCATGATCCGGATGTGGTCGAGCCCGAGCGCCGCGATGTCGCCCAGGTCGCGGCGCAGGTCGTCCTCGCGCCAGTCTTCCCACAGGTGGAACCAGCGCGTCGACGGCGTGTAGTTGACGCCCAGCCGGAACGCCCGCTTGCGGCCGGGCGTCGCCAGGGCCGGGGCCGCCGTCGCGGCCAGGGCCGCCCCGACCGCCCCGGTGAGCACCGACCGCCGCCTGAGATCCGTCACGCCGCCTCCCTCGCCGTCACCCGTTCACGAACATCTAGCACGGCGGGGAATTCGTTCTCCAGAGTTGACCGGCTTCCTGTCCGGTCAGGTCGCCGAGAAGGCGGCGTGGTCCGCTTCCGTCTGGTCGGCGTAGCGCACGGCGTACGCGCCCATTGCTTCGTCGAGCTCGGAGTCGTCGGCGAAGTAGCCCGAAAGCAGCTTCGGGTGCAGCGATCGCGTGTGGGCCCGGGCGAGCAGCGCGCCGGCCAGCCGGCCGTAGTCGTCGAGGTGGTCCTTCTCCAGGGCCGCCGGGTCGATGTCGCCCTTGAGGTTCCGGAACTGCCGGACGATGAACGGGACGCCGCCGATCGTGGTCCAGCCGAGCAGGATGTCGGTCTCGGCCTGCACCAGCCGGGCGCCGTCGACGATCCGGCGGCCTTCGTGTTCCGCCGCCGGCAGGCCGAGGTACGGCGCCAGCGCGGGCGCCTGCGCCTGCTTCACCTGCAGCACCAGGTCTTCGTCGTCGTTGCCGTGCAGCAGGGCGACGTAGCTGCGCAGGCCGACGCTGCCGGTGCCGACCACCCGGAAGGCCACGTCGGCGAGCCGGTACCGCGCGATCAGCGTGCGCCGCGACTCGCGCAGGGTGTCCACATAGGACACCAGGCCGGCGGCCACGGCTTCGGCGGTTTCCGCGTCGACGTGCGTCAGCACCGGCGGGTCCGCGACGAACCGGTGGCGGGCCAGGCCGGTCTCGTGGTCGTCGACGCGCTCGGTCCACTTCGCGGACACCTTCGCGCTGTCGTTCTTGCGGGCCTTCTCGGCGGCGTCCGCGAAGTCGTCGATCAGCTCGTCGGCCCGCGCCTTCGACAGCACCGACGAGTCCGGCAGCGCGTTCCAGCTTCGCAGGAACGGCAGCTCGGCCAGCGCGCGGATGGTCCGGCGGTAGGACTTCACGGCGTCTTCGGCGGCCTCGCGGCAGCCGGACTCGCGGATGCCGCCTTCGCGGCCGGCGAGCACGAGGCCGGCCGCGAGCCGCTTGAGGTCCCACTCCCACGGGCCCGGCACGGTCTCGTCGAAGTCGTTGATGTCCATCACGATCCTGCCCTCGGGCGTGCCGTAGAGCCCGAAGTTCGCCGCGTGGGCGTCGCCGCAGAGCTGCGCGGTGACCCCGGAGGACGGCGTGCCGGCGAGGTCGGCGCCCATCAGCCCGGCCGCGCCGCGGAAGAACGTGAACGGCGACGCGAGCATGCGTTCCCGCCGCAGCTCGATCAGCTCGGGCAGCCGCCCGGCGTTGCTCGCCTCGAAGTACTGCTCCGCGCTCGGCCGGCCCGCACCGGCGGCCTCGTGGTCGTGCGCGGTCACCGGGACCTTCTCCCGCAGCCGCTTCCCCCGCTCGTACAGCTCGGCCGGTGTGCCGTCGTCGGTGCCCGCCAGCGGGCGTTCCCCTGCTCCCATACCGGGCACAACGTCCGAAGCGGACGTTGTGCTCCCGGACGCCGCCGGGGCGGGAGGCTCACCCGGCGGCGTCCGGGTGGTTCTAGGGGCGGATCACCTCGGCGATCGCGTCGATGCCGCGGTCCAGCTCCTCGCGGGTGATGACCAGCGGCGGGGCGACGCGCAGGGTGCGCTCGTGGGTTTCCTTGCACAGGACGCCCCGCGCGGACAGCGCCACCGACGCCTCGCGCCCCGACGGCCCGCCGGGGGCGATGTCGATGCCCGCCCACAGCCCGCGGCCGCGGACCTCGGACAGCCCGGTCCCGACCAGCGCGTTCAGCCGGGCGTGCAGGTGGGCGCCGAGCTCGGTCGAACGCTGCTGGAACTCGCCCGTCTCCAGCAGCTTGACGACGGCCCGCCCGACCGCGCAGGCCAGCGGGTTGCCGCCGAAGGTCGAGCCGTGCTCGCCCGGCTTCAGCACGCCCAGCACGTCCTGGCGGCCGACCACCGCGGACACCGGCAGGATGCCGCCGCCGAGGGCCTTGCCGAGGGTGTAGACGTCCGCGCGGACGCCCTCGTGGTCCAGCGCCAGCACGGTCCCGGTGCGGGCCAGCCCGGACTGGATCTCGTCGGCGATCAGCAGCACGCCGTGCTCGTCGCAGGCTTGGCGGACGTCGGCGAAGTAGCCCCCGGGCGGCACGATGACGCCGGCCTCGCCCTGCACCGGCTCCAGCAGCACCGCGGCGGTGCGCGGGGTGATCGCGTCGCGCAGCGCGGCCGCGTCGCCGTACTTCACCGTGACGAAGCCCGGCGTGAACGGGCCGAAGTCGGCGCGGGCGGTCTCGTCGGTGGAGAACGACACGATCGTGGTGGTCCGGCCGTGGAAGTTCGAGCCGGCGACGATGATCTCGGCGGTGCCGTCCGGCACGCCCTTGACCCGGTGCGCCCACTTGCGGGCCACCTTGACCGCGGACTCGACGGCCTCGGCGCCGGAGTTCATCGGCAGCACCAGCTCGGTGCCGGTCAGCTCGGCCAGCTCGCGGCAGAACAGGCCCAGCTGGTCGTGGTGGAACGCCCGCGACGTCAGCGTGACGCGCCCGAGCTGCGCCACGGCGGCGGCGATCAGGTCCGGGTGGCGGTGGCCGAAGTTCAGGGCCGAGTAGCCGGACAGGAAGTCGAGGTAGGAGCGGCCCTCGACGTCGGTCACCGAGGCGCCGGACGCTTCGGCGATCACGACGGGCAGCGGGTGGTAGTTGTGCGTGCTCCACCGCTCGTCGAGCTCGATGAAGCTCGCGGCGGTGGGGGTGGCGGTCTCCCGGCCGGCGAACGTCGTCATGCGTTCAGGTTAGAGGCAGAACACGCAGAGTTCAGCCGGGAATCGTTGCTTTCACCCGGTGTTCGTTGCGCAATATTGCGTTAACACCCCCGAAACGATGCGTGGCGTGATTTGCGGCGCCGCGGTGGCCGGCAACGCTCTCACCGGGAAAGGTGCCGCCTGAACGGGTAGTTTCGCCGGATGGCCAAGAAGGACGACGGAAGCCGGGTCCGGGACGCGCTGCGGGTCCGGGGTGAACTGCCGGATCCGGGCTCGGCCCCGGTCGGGCCCGGGAAGAAAGCCAAGGCGCTCGCCGGGCTCGACAGCGCCGGGGCGCGGCTGTCCACCCTGCAGGAGGCGCTCTACGCCGAGGGGGTCGGCGGGGGCACCCGGCGGGTGCTGCTCGTGCTGCAGGGCATGGACACCTCCGGCAAGGGCGGCACCGTCTCGCACGTGCTCGGCCTGGTCAACCCGATGGGTGTCCGGTACGCGGCGTTCAAGAAGCCGACCGTGGCCGAGCAGCGGCACGAATACCTGTGGCGGATCCGCAAGCAGCTGCCCGCCCCCGGCCAGATCGGCGTCTTCGACCGGTCGCACTACGAGGACATCCTGGTCCCGCGGGTGTCCGGGCTGCTCACCGCGGCCGAGCGGCGCCGCCGCTACGCCGAGATCAACGCGTTCGAGCAGGACCTGGCCGACGGCGGGACCACCGTCGTCAAGGTGTTCCTGCACATCTCGCCGGAGGAGCAGCTCAAGCGGCTGAAGGCCCGGCTCGACACGCCCGAGAAGCGCTGGAAGTACAACCCCGGCGACCTCGAGGCGCGCTCGCACTGGCCCGCCTACCAGGAGGCCTACGCCGACATCTTCGAGAAGACCTCGACCGGGGGCGCGCCCTGGTATGCGGTGCCGGCCGACCACAAGTGGTACCGCAACTGGGCCGTCGCCGAACTGCTCATCGAGACGCTGGCGGAGCTGAAGCCGCGGTTCCCGGCGCCGGACTACGACGTCGACGCCGAGCTGGCCAAGCTGAAGGGCGTTGGCGCCCCGGCGTGATCGTCTGGAAGAGTGCGGGCGTGACCGATGTCGACGACCTCCCGTTCCTCCGCAAGCAGGCCCGGACCCAGCGCTTCACCCTCGGCGCGCCGAAGGAGTTCCGGATCGCCCCGGACGGCTCCCGCGTGCTGTTCCTGCGCGCGGAGTCGGGCACCGACCCCCGGCACAGCCTGTGGTCGGCCGACCTGGCGACCGGCGCCGAGACGAAGCTCGTCGACGCCGCCGAGCTGCTGCCCGGCGAAGAGGAGCTGCCCGCCGAAGAGCGCGCGCGGCGCGAACGGGCCCGGGAGACCGGCGGCGGCGTCGTCCACTACGGCGTCGACGCGGCCTTCACCGTCGCCGTCTTCTCGCTCTCGGGCAAGCTCTACACCCTGGACCTCGCTTCGGGTGCGGTGACGCTGCGCGTCGACGGCTCGGTCATCGACCCGCGGCCCAGCCCGGCCGGCACGCACGTCGCCTACGTCCAGGACCGGCGGCTGCACGTGCTGGAGCTGGCCACCGGCGACGACCGCGTGCTGGTCGAGGAGGACGGCGAGGACATCGCCTGGGGCCTCGCCGAGTTCATCGCCGCCGAGGAGATGGACCGCACCCGCGGTTACTGGTGGGCCCCGGACGGCCGCAGCATCCTGGCCGAGCGCTCGGACCGCGGCCCGGTCCCGCGCTGGACCATCGCCGACCCGGCCAACCCGCAGCACCCGGCCAACGTGGTCGCCTACCCGGCCGCGGGCACCACGAACGCCCTCGTCTCCCTGGCGGTCCTCGGCCTGGACGGCTCGCGCGTCGACGTCGCGCAGGGCGAGTGGGAGTACCTCGCCTCGGTGCACTGGTCGGCCGGCGGCGCGCCGCTGCTGGCCGTACAGCCGCGTGACCAGAAGAAGATGGACGTCCTCGCCCTGGAGGTCACCGACGGCTCGACGTCGGTCGTGCACACCGCGGCCGACCAGCACTGGATCGACATCGTCGGCGGCGTGCCGGCCTGGACGCCGGACGGGCGGCTGGTCGTCGAAGGCATGGTCGACGGCGACCACCGGCTGTTCGTCGGCGGCGAGGCCGTCACCCCGGCCGGGCTGCAGCTGCGGGCCGTGCTCGACGTCGGCGCCGAGATCCTGTTCAGCGCGTCCGAGGACGACCCGACGCAGATCCACGTCTTCCGGACCGAAGGCTCCTCGGTGCGTCGCCTGTCCACTGTGGACGGCGTGCACGTCGGCGCCGGCTCCGCGGCGCTCACCGTGCTTTCGTCGTGGAGCCTGGAGCACAGCGGCCCGCGCGTCTCGGTGCTGCGCGACGGCGCACCGGTGGCGTCGATCGAGTCGTCCACTGTGGACCCGGACATCGTGCCCAACCTGACCTGGCTGACGCTGGGGGAGCGGGGCCTGCGGGCGGCGCTGCTGCTGCCGCGCGGGTACGAGCCGAGCGAGGGCAGGCTGCCGGTGCTGCTCGATCCCTACGGCGGGCCGCACGCGCAGCGCGTCCTGCAGAGCCGCAACGCCTTCCTGACGTCGCAGTGGCTGGCCGACCAGGGGTTCGCGGTGCTCGTCGCGGACGGCCGCGGCACCCCGGGCCGCGGCGCGGTGTGGGAGCGCGAGATCCACGGGCGCCTGGCCGACGTCACGCTGCAGGACCAGGTCGACGCCCTGCAGGCGGCCGCTTCCCGGTTCCCGGAGCTGGACACCGAGCGCGTGGGGATCCGCGGCTGGTCCTACGGCGGGTACCTGTCGGCGCTGGCGGTGCTGCGGCGTCCGGACGTCTTCCACGCGGCGGTCGCGGGCGCGCCGGTCACCGACTGGTCGCTCTACGACACGCACTACACCGAGCGGTACCTCGGAACACCGCAGGACGACCCGGAAAGCTACGCGCACAACTCGCTGATCGAGAGCGCGGGCGAGCTGAGCCGGGCGCTGCTGATCGTGCACGGGCTGGCTGACGACAACGTGTTCGTCGCGCACGCGCTGCGGCTGTCGTCGGCGTTGCTGGCCAAGGGCCGGCCGCACGTCTTCCTGCCGCTGGCCGGGGCCACCCACATGACGCCGCAGGCCGAAGAGGTCGCGGAGAACCTGATGCGCACGCAGGTGGACTGGCTGCTGCGCGAGCTTTCCGCCGTCGAGAAGGAGACTGCATGAGCCGCTGGGGCCTCACGATCCCGCTGACCGGAGTGCCGCTGACGGCGCACCGCGAGCTGGTGGAACAGCTGCCGGACCTGGGTTACACGGACGCGTGGACGGCCGAGACGGCGGGCACGGACGCGTTCACGCCGCTGGTGCTGGCGTCGCAGTGGGCACCGCAGCTGCGCCTGGGCACGGCGATCGTCCCGGTGTACACGCGCGGCCCGGGCCTGCTGGCGATGCAGGCGGCGACGGTGGCGGAGCTGGCCCCGGGCCGGTTCGTCCTCGGCATCGGCGCCTCGTCCCCGGTGATCGTCTCCCAGTGGAACGCGGCTTCGTTCGACGAGCCCTTCGCCCGCTCCCGCGACACGCTGCGCTTCCTGCGTTCGGCGCTGACGGGGGAGAAGGTCACCGAGAAGTACGAAACGTTCGCGGTGTCGAAGTTCCGCCTGGAGCGCCCGGCCGACCCGCCGCCGTCGATCATGCTGGCGGCGTTGCGCCCGGGCATGCTTCGCCTCGCGGCTCGTGAGGCGGACGGCGCGATCACCAACTGGCTGGCGGCCTCGGACGTGCCGCGCGTGCGCTCGGTGGTCGGTCCGGACGTCGAGCTGGCGGCCCGCATCTTCGTCTGCCCGACGGAGGACGCGGAGGCGGCGCGCGGCCTGGGGCGGATGCTGATCTCGAGCTACCTGACGGTGCCGGTGTACGCGGCGTTCCACGAGTGGCTGGGCCGCGGGGAGGCGCTGGCCCCGATGCACGAGGCATGGGCGGCCGGGGACCGGCAGAAGGCGAACCAGGTGATCCCGGACTCGGTGGTGGACGAACTGGTGATCCACGGCAGCGTGGAGTCGTGCCGGGAGCAGGTCCAGTCCTATGTGGACAACGGGCTGACGACGCCGGTCATCGCGCTGCTGCCGACGGGCGGGGATCCGTTCGAGCAGGTGCGCGGCCTGGCGCCGCGCTGACCGGGGACAGCGGCCCGCTCCGCCGGTGAAGTGCTCACCGGCGGAGCCTCGCGTCATTTGACTCCGGTGTTCGGCTTGTTCTGCGCCGTTTCCGGCGACGGTTGCTGATTCGCGGGCTTGGACTCGGCCTGTGGCCCGGCGATGATCGTGAACACGAGCGCGATGACCGCCGAAACCGGTGCCAGGGCCGCGGTGATCCGGGACGGCAGATTGCTCACTCCATACGCCGCCATGCTCTGTCGCAAGGTCAGGTACCGCGCTGCGCCGAGTTCTCGGAAGGTGCGGATGTCCATAGCAAGTCCCAGCAAGAGCAGGATGATCGTGAACACGGCGGCGTCCACCAATCCGTCCAGATGACCGGTCCCGCCGGTGAGCTTCGACGCCAGGAACGCGCAGAGGGGACCGATGGCGTTTGCGACTGCCAGCGGCAGCACCTTGACATATCCGCGTTTACCCGGCAGGTACTGCCAGTAAAGGCCGATCGCAGCCGCGGCCAATACCCAGCCCGCTGCCGTCCAAACGACGTCGTCGGTGTACTGCAGGATGAGCGAATCGGGCGCAGCAGCGCTGAAGTCCGCGCTCACGATCTTGCGGAAGAAGTAGACAGTCACGGCGACCGCGACTCCCGGCCACCAAGAGAACCTGACCATGGTCTTCATGTTCTGGTAGGGGGTGCTGCCCGGGCCCAGCGCCAGGACGACGTCGACCGGCGTCACCTGCTTCGGCAACTTCGGGTGGCGGGGCGCAGCCGGTCCGGCGGTGTGCTTGAGCCATCGCGTCGCGTCGCGCCGAACGGCTGCGTCGCCTTGCTGGGCCGCGTAGTCGCGAATCCTGCCACCCGAGGGGAGAGCGAAATCGAGCACCGATGTCCCCGCCCGGCAGCACCGCCAATACACCAATGTTCCGAGCAACCAGAAAGGAAGGTCGAACCCGTAGATCGTGAGACTCCACATCACCGGGCCGGCCACGAAAAGTGCCACTGACAGGTACCTGAGGGTGGACTGGTCGGCATCTCCGTTGTGCTGGAGCACGGCCCGAGCCAAAACGTAGACGGCGACTGCCGGCAATGCGGCGAGTATCCACTGCCAAGCGCCCGGAAGGCCCCAAAGGGTGAAGCGGAAGACGCCTCGGAGGGTGCCGGTAGGACCGGGATCGTTGATCCACTGCTGGAGCGAGTCGTTGTGCCAGGTGGTGATCACCCGCTCGAGGACCAGCGCCCCGGTCACGACCGACGTCAGCGGCCAGACCCACCAAGCGCGTCGCGGTCGTTTGCCGTTCGACCGCGTAAGAGAGCGAAGGGCGTGGACGATCCCTGCCACCGCGAAAAGGATCACGACGAAGACCGTCGCGGTTTCACACAGCCGGAGGAAGAGCGCATAGTCCTCCCATCGGCCGGTGAAGGCGACGTTGTCCCCCAACACCCAGCCGAACGCCAAGGTGGCCAGAAGTACCGGCACCGCAGCGAACAGCGGCCTCCGCCGTACACCGGAACAGCGGGCGAACACCAAGACTGCCAGGCCGACGGCGATGTCGGCCGCCCAAGCGGCGGTCGACCAGTCCGGCACCCGGTCGCCCTGCGCGGCGAGGATGGCGCGAGTGATCTGGATACCGAGGCCGGCGAACTGGAGGATGAGCACCGCTACGGTGAGCCGTCGCGCGCGCCGGGCGAGTTTGCCACCGGCGTCGGGCAAGTGCCTGCGGATGCGCCGGATGAACAACAGGATCACGGCCGGGAACGCTGCTGCGCTCACCGCGTCGACACCCTGCACCATGAGGTCGCCCAGGGTCGAACCGTGCCAGACGTAGACCGTCGCGCGGACATCCGGAGTCAGCTCCGCGACGGCTAACTCCACCTTGTCGTCCGTCGGCGACGTCGTCCCGTAGAACCACGTCATCTCGCCCGGCTTGGCGTCGTGGGGCGGCCAGGGTTGCGGGACGGAAGAGGCCAGCCAGTGCGCAGGCGCCGCGATGGTGACGTTCCAGGAACTGGACCGGCTGAGCCCGCCACGGGAGACGACGGCGAGTCGCCACGGTTTGCCCCGTTCGATGTCCAGGTCGAGCATCCCGACGGCACCGTGGCCCGACTGCACCAGTTCCGTCCAGACGTGGTCGTGGATGACCACCTCCCCCTCCGAGACCGTGACCGCCGGCGGCTCACTGCGGTACAGCGGGAAGTCGGTCTGGTCCGCGCCGAGGAGGCAGCGGAGCGCCGACCGGTAGTCGCTGTGGTCGGGATCGCCGAGGAGGTCTTCCGCGCGGTTCCACATCCGCGGGGCGTGGATCACCACGTCGCTGCTGATCCGCGGGTAGTCGACGTTGTCCGCCTCGACCGCGGCCCGCACGGTTACGGTGGCGCGCGGGAATTCGTCGGGAGTGCAGTCCGGCGTGGATTCGGCTGCCTGCGCGGCCTCGTGCTGTTGCAGGCTCTCCACTGTCACGACGACCGCAACTCCCACGGTGGCCACCGCCAGCGCAATGGCCCACCGGATCGCTGTGGTGCGAGCGCGTTTCGAGAGCCGCCTTCGCCGGGTGCGTTTTTCCATGCCACCCAAGTCGCCACACCGTAGCGAGGTGTTAAAGGCGATAGCGGATCGTGACGGACACAGGGGCCGGACCGCTAACCGAAGACCGCGGTGGCCAGCGCGAGCCCGGCGGCGCCCGCGGCCAGGCCCGCCACCGCCGTCACCACCACGTTCAGCACCGCGTACAGCCGCGTCTTCTCCAGGAACAGCCGGACCGTCTCGTAGCCGAACGTCGAGAACGTCGTCAGGCCGCCGCAGAAGCCCACCGCCACCAGCGCGCGCACCGACGACGGCTCCGCGCCGTGCAGCAGCCAGCCGCTGAGGAACCCCAGGACGAACGAGCCCGCCACGTTGACCGTCAGCGTCCCGAACGGGAACGGCGAGTCGCGCCACTGCTGGACCCGGCGGTCGGTCAGGTAGCGCAGGACCGAGCCCGCCGCGCCGCCCAGGGCCACCAGGACCGGCGTCACTCCGGCCGCCCCACGTAGCGGACCACCTCGACCTGGTCGAGCGTCACCAGGCCCTCGCCGATCAGCTCGTCCAGTTGCGGCAGGAACGCCCGCAGCTTCGCCTCTTCGTCGATGATCACGATCACCACCGGCAGGTCCTCCGACAGTGACAGGATCCGCGTCGTGTGGATCAGCGACGACGCGCCGTAGCCCTCGACGCCGCGCAGGACCGAGGCGCCCGCGAGCCCGGCGTCGCGCGCCCGGCGGACGATCTCGTGGAAAAGGGGCTTGTGGTGCCAGTGGTCGTCTTCGCCGAGGTAGATCGTCAGGCGGGTGGCGGGTCCTTCCATCAACGTCCCCTTCGCACAGCTCGGGTTGCCGTGAGGCCGGCGGCGACCGCGGCCAGGCACAGCACCAGGGAGGCCAGGGCGTAGGCCAGGGAAGCCAGTATGCGCCCGGTCGTCGCGGCGTCGAGGGTGTCGGTCACGAACGTGGAGAACGTCGTGAAGCCGCCGAGGATGCCGACGCCCAGGAACGGCCGGAGCAGGTGGTGGGGGCGCGCGGTGGTGGTCAGGATGGCCATCAGCACGCCGATGAGCAGGCAGCCGAGGATGTTGGTGAGCAGCGTCGCGAGGGCGAACTCGCCGTGGGCGTGCGGGATCGCCACGGACAGGCCGTACCGGGCGAGGCTGCCCAGCGCACCGCCGGCCGCGATCACCAGCAGGACGTCCCACCGGGTCGCGGGCACGCCGATCACCTCCTGGCGGTGAACCTACTCCCGATGGCCGACGCGTCCCCGCCACCCGGTCGAGCATGCTGGACGGGAGGGGATGACAGGCAGCCGTCGGTCGCCGTACTGTTGCTCAGCGTAGGCAAGGCAACCCTAAGGAAGGCGGGGCACATGCGGGCAGACGGGCTGGCCGGTGGCGAGGGCGGCGCGGACCGGCTCGGCGAGCTGATCCCGGTGGCCCTCCGCGCCATGGCCGCGGGCGTCGCGGAACGCGGCGGCCCGGTCCCGGCCGGCGGCCCGGCCGCGGTGGCGGCGGCCCTGGTGGCGGAGCGTGGCGAGCTGGGCCAGGTGACGGCGGGCGCCGACGGCACCGGAAGGACCTCGCCGGCCGCCCTGCCGCGGACCGGCGTCGGGGCCGAAGCCGCTCTCGAACACCTCAGCCGGCTGCTCGCCGCCGGCTCCGCCGATCCCGGTGATCCCGCCTGTGCCGCCCACCTCCACTGCCCGCCGCTCGCCGTCTCGGTCGCCGCCGATGTGGTCGCCAGCGCCCTCAACCCCTCCATGGACTCCTGGGACCAGGCTCCGGTCGCCAGTGAACTCGAACGCGAATTCACCGCCGGAATCGCCCGGTTGTGTTACCCCCGCGCGGGAAACCCCGATGCCGTCGTCACCACCGGGGGTACCGAGTCCAACCTGCTCGGCCTCCTCCTCGCCCGCGAACGCAACCCGCGCGCCCAGCCCGTCTGCGGCGCCAACGCCCACCACAGCGTCGCCCGCGCCGCTTGGCTGCTCGGCCTGCCCGCCCCGATCGTCGTTCCGTGCGCAGGCGATCGCCTGGTGCCCGGCGCCCTCGCCGGCGTTCTCACGCCGGACTCCGTCGTCGTCGCCACCGCCGGGACCACCAACACCGGCACCCTCGACCCGCTGCCCGAAATCGCCGGGATCTGCCGCCGGCACGGAGCCCGGCTGCACGTCGACGCGGCCTACGGCGGCATGGCCCTCTGCAGCGAATCGCTCAAACCGCGGCTCGACGGGCTCGACCTGGCCGACTCCGTCGCCCTCGACCTGCACAAGTTCGGCTGGCAGCCGGTCGCCGCCGGGCTTTTCGCCGCGCGGGAGGCCGCCGAGCTCGCGGCCCTCACCGTGCGCGCCGAGTACCTCAACGCCGACGACGACACCGAAGCCGGGCTGCCCGACCTGCTCGGCCGGTCGATCCGGACGTCGCGGCGGCCCGACGCCTTCCGGATGGCCGTCACCGTGCACGCGCTCGGCACCGACGGGCTCGGTGCGCTCGTGGAACGCTGCTGCGCCACCGCCACCGAGGTCGCCCGGCTCGTCGACGGCCACCCCGGCCTGCGGCTCTGGGGGGCGCCCGAACTGTCCACTGTGGTCCTCCGGCCGGTCGTCGCCGACGAGGCGGGCGGGGCGGCGGGTGACGAGCTCGTCGCGCGCGTCCGCCGCGCCCTGCTCGAAGCCGGCACCGCCGTCATCGGCCGGGCCGCGCTGCCGGCCGGGCCGGGCGGGGAGAACCGGTTGTGGCTCAAGCTGACCCTGCTGCACCCGCACACCACGGCCGAGGACTACCGCCCGCTGCTCGACCGGATCGCCGCCACCGCCGGCGCCGAACTGCCGGCCGGCCGGGAAAGCCCGGTCGCTTCGTGAGGCGCCACCACCTCGCCGGCATCGGGATCGGACCCTTCAACCTCTCGCTCGCGGCCCTCGCCGCCCCGGTCGACGGCCTGGACGCCGTCTTCTTCGACGCGCGCCCGGAGTTCCGCTGGCACCCGGGCCTGCTGGTCGAAGGCGCGACGCTGCAGGTCCCGTTCCTCGCCGACCTCGTCACCCTGGTCGACCCGACGAGCCCGTTCTCCTTCCTCAGCTACCTGCGCGAGCGCGGGCGGCTGCTGCCGTTCTACTTCGCCGAGCGGTTCCACCTGCCGCGCGCCGAATACGACGACTACGGCCGCTGGGCCGCCGCCCGGCTGCCGTCGTGCCGGTTCGGCCACGAGGTCACCGGCGTCCGCTGGAACGACGCCGAAGCGGCGTTCGAACTGACCGTCGCCGGCACCGAGCCGGTGCTCGCCGACGCCGTCGTGCTCGGCGTCGGCTCGGTGCCGTCGGTGCCGGAGCCGCTGCGTGAACTGGCCGCCGATCCGGACGTTTCCGTGCTGCATTCGGCGGACTACCTGACCCACCGGGACGCGCTGCTGGCCGCCGAAAGCGTCACGGTGGTCGGGTCCGGGCAGTCCGGGGCCGAGGTGGTCCTCGACCTGCTGCGGTCGCGCTCCACTGTGGACGGCCTGCGGTGGCTGGCGCGCACGCCGGCGTTCGCGCCGATGGAGTACTCGAAACTCGGGCTGGAGCAGTTCACCCCGGACTACACCGCGTACTTCCACGGCCTGCCGGAAACCGTCCGAGACCGGCTCCTTCCGGCGCAGTGGCAGCTGTACAAGGGGATCGACACCGAAACGATCGCCGCGATCCACGACGAGCTCTACCGCCGCAGCATCACCGGACCGCCCGGCGCGGTGCTGACCCCCGGCGTCGAGGTCGTCTCGGCGTCCACTGTGGATGGTGAGGTCGAACTCGGCGTCCGGCACGCGCAGCAGGGGCGCAACGGCACCGTGCGCACCGCCGCCGTCGTCGCGGCCACCGGGTACGTGGAGACGCCGACCGGGCCGCTGCTGGCCGGGCTGGGCGAAGCCGTCCACCGCGACCAGCGGGGCCGGCTGGTCGTCGACGCCGGCTACCGCGTCGCGCTCGACGTGCCGGGGCCGTTGTTCGTGCAGAACGCCGAGCGGCACACCCACGGCCCCGGCGCCCCCGACCTCGGGCTCGGCGCCTGGCGGGCGGCCGTCATCCTCAACGCCGTGTGCGGCCGGGCCGTGCACGAACTGCCCGACCGCACCGCGTTCACCACGTTCGGCCTGGAGGAGAAGTGAGCATCGACGAGGCGGCCGCCTGGCGCGCGGCCGGCGCCCTGATCACGCACAAGATGCTCGGCGAGCTGTCCTACGAGCACATGCTGGAACCGGTCGGCGACGGCGACGGCTACCGGCTGGACCTCCCTGACGGCGTGGACTACACGTTCCGCGCCCGGCGCGGCGCCTTCGACGCCTGGACGGTCGAACCGGGCAGCGCGCGGCGGTGCGGGGAACCCGCGACCGATCCGCGCACCCTGGTCGTCGACGCCCGCGCGGTGCTGGGGCTGAGCGGCCTGCGGCTGGCGGACGTCCTGGCCGAGCTGACCGCGACGGTCGCGAACGAGGCCGCCCGGCTGCGCCGTGCGCCGACCGCGGCCGAGCTGTCCGCAATGGAGTACAACCGGGCCGACGGGCACCTCACCGGCCACCCGCGGCTGGTGCTCAACAAGGGCCGGGTCGGGTTCTCCGCCGTCGACCGCGCGCGGTACGCGCCGGAGGCCGGGGCCGATCTGCGGCTGCGGTGGTTCGCCGTCCACCCCGGGCACGCCGAGTTCCGCTGCGTCGACGAGCTCAGCCGGGACGCGCTGCTGGACGGCGAACTCGGCGAGCTGCGGGCGGAGTTCGCGGCGAAGGCGCCCGAGGACTACGTGTGGGTGCCGGTGCACCCGTGGCAGGCCGACGAGATCGTCGGCACGCTGTACGCCGCCGAGCTCGCCACCGGAGTCGTCATCGACCTCGGCGAAAGCGCGGACGGCTACCGGCCGCACCAGACCGTCCGGACCCTGGCCAACGTCAGCACGCCCGGCCGCCACGACGTCAAGACCGCGGTCTCGGTGCGGAACACGCTCGTCTACCGCGGGCTCGCCTCGGCGGCCACGCTGGCCGGGCCGTCGGTGACGACGTGGCTGCGCCGGATCAGCGCGGCCGATCCGCTGCTCACCGGCAAGTACCGGTTCGGGCTGCTCGGTGAGGTCGCGAGCGTGTCGGTCAAGCACCCGCTGTTCGGGCACCTCGACGAGCTGCCGTACCGGTTCCACGAAACGCTGGGTGCGCTGTGGCGTGAGCCGCTGCCGCCGGGGGAGCGCGCGATTTCGTTCGCCGCGCTGCCCTACCGGGGGCCGGACGGTGTTTCCGTGCTGGCGCACCTGATCGGCGGCGGTGACGCGATCGCGTGGCTGACGCGGTTGTTCGACCTGGTGCTCACGCCGTTGCTGCAGTGGCTGCTGCGCCACGGTGTCGGGTTCTGCCCGCACGGGCAGAACCTGATCCTCGTCGTCGATGCCGCCGGATTTCCGCAGCGGGTGCTGATCAAGGACTTCGCGCAGGGGGTCGATCTGCTCGACGAACAGCTGGAGAGCTACGCGTCCCTCCCGCCCGAGGCCGCGGCCGACATGCTGCGCTGGCCCGCGCACCTGCTGGCGCAGTCGCTGTTCAGCTCGGTGTTCTCCGGGCAGTTCCGGTTCTGGGCCGAGGTCCTGCTCGACGAGCTGGGCCTGCCGCGGGCGGAGTTCTGGGCGCCGGTGCGGGACGTCGTCGGCCGCTACCGGGACGAGAACCCGGAGGTGGCGGCGCGCTTCGACGCCTGCCGCCTGTTCGCGCCGGACGTCGAGCGGGTCACGCTCAACCGGGAGCACTTCGCCGGCCAGGGCTTCGACAAGGTGGAGCGCGACGACGAGTTCGACGTCCGGTGGGGGCGGGTGCCGAATCCGCTGCACTCGGCGGATCCGGGGGGCGCGTGGTGACGGCGTTCGCGCGGCCGGCCGGGCCGCGGTCCCTCGCCGCCCGGCGGGCGGCGGGCGTGGCGGGGGCGGCCGTGCTGCGGGGGGTGCTGGCCGAAGACGGCGCTCGGTTGCTCCTGCTGGTGCCCGATCCGCACGCCCGGTTCGCCGCGGTCGAGGTCGCTGGGCCGTTCGCCGCTTCGGTGCTCGACGAGGGCTACGGGGTGTGCAGTTACGTCTTCGCGTGGACGCCGTCGCGGGATCCGCTGCCGGTTTCCGGGGTGCTGGGCGGGTATCTGGAAGGGTTCGGGGACCTGCGGATGCGGCCGGATGCCGCTTCGGTGATTCCGCTCGGGGAGCGGACCTGGGCCGTGGTGTGCGATGCGGAATGGCCGTCGGGGGTGGCGGCCGAACTCGCGCCGCGTGAGGTGCTGCGCGGCCAGCTCGCCGCCCTGGAGGGGCTGGGGCTGGTGCCGTCGGTGGGTATCGAGCACGAGGTGGTGTTCCGTGACGCCGCCGGTGCTCCGTTGACCGGGCACGGTGTGGACTACGCCTTGGGTGGCACCGAACGGCTGTTGCCGCTGCTGGGTGAGCTGCGGGTCGCGCTGGATGATGCCGGGCTGGGGGCCGAAAGCGCCCGGGCCGAGTGTCATCCGGGGCAGTACGAGGTTGTGCTGCGTCACCGGGACGCTCTGGCTGCCTGTGATGATGTGCTGCTGCAGCAGGTGGTTGTGCGGCGGGTGGCTGCTCGTCATGGTGTGGTCGCCGATTACCTTGCCGCGCCTGAGGTCGGGCAGGGCAATTCGGGGCACATTCACCTTTCGTTGTCCGCTGTGGACGGTTCGGAGCCGGATCTGCTCGGAGGGTTTCTGGCCGGGGTGCTTCGTGATGCGCGGGCGTTGACGGGTGTCTGGGCGCCGACTTGGAACAGCTACGTCCGGCTGCGGACCGCGCCGTTTTCGCCGCTCGAGGTTCGGTGGGGGTACGACGATCGGACCGCTTCGGTGCGGGTGGCCGGTCCTTCGTCCAGTCCGCGGCTGGAGTTCCGGTTCGCCGGGGCGGATGCTCAGCCGCATCTCGTCGTCGCTGCGCTTCTCGCTGCCGGGCGGTTCGGGCTGGAGGAAGGGTTGCGGGCGCCCGAGGCGGGGGTGCGGGTCGGATCGCTGGCGGCTTCGCCTTGGGAAGCTCTTTCCCTGTTCGGCCGGGTGGGGCAGTTGCTGGGTGCTGATGTCGCTGCCCAGCTGGGTGCGTTGCTGACCGAGGAGATCGAGTCCGGTTTGGACGTGGTCACCGATTGGCAGCGGCGGCGTGGTTCTCTGCGGTCTTGAGGTTTCTCCGCCACCCCGAAGCCCGATTGTGGCTACGGACGTGTTCTGGCTTCGGATCGGCGTTCGAGGGTCGAGGCACACCGGGGTAGGTGCTCACCGCGCCCACCCGGCTCGACGGCGTGTCGCCGGCACAGGTCGCGCCCGGTGACGGCCGGCGACGGCCGCTCACCCAGCGCCCGGCCACGCCGGCCCCGCGGGGGCGGTTTTGGCGGATCTTCACCGGTCAGGGGTTGCGCCCGGACGCCCGGGTGCGCAGGCTCGACGGGTGAGCGAGCACGAGTACGACCTCATCGTCATCGGTTCGGGCCCCGGCGGGCAGAAGGCCGCCATCGCGGCGGCGAAGCTCGGCAAGAAGGTGGCGGTCGTCGACCGGCACGACATGGTCGGCGGGGTGTGCGTCAACACCGGCACGATCCCGTCCAAGACGCTGCGCGAAGCCGTGCTCTACCTGACCGGCATGAACCAGCGGGAGCTCTACGGCGCGAGCTACCGGGTCAAGCAGGACATCACCATCGCCGACCTGCTGGCGCGGACCCAGCACGTGGTCGGGCGCGAGGTCCAGGTCGTGCGCGCGCAGCTGATGCGCAACCACGTCGACCTGATCGACGGCACCGGCTCGTTCGCCGACGCGCACACCGTGGTCGTCGAAGGCCGCCACCGCGGCGACCGGCGCACCCTTTCGGCCGGCCACGTCGTGATCGCGACCGGGACCCGGCCCGCGCGGCCGGCCCACGTCGACTTCGACGCCGCCCGCGTGCTCGACTCCGACGAGCTCCTGCGGCTCGAGCAGATCCCGTCGTCGCTGGTCGTGGTGGGCGCCGGGGTGATCGGGATCGAGTACGCGTCGATGTTCGCCGCGCTCGGCTCGCGCGTCACCGTGGTCGAGCAGCGCGACCACATGCTCGACTTCTGCGACCCGGAGATCGTCGAGTCGCTCAAGTTCCAGCTGCGCGACCTCGGGGTCACCTTCCGCTTCGGCGAGAAGGTCGCCGACGTGGCGGTGAACGACCACGCGACCATCACGACGCTGGTCAGCGGCAAGCGCATCCCGGCCGACGGCGTCATGTACTCGGCCGGCCGCCAGGGCATGACCGGCGAGCTCAACCTGGAGGCGGCGGGCCTGGCCGCGGACGAGCGCGGCCGGCTCGTGGTCGACGAGAACTACCGGACGGCGGTGCCGCACATCTACGCGGTCGGCGACGTGATCGGCTTCCCGGCCCTCGCGGCGACGTCGATGGACCAGGGCCGGCTCGCGGCCTACCACGCGTTCGGCGAGCCGGCGCACGAACTGGGCGCATTGCAGCCGATCGGCATCTACACGATCCCGGAGATCTCGTACGTCGGCGCGACCGAGGCCCAGCTGACGTCGTCGTCGGTGCCCTACGAGGTCGGCATCGCCCGCTACCGCGAGCTGGCGCGCGGCCAGATCACCGGCGACAGCTACGGGATGCTGAAGCTGCTGGTGTCCACAGCGGACCGCAAGCTGCTCGGCGTCCACGTGTTCGGCACCGGCGCGACCGACCTGGTCCACATCGGACAGGCGGTGATGGGCTGCGGCGGCACGGTCGACTACCTGGTGGACGCGGTCTTCAACTACCCGACGCTCTCGGAGGCGTACAAAGTGGCCGCCTTGGACGCGACCAACAAGATCCGGGCCCTGGAGCGGTTCTCGTAACACCTCAGTCGTCACACCAGCACCACGTGATCCGCTCGCCCCGAACCGGTTTGACACCCGTCTAGAACGTATGTTCGACTGGCGGCGTGCGATGGGATCGGCAGCGGACAGGGGAGGGTGAACCGGCACTGCCCGGGCTGGAAGGCCTGGTGCGATCGGTGCGGTCACCGGAATTCGACGGCGTCACCTTTCACGAGGTGCACGCGCGGTCGGTGCTGAACAAGGTGCCGGCCGGCTCCGGCGTGCCGTTCGGCTGGACCGTCAACCCCTACCGCGGCTGTTCCCACGCCTGTACCTACTGCCTCGAAGGCGGCACCCGGATCCTCCTGGCCGACGGCCGGACCCGGGCGCTGTCGGACCTGAAGGTCGGCGACGAGATCTACGGCACCCGCGGCCACGGCGCCGCCCGGCGGCTGGTCCCGACCCGGGTCGAAGCCCACTGGACCACGCTTCGCGACGCCTACCGCGTGACGCTGGAAGACGGCACCCGGCTCGTCGCCGGCGGTGACCACCGGTTCCTCACCAGCAAGGGCTGGAAGCACGTCACCGGCAGCAAGTTCGGCGCCGCACAGCGGCCGCACCTGGAGCCGGGCACCGAGCTGATCGGCGTCGGCCGGTTCGCCCCGACCCCGGACGAGACGCTCGGCTACCGGGCCGGGTACCTCTGCGGGATGCTGCGCTCCGGCGGGTTCGCCGCGGAACCGGACGCCGCCGCGCGGGCGCTGGAGTACCTGCCGGACTTCGGCGCGTCGGTCGGTTTTCTCAAGGTACCGCCGGATCCGGACGCCCACTGGCAGCGCGGGTTCCTCGCCGGCGTCTTCGACCTCGCGGGCGGCTACGGCCGCGGCGTCCTCGCGGTGGCGCACGACGAGCCCGAGATCGCCGACGCCTTCACCGCCGCGCTCGCCGGCTTCGGCTTCGCCTGGCAGCTCGACGAGGTGCCGAAGTTCCCGACGCGGCAGGAGATCCGGCTGCTCGGCGGCGTCGGCGAGGTGCTGCGCTTCCTGCACGTGAGCAACCCGGCTGTCACCTGGAAACGGTCCCTCGACGGCGCGGCGATCGGCGCGAGCCGTCGGCGCGTCGAGGCGATCGAGCCGCTGGGCCTGCAGCTGCCGCTGTTCGACATCACCACCGGCACCGGCGACTTCGTGGCCGACGGGATGGTGTCGCACAACTGCTTCGCCCGGAACACCCACACCTACCTCGACTTCGACGCGGGCCACGACTTCGACACGCAGGTGGTCGTCAAGATCAACGCGCCGCAGGTGCTGGCCGCGCAGCTGAAGAAGCCGTCGTGGCGGCGCGAGCCCGTCGCGATGGGCACCAACACCGACCCGTACCAGCGCGCCGAGGGCCGCTACCGGCTGATGCCGGGCATCATCACGGCGCTGGCGCGCTCCGGCACGCCGCTGTCGGTGCTGACGAAGGGCACGGTGCTGGCGCGGGACCTGCCGCTGCTGAAGGACGTCGCCCAGGACGTGCCGGTGGGGCTCGCCGTGTCGATCGCGCTGCTCGACGAAGAGCTGCAGCACCGCCTCGAGCCCGGTACGCCGAGCCCGCGGGCGCGGCTGGAGCTGGTCCGCAAGGCCCGGGACGCCGGGCTGCCCTGTTCGGTGCTGGTGGCGCCGGTGCTGCCGTGGCTGACCGACTCGGAAGAGGCCCTGGACGCGCTGTTCGCCCAGCTCGCCGACGTCGGCGCGTCGAGCGTCACGGCGTTCGCGCTGCACCTGCGCCCCGGCGCGCGGGAGTGGTTCGGCCGCTGGCTGGCGGGCACGCGCCCGGAGCTCGTCCCGCGGTACCGCGAGCTGTACGCGCGGGGCAGTTACGTGCGGAAGGAGTACCGGGCCGGGCTCGCGGAGCGCGTCGTCCCGCTGCTGCGGCGGTACGGGCTGGACGCCAAGACCGGGTTCGACCTGCGCGGCCCGGCGTCGGCCGCACCGGAAGACGTCCCGGCAGAGCAGCTGCGGCTGCTCTGAGGGTCCTTTGTGGACACGCCGGGTGACGCGCTGCGCCGTTAGCGTCAATCGGGCGCGCTTTCGCGCCCGGTGTCCGCGGCTTGCGGCAAAATGTCCGATCGTGTCGTTGTCGTGGCGTGTCACCGGCGCCTAACGTCGAGGGGATCGAGTTCGGAAGGAGCCGGACGTGACGACCTCGCAGACCGACCGCGTCGCGGCCGCCCGGCTCGCCTGGGCCGCCCTGAAGCTGACGCGGGCCGGCCGGCACCCGGTGGGCGTGGACCGGCTGGCCGCGACGGTCGGCGTACCGCCGGCCGAAGCCCGCCGGCTGGTCGAGCTGATCGGCTTCACGCTGCACCGCGACCTGGTCTCCACCGGCCCGGCCCCGCGCGGCGCCCACCACCGCCTCGAACCGGCCGAAGGCACCCTCGGCGCCGGCCCCGACGGCACGGTGGACATGTTCCTGCTGGCCATCGCCACCGGCGAGCGCGTGCACGCGACGGCGACCTGCCCGGTCACCGGGACGCGCATCCGCATCGAGCTGGTGTCCCACGCGATCCTGCTGGCCGACCCGCCGTCGGCGGTGGTCGCGGCGGTCGACCTCGGGTTCGGCTTGGACGGGGTGGACGCGGTGGCGTGCGCGGGCCAGCCGTTCTTCGCCTCGGCTTCGGCGGCGGCGAGCTGGCTGGTGGCGAACCCGGGTGGCCGGATCTACCAGGTGCCGGCCTACCTGGCCCAGGCGCACCGGCTGGTCGCGGCGCTGGAGATCCGGCCCAAGTACGTCCTCTGACCTCCACGCGGAAGCAGCCTGCCGACGTCGTACGCTGGGTGGTTCGTTAGCCTTTCAGCAGCGAGAACCACCCATGTCGAAGGAGAGCAGTCGCAGTGCTCCGCACTCACCAAGCCGGCACCCTGCGTGCCGGACAGGCCGGACAGACCGTCACCCTCACCGGATGGGTGGCCCGGCGGCGCGATCACGGCGGCGTCATCTTCATCGACCTCCGTGACGCCAGCGGTGTCGCCCAGGTCGTCTTCCGCGAAGGCGAGATGGCCGAGCGCGCCCACGCGCTGCGGTCGGAGTTCTGCGTGAAGATCGTCGGCGAGGTCGCGCAGCGTCCCGAGGGCAACGCGAACGCCGAGATCCCCACCGGCGAGATCGAGGTCCTCGCGACCGAGCTCGAGGTGCTGTCGGAGTCCGCGCCGCTGCCGTTCCCGATCGACGACCGCGTCGACGTCGGCGAGGAAATCCGCCTCAAGCACCGCTACCTCGACCTGCGCCGCAGCGGCCCGGCCGCGGCCATGCGGCTGCGCAGCGAGGTCAGCCGCGCCGCGCGCGAGGTCCTGCACGCCCAGGACTTCGTCGAGATCGAGACCCCGACGATGACCCGCTCGACGCCCGAAGGCGCGCGCGACTTCCTGGTCCCGGCCCGGCTCAAGCCCGGCTCCTGGTACGCCCTGCCGCAGTCGCCGCAGCTGTTCAAGCAGCTGCTCATGGTCGGCGGCATGGAGCGGTACTACCAGATAGCCCGCTGCTACCGCGACGAAGACTTCCGCGCGGACCGCCAGCCCGAGTTCACCCAGCTCGACATCGAGATGAGCTTCGTCGAGCAGGACGACGTCATCAAGCTCGGCGAGGACATCGTCTCCGCCCTGTGGAAGCTGGTCGGGCACGAGATCCCGCGGCCCATCCCGCGCATCACCTACCACGAGGCGATGGCCAAGTACGGCTCGGACAAGCCGGACCTGCGCTTCGACCTCGAAATCACCGACATGACGGACTTCTTCGCCGACACGCCGTTCCGCGTGTTCCAGGCGCCGTACGTCGGGGCGGTCGTGATGGCCGGTGGCGCCGGCCAGCCGCGCCGGCAGCTCGACGCGTGGCAGGAGTGGGCCAAGCAGCGCGGCGCGCGCGGCCTCGCGTACATCCTCGTCAACGAGGACGGCACGCTCGGCGGCCCGGTCGCGAAGAACCTGTCCGAGACCGAGCGCGAGAACGTCGCCGCCGCGGCGGGCGCCAAGCCGGGCGACTGCATCTTCTTCTCCGCGGGCAAGGCGTCGAGCACGCAGCCGCTGCTGGGCGCCGCGCGCGACGAGATCGGCAAGCGGCTCGGCCTGATCGACGAAAACGCCTGGTCGTTCGTGTGGGTCGTCGACGCGCCGCTGTTCGCGCCGGTCGAGGACATCGGCGACGACGTCGCCGTCGGCTCCGGCAAGTGGACCGCGGTGCACCACGCGTTCACCTCGCCGACCCCCGAGTGGATCGACAAGTTCGAGCAGGACCCGGGCAACGCGCTGGCCTACGCCTACGACATCGTCTGCAACGGCAACGAGATCGGCGGCGGCTCGATCCGTATCCACCGCGGCGACGTCCAGAAGCGCGTCTTCAACCTGATGGGCCTCGGCGACGAGGAAGCGCAGGAGAAGTTCGGCTTCCTGCTCGACGCGTTCGCCTTCGGCCCGCCGCCGCACGGCGGCATCGCGTTCGGCTGGGACCGCATCGTCATGCTGCTGGCCAAGGCCGACTCGCTGCGTGACGTGATCGCGTTCCCGAAGACCGGCGGCGGCTACGACCCGCTGACCGCGGCGCCCGCGCCGATCACCGCGCAGCAGCGCAAGGAAGCCGGGATCGACGCGAAGCCGGCCGCCGCCCCGCAGAACTAGTGCTGCACCTCAGGGCCGTGTGCCCGCCGGACAAGACCGCCGAGGCGCTCGACATCCTGCGGGCGCACGCCGGCACGGCGCACCTGGTGGTGCACCGCGGCGCCGCCGTGGAGCCGGCGGGTGACCTGGTCGAGGCCGACATCGCGCGCGAGGCGGCGGACGAGATCATCGACGCGCTGTGCGTGCTCGAGCTCGACCACACCGGCGGCATCACCCTGGAAGCCCTCGACACGGCGCTGTCCGACGCCGCCGACAAGGCGGAAGAGGCGGCGCCGGGCGAGGGCGCGGACGCCGTCGTGTGGCAGGAGCTGCTGGGCCGCACGGGTGAAGAATCGCGGCTGAACGTGACGTTCCTGGCGTTCCTCATCATCGCCTGCCTGCTCGCGGCGGTCGGCGTGCTCACCGACTCCGCCGTGACGATCGTCGGCGCGATGGTGGTCGGGCCGGAGTTCGGGCCGCTGGCCGCGCTCGCCGTCGGCCTGGTGCTGCGGCACGGGCAGCTGGCCCGGCAGGCCGCGGCCGCCCTGGGCGTCGGCTTCCCGCTGGCCATGGTGGTCACCCTGGGCGGCGCGCTGCTGGTCCGCGTGACCGGCGTCTTCGGCGAGCGGGCGTTCGAGCTGCAGCAGCACAACGAGGTCGACTTCGTGTTCTCCGTCGGGGTGCCGTCGCTCGTGGTGGCGATGCTCGCCGGCGCCGCCGGGATGCTCGCCATGACGTCGGCGAAGTCGGCCGCGCTGGTGGGCGTGTTCATCTCCGTGACCACGGTGCCGGCCGCGGGGTACGCGGTCGTCGCGGCCGTGGCGGGGGAGTGGAGCCGGTGCCTCCAGTCCGTCGGCCAGCTGCTGGTCAACCTTCTCGGAATCGTTGCAGCTGCGGCCATTGTGTTGATCGTGCGCCGGAATGGGCAACGTTCAGCGGTGGGAAAGCGTCCGCTTTCACGCGGGTGACCCGTGTCCGGGCGGATGCGCCTTTCTGTCCGGATGTCAGTAGTCATGGTTGCTCAGTCACGAGTAGGGTCGGTGACAATGACAGTCGACACCTCCTCCACCGGCGACGCTGGGGTCGGGGCAGGAGCCGAGCAGCTCGCCGTCGCCGCGGCGGTCGCGGCGGGCGAGTCCGTTCTCTCGCGCCGGTTCGGCAGTCCCATCACCCTGGTCGCGCCCGAGGACCTCGCGGGCAGCGGACCGGCGACGGTGGTCCGCGCGCGGGTGGTGTCGTCGTCGTTCGCGCTGCCGCGCACGCTGGTCATCAAGCACTACCCGGATCCCCCGCAGCCGGACGCGGCCGACCCGTTCGCGCAGGAGGCGGTCAGCTACCAGCTGTTCACGGCGCTCTCCGAGGACGAGCGCATGTGCCCGGAGCTGCTGGCCCACGACGGCCGCGACCGCGTGCTGGTGCTGGAGGACCTGGGCCGCACGCCGACGCTGGAGGACAAGCTCTACGCCCGCGACTCCCGCGCGGCCGAGCGCGCGCTGCTGTCCTGGGCCCGCTCGCTGGGCCGCCTGCACTCGAGCACGGCCGGGCGCGAAGCCGACTTCAACGCGTTGCTGCGCCGGCTCGGCGGCCCGGCGAAGAGCGATTCGGGCGCGGTCGACGAGCTGTGCGCGCGGGTGCCGTCGCTGATCCAGGAGCGCCTGGGCATCCCGGTGCCGGACGAGGTCCGCGCCCAGGTGACGACGGCACTGGAGCACTCCCGGTCGACGGGCTTCCGGGCGTTCAGCCCGGTGGAGCTGAGCCCGGACAACAACCTGGTGACGGGCGAGGGCGTCCGCTTCCTCGACTTCGAGTACGGCTGCGTCCGGTCGGCCCTGGTCGACGCGGCCCACCTGCGCCTCCCGTTCGCGAGCTGGCCGGACGCCCTGGCCCTCCCGGCGGGCATGAGCGAGGCGATGATCGCGGCCTGGCGCGCGGAGGTGGTGGGCATCTGGCCGGCCTTCGCGGACGACGAGGTACTGGCGGCGCATCTCACGAGCAGCGAGCTGCTGAGGGTTTGGCTGATCACGGGCGAGGAGCTGGGCTCGTTGAACCTGTCGCGGCACGCGGCTCCGGTCAGTCGCGAGGCGGCGTTCGTGACTTGGTGGCGGGATCTGGCGAAGCATGCCGGGTATGTCCGGATGGCGGCGGTTTCGGAGTTCGCGGCGCGGGTGGCGGCAGCTTTGGCCGCGCGGCTGGGGCCGCATGCTGACCTGGCGTTTTATCCTGCGTTTCGGTGAGTGGGGCTCCGGCCTGATTCCTGCCGGGTTTTCCCCGCCGACCCGAACGCCGGATGGTTGAGGCGGCTGCGTATCGGGTCGGCAGGGGGGTGTGGCCGGAGGGGAGTGTTGCTGCCGGGGAGGCCGCCTCGGCCACGCCGGTTTCCGACCAGCCCTCCGGCCATGCCACCCCTCCGGCCATGCCACTTCCCAGCCACCCCGCCCGGGACCCATCCCCCCAGTGCCGAGGTGGCGGAGGCGGTAGCTGGAGAGGCGGGCCAGAGGTAGCTGCGCCGAACCCGTGAGCTCCGCGTCAAGAATTAGGCCCCGTGTAGCGATCGCGTTACCTCGACCTCACCGCCCGTGAGCCTGCGTGGCCGATGGTCGTCAACGTGACCGTGATGAGCGTCGATGTCACTTCCGAACTTCCCGAGCCCGCTCCGCGGCTGCCGCGGAGCGCCCGGACCTTGGTCGTCCTGGGGGACTCCACCGCCGTCGGGCTGGGTGATCCGCTCCCTCGGCGGGGCGGCTGGCGGGGGGTCGGGCCGCTCGTTGCCGCCGCGCTCGGGGTGGGGGGCGAGGGGTACCTCAATCCCTCCTTTGCCGGTGCGCGGATGCGGTGCGTGCTCACCGAACAGGTGCCCGCCGCCGTTGCTCGGCGGCCCGATGTCGCCCTGGTCGTTGCCGGGATGAACGACACCCTGCGGCCCGACTTCGAGGCCGGGCGGGTCGCCGCCGAGCTCACCGAAGTCATCCGGCGGCTCAAGGATGCCGGTACCACCGTCGTGCCCGTGCGGTTCCACGACCACAGCCGGGTCTTCCGTCTCCCGCCGTCCCTGAAACGCGCCCTCAGCGCCCGCGTCGCCGAGCTCAACGCCGCCATCGATGAGGTCGTCGCCCGGGAAGGCGTGCCCTGTCTCGATCTCGCGCGGCTGCCCGGTGCCTACGACCTGGCGTCGTGGAGCGTCGACCGGCTGCACCCCTCCGAACTCGGCCACCGGATGCTCGCGAGCGGCTTCACCGGGCTGCTCGCCGAAGCCGGGTTCGACGTGCCGGCGCCGGTCAGCCTCACCTGCAGCGGTGGGGTCGAGCCGAGCGCCGCGGGGCACGTGGGGTGGCTGGTGCTCAAGGGTATCCCGTGGCTGTGGCGCCGCGGCCGCGAGTTCCTGCCCTACGCCGCCGTCATCATGTGGAACTCGTTCCGCGCCCGCTGAACACCCGCAACGCTTCCACGTCCGAAGCCGGGTTGCGGACGAAATAGTCCGCCCACTCCTCGATGTCCGGATAACCCGACCGCGAGGCAAGGAACCGGCACGCCGCCTCGGTGTCGTACTCCGTGCGCCGCAGCCGGACGCCGTCGCCGAGCAGGGCCCAGTGCGCGCCCCTGGCCCCGTACGGCATTCCGACGCTGCCGGGGTTCACGACCAGCCGCCGGTCGGCGAACCGGGCGAACTGCATGTGCGTGTGCCCGCAGACGACCGTCTGCGCGGACACGCCCCCCAGCACCTCCGCCCAGCGCTCCGGCGGCGAGTCCACCAGCACGATCTCCGTGTCGTTGCGCGGGGTCGCGTGGCAGTACAGCACCCCGTCCAGCGTCACCGTCAGCGGCAACGCGTCCAGCACCGGCAGGTCGGCCGGACGCAGCTGCCGCGCCGCCCACGGAAAAATCGGGTCCGGGACGAACGAACCGCCGGTGCGGGCCGACTCGGCCAGCTCGCGGTCGGCGTTGCCGCGGACCCACACCGCGCGGTCGCCGAGCTCCTGCAGCCGCTCGAGGGTTTCCACCGGCATCGGCCCGGCCAGCAGGTCGCCCAGGAGCACGATCCGGTCCGCGGCCCGGACGTCCGGCTCCGCCAGGACCGCCTCCAGCGCCGGGAGCACCCCGTGGATGTCGGACAGCACGGCCACGTTCACCGCCCCACCATCGGCCACGCGCAGCGCCCCGGGCGAGGGATTTCGCCCAGGGCGCAACGGGTCACCCCGTGGTGAGCGGCAGCTCGCGCACGCCCGTCATGTTCGGGTTGACCTGGAACTTCGGCGGCTCGCCCGGGATCGTGCGCAACGCCGGGTAACGGTCGAACAGGACGTCCAGCGCGACCCGGCCTTCCAGCCGCGCGAGCGGCGCGCCGATGCAGAAGTGGATGCCGCGGCCGAACGCCAGGTGCGGGTTCTCCTCGCGCAGCGGGTCGAACCGGCCCGGGTCGGTGAACACCCGCTCGTCCCGGTTGGCCGCCGCCACCCACACCAGCAGCATCTGGTCCGCCGGTACCGTGACGCCGCCGACCTCCGCCTCCCGCATCGTCGTGCGGGCCACCGCCGCGAACGGCGTGAGGTAGCGCAGGGACTCCTCGATCACCGGCGGCACGAGCGAGCGGTCCGCGCGCGCCCGCTCGTCCCACTCGGGGAAGGTGTCCAGGCACAGCACCACGTTGCCGAGCAGCATCGTGGTGGTGATGTGGCCGGCCAGCAGCAGGATGTTGGCGAAGTTGACGACCTCGGCGCGGGACAGCCGTTCGCCGTCCAGCTCCGCCTCGACCAGTTTCGTCAGCAGGTCTTCCCGCGGCTGCTTGCGCCGCTCGTCGACGTGCCCGCCGAGGTAGTCGATGAGCGCCTTCTGGCCGTCCAGGGACCGCTTGATCGCCTCGTCCTGCTTCTCGTCCTTCTTCACCAGCGAAACCTGGTCCGCGGATTCGAACATGCGGTCCACCCAGCCCTTGAACAGGTACCGGTCGCTCGCCGGGACGCCCAGCAGCTCGGCGATCACGATCACCGGCAGCGGGTAGGCCAGGTCGGCCACCAGTTCCAGCCGGCCGCCGCCGGGGGCCGCGTCGAGCAGCTCGTGGGTGATCGCGGCGATCCTCGGCTCGAGGTCGGCCACCACCTTCGGCGTGAACGCGCGGCTGACCAGCTTGCGCATCTTGTTGTGCAGCGGCGGGTCCAGCTGCAGCAGGCTGCCCGCGGCCAGGGCGTCCTCGTCCAGCTCCGGCATCATCTCCTTCGGTACCAGGCGGGACGTGTCGGAGGAGAACGTCGCCGGGTCGCGGAGGATCCCCTCGGTCTCCGGGTGCCCGTAGACGTTCCACATCCCCAGTTCCGCCGCGAACTCGACCTGCTTCTCCGGCTGCTTCCCCCGCAGCCAGAACTGGGCTTGGTGCAGGCCCCAGGTGTCGGCGAGTGTGGTGGTCATTTCCGCCCCTTTCCCCTGTGTGGCCCCGGGAGTCACCCGGGTGACCTGGTGGGATCGTGTGCGTAGATCCCGTTGCGGTAGCCCGAGACGAGGTCCTCGAGCGCCGAGCTCAGTTCCGCCGCCACCTCCGCGACCGCGCCGGGATCGGGCTCCCCGGGCGGTTCGAACGCGGTGCGGATCAGGTGGGCGAGCACCTTCGCCTTCGCTTCGAGGGGAACGTCCTCGAACTCGTGCGAAAGCGTGTCGCCCAGGTAGAAGCCGAGTGTCGAGGCGCTGAGCGCGTAGCTCAGGTTCGGCACGTCCGCGCGGATCAGCCCGTGCCGCAGCATGGTTTCTTCGAACTGCGCGCGCAGCTCGTCCTGCTGCTTGTGCAGGGCGAGGTCGCCGAGGGAACCGAACATCTCGGCGTTGCCGCGCAGCATCGCCATCACCAGCGGACGGCGGTGCGTGACCAGGAACGACCCCGGGATCATCCGGTGCGGGAGGATCATCGCCGGATCGGCCGCGATCGCCCGCAGGATCTCGTCGGTCAGGTCGGCCGACTCGCGCATCATCAGCGCCTGGAACAGCAGCTCCTTGTTGCGCCAGTGCAGGTAGACGGTGCCCTTGCCGATGCCGACCGCGCGGGCGATGTCGTCCACCGCCACCTTGCGGTAGCCCATGCGCAGCAGCAGCTCGCCTGCGGCGTCCAGGATCCGGTCGGCGCGCTCACGGTTGGGATGGCTCATGCGGTCGTCCACCTGTTGGTTCGTTGAGAGTTTGACGTGTTGACCGGATTCGCACTTTCGGTCAACCGGTCAGTACGACGGTAGCGCCGATCCGGGGACCGGGGCAAGCGGTTCTGTCGGTGCGGTCGGTTAACGTCTTCTTCGTGGCACAGGACGAGCTCTTCACCGTGAACACCGACGTGGCGCCCCCGCCGGAGCGCACGACGTCGAATGCGGGCGAGCCCCAGGCCGACCCGGCCAGCTCCCCCCTGGCCGTGCGGA
Organism: Amycolatopsis sp. CA-128772; assembly: GCF_002904295.1. Lineage (GTDB taxonomy): Bacteria > Actinomycetota > Actinomycetes > Mycobacteriales > Pseudonocardiaceae > Amycolatopsis. The sequence goes on from NZ_PPHG01000043.1 coordinate 31,599, forward strand.
TGCGGCCGCGCTCGCTCGACGAGGTCGTCGGCCAGCAGCACCTGTTGCGCGAAGGCGCCCCGCTGCGGCGGCTGGTCGAGGGCGCCGCGCCGGCGTCGGTGCTGCTCTACGGCCCGCCCGGCACGGGCAAGACGACGCTGGCCAACCTCGTCTCGATCGCCACCGGCCGCCGGTTCGTCGCCATGTCGGCGCTCTCGGCCGGCGTCAAGGAAGTGCGCGGGGTGATCGAGGAGGCGCGGCGGCGGCGCCAGTACAACGCCGAGAACACCGTCCTGTTCATCGACGAGGTGCACCGGTTCTCCAAGACCCAGCAGGACGCGCTGCTCGGCGCGGTCGAGGACCGCACGGTGCTGCTGGTCGCGGCGACCACCGAGAACCCGTCGTTCTCCGTCGTCTCGCCGCTGCTGTCGCGGTCGCTGGTGCTTCAGCTGCGGCCGCTGACCGACGCCGACATCACGGAGCTGATCGAGCGCGCGCTGGCCGACGAGCGCGGCCTCGGCGGCGAGCTGACCCTGACCGAGGACGCGCGCGCCCACCTCGTCCGGCTCGCGGGCGGGGACGCGCGCCGCGCGCTCACCGCGCTGGAGGCGGCGGCCGACGCGGCGTCGGCCACCGAGGCGAAGACGATCGGCCTGGCCACCGTCGAGTCCACAGTGGACAAGGCGGCGGTGCGCTACGACCGCGACGGCGACCAGCACTACGACGTGATCAGCGCCTTCATCAAGTCGATCCGCGGGTCCGATGTGGACGCCGCGCTGCACTACCTGGCCCGGATGATCGAGGCGGGGGAGGACCCGCGGTTCCTCGCGCGGCGGCTGGTCGTGCACGCGAGCGAGGACGTCGGCCTGGCCGACCCGACGGCGCTGCAGGCGGCCGTCGCGGCCGCGCACGCCGTGCAGTTCATCGGCATGCCGGAAGGCCGGCTCGCGCTGGCCCAGGCGACCATCCACCTCGCCACCGCGCCGAAGTCCAACGCGGTCGTCACGAGCATCGACGCGGCGCTGGCCGACGTCCGGGCCGGGCTGGCCGGCGCGGTGCCGCCGCCGCTGCGCGACGGGCACTACGCCGGCGCGAAAAAGCTCGGCAACGCCCAGGGCTACCGCTACCCGCACGGCGTCCCGGAGGGCGTGCTGGCGCAGCAGTACCCGCCGGACGAGCTGGTGGGCCGGGACTACTACGAGCCCACCCAGCGCGGCGCCGAGCGGACGCTCGCCGAGCGCGTCCCGAAACTGCGCCGGACGATCCGCGGGCAGTGACCACGGTGTGAAGGTGGCCTGGCGTGGCCAAGATCATCGGGGTTCGTAAACTTCCCCCTTCGAAGCGGCCCGGAACAGGGGAAGGCCGCAGCGACGGCAGGAGGCGTACCCGTGCCCGCGACGCTGCAGTGCATCGTCCTGGACTGTCCGGAACCGCTCGAGCTCGCCCGCTTCTACCAGGCGTTGCTCGGCGGCGACGTGGACCGGCCCGACCCACGGTGGCGGGTCGATCAGGACTGGTCCACGCTGCACGTGAACGGGCTGGTCCTGGGCTTCCAGCGGGTGTTCGACCACCGGCCGCCGCACTGGCCGGACCCGGCGCACCCGCAGCAGTTCCACCTCGACTTCGAGGTCGACGACCTCCGCGAGTCCCACCACCAGGTCCTGGTCCACGGCGGCCGCCTGCTCGACCCGGACCTCGGCGGCCGCGGCTGGCGCGTCTACGCCGACCCGGCGGGCCACCCGTTCTGCCTCCTCGGCGACTACTGAGCGCGCGAGGCCGGCCGGTGTCGGTCACGATGGCGGCATGACTGTCGCGTTTCTCGGAACCGGGATCATGGGCGCCCCGATGGCGGCCAACATCGCCAAGGCGGGCCTCGACGTCCGGGTCTGGAACCGGACCCGCGAAAAGGCCGAGCCCCTCGCCGACGTGGCCACGGTGGCCGATTCGGCGGCCGCCGCGGCCGACGGCGCCGACATCCTCGTGACGATGCTGGCCGACGGCCCCGCGGTCGCTTCGGCATTCGAAGCGGCTTCGCCGGCTTCGGGGACGTTGTGGCTGCAGATGAGCACGGTCGGTCTCGACTGGACGGACCGGCTGGCGGCGACGGCGGAGAAGGCGGGCGTGGTGTTCATCGACGCGCCGGTGCTGGGCACGCGCCAGCCCGCGGAGCAGGCGCAGCTGCAGGTGCTGGCCTCGGGCCCGGAGGAGGCCAGGCCCAAGGCCACCCCGGTGTTCGACGCGGTCGCGGTGAAGACGCAGTGGCTCGGCCCGGCGGGCCGGGGCAGCCGCCTGAAGCTGGTGATGAACGCGTGGGTCCTGGCGCTGACGAACGGCACGGCGGAGAGCCTCGGCCTCGCGCACGCACTGGGCCTGGACCCGCAGCTGTTCCTGGAGACGATCAAGGGCGGCGGCCTGGACGTGGGGTACGCCCACGCGAAGGGCGGCGCGATGCTGGCCGGCGAGTACCCATCGGCGTTCCCGGCCGGCTTGGCGGCGAAGGACGCCCGGCTGGTGGTGGAGGCCGCGGGCGAGGACGTCGACGTGGCGGGCGCGAAGGCGGTCCTGGCGCACTTGGAGGCGGCGGTCGAGGCGGGCCACGGCGACGAGGACATGGCGGCGCTGTACCGCGCGGTGGTGAAGGAGCGGTAGGAGGTTCGCCGGTTCGCCGGGCTGCTGGGGCGCCGGCTCGCTGCGGGTCGCAGCGGGCAGTGGGCGGCCGGGTCGTTGCCGTGGGCCGCAGCGCCGGCCGGCGGTGCGGCCGGGAGCGACGCGTTTTCCGGGCCCGGCGGGGTGACACGGTCGGGAACCCGGCCAGGCGGTAACCTCAGGCGGCATCCCGACCCCTGAACCGAGGAGGGCCCGTGTCGGCAGGGCAGATCGCCGCGTTGATCGCCGCAGGAGCATTCGTGGTGCTGGTCGTCCTGCTGGCGATCCCGCTGATCAAGCTCGGCAAGACGCTGGACGCGGCCACCGAAGCGATCGAGCGCACCAACAGCAACACCGACCCGCTGCTGATCGGCGCGAACGAGACCATCACGCACGTCAACACCCAGCTCGAGCGGGTGGACGGGATCACCGCGAACGCGCAGGCCGTCACCGGCAACGTCTCCGCGCTGACGTCCGTCTTCACCGCGACTCTGGGCGGCCCGCTGGTCAAGACCGCGGCGCTGTCCTACGGGCTGTCCAAGGCGATCCGGGCGCGCAAGAAGAAGAGCGCCCTCAAGGCCGCCAGGAAGGCCGGGAAATGAAGCGGCTGTTCTGGCTCGGCGTCGGCGTCGTCACCGGGGTCGTGCTCTCCCGCAAGGCGGCCGAAACCGCTCGTCAGGCCACTCCGGCCGGGTTAGCATCGAACCTGGGGGACGCCGTGCGCGAGCTGGCGGGTGCCGTGGGTTCGTTCGGCGCCGAGGTGCGTGCGGGCATGAACGAGCGGGAACAGGAGCTGCACGACATGGTCGAGGAGCGGTCGGGCGTGGCAGCGCCCCGCGCCGAGGGACGGCACGCGGCCGCCCGGCGCCCGGTCCGGCGAGCTCGCCGGGCGGAGGGCTGATCCGGGCCTGCCCGGACCCCCTTCGCCGGAGTCACCGCCGCCGATCCCGTTCCGCACACAGCTATTAGGACTGACCCGTGGACACACACGAAATCACCGATCGTTTCCTGCGCCATTTCGAAGGCCGGGGCCACACGCGCGTGCCCAGCGCGCCGCTGATCCTCGACGACCCGAACCTGCTGTTCGTCAACGCCGGCATGGTGCAGTTCAAGCCGTACTTCCTCGGTGAGGCGCCGCCGCCGTACCCGCGCGCGACCTCCGTGCAGAAGTGCGTGCGCACGCCGGACATCGACGAGGTCGGCAAGACCACCCGGCACAACACGTTCTTCCAGATGGCCGGCAACTTCTCCTTCGGCGACTACTTCAAGGAAGGCGCCATCGAGGCGGCCTGGGAGCTGATCACCAAGCCCCAGACCGAAGGCGGCTTCGGCCTCGACCCCGAGCGCATCTGGGCGACCGTCTACAACGACGACGCCGAGGCGGCCGGTCTCTGGCGCAAGCTCACCGGCCTGCCCGGCGAGCGCATCCAGGCCCGCGACGGCAAGGACAACTACTGGGACATGGGCGTGCCCGGTCCCGGCGGCCCGTGCTCGGAGATCTACTACGACCGCGGCCCGGCGTACGGCCGCGAGGGCGGCCCGGTCGCCGACGAGGACCGCTACATCGAGATCTGGAACCTCGTCTTCATGCAGGACGTCCGCGGCGACCTGAGCCCCAAGCTCGGGCACCCGCCGATCGGCGAGCTGCCGAAGAAGAACATCGACACCGGCATGGGCGTCGAGCGCGTGGCGACCATCCTGCAGGGCGTCGAGAACGTCTACGAGACCGACCTCGTGCGCCCGGTCATCGGCCGCGCGGAGGAGTTCTCGGGCCGCCGCTACGGCAGCAACCACGCCGACGACGTCCGCTTCCGCGTCATCGCCGACCACGCCCGCACCGGCGTCATGCTGATCGGCGACGGCGTCACCCCAGGCAACGACGGCCGCGGCTACGTCCTGCGCCGCCTGCTGCGCCGCATCGTCCGGTCCACGCGCCTGCTGGACGTGCAGGAGCCGGTGCTGCAGGAGTTCGCGAAGGTCGTGCGCGACACGATGGGCCCGACCTACCCCGAGCTCGTCAGCGGCTTCGACCGGATCAACGAGGTCGTCCGGATCGAGGAGGAGGCGTTCCTCTCGACCCTGACGAGCGGTTCGCGCATCTTCGACATGGCGGCCGAGGAGACCAAGCGCGGCGGCGGCGACGTGCTGGCCGGCGACAAGGCGTTCCAGCTGCACGACACCTACGGCTTCCCGATCGACCTCACCCTCGAGATGGCGGCCGAGCAGGGCCTGACCGTCGACGAGGACGGCTTCCGCACGCTCATGAACGAGCAGCGGACCCGCGCGAAGGCGGACGCGGCGGCCCGCAAGACCGGCCACGGCGACCTCTCGGAGTACCGGAAGGTCCTGGAGCAGCACGGCGAGACCGAGTTCCTCGGCTACACCGACCTGCAGGCCGAGGCCAAGGTGGTCGCGCTGCTCGAAAACGGGCAGCCGGTCCGCAGCGTCTCCGCGGGCAAGAAGGCGGAGCTGGTGCTCGACCGGACGCCGTTCTACGCCGAGAGCGGTGGCCAGGTCGCCGACACCGGCGTGCTGCTCGGTGACGGCGTCGAGCTGAAGGTCCTGGACGTCCAGAAGATCGTCCCGGGGCTGTACGTGCACCGCGTCGAGGTCGTCGACGGCGAGATCGGCCTGGACTCCAAGGTCACCGGCTCGGTCGACGCGCACCGCCGGCTGTCCATCGAGCGCTCGCACTCGGCGACGCACCTGGTGCACGCGGCCGTCCGCGGCGCGTACGGCAAGCGCGCGGCGCAGGCCGGTTCGCTGAACTCGCCGGGCCGGATGCGGTTCGACTTCACCACCCCCGGCTCGGTGTCGGCGGACGTGCTGACCGAGGTCGAGCAGGAGGTCAACGACTACCTGCAGACCAACGTCGAAGTGCAGAGCTTCACCACGACCAAGGACAAGGCCCTCGAGCTCGGCGCGGTCGCGCTGTTCGGCGAGAAGTACGGCAACGACGTCCGCGTGGTCGACATGGGCGATTACTCCCGCGAGCTCTGCGGTGGCACGCACGTCGACCGGATCGGCCAGCTCGGCCTGGTCAAGCTGGTCTCCGACGCGTCCATCGGCTCGGGCGTGCACCGCGTCGAGGCGCTGGTCGGCACGGACGCGCTGAAGTACGTCCGCAAGGAGCAGCTGCTGGTCTCCCAGCTGGCGAACACCTTCAAGGTGCCGTCGGACCAGCTGCCCGGGCGCATCGACGACGTCCTGACCCGGCTGAAGAACGCCGAGAAGGAGATCGCGCAGCTCAAGACCCAGCAGGTGCTGGGCTCGGCGGGCGCGCTGGTCGACAAGGCGCAGGAAATCGGCGGCGTGACCGTGGTGGCCGAGGTCGTCCCGGACGTCGACGGCAACGGCCTGCGTGCGCTCGCCTCCGACATCCGCGGCCGGCTCGGCGCGCGGCCGGGCGTGGTGGCGCTGTTCTCGCCGGCTGGCGAGAAGCTGAGCTTCGTCGTCGCGACGACCAAGGCGGCCCAGGACCAGGGCATCGCCGCGGGCAAGCTCGTCCCGTCGTTCGCCGAAAAGATCGGCGGCCGGGGCGGCGGCAAGCCCGACATGGCCCAGGGCGGTGGCACGAACCCGGCCGGCGCGGCCGACGCGGTCACGGCGCTGCGCGCGGCGATTGCCGGCATTGGTTAACCGCGGAAACCGCGGCCCGGACCGTCCCGGCGTGGGCGATCCGGGCCGGGGCCGCCGGCTCGGCGTGGATGTCGGATCCGTCCGGGTCGGGGTGGCGCTGAGCGATCCGGCCCCGATGCTGGCGTCGCCATTGGTTACCCTCTCCCGCGATGCGACCGACGACAGTGATCTGGACCAGCTGGCCGCCCTCGTCACCGAACACGAGGTGGTCGAGGTGATCGTGGGCCTGCCGAGAACGCTGGCCAACCGCCAGGGACCGGCGGCCGAGCTGGCCATCGCGTATTCTGAGCGTCTGGCCGGGCGGATAGCGCCCGTGCCGGTCCGGCTGGGCGACGAGCGGCTGACCACGGTCACCGCATCCCGCATCCTCTCCCAGCGCGGGGTCAAAGGCCGCAAGCAGCGCGCGGTGGTCGACCAGGCCGCCGCCGTCGAGATCCTGCAGGCCTGGATCGACGCCGCCGCTGCGCACCGCGCCCGGGAGGGAGACCGATGAACGAGCAGCCACCCGAGCCCCCACGCGGGCGCCGGCGACTGCGCGAGCCGGAAGCGGCCACCCCGCCGCCGTCCCGGCCCGCACCGCGCCGCGCCGACCCGCGCGACCCCCGTGCCGCCGAGCAGCGGCGCACGCCGAGCGGGCAGCATGAGCTGCCGCCGCGGCGCGGGCAGGCACCCAGCGGCGAGTACGACCTGCCGCAGCCTTCCCGCCGGTCCCGCCCCGCGGAGCCGCCGGCCTACGACCCGCGCCGGGACGCGCCGCCGTCCGGCCGTCGCCGCCGCCTCGAGCCGCCGGGCACCCTGCCCCCGACCGACGACGACGTCGACCCCCAGGAGCGCCGCG
>NZ_PPHG01000044.1 GCF_002904295.1 Amycolatopsis sp. CA-128772
CCCGGGCGCCGGCGAGGCCGAGGGCCGCCCGCCCCGGCGCCGCGCGGCTCCGGATCTCGATGAGGCTGAGGGCCGGTCGCCCCGGCGGCGCGTGGCCTCGGACCCTGGCGAGGGCGAGCCACCTCAGCGCCGCGTGGCTCCGGATCTCGATGAGGCTGAGGGCCGGTCGCCCCGGCGGCGCATGGCCTCGGACCCCGGCGAGGGCGAGCCACCTCAGCGCCGCACGGCTCCGGACCTCGATGGGGCCGAGGGCCGGTCGCCCCGGCGGCGCATGGCCTCGGACCCCGGCGAAGCTGAGCCACCCCGGCGCCGTGTGG
>NZ_PPHG01000045.1 GCF_002904295.1 Amycolatopsis sp. CA-128772
ATCACGCGAGACCCGGCTCCAGTCACGCGAATCCCGGGTCTGGTCACGCGAATCCCGGGTCTGGTCACGCGAGTTCCGGCTCCAGATCACCCGAGCCGCGACCCGGCCGGCTCCGTGTTGCCCTCCAGTCACGCGTGATGCCTCCCGGATCTCGAGTGATGCCCCTGCAATCACGGGCGATGTCCTACGGCGCCCGGGACCGGCGTGATTCGGCCCGGAACTTGCGTGATCGGACCCGCATCTCGCGTGATTGAAGGCGGAACTCGCGTGATTGGGAGGGCATCAGCCGTGATTGGCGGGGCATCACGTCGGCTTGAGGGGCGGCTTGTGGACCTAGGCGGGAAGGGGAGGGCATCAACCGTGCTGGAGGGTCGGGTCGCGTACCCAGGGGGGCGGCTGGCATGAAGAAGGGGGTCAGGAGCGGAGCTCCAGACCCCCGGCGGGAAGGGGTGGGTTACTTGATGGCGGAGCCGGCTTGCCAGTCGGGCCAGGACTTGGACCAGTCGCCGTACAGGTCCCACACCGGCAGCTGCGGGCCGCCCGAGTTGGTGACCTCCACGACGTCGCCCAGGCCCATGTTCTGGAAGAACCACTGGGCGTTCGCGTCGTTCAGGTTGATGCAGCCGTGTGACACGTTCGAACTGCCCTGCTGGCCCACGCTGTTCGGGTTCTCGTGGACGAACTCGCCGTCGTTGGAAATGCGCTCCGAGAACTTCTCGTTGGACCGGTACGCCTTCGGGTCCGGCGGGCAGACGCCGTACGTGCAGGAATCCATCGTGTAGTTCGCCTGCTTGTCCGAAATCACGTGCGCGCCCAGGTGGGTCGGCGTGGCGTCCTTGCCCATCGAGATCGGCATGGACTTCACCATCTGACCGTTGTGGAAGATCTGCATCTGTTCGCTGTTCCCGTCCGCCTTCGCGATCCAAGAATCGTGCACCTTGTACGTCTCCGTGCGGTCTTCCGCGCCGAACACGCCGCCGCCGAAATCGAGGCCGTAGATCTTCGCCGACACCTTGAGCGTCGTGCCGGCCTTCCAGTACTCCTTCGGCCGGTAGTGGACGTTCGAGTCGTCGATCCAGTACCAGCCGCCGTCCTGCTTCGGCGTCGACTCGACCGTCAGGGCCTTCTCGACCGCCGCCTTGTTCTTCACCGCGACCTTGCCGAAGCTGAACACGATCGGCTGGCCGACGCCGACGCCCGTGCTCGCCACCGCGGACGGCGCCGGGATCAGGTTGGCGTTCGCCTGCTTCTTCGGCGACAGCGTGGTGATCTGGTTGTCCTGCTCGACCGGCTTCCCGTTGGACCCCTGGGCGTGCGCGACGATCTTGTACGTCGCGCCGTAGCCGAGCGGCTCGCTGGACGTCCAGCTCGACCCGTCGTCCGCCAGCTTGCCGGCGACCGTCTTCCCCTTGGCCGCGTTGGTCACCGTGACGTCGAGGAGCTTCCCGTTGGCCGCCTTGACGACGATCGGCGTCGCCGGGTTCACCGCCGTGCCGCCCGCGGGCTCGAACGTCACCGCGACCGGCGTCTCCGACGGCCCGGCCGAGCCGGACGCGGGAGCGCCGCCTCCGGGCGTGCCGCCGTCGTCACCGGACGAGCAGGCGGAAAGCAACAGTGCTCCGGCGAGGATTCCGGCCACCGAAAGTAAAATCTTCTTGGGGAGCATATTGTCTCTTTTTGGGAATTGGGATCGGCGGGCATTCGTCATCAAAACTACGCGATAGCGATGACGTTCTTGCCGGCGGATCGGTGCATCGGCGTGACGTGGATCACGTGATGACGAGGCCCGGAGCGCCGTACAGACCCGGTCCGCTCACCGAGACTTCACCGAGGTACTCCTTGGCCGCCGTGTACGCCTCTTCCGCCAGTGCGTCCGTGTGCCCGAAATCGAGGGGGTGCACACGCACCGGCGCGGGCCCCGGCAGGTACAGCACCGGCACCTGCGCGGCCGCCACCGGCGCCTCGAGCACCGCCTGGTTCCGCATGCTGATCATCGCGGTGAACATCATCACCTCGGCGAACGTCCGCGGCGCGCCCGGCAGCTTCCCGGGGAACGCGCAGTCGAGCACCACCAGCGACTTCGCCCCCATCGACAGCGCCTGCCGCATCGGCACGTTCGCGACGAGCCCGCCGTCGTACAGCAGCCGCCCTTCGTGCTCCACCGGCGGGAAGATCCCCGGGATCGCGCAGCTCGCCAGCAGCGGCCCGAGCAGCCGCCCGGAGCGGATCAGCAGCGGCTCGGCCGTGTCGACCTGGGTGGTGACGACGCCGAGCGGCAGCGCCAAGTCCTCGAAGCGCGTCGAAGCGCCGAGGTGGTCGGCGATGATGCCGGCCAGGCCGCTGTTGGGGAACAGGTGCGTCCGGCTCTGCGTCAGCGTTCGGACGCGGCTGAACACGCCGCCGGGGAACGCCTCGGCGCGCGTCATGTGCACCCAGATGTCGTGCAGCCGCGGGAGTGCGTCCTCGCCCGAGCGGGCCAGGACGGCGGCGTTGAGCGAGCCGACCGACGTGCCGGTCACGATGTCCGGCGTCAGCCCGGCTTCGGTCAGCGCGCGCAGCATGCCGACCTGCATGGCGCCGAGGCTGCCGCCCCCGCCGAGCACGAAGCCGACCGGCCGGGGAAGATCCGCGAGACTCATACGCCGAATGTAGTACTCAGGGCACGCGTTCGGGCTCCCGCTCGGCCGTGGCCGGCGCCTTGCGCTTCTTCAGCCGCAGCAGGAAGAACACGGCCACGGCGGCGAGCGCGCCGACCACGATCAGGCCGCCCGTGTTCAGGGCGCCTTCGATGCGCTTGGCGGCCTCGCCCAGCGCCGCGCCGATGCTGATGTGAACGAGCGACCAGCAGAACGCGCCCGCCGCCGCGGCCGGCAGGAACCGGCGGAACGGCAGGCCGGACGTCCCGGCCGCCGCCGGCGTCAGGGTCCGGATCACCGGCAGGAACCGGGCGAAGAAGACCGCCCAGGCGCCCCGGCGTTCGAGGACCGCAGTGGCTTTGTCCCAGGCTTCGAGGCCGTACTTGCGGATCAGTTTCGTGTCACGCAGCCGCGGCCCGAAGCGGCGGCCGATGCCGTACCCGAGCGCGTCGCCCGCCGTCGCGCAGAGGGTGACGACGAGCCAGAGCACCAGGAACCGGGGGACGGTGTTCGCCGTCGTCGCGGCGATGAGCAGCCCGGATTCGCCGGGGGCCAGGAAACCCAGCCCGATCGTGCACTCGGCGAACACCAGGCCGCCGGTGGCCGCGACGAGCCCCGGTTCCGGGAGTCCCTGCAACCAGCTGAGGAGGTCCGAAACCAGGGCCATGCCGCCACTTTACTGATCCTTTAAGGATGGTGGGGTGACGTGCGTCACCGGGCCAGCAGCGACGTCGCTTCCTGGGCGGCGGGGCCTTCGGCCGTGAGGTGCTGCAGGTTCTCGGGCAGGACTTCGCCGCGGTGGGCCTTGGTCTGGGCGTAGAGCCGTCCCGCGCGGTAGGACGAGCGCACCAGCGGCCCCGCCATGACACCCGCGAAACCCATCGCCTCGGCCGCCTGAGAATGCTCCACGAACTCCTCCGGCTTCACCCACCGATCCACCGGATGATGCCGCGGCGAGGGACGCAGATACTGCGTGATCGTCAAAATCTCACAACCCGCATCCACCAGATCCTGCATCGCCGGCGCCACCTCGTCCGGCGTCTCACCCATACCCAAGATCAAATTCGACTTCGTCACCAACCCGGCCTCACGCGCCGCAGTGATGACCTCCAACGACCGCGCATACCGGAACCCGGGACGAATGCGCTTGAAAATCCGCGGCACCGTCTCCACGTTGTGCGCCAGAACCTCCGGCCGCGACCCGAACACCTCCGCCAACTGCTCCGGATCCGCGTTGAAGTCCGGGATCAACAGCTCGACACCCGTCCCGGGGTTGAGAGCGTGAATCTGCCGAACAGTTTCCGCGTACAGCCACGCGCCACCATCGGAGAGGTCATCCCGGGCGACACCGGTGACCGTCGAATACCGCAAGCCCATGGCCTGCACCGACTCCGCAACCTTCCGCGGCTCGGAACGGTCCAACGCCGCCGGCTTACCCGTATCGATCTGGCAGAAATCACAGCGCCGGGTGCACTGGTCGCCACCGATCAGGAACGTCGCTTCCCGGTCTTCCCAGCATTCGTAGATGTTGGGACAACCGGCCTCCTCACAGACCGTGTGCAAACCCTCGCGGCGCACGAGACCCTTGAGCTCGGTGAACTCCGGCCCCATCCGCACCCGCGTCTTGATCCACGACGGCTTCTTCTCGATCGGCGTCTCACTGTTGCGAACCTCGAGACGCAGCAGCTTCCGGCC